>NZ_KB894768.1:0-25236 GCF_000374625.1 Allobrachymonas chironomi DSM 19884 | reverse complement strand
GCGCTATTCTAGCCTATTGGGAAATGCGCTTTGACCGGAACTTCGGGGTTCCCCCGTGGATAACCCGGACTATTCTAGTCTATTGCAAAATGCGACCAGGTTAGGCTACCATTGGGATAACCCATCCTGCACAACTATAAATAAATCAAATATCTCATTATCAATGTCTTTCGTCTCATTACGCAATCACCTCTACCAACTCGCCATCGAGCCTTTATCCAATCCTCCCCCACATCCGCTACCATCCCCACATGCCCCCATCCCCCACCACCCCACTCACTGGCACCTGCCTCTGCAAATCCGTCCAGTACGCCATCACCGGCCCGCTACAGCAAGCCCTGCACTGCCACTGCAGCATGTGCCGCAAGGCCCAGGGATCGGCCTTTCGTACCCGCGCCACCGTACGCTCAGCTGATTTCCGCTTTGTCCAGGGCGAGGATCTGGTGCGTTACTACGCCTCTTCCCCAGGCAACCTGCGCGGATTCTGTTCGGTATGTGGCTCACCCATCCATACCAAGTTCACCGATCGCCCTGATGTCATGGGCCTGCCGCTGGGTGGCCTGGATGCCGATCCCGGCATCCGTCCGGAAATGCATGTCTGCGTTGCGCACAAGGCACCCTGGCACACCATCACGGATGATTTGCCACAATGGCCTGAATTTCCAGACACCTGATTTTCCATGGACTCCCTCTCCCAACTCCTCCTAGGCAGCGCCCTCTCCGCCACCGCAGCCCCCGCCCGCCACCGCCGCGCCGCCCTGCTGGCCGGTGCCGCCCTGGGCACGCTGCCGGATCTGGACGGCCTCGTCATCTCCGCGCTGACGCAAGACCCGGTACTGCTGATGACCTGGCACCGCGGCCCTTCGCATTCGCTGTTTCTGCTGCCCCTGCTGGCCTGGGCCCTGTGGTGGGGCTTCAAGCGCCTGAAGGGCCGGGTTGCCGAGGCGCCACGGGCCTGGTTCTGGGCCATCTTCCTGCCCCTGTTCACCCATCCCCTGCTCGATGCCTTCACCGCCTATGGCACGCAGCTGCTGTGGCCCCTGCCGGTGCACCCGGCCATGTGGTCCAGCGTGTTCATCATCGATCCGCTCTACACGGTATGGCTGCTGCTGGCCTGCGTAGCGGCCTGGAGCCTGGCAGCACGGCCACTGGCGCGGCAGCTGCTGATGGTCGGCCTGCTGGTATCGAGCAGCTACCTGACCTGGTCACTGGCCGCCAAGGCCATGGTGGATCGCGCTGCGCAGGCCACGCTGGCCCCCATGGGCCTGGCCGATGCGCCCCGCTTTTCGGTGGCCCAACCCTTTACCACCCTGCTCTACCGCGTGGTGGTAATGACACCCGATGGCTACCTGACAGGCGACCGCGCCGTGCTGGTCGACAAGGGCCCGATGCAGTTCCAGACCCACAGTTCTGATGTAGCTACGCTACAGCAACTGCAGGACATACCGGCCGTGCATCGGCTGACATGGTTCAATCGCGGCTACATGCGTGCCCGCGTGCAGCATGACCAGCTGATCCTGAGCGATTTGCGCATGGGCATGGAGCCGGACTACAGCTTCAACTTTGCCGTGGCACGCCAGGAACAAGGCCAGTGGCAAGCGCTGAACATGCCAGAGCGCCTGCGCCCGGAGGCGACAGGCGCCCTGTCACGCGATGGCATCACCCGCATCTGGCACCAGGTCTGGCAACGTGCCCTGCAGGGCAGCACGCCCTGAGCAGGTGGCCTGCCAGCACCAGCCGCGAATCAGCGCTTCTTCTCGGCGGACAGCACCTTGCCGGTCATGGCATCGACCTTGACTTCGTGCTTCTGCTGTTGCGATGTCAGCACCTTGACTTCGTAGTAGCGCTGGTCACGCTTGTGCTCCAGCTCCACTTCCACGGCCTTGCCGCCCGGATACAGCTGCTCGGCAGTGGTGGCGGCCTGCGCCGGTGTCACGAGCAGGTCCTTGACCTTGTCGGCATCACGCGCATCGGCGGTTTTTTCGCCAACCGACAGCACCTTGCCGCTTGCGGCATCGACAAGCACTTTGTGCCTGCTTTGTCCGGACAGCAGCTTCACCTCGTACACGATCCGGCCATCTTCGCGATCCAGCTCCACCTCAACCGCCTTGCTGTTGGGCAGATGCTGTTCGGCAGCAAGCAGGGCCTGGCTGGCCGACAGCGTCACCTGCGGGGTCGGACTGGCAGTGCGGCCCTGGGCATAGGCAAAGCCGCCGGCAAGCGAAGACAGCCCCAGCAGGGTGGCCAGAACGGTGGCAGAAAAGAATTTACGGGACATGATGAACTCCTGAGTGGCTTGTTGGGGCGGTCGTCTTGACCGCCGACAAGTTCATCATGCCCAGCCAGGCTTATGGCTGGCTTAAAGGCCGCCACACCCGGTGACAGGGTGCAACAAGCGCGCTCTGCCCTTACAGCAGGCGGAAAGCCGCCATGGCCACCAGCGTGGGCGGAATCGCCGCGACCAGCAGCCAGAAGAAGTGAATGGCACCATTCGGGAAGTGCTGCTTCAGGATCGCCGCACCCGCCGGGTTGGGTGCGTTGGCAATCAGCGTCAGACCACCACCCGTCACGGCACCGGCCACCAGCGCCAGCTTGAACTCCTCGCTCAGGCCTTCCACCAGCGAGCCCAGATAGGTCAGCGCGGCGTTATCGGTAATCGCCGTCAGGCCAGTGGCCACGTAGTACACCGAATCGGCACTCATGCTCATCAGCAGCGGCTGCAGCCACCACTGTTGCAAACCGCCCAGCACCACCAGGCCCGCCAGGAAGAAGGCCACCAGCAGCGCCTCGCGCAGGATCAGCGGGCTCTGGTGACGCGCATAGGCCGTGGTAAAGCCCAGGAAGAACAGCAGCAGCCCCATGAACACCACCGGATGGTGGGCCGTGACCACCACGGCAGCCAGGAACAGCACATGCACCAGCATCACCACCATGGGAACGCGTACCGTCTTGGCCTCGGGGTCCAGCTTCAGGCGCACCAGTTCACGGCGCAGCAGCAGCGTGATGGCCAGCGCGTTGACAAACACCGCAATGGCGGCACGCCAGCCGAAATGCGTCAGCATGTAGGCGATGTCCCAGTTCCACTTGGCGGCCACCATCAGCACCGGCGGCGCGGCAAAAGGCGTCAGCACGCCGCCAATCGAGATATTGACGAACAGCACGCCCAGCGTGGCGTACTTGAGCATGCTGCTTACCGGCTGGCGGAAGATGGTGTCACGCAGCATCAGCGCAGCCAGCGTCATGGCAGCCGGCTCGGTGATGAAGGAGCCGAGCAGCGGCACAAAGGACAACAGCACAAAGTACATGGCCATGGTGCGCGGCAGCGGCATCAGCCGGGCCAGCGCATGCACGCCAGCCGTGGCCATGTCCAGGATCGGGCGCGTGGCTGCCACCACCATGATCACGAACACGAACATGGGCTCGGTGAAATTGCGCGATTCCACGTACTCCAGGGCCTGGTCCGGCCCGGTCAGCGCCAGCATCACGAGCACCATCACCATGGCCCAGAAGCCGAAAACGACTTCGACTTCGCCCAGCAGATGCCAGACGCCGCCATGACGCGGATTGCGCTGCGCCAGATCATGAAAGAACTTGGTGGAGAAGGTGTGCAGCAGCGCCAGCGCAAAAATGCAGGCAGCAATGATCTGCACCGTGGTGGGAGAAAGATTTTCCATAGGTCGTGATTCCACTGCGAGGCGGCCCGACCTTCGCTGAACATACCTGCCAGTCACCCCTCTGTGACTGGCACCCAACCTGCCATTCTAGCCCAGGTGTCTGCAGACCCGGTTTCAGGCAAAAAACGCATAACCCACCAGCACCGCCGCCACGATGCCCACCAGATCGGCAAACAGCGCACAGCCCAGCGCATGGCGCGTATCGCGAATGCCGACACTGCCAAAGTACACCGCCAGCACATAAAAGGTGGTTTCGGTCGATCCCTGGATGATGGCGGCTACCTGCGCCGGGAACGAGGCCACACCGTGGGTCTGCATCACGTCCACCATCAGGCCGCGTGCGCCCGAGCCCGACAGCACCTTCATCAGCCCCACCGGCAGCGCCGGCAGAAAGTCGGTAGGCAGGCCCATGGCCGTGATCAGTACCGCAATGCCCTGCAACACCCAGTCCATGCCACCAGCTGCGCGGAACACGGCAATGCCACACAGCATGGCCACCAGGTAGGGAATGATCTGCACCGCCACGCCAAAGCCCTCTTTGGCACCTTCGACAAAAGTCTCGTACACCGGGATACGCCGCAGCGCTCCCGCTACCAGGAACAGCACCACCAGCCCCAGGATCACGCCGCTGCCGATCGCCCCCACCAGCTGCGAGGCACGCTCGGCCGGCAAACCGGTCAGCCACCAGCTCAGTCCGCCCACCAGGGCGCCGAACAGCGCCACCGGCACCCAGATGGCAGGCTTCCAGATCGGCAGACGCTGGATCAGCGCCACCAGCAGCAGCGCCGACAGCAGCGAAATCGAGGTCACCACCAGCGTCGGCAGAAAGATGTCGGCGGCATTGAAACCGCTCACGCCCTGCTGCACCGCCATGGTCTGGCGAATCGCGATCACCGAGGTGGGAATCAGCGTCAGTCCCGCAGTGTTCAGCACCAGAAACAGGATTTGCGCATTGGTGGCACGTTCGGGCTGCGGGTTGAGCGATTGCAGTTCCTGCATGGCCTTGAGCCCCAGCGGCGTGGCGGCATTGTCCAGCCCCAGCATGTTGGCCGACATGTTCATCGTCATGGCGCCCTGCGCCGGGTGGCCGGCCGGTACGCCCGGAAACAGATGGCGGAACATGGGATCCACCCCGCGTGCCAGCACGCCGATCAGGCCGGCTTTTTCGCCCACGCGCAGCAGCCCCAGCCACAACGCCATCATGCCGGTCAGGCCGATGGCAATCTCGAAACCGGACTTGGCGGCATCGAACAGCGCCGTCAGCAAACGCGAAAAAGCCTCCAGGTCACCATGCAGCAGCTGCCACAGGGCGATCAGGAAGCCTCCCAGGAAAAAGCCGAGCCAGACAAGGTTGAGCACCATGCGGCCAGTGTATGCGCAAAGCGGCCCCTTGCCGGGCCACCAGCGTCAGCCAGACGTCACAGCTGGTACGTCACCAGACGGAAATCCGGATCATCCGGATAGGGCTTGACGCTGAAGCCCAGCGAACGCATCAGCTTGAGCATGTTGCTGTTGTTGGTCAGCACCAGGCCGATGATCTCGCGCAGGCCCTTGTCACGCGCCACGTCCATGATGGAGCGCATCATGCGCGAGCCCATGCCCTTGCCCGACATGTCATCGGCAATCAGCAGCGAGAACTCGCAGCTGCTGCTGTCGGGGTTGGTGACATAGCGCACCACGCCGACCAGGCGCTCGTGCTCGGTCACCTCGCCCTGCTCGTCGATCTCGCGTTCTTCCAGCACGGCTACCAGCGCCATCTCGCGGTCGTAATCGATCAGCGAGAACTTGGCCAGCATGCCGGGCGACAGCTCGGTCAGCGCCGAGACAAAGCGGTTGTAGCGGCTTTCGGGGCTCAGGCCGCGCACCAGCTCCTGCAGCATCTGGCCATCATCCGGGTGGATGGCGCGGATGGTGTAGTGGCCACCGCCGCGCAGCGGCCACTCCTGGCGGAAGTGCGCCGGGTACGGCAGGATGGACAGATGCTGGTAGGGCCGCGCCGTGGCCAGCGTATTGCCCACCACGATGCGAGCATCGACTGCCACGGCACCGTTTTCGTCCACGATGATGGGGTTGATGTCCATCTCGCGCAGCTGCGGCAGTTCGCACACCATTTCGGACACGCGCAGCAGGATCTGCTCCAGCGCCTCGTGGTTCACCGGATTGGCACCGCGCCAGGCCCCCAGCGTGGCCGATACGCGGGAGCGTTCCATCATGTGGCGCGCCAGGAACTGGTTGAGCGGCGGCAGCTCCATGGAGCGGTCGCTGTACAGCTCGATCATGGTGCCGCCCGCCCCGAAGGCAATCACCGGGCCAAAGGCCTCGTCGGTCACCACACCGATGTACAGCTCGCGGCCACGCACATGGCTGGCCATGCGCTGCACCGTGATGCCGTTGATGCGGGCCTGCGGCTGCTTGCGACGCACGCTTTCGATCATCTCCTCGTACACGTCGCGCACGCCGATGGCGTTCAGGACGTTGAGGGCGACGCCGTTGACATCGGACTTGTGGGTGATGTCGGGCGAATCGATCTTGAGCGCCACCGGGAAACCCAGTTGGGCGGCCAGCATCATGGCCTCGCTGGCGTTGCGCGCCAGAATGGTTTGCGTAACCGGAATATGGAAGGCCGACAGCAGCGCCTTGGACTCCATTTCGGTCAGGATCTGGCGACGTTCGGCCAGCACGCCTTCCAGCAGCAGACGCGCCCCTTCCACATCGGGCTTGGCCATGTTGCTCAGCGGCGGCGGCGTCTGCTGCAGCAGGCGCTGGTTATGGTAGAACGAGGAAATATTGCTGAAGGCTCCCACCGCCGCCTCGGGGCTGCGGAAGGTGGGAATCTCGACGGCACGCAAGACATCGCGTGCGCCACGCACCGAGGTATCGCCCATCAGGCAGCTGATCAGCGGCTTGCTGATGCGGCTGCGCTCCTGGGCCACGGCCTCGGCCACGGCCACCATGTCCACGGCACGCTTGGGCGTGTGGATGGTCAGGATGCCATCGACATTGGCATCCTTGGCGGCCACCTGCAGGGCGGCCACGTAATGTTCGGGCTGGGCCTCTTCGGACAGGTCGATCAGGTCCACCACCGAGGCATTCGGCAACAGCTGCGGCAGCAGCGCGTTGATGGACTCCTGCGACAGCTGGCCCATTTCCAGGCCGATATCGTTGGCGCGGTCGGCCGCCAGCACGCCGGGACCGCCACCGTTGGTGATGATGGCCAGGTGGTTGCCCACCGGACGGTAGCGCGAAGCCAGGCACTGCGCCGCCGAGAACAGCTCGGTAAACGAGCGGATGCGCACCGCACCGCCACGGCGCAGGGCGGCATCGAACACTTCATCGCTGCCGACAATGGCCGCCGAGTGGGTGCGGGCGGCCACGTTGCCGGCGCGTTTGCGCCCGGCCTTGAGCACCACCACCGGCTTGGCAATGGAGGCCGCGCGCAAGGCACTCATGAAGCTGCGCGAATCGGAAATGCCTTCCAGGTACACCACGATGCTGTGGGTTTGCGGATCGGAGGCCAGAAAGTCCAGGGTCTGCGCCATGTCGACGCTGGTGTGCGGGCCCAGCGAGATGATGGTGGAGAAGCCGATATGGTTGGGACGCGCCCAGTCCAGCAGCGCGGCCGTCAGGGCTCCGGATTGCGACACCAGCGCCAGCGGCCCCTTGTCGGCCATGGGGCCGACCACGCCGGCATTCAGGCCCAGGTTGGGGCGCTGGAAGCCGCGGCTGTTGGGGCCCAGCAGCAGCATGTCGCTGCGACGCGCCACCCGGCGCATTTCGGCGGCCATTTCAACCGGGAAGCCGGTGGACAGCACCAGCGCGGCACGGCAGCGCATGCGACCGGCCGCTTCCAGGGCAGCCAGGGCCTCTTCGGGCGGCAGCGCAATGATGGCCAGGTCGGAGCCGGAGTGGATCAGGTCGGACAGGCTGCCTTCGGAGGTGTCCACATCCAGGTGGAACACCTTGCCCTTGTAATCCTGCAGGCTGAAGGCTTCGCACAGGCTGGCGGCATCGCGAAAGGCAGGGTCATTGGCACGCTCTTCCTCGGTGCCGGCAAACACGATGATGCTGGCGGGGGCAAACAGGGGAGTCAGAAAGTGCTGGTCCATGGTGCTGAGGTCCGTTGGTAATCTGCCATGTAGGAGAAGGGGCACTGTAGCCTAAGCCCGCGTGCACCTGTTTGATTCTGCACAATAAGCGCGCAGCCATGCTGCATGCCATGGCGTCTTGCGCCAGCAACCATCATACCGGCTGCGGCATGGCACTGCACCCGTCTTTTCCCTTTGTTCCACCGCCCTGATCACGAGGTTTTCATGAAGCTGTATTACGCCGCTGGTGCCTGCTCCCTGTCCCCCCACATCGCGCTGGCCGAAGCCGGCCTCTCCTACGAGGCGATTGCCGTTTCGCTGGCCGATCACACGCTGGCCGATGGCACCGACTACTACACCATCAACCCGTTCGGCTATGTGCCCATGCTGCAACTGGATGACGGTACCATGCTGCGCGAAGGCCCGGCCATCGTGCAATACATTGCCGACCAGGCTCCGGACAAGCAGCTGGCACCGGCCAATGGCACGCTGGCGCGCTACCAGCTGCAATCGTGGCTGAACTTCATCAGCACCGAGATCCACAAGACCTTCTCGCTGCTGTTCCGCCCCAACCCGGCCGAGGTGCAGCAAGGCGCACGCGACAAGCTGCGCAAGCTGTTTGGCTGGCTGGACAGCGAACTGGCGCAGCGCGATTACCTGATGGGCGGCAGCTTCACGGTGGCCGATGGCTATCTGTTCGTGACCAGCAACTGGAGCGTGCCGACCCAGGTGGATCTGTCCGGCCTGCCCCATCTGCAGGCCTGGCGCGATCGCGTGGCCGCGCGACCTGCCGTGCAGCAGGCGATGCAGGAAGAAGGCCTGATCTGAAGCCAGCGGGCGTCTGGCAGCGGGGCCGCTGACAGGCCCGCTGCCACTCAGCCTGCGCGCAAGGCGCGGGCGTGGTGCGCCAGGTGCTCGCCGATGAAGCTGGCGATGAAGTAGTAGCTGTGGTCGTACCCCGGCTGCAGGCGCAATGTGAGCGGATGACCGGCCGCCTCGCAGGCTTGCTGCAACAGCTCGGGCTTGAGCTGGCCGGTCAGGAAATCATCGGCATCGCCCTGGTCCACCAATAGGGGCAGACGTTCCTGCGCCGTGGCCATCAGCGCCACGGCATCGTGCTGTAGCCAGGCCGTCTGGTCATCGCCCAGATAGGCGGTGAAGGCCTTCTGTCCCCAGGGCACCTGCGACGGTGCCACGATGGGGGAAAACGCACTCACGCTCACATAGCGCCCCGGGTGACGCAGCGCCAGCGTCAGCGCACCGTGGCCGCCCATGCTGTGGCCGCTGATGCCGCGCCGGTCACTGGCCGGGAAATGCTGCTCGATCAGCGCCGGCAGCTCCTGCACCACATAGTCTTCCATGCGGAAATGTGCTGCCCACGGTGCCTGCGTGGCGTTCAGGTAAAAGCCCGCACCCTGCCCCAGATCGTAGGCCTCGTCATTGGCCACGCCCTCGCCGCGCGGGCTGGTATCGGGTGCCACCACGATCAGGCCGTGCTGCGCGGCAAACTGCTGTGCGCCGGCCTTGGTGATGAAATTCTGTTCGGTGCAGGTCAGCCCGGACAGCCAGTACAGCACCGGACAGCGCTCGCCGGCCAGGGCCTGCGGCGGCAGGTAGACGCCGATGCGCATGTCGCAGCCCAGGCTGCCGGACGTGTGCTGCCAGACTTCCTGGCGACCGCCAAAGCTGGCGTGGTGTTCGATGCGTTGCATGCGCCCTCCCCTTCAGTAATGGATCACGCTGCGGATCGACTTGCCTTCGTGCATCAGGTCGAAAGCCTCGTTGATCTGCTCCAGCGGCATGGTGTGGGTGACAAAGGGCTCCAGCTGGATCTTGCCTTCCATGGCGTCTTCCACCATGCCCGGCAGCTCGGTGCGGCCCTTGATGCCGCCAAAGGCCGTGCCCAGCCATTTGCGCCCGGTCACCAGCTGGAACGGGCGGGTGGAGATTTCCTGGCCGGCACCGGCCACGCCGATGATCACGCTCTGGCCCCAGCCACGGTGCGCGCATTCCAGCGCGGCGCGCATCACATGCACGTTGCCAATGCACTCGAAGGAGTGGTCCACGCCCCAGCCGGTCATCTCCACGATCACCTGCTGGATCGGCTGTTCGTAGTCCTTGGGGTTGATGCAGTCGGTGGCACCAAAAGTGCGTGCCAGATCGAATTTGCCGGGGTTGGTGTCAATCGCGATGATGCGGCCGGCCTTGGCCAGCTTGGCACCCTGGATCACCGCCAGGCCAATGCCGCCCAGACCGAACACGGCCACGGTATCGCCTTCCTGCACCTTGGCGGTGTGCGAGACTGCGCCCAGGCCGGTGGTCACGCCGCAGCCCAGCAGGCAGACCTGCTCGTGGTTGGCCTGCGGGTTGATCCTGGCCAGCGAGACCTCGGCCACCACGGTGTACTCGCTGAAGGTGGAGCAGCCCATGTAGTGGTAGATGGGTTGGCCGTTGTAGCTGAAGCGGGTGGTGCCATCGGGCATCACGCCCTTGCCCTGGGTGGCGCGCACCGCCACGCACAGATTGGTCTTGCCGGACTTGCAGAACAGGCACTCGCCGCATTCGGCGGTATAGAGCGGAATCACGTGGTCACCCGGCTTGACGCTGGTCACGCCCTCGCCCACTTCCACCACCACGCCGGCCCCTTCGTGGCCCAGCACGGCCGGAAACACGCCTTCCGGGTCATCGCCACTGAGCGTGAAGGCATCCGTATGGCAAACGCCGGTGTGGGTGATCTTGACCAGCACCTCGCCTTTTTGCGGCGGGGCGACATCGATTTCGACGATTTGCAGGGGTTCACCTGCGGCAAAGGCAACGGCAGCACGGGATTTCATGCGGAACTCCGGAATCAGGGTGGAACAAACGGTTGGGAGCAGTATAAAACCAGTGCTCGAACTGCGACATTTGCACGGTATTGCCGATCTGCTGCAGGCCCCGGCATGGAATCGTCATCAGCGCTTCCTACACTGGGTGCCTGTGCCCTTGTCCGGGCGCTGACATGACATTGCAAGGAGTTTTTCGCATGAAGAAGTATGGAGCCGAGTTTTTCGGTACCTTCTGGCTGGTGGCGGCTGTGGCAGCGCCGTGCTGGCGGCAGCCTTTCCCGAACTGGACATCGGCTTTGCCGGTGTCTCGCTGACCTTTGGCCTGACCTTGCTGACCATGGCGTATGCCGTGGGCCATATCTCGGGTGGCCATTTCAATCCGGCCGTGTTTTTTGGCCTGTGGGCCGGCGGCCGCTTCCCGCCCAGCCAGCTGCTGCCGTATATCGCGGCCCAGGTGCTGGGTGCCGTGGCCGCCGGTGGCGTGCTCTACCTGATTGCCAGCGGCAAGGCCGATTTCACGCAGGTTGGCGGCTTTGCCAGCAACGGTTACGGTGAACACGCGCCCGGCCAGTACAAGCTGATGGCCGCCCTGCTGGTGGAAATCGTGCTGACCGGTTTCTTCCTGTTCATCATCATGGGTGCTACCGACCAGCGTGCCCCGGCCGGCTTTGCCCCGATCGCCATCGGTCTGGCGCTGACGCTGATCCACCTGATCAGCATTCCGGTGACCAACACCCCGGTCAACCCGGCACGCAGCACCGGCGTTGCGCTGTTTGCCGATGGCTGGGCGCTGCAGCAGCTGTGGCTGTTCTGGGTCGCCCCGATCATCGGCGGCATTCTGGGCGCCATCGCCTATCGTGCCGTGGCCGAGAAGTAACCGCCCTGCACACCTGCATCAAGACGCCACCTGCGGGTGGCGTTTTTTTGCGCAGAAACCACGCTTTCCGCGCTGTTATCAAATAGTACGAACGTACAGGGGCCACGCTGCCTATAATGTTCCCCATGTCTCGCAATGTCGCCCTTTTCCCCGTCCCGGCAGCTCTTGCTGTTGTGGCTGCGGCATTGCCTGCTTCCATCATCAAAACGACAACCATCAAGGGCTGACCAGTCCGGGTTCGTCGTGCGCCAAAACCGGCCCAGACGAGCCGGGGCCGCCAGAAACACTCCCTCCCTTCCTGATTGCCGTTGACAGACGCCGCTTGTCCGTGCGCCTGCAGATGGATCACCCTGTTCCTGGTTTATTGATTCGCATGGAGATACACGATGAAAGTTGGTAACGTAGTTGGTCTGGTCGGCTGGCGCGGCATGGTCGGTTCCGTCCTGATGGACCGCATGCAGGCCGAAAATGACTTTGCCCTGATCGAGCCGGTGTTCTTTTCCACCTCCAACGCTGGTGGTGCCGCCCCGGCCATGGCCAAAAACGAAAAGACCCTGAAGGACGCACACGACATCGCCGAGCTGAAGAAGTGCGACATCATCCTGACCTGCCAGGGCGGCGACTACACCAGCGAGGTATTCCCCAAGCTGCGCGCTGCCGGCTGGAACGGCCACTGGATCGATGCCGCCTCCACGCTGCGCATGGACCAGGATGCCGTGATCGTGCTGGATCCGGTCAACCTGTCGGTGATCCAGGACGCGCTGGCCAAGGGCGGCAACAACTGGGTCGGTGGCAACTGCACCGTGAGCTGCATGCTGATGGGCGTGGGTGCGCTGTACAAGGCCGGCCTGGTCGAGTGGATGAGCACCCAGACCTACCAGGCTGCCAGTGGCGGCGGTGCCCAGCACATGCGCGAACTGCTGAACCAGTACGGCACGCTGAATGCCGAAGTCAAGGCCCTGCTGGATGACCCCAAGTCCGCCATCCTGGAAATCGACCGCATGGTGGTGGCCAAGCAGCGCGCCCTGAGCGCTGACGAAACCGCCAACTTCGGCGTGCCGCTGGGCGGCAGCCTGATCCCCTGGATCGACAAGGACCTGGGCAACGGCCAATCGCGCGAAGAGTGGAAGGCGATGGCCGAAACCAACAAGATCCTGGGTCTGGGCGATGCCGCCATCCCGGTGGATGGCTACTGCGTGCGCGTGGGTGCCATGCGCTGCCACAGCCAGGCCCTGACCTTCAAGCTGAAGAAGGATGTGCCGGTAGCCGACATCGAGGCCATGATCGCGGCCGACAACGAGTGGGTGAAGGTGGTACCGAACAACCGTGAAGCCACCATGCAGGACCTGACGCCGGTTGCCGTGACCGGCACCATGACGATTCCGGTCGGCCGTATCCGCAAGCTGGCCATGGGCCCGGAGTACGTCGGCGCCTTCACCATTGGTGACCAGCTGCTGTGGGGCGCGGCAGAACCGCTGCGCCGCATGCTGCGCATTCTGCTGGAAGCCTGAGCTCCGGCTGTCTGAAGCAGAGGGCGCACCTTTTCGGGGGTGCGCCCTTTTTGCTGCCATGGCCTGTCTGTTGCCAGGTGCAACAGGATGCAGCCGCTACACCAGTCCGGCAGCGCGCAGTTAGACTATGGCTATTGTCAGCCGGCCCCGCAGGGCACGGCTTCCTGATGGCTGCGCGCCTGCGGCACGCGGCCTGTCATTGATTTGTCTCTCGCATGTTCCAGATCCTGAAGCACTCCGTGCGCCCCTCCTTCGCCTCTGCCCTGCTGCTGGCAGGCGTACTCGGCCTGTCGGCCAGCCCGGCCGTACTGGCGCAGAGCGCCACGGCGGCTTCCGCACCGGTTGCCAGCGCCGCCAAGGTGGTCCAGACCCGGCCCGGCGACATGGTCAGCCGCATTGCCTCGGCCAACCGCCCGGCTGGTGCCACACAGGATCAGACCCTGCTGGCGATCCTGCACGCCAATCCCGATGCCTTCATGGCCGACAACATCAACCTGCTCAAGAAAGGCGCGGCCCTGACCATGCCCACGGCAGAGCAGGCGCTCTCCGTCCCGGCAGAAGAAGCGCGTGCGCTGATCCGCCAGCAGCATGCCGATTACGAAAAGCACGGCTATGGACTGGTGCAGCTGGCGGCAGCCGGAACCGCGTCAGCGCCGGTTGCCACCGCATCGGCCGTGGAGGCACCGGTGCTGGTACCGGCACCGGTAGCCAGCACGCCGGCTGCGGCAGCTTCGGTCATGGCGCCGGCTTCGGCTGCCCCGGTGGTTGCGGCGGTGCCGGCGGCATCGTCCGCCAGCGAAGCGGCCCTGGTGGCCAGCGCCGCTTCTGCCCCGGCGGCCACCATCGCCAGCGCGCCGGCATCGGTCGCGGCAGCGCCTGCATCCGAAGCTGCCCCCGCCAGCACCGGCAACGGCCTGCCCTGGTGGGCCTGGACGCTGACCGGTGTGCTGGCGCTGCTGCTGATCGGCTTTCTGCAGCTGTGGCGTGCCGCGCAGCGCCGCGAGGCCGAACGCCTGGCCGCTGAAGCCGCCGCTGCTGCCGGCCCGCGTGCCTCGGCCGAAGCCCTGTCGCGCGCCATGGACCTGAGCCAGCCGGACCATGTTCCGGCGCTGGAGCAGGAGCTGCAAGCACGCCCGGCTGACGTTGCCCCTGCAGCTGCGGCAGCCACCACCACACACGCCGACCCTCTGCCCGAAGACAGCGCCGACTTGTCCGGCCTGACGCTGGACCTGCCCGAAGAGGATGCGGACGGCAATAGCGCCGACGATGCGCTCCCGCCCGCCACCGACAAGCCGCTGGTGTTCGACTTCAGCAACCTGTCGCTCGACATTGAAGGCCCGGCCGATGCCGAACCGGGTGAAACTGCGCTGCTGACCAAGCTGTCGCTGGCACGCGAATTCTTTGCCATCAGCGATCTGGACGGCGCCCGCGTGCTGGCGCAGGAAGTGCTGGACAAGACCGACAGCAGCAGCCTGAAGGCCGATGCCGAAGCGCTGCTGGCGCGCATTGCCGCCAGCGACGAGGCCTGAACACCATGCGCGTCGCACTGGGCGTCAGCTATCTGGGCAGCCGCTATCTGGGCTGGCAAAGCCAGCCCTGCGGCACCACGGTGCAGGACAAGCTGGAGCGTGCGCTGCAGCGCTTTACCGACGGCCCGCCCCTGAACACCTTGTGCGCCGGCCGCACCGATGCCGGCGTGCACGGCCTGATGCAGGTGGTGCACTTCGATACCGATATCGAACGCAGCGAGATCTCCTGGGTACGCGGCCCCAACACCTACCTGCCGGCCGATATTGCCGTGCAGTGGGCGCGCATCGTGCCCGACAGCTTCCATGCCCGTGCCAGCGCGGTGGCGCGGCGCTATGTGTATGTGCTGCTGGAATCGCCGGTGCGCCCCAGCCTGGAAAGCGAACGCGCCGGCTGGGTGTTCCGCCCGCTGGACCAGGCCGCCATGGAAGATGCCGCCGCGCGCCTGCTGGGCGAGCACGATTTCAGCTCCTTCCGCGCCTCGGCCTGCCAGGCGCTGACGCCGGTCAAGACGGTGCAGCGCATCCGCATCAGCCGCCACGGCACCTACTGGCGCTTCGAATTCCAGGCCAATGCCTTTCTGCACCACATGATCCGCAACATCATGGGTTGCCTGCTGGCCGTGGGGCACGGCAACCAGCCGCCGGAATGGATCGATACCGTACTGGCCGCCCGCAGCCGCGATGCCGCCGCCCCCACCTTTGCGCCGGACGGGCTGTACTTTGCCGGACCGGTGTATGCGCCCGAATGGGGCTTGCCGGAGCGAACGGCGGCGTTTGACTGGTTGCCGGGGTAAGGCCATGCCCGTCGCCCCATTTTTCACCCTCACCCTGTTTTCAGGAATAACACGCCCATGAACAAGATCACCGCCACCGGCCGCATCGCCGCCGACGCCGACATCCGCCACACCCAGACCGGCGAAACCATCTGCAGCTTCCGCCTGGCCTCCGATATCGGCTTTGGCAACCGGAAAAGCACCAACTGGTTCAGCTGCACGGTCTGGGGCAAGCGCGGCGAAGCACTCGCCCCTTACCTGAAAAAAGGCACTGCCGTCACCGTCTTCGGCTCCCTGACCTTGCGCGAATGGACAAACAAGGAGGGCCACAAGCAGCTCAGCCCTGATATCCGCATCGATGAGATCACCCTGCATGGGGGGCATACGACCCCTCCCATGCCGCCACAGCGTAACGATACGGACTGGGATGACCCTCCCTTCTGACCAGTGACACTGACAGCCGGCCCGCGTATGGCGTGACTGTCAGTGTCAGGCCTCTCCGCCAGCGCCAGCACAGCTGGCCCCCATGGGCGACAATACCCCCATGCACATCTCCTCCCCCCGCACCCGCATCAAGATCTGCGGCTTCACCCGTGAGCAGGACGTGGACGCTGCCGTGGCCTGCGGCGTGGACGCTGTCGGCTTCGTGCTGTACGCGCCCAGCCCGCGCGCCGTGACGCCGCAGCAGGCAGCCCGGCTGGCGCGCCGGCTACCGCCTTTTGTCACGCCCGTGCTGCTGTTCGTCAACGCCTGCGACGAGCTGCTGCAGGAAGCCCGCGACGCCGTGCCGCACACCAGCTGGCAGTTCCACGGCGATGAAACCCCGCAGCAATGTGAGCAGGCCGCCGGCCCGCAGCGTGCCTGGCTGCGTGCCGCCCACATTCCGCTGGGTGGCGACAACGCGTTTGACTTGCTACAATTTTGTGATCTCTATTCCCGCGCCCAGGCCATCCTGCTCGACGCCAAGGTCGACGGCTATGGCGGTGGCGGCAAGGCATTCGATTGGTCACTGCTTCCAACAAACGTCAACGCTCACCTCGTCTTGAGTGGTGGACTGACGCCTGCAAACGTGGGCGACGGCATCGTGCGCCTGCGTGACAACTGCAAGTCGCTGTCGGTTGATGTCAGTTCCGGCGTGGAGTCGGCCAAGGGCATCAAGGATGCCGACAAGATGCGAGCTTTCGTGGCGGCCGTGCGCGCCGCCGATGCCCAGTCTGCCTGAAGAGTTTTTTCCATGTCTGCATATTCCTATCCCGATGCCAACGGGCACTTTGGCAAGTTCGGTGGTGCCTTCATCTCCGAAACCCTGACCCACGCCATCGAGGAACTGCGCGAGGCCTACGATCGCTACAGCCAGGACCCGGAGTTCATCGCCGAATTCCGGTACGAGCTGGCGCACTACGTGGGTCGCCCCTCGCCCATCTACCACGCGGCCCGCATGAGCCGTGAAATGGGCGGCGCGCAAATCTACCTCAAGCGCGAGGACCTGAACCACACCGGTGCCCACAAGATCAACAACGTGATCGGCCAGGCGCTGCTGGCCAAGCGCATGGGCAAGCCGCGCATCATTGCCGAAACCGGAGCCGGCCAGCACGGCGTGGCCACTGCCACCATCTGTGCCCGCTTTGGCCTGGAATGCGTGGTCTACATGGGTGCCGAAGACGTCAAGCGCCAGTCGCCCAACGTGTTCCGCATGAAGCTGCTGGGTGCCACCGTGGTGCCGGTGGAATCAGGCAGCCGCACACTCAAGGATGCGCTCAACGAGGCGATGCGCGACTGGGTCACCAATGTCGACAACACCTTCTACATCATCGGCACCGTGGCCGGCCCGCACCCCTACCCGATGATGGTGCGCGATTTCCAGAGCGTGATCGGCGAGGAATGCCTGCAGCAGATGCCGGAACTGCACCAGGGCCGCCAGCCCGATGCGGTGGTGGCCTGCGTGGGCGGCGGCAGCAATGCCATGGGCATTTTCTACCCCTACATCGAGCACGCCGCCACGCGCCTGATCGGCGTCGAGGCCGCCGGTGAAGGCCTGGACAACGGCAAGCACTCGGCCTCGCTGGAGCGCGGCGAACCGGGCGTGCTGCACGGCAACCGCACCATGATCCTGCAGGACGAAAACGGCCAGATCACCGAAACGCACAGCATCAGCGCCGGCCTGGACTACCCCGGTGTCGGCCCCGAGCACGCCTGGCTGCAGGAAATCGGTCGTGCCGAATACGTCGGCATCACCGACCGGGAAGCGCTGGACGCCTTCCACTACCTGTGCCGCGCCGAAGGCATCATCCCGGCGCTGGAATCCAGCCATGCCGTGGCCCATGCCATGAAGCTGGCGAAGACCATGCCCCCCGAGCAGGCGATCCTGGTCAACCTGTCCGGCCGTGGCGACAAGGACATCGGCACCGTGGCCGACCTGTCCGGCGAAGATTATTACGACCGCCCCTCGATGCGCGGTCTGGTTGTGAAAGGAGGCCAGGCATGAGCCGTATCCAGCCCACCCTGCAGCGTCTGGCCGAGCAAAAGCGCAAGGCCCTGATCCCCTACCTGATGACCGGTTACCCCGAACGCGACTGCACCGTGCCGCTGATGCACGCCGCCGTGGCCGCCGGCTCCGACATCATCGAGCTGGGCGTGCCGTTCAGTGACCCGATGGCCGATGGTGCCGTGATCCAGGCCGCCGGTGAAAAAGCCATTGCCCAGGGCGTGAGCCTGGTCACCGTGCTGGAACAGGTGCGCACCTTCCGCGAGCAGGACAACAGCACGCCGATCGTGCTGATGGGCTACGGCAACGCGGTCGAGAACTACGAGCTGCGCCACGGTGCCGGCAGCTTTGCCCGCGATGCCAGCGCCGCCGGCATCGACGGCATGCTGGTGGTGGACTTTCCGCCGGAAGAAAGTGCCGAATTCTGCGCCCAGCTGCGCGCCCATGACATGGACCAGATCTTCCTGCTGGCCCCGACGTCCACCGAACAGCGCATGCAGCAGGTAGCCGAGTTGGCCACCGGCTATGTCTACTACGTCTCGCTCAAGGGCGTGACCGGTTCCGGCGCACTCGATACCTCGGCCGTGGCCGAGGCGATTCCGCGCATCCGCCAGCACGTGAAGATCCCGATTGGTGTCGGCTTCGGCATCCGCGATGCCGAAAGCGCCCGTGCCATCGGCCAGCATGCCGATGCCGTGGTGATCGGCAGCAGGATCATGCAGCTGATCTCCGACCAGAGCGGTGATGGCATCGCGCAGGCTGCTGCAAGCTTCCTGCAAGATATCCGCCATGCACTGGATGCATAATGTCGCAGCATCAGAATACGAAAGCAAACCTATGAGCTGGCTGGAAAAACTGTTGCCTACCAAGGCAACCAAGACCCCGCGATCGTCCGAGCGCTCCACCTTCATCCCCGAAGGCGTGTGGATCAAGTGCCCGAGCTGCGACACGACGCTGTACAAGAGTGATCTGGACAAGAACCAGCACGTCTGCCCCGAGTGCGGCCACCATCACCGCATGCGCGCACGCGATCGCCTGGACCTGTTCCTGGACCCGGAAGGCCGCCAGGAAATCGGCCAGGAAGTGCTGCCGCTGGACGCGCTGAAGTTCAAGGACAGCCGCAAGTACCCCGAGCGCCTGAAAGAGGCGCTGGACGCCACCCACGAGACCGATGCCCTGATCGTTATGCGCGGCAGCGTGCACAGCATTCCGCTGGTGGCTGCCTGCTTCGAGTTCGATTTCATGGGCGGTTCCATGGGCAGCGTTGTCGGCGAGCGCTTTGTGCGCGGCGTCGAGTACGCGGTAGAGCACCAGCTGCCGTTTGTCTGCTTCACCGCTACCGGTGGTGCCCGCATGCAGGAAGGCCTGCTGAGCCTGATGCAGATGGCCAAGACCAATGCCGCACTGACGCGCCTGGCCAAGCAGGGCCTGCCCTACATCAGCGTGTTGACCGACCCGACCATGGGCGGCGTCAGCGCCGGTTTCGCCTTTGTCGGCGACGTGGTGATCGCCGAACCCAAGGCGCTGATCGGTTTTGCCGGCCCGCGCGTGATCGAGAACACCGTGCGCGTGACGCTGCCGGAAGGCTTCCAGCGCGCCGAGTTCCTGCTCGAAAAGGGGGCCATCGACATGATTTGCGACCGTCGCGATCTGCGCAAGACCGTGGCCAATGCCCTGGCCATGCTGCAGCGCAAGCCGGCCGAGGCCGTCAGCGCCTGAGCCGACTGCCTGCTTCCGCCCCACCACAGCCCGTGCCGGCCCTGCCTGCACGGGCTGTGTGTTTTGCGGCCGTCCTCAGTAGGGTTGCGGCGGCATCGGCAGCACCGGACGCGGGATCGGAATCGGCTTGACCGGTACCGGTCTCGGCAGGGGTTGCGGGCGCAGGTCCGGCGGCGGTGCGCTGCCATCGGGCTGGCGGCTAGACAGGCTGGCCGCCGTCTCGACCAGTTCGACAAACTCGGCACGCAGGCCAAACGGATCCTGGCCCTGCGCCCCTTTCGCCAGGGCCAGCGTGTCCTTCCAGCCAAAGTTTCCGGTATGGCGGCCACCACGCAGCTGCTGGCCGTAACTGGCCACCGCCGTGGCAAAGCGCATGTCCGTGCTGGACTGCGCCAGCGGCCGGCTACCAACCGGCACCGGCACGCTCAGCAACGTGCTGGCGGACTTGCCCACCGGCTTGTAGCGGATGTTGACATACGCGTATTCCTGACCATGCGTCGTGACGGCAGCTGCCGCCGGCTGGTAGCGGCTGTCGCCGAGCCAGCCCTGGCGGCCTGCCGGAATGATTTCGTACAGCGCCGTCACCGCATGGCCGGCCCCGATCTCGCCGGCATCGACCTGGTCATTCTGGAAATCTTCCTGGCGCAGCATGCGGTTTTCGTAGCCGATCAGGCGGTATTGGCTGACCGTGGCCGGGTTGAATTCGACCTGCAGTTTCACATCACTGGCGACCGTGGCCAGCGTGGAGCTGAGCTGCTGGCGCAGCACTTTTTTCGCTTCGCGCTCGGTATCGATATAGCTGTAATTGCCGTCACCGGCATCGGCCAGCTGCTCCATCAGGCGCTCGTTGTAATTGCCCTGGCCATAGCCCAGCGTGGTCAGGGAGATGCCGGACTTGCGCTTCTCCGCCACCATGCCGCGCAGCGTGGCAAAGTCGGTGATGCCGACGTTGAAGTCGCCATCGGTCGCCAGCAGGATGCGGTTGATGCCGCCGCGGATATAGGCACGCTCGGCCTCGCGGTAGGCCAGCTGCATCGCCTGTTCACCAGCCGTGGCACCGCCGGCCTGCAGGCTGTTGATGGCGCGCAACAGGGTATCGCGCTGATTGCCGGGCGTGGGCGGCAGCACCAGCTGCTCGCCGCTGGCATAGGTGATCAGCGTCACGCGGTCCTGCGGGCGCAGCTGGTCCACCAGCTGGCGCAGCGTCTTTTTCACCAGCGGCAGCTTGTCCTCGGACTGCATCGATCCCGAGACGTCCACCAGGAACACCAGGTTGGCTGGCGGCAGGCTGCCAAAGGACTGGTCGGCCGCCTGGATCGCGATGCGCAGCAGCTCGGCGCCGTTCTTCCAGGGCGATTGCGCCACTTCGGTACTCACGCCAAACGGATGGCGGCTGTCGGCCGGCCGCGCGTAATCATAGGGAAAGTAGTTGATCAGCTCTTCCACCCGCACCGCATCCACCGGCGGCAGGCGACCATTGTTGAGAAAGCGGCGCACGTTGGCATAGCTGCCGGTATCGACATCGATGCTGAAGGTGGACACCGGTTCGCGTGCCACCACGTGCACCGGGTTGTCGCGGATCTCGCCGTACTGCTCGGTGTTCTGCACCGGCGGACGGTATTCGGGCGGCAGGATGATGGCGCGGCGGTCCATGCCGACAGCCGCCGGCGCGGCCATGGCCTGTGCGCCATACAGCTGCGCCTGCTTGTTGGCCACCGGCGACATCGGCACCGTGGGCAGCGGCATCGCTGTTTCGGTCAGCGGAGCCTGCTGCGCACAAGCGCTCAGCAGCAGCACGGCAGCCAGGGACAGGGGACGCCAATGGGCGACAGGCAGATCTTGCATGGGACTTCCTTCCAGGGTCATGCCGGCGCAACAGTCCGGCCCAGCTGCAAGGCTACACCCTGCAGACAAGACAGTCGCCGGCCGAAGCCCTAAAATACGGGTTTTACCGAAATTTACGCAGCCTGCGGCTGCCCATTCCATCTGCCATGTCCGACCAGCAACAAGCCCCCCAAGTTCCCGCCGCCGACGAAAACCAGCTCATTGCCGAACGCCGCGAGAAACTGAAAGTCCTGCGTGCCGCCCAGGCCGAGGGCAAGGGCGTGGCCTTCCCGAACGACTTCAAGCCTGCCGACCGCGCTGCCGACCTGGTGCAGGCGCTGGACGGCAAGACCAAGGAGCAGTTCGAGGAAGAGATCGCTGCCGGCAACATCACGCCGGCCACCATTGCCGGCCGCATGATGCTCAAGCGCGTCATGGGCAAGGCCAGCTTTGCCACGCTGCAGGATGCCACCGGCCGCTTCCAGATCTACGTCACGCGTGATGCCGTGGGCGAAGCGGTCTATGCCGATTTCAAGAAGTGGGACCTGGGCGACATCATCGCCGCCGAAGGCCATGTATTCAAGACGCGCACCGGCGAGCTGTCGCTGCACGCCACCCGCATCCGCCTGCTGACCAAGAGCCTGCGCCCGCTGCCGGACAAGTTCCACGGCGTGTCCGACCAGGAGCTGAAGTACCGCCAGCGCTATGTGGACCTGATCACTGACCAGGACGCGCGCACGCGTTTCGTGGCGCGCAGCAAGGCCATCAGCAGCATGCGCGATTTCATGGTGCAGAACAGCTTCCTCGAAGTCGAGACGCCCATGCTGCACCCGATTCCCGGTGGTGCCAACGCCAAGCCCTTTGTCACGCACCACAACGCGCTGGACCAGGACATGTTCCTGCGCATCGCGCCCGAGCTCTACCTGAAGCGCCTGATCGTGGGCGGTTTCGAGCGCGTGTTCGAAATCAACCGCAGCTTCCGCAACGAAGGCATCAGCGTCCGCCACAACCCCGAGTTCACCATGATGGAGTTCTACGCGGCCTACTGGAACTACCAGGACCTGATGGACTACACCGAGAAGCTGATCCGCCATGTCGCCATGCAGGCCCGCGGCACGCTCCAGGTCAGCTACCAGGGCGGCGAAGGAATCGACCTGTCGCAGCCGTTCCGCCGCATGACGATCCGCGAAGCGATCCTGGCCCATACCGATGCCGGCGATAACGTCGACAACGCCGCCTGGCTGATCGAGGCGCTGAAGCGCCTCGGCATGAGCGAGGAGAAAGACCGTCTGAGCCAGCGCAGCCTGCCCGCGCTGCAGGTACTGTTCTTCGAGGAAAAGGTCGAGGAGCAGCTGTGGCAGCCGACCTTCATCATGGAACACCCGACCGAGATCAGCCCGCTGGCACGCGCCAACGACGAGCGCCCCGAGGTCACCGAGCGCTTCGAGCTCTACATCACCGGCCGTGAAATGGCCAACGGTTTCTCCGAGCTGAACGATGCCGAAGACCAGGCCGCGCGCCTGCAGGCCCAAGTCGATGCCAAGGACGCCGGTGACGACGAAGCCATGTACTTCGACCACGACTTCATCCGCGCGCTCGAATACGGCATGCCGCCCACGGGCGGCTGCGGCATCGGCATTGACCGCCTGATCATGCTGCTGACCGACAGCGGCAGCATCCGCGACGTGATCCTGTTCCCGGCGCTGCGCAAGGAAAGCTGAGTTTCCGCGCCAGCCCATCACTCCAGGCACCCGCGCAAGCCGGTGCCTGATTTTTCATGTCCTCCCCCACTGCTTCATCCACCTCCCCGGCACCGGTTTTTGTGCTGCCGGTCGTCGCTGCCGCCGGCCTGTCGCACCTGCTGAATGACCTGATCCAGGCGCTGTTGCCGGCCATCTATCCGATGCTGAAAACGCAGTTTGCGCTCAGCTTCAGCCAGATCGGCCTGATCGCGCTGGCCTACCAGGTCACCGCCTCGCTGTTCCAGCCCTGGATCGGCTTCTACACCGACAAGTACCCCCTGCCCTGGCTGCTGCCCGGCGGCATGGTGCTGACGCTGACCGGCATCGGCATGCTGGCCACGGCCGGCAGTTTTCCGATGCTGATCGTGGCCGCCTGCGTGGTGGGTCTGGGATCGGCCACCTTTCACCCGGAAGCCTCGCGCGTGGCGCGCATGGGTTCGGGCGGACGCTTTGGCACGGCGCAATCGATCTTCCAGGTGGGCGGCAATACCGGCTCGGCGATCGGCCCGCTGCTGGCGGCCGTGCTTGTCGTACCCCACGGCCAGCCGGCGATTGCCTGGTTCATGCTGGCAGCCCTGCTGGCGATTGTGGTGCTGTGGCAGCTGTCACGCTGGAGCGTGCGCCATGGCCAGGCGCAGATCCGCAAGCTGGCGAGCCGGCAGCCACCGCCGCTGGAACGCGCTACCGTGATCCGCGCCATCGCGGTGATCGCGATCCTGATGTTTGCCAAGTTTGTCTACACGGCCTCCATCACCAACTACTTTACCTTCTACCTGATGGAGCGCTTCGGCATCAGCCTGCGCGACAGCCAGCTCTTCCTGTTCATTTTCCTGGCGGCGGTGGCGGCAGGCACCTTTGCCGGCGGGCCGGTGGGCGACCGCATGGGTCGCAAGGCCGTGATCTGGGTCTCTTTCCTGGGCGTGGCACCGTTTGCCCTGGCCCTGCCGCATGCCAATCTGTTCTGGACCGCCGTGCTGATGGTGGCCATCGGTCTGATCCTGTCCTCGGCGTTTTCGGCGATGGTGGTGTATGCCCAGGAAGCCATACCGGGGCGCGTGGGCCTGGTGTCGGGGCTGATGTTCGGCCTGATGTTCGGCCTGGGTGGCATGGCCGCAGCCGGTCTGGGCCAGCTGGCCGATCACTACGGCATTGTGCAGGTCTACCAGTGGTGCGCCTGGCTGCCGCTGCTGGGCCTGGCCACGGCCTTTCTGCCGCGCACACAGCCCGCTGTCATGCTGCGCAAGGCGTGACGCGGCTGGCCGGCAACGGCTTAACGCACTTCCTTGACCACCACGTCCTCGACCTCGGTACGCGGATGGCTGAAACGCTCCTGTACGCGCTCGCCAGCGCTGGGCGGCTCGGTGGCCGGCTGCGTGGCCGCCGTGGGCATGCCCCACTGGAAGCCGCCACCAGGCATGCGACGCGCAAAACCGGCATAGGTCTGGTACAGCTTGAGCGGATTGCGACCGGTCAGCAGCATCCAGATGCCGCCCAGCACGGCCGCAAACGCCCCCACGATCAGCAGGCTGACGGTGAAAATGGCGGCAGCGCCCCACAGGAACACGCGCAACAGGAAACCCACAATCGAATCGCTCATGAACGGAACAGCCCTCACTGGAAAGTCAATGCTTTCCAGTTTGAGGCAAAGCGGACAAATGTCAAGCGCCTGTCATGCGCGAATCGTATCCATCAGTGAATCCGGGGCGCATCATCATCAGCAAGATGATGACCTAAAGACCAAAATCAGATCATAGCACCATGTGAGTGCAAGAGGAATGCTTACCTCTCTATCCTTCATTCCATACAAGGTGACTCTAAGTTGTTCAATGGTTACTTATGGACTCTTGCTCTGTCTTCAGATTCCATACTTCCATCTAGTGCAACTCTAAATAAATGTGTTTTAGATCAACACTTTACGCAACTGAACCGCCCCGGGTTTGGAGGAGGCCCCAACTCTTGAGAAGATGGAGCCATGAACAAGTCCAACAAGTTTTCCCCGGAAGTGCGCGAGCGCGCTGTGCGCATGGTGCAGGAGCATCGAGCCGAGTACCCTTCGTTGTGGGCAGCTATCGAATCGATTGCGCCGAAGATTGGCTGTGTGCCGCAAACCCTGCACGATTGGGTCAAGAGAGCCGAGATCGACGCTGGCCTGCGTGCGGGTACCACGACCTCGGATGCGCGACGCATCAAGG
>NZ_KB894767.1 GCF_000374625.1 Allobrachymonas chironomi DSM 19884 | reverse complement strand
CCTAACGCCTGAGTTAAGCCGACTTGCGTAGTGGAGCCGGCAACATGGCAAGCTTAATCTGCCATGTTGCCGGCGTAACGAAGCAAGTTCGGCTTGAACGAATTGTTAGGCTATGCCTGTATCTACTGATTTGGTTGCGGCTTGGTTGCGCCGCGAACCAATGATCGAATGAAAGCAATGAGCATGCCACCTGTCAGCATGCCTAAGAAGTAGGTGCCGAAGGTCAACAGCGATAAAGGCAACGTCGCTGAAGAAGAAAGGAGGGAAACCGTCGCACTGCCGCTATTTTGGACCATGAATGTGACGACGACGAGTGTCATGAGGATGATGATTGCAAGATACAGATAGCGCATTTAGCTCTCCTTGAAGATTACGTACTGTTGGATGCAAAGCCTAACGCCTGAATTAAGCCGCGCCGCGAAGCGGCGTCGGCTTGAATTAATTGTTAGATTTCAAGCGGCAGAATGAAGCCATCATATCGGCCGCGAGAAGGATGCATTTTTGTTTGATAGAACTTCTTGTGCCTCTGTGAACTTAGCTGGTCAAGAACAAATTTCTTTCTATCGCTAAATCGATTGCTTGATCCCCAGGCGATCAGAGCTATGTCTGATTCATCGATAGCTTTTGATATGGCAAGGTCGTTGCGCTCTCCAATTTCACTTGGGTCGCCAACAAACCCATTTGTCTGAACGCGTGCAAATTGATTTACGACAATTAGCCGACCAACATTTTTGAACTCTGGAAGATCAAGCTCGAAGATGTTCTTCTCTAGAAACTGTACGGATTTATCAGCCTCTTCCTCGCCGGCATAGCTCGGATTTTGCATGATTGCACAAACAGTCTTAGATGAAGCGGGGGATCCAATTTTCCTGATCTCAAGGCGGTATCGGTAAAGAATTCCGTTTTCTGTTGAAAAATCAGCTTTGACATCGACTCCATTGATGTGCAGATAGCGCATATCTTCCCCTTGAAATCTAACGCCCTGAGTTCAGCCGCCGCGTAGCGGTCGGCTGCGACGAACAGTTAGGCTTCAGTGCGCAAGGCGCGGGGCTTCTTGCCACCAGTGAGCGCCTTATTCCAAAGCGTGCTGTGACCATATTTACACACCCATAGTTCAAGAACGGTAACGATGATGTCAGGGTCGTTGCGAAGGACGGCTAAAGAGGAGAGTTCATGGTCGATGCTCGGCAAGAATGCGAGAACTTCGTTTCCCGAGAGGACGGAAATGATGAACGGCGACGCTTCACGTTCAGTGGGATGCGCAATGCGGTGCCAGCACTGGCTATGAAATATTTCATCACCCGAAAGAGGCTCATCTGATTCTGTGAACGCGGGTGAAGTCCTCCAACGATCAGAGAGTTTGTTTAGAGATATTCCGACGTAACGGAGGACTTCATTCTGATCAGTCACGAAATATATGCATGGGCCCCGGCGTTCCCAAATAGCCTTATCTAAAAATTCGAACTGCGCTGAAAGCCATGGTCCGCGTCGCCCATCCTTAGGTTTTCTGTACCACTGTCGGCCCCCAACTTCGTTGATTTTGAGAACGGGGTTTGAGGCGCTGACTAAGCTTGAGATAATGGTGTTGGTGGACAGAGACATGAATTTTTAGACTGCGTGGACGGAGACGGATTGTGATGCCTAACGTTGGAGCTAAGGGGCAGGCACAGGCGGCGCATAAAATGCGAAGCATGCGCCGACTGGGACTGTCCAGCGACCGCAGGGAGCGACCTTGAGCGACTTGTTAGCCACCAATGATGCCCTCACTTTCCATGATTTTGGTGGGAATGGATTTTCTTAGCGGCAACTTACTTTCGTTGTCTATATCCATGTTAAAGGCGAAAAAGTAAACCTCTGTCTCCTTCTCAACCCACCCAACCCACCATGCGACACCAGGATTTGACTCAGTTCCCACACCAGAAAAACCAGTTTTTGAATGCACTAGATATTCAGGTGCCGCCTCCGTTACCAAAGCCTCTTTTACTATTAGCTGGTTTTCTTTAGATGCTGACAATTTATTTAAATATAGAGACTCTAGAAACTCCACTTGATTAACTGCGGAAATTCTAAGCTGGCCTTCCAACCAGAATTTGTCAATGCCACCACTGATATTCTGGTTGCCATAGGAAAATTTTTTAAGGTATTTCTGCATTCTTACTTCGCCAACTTCTCTGGCGATTTGTTGAAATACGGGAACAGCTGAAACTTGTATTGCCCCTCTTAAGGTCAAGTCTCTTTCCCATTGCTTCATGGCTCTTGGCTTTCCGTCCCATTTGAAAACCTGATGCTCATTCTTTATGACACCAGTTTCTAGGCCGATAATTGCGTTGGGGATCTTAAATGTTGATGCTGGAAGATATTCCTTTGATGCACGAGCTAAGTCATTGGTAGCGCAGGATTTACTGCTACTTTTACAAAGCACGAAGACACCATTGACGGCTTCGGCAGAGAACTCTTTGTTCCAAGACGTATTTTCTGTAATTGAACCAGCTAATGCCGTACTCGAAAGACACGCGATAATTACATATGCGGCAAATGTTTTCATGGCACCTTCTTGGTGGCTAACGTTCAGTATGCACCTCCACCGGTGCATACTTCTATAAAACCGGTATATATTAGTCATATCGTACTACAATCTGATCATAGATCAACAACATAGCCCCAGATATGACCCCGCAGACAGTATATAGCACAGAAGCCAAGCCAAAGCCCCCCAAGCTGCTAGACCAGGTGCGTGAAAAGCTGCGACTTAAGCACTACAGCATACGCACCGAGTCGCAGTATGTCCAGTGGATCCGCCGCTTCATCCTGTTTCACGGCAAGCGCCACCCGCGTGACATGGGCGCATCCGAAGTAGAAGCCTTTCTCACCCACCTCGCCGTCGAGGGCAATGTTGCCGCTTCCACACAGAATCAGGCACTCTCCGCCCTGCTCTTTCTCTACCGCGAGGTGCTGAACAGCAAGCTGCCATGGATGAATGAAATGGTGCGTGCCAAACGTCCCGCCCGGCTTCCCGTCGTGCTGACGCAAGCCGAAGTGCAAGCCGTGCTGTCACGCATGCAAGGCGTGCCCCTGCTGCTGGCCCAACTGCTATACGGCACCGGCATGCGCCTGATGGAATGCATCCGCCTGCGCGTCAAGGATGTGGATTTCGATCGTCTGGAAATTCTTGTCCGCGATGGCAAGGGCGGCAAGGACCGGGTCACCATGCTGCCGCAGAAGCTGGCCGCCGCGCTGCAACAGCACCTCACATGGCGGCGCGCGCTGTATCAGGATGACCTGGGTGCCGGCAAGGCAGACGTGCATTTGCCGCACGCACTGGCCATCAAATATCCCGGCGCCTCCACTCAGTGGGGATGGCAATACATCTTTGTGGCGGCCAGCTATTCCACCGATCCGCGCAGCGGAGTCGTGCGGCGGCATCATCTGGATGAAAAACAACTGCAGCGGGCGTTCAAGCGCGCCGTGCAGGCCGCCGGCTTTGCCAAGCCCGCTACGCCCCACACGCTGCGGCACAGTTTTGCCACACACCTGCTGCAGGCCGGTTACGACATTCGCACCGTGCAGGAACTGCTGGGCCATGCGGACGTGGCAACGACCATGATTTACACCCACGTCCTGAACAAGGGAGGACGCGGCGTCTCCAGTCCTCTCGATATCCTGCAATAAGCGCCCACAAAAAAGCCACGGCTTTCGCCGTGGCCTCTGTCTCCTTGTGCCTCTTATCAGCACAGCCCCCGCACCGTTGCCGGCGCGGAGCTGCCTCTGTAGGGCTTAGTGGAACTGTTCTTCTTCGGTAGAACCGGTCAGAGCCTTCACGCTGGAAGAACCACCCTGGATCACGGTCGTCACGTCGTCGAAGTAGCCAGCGCCCACTTCCTGCTGGTGCGACACGAAGGTGTAGCCCTGCTCGCGTGCCTTGAATTCCGGCTCCTGCACCATTTCGGTGTAATGGCGCATGCCTTCGCCTTGAGCGTAAGCGTGGGCAAACTGGAAGGTGTTGTACCAGTTGATGTGGATACCGGCCAGCGTGATGAACTGGTACTTGTAGCCCAGTGCGGACAGCTCGTCCTGGAAGGCGGCAATCGTCTTGTCGTCCAGGTTCTTCTTCCAGTTGAAGGAAGGAGAGCAGTTGTAGGACAGCAGCTTGCCGGGGCAGGCAGCGTGCACGGCCTGGGCGAATTCGCGGGCAAAGCCCAGATCCGGCGTGCCGGTTTCGCACCACACCAGGTCAGCGTAGGGAGCGTAGGCCACGCCACGGCTGATGGCTTGTTCCAGACCGTTCTTCACACGGTAGAAACCTTCCTGCGTGCGCTCGCCGGTCAGGAACGGCTTGTCGTTGGCGTCGTAATCAGACGTGATCAGGTTGGCTGCTTCAGCGTCGGTACGGGCCAGCACGATGGTGGGCACGCCCATCACGTCGGCGGCGAAACGCGCAGAGATCAGCTTTTCGATGGCTTCCTGGGTCGGAACCAGCACCTTGCCGCCCATGTGGCCGCACTTCTTCACGGCAGCCAGCTGGTCTTCGAAGTGCACGCCGGCAGCGCCAGCAGCAATCATGTTCTTCATCAGTTCGAAAGCGTTCAGCACGCCGCCGAAACCGGCTTCGGCGTCAGCCACGATCGGCAGGAAGTAATCCACAAAGCCTTCGTCGCCCGGGTTGATGCCGCGGCTCCACTGGATCTCGTCAGCGCGCTTGAAGGTGTTGTTGATGCGGCGCACCATGGTGGGCACGGAATCGTAGGCGTACAGGGACTGGTCGGGGTACATCGTCTCGGACGTGTTGCCGTCAGCAGCAACCTGCCAGCCAGACAGGTACACGGCTTCCAGGCCAGCCTTGGCCTGCTGCATGGCCTGGCCAGCAGTGATGGCGCCGAACGCGTTCACGTAGCCCTTCTTGGCGCCGCCGTTCACTTTTTCCCACAGCGTCTCGGCACCACGCTTGGCCAGCGTGTACTCGGGCTGCAGGCTGCCGCGCAGGCGCACCACGTCAGCGGCGCTGTAGCCGCGCTTCACGAGCTTCCAGCGGGGGTTTTCGGCCCAGTCTTTTTCCAGGGCAGCGATTTGTTGTTCGCGGGTCAGTTGGGTCATGGTGCTCTCCAGTAATGAGATCAGATTGTGAAAACTTGGTCTGCACTTGCGTGCCGCTTGTCTCTTCCACGGTGTCTGTGACACTCTCTTCGCCAGTCGGTTTGGCTTGCTGGCATGGACTCTATGATAAGTCTTCTATAAGAGTGAACCCGTGTCTTATGTCTTATATAAGAGTTTTTTTCATTCTTATAAATCAATGACTTGCAGTTGTCATTGCGCCATGCAAAATAAAAACCCTTCTAGCGAAATCATGTGACACGGCGCCGGGTGGATCAATTTCACAGCATGAAATCGATTTCTATTTTGAGAAATTCCATACCGAAACAAGCCTTCGCAGCATGCCAGACGCGCATGACAGTCCTGTCATGGAAATCCGCAGGCACAAAAAAGCCAGCTCAGGGAACTGGCTCGTGCGGTAGCTGACGGCAGCTCAGCTCAGGGCCACATCGCTGATCACGATGCCATCGGCATCGGCATACAGCCAGTCACCAGGGCGCACCGTCACGCCCTGTACCTGTACCGGCACATCCACCAGGCCCACATGGTTCTTGCGCGGGGGCATCGGCATGCTGCCCAGCGCACGGATACCGACCTGGCACTGCGCCAGCTCTTCCACATCGCGCACGCAGCCATCCACCAGCACGCCGGCCCAGCCGTTCTTTTCGGCCAGCACGCCGATATTGCCGCCCACCAGTGCCGTGCGCAAGGAGCCGCCACCGGCGACCACCAGTACCCTGCCCGCGCCGGGCGTTTCCAGCGTGGCACGCACGCTGGTATTGTCTTCATGGCATTTCACCGTCACCACCTGGCCGCTGAAACGCGTCACTCCACCAAAGTCACGGAACACCGGCGGCAGCGCGGCAAAGCCGGCCGGTGCGCCATCACGGTGCGGATCACATTGGTCACAGGTAGAAAAAGGCTTGCTCTCGCTCATCGGGATCTCCGGACATGCTGGTTCATGCAACCTGCTGCAGGCTGCCAATCCCGCCATGATAACGGCCTGCGGCAGGGTACAAACATGCCAAATACGACCGCAATCGCCACTCCTTGTCTTGACAGCTGGTGCCAAGGGGCAAAAAACTGCTATAAATCAGGCATCTCCCCTGACGGCATGCGCAGGGTAGTCGCCCAGGCAGGGTTCAGCACCCATCCTGACACCCCTATCGCAAGGAAACACAACACATGGCAACCAAATCTGAAGCTCCCAAGAAACGCACCCCCAACGCCGCTTTCATGAAGCCGCTGACCCCGAGCGCCGAACTGGCTGCCGTGGTGGGCAAGGATCCCCTGCCCCGTACCGAAGTGATCAAGAAACTGTGGGACTACATCAAGGCCAACAACCTGCAGGATCCCGCCAACAAGCGCAACATCAACGCAGATGACAAGCTGGCCAAGGTGTTCGGCAAGAAGCAGGTCACCATGTTTGAAATGGCCGGCCTGATCGGCAAGCACCTGAAGTAATCTTCAGTCTGCCCACGCAAGAAAGCCGACTCGTCGAGTCGGCTTTCTGCTTTCTGGCGCTGTCACTGCCCCTCACGGGGCAGCGCAGCTTCAGACCTCGGTCGGTGCCGGGCTGAACTGGAACTCGCCCGGGGCCAGCACCGGATCCACCGTCACGCGGATCACGCTCTTGGGCGGGAACACGCCCTCGATCAGCTGGCGCGACAGCGGGTTCTCGATGCGCTGCTGGATCGCGCGCTTGAGCGGACGTGCACCAAACACCGGATCGAAGCCGACCTTGGCCAGCTCTTCCAGCGCAGCCGGCGAGACATCCAGCGACAGTTCCAGCTTGGCCAGGCGCGACTGCAGCACCTGCAGCTGGATTTTGGCGATCTCGGCAATATGCGCCGCATCCAGGCCGTGGAACACCACGATCTCGTCGATCCGGTTCAGGAACTCGGGCCGGAAATGCGTCTTGAGCTCATCCCAGACCGCATCCTTGATCTCCTGCTGCTCGGAGCCCACCATCGCCTGGATGATGGGCGAGCCGATGTTGCTGGTCATCACGATCACCGTGTTCTTGAAGTCCACGGTACGGCCCTGGCCATCGGTCAGGCGCCCATCGTCCAGCACCTGCAGCAGCACGTTGAACACGTCCGGGTGCGCCTTCTCGATCTCGTCGAACAGGATCACGCTGTAGGGCTTGCGGCGCACGGCCTCGGTCAGATAACCGCCCTCGTCATAGCCCACGTAGCCCGGAGGCGCACCAATCAGTCGCGCCACCGAATGCTTCTCCATGAATTCGCTCATATCGATGCGGATCAGGTGCTCTTCGGAATCGAACAGGAAACCGGCCAGTGCCTTGGTCAGCTCGGTCTTGCCCACGCCGGTCGGGCCCAGGAACAGGAACGATCCGGTCGGGCGGTTGGGATCGGACAGGCCGGAACGCGAGCGGCGGATGGCGTTGGCCACGGCACTGATGGCCTCGTCCTGGCCCACCACGCGCTCATGCAGCTTGTGCTCCATCTGCAGCAGCTTGTCGCGCTCGCCCTGCATCATCTTGGCCACCGGAATGCCGGTGGCACGGCTCACCACCTCGGCGATTTCCTCGGCGCCGACCTGGGTGCGCAGCAACTGGTTGCCCTTGCCGTCATCGGCAGCGGTTTCCTTGTCCTGTGCTTCCTTCAGGCGCTTTTCCAGCTCGGGCAGTTTGCCGTATTGCAGCTCGGCCACCTTGTTGAAGTCGCCCTTGCGGGTGAATTCCTCGATCTGGAACTTGAGCTTGTCCAGCTCTTCGCGCACCTGCTGGCTGCCCTGGGCGGCGGCCTTCTCGCTCTTCCAGATTTCGTCCAGATCAGCGTATTCCTTCTGCGCGGCCAGAATATCGTCCTCGATGATTTCCAGGCGCTTGAGCGAAGCCTCGTCGGTTTCCTTCTTCAGCGCTTCGCGCTCGATCTGCAGCTGGATCAGGCGGCGATCGAGCTTGTCCATCACCTCCGGCTTGGAGTCGATTTCCAGTTTGATGCGCGCCGCAGCCTCATCGATCAGGTCGATAGCCTTGTCGGGCAGAAAGCGGTCGGTGATATAGCGGTGGCTCAGCTCGGCCGCGGCCACGATGGCCGGGTCGGTGATTTCCACGCCGTGGTGCACCTCGTATTTTTCCTGCAGGCCACGCAGGATCGCGATCGTGTCTTCCACGGTCGGCTCGCCCACCAGCACCTTCTGGAAGCGGCGCTCCAGCGCGGCGTCCTTCTCGATGTACTTGCGGTATTCGTCCAGCGTGGTGGCGCCCACGCAGTGCAGCTCGCCACGCGCCAGCGCGGGCTTGAGCATGTTGCCGGCATCCATGGCACCGTCGGCCTTGCCGGCGCCCACCATGGTGTGGATCTCGTCGATGAACAGAATCGTCTGGCCCTGGTCCCTGGCCAGCTCGTTGAGCACGCTCTTCAGGCGCTCCTCGAAATCGCCGCGGTACTTGGCACCGGCCAGCAGCGCCGCCATGTCCAGCGACAGCACGCGCTTGCCGCGCAGGCTGTCTGGCACCTCGTTGGCGATGATGCGCTGGGCCAGGCCTTCCACAATCGCGGTCTTGCCGACGCCGGGTTCACCGATCAGCACCGGGTTGTTCTTGGTACGGCGCTGCAGCACCTGGATGGTGCGGCGGATTTCATCGTCACGGCCGATCACCGGATCGAGCTTGCCCTGGCGGGCGCGGTCGGTCAGGTCCAGCGTGTACTTCTTGAGTGCGCCACGCTGCTCCTCGGCATCGGCGCTGTCCACGCTCTGGCCACCGCGCACTGCCTCGATGGCCGCTTCCAGGCTCTTGCGGCTCAGGCCGTTGGCCTTGGCGGCTTCACCAGCGCTGCCCTTGGCATCGGCCAGGGCCAGCAGGAACAGTTCGCTGGCAATGAACTGGTCACCGCGCTTGATGGCCTCTTTTTCGGTGGCCTGCAGCAGGCGGGCCAGATCGGGGCCGACCTGCACCTGTTCCTGCCCCTGTACCTGGGGCAGGCGGTTGACCACGCCTTCGGCGGCGGCCAGCAGGCCGGGCACGTTGACGCCGGCGCGCTGCAGCAGCGCGCGCGGGCCATCGTCCTGGCGCAGCATGGCCAGCACCAGGTGGGCGGGTTCGATATAGGCATGGTCCTTGCCGAGCGCCATGCTTTGCGCGTCGGACAGGGCTTCCTGGAACTTGGTTGTCAGTTTGTCTAGTCGCATAGGAAAGTATCCTCCTTCAATGCATCCCATGTACGTATGAATCTCCGGGTTTCAAGAGAGTACGCGGGTATTGCTCACGCACGGTTACACTGTGCCTTATCCATGACTGCTCCTGCCTGATTGCCCATGAATGTCCATCAGATCAGCATTCTTTATGATGCGCTGCAAGACCGCATCCTCTGGCGTGTCAACTTTACCGATGATGCCGGCGAGCAATCGGCCTGGCTGACGCGCCGGCTCTGCCTCGGCCTGTGGCCACGCCTGAACGAGGTCGTCACCGATCATGTTTCGCAACTGCAGGCGCTGCACGGTACCGCGGCTTCCAGCGTGGCCCTGGCCAGTGCCGATACGCGCCAGATGCTGTCCGACCTGAAGCGCGAGGAAGTCCGGCAAAAGGCCGATTTCAGCAAGCCCTTTGCCGCCACCTCGGCCAACGACGATCCGCTGCTGGTACACACCGTGCAGATGCAGCCGCTACCCAAGCAGAAGCGGCTGAAGATTTCGCTGCAGGAAAAGCCCGACGACCAGCGTCAGGCGCGCCAGTGGGCGATCGAGCTGGATGAAAAAACCCTGCACGCCTGCATGTCGATGCTGGATGCCGCCCTTGGCCGCTCCGGCTGGGATCTGCCCGATCCGACCGCCCCGGCCACGACAGCACCGGTCAAATCCGACACCGACAGCAACCCGCTGGATAATCTCGAACGTCCCAAGTACCTGAACTGAGTGCCCCATGCCTTTCTCTGCCCCGAACGACAACAAGCCGCAACGCACCGTGGTCTACCTCTCCGACGGTACCGCCATCACTGCCGAGACGTTCGGCAAGGCCATCATGGCCCAGTTCGACATGCCGGCACGCCAGGTGCGCGTGCCCTTTGTCGACACGCTGGAAAAGGCCGACAAGGTGATCGCCCAGATCAATGCCGTGCACGAGAAGGACGGCGTGCGCCCGGTGGTGTTCATGACGCTGGTCAACAACGAGATCGTCAAGCGCATCAACGAGGCCTGCAACGCCATGGTGATGGACATGTTCTCCATGTTCATCAACCCGCTGGAAGCGGAATTTGGTGTCAAGTCGCACCACCGCGTCGGCCGCTTCTCCGATGTCAGCAAGAGCGATACCTACCGCGCGCGCATCGATGCCATCAACTACAGCCTGATGCACGATGACGGCCAGACGAGCCGTGACTTGTCGCAGGCGGATGTGATCCTGATCGGGGTCAGTCGCAGCGGCAAGACGCCAACATCACTGTATCTGGCCATGCAGCACGGTCTCAAGGTCGCCAACTACCCGCTGATCCCGGAAGACTTCGAGCGCATGCAGCTGCCGCCGGCACTGATGCCCTACAAGAGCAAGCTGTTCGGCCTGACGATTCAGCCCGAGCGCCTGAGCGAGATCCGCAACGAGCGCCGCCCCAACTCGCGCTACGCCGATCTGGCCAACTGCCGCGCCGAAGTGGCCGCCGCCGAATCGATGATGCGCCGCGCCGGCGTGCGCTGGCTGTCGACCACCACCAAGTCGATCGAGGAAATCGCCACCACCATCCTGCAGGAACTGGAGCTGCACCAGGCCGATCTGTAAGCGCCGGCGCCCTGCCCGGCGCGCGGCGGCTTCAGCAGCGCATGCTCACGGCGTTGTCGTCCTCGTAGTCACGGCGGATATTGACGCTGCTCTTGACGCCGAGTGCGCCAAAGTTCTTCTTCAGCCAGGCCGCCGCCTGGCTGCGCCCCAGGTCAAACAGCTGCTGCATCATCACCGTGTCGGTGCTGCCCTGCGAGTAGGCGCCGAAATTGTGCATCATCTCGCCGCCATCAATACGGTGGAACAGCACCTTCCGGTACTCGGGCTCCTGCAGCTTGCCTTCGTCGATCAGGCGGTTGATGAAGCTCACCATCTGCATCTGCGACAGCAGATTGGTGTTGAATGTGATCTCGTTGATGCGGTCCATGATGGCCGAAGGCGTGGTCGGCACGCCGGCACGCGTGAGCGGACTGATCTGCACCAGCAGGATGTCGGCCGGACGGCACTGCGCAATCAGCGGCGTGATCGGCGGATTCGCCACATAGCCGCCATCCCAGTAGGCGCGGTCATCGATGGTGACCGCCTGGTAGACCTGCGGCAGGCAGGTGGATGCCACCACGGTGGACAGCGTGATCTCCTTGCTGGTGAAGATCTCGGCCTTGCCGGAGCTGACCTCGGTAGCCGAGATGAACAGCTTGGGGCCGTTGCGGTGGGCGCGGATCGCATCGAAATCGATTTCGCGGCCCAGCAGCGCACGCAGCGGGTTCAGGTCCAGCGGATTCATGCTGTAGGGCGAGGTGAACTGCATCAGCGCATTGCCCAGCATGCGGCCCGGATCGGGCAGCAGCGACCAGAAGGACAGCACATTGCCCAGGTTGCCGCTGAGGCTGCTCACGGTGCCAGTGGCCATCACGCTGCGCCAGATGCTGTTGAGCTTGTTGCGCGCCAGCTGCCGGCCATCGACACCATCACGGGCACCGATGGCCAGACCGTGCGCTACCGCCACCGCATTCACGGCGCCGGCACTGGCGCCGCTGATACCGCCAAACTCCAGCCGGCCATCTTCCAGCAGGCAGTCCAGAACGCCCCAGGTAAAGGCACCATGCGAGCCGCCGCCCTGCAGGGCCAGGTTGATGCATCGGGTTTGATCAGGCTGGTGCTGGGGCTGGGGCTTGGTGTTGCTCATGCTGAAGGCTTGGTTTCAGAAACGATGCCCCCATGGTAGTGGAATCCCGCAAGCTTTCCGTAACAGGCCGGATTTTCCTGGAGCGGACAGGATTTTTCGCTAAGCTGTAGACCGGATCGACTGGATATTTGCCCCTATGCACGAGACCTCCCCGACGAATGACCGCATGCGCATCGACAAGTGGCTCTGGGCTGCGCGTTTCTACAAGACGCGTGCGCTGGCGGTTGACGAAATCCACAAGGGCCGCGTGCGCGTCAACGACCAGGACTGCAAGCCGGCACGCGACATCAAGGTGGGTGACCGGATCAGCCTGCGACAGGGCTACTGCACGCGCACCGTGATCGTGCAGGGCCTGTCACCGCGACGTGGCCCGGCGCCCGAGGCACAACAGCTGTACCAGGAAACTGCCGACAGCATCGCCCTGCGCACGGCGCTGGCCGAGCAGCGCCACTATGCTGCCGAACCGGCCCATGCCATCCAGCACGGCCGCCCGACCAAGCGGGACCGCCGCCAGCTGCAGCAGGCACGCGAAAACCCGGATGCCGCGTCCGGTTGGGGATCGCGCTGGAGCGCCAGTCTGGACGGCTGATGCGATACTCTCCCCATCATGAAGTACGGAGTCGGTTCCCTGCATGAGCTGAAGCAGCTCAAGACCATCCTGGAAGAGCGGCGCGAACAGGCCCGGCATCGCGCCCGCGAAGAAGAGGCCGCACGGCGACGCCAGCCATCGGCCGGCCACGTGTTTGCCCAGGCCATCGGGCCGGTCACGCCACTGCCGCAACACCATCACCAGCGCATCGACCTGCGCCCTGCCCCGGCACAGCCACGGCCGCTGCAGCGCGAGCGTGATCAGCAATCGGTGCTGCTGGAATCGCTCAGCGACGAGATCGACATCAGCAGCATGCTGGAAACCGATGACCGCCTGAGCTACCGTCAGCCCGGTGTCGGGCCGGATGTGGTGCAGAAGCTGCGCAAGGGCTACTGGAGCGTGCAGCGCCAGCTGGATCTGCACGGGCTGCGCCGCGACGGCGCGCGCGAAACGCTCGGCGCCTTCATCCGCGAGTGCCAGCGCCAGGGAGTGCGCTGCGTGCGCGTGATCACCGGCAAGGGACTGGGATCACCGGGCAAGCGATCGATCATCAAGCACAAGACCTATGGCTGGCTGGTGCAAAAAAAGGAGGTGCTGGCCTTTGTCCAGGCACGCCCCAATGATGGCGGGGCCGGTGCGCTGATCGTGCTGCTGGCTCCGGCGGCGCATCCGTACTGAGGCTTACGCGCCAACGTTGCGCATCCAGTCGGCAGTCTGGAAAAAGCTCTGGTTGAGCCGCGCATGCAGCGCCGGATCGATGCCGACCTCGCCCATGGCCTGGTCCATGCAGGCCACCCACTGGTCGCGCTCCAGGATACCGATCCGGTACGGCAGGTGCCGCGCCTTGAGGCGCGGATGGCCAAAGCGCTCGACAAAGTAATCCGGGCCGCCACTCCAGCCGCACAGGAACCAGAACAGGTGCTGGCGCGCCCGCTCCAGATCCGTGCCATGTACCTCGCGCAATGCGCGGTATGCCGGCTCCAGGTCCATCAGGTCATAGAAGCGTGTCACCAGTTGCCGGATCCCGGCTTCTCCGCCCAGCCAGTCGAACACCGTTGCGGGCTGCTGTTGCTGTTGTTGCTGCGTCATGCTCTTGTCTTTCATCCTTCCTCTTGCACGCTGCGCAGCGTGTCCACCACCGGTCGTGACAGCAGTCCGCGCAAACTCCACCAGCCGGCGGCCCAGGCCAGTATCGCTCCCGCGAGCATGCCCACCGGCACGATCCACGGGATCGGCACCCAGGCAAAACCGAACACCTGCTGCGCCAGAATCCAGGCCAGCACCAGCGCCACCACGCTGGCGAGCAGGCCGGCCAGGGCACCGCTGCCGATCAGTTCGGCGCTCTGGATGCGCGCCAGCAGGCCGCGGCTGGCACCGATGGCACGCATGATGGCCATGTCGCGCGCACGCTCCTCGCGCGAGGCACCGATCATGGCAAACAGCACCACCACCCCGGCCATCAGGCCAAAACCGAACAACAGTTCCACGGCGCGAATCACCTGCGCCAGCACGCGCTGCAGTTGCTGGATCGTGCTGCTCATGTCGATCTGGGTCACATTGGGAAAAGTCTGCAGCAGTTGCGTGTCCAGACTGGGCTGACCCGCCACGGCAGGCGGGTTGCGATAGGCGGTGATCCAGGTCACCGCCAGCTCGTCGCCCAACGACGCCTGCGGGAACATGGCAAAGAAGTTGACATGCATGGAGGCCCAATCCACCTGCCGCACCGAGCTGATGCGCGCTTCGCGCAACACGCCACCCATGTCGAACTGCAGCCGGTCACCCAGCCTGAGCCCCAGCGTGTCCATGATGCCCTGCTCCATGCTGATGCCGTCGGCCTCGCCGGACTGCCATTGGCCGGCCACAATCGGATTGTGCGCTGGCGGCTCGGCGCTGTAGCTCAGGTTGAATTCGCGATCCACCAGCCGGCGTGCGCGATCCTCGGCAAAATGCTCCGGGCTGACCTGCCGGCCATTGACCGCCACCAGCCGGCCACGCACCATCGGATACCAGTCAAACTGGGTCACGCCAGCAGCCAGCAGCGCCTGGCGAAAGGCACCGGCCTGGTCCGGCATGATGTTGATGACAAAACGGTTGGGGGCATCGGCCGGCGTGACCTGCTGCCAGCCATCGACCAGATCGGTACGCACCAGCACCAGCAGCAGCAAGGACAGCAGCCCCAGTGCCAGGCTGCTGACCTGGATCACGGCGCGCCACGGCCGCACCGTGAGCTGGCGCAGCGCCATCGCCAGCCAGCGCGGCAGGCGCTCGCCGATGGCCGACTGCAGCAGGCGACGCAGCGCCCACAGCACCAGCCAGGCCAGTACGGCAAACAGCAGCACCGCCAGGCCAAAACCGGCAACGGCGATCAGTCCCAGCTGGCGGTCACTGCTGCTGGCTAGCAGCAAGAGCGCAAAACCGCCCACGCCCAGCACTACTGTCAGCAACGACGCCGGCTTGAGCTGTCCAACCTCGCGCCGGATCACGCGCAGCGGCGGCGTACCCGACAGCTGCAGCACCGGCGGCAGGCCAAAGGCCAGCAGCAGCGTCAATCCCACGCCCAAACCGAGCAGCAGCGGCTGCCAGCCGGCCGGCGGCAGCGTGGTCTTGACCAGTCCGGCCAGCAGGCTGGCAAAGCCCAGGTGCACCAGATAGCCCAGCAGCAGCCCCAGCACGCTGCCGAGCAGGCCCAACAGCACAAACTCCATCGTGTAGGCCGCCGCCATGGTGCGCTGACGCACGCCCAGCACACGCAAGATGGCGCAATCGTCCAGATGGCGGGCCGCAAAGGCGCGTGCGGCCAGAGCCACTGCCACAGCACTCAGCAGGGCCGCCAGCAACGCCACCAGATTCAGGAAATTGCCGGCACGGTCCAGCGTCTTCTGCAGCTGGGGGTTGCCGCCATCCTGATCCAGCGTGCGCAGCTCGATACCACGCATGTCCTGCTGCCCGAGCTGCGCCTCGGCCCACTGCACATAGGCCTGCACCGCCGTCTCCGGGCCTGCCAGCGGCAGACGGTAGCGGATGCGGCTGGCCGGCTGTACCAGCCCGGTGGCCGGCAAATCGGCGGCGTGGATCATCACGCGCGGCGCAAAACTCACCAGGCTGTTGCCCTGGTCCGGCTCCAGCGTCAGCACCCGGCTCAGGCGGAAGGCACTCTCGCCCAGCATCAGCGTGTCACCGGGACGCAGGCCAAGCGCATCAAACAGCGCCGGTTCGGCCCAGGCCTCGCCGGCAGCCGGCCCCTGGCGCATTCCGCTGTCAGGCATGCCGGCCTGCCAGGCCGGATCATCACTCACGCGCACCTGACCGATCAGCGGATAGCCCTGGTCCACTGCCTTGAGCGATACCAGCCGCGCTGTCATGCCCTGTGCCGGCGCCACACGCGCCATGGTCGGGAATGTCAGCGTCTTGGTATGGCGCAAGCCAAGATCCTGCGCCTGCTGTGCAAACGCTGGCGGAATCGGCTGGTCCGCGCTGACCACCACATCACCGCCGAGCAGCTGTGCCGCATCACGCTGCAGCGCACGATCCAGACGATCGGAAAAGAAGGCGACGGCTGTCAGCGCCGCCACTGCCAGCAGCACGGCCAGTACCAGCATGCCGAGCTCGCCCGATCGCACATCGCGCCACAGGTTGCGCCAGCCGAGCTGCCAGAATGGCATGCGTCGCGCGCTACCGCTCATGCCACGTGCAGGTGCTGACCACCCTGCCAAAGCTCGCCCGGCGGCAGCAGCACCTCGTCATCGATTTGTGCCGCTTCCACGCAGACAAAATGCCGGTAGCCATCTGCCGGCAGATCGGGCAGCGTGGCACACAGCGCGGCCCCGGGATTCCAGACCACGCTTTGCTGCATGCTGTCCGGCTGCTGCAACCACAGCTGGCGTCCCGGTTCAAGCAGTTGCGCCCGGGCCAGACGCGGGTAGACGCGATCGGTTTCGGCCTGGAAGGTAATGGCTCCCTGCTGCAGCGGAAACGCCGGATCGGCGCCGGCCACCGCATCCCAGTAACGCAGGCCATCGGCACCGTGGATCTGCAAGCCGGCGATATCGTCCACCGCCAGATAGCTGTGCAGCGCCGTGGTAAAGCGCAAGGCCTGTGCGCCACTGTTGCGGACCTGCAAGTCCAGCGCCAGTGCACCCGGCAGGAGCTGCACGTCCAGCGTCAGCACAAAGGGATGATTCCAGACCGTGCGGCCCTGCGCATCCTGCAGCAGTTGCGCCGGCACATCATCCAGTGTCAGCTGCAGCACGGCACGATCGGCCTGCCGTGCCTGCACGCACCAGCGCGACAGGCGCGCAAAGCCGTGCTTGGGCAAGGGTCCGCGCCGGTTGAATTGCGGCCAGCACACCGGCACACCGCCACGAATGGCCGCACTGCCATCACGCACCGCCTGCGGGCTCAGATAAAAGCGCTCCAGCCTGTCCGGCGTGATCCAGGACAGCAGCTGGCCGCCCAACAGCGACAGCGTGGCACGGGCCCCGTCCGGAGCCTGCAGCTGCAACAGGTCCGCGCTGTCGCCCACGCGATCAGTCCTGCGCCTGTCCCAGCTCGTCGGCACGATCCTGGGCTGCGGCAAAATCCAGATCGCCGCTGTAGATGGCACGGCCGGCAATCACGCCGATCACGCCCTCTTCCTCGACCGCGCACAGCTTGTCGATGTCGTCCATGTTGGACAGGCCGCCCGAGGCGATCACCGGAATGCTGCTGGCCTGCGACAGGCGCACCGTGGCTTCGATATTGACGCCGCTCAGCATGCCGTCACGACCGATATCGGTGTAGATGATGCTTTCCACACCCATGTCCTCGTACTTCTTGGCCAGCGTGGTGACCTCGTGGCCGGTCAGCTTGCTCCAGCCATCGGTGGCGACCTTGCCGTCCTTGGCATCCAGGCCGACGATGATGTGGCCGCCAAAGGCACTGCAGGCATCGGCCAGGAAACCGGGGTTCTTGACCGCTGCGGTGCCGATGATGACGTAGCGCATGCCGGCATCGATGTACTGCTCAATGGTGTCCAGATCGCGGATGCCGCCACCCAGTTGCACCGGAATTTCGCCTGCGATTTCCTGCAGGATTTCCTTGACCACGCCCAGGTTCTTGGGCTTGCCGGCAAAGGCACCATTCAGGTCCACCAGGTGCAGGCGGCGTGCGCCCTGTTCCAGCCAGTGCAGTGCCTGCTCCACCGGGTCGGTGTTGAAGGTAGTGACACGGTTCATGTCGCCCTGTTGCAGGCGAACGCATTGGCCGTCTTTCAGATCGATGGCGGGAATCAGCAGCATGGTGGTTCTCGGAAAAACACGAACGGGAAAAAGAAAAAGAATCGGAAGCCGGCAGGCTCAGGGCTTCCAGTGGAGAAAATTGCGGTACAGCGCCAGTCCGGCATCAGCACTCTTTTCCGGGTGGAACTGGGTGGCGAACAGGTTGTCACGCGCCACCGCCGCGGTGTAGCGGCCACCGTAGTCGGATTCACCCACGGAATCTGCAGGCCGGGCCGGATCAGCGTAGTAGCTGTGCAGGAAATAGAACCACTCCTGGTCGGCAATGCCGTCCCAGACCGGATGCGGTCGCGTGATGTGCAGCTGGTTCCAGCCCATTTGCGGCACCTTGAAGCGGCTGCCATCGGCCTGGGTCTTGCCTTCCAGCCGGAAGCGGCGCACTTCGCCCGGAATCAGGCCCAGGCTGGGCGTATCCCCCTCCTCGCTGTGCTGCAGCAGCATCTGCATGCCTACGCAGACACCGAACAGCGGCTTGCTGGCGGCGGCTTCGAGCACGGCCTCCATCATGCCGCTGTCGCGCAGGTGCTGCATGCAGTCGCGCATGGCGCCCTGCCCCGGCAGGATCACGCGCTCGGCCGCCCGGATCTGCTCCGGCTGGCGTGCAATGACAACATCGAAGCCGTCATCGGCCACATGCAGCACGGCCTGCTGCACCGAGCGCAGGTTGCCCATCTCATAATCGACGATCGCGACCGAGGATTTTTGCATCAAAGGCTGCCTTTGGTAGAGGGAATCATGCCGGCGGAGCGGTCATCGTGCTCCAGCGCCATGCGCAGCGCACGGCCAAAGGCCTTGAACACGGTTTCGCACTGGTGGTGGGCGTTGATGCCACGCAGGTTGTCCACATGCACGGTGGCTCCGGCATGGTTGACAAAACCCTGGAAGAATTCGTACACCAGCTGCGTATCCAGCTGGCCGATCATGGCCGCGGTAAACGGCACCTCGAAGGTCAGGCCCGGACGGCCGGACAGGTCGATCACGACGCGGCTCAGTGCCTCGTCCAGCGGCACATAGGCGTGACCATAGCGGCGCAGGCCCTTCTTGTCGCCCACGGCACGCGCCACGGCCTGGCCAAACGTAATGCCGATGTCTTCCACCGTATGGTGGCCGTCGATGTGCAGGTCACCCTGGCAGCGGATGTCCATGTCGATCAGGCCGTGTCGGGCAATCTGCTCCAGCATGTGGTCCAGAAAGCCGATGCCGCTCTCCAGGCGGGAAACGCCAGTGCCGTCCAGGTTGATGGCCACGGAAATATCGGTTTCTGCGGTCTTGCGGCTGACCTCTGCGGTGCGTGCGGGCATCGCTTGTGTGCTACTCATGACAACTCTCGAAAAGCGCACGGCAGCACGGCTGCCGGCACAAAACAACATCACGGTCTGCAGGCGTGCAGACCTGGGCGGGAAAGACTCCGATTGTCGCATCTTCCCGGCTCCATCGGCAGCTGTCGTGGCGATATCCGCGCAGACTGCTACCATTCAGGTTTCAGCCTCTTTCCGGAAGCCTCGCATGAACCGCTACTGGAGCGCCATTGTCCACGCGCTCACCCCCTATGTCCCCGGCGAACAGCCCAAGCTGAGCCGCCTGATCAAGCTCAACACCAACGAGAATCCCTACGGGCCTTCTCCGCGCGCACTGGAAGCCATTTGCGCCACCGCCGACGCGCGCCTGCGACTCTATCCTGATCCCAATGCCGACCAGCTGCGCAGCGTGCTGGCACAGCGCTTTGGCCTGCAACCCGGCCAGATTTTTGTCGGCAACGGCTCGGACGAAGTGCTGGCCCATGCCTTCATGGGCCTGCTGCGCCACGACCATGCGCTGTGGATGCCTGACATCACCTACAGCTTCTACCCCACCTATTGCGGGCTGTACGACATCCGCTACGAGCTGATTCCACTGGATGCCGAGTACGGCATCCAGGCCCGCGACTACCTGCCGCAACCCGGTCGCCAGGCCGGTGCCATCATTTTTGCCAACCCCAACGCGCCCACCGGCCGCCCGCTGCCGCTGGATGAAGTGGAGCAGATCGTGGCCGGCAACCCGCAGGCCGTGGTGGTGGTGGACGAGGCCTATGTCGATTTCGGCGGCACCAGTGCCGTCTCGCTGATTGACCGTTACCCCAACCTACTGGTGGTACACACCTTCTCCAAGAGCCGCTCGCTGGCCGGCATGCGGGTGGGCTATGCCATGGGCCATCCCGGCCTGATCGAGGCCCTGGACCGGGTCAAGAGCAGCTTCAACTCCTACCCGCTGGATTGGCTGACCCAGGCCGCCGCCGTGGCCTCGGTCGAGGACGAAGCCTATTTCGAGGAATGCGTCGACCGTGTCATCGCCACCCGTAGCCAGCTCACGGGCCAGCTGCAACAGCTGGGCTTCGAAGTGCTGCCTTCCTGCGCCAACTTCGTGTTTGCGCGCCACCCACAGCATGGCGGAGCCGAACTGGCCAGCGCCCTGCGCGAGCGCTCCATCATCGTGCGCCATTTTGCCAAGCCGCGCATCGATGCCTTTCTGCGCATCTCGATCGGCACCGAGGACGAATGCCAGCTGCTGGTTGATGCACTGACGGAGATCCTGCAAGCCTGAATCGCCGGCAGCAGGTTCACGCAACCGTCATGATCAGACTCTACATTGCTGGGTGGCTGTCTGCGCCTGGCGCAGGCCCCAAGACAACAAGCACCAACTCACAAGGAAACTGATCATGACTTGCATCTCCCGCACTGCAGCGGCCGTCCTGGCCACGGCTTCTGTCGCCCTGCTGGGTGCCTGCGCCACGGACACCAAGACACCCGCCGCGCCCCAGGCCAAGACCCAGCCTGCCGAAAAGAAATCCGGCATCCTGGCCGATATCGCCCCGACCACGGCAGACAGCACGGCCAAGGGCAACCTGAAGTTCCAGCAAAAGGACGGCAGCGTGCTGATCAGCGGCAGCATCAGCGGCCTGAAGCCGAACGCCTGGCACGCCTTCCATGTGCACGAGAATGGCTCCTGCGCCGATGCCGGCAATGCCGCTGGCGGTCACTTCAACCCGACCGCCAAGCCGCACGGCATGCACGGTGCCGGTGATCACCACGTCGGCGACCTGCCGGCCCTGCGCACCGACAGCAAGGGTGTGGCCCTGGTCGACATCACCAGCGACAGCGTGGCCCTGAGCGGCCCCAACAGCGTGATCGGCAAGGCCGTGATCGTGCACGCGGATGACGACGACTACACGGCGCAGCCCACCGGCAACGCCGGTGCACGCATCGGTTGCGGCATCATCACCGACTACAAGTGATCACGGGCGGCTGTACCAGCCGCCTCTGACGCCAGCCGGAATGTCCGTCAGGACTTCCGGCTTTTTTGCGGGCCAGGCGGGCGCTAGTCGCCCAGCAACTCCAGACGGCGGAAAATGGCCAGCTGGTGCAAGGCAAATGCATCGGCCAGCCGCTGCAGCTCGGCCAGATTGTCCGCTTCAGTCTCCAGGGTCTTGCCTTCATGCACCAGGCACTGCCCCTGCATCTGCAAGGCCTCCCAGGCAAAGCCGGCCCACTGCGCCGGTTCGCGCAAGCCTTTGGTATACGCCAGCACAAACAGCTGCACGATGCGATCGCAAGCCACGGCGCCGCCGCTGACCGGGCTGACCAGGTGGCGGATATCGCCATTGACCCGGTTGAGTTGCAACAGGTGACGGTTGAGTGCCTCGCAACGGGGCCGTGCCTGCGCAATACTGTCCGCATCCTGCACCAGCACCAGATCCCCTGTGGCATGCAGAATGGTCAGCACCTCGTGCAGCTGTGCACGCGTGATGCCACTGCCGGCCAACCCTTCGGCCAGCTGGGCCACGGCATGCACCTCATGGTCGGCCAGCAGGTCCAGCACCGGCTGGTAAATCTCCGGAACCAGATTGACCTCGCGCTGTCGCCGGATGCTGGGTTGCACCGCATCGCGCCGGGAAATCAGCATGAAGCGCAAGGCATTCCAGGCTTTTTCGGCCTGCACACTGCTGATGCGGCGCGCGCCCTTGACCCAGTAATCGGTGCGGAATTGCTTGTTCAGCAGATAGTCCTTGGCGGTTTGCGCAAATGCGGCGTCGGGAATCGCTGCCAGGAAAGCCTGCTGCTGCTCGTCCAGCAGGCAGGGGGCAAAATCATCCAGGTAATTGGCCGAGCAGGCAAAGCTGACCTTGGCCGGTTCCAGCCAGTCCTGCATCTCGGAAAAGTAGACCGGATGCCAGTCGCGGTTGAAATATTCATGCGCCAGATAGTGCGGATTCTGCCCGCTGACCTGCTCCACCCGTTCGAGGATGGAGGGCACCTGCCTCTGGTAGCTGTGGCTGAGCTTGAGCAGTTCCCGCGTGAAATGGACCGAATCCTTGACGCGCTGCACCATGCCCTGGCCGGGAGCGCTCATGACATGGGCATGTTCGGCCATCACGTGACGAATGGGCGCTGCCGCCGACCAGCCCGGCAAGGTGTTGTAGCTGATGTAAAGCACGCCGCCCACATTCAGCTTGCGGCGGATGAAATCGACCAGGATACGGCGGTTGTCATCCGACACCCAGGACCAGATGCCATGCAGGCCGATGAAGTCGAAGCCGGGCAGATCCTCGCGTGCACAAAATTCGCTGAAGGCCTGATCCACCAGATGCAGCTGGCCGCCGGACTGGGTGGCCAGTTCCTGGGCAAAACTGGTGTGCGCCGGATTGAAGTCCGTTCCCCACCAGCCTGCCGGCCCCGCTGCCCCATGGACATTGATCGACAGGCCCTGGCCAAAACCCAGCTCACAGGCGGTACGCACAGGCGGCACCGCCAGCCCTGCCATCAGCAAGGGCAATACGGCGCGCTGCGGGTCGAGCTCGGCGTAATAGCCGTAGGTGTAGTTGATGTCGCTGACGTATCCGTCTGACCAGACTGACATGGGCATATTCTCCGGGCTAAGGGCAAGACCTGTCTGCCATGGTAACGCATGTCACCGCCCTGTCGTCCTGCCCGCAGCCGTGCATCGCCAACTCAATCCTTGAGCCGCATCTCCGCCGCGCGCGCATGCGCCTGCAGGCCTTCGCCATGCGCCAGCACGCTGGCAATGCGGCCCAGCTCCTGCGCGCCCTGCTCGCTCACCTCGATCAGGCTGCTGCGCTTCTGGAAATCGTACACGCCCAGCGGCGAGCTGAAGCGTGCCGTGCCGCTGGTCGGCAGCACATGGTTGGGGCCGGCGCAGTAATCGCCCAGGCTCTCGCTGGTGTAGGCCCCCAGAAAGATCGCTCCGGCATGCCTGAGCAGCGGCTCCCAGCGGTGCGGATCGTTGCTGCTGACTTCCAGGTGCTCGGGCGCAATGCGGTTGCTGATGGCGCAGGCCTCTTCCATGCTGGCAGTGTGGATCAGTGCACCACGGCCATTCAGGCTTTTGGCGATGATTTCGGCGCGCGGCATGTCGGGCAGCAGGCGGTCAATGGCCGCCTGCACGGCATCGATATAGGCCGCATCCGGGCACAGCAGGATGGATTGCGCCAGTTCGTCGTGCTCGGCCTGGCTGAACAGGTCCATCGCCACCCAGTCGGCTGGCGTGCTGCCATCGGCCAGTACCAGGATTTCGCTCGGGCCGGCAATCATGTCGATGCCGACGGTGCCGAATACGCGGCGCTTGGCGCTGGCGACATAGGCGTTGCCGGGGCCGGTGATCTTGTCCACATTCGGAATCGTCGCCGTGCCATAGGCCAGCGCTGCCACGGCCTGGGCACCGCCAATGGTGAAGGCGCGGCTGACACCGCCCACATGGGCGGCGGCCAGCACCAGCGGGTTTCTCTCGCCGCGCGGCGTGGGCACCACCATGATGATGTCCTGCACGCCGGCCACATGCGCCGGAATCGCGTTCATCAGCACCGAGGACGGATAGGCGGCCTTGCCGCCCGGCACATAAATGCCGACGCGGTCCAGCGGGGTCACCTTCTGGCCCAGCAGGGTGCCGTCGGCATCGCGGTAAGTCCAGCTTTCGCCGCTGGCCTGTTTCTGTGCCTCGTGGTAGCTGCGCACGCGGGTCGCTGCCGCCTGCAGCGCACTGCGCTGGTCTTGCGGCAGGCTGTCAAAGGCTGCCTTCAGCTCGGCCTGGTCCAGTTCCAGCTGCGCCATGCTTTCGGCCTGCAGCTGGTCAAAGCGCGCGGTGTACTCGATCACGGCAGCATCGCCCCGCTGCTGCACGTCGGCCAGGATATCGGCCACACGCTGCTCGATGGCGGCATCGGTATCGGCGCTCCAGTGCAGGCGCGCCTGGAACGCGGCCTCGAAATCGGGCTGGGAGGTGGACAGACGCAGAGGGGTGGCTTTCAGGATTGTCATGCGATTACTGTAAGCGAAATGGCCCGCGTGGTCACGCGGGCCGGTGGCATGGCCGGAATAGGCAAAAACCATGGCGCGGATCAGGCCGCGCCACCGGCATCAGGCCACAGCCGGATGGGCAATGGCCTCGGCAAAGGTGTCGATCAGGCGGCGGATCGGTTCCTGCTGCAGCTTGAGCGCGGCCTGGTTTACCACCAGGCGCGAGCTGATCGGCATGATGTGCTCAACCTCGACCAGGTTGTTGGCCTTGAGCGTGCCGCCGGTGGACACCAGGTCCACGATGGCATCGGCCATGCCGATCAGGGGGGCCAGCTCCATGCTGCCGTAGAGCTTGATGATGTCGACGTGCACGCCCTTCTCGGCGAAGAACTCGCGCGCGATGTTGACGTACTTGGTTGCCACGCGCAGACGTGCGCCCTGCTTGACCTTGCCGGCATAGTCAAAGCCGACCGGCACCGCCACGCTCATGCGGCAGCGCGCAATCTGCAGGTCCAGCGGCTGGAACAGGCTGGTCTGGCCCCATTCGGCACAGTGCTCGATCAGGGTGTCCCTGCCCACCACGCCCAGATCGGCACCGCCGTACTGGACATAGGTCGGCACATCGGTGGCGCGTACCAGCACCACCTGCACATCGGGCTGGTTGGTCGGCAGGATCAGCTTGCGCGAGCTTTCCGGGCTTTCCAGCACCTCGATACCGGCCGCCGCCAGCAAGGGCAGCGTCTCGTCAAAAATGCGTCCCTTGGACAGTGCCAGCGTGATCATCCGGCCACCCGTTCGATATCGGCTCCCAGGGTGCGCAGCTTCACTTCCATCTGGTCGTAGCCACGGTCCAGGTGGTAGATGCGATCCACGGTGGTTTCACCCTCGGCCACCAGGCCGGCGATCACCAGGCCGGCCGAGGCGCGCAGGTCGGTCGCCATCACGGTGGCACCGGACAGGCGCTCCACGCCTTCGACCATGGCATTCTTGCCATCGATGGTGATGTTGGCACCCAGGCGCGACAGCTCGCTCACGTGCATGAAGCGGTTCTCGAAAATGGTCTCGGTCACCAGGCTGCTGCCCTGACTCACGGCATTCAGCGCCATGAACTGCGCCTGCATGTCGGTCGGAAAGCCGGGATATTCGGTGGTGCGGAAGCTTTGCGCCTTCAGGTGTTGCCAGGCCGGGCCGGCCGCGCGCACGCGGATGCCATCGCCTTCACGCACGATGTCGACGCCGGCCTCGCACAGCTTGTCGATCACCACATCCAGATGCTCGGGACGACCATGCTCCAGCAGCACATCGCCACCGGTGGCGGCCACGGCGCACAGGAAAGTGCCGCATTCGATGCGGTCGGCCACCACGGCGTGCTCGCAACCGTGCAGCTTCTCGACGCCCTCGATCACGATGCGGCTGGTGCCGTGACCCGAAATCTTTGCACCCATCTTGATCAGCATCTCGGCCAGGTCGGGGATTTCCGGCTCCTGCGCAGCGTTTTCCAGCACCGTGGTCCCTTCTGCCAGCGTGGCCGCCATCAGGAAGTTCTCGGTACCGGTGACGGTAATCATGTCGGTGGTAATGCTCGCACCCTTGAGGCGCGTCCGGCCGGCGGGCAGGCTGGCTTCGATATAGCCATGCTCGACGCGGATCTCGGCACCCATGGCCTGCAGGCCCTTGATGTGCTGTTCTACCGGGCGCGCACCAATCGCGCAGCCGCCGGGCAACGATACACGTGCACGACCGGTACGCGCCAGCAGCGGGCCCAGTGCCAGCACCGAGGCGCGCATGGTCTTGACCAACTCGTACGGGGCTTCGGAATTGACCGGTTCCATCGACTGGAAGCTCATGCCGCCGCGTTCGCCATGGGTCTGGATCTGGACGCCCATGTTTTCCAGCAGGCGGCGCATGGTGGCCACGTCACGCAGGCGCGGCACGTTGTACAGGCGCACCGGTTCGCTGGTCAGCAGCGTGGCACACATTTCGGGCAGTGCCGCATTCTTGGCACCGGAGATGGCAATGGTCCCGTTGAGGGGCTTGCCGCCACGGATCAGGAGTTTGTCCATGTGAGGATTCTGTAGAGGAAAAGGGAATCAGGCCGCAGACAGCTGCGCCCACTCTGCCGGGGTATGCGTCTTCATGGACAGCGCATGGACCTCGTCGGTCTGGATGCGCTGGCCCAGCGCGGCATACACCAGCTGGTGACGCGCAATGGCGCGCTTGCCCTCGAAAGCGGGAGATACGATCACGGCAAACCAGTGGCGACCATCACCCTCGACTTCGAGGTGGTCACACGGCAGGCCGGCGGCAAGAAGGGAACGCAGTTCGTCAGCAGTCATGGTGTCTAGGATATCAGGTGCGCAGCTTGTATCCCGTCCTGAGCAGATACAGGCACAGGAGCGATACCAGCAGCATGGCAACGCCGGCAATGCCCAGGCTCAGCCAGGGAGAGACGTCGCTGACGCCAAAAAAGCCAAAACGGAAACCGTCAATCATGTAGAAGAACGGATTCAGATGGCTCAGGAACTGCCAGAAAGGCGGCAGCGAGTGGATCGAATAGAAAACGCCGGCCAGGAAGGTCATCGGCATCACGATGAAGTTCTGGAACACGGCCATCTGGTCGAACTTGTCGGCCCACAGCCCGGCCAGCAGGCCCAGCGCGCCCATCAGGCCGCTGCCCAGCACGGCAAAGGCCAGGATCCAGGTGATCGAGGCGGCCTGCGCCGGCGCATAGAACAGCGTCACCAGATACACGCCCAGCCCCACCAGCAGGCCACGCACCAGCGCTGCACCCACGTAGGCGATGAACCAGTGCCAGGCATGCATCGGCGTCATCAGGATGAACACCAGATTGCCCATGATCTTGCTCTGCACCAGGCTGGAAGCACTGTTGGCGAAGGCGTTCTGCAACATGCTCATCATGACCAGGCCGGGCACCAGAAAGGCCACATAGCTCACGCCCGGATAGACCTGCACGCGATCGGACAGCACATGGCCGAAGATCATCAGGTAGAGCACGGCCGTCAGCACGGGGGCCGCAATTGTCTGGACGCCGACGCGCCAGAAGCGCAGCACTTCCTTGTAGAGCAGCATCTTCCAGCCGTCATTCGGGGCCTGCAAGGCCTGCAGGCCGGCAAAACCGCCCTGGCGGATCTGATCGTTGTTCATGTGCGCACCTCCGCGCCCTTGCCCTGCATCAGGGTGATGAACACGTCTTCCAGATCCGCCTTGCGGATCTCGATGTCTTCCACGCGCACACCGGCAGTACGCAGGCTGCCCAGATAGTGCTCGATCTCGTCCGGGGTCTGCGCCGGCAGCTCGACCATGCGCCCGGTCACGCGCGCCCTGGCGGCCAGCGCTGGCGGCAGCGGATTGTCGGTCTTGAAGTGCAGCACGCTGGCACTGGCACCGGCCAGCAGCGTGCTGGTCTTTTCCAGCGCCAGCAGCTTGCCCTGCTTCAGCATGGCAATGCGGTGGCAGAGCGCCTCGGCTTCTTCCAGATAGTGGGTGGTCAGCAGCACGGTATGACCCAGGCGGTTCAGTTCGGAAACGAATTTCCACAAGGTCTGGCGCAGTTCGACGTCCACCCCCGCGGTAGGCTCGTCCAGCACGATCACCGGCGGCTTGTGCACCAGCGCCTGCGCCACCAGCACACGGCGCTTCATGCCGCCCGAGAGCTGGCGCATATTGGATGCGGCCTTGTCTGCCAGCCCCAGGCTATGCAGCAATTCATCGATCCAGGCATCGTTGTCACGCATGCCGAAATAACCGGACTGGAAACGCAGGGCTTCGCGCACCGTGAAAAACGGGTCGAATACCAGTTCCTGCGGCACGATGCCCAGGTGACGGCGTGCCTGGATGTAGTCGGTGCGCACATCGTGGCCGTGCACCCGGATGGTACCCTTGCTGGCATGCGCCAGCCCGGCCAGGATGGAAATCAGCGTGGTTTTGCCCGCGCCGTTGGGACCCAGCAGGCCGAAGAATTCGCCGTGCTGGATATCGAAACTGACGTTATCGAGCGCATGCACTGCGGGCGCATTGCCGCGGCGCGGATAAGTCTTGGTCAGGGATTGGATGGATATGGCAGACATGAACCCGACATTCTAGCTTTTGCCAACCTTTTGTGCCACGTCCGGTGGCAAAGCCCGCAGCGCACGCGGCTGTCCCGCATCAGCTGTTGTGCGACACCTTGATGGTGGGGAACTTGTGGCTGTAATCCTTGCCGCGACCGGCTACCAGACAGCTCACCTGACGCGCAATGTGGCGGTAAATGCCGGCCGCCTCGCTGTCCGGTGCCGACACCACGGTCGGGTTGCCACTGTCCGCCTGTTCACGGATATGCATAGCCAGCGGCAGCCCGCCCAGGTAGCGCATGCCCTGCTGTTCGGCCAGGCGCTTGCCGCCTTCGTGGCCAAAGATGTGTTCGGCATGACCGCACTGGCTGCACACGTGCATGGCCATGTTTTCCACCACGCCCAGAATCGGCACGCCGACCTTCTGGAACATGTCGATGCCCTTCTTCACGTCGATCAGCGCGATGTCCTGCGGCGTCGTCACCATCACGGCACCGGTCACCGGCACGCGCTGGCTCAGAGACAGCTGGATATCGCCAGTGCCGGGTGGCATGTCCACCACCAGGTAGTCCAGCTCGTCGTCCGGGCGGCCCCAGTTGGTCTGGTACAGCAGCTGGTCCAGCGCCTGCGAGGCCATCGGGCCGCGCCAGACCATGGCCTGGTCTTCGCCCACCAGAAAGCCGATCGACATCAGGCGCACGCCATGCGATTCCAGCGGCTCCATGCTCTTGTTGTCCAGCGATTGCGGGCGGCCGTGGACGCCCATCATGGTCGGTACGCTCGGGCCGTAGATGTCGGCATCGAGCAGGCCGACGCGTGCGCCTTCGGCGGCCAGCGCCAGCGCCAGGTTGGATGCCGTCGTGCTCTTGCCCACGCCCCCCTTGCCGGAAGCCACCGCCACCACGTTCTTCACGCCCTTGATCAGCTGCAGGCCGGACTGCACCACATGGGCGATCACGCGCGTGCCGATGTCGACCTGCACCGTGCGCACATCGGGCAGCGCGGCAGCGGCCTGCTGCAGCTCGGCGCGGATACGCTCGTGCTGGCTGGCCGCCGGATAGCCCATTTCCAGTGTGAAGCTCAGCGAGCCGCTGGTCCAGACCAGGTTCTTGATCGTCTTCTCGGTTGCCAGCGGCTGGCCCAGTTCATCGGTCACGCCGGCCAGGGCCTGCAGCAGGGAAGCAGGAATCGTCATCGGAAATACCTCTTGCATGTGATGTCAGGAATGCCGGCAAGTGTAGCGAATGGCGAGTGTCCGTTGTCGGGCACGGTCTTGTCGCTGCACCGGAATGACAGCCGCCAGTAGAATGATGCTTTCTGCTGCAGTCCCGCACTGCCGGCAAGTCTTGTCATTACCCGATTTTCCCGTCCCATGTCGCGCAAACTGTTTGTCACCACCGCCCTGCCCTATGCCAATGGCACTTTCCACATCGGTCACATCATGGAGTACATCCAGGCCGATATCTGGGTGCGTTTCCAGCGCATGCAGGGCCACGATGTCCGCTTTGTCGGTGCCGACGATGCCCACGGCGCGCCCATCATGATCGCCGCCGAAAAGGCCGGCAAGACGCCGCAGCAGTTCGTGGCCGATATCGCCGCTGGCCGCAAGCAGTACCTGGATGGCTTCCACATCAGCCACGACCACTGGTACAGCACCGACAGCCCGGAAAACACCGAACTGGCGCAATCCATCTACCGTGACCTGAAGCAGTCCGGCCTGATCGAATCGCGCACCATCGAGCAGTTCTACGATCCCGACAAGGGCATGTTCCTGCCCGACCGCTTCATCAAGGGCGAATGCCCCAAGTGCCACGCCAAGGATCAGTACGGCGACAACTGCGAGGTCTGCGGCGCCGTCTACAGCCCGACCGAGCTGATCGAACCCTACTCCGCGCTGTCCGGTGCCAGACCCGAGCTGCGCCAGAGCGAGCACTTCTTCTTTACCCTGTCCGATCCGCGCGCGATCGCCTTCCTGCAGGAGTGGACGGCCAGCCGCAACCGCCATGGCGTGCCCCACGTGCAGCCCGAGGTGCTGAACAAGATCCGCGAATGGTTCCAGCCGGACGAATCCGGCAAGGCCCAGCTGGGCGACTGGGACATCTCGCGCGATGCGCCCTATTTCGGCATCGAGATTCCCGATGCGCCGGGCAAGTACTTCTACGTCTGGCTGGACGCCCCGGTCGGTTACCTGGCCAGCCTGAAGAACCTGCTGAGCTTGCAGGGCGTCGATTACGAAGGCTACGTCAACGACCCGGATCTGGAGCAGTACCACTTCATCGGCAAGGACATCATCACCTTCCACACCCTGTTCTGGCCGGCCATGCTGCACTTCAGCGGCCGCAAGACGCCCGATGCCATTTTCGTGCACGGCTTCCTGACCGTGAACAACGGCGAAAAAATGAGCAAGAGCCGCGGCACCGGCCTGGACCCACTCAAGTACCTGAGCCTGAAGATGAACCCCGAGTGGCTGCGCTACTACCTGGCGGCCAAACTCAACGGCCGCAACGAGGACATCGACTTCAATGCCGACGACTTCATGGCCCGCGTCAACGCCGACCTGATCGGCAAGTTCGTCAACATCGCCTCGCGCTCGGCCGGCTTCCTGAACAAGCGCTTTGCCGGCAAACTGGGTAGCCTGGACGACCAGGGCAGCGCCCTGCTGGCCGAGTTGCAGCAGGCCGGTGACAGCATTGCCGCGCTGTACGAAGCGCGCGATTACGCCCGTGCCGTGCGCGACATCATGGCGCTGGCCGACAAGGTCAACGTCTATGTCGACCAGCACAAGCCCTGGGAACTGGCCAAGCAGGAAGGCCAGGAGCAACGCCTGCACCAGGTCTGCACACTGTGCATCGAAGCCTTCCGCGTGCTCACCATCTACCTCAAGCCGATCCTGCCGCAGCTGGCCGCGCAAGTCGCCCACCTGCTGATCCTGCCGCCGGAGAACTTTGCCGATGCCGCCCGCGCCCTGGGCGAAGGCCACCAGATGGACGAATTCAGGCATCTGATGCAGCGCGTCGACGCCAAGCAGCTCGACGCCCTGTTCGAGCCGCCCGCAGATGCCGCTCCGGCCAAGGCCCCCGAGAAAAAGGCAGCCAAAAAGGCGGCTGCACCGGTCGTCGACCCCAACGCGCCCGGCGGCGAACCGGTCGCCCCGGTGATCGGCATCGAGGACTTTGCCAAGGTGGATCTGCGCATCGCGAAGATCCTGGACTGCCAGCCGGTGGAAGGCTCGACCAAGCTGCTGCAGCTCACGCTCGATGCCGGCGAGAAGGACGAGGCCGGCCAGCCAAAGACACGCAACGTGTTCAGCGGCATCGCCAGCATGTACCAGCCCGAGCAGCTGGTGGGCAAGCTCACCGTGCTGGTCGCCAACCTGGCACCGCGCAAGATGAAGTTCGGTCTCAGCGAAGGCATGGTGCTGGCCGCCAGCCACGCTGATGAGGCCGCGCACCCCGGCATCTACGTGCTGGAGCCCTTCCCCGGCGCACAACCGGGCATGCGCATCCATTGACCAGCTAGCCATCCGCAGCCCGTTTCCGGAGGCCCGACATGCAGCTGCCCGAATCCATCCTCATGTTCAAGCCCAGCATCCTGCAAGCGATGCGCGGCTATAACCGGGAGCGATTCATCAAGGACGTTACCGCCGGCATCACCGTGGGCGTGGTGGCCCTGCCGCTGGCCATGGCGTTTGCCATTGCCAGCGGACTGACGCCGCAAACCGGCATCTTCACCGCCATCATTGCCGGTTTTCTGGTGGCCCTGTTTGGCGGCAGCAAGGTACAGATCGGCGGCCCGGCCGGGGCCTTCATCGTCATCGTCTATGGCATCGTCGAACGCTATGGTGTGCCCAGCCTGATCATTGCCACCGCCATGTCGGGCGTGCTGCTGTTCCTGATGGGTCTGTTCCGCATGGGGACGCTGGTACGCTTCATTCCGGTGGCGGTCGTTATCGGTTTCACCAACGGCATTGCGGTGCTGATCGGCCTGTCGCAGCTCAAGGATGTCCTCGGCCTGGATATTCCCAAGATGCCAGCCGATTTCTTCGGTGTGCTATCCACACTCTGGGCCCACCTGCACACCTTCAACCCCTACGCGCTGGCGCTATCGGTCGGCTCGCTGCTGGTCATCATCGTGTGGCAGAAACTCCTGCCGGCGCTCGGGCCCAGCAAGCAGGTGCTGAACGGCAAGCTCACCATCATCCCCGGCTCCATCGTGGCGCTAATCCTGGGCAGCGTGATCGTCACCACACTGCAGCTGCCGGTCGAGACCATTGGCGGCCGCTTTGGCGGCATTCCTGCCGAACTGCCGGCCTTCGTGCTACCCGCCATCGACTGGGACACGGCGCGCTTCCTGTTCATTCCGGCACTGACGCTGGCCATTCTGGGCGCCATTGAATCACTGTTGTGCGCGCGCGTGGCCGACGGCATGACCGATGAGCGCCACGACCCCAACCAGGAGCTGATGGCGCAGGGCACGGCCAACTTCATCACCCCCTTCTTTGGCGGCATGCCGGCCACAGGCACGATTGCCCGTACTGTCACCAACATCAAGAGCGGCGCCAGCAGCCCGGTTGCCGGCATGGTGCATGCGCTGGTCCTGCTGCTGATCGTGCTGGTGGCCGCACCGCTGGCGGCGCTGGTGCCGCTGCCCACGCTGGCTGCAGTACTCATGTTCGTGGCCTGGAACATGGGCGAATGGCGCGAATTCGCCCATTTGCGCGATTACCGTCTGCCCTACCGCCTGACGCTGCTGGCGGTGTTCTTCCTCACCGTGGTATTCGACCTGACGGTGGCGGTCGAGGTCGGTCTGGTAGCGGCCTGCCTGACCTTCATCTACCGCATTTCCAGCCTGTCACGCTCGGAACAGGTGACGCCGGCCAACGCAGCTCCGGCACCGCCGGTCGTGCTCTCCACCCCCTGGGACCCGCAGCAGCTGCGGGCCTGGCGCCTGCACGGCGCGCTGTTCTTCGGTGCCGTCAAGCTGCTGGAAGACATCGAGCGCCAGCTGCCGCGCCAGGTTGCCATCCTGGATCTGGAGCACGTGATCTACCTCGACTCCTCCGGCGCCGAAGAGCTGCTGCACCTGATCCGCAGCGCCCACAAGCGCGGCGTGACCCTGATCCTGTGCGGCATCACCGAACAGCCGCTGGACATGGTACGCCGCATGCGCCTGCTCCATCAGCCCGGCGTGCTGCACGAACCGGATCTCGCCAGCGCCCTGGCACGTGCCCAGACTTTGCTGCCCCTTGTCCCAGCCGGAGCCCCGCCCGCCGCCTGAACGCCGCCCCAGGCCCCGCCACCGCGCCTCCCGCGCGATTCCCGAACCGACCACCAGCCCCGCCCCGGCTGGCCCCATAGCTTGCCGCATGCGACGACTGCCCACCTCGATCCTGATCTTCAAGCCCAGCATCCTGCGCTCGCTGCAGGGCTACAACCGCTCGCGCCTGGCGCATGATGCCACCGCCGGCATCACCGTGGGCCTGATGACGCTGCCGGTCGCCCTGGCCTTTGCCATTGCCAGCGGCCTGCCACCGGGGACCGGACTGGTCACTGCCATCATCGCCGGTTTCCTGATCGCGCTGTTCAGCGGTTGCCGCATCCAGATCGGCGGCCCGTCCAGCGCCTTCATCGTCATCGTCTACGGCATCGTTGAACGCTACGGCATTCCCAACCTGCTGATTGCGACCCTGATGTCCGGCATCATGCTGTTCCTGATGGGCTTGTTCAAGCTCGGCACGCTGGTACGCTTCATCCCGGTGGCGGTGGTCATCGGCTTTACCAACGGCATTGCAGCGCTCATCATCCTGTCGCAGTTGCGCGATTTCCTCGGTCTGCGCATCGAGAAGATGCCGGGCAACTTCTTCGGCATCGTGTCGACGCTGGGCAACCACCTGCACACCATCAACTACTACGCCCTGGGCCTGGCGCTGGTGACATCGCTGGTGCTGCTGGGCTGGCAGCGCCTGATGCCGGCGCTCGGGCCGGACCAGCCCAGCGCCCGCGGCAAACTGACCATCATCCCCGGAACCATCATCGCCCTGGTGGTGGGCAGCCTGGCCACCACCTTGCTGCAGCTGCCGGTCGATACCATCGGCACACGCTTTGGCGGCATTCCGGCCCACCTGCCCAGTCTCAGCATCCCCAGCATGGACTGGGAAACGGCGCGCTTCCTGTTCATGCCGGCGCTGACGCTGACCATTCTGTGCGCCATCGAATCGCTGCTGTGCGCGCGCGTGGCCGACAACCTGCTGGATGAGCGCCACAACCCCAACCAGGAACTGATGGCACAGGGCACGGCCAACTTCATCACGCCGCTGTTTGGCGGCATGCCGGCAGCCGGAACCATTTCGCGCACCTATACCAACTTCCGCAGCGGTGCCACCAGTCCGATTGCCGGCATGGTGCATGCACTGGCGCTGGCGCTGATCGTGCTGGTGGCTGCCCCGCTGGCGGCCAATATTCCGCTGCCCACGCTGGCCGCCATCATGATGTTCACCGCCTGGAACATCGGCCAGTGGCGCGAATTCTCCCGCCTGCGCAGCTACCGCATGCCCTACCGCATCACGCTGCTGGCGGTGTTCCTGCTGACCGTGGTGTTTGACCTCACGGTAGCGGTCGAGGTCGGCCTGGTAGCCACCTGTCTGACCTTCATCTACCGCATTTCCAGCCTGTCCTATGCCGATACCATCGAGCCCGGCCAGTACCAGGACATTCCGCGCTGGGATCCGGGTGACATGCAGGTGCGACAGCTGCACGGTGCACTGTTCTTCGGCGCGGTCAAGCTGATCCAGGATCTGGAAAAACAGCTGCCCCGCCGCGTGATCGTGCTGGATCTGGACGGTGTGCTCTACCTCGACAGCTCGGGGGCCGACGAGCTGCTGCACCTGGCCAAGGTCTGCCACAGCCGCGGCATCACGCTGATCCTGTGCGGCATCAAGCGCCAGCCGCAGGATATGGTGCAGCGCGTGCAGCTGCTGCAGCGGCAAGGCGTACGGCACGCCAGCAAGCTGCACGATGCCCTGCAGCAGGCCACCGCCCTGCTGCCGGCCTCGTCCCTCGGGGCTGCCGATCCGGAGCCTGAAGCCACGCCGGCACAGGCCTGATCAGTTCAGGCCCGACACGGCTCAGGACTTGTCCGGGCTGTGCGGATCCATCGGATCGTCGGTAATGGCAGTGGACAGCACACGCAGGTCGCGGTCAAAGGTCACCACGAACTGGTTGCTCAGCGCATTGCCTTCGCGGAAACGCCAGATATAGACTGTCTCGCCCTTGATCGGGTAAGTCGTCTGCTTGGCCGGCTTGCCCAGCATGCGGCGCACATCTTCCATCATCATGCCCGGCTGCACCTTGTCGAAATTGACGCGCGTCAGCACCTGGCGCAGCGCCGACACCTTGCCATCCGGACCCACGCTGATCATGTAGTTCACCACGCCTTGCGGCTGGCGGTTGTACTCCAGAATGCGCTCGCCATCCGGGCCATCCCACACGTTCTCCGGCTGCCCCCACTTGGCGTACACCTCGTTCTCGGTGGTAAAGCCCTCTTCGGTGGTGGTGATGCGTTCGTTGTCACAGCCCTGCAGCAGCAGCACGCTGCACAGGGTGGCTGCCGCAGCACCCAGCCACCAGCCACGGGAAGAACGGAACGGAAAACGCATGTCAGACACTCCTTCAGATGGACGCAAGGCCCGATAGCCCGCAAGCGCTGCGGGAAACGCTAAAATACAGGATATTGCGCATTGTTGCGCGCCTCATTTTCTCTGGATTGTCGCATCATGTATCTGTTCCGCCGCCCTGACTACCGCTCCGACGCCACCGAGTTCATCAACGCCCTGAAAAAGCAGAACCCCGAACTCGAAGCCCAGCAACGACATGGCCGCTCCCTGCTGTGGGACCGCGAGCAGGATCCGGAAATCCGTGCCCAGTACGAAGCCGGCCGCGTTGCGCAAAAGCCTTACGTCTACGGCACCAACGCCGACTGATCCCCGCGGCGGCCCGCTGGTCGCCCACCCCTGGCGTGAGTACCCCGCTATCCAACGCGGGTCAGGTAAGCCTTGACCCTGAACTGCAGCTTCCCGATGTCATCGACCACGTGGCCGTGGCACGGCTGTACGGCGAGCCGCTGTTTTCCGTTCCGCAGGATCTCTACATCCCACCCGATGCCCTCGAGATCTTCCTCGAAGCCTTCGAGGGCCCGCTGGACTTGCTGCTCTACCTGATCCGCAAGCAGAACTTCAATATCCTCGACATTCCCATGGCCGCTGTCACGCGCCAGTATCTGGAATATGTCGATGAAATCCGCAGCCGCAACCTCGAACTGGCCGCCGAATACCTGCTCATGGCCGCGATGCTGATCGAGATCAAGTCGCGCATGCTGCTGCCGCCGCGCAAGAGCGCCGACGGCGAAGAAGCCGAAGACCCGCGTGCCGAATTAGTACGCCGCCTGCAGGAATACGAGCGCATCAAGCTGGCAGCCGCACAGCTGGCCACGCTGCCGCAATACGGCCGCGATTTCTTCCGTGCCCATGGCCATGTCGAGCAATCGCTGCAGCCACGCTTTCCCGATGTCCATCTGGATGATCTGCGTCAGGCCTGGGCCGACATCCTCAAGCGCGCCCGGCTGGTGCAGCACCACCGCATCGGCCGCGAACACCTCAGCGTACGCGAGCACATGAGCCAGGTGCTCAAGCGGCTGCAGGGCCGCCGCTTCCTGGAGTTTGGCGAACTGTTCGATCCCTCGCGTGGCGTACCGGTACTGGTCGTCACCTTCGTCGCCCTGCTGGAACTGGCCAAGGAAGGCCTGGTCGACATCACCCAGGGCGAGGCCTTTGCGCCGATCTACGTGCGCCTGGCCTTTACCCCCAGCTGAATCCGCCTGTTATCCGTGCTCGGTCTTGGCGTCGCGCTCCATCAGGAAGCGCGCGGCACGCTCGGCGTCGATACTGCCATCAAGCAGGCCCACCACGCAGCGCGTAATCGGCATGTCCACTCCCAGCGTGCGTGCACGTGCCAGCACCGTGTGCGCACTGTATGCCCCTTCGGCCACATGGCCCAGGCTTTGCACGGCCTGTTCGGCACGCATGCCCTGCGCCAGCAGCAGGCCGACCTTGCGGTTGCGGCTCAGCTCGCCAGTCGCCGTCAGTACCAGATCGCCCATGCCGCTCAAGCCCATGAAGGTCGCCGGCTGCGCCCCCATGGCGACGCCCAGCCGCGTCATTTCGGCCAGACCACGTGTCAGCAGCGCCGCACGCGCATTCAGGCCCGGCACGCTGCGACCGGGTTGCTGCAACTCGCGCAGGCCATCAAGCACGCCGGTGGCAATCGCCAGCACGTTCTTGACAGCTCCGCCCACTTCCACGCCAATCCAGTCCTGGCTGCGGTAGACGCGCAAGGTGCTGTTGTGCAGTGTCTCCACCACGCGCTCACACACGCCCTCGTTCGGACTCGCCACCACCAGCGCGGTGGCCTGCAGATGCGCCACCTCCTGGGCAAAGCTCGGCCCGCTCAGCACGCCGGCCTGCAGTTCCGGCGCCACTTCGGCCATTACCTCATGCGGCAGCAGGCCAAAGCCCGCTCCCGGCTGCACCTGCTCGAACCCTTTGCACAGCCAGACCAGCGGCACCTGGCAGCCGCGCAATTGCAGCAGCTGCTCACGCAGCGCCGCCGTCGGCGTTGCCACGATCACCAGATCGTGCTCTTGCAGCGCGGCCACCGTGGCCTGCCCGCCATGCACACGCAGCGCTGGCGGCAAGGCAATGCCCGGCAGGTAGCGCGTGTTCACGCCTTCGCTGCGCATGGCATCGGCATGCGCCGGCTGGCGCGTCCACAGATCGACGCTGTGGCCTTGTGCTGCGCTGATGGCGACCGCTGTGCCCCACGCGCCGGCACCCAGGACGGCAATCTTCATTCCTTTCTCCCGAAACGCCGTCACGGACGACGCAGAAACAGTTCAGGGCGCCGCAGCGCCCCGAACCACATGGAACACCGGCTTGCGCCGGTAGCCATTATTGCACCTGCGGCTGCTCGGCCGCTTCGGCCAGCTGGTGCTCGTACATGGCCTGGAAGTTGATCTCGGCCAGATGCACGGGCGGGAAGCCGGCGCGCTGGATCAGGTCAGCCACATTGCCACGCAGATAGGGGTAGATGATTTGCGGGCAGGCCACGCCGAGCACGCCACCCATCTGCTCTTCGGGCAGGTTGCGGATCTCGAAGATGCCGGCCTGACGCGCCTCGATCATGAACACGGTGCGGTTTTCCAGCTTGGTATGCACATTGGCGGTCACCACCACTTCGTAGATGCCGTCAGCCACCTGTTCGCTGCCCACGCTGAGCTGGATGTCCACGCCAGGAGCCACCTGCTCCAGCAGGATGGCGGGCGAGTTGGGCTGCTCCAGCGATGCTTCCTTCAGGTACATGCGCTGAATGCTGAATACGGGATCTTGGTTATCGGTTTCTGCCATGGTCATCTGCCTTGCGGTTACGGTAAAAAAACATTATCGCAGCTGTTCAGGACATATCTGCGACAACGATGAGGGCGGGCATCAGCCCTGCAGCAGAGCCTCGAGCTTGCCTTCGCGGTCCAGGGCGACCAGATCGTCGCAGCCACCCACGTGGTGATCGCCGATATAAATCTGCGGCACTGTGCGGCGACCGGTGCGCTCGATCATCTGCTTGCGCAGCTCACGATCCTGGTCGATACGGATTTCGTTCAGTTCGGTCACGCCGCGTTCATCCAGCAGCATCTTGGCACGGATGCAGTACGGGCAGTACGGCGTGGTGTAAATGGTGACGGGTTGCATCTTCTTGTTCTCGTAAAAGCGATACCGGCTGCCACCGGGCTGCCGGCACCGGGGGTCTCAGGCCTTGGCCGTCTGCAGCGGCATGTTGGCCGCCTTCCAGCTGCGCATGCCGCCAGCCACATTGTGGCACTCCTCGTAGCCCATCTTGCGGGCCACGGCAGCAGCACGGCCGGAGCGCATGCCGGTGGAGCAGATGAACAGCACCGGGGTCTTCTTGTTCTTGACCACCTGCGGCAGCTTGTCGGCCAGCTCGGCCAGTGGCACATGCTTGGACTGGGCGATGCGTTCTGCAGCGTATTCGGCCGCGTCGCGCACATCGACCATCACGGCCTTCTCGCGGTTCATTTTCTGCACCGCATCGGCCACCGTCAGGCCGGCCTGGGCACCGCCACCATTCTTCGCCTGCCAGATCAGCATGCCGCCAGACAGCAGTGCAACCAGGATCAGCATCCAGTTATTCAGCAAAAAATCCACGTAAAACCTCTTTTGGGAGTTAATTGTGTCCATGGGACAAGGATGGATTCTAGAATAGCAGATTGCCCCGTGCGTAACGCGCACGGAAAAGTCCCTGTTCCCCCAGTATTGTGAGCACTGACATGTACAAACTCGTCCTGATCCGCCACGGCGAATCCACCTGGAACCTCGAAAACCGTTTTACCGGCTGGACCGATGTCGACCTGACCGACACCGGCGTGCAGCAGGCCCAGCAGGCCGGCAAGCTGCTGCGTGAGAACGGCTACGAATTCGACCTGGCCTACACCAGCGTGCTCAAGCGCGCCATCCACACGCTGTGGCACTGCCTGGACGCCATGGACTGCCAGTGGCTGCCCACCATCAAGTCCTGGCGCCTGAACGAGCGCCACTATGGCGGCCTGCAGGGCCTCAACAAGGCCGAAACCGCACAGAAATATGGCGACGAGCAGGTGCTGGTCTGGCGCCGCAGCTACGATACGCCGCCGCCGTCCCTGGCTGCCGACGATCCGCGCAGCGAACGCGATGACCGCCGCTACGCCGGCGTCGAGGTACCGCTGACCGAGTGCCTGAAAGACACCGTGGCCCGTGTGCTGCCGTTCTGGAACGATTCCATTGCGCCCGCCATCACCTCCGGCAAGCGCGTCGTGATCGCGGCCCACGGCAACTCCATCCGCGCCCTGATCAAGTACCTGGACGACATCTCCGAAACCGATATCGTCGGCCTGAACATCCCCAACGGCATTCCGCTGGTCTACGAACTGGACGCCAACCTGAAGCCGATCCGCCACCATTACCTGGGCGACTCCGCCGCTGCCGAAGCGGCTGCCAAGGCCGTGGCCGCGCAAGGCAAGCAATAAGCCGCTGCCCCCTGCCACCGGGCATGCCCGCCTGACGATGCGTTACAACTGTCGGCGAGTGCATGCCCGTGTGGTTTTTATGCAGCGTGTATAGTGGATGCCGTTGACTGACAAGCCTCCTGTCGGTCCTGCAAGCAAAACATTCCCCTACAGGAGAGGGCATACATGGGTTCCAAGTTGAAAGCGGCAGGCTGGGTATCGGCCGGCATCCTGGCAGGTGCCATGGCCACCGTTTCGGTACAGTCGCTGGCGCGTGGCACGACTGATCCGCTGCCACTCGAAGAGCTGCAGCAGCTGGCTGCCGTCTTCGGCATGGTCAAGAACAGCTATGTGGAGCCCGTTGATGACAAGAAGCTGATCACCGATGCCATCTCCGGCATGGTGTCCGGCCTGGATCCGCACTCCCAGTACTACGACAAGAAGGCCTACAAGGAATTCCGCGAAAGCACCTCCGGCAAGTTCGTCGGTGTCGGCATCGAAATCACGCAGGAAGACGGCCTGATCAAGGTCGTCTCCCCGATTGAAGGCTCCCCGGCCGACAAGGCCGGCATCCTGGCCGGTGACATGATCACCCGCGTGGACGACAAGGCGGTACGCGGCATGTCACTCAGCGACGCGGTCAAGCGCATGCGCGGCCAGGTCAACACCAAGGTGGTGCTGACAGTCTGGCGCAAGTCCGAGAGCCGCACCTTCCCGGTCACCATCACGCGTGCCGAAATCCGTACGCAATCCGTGCGCAGCAAGATGATCGAGCCCGGCTACGGCTGGGTGCGCCTGACGCAGTTCCAGGAACGCACCGTGCCCGACTTCGTGCGCAAGGTCAACGAACTCTACGCTGCCGACCCCAACCTCAAGGGCCTGGTACTGGATCTGCGCAATGACCCGGGTGGCCTGCTCGATGCCGCCATCGCCATCTCTGCGGCCTTCCTGCCCCAGGGCAAGGTCATCGTCAGCACCAAGGGACAGATTCCCGAAAGCAACCAGACCTACCGCGCCGTGCCGCAGGACTATGTGCGCACGCTGACCGCCGGCGATCCGCTGAAGGATCTGCCCGAAGCCCTGAAGAAGGTGCCACTGGTGGTGCTGGTGAACGAAGGCTCGGCCTCGGCCAGCGAAATCGTGGCCGGTGCGCTGCAGGACTACAAGCGCGCCACCATCATGGGCAGCCAGACCTTTGGCAAGGGCTCGGTGCAAACCGTGCGTCCGCTGGGCCCGGACACCGCCCTGAAGATCACCACCGCCCGCTATTACACCCCCACCGGCAAGGCGATCCAGGCCACCGGCATCGTGCCCGATGTGATGGTCGATGAATCGGCCGAAGGCACGCGTTATGCCGCCCTGCGCACCCGCGAAGCCGATCTGGACCACCACATCAGCAACGGCCAGTCCAGTACCGACAAGCTGGATCCGGCGGCCGAAAAGGCACGCGAGGAAGCACGCGACGAGGCCCTGAAACAGCTCGAGGCGGATTCGAAGAAAAACCCCGAGGAGCTGCGCCTGCCCGAATATGGCAGCGAGAAGGACTTCCCGCTGATCCAGGCACTGAACCAGCTCAAGGGCCAGCCGGTCCAGGTCAGCAAGACACAGAAAGTGCGCGAACCTGAAGAAAACAGCGAATCCTCCGGCAACGACAGCGCCAAGCCTGCCAGCAAACCCGCCTCGCGCTGATTCCGGCCATGGATGACAGCCAACTGCTGCGCTATTCGCGCCATATCCTGCTGCCCGAAATCGACGTGGACGGACAGCAGAAGCTGCTGGACGCGCATGTCGTGATCATTGGTGCCGGTGGCCTCGGCTCACCGGCTGCCCTCTACCTGGCGAGCGCCGGCGTCGGCCGCATCACCCTGGTGGATCACGATACGGTGGACCTGACCAACCTGCAGCGCCAGATCGCCCACACCGAACAGCGCGTCGGCATGGAAAAGACGCTGTCGGTGCGCCAGGCCTTGCAACAGGTCAACTCCACCATCGACATCCGTGCGCTGCACCAGCGCGCCGATGCCGCCCTGCTCAACGGACTGGCTGCCGAAGCCGACGTGATGCTGGACTGCACCGACAACTTTGCCACGCGCCAACTGGTCAACCAGGCCTGTGTTGCCCAGGGCACGCATCTGGTCTGGGGCGCAGCCATCCGTTTCCAGGCACAGCTCGGCGTGCGCGCCGCGCACGATGCCGACAGCCCATGCTATGCCTGCACCTTTGACCCGGCCCACCCGCCGGAAGAGGAACGTTGTGCCACCATGGGGGTCTTCGCGCCTATCGTCGGCATAGTCGGCTGCATCCAGGCCGCCGAAGCCCTCAAGCTGCTGCTCGGCATGCATGACAGCGAACTGCACCGCGCCATGCTGCTGGTAGATGCCTTGCGCATGTCCTTCATGCCGATCGGCCTGCAGCGTCGCCCGACCTGTCCGGTATGTGCTGCAGAAATGCCACAGGCTGTCGGAAAGGTCTGACATGCCAAGGGTCGCAACGCTGGCATACTTTCTTCCTTGCGAAGGTGATCATGGTGCCCATGGACAAGCCCTTCTTGTCCAGCCCAATACCTCAGCACCATGCCCGAACCTTGTTTGCCGTACCAACCCGAGATAGCCGTGGGACTCAAAATCTTCATCGTCGAAGACAATCCCGTCATTCGTGACAACCTGGTCGATACCCTCGAAGAGCTGGCCTCTGTCGAGACCGTCGGCATGGCCGAAACCGAACAGGAAGGCGTCGACTGGCTGCACCAGCACCTGCCCGAATGGGATGTCGCCATCGTCGACCTGTTTCTCAAGGAGGGTAGCGGTCTTGGCGTGCTCGAAGCCTGCAAGGATCGCCCGATCGACAAGAAAATGGTGGTGTTCAGCAACTACGCCAACGAAGACGTGCGCGAACGCTGCCACCACCTGGGGGTGGACCGTTTCTTTGACAAGTCCAAGGAAATCGATGCGCTGATCGAATACTTTGTCGAGATTTCGACCTGAATGTGGCCGCAGACTGGCGCTGCCGCGCCACGCCATGCGGCGGCCTTCAGTCGATCAGCCGGTTTTTCAGCGCGTAATAGGTCAAATCACTGTTGGTATTGAGGTTCATCTTTTCCATCAGACGCGTGCGGTAGGTACTCACCGTCTTCACGCTCAGCGACAATTCCTCGGCGATATCGCTGGCCGTCACGCCCTTGGCCAGCTTCAGGAACACCTGGAACTCGCGCTCGGACAGCTGCTCGTGCGGCAGGCCGTCACCGGACTTGCCCAGCTGCTGTGCCAGCAGATCCGCCACACTGGCACTGATATAGCGCTTGCCGGTGGCAATCGTGCGAATCGCCGTCACGATTTCGTCCGGTTCGCACTCCTTGTTCAGGAAGCCGCTGGCGCCCTGACGAATCAGGTTGGTCGCGTAATGCTCCTCCGGATAGCCGCTGAGGATCAGCACGCCCAGATCCGGAGCCTTGGCGCGGATCATGCCCAGCGCATCCATGCCACTCTGCTCCGGCATCGACAAGTCCATCACCAGCACATCCAGCTCTTCCTGGCGCACCAGATCGATGGCTTCACGGCCACTGGCAGCCTCACCCACGACGCGCAAATCCACCTGTTCGGAAAAAAACTGGCGCAAGCCTGCACGAACAATCGCGTGGTCGTCTACGATACCTACCTTGATCATGATCCAAGAACTCCCTGCCGATACGCTGCTGCGATGGCCATGCGTGAAGGCAGCACCTGCTCCCCTCTTCTGACGCGATGTTAACCCGAGACTCCAGCGGCAACTGGACCCCCAGTCCGCGCATGCGAAAAATTCTCACCGTCCTGGTGTTGCTGTCCTGTATCGGCATGCTGATACTGAACGAGATGTCCTATCGCAGCAACCTGGCCGCGTTTCGCGATGCCACCCACGCCGAACGCAGCAACCTGGTCATCACCAACCTGCTGCTGGGCGTGACCAATGCCGAATCCAGCCAGCGCAGCTTCATGCTCACCGGCGACAAAGAGTTCCACAACGACTTCATTGCCTACATGATCCATGTGGACAAACAGCTCGCCAGCATCGAGTCGCTGATTGCCGAAACGCCCCAGCCCGGGGCCGATGCCGGCTACATCAGCACACTCAAGGGCATGCAGAACCTGGTCGGGCTGATCCGCGACAAGAAGTCGCTGATGCAGGGCACACTCGACAAGTATCTGGCCGGTGACACCCAGCCCTGGGTGCGCATCACGACTATCCCGCACAAGAAACGCGTGATGACGCAAATCCGTGCCCAGGGCATGCAGCTGATCAGCTTCAACACCCTGCGCATCCAGCGTTTCGAAAACCGCATGCAGGATGCCCTGACCACCACCCGCATCACCATGGGCAGCGCCATCCTGCTGGTGATTGCCCTGTTTCTGCTGCTCTGGCGCGAAACCAACAAGCACCAGGATTTCGAGGCCAGCTCGCGCCAGCAGCTGGCCGACGAGCGCAACAAGCTGGATCACATGGTGCAGGAACGCACTTCCAGCCTCCGCAAGCTGGCCGCCAACCTGCAGCAGGTACGCGAGAACGAGCGTGCCCGCCTGTCACGCGAGTTGCACGACGAACTGGGCGCCCTGCTGACCGCCGCCAAGCTCGATGTGGCGCGCCTGAAATCGCGCATCAACCAGCTGCCCGATAGTGGTGAACTGTCGGGGCGCATCCAGCACCTGACCGATACGCTGAACCAGGGCATCGCCCTGAAGCGCCGCATCATCGAGGACCTGTCGCCTTCTGCACTGAGCAATCTGGGCCTGATTCCGGCCCTGGAAATCCAGGCGCGCGAATACGCTGACAAGAGCGGCCTGAAAGTCGTCACGCATTTCGATCCGGTCACGATGGGCAAGGACAAGGCGCTGACGGTCTACCGCCTGATCCAGGAAGCCCTGACCAACATCACCAAATACGCCAGGGCCAGCGAAGTCCGCATCACGCTGACAGACGAGGGGGAAATGGCGCGCATCCTGGTGGAAGACAACGGTATCGGCTTTGAGCCGGACCACCTGCCACCGGGTTCGCACGGTCTGGCCGGCATGAGTTACCGCGTGGAAACCCAGCAGGGCAGCATCCAGATCGACTCCGCTCCGGGTCAGGGCTCGCGCATCTCGGCGCGGCTGCCGCAGGATCGCCCGGCCTAGTCCTACACGTCTTGTCACGGCCCGACTACGCTTGAACTCACGGATACAGGTACCATATACATATCGACAAGCCCATTTCCCTCACTTAAGGAGACTTCGATGGAAAACAACCTGCAACACTCTGCCGAGAAGCTGATCGACGACGCTGCAAACACCACCCAGGAAGCTGCTGACAAGACCCTGCGTACTGCCAGCAATGTGCTGGATTCCGCCAGCGAGCGCCTGACCGCTGCCCGCTCGCGTGCAGGTGAAGCTATCGACAGCCTGAACCAGCGTGCCCACGAGTACGCCCGCGTTGGCCTGGAAAAGGCTGGCGAGACACGTGATCGCGCCAAGCGCCAGGTCCAGCATGCTGCTGACGTCACCAGCCACTACGTGGAAGAGCAGCCGCTGAGGTCCGTGGCCATCGCCGCTGGCGTGGGTGCCCTGACGGCTGCCGTTCTGCTGATGCTGCGTGGCCGCGACCGCTGATCCGGCTTGCAGACTGCCGTGAAGAGCAAGCCCGTCCGCTGATGGGCTGACACCTCCGGCAGTCCCGGCCAGCACAGACCGCAGCCTGCCGTGCAGGAACTTCTATCCTGTACGTTGCTACTGCGGTCTTTTTTCTTGCGAAAGCGGTCTCGGCCTTTTCGCACCTCCGGAACCCTTACCCGCTGCCACTATGCTTCACCCTCTGCTCAAGGTGATGATCAAGCGTCCGGAACTGATCATCGATCACCTGCACAACTACCTGGACCTGTTCAAGCAGGAAACCCGTGGTGCCGCATCCAATCTGGTCCATGTCCTGATCGGATGGGTTCTACTGGCCGCCGGCCTGTTGCTGTTCCTGATCCTGGGTAGCATCGCCCTCATGCTGGGGCTGCTGCAAGGCAGTTTCCACTGGATCCTGGCTGTCGTGCCCTGCCTGTTCCTGCTGTTGGCACTGATCGGCTGGTCCATGACGCGCAAACCCGTGGTGCAACTGGAAGTGGCCGAAGTCAAGCGCCAGTTCAGCGCCGATATCGAATTGCTGCAAGCTGCAGGAGATCGTCGTGACCGATAAAGCACCGCCACAACTCCAGTTCATCGATACCCTGCCGCCCCAGCTGCGCCTGGCGCTGTCGCGCTACAAGCTGCGCCGCAGCCTGAACCAGCCGGTATCGATTGAGGACGATCCCGATCTGCAGCGCCTGCTGGAGCTGGAAAAGGCCTGGAATGCCTCGCTGCCCCAGCCTGCCGTCACCCTGCCGGAAACCGCCAGCACCGGTCAACCCCCTGAGCCGGAACCCGCTCCCGCCCCGCCCCCTGAGCCGATCGCGCCACGCCCGCCGCAAGCAGTTGCCGCCATGCCCGCAGTGCCACGGCAGGACGATCATCCTGCCAGCGCCCGCAAGGCACGCCAGGCAACCTCGGGCAGCGGTTTTTCGCTGCAGGAACGTGATCTGGGGCCGGTAGCCACGGCCGCGCTGTCGGCCGGCCAGCAGCTGTTGCGCGCCTGGTGGGCACGTCACCCGGCCCGGATGGCCCTGACGATCGGTACGCCGCTGCTGACGCGCTATGCCAAACGCAAGCCGCTGCAGGTACTGGCGCTGGCCGCAGCCGTGGGTGCTGCTGTCGTGGTACTGCGCCCGTGGTGCTGGAACCGCACTCGCCTGCTGGCCCGCAGCAGCGTCAACCGCGAAATCCGTCGCCTGCGCCTGTCCTCCCTGTGGGGCATGGTGACCGACAGCCTGCTGCGCAACGGCAAGTCGAACTGACCACGCCCAGACGCCAGCCATGACAAAGCGCCGTCCCTTGCGGGTACGGCGCTTTTTTCATGCGGCAGATGCAGCAGGCCAGGCAGGCAAGGCCTTCAGCCGCGCCCCACCACCTGGGCCGTGGCAGCCAGCTCTTCCAGCATCGCCAGCGACATCCAGCCGGAATTGGCGTACGGGTTGAAATCCGGCCCTTCGGAGTACTTCAGGATGATGGAGGTGTTGAGCTGATCGATATCCACCAGGCCCATGGTCCAGCCCGGGTACTCGCGCTCGGTGATTTCATCGTAATGCAATAGCTGCACATTGGTATGGTGGCTGTCGCGCTGGATTTCGCTGTACAGGCAATTGACCTCTTCGCGACTGCCTTCCAGCAGCTGCATGAAGATGTTGTTGCTGTAGCACAGGATACCAGTAATGCCGTGCTCGGCGTTGTGGCGGCGCGCACGCTGCAGGATCGCCTCCAGACTCTCGGTGGTGAACTCGGTGGCGCGGCTTACATACAACAATCTGACCAGCATGGTCTCTCTCCTGGAAAATCGGGAAACATCAGTCCTTGAACGGAATCAGCGACAGGAATTCGCGACGCAGGTTGGGGTCCTTCAGGAACACGCCGCGCATCACCGAGTTCAGCATCTTGCTGTCCATGTCCTTCACGCCGCGCCAGGCCATGCAGTAATGGCTGGCCTGCATCACCAGCGCCAGGCCATCGGGATGGGTTTTTTTCTGGATCAGGTCGGCCAGCTGGATCACCGCCTCTTCCTGGATCTGCGGACGGCTCATCACCCACTCGGCCAGGCGCGCATACTTGGACAGGCCGATCACGTTGGTGTGCTCGTTCGGCATGACGCCGATCCACAGCTTGCCGATCACCGGCACCAGATGGTGCGAGCAGGCGCTGCGCACGGTAATGGGGCCGACAATCATCAGCTCGTTGAGGTGCTCTGCATTCGGAAACTCGGTCAGCACCGGCGGCTTGACGTAGCGCCCGGCAAAGACTTCCTTCAGGTACATCTTGGCAACCCGGCGTGCCGTGTTGTCGGTGTTGTGATCGTTGGTGGTATCGATCACCATGCTGTCGAGCACGCCCTGCATCTTCTGCTCGACCTCGTCCAGCAGCAACTCCAGCTCGCCCGGCTGCAGATAGTCGGCAATGTTGTCGTTGGCATGGAAACGCTTGCGGGCGGCCAGCAGGCGCTCGCGGATCTTCACCGATACCGGTGTCCCTTCGTCTTGGGGAGGCTGGGGAGTAGTCATGGATTCGGGGTTATCGCAACAGAATGGCAAAAGCACAGGATACCATCACCCTGCCCCGCCTGAGCGGACTTGTGGCAAGTCCTGACAGACAGGCGTTTATTCGAGAACGAAATCGGCGACCAAAGGCAAATGGTCGGAAAGACGCGCCCAGGAACGGATGCCGGTACTGGATTCGAGTGTGGTCTTCTGCGGCACGAACTGGCGCAGCATCTGCAGGCCGCGGTAATAGATGAAATCCAGCTGCGTCAGCGGCAGCGTGGACGGATAAGTGCGGTAGGCCGGCAGCCCGTGTTCGCACAACAGGCCGGCCTGGTCCATGAAACGGGTGAGGCGCTTGCCCCAGTCGTTGAAGTCGCCGGCAATCACCAGCGGCTCCTCTTCCGGAATTTCGCGCAGTACGAACTGGATCAGCTGCTGGATCTGACGCACACGGCTGGCGGCAATCAGGCCCAGATGCACCACGATCACATGGATACGCTGGCCCCGCATCGTGATTTCGCTGTGCAGCAGCCCGCGCTGCTCGAAGCGGTGATCCGACATATCCTCATGCTGGTGACGCGCCACCTCGCCGCGTGTCAGCAGCGCATTGCCATGCTCGCCGTGCTTGGTGGTGGCATTGGTGACGTACACCGCCTGGTAATGCGTATCGGCCAGAAAGTCGGCCTGGCTCTGGCGCGGCCAGTCGTTGAACTTGCGCTCCCACTGGCGATTCAGCTTGCGCACCTCCTGCAGACAGACCACATCGGCATCGAGCTGGCGAATCGCCTGCTGCAGGTTGTGGATTTCCAGCCGGCTCATCGGACCCATGCCCTGCACACCCTTGTGGATGTTGTAGGTGGCCACGCGCAGCACTTGCTCGCGTGGCAGGTCGGTTGGAATCGGCGGCGTCATGGACGAGCCGGATCAGCCCTGGCGCGCTTCGCTGGCGACCGGGTTGCGCAGGCGGATGTGCAGCTCGCGCAGCTGCTTCTCGTCCACCGTGCTCGGGGCCTGCGTCAGCAGACACTGGGCGCGCTGCGTCTTCGGGAAGGCGATCACGTCACGGATCGACTCGGCACGCGTCATCAGCGTGATCAGGCGGTCCAGACCGAAAGCCAGGCCACCGTGCGGCGGCGCACCGTACTGCAGCGCATCCAGCAGGAAGCCGAACTTGAGTTGCGCCTCTTCCGGACCGATCTTGAGCGCGCTGAACACCTTGCTCTGCACGTCGGCACGGTGGATACGCACGGAGCCGCCACCCAGCTCCCAGCCGTTCAGTACCATGTCATAGGCCTTGGCCACGCACTTGGACGGATCGCTGTCCATGTAATCCTCGTGGCCGTCCTTGGGCGAGGTGAAGGGGTGGTGCATGGCGTTCCAGCGGTCTTCGTCCTCGTCGTATTCGAACATCGGGAAGTCCACCACCCACAGCGGAGCCCAGCGATCCTCGAACAGGCCGTTGGTCTTGCCGAATTCGCTGTGGCCAATTTTCAGGCGCAGCGCGCCGATCGCATCGTTGACCACCTTGGCCTTGTCGGCACCGAAGAAAATCAGGTCGCCATCCTTGGCACCGGTACGCTCCAGAATCGACTGCAGCGCGGCATCGTGCAGATTCTTCACGATCGGGCTCTGCAGGCCTTCGCGACCCTTGGCCTTCTCGTTGACCTTGATCCAGGCCAGACCCTTGGCACCGTAGATCTTGACGAACTCGGTGTAGCCATCGATGTCGCCGCGGCTCATCTTGCCACCATCCGGTACGCACAGGGCCACCACGCGGCCTCCGGCCATGGTGGCAGGCGTGCTGAACACCTTGAAGTCCACATCGGCCATCACGTCGGTCAGCTCGGTAAATTCGAGCTTGACACGCAGGTCCGGCTTGTCGGAGCCGAAACGGTGCATCGCCTCGGAGAACTGCATCACCGGGAATTCGCCCAGATCCACATCCATGGTGTTACGGAACACGGTCTTGATCATTTCCTGGAACAGCGCACGGATCTCGTCTTCGCCCAGGAAGGAAGTCTCGATGTCGATCTGCGTGAATTCAGGCTGACGGTCGGCGCGCAGGTCTTCGTCGCGGAAGCACTTGGTGATCTGGTAGTAGCGATCGTAGCCGGCCACCATCAGCAGCTGCTTGAACAGCTGCGGCGACTGCGGCAGCGCAAAGAAGTGGCCATCATGCACACGGCTCGGCACCAGGTAGTCACGCGCACCTTCGGGCGTGCTCTTGGTCAGCATCGGCGTCTCGATGTCGATGAAACCGTTGGCATCCAGGAACTTGCGCACCTCCATGGCCACCTTGTAGCGCAGCATCAGGTTGCGCTGCATGTAGGGGCGACGCAGGTCCAGCACGCGATGCGTCAGGCGCGTCGTCTCGGACAGGTTGTCGTCGTCCAGCTGGAACGGCGGTGTCACCGATGCATTCAGCACGTTCAGCTCGTGGCACAGCACCTCGATCTTGCCGGAGGCGATGTTGTCATTGGTCGTGCCCTCGGGGCGCGCGCGCACCAGGCCCTTGATCTGCACGCAGAACTCGTTGCGGATGTCTTCGGCAACCTGGAACATCTCGGGACGATCCGGATCGCACACCACCTGCACATAACCCTCGCGGTCACGCAGGTCGATGAAGATCACGCCACCGTGGTCGCGACGGCGGTTGACCCAGCCACACAGGGTCACGGTTTCGCCCATCTGGGCTTCGGTCACCTGACCGCAGTACATCGAACGCATTGCCATTTTTCAGTCTTTCTGGCCCGTTGCAACGGGCACATGCTTGGTTTGTGTCTTGGAGACCAGGCGCCGTCAGGCGCTCAGTCGGTAGAAGTGGAGGAAGTGCTGCCGGATGCTGCCGGAGCCGGGCTGGTCTCAGCCGGCTTGGAGCCGGCACTGCCACTGGCACCGCCGCGGAAATCGGTCACGTACCAGCCGGATCCCTTGAGCTGGAAGCCGGCGGCGGTCACCTGCTTCTGCAGGGCCTCGGCGGAACACTGGGGACAGGTGGTCAGCGGCGCATCGCTGATTTTCTGGAGCACATCGAAGGTGTGGCCGCACGCTTGGCAGCCATAGGCATAAATCGGCATGGAATAATCAATACGGAAAAACGCGAAACCTGCAAGCGCAGGCAAGCCATCCCCGATTATAAAGTCTGGGGCGAAAACTGCCGCACTGTCCCCGCAGCGCAGCAGAATGCTCAGGCAATCAGGCGACCTTCCTGCGGCGGCGTGCCTTCAAAGTGCGGCACATGGCCCTGCATATTGGGTATCCACTGCGGCAGCAGCGAACCGGCCAGCATGCCGGTCAGCGAGGCCAGCACACCGGCCAGCTGCTGCGGGAAAGCGGCGTCCCAGCCGGGCATGAACATGAACAGCAGCCAGACAGACACACCCAGCACACAGGCAAAAATGCCCCCCTGGCTGGTCGCACGCTTCCAGTACAGGCCGAAAGTCAGCGGAATGAAGGCCCCCACCAGCGGCACCTGGTAGGCTCCGGACACCATCTCGTAGATCGAGGTGCCTTCCATCGCAATCGCATAGGCCAGCACGATGCCGGAAAAGCCCAGCACGGACAGGCGCATCGCCTTCAGCGTGGTGCGGTCATCCATCTGCACGAAGTGGCGCAGGATGTTTTCCACAAAGGTCGTGGTCGGGGCCAGCAAGGTGGCCGAGGCGCAGGACTTGATCGCCGACAGCAACGCACCAAAGAAGATCACCTGCATGATGAAAGGCATCTTCTCCATCACCAGCGTCGGCAGCACTTTCTGCGGGTCATCGGCAATCAGCGCGGCGGCCTGCTCCGGCATCACGATCAGTGCCGTGGCCACCAGGAAAATTGGCACAAAGGCAAACAGGATATACATGCTGCCGCCGATCACCGGGCCAACGGTGGCAGCGCGCATGTCACGCGCCGACATCACGCGCTGGAACACGTCCTGCTGCGGAATCGAGCCCAGCATCATGGTGATCGCCGCCGCAACAAAGGCCATGATTTCGCCATAGGTCGGCTCCGGCCAGAACTTGAACAGGTCCTTGCTCGATGCCAGTTCGATCACCTTGTCGGCGCCACCGGCCATATCGCTGGCAAAGTAGGCCAGGATCAGCAGACCGACGATCAGCACGATCATCTGCACGAAGTCGGTCACGGCAACCGACCACATGCCGCCGATCAGCGTATAGGCCAGGATGGACACCATACCCAGTGCCATGCCCCAGGGCACGGAAATCAGGTCATTCGACAGCAGGTTGAACACCAGGCCCAGCGCCACCACCTGCGCAGACACCCAGCCCAGGTAGCTGATCATGATCAGGATCGAACAGAACACTTCGACGAACGTGCCGTAACGCACCTTGTAGTAGTCGCTGATGGTCAGCAGGTCCATCTTGTACAGCCGGGCCGCAAAGAACACGCCAACCAGAATCAGGCACATGCCTGCGCCAAACGGGTCTTCCACGATGCCGCCCATGCCGTCCTGCATGAACTTGGCCGGAATGCCCAGTACCAGCTCGGAACCAAACCAGGTGGCAAAGGTCAGCGTGATGATCATGGTCAACGGCAGATGGCGGCCGGCCACGGCAAAGTCCGCCGTATTCTTCACGCGGCGGGCAGCGTACAGGCCGATGCCGATAGTCACCGTCAGGTACAGGAAGACAAGAAAAAGCAGCATAGAGTTATCCCTCAGACATCAAGCCTGATTTCCATGGAGCGCATTATCCGGGCAAAGCAAGGCCCGGACAGGCAGAAACCCGTCCGGGCCTTGGACAGTAGCCTATTCCGGCCACCGAATGCAGCATATTTGCGACAATTGCCGCAGCTGCTTACAGCCTCAGGAACATGCCGAAGTGCGACAGCAGCTGCATCGACAGCAAGCCCAGTGCGAAGCCGACAGCGCCGTACAGCACCGCCTGCAACAGACGGTTGGTCTGGCGCTGCTCCTTCAGCAGGGCCAGCAGCTCTTTCTGCTGCAGCTGCAGGGCCTGCTGCTGTGCCGGCTTGCCCTGCTCACGCAGAAAGCGGTGCAGTAGCACCGGCAGCTCGGGCAGCATGCGCGCATACGAAGGCGCCTCGCGCTTGAGCTCCTCGATAAAGCGCTTCGGCCCCATCTGGTCCATCATCCACTTTTCCAGGAAGGGCTTGGCGGTACTCCACAGGTCCAGATCCGGATCCATGTCACGGCCCAGACCCTCCACATTCAGCAGAGTCTTCTGCAGCAGCGTCAGTTGCGGCTGGATTTCCACCTGGAAGCGGCGCGAGGTCTGGAACAGGCGCATCAGCACCATGCCCAGCGAAATCTCGCTCAGCGGACGGTCGAAATACGGTTCGCACACGCTCCGGATGGCGGCCTCGAGCTCGTCGATACGGGTTGTGGCCGGAGCCCAGCCGCTTTCCACGTGCAGTTCGGCCACACGCTTGTAGTCACGGCGGAAGAAGGCCGTGAAATTCTGCGCCAGGTACTCCTTGTCGTACTCGGTCAGCGTACCGACGATACCGAAATCCAGCAGGATAAAGCGGCCGAAGCTGCCCGGCTCGACACTGACCAGCAGGTTGCCCGGGTGCATGTCGGCATGGAAAAAACCGTCGCGGAACACCTGGGTGAAGAAGATGTTGACGCCATCACGCGCCAGTTGCGGAATATCCACGCCCAGTTCGCGCAGGCGCTCCGTCTGGCTCACCGGGATGCCGCGCATGCGCTCCATCACCAGCACGTCCTGGGTGATGCACTCCCAGTACATCTCCGGAATCAGCACCAGATCCAGGCCTTCCATGTTGCGTCGCAGCTGCGCCGCGTTGGCCGCCTCGCGTACCAGGTCCAGCTCGTCGTGCAGATACTTGTCGAATTCGGCCACGACCTCACGCGGCTTCAGGCGGCGGCCATCCTCGTTCAGGCGCTCGACCCAGCCAGCCATCATGCGCATCAGGTCCAGATCCTTGCCGATCACCTGACGCATGCCCGGTCGCAGCACCTTCACCGCCACATCGCGCTCCACCCCGTGGCGGTCCCGCATGCGGCCAAAGTGCACCTGGGCAATCGAGGCGCTGGCTACCGGCTCACGTTCAAACGCCGTGAACAACACATTGACCGGCTTGCGCAGCGAGCGCTCGATGATGGCTACCGACTGTTCGGCCGGAAACGGTTCGACCTGGTCCTGCAGTAGCGCCAGCTCATTGGCAATATCCGGCGGCAGCAAGTCACGTCGGGTAGACAGCACCTGGCCGAACTTGACGAAGATCGGGCCCAGGGTCTGCAGCGCCATGCGCAGCCGCACACCACGCGGTTCATCCAGCTTGCGTCCCACCGTGAGCACGCGCGACACCATGCGCAAGCCCCGGTGCGGCACGGAACTCAGCAGCAGTTCATCCAGCCCGTAGCGGAAAAAGACCCAGATGATGTACAGGCCACGTGCAAATTTCATTGCCCGCCGCCCTGCTTCGGCGTACCGGCAGCGTCCGCCCCCGGTACCACCTTGCCGATCACGCTGCGCGCCGCATCGGCCACGCCACGGCCCACGCGTGCCAGCGTATGCGCCGGTACATCGCCTACCAGGCGCGCCAGGTCTTCCTCGATATCCCAGCGCAGGTGATCGGCCATCCAGTTGATTTCGGCAGCCAGCTGCACATCACCCTCGATGCGCACGGCCGGCTTGTCTCCCTGGATCGCCGTTTTCGCCAGATCCAGCGGCGAAGTCTGGTCAATGGTGATGAGCAGATCCGGCGTGCCGGCAGCATCGGCCAGATCGAACAGGCCGGCCGGCGTGATCTGCAGCCGCATGTCGAACTGGCGCCACTGCGCCAGCACGACACGGCCCTTCTGGCGCACCAGACGCTGCTGCGCCTCGGGCTCCTGCATCACGACATGATTGAGCAGCAGCACGACACGGCGTTGCAGCTCCTGCACCAGACCTGCAGGCAGGGAGAATTTGTCCAGCAGGCCGGACGCGGAGTCGGCCAGACGGCCAAGAATAGAAAAGGGGGACTGTGGTGTTTCCATAGTCCCCCATTCTCCCTGATTTTGATGACAGCTGCCGCCCCGGGCGACACTGCCGTGTCACAAACCGTGGCCGGGCGCCACGGCCGGACTGGCTCTTACTGCATGGACTGGATACCCGCCACCAGCCAGCCGCTCTGGCCGGACTTGGACTTGCTCATGTTCCAGACTTCGCGGAACGGGCTCAGACCGGAGTCGTCCTCGTTCACCATGCCGGAGAATTCGACGCTGGCCAGGTAGTCATCAGCGGTTTCCTCGATCCCCAGCAGCTGGGCGTCCAGCTTCTCGACCACCGTCTTGCTGGTCTTGCCCGCTGCCTCGCGCTCGGCCAGTTGCTGGCGCACCTCGGCCAGCATCTCGTCGGTCATCATGGCACGCAGGCTGCTGGCATCGGCACGATCCCAGGCGTCCTGCAGCGTGGTGAAGTTGCGCTTGGCTGCCGTCAGGAAGCCGTCGATGTCAAAACCTGCCGGCACGCCCCAGTTCTGCGAACCGGACAGGGCCGAGCCAATCATGCTGCCACTGGCGGCCGGCTGGCTGGCCTGGAAGTTGCTGGTCTGCTGCTCCCACGGGCGGGCGGAAGCGTCATTACCCACGTTCTTGGGGTTGTAGCTGCGCGGCGCTTCGGCAGCCCCCTGGTAGGCCAGATCCGGCCGATTCGGACGTGCCGATGCCGTATTGCGGCGGAACATGCGCCACAGGAACACGCCAGCCATGACCACCAGCAGGATCAGCATCACATTGGCCAGGCCTTCGCCAAAGCCCAGTGCATTCGCCAGCCAGGCCAGGCCCAGACCTGCAGCCAGGCCACCCAGCATGCCGGCCCACGGACGCTTGGGAGCCGCGTTGGCTGCCGGAGCCGTCTGGTTGGCCTGGCGGCCAGGCTGCTGCTGTGCCTGCGTGGCCGTACCCTGGGCTGCACCACCCGGAGGCGTGGTGGACTGCTGCTGCGTGACATTGGAAGACTGGCGACCCATGGACTTGCCACCGCCCATGCGCTTGGCTTCGGCGTGTACGCTGGTCAGGGCCAGCGTCAGTGCCAGCAGGATGGTCGGAAGTCGTCGCATAAGGGATCTCCTGATAATGAAAATGATTCGCTTGATTATGAAGCAAATGGGGTCCCAGGACCCCATTTGCAAGCGATATCAATGTGAATTGTGGTCTATGGATTGCATCAGCACTTGATGCCCACATGCAGCGCCACCACACCGGCCGTCATGTTGTGGTAGTCCACATGACCAAAACCGGCCTGCTTCATCAGGGCCTTGAGTTCTTCCTGACCCGGGTGCATGCGAATCGATTCCGCCAGATAGCGATAGCTTTCGGCATCGCCCGCCACCATGCTGCCCATGCGCGGCAGCACATTGAAGCTGTACCAGTCATAGACCTTTTCCAGCGGCTTGGCCACGCGCGAAAACTCCAGCACCAGCAGCTTGCCGCCCGGCTTGAGCACGCGGTTCATTTCCTTGAGCGCCGCGTCCTTGTGCGTCATGTTGCGCAGGCCGAACGCCACGCTGACCAGATCGAAGTGACCGTCGGGAAACGGCAGCTTCTCGGCATCGCAGACCACGGTCGGCAACACCAGTCCCTTGTTCAGCAGGCGCTCACGGCCCGTGCTGAGCATGGCATAGTTGATATCGGTATGCACCACATGACCGGTCTTGCCGACCTTTTTGGCGAATGCCAGCGACAGGTCACCGGTACCGCCCGCGATATCGAGTGCGCGATCGCCCTCCTTCAGGTTGGCCACCATCACGGTATAGGCTTTCCAGGCGCGATGCATTCCGCCCGACATCAGGTCGTTCATGATGTCGTACTTGGACGCGACGGAGTCGAACACCCCGCGCACACGCTTGGCCTTGTCTTGTTCGTCGACGGTCTGGAATCCGAAATGGGTCTGGCTCATGGCTGGCTACTGCAAATAGGGCTCACGGGGAGCGGAACCCCCATTCTAGCCGTGCCGATCAGTGCTTGCTGCCACAACCGCCCGATCCGCAGCCACCCCCCTGGCCGGAGCTGGCCACCACCTGCTCGTGCGGCAAGGGATCACGCGAGGCACCGGCCTGCTCCAGCCGCTGCTCGTAGGCCTGCCACAGCGACTGCTGTTCGTTGCCGAGCTTGTAGAGGTAATCCCAGGAATAGATGCCACTGTCATGGCCATCACTGAAGCGTGGCTGGATCGCGTAATGCCCGACCGGTGTCAGATCCACGATGTCGACCAGGCGCTTGCCGGTCTGCAGCACTTCCTGACCCTCGCCATGGCCCTTGACCTCGGCAGAAGGAGAATACACGCGCAACAGCTCGAACGGCAGCAGAAAGGTCTTGCCATCGGCAAAGCCGATTTCCAGCTGTCGCGATTGGGTGTGTACGGTAATGCCGGTGGGATGCGGGGTATCGGGGCTCAGTCCAGCCATGGGTCGTCCTTGTCAGTATCAGCGCCGGTCACTCAGCGCATAGGCAATGGTACCCAGATCGACATACTCCAGCTCACTGCCCACCGGAACCCCGCGGGACAGTCGGGTCACCTGCACGCCGCGTGTCTTCAGCAGTTCGGACAGCACATGGGCGGTGGCTTCGCCTTCGGCAGTGAAATTGGTGGCCAGAATCACCTCCCTGACCTGCCCCTCCTCCACCCGCCGCAACAATCGGGACAGACCGATATCCTTCGGTCCGATGCCATCCAGCGGGCTGAGCTTGCCCATCAGCACGAAGTACAGGCCGCGATAGGCCTGGGTGCGTTCCAGCGCCGACTGGTCCGCCGGCGTTTCGACCACGCACAGCAGACCGGAATCGCGTGTCGGATCCTGGCAGGTACTGCAGATGTCCTGCTCGGTGAAGGTATTGCACAGACGGCAATGACGCACGCTCTGGCAGGCATGCTGCAGCGCTTGCGCCAGCTGTTCGGCCGCGGCACGGTCATGCTGCAGCAGATGAAAAGCCATGCGCGAAGCCGAGCGCACCCCGACCCCGGGCAGACACCGCAGGGCCTCGATCAGCGCATCCAGCGCGTGGGCCTGGCTCACGATGCCATCAGAACGGGAACTTCATGCCGCCCGGCAGACCCGGCATGCCGGCGGGCATCAGTTTGGACATCTTTTCGGAGCTGACTTCCTCGGCCTTGCGGACCGCGGCGTTGAAGGCCGCAGCCACCAGGTCTTCCAGCATCTCCTTGTCGTCTTCGAGCAGGCTCGGATCGATTTCGACACGCTTGACATCATGCTTGCAGGTCATGGTGACCTTGACCAGACCGGCCCCGGATTCGGCCGTCACTTCGACGTTGGCCAGTTCGTCCTGCGCCTTCTTCAGGTTGTCCTGCATGGCTTGCGCCTGCTTCATCAGGCCGGCGAGTTGTCCTTTGTTGAACATGGTTCTTTCCTTTGCTTGTCAAGGCAGCCCTGCTCAGGGCCGCTTCATGGATTCAGGGATTCAGGCAGCCGGACCCTCAGGATCCGGCACCACGGATTCCAGCAGCTGCACGCTGCCGGGCACAATCTGGGCATCCAGCTGCTGCACCATCTGTTGCACGAAGGGATGGCTGCCAAACAGCTGCTCGGCATGCAGGCGCTGCTCTTCGCGTGCCTGCGACGTGCGCATGGCCGGACTGTCCACCACCCGGCCGAGCGACACCTGCAGCAGCACCGGATAGCCGATATCGGCCAGTGCCTGCTCCAACCGTTTGCGGCTGGGCTCATGCTGCAGGGTTTCGGACTCGACACGCAGCGTCCAGAGCGCCTGTCCACCGTCGTTCTGCGTCTGCTCCAGCAGCTGCGACTGCAGCAGCAATTCGCGCGTGAAGGCTGTCACCAGGCCCTGCTGCACGATCTGTCCGGCGAGCTGGCTCCAGAGATCGCCGTATTCGGTCGGCAGCAAACGGCGCGCCTCGCTGATCCTGCTGTCAGCCGGCGCGGCCGGCTCTGCACGCGGCGCTGTCATGCTGACCACGGGCAGCCGCACCAGCGCTTCTGCCGCGGGGGGCGCTATGGACGATGCAGCCGGTGCGGCATCGGCAGCCTGCTCCGGTGCGGGTTCCACCGGCACCGTGGCAGCTTCCTGTACCGGCGCCACTGCGATTTCGGCCCCAGGAACTGCTGGAGGAATATCTTCCCACGGAGGGATGCCGGCCTGCGGCTCTCCGGCTGGTTGCATGTCCGCCACCACCGCCTCAGCATCAGGCACTGCCACAGGCTCTGGCGGCACGGCAACAACCGTCTTTTCGGGCGCAGCAACGCGTGCTGTCCCGGTCGGCACAGCCTGCGCGACAGGTTGATCGCCGGGCCCGGCCTGCTCCACGCCGGTGGTCATCTGCGCTTGCTGTTCCGCAGGAGCCACCGTTGCAGGTGCCACCCCGGCTGGCGCAGCAGCCGGAGCCGCAGCCTGTTCAGGCGCCTTCAGTGTTTTTTTTTCTGCGCTGGCTACCGCAGGCTTGAAGGCCAGCAGGCGCAGCAACACCATCACCAGGGCCGCATATTCATCAGGAGCCAGACCCAGCTCCTGGCCACCCTGCAGACAAATGCTGTAGAGCAGCTGCGTTTCGTCCACCGGCATCAGCGCTGCCAGACGGCGGATTTCCTCTTCGTCCGGATGCGGCTGCCCGGCCGCATCAGGCACCATCTGGTAGACCGCCATGCGTTGCAGGATCTGGGTCATGTCCTCCAGGGCATTCGCCGCCGACAGGCCATGCGTCTGCAGCGCCTTGACCAGCTCCAGTAGCTGTGCCGGCTGCGCCAGCGCCAGCGCCTCGACCATGCGATGCACATAGCCGGCATCGACACTGCCCAGCATCTGGCGGATCGATTCGGTGCGCAGACCACCGTCACCACCCTGGCCGCCGCTGAAGGCAATCGCCTGATCCGTGAGCGACAGCGCATCGCGCATGGAGCCGCGCGCCGCGCGCGCCAGCAGATGCAACGCCCCCGGCTCGGCCGCAATGCCCTCCGAACCCAGCACATGCTCCAGGTGGGCAAACACGGTTTCCGGCACCATCGGGCGCAAATTGAACTGCAGACAGCGGCTCAGCACCGTCACCGGCACCTTCTGCGGATCGGTCGTGGCCAGCACGAACTTGAGATATTCGGGGGGCTCTTCCAGCGTCTTCAGCATGGCGTTGAAGGCGGTATTGGTCAGCATGTGCACTTCGTCGATCATGAAGACCTTGAAGCGGCCTTGCACCGGCTTGTAGACGGCCTGTTCCAGCAGACCCTGCACCTCGTCCACGCCACGGTTGGAGGCGGCATCGAGCTCGATGTAATCGACAAAGCGGCCGGCATCGATCTCGGTACAGGCCTGGCACACACCACAAGGCTCGGCCGTGACCTGACCATGGCCGTCCGGCCCGGTACAGTTCAGTGACTTGGCCAGAATGCGCGATACCGTGGTCTTGCCAACACCACGCGTACCGGTGAACATGTAGGCATGGTGCAGGCGCTGCGTGTTCAGGGCATTGGTCAGCGCCTGCACCACGTGCTCCTGCCCCACCATTTCGAGGAAGCTGCGCGGACGATATTTGCGGGCGAGGACCAGATAAGACATGGCGCTATTCTACCTGCGGGGCGCTGGCCTGCAGGCGCTAAACAGAAACTTGACGCAGCACCTGCCAACCCTGGAAGCAGATATGAAAAAAGGACCATTTTCTTTTAGAAAATAGTCCTTTTGCCTGGTGCCGGCTGTCGGATTCGAACTGACGACCTACCGCTTACAAGGCGGGTGCTCTACCAACTGAGCTAAGCCGGCGAAGCTTGCATTATAGCCACGGAAAACACATGCTTACGCATGCAGGTCACACTTATTTGACAATGCGCAGCGTGCTGCCCGACTTGCCGGCAGGCTGCTTGTCGCCCACCTTGGTTGGTGCGTCTGCAGCAGTCTTTTCGACCACTTGCAGGCCTGCAACAGGAGCCGTGTCGGCGGCAGCATCCGCATCCACCTCGGCAGCATCCTGTGCATCCGTCTGCGCATCGTCTGCGTCAATTACCTCGAAGCCCATGCCCTGGCCGTTTTCACGCGCATAAATCGCCTGCACCCGGTCTACCGGTACGATGATGTCACGCACCTTGCCGGAAAAACGGGCCTTGAAGCGAATCAGGTCGTTGCCCAGGCTCAGGCCTCCGGTGGCATCCATATCCACATTCAGCACGATCTCGCCGTTCTGCACGAACTCGCGTGGCACGGCCACCGTATGGTTGACCTTGACCAGCAGGTAAGGTGTCAGGCCGTTGTCGGTACACCATTCGTGCCAGGCGCGGATCATGTAGGGGCGGATATCGGTCATCTCGGACATGTGGCCCTCCGGATCAGCGGCGCATCACCTTCTCGGACGGCGTCAGCGCCTCAATGTAGGCCGGGCGCGAGAAGATGCGTTCGGCGTACTTGAGCAGCGGCGAGGCATTCTTGCTCAGGTCGATGCCGTAGTAGTCCAGGCGCCACAGCAGCGGTGCAATGGCCACGTCGAGCATGGAGAAATTCTCGCCCAGCATGTACTTGTTCTTCAGGAACACCGGGGCCAGTTGCGTCAGGCGGTCGCGGATCTGGCTGCGTGCCTTGTCCAGCGACTTGTCGGTGCTCTTGAGCGTACGGTTTTCCAGCACGGACACGTGCGTGAACAGCTCCTTCTCGAAGTTCAGCAGGAACAGGCGCACACGGGCACGATCCACCGGATCGCCCGGCATCAGCTGCGGATGCGGAAAGCGCTCGTCAATGTACTCGTTGATGATGTTCGACTCGTACAGGATCAGATCGCGTTCGACCAGGATCGGCACCTGGCCGTAGGGGTTCATCACATTGATGTCTTCCGGCTTGCTGTAGAGGTCGACATCACGGATTTCGAAGTCCATGCCCTTCTCGAACAACACGAAACGGCAACGGTGAGAAAACGGGCAGGTGGTTCCCGAATACAAAACCATCATGGCAAAAAACTCCTGTAAGACAACGCAATGAATGCGATTGGCAAAAAAACCAAAGGAGTGGACCTCCTGAAGGACTGTCCACTCCGCATGACCCTGTCAGTTCAGGGATAGCTTAGCACGGTGCTCAGCGCACTTCTTTCCAGAACGCCTTGTTCAGACGCCAGGTCAGGAAAATGCACACGGCCAGGAAAGCCAGCACATAGAAGCCGATGGTCTTGCGCGTCTGCTGGGCAGGCTCGGCCATCCACTGCATGTAGTTGACCAGATCGCCCACGGCCTGGTCAAACAGGGCCGGTTCCATGGTGCCTTCTGTCACCTGCTCCCACTTGCCCGTAAAGACATGGGTTTCGGTATCGCCTACCTTGTGGGTTTCGAAGACCGGCTTGCGCTCGCCCTGCAGTTCCCACATGGCGTGGGGCATGGCCACGTTGTTGAACACGACGTTGTTCCAGCCCGTGGGCGCATTGTCGTCACGGTAGAAGCCGCGCAGATAGGTGTAGAGGTAGTCAGCACCGCTGCCGCCTGCACCGGCACGGGAGCGTGCCACCAAGGTCAGGTCCGGCGGTGCGTTGCCGAACCACTCCTTGCCCTGCGCCTTGGTCATGGCAGCCTTCATGCCTTCACCGTACTTCATGTCGGTGAACATCAGGTTTTCCTTGATCTGCTTCTCGGTCAGGCCGATTTCTTCCAGGCGGTTGTAACGCATGAAGGCCGCAGAGTGGCAATTCAGGCAGTAGTTGGCAAACAGCTTGACACCATTTTGCAGGGAAGGCAGGTTGTTGACATCAACCGGAGCCTTGTCCCACTTGACGCCTTCTGCGCCGGCCGCCATGGCGTTGGAACCCATCATCAGGCCTGCAGCACACAGCAGACCGGCAATGACTTTCTTGAATGTTTTCATGTTGGTATCTCCAGTCCGCATGCTTAGTGAGGCTTGTAGGTGATGCGTTCCGGCACAGGCTTGAACTGGCCGAGCTTGCTCCACCAGGGCATCAGCAGGAAGAAGCCGAAGTAGAACAGCGTACCCAGCTGGGACACACGCTCACCCACCGGGAACGGAGGCAGCACACCCAGGTAGCCCAGCACGATGAAGTTGATCACGAAGATGCCGTACAGCACCTTGTGCCAGGTCGGGCGGTAACGGATCGACTTGACCGGGCTGTGATCCAGCCAGGGCAGGAAGAACAGGATGATCACGGCACCACCCATGGCAACCACACCCCAGAACTTGGCATCCAGGAAGTACATCAGCACGCAGGCCACGACAGCAGCCACCAGGACCACGGCCTTGGTGATGCTGGACAGCTTGAGCTTCAGCACGGCAAACAGGGCCGCCAGCAGCGCACACGCCATCAGCACATACACCATTTCGGTGGTGATGGCACGCAGCATGGAGTAGAAGCTGGTGAAGTACCACACCGGAGCAATGTGCAGCGGGGTGACCATCGGGTCAGCCGGGATGAAGTTGTTGAACTCCAGGAAGTAGCCGCCCATTTCGGGAGCGAAGTACACCACGGCAAAGAACACGAACAGGAACACGCACACGGCAAAGATGTCATGCACGGTGTAGTAGGGATGGAACGGAACGCCATCGGCCGGGGCAGTGGCAGACCACTGGTTGCCCTTCGGGCCCTTCTTGATTTCGATGCCGTCGGGGTTGTTGGAACCCACGTCATGCAGCGCAAAGATGTGTGCAGCCACCAGGCCAATCAGGACCAGCGGAACGGCAATCACGTGCAGGCTGAAGAAGCGGTTCAGGGTGGCATCGCTCACCACGTAGTCACCACGGATCAGCAGCGCCAGGTCGGGACCGACCAGCGGAATGGCAGCGAACAGGTTCACGATCACCTGGGCGCCCCAGTAGGACATCTGACCCCAGGGCAGCAGGTAACCCATGAAGGCTTCGGCCATCAGCGCCAGGAAGATGCCGCAACCGAACAGCCACACCAGTTCGCGCGGCTTGCGGTAGCTGCCATACATCATGCCGCGGAACATGTGCAGGTAGACCACCACGAAGAAGGCGGAGGCACCGGTGGAGTGCATGTAGCGCACCCACCAGCCCGCCGGCACGTCACGCATGATGTACTCGACGGAAGCAAATGCCAGGTTGGCATCCGGCTTGTAGTTCATGACCAGGAAAATGCCGGTCACGATCTGGATGATCAGCACCACCATGGACAGCACGCCAAAGACGTACCAGAAGTTGAAGTTCTTCGGTGCATAGTACTCGGACATGTGCACGCGATAAGCCGAGAACAGCGTCGGGAAGCGGTTCTCGAACCAGTTGCCCAGCTTGGCCGTTGCCGGCGCGTTGGGAGAAATTTCTTTGAATTCAGCCATGTTGAATCACCTCAAGCCTGTTGGGTCTCGCCGATCAGCAGCTGCGTCTCGGACAGGAAGGTATAGGGCGGGATTTCCAGGTTGTCGGGTGCCGGCTTGTTGGCAAACACGCGACCAGCCAGGTCGAAGGTGGAACCGTGGCAGGGGCAGAAGAAACCGCCCGGCCAGTCATTCGGCAGGGACGGCTGCGCACCCGGCGTGAACTTGCTGCTCGGGGAGCAACCCAGATGGGTACAGATGCCGATGGCCACGAAGAACTCCGGATTGGTGGAGCGCCACTGGTTCTTGGCGTAATCCGGCGTCGGGACGTTGTTGCGATCGGACTGGGGATCTGCCAGCTGGCCTTCGATGTTCTTCAGGGACTCCAGCATTTCCTGCGTGCGGCGCAGGATCCAGATCGGCTTGCCGCGCCACTCGACGGTCATCATTTCACCGGGCTTGAGGGCGGAGACGTCAGCCTGGACCGCAGCACCAGCGGCCTTGGCAGCCTCGGAGGGCTGGAAATACCGCACCAGGGGCACTGCAGCAGCGACACCCCCTGCCACACCTGCACAACCGGATGCGATCAGCCAGGTGCGTTTGCTGGCGTCTACTGGTTCTACTGTATTACTCATGGGAATCCTCACGATGCGCTGTTACGCTTGTTCACAACAGGGTTAACCGTCAGATTGTAGCCCAGTGACAGTGTGTTATTCAATGTAAGCAGAGCGTTCGCAGCAATTTTATTTGTGCCATACTCGCACTCGCTTTTGACCTCCCTCAACCCAAAGAAAGGAAAAATCATGGGAATGCTCAAGGAATTCAAGGAATTTGCCACCAAGGGCAATGTGATGGATCTGGCCGTTGGCGTGATCATCGGTGCGGCCTTCGGCAAGATTGTCGATTCGCTGGTGAAGGACATCGTGATGCCCGTCATTGGTGCCGTGATCGGCAACATCGACTTCTCCAACATGTACGTCGTGCTGGGCAGCATCCCTGCCGGTGTTGCCAATAACCTGGCCGACCTGCAGAAGGCCGGTGTACCGGTGTTGGCCTATGGCAACTTCATCACCATCGTGATCAACTTCCTCCTGCTGGCATTCGTGATCTTCATGATGATCAAGCAGGTCAACCGCCTGCGCAAGCCGGAAGAGGCAGCCCCCGAGGCTCCGGCGGAAGATATCGTGCTGCTGCGCGAAATCCGTGACAGCCTGAAGAAGTAATTCTTCCAGTTGACACCGTATTCAGCCCCGCTTCGGCGGGGCTTTTTTTCGCCTGCGGTTCAGTCGGGCTGGTCGCCCGTCATCCAGCGGGCCATGCGCACGGCCGCTACCAGACTGTCACAGTCGGCGCGCGCGCTGCCGGCCAGGTCGAAAGCCGTGCCATGGTCCGGGCTGGTGCGCACCAGCGGCAGTCCGAGCGTGACATTGACGCCCTGCTCCACCCCCAGGTACTTGACCGGGATCAGGCCCTGATCGTGGTACATGGCGATCACGGCATCGCAGAATGGCGGTTCCTGCCGGGCACCGGCACGCGCCTGCATGAAAACGGTATCGGGCGGATACGGGCCGTGCACATCCAGGCCCAAGTCCCGCGCTGCGGCCATGGCTGGCAGGATGGCATCGATTTCCTCGCGACCGAACAGTCCGCCCTCGCCGGCGTGCGGGTTGAGACCCGCCAGGGCGATGCGCGGCCGCCGCGACAGGCGCGCGCACACCGTGCGCTGCAGGAAATCATGCGTGATGCGGATGGTCTCCAGCACCTGCTGCGCCGTCACCTGGTCGATGGCATCGCGCAGGCTGACATGGATGCTGTTGAGCACGGTGCGCAATTCGGGGTTGGCCAGCATCATGCGTACCGGCATCTCCGCCACAGACACACCGGCATGGCGTGCTGCACAGGCCTGCAGCAATTCGGTATGGCCAGGATAGTCGACTCCGCCCAGGGCCAGGGCCTCCTTGTGGATGGGGGCCGTGACCAGCGCAGCAGCATGGCCTTCGAGCGCAGCCCGGGCTCCGGCGACAATGCAATCGGCTGCCATGCGGCCGGCCAGCGCCTGCACCTGGCCGAATGCCGGTAGCGTTTCCGGCATGTCGCATGCCTGCAACAGCAGCAGCCGGCCTGCCTGTCCGCCCTGCTGCACGGCCTGTTGCCAATCCGGCACGGGCAGCAGCTCGGGCCAGGACTGTCCGGGCCCATGCTCGCGGCAGAGCTGCAGGGCTCGCCGCATGACTTGCGCATCTCCCAGGACACAGACCTGCTGCATCAGCTGCGGCTGTTCGGCATACGCCTTGACGATGATTTCCGGACCGATGCCGGCAGGGTCGCCCATGCTCAGGGCCAGCAGTTGCGTCTTCATGCCGGATTGTCGATATCGATGTGCAGATGTTCCAGACCGCAGCGGCGGGCGATATCAGCCCCAAGGGCCTGTACACCATAACGCTCTGTCGCGTGATGCCCGCAGGCGAGGAAAGCCGCTTCGCATTCACGCGCATAGTGCGGCTGCGGTTCGGACATTTCACCGGTGATATAGGCATCGGCACCAGCCTCGAGGGCCGCCTCGAACTGGCCCTGGGCACCGCCGCTGCACCAGGCAATACGGCGGACCGGCCGGCCTGGCGGCAAGCCATCGGCCAACATCACGGAGCGCCCCAACCGGGCACTGACATGATCGGCCAGCGCCTGGGCACTGGCAAACTCGCCCTGCTCCGGCTGGCCAATGCTGATCAGGTTCTGCTCGCCAAACTGGCGCTGCGTGACCAGGCCGAGCTGACGCGCCAGCTGCGCGTTATTGCCCAGCTCGGGGTGGGCATCGAGTGGCAAGTGGTAGGCCAGCAGGTTGATGTCATGGCCCAGCAACAAGCCGAGGCGCCGGCGCATCCAGCCGGTGACAACACCGGTCTGGCCGCGCCAGAACAGGCCGTGGTGCACCAGGATGGCATCGGCCTGTGCCTCGATCGCCGCTTCGATCAGGGCCCGGCTGGCCGTGACACCGGTAACCAGCCGTCGGATCTCGGCTCGGCCCTCGACCTGCAGGCCATTCGGACCATAGTCCTTGAAGTTCCAGGGCTGCAGGATCTGGTCCAGCTCCTGCAGCAAGTCGGATCGCAACATCGCTCGGCTCCCGTGATGGCATTGCGCCTGAGCCTCTCCCGTGGAGTGAGGCAATTTCAGCGACAATGTCCGGATGAAAAGATTCTGGTTGCTATTCTCGCAGGTTGTGACGGTTGCGCTGGCGCTGTTCCTTGTCGTTTCGGCCGTACGTCCGGACTGGATCAAGGGTGCTGGCGATTACAAGAGCGTGACCGTGATTGAGGCTCCGGCACGCGACAAGCCGGTTGCCAGCGAAAGTACCGAAACCCTGCGCACGGCCGCGCAGAAAGCCGCTCCCTCCGTGGTCAGCATCCTGACCAACCCGGATGAGCGCCCGGCACCGCCTGCGCCAGGCCGTCCCGGGGACGGCAGCAACCCTGAAGAAGAAGACCTGTTTTCCGGTGTCGGCAGCGGCGTGATCGTCAGCCCGTCCGGCTATATCCTGACCAACAACCATGTGGTCGAAGGCGCCACCACCATCGAAGTGCTGCTGCACGATGGCCGTCGCACCATGGCACGCGTTGTTGGTACCGATCCGGATACCGACCTGGCCGTGCTGCAGACCGAAACCAAGGAATTGCCAGCCATTACGCTGGGAGATTCCGAGAGCCTGCAGGTGGGCGATCCGGTACTGGCCATCGGGAACCCGTTTGGCGTCGGTCAGACCGTGACCAGCGGCATCGTCAGCGCGCTGGGGCGCAGCCAGCTTGGCATCAACACCTTCGAGAACTTCATCCAGACCGATGCCGCCATCAACCCGGGCAATTCGGGCGGCGCCCTGGTGGATATCCACGGCAACCTGGTCGGCATCAATACTGCCATCTATTCCCGTACCGGCGGCTACATGGGTATCGGCTTTGCCACGCCCACCAGCACCGCCAAGCACGTACTGGACAGCATCGTCACCAATGGCCATGTCACGCGTGGCTGGATTGGCGTGGAGCCGAACGACATCACACCGGAAATGGCGGAGGCCTTCAAGGCCAAGCCGAACCAGGGCGTGATCGTGACCGGCATCGTGCAGGGAGGCCCGGCTGCGCTGGCGCTGCTGCGTCCGGGCGACATCATCACGGCAGTCAACGGCAAACCGATCCGCAACGTGCAGGAAGTGCTGTCGGCCGTGTCGGCCCTGACACCCGGCGTGGCAGCCAGCTTCACCGTGCTGCGTGAAGGCCAGACGCAGGCCATGGAGCTGGTGCCGGCCCAGCGACCGCGCCCGGAAGCGCAACAGCCAAGCCAGCGCTAGAGGGATATAGACAGGGCTGGCTGATCAGGTGCGGCGCTGCTGCAGCCTGATGACGGCGATCAGGGCGCACAGCCACTGCGCCACATACAGGAAGGTACCCACGCCATGCCACAGCGCCAGGTTGTCCCTGGCCTGGATGCGCGGTGCCGCCACCAGGACCAGCAGCAGGGTCAGCAGCAGACCACCAACCAGCACGCCAAAGTAGAGCATGTTGGGCTTGTGTTCCGGGTCCAGCGCCTTGAGCTGGCCATCCGCTTCATAGCGTGTCATGGCGTAATCGCGCAGACGGGCGCGGAAGACCATCAGCAGCAGCACGATGCTGATGATGGAAACCCAGCCCTGCGCCAGAAACAGCTGGCCCGCCATGTTGCCGGCCACGGCCGCGCTTGGCAGGTAACGGAACAGCAGGGGCACGGCCATGAAGCCGATCACCGACATGCTGCCCAGCCAGATGGCTGCCACGATGGTACTGATCAGGTGATGACGTTCTTTCATGGCAACTCCCGGCATCAGATGTAGCGCACGCCCACGATTTCGTAGGACTTGGTGCCGCCAGGAGCCTGCACCACGGCGGTATCGCCCTCTTCCTTGCCGATCAGCGCGCGCGCAATCGGGCTGCCGACGTTGATCAGGCCCAGCTTGAGGTCGGCCTCGTCTTCGCCCACGATCTGGTAGGTAACGGCTTCGCCGGATTCTTCCTCTTCCAGATCAACGGTAGCACCGAACACCACCTTGCCGCCGGCATCCAGTGCCACCGGGTCGATGATCTTGGCAGCAGCCAGCTTGCCCTCGATTTCCTTGATGCGGCCTTCGATAAAGCCCTGGCGGTCCTTGGCGGCCTCGTACTCGGCGTTCTCGCTCAGGTCACCCTGTGCACGGGCTTCGGCGATGGCATTGATGACCTCGGGGCGATCCTTGCTCTTCAGGCGTTGCAGTTCGGTCTTGAGTTTTTCGGCACCGTTGACGGTGATGGGATAGGTAGTCATGGTCTCGTGTTGTTCTTGGTAATGACCGGAATCGGTCCAATAAAGCGAAACCGCCGGGTCTTGCGTCCCGGCGGTCATGAGTGGGCCTCATTATGCCCAAATGGCAGGCAAGGTCAAGCGTTGAGGTGCGCGTGCATCTCCTGGACGGAAATCACGCCCAGCTTGTCCACGAACTGCATGCCCTCCACCACGGCTTCCGCAGCCGCGATGGTGGTGTAGGTGGTGACACCGGCCACCAGCGAGCTGGTGCGGATGGCACGGCTGTCTGCAATCGCATTGCGACGCTCTTCCACCGTGTTGATCACCATCACGATCTCGTTGTTCTTGATCATGTCGACGATGTGCGGACGGCCTTCTGCCACCTTGTTGACGGTGGCACAGGGCACGCCGGCATCGTTGATGGCCTTGGCCGTACCGCGCGTCGCGACCAGTTCGAAGCCCATCTCGACCAGCTGGCCGGCGATCTTGACCGCCGTCGGCTTGTCGCTGTTCTTCACGGTCAGGAACACCTTGCCGGCGGTAGGCAGCTTTTCGCCAGCACCCAGCTGTGCCTTCAGGAAGGCTTCGCCAAAGGTCTTGCCCACACCCATCACCTCGCCAGTGGACTTCATCTCGGGGCCGAGAATGGTGTCCACGCCCGGGAACTTGACGAAGGGGAACACGGCTTCCTTGACGCTGAAATACGGGGGCGTGACTTCTTCGCCAATGCCCTGCTGGTCCAGCGTCTGGCCGGCCATGCAACGCGCGGCCACCTTGGCCAGTTGCACACCGGTGGCCTTGCTGACAAAGGGCACGGTACGGCTGGCGCGCGGGTTCACTTCCAGCACGTAGATGATGTCCTTCTTGCTGCCGTCTTCCTGGACTTTTTCCTGGATGGCGAACTGCACGTTCATCAGGCCGACCACATTCAGGGCCTCGGCCATGGCACGCGTCTGGCGCTTGATCTCGTCTACCGTGGCCTGGCTCAGGTAGTACGGCGGCAGCGAGCAGCCGGAGTCGCCGCTGTGCACGCCGGCCTGCTCGATGTGCTCCATCACGCCGCCGATGAAGGTACGGCCGTCGGCATCACGCACGCAGTCCACGTCGCACTCGATGGCATCGCTCAGGAAGCGGTCCAGCAGCACCGGGGAATCGTTGCTGACCTTGACCGCCTCACGCATGTAGCGCTCCAGGTCGCGCTGTTCGTGCACGATTTCCATGGCGCGGCCACCCAGCACATAGCTGGGGCGCACCACCAGCGGATAACCCAGCTCGGCGGCCTTTTCCAGCGCTTCGGCTTCGGTACGCGCAGTGGCGTTCGGCGGCTGCAGCAGGCTCAGCTCGTGCAGCAGCTGCTGGAAGCGTTCGCGGTCTTCGGCCGCGTCGATCATGTCGGGCGAGGTACCGATGATGGGCACGCCGGCGGCCTCCAGGCCCAGCGCCAGCTTCAGCGGGGTCTGGCCACCATATTGCACGATCACGCCAGTGGGCTTTTCCTTGTCGACGATTTCCAGCACGTCTTCCAGCGTCAGCGGCTCGAAGTACAGACGGTCGGAGGTGTCGTAGTCGGTGGAGACGGTTTCGGGGTTGCAGTTGACCATGATGGTCTCGTAACCATCTTCGCGCATCGCCAGCGCGGCGTGCACGCAGCAGTAGTCGAACTCGATACCCTGGCCGATGCGGTTGGGACCACCGCCCAGCACCATGATCTTCCTGTTGCCAGTGGGCTCGGCCTCGCACTCTTCCTCGTAGGTGGAGTACATGTAGGCGGTGTCGGTAGCAAACTCGGCAGCACAGGTATCAACGCGCTTGTAGACCGGGCGCACGTTCAGCGCCTGGCGAGCTTCGCGCACGACCTTGTCGGTGGTGTGCAGCAGCTTGGCCAGACGGCGGTCACTGAAACCCTTCTGCTTGAGCATGCGGAAGGTGTCTGGATCCAGGGCGGCCAGGGCGGCGTCGCCCTGCTCTGCATACAGCTTGTCGATGGCCAGTTCGATCTTGACGATTTCCTCGATCTGCACCAGGAACCAGACGTCGATCTTGGTCAGCTGGTGCACCTCTTCCACGCTCCAGCCGGCAGCGAAGGCATCGCCCACATACCAGATACGCTCGGGGCCGGGCTCGCCCAGCTCCTTCTCCAGGATCTCGCGGTCCTGGGTCTTTTCGTTCATGCCATCCACGCCGACTTCCAGGCCGCGCAACGCTTTCTGGAACGACTCCTGGAAGGTGCGGCCAATGGCCATCACTTCGCCCACGGACTTCATCTGCGTGGTCAGGCGATTGTCTGCCGCCGGGAATTTCTCGAACGCAAAACGCGGAATCTTGGTGACCACGTAGTCGATCGTCGGCTCGAAGCTGGCCGGCGTGGCACCACCGGTGATCTCGTTGCGCAGCTCGTCCAGCGTGTAGCCCACGGCCAGCTTGGCAGCAATCTTGGCAATCGGGAAACCGGTCGCCTTGGAGGCCAGTGCCGAGGAACGCGACACGCGCGGGTTCATCTCGATCACGATCATGCGGCCGTCCTTGGGATTGACGGCAAACTGCACGTTGGAACCACCGGTATCGACACCGATCTCGCGCAGCACGGCCAGAGAGGCATTGCGCATCAGCTGGTATTCCTTGTCGGTCAGCGTCTGCGCCGGCGCCACGGTGATGGAGTCACCGGTGTGCACGCCCATCGGGTCCAGGTTCTCGATCGAGCACACGATGATGCAGTTGTCCGCCTTGTCGCGCACCACTTCCATCTCGTACTCTTTCCAGCCCAGCAGCGATTCCTCGATCAGCAGCTCGTTGGTCGGGGAAGCTTCCAGACCGCGCTTGCAGATGGTTTCGAACTCTTCGGCGTTGTAGGCGATGCCGCCACCGGTACCGCCCAGCGTGAAGCTGGGGCGGATGATGGTCGGGAATCCGACGCTCTTCTGCACGTCCCAGGCTTCGGCCATGCTGTGCGCAATGCCGGAACGGGCAGAGCCCAGACCGATGCGCGTCATGGCGTCCTTGAACTTCTGGCGGTCTTCGGCCTTGTCGATGGCTTCGGGCGAAGCACCGATCAGCTCGACGCGGTACTTGTTGAGCACGCCGTTGCGCCACAGGTCCAGCGCACAGTTGAGTGCGGTCTGGCCGCCCATGGTGGGCAGAATGGCGTCGGGACGCTCCTTGGCGATGATCTTCTCGACGGTCTTCCAGTTGATCGGCTCGATGTAGGTGACATCGGCCGTGGCCGGGTCGGTCATGATCGTGGCGGGGTTGCTATTGATCAGGATGACCTTGTACCCCTCTTCGCGCAGCGCCTTGCAGGCCTGCACGCCGGAGTAGTCGAATTCACAGGCCTGGCCAATGATGATGGGGCCGGCACCGATGATGAGAATGCTCTTGATGTCTGAACGTTTTGGCATGGTATTTCGAATGAAGTGCGTTCTGTGGATGCCCGGTGCGCCTTGTGGGCAGGACCGGGCAGCGCTGGCGTATCAGGCCCGGGCTTCGCGCATCAGCTGGATGAAGTGGTCGAACAGATAATCGATATCGTGCGGGCCGCAGGAGGCTTCCGGGTGACCCTGGAAGCTGAAGGCCGGACGGTCGGTGCGGGCAATGCCCTGCAGCGTGCCGTCGAACAGGCTCTGGTGCGTCACGCGCAGATTCGCCGGCAACTGGTCGGCGTCCACGGCAAAGCCATGGTTCTGGCTAGTGATGCTGACACGACCATTGTCCAGGTCCTTGACCGGGTGGTTGCCACCATGGTGGCCGAACTTCATCTTGTAAGTCGTGGCTCCGCTGGCCAACGCCAGCAGCTGGTGACCCAGGCAGATGCCGAAGGTCGGCTTGCCACTGTCAACGATGTCGCGGATGGCGGCAATGGCGTAATCGCAGGGTTGCGGGTCGCCAGGGCCATTGCTCAGAAACACGCCATCCGGATTCAAGGCCAGCACCTCGGCCGCCGGCGTCTGTGCCGGCACCACGGTCAGCTTGCAGCCGCGGCCTGCCAGCATGCGCAGGATGTTGTGCTTGACGCCGTAGTCATAGGCGACAACATGAAATTCGGGTTCATCGAGGTTGCCGTAGCCTTCGCCCAGCACCCATTCCGTCTGGGTCCAGCTGTAGGGCTCGGTGCAAGTGACTACCTGGGCCAGATCCTGTCCCGCCATGGAAGGGGCTGCCTTGGCTGCGGCAATCGCCTGCCCGATCTCCTGCTGCGTTGGCTCTCGTGCGCTGTCGAGGGACATGATGCAGCCGTTCTGCGCACCGTGATCACGCAGGTGACGCGTCAGCCGGCGCGTATCGATGCCGGCAATGGCGACGGTGCCGTGACGCTGCAGGTACTCCTGCAGCGTGGCCGTGGAACGAAAGTTGGACGCCACCAGCGGCAAGTCACGGATCACCAGGCCGGCCGCGAACAGATCGCGTGACTCGACGTCTTCCGGGTTGGTACCGTAGTTGCCAATATGGGGATAGGTCAGCGTGACGATCTGGCGGGCGTAGCTGGCATCGGTCAGGATTTCCTGATAACCGGTCATGGAGGTGTTGAATACCACCTCGCCAGTGGTGATGCCGGCTGCGCCAATGGACTGGCCAATGAAAACCGAGCCGTCGGCCAGGGTCAGGATAGCGGTGGGAAAGGGTGCCTGCTGGGACAAGAGCACGTGGTTCTCCGATAGAAGAGGATGCGGGGTCGACAAATGGACGGTCGCCAGGCAGACGCAAGAACCACCATGCCCTGGGTAAAGGGTGCATGGCTCAGCACCGAATTAGCATGAGAACTTGAATCGCGGCAGGCGCCGGGTGTGCTGTGAAGCCCCTCATTATATCCGAGAGGCATTGCCATCGTATGGATTTCCCTGATGAAAATCCATTTACCGGGCTATGGAACTGGCATACAGGCAGATGGCCGCCGCGCTGGCCACATTGAGGGACTCCTCGCCACCCGGCTGGGCAATGCGCAGCAGCAGGCTGGCGCGATCGACCAGCGCCTGCCGGACGCCCTGCCCTTCGTGTCCCATGACCCAGGCACAGGGACGCGGCAAGCGCGCCTCATGCAGCAGCTGCGTCCCTTGCAGATGGGTCACCAGCAGCGGCAATTGCAGCGCATCCAGATCTTCGGGCGACAGCCCTTCGTGCAACTGCAGGCCAAAATGCGCCCCCATGCCGGCACGCAACACCTTGGGCGACCACAATGCGGCCGTACCTTTCAGCGCCAGCACCTGCCGGAATCCCATGGCACTGGCACTGCGCAGGATGGAGCCGACATTGCCGGCATCCTGCACGCGGTCCAGCACAATGCTGTCCTGCTGCGACTGCAGTACGCTTTGCCGATCCGACCAGGGCAGCAAAAAGCCGATACTGGCCGGCGATTCCAGCGTGCTGGCCTGGGCGAACAAGGCATCGCTGATGACTGCAAGGCGCTCGGCACCTGCGTACCAGTCTGCCGGAATCTGCCCCCAGGCACGCTCGCCGATGACTGCCCATTGCGGCTGCACGCCTCGCGTCAGTGCCGCGCGACACAGGTGATCACCTTCGACCCAGATCACCCCCTGGCGGCGATAGGCCCCCGGATCCTGTGCCAGTTTGCGCAGCAACTTGACCAGCGCGTTGTCACGGCTGGCGATAAAGACGGGTTTCTGCGGACTGGTCATGCGGGCTACTCGCTGGAATGGCACAGCAGTGCCTGCGCCACGGGGGCAAAGTGGCGACGGTGCTGGACGGTGGCGCCCAGGCTGCGCAGCGCCTGCAGATGCTCGGCTGTGCCATAGCCCTTGTGGCGGGCAAAACCATAGCCGGGATAAAGAGCATCCACCTCCTGGCACCAGCGGTCACGCGTGACCTTGGCCAGGATCGAGGCTGCGGAAATGGCGGGCACCTTGGCATCGCCCTGCACGATCGCTTCGGCACGCACCTGCAACGTGGGCAGGCGGTTGCCATCGACCAGCACCTTGGATGGCTTCAGCCGCAGCCCTTCTACGGCACGGCGCATGGCCAGCATGGTGGCATGCAGGATGTTGAACTGATCGATCTCTTCCACGCTGGCCTGGGCGATGCTGCAGCACAAGGCCTTGGCCAGGATCTCGTCATACAGCAGCTCACGCCGACGTGCCGTCAGCTTCTTGGAATCGGCCAGACCGGCAATCGGCTGGCGCTCGTCCAGGATCACGGCGGCCGCCACCACCGGGCCGGCCAGCGGGCCGCGGCCGGCTTCATCCACACCTGCCAGCAAGCCGGGGCTGTCCCAGGGCAGCGACACCTGTTCAGCGAGCAAGTACCTGGGCGATGGCATCGGTGGCAAGTGCGGCCGTATCGCGGCGCAGCAGCAGATGGAGGTCGATAAAGCGCTGTTGCAGCGCGGCCACGCGGGCGGACTGATCCAGCCAGTCACTGGTGGCTGCGGCCAACGCCTGAGGCGTGGCCTGATCCTGCAGGATTTCCGGCACAACGAACTCCTGGCACAGGATATTGGGCAAGCCGACCCAAGGCTGCAGCTGCTTGCGCTGCATCAGCCGGTAGGACCAGTCGGCCATGGCATAGGAAATCACCATCGGACGCTTGAAGAGCGCTGCCTCCAGCGTGGCCGTGCCACTGGCGATCAGGGTGACATCACAGGCCGCCAGAGCCGCATGCGACTGCCCCTGCAGCAACTGGACCTTGCCGGCCAGACCGGCTTGTGCGATCTGTTGCTGCAGGCGCTCGTATTGCGCCGGCACGGCAGGCAGGATGCAGCGCAAACCCGGGCGCTGCTCCAGCAACAGGCGCGCGGCCTGCAGAAAGCGCGGGGCCAGATGGCGCACCTCGGAACCGCGGCTGCCTGGCAGCAGCGCCACGACTTCACCCGATTCGGGCAAACCCAGCGCCTGCCGGGCTGCCATGCGATCCGGCTCCAGCGGCAGCACGGCTGCCAGCGGATGGCCAACATAGGTGCTCGGGATACCGTGTTGCTGCAACAGCTCCGGCTCGAACGGGAACAGGCACAGCACATGGTCGGCGCTGCGCCGGATCTGGTGCACGCGCTCGGCACGCCAGGCCCAGATCGAGGGACAGACAAAATGCACGGTCGGAATGCCCTGCTCACGCAGGGATTGCTCGAGTCCCAGATTGAAATCGGGTGCATCGACACCGACAAACACATCGGGGCGATCACGCAGCAGACGCTCGCGCAGCTGGTTGCGGATCTTCCAGATGCCGTACACCTTGCCCAGCACTTCCAGGCTGTAGCCATGCACGGCCAGCGCCTCGCTCGGCCAGTGCGCGACAAAGCCCTGCTCCTGCATGCGCGGGCCGCCAATGCCGTCAGACTGCAGTTGCGGCCAACGCTGGCGCGAGCCCTCCAGCAGCAGGCCGGCCAGCAGATCGCCAGAAGCTTCGCCGGCCACCATGGCCATGCGCAGGGAGTCGCCCGCCATCCGCCCTGTCTCCTTGCCCGGAATCAGCGCGTGATGCCGCGCGTGGAACCCTGCAGAAAGGCCTGCATCATGGCCACGTCCTGCTGCGCTTCGGGATGCTCCTGCGCCAGGGTGTCAATAGCTTCGCGCGCCTGCTCCAGCGTCAGGCCATTGCGATAGATCTGGCGGTACATCGCCTTGACAGCGGCAATGCGCTCGGGGCCGAAGCCGCGGCGGCGCAAGCCTTCGATATTGAAACCACGCGCCGACGGCGGATTGCCATCGGCCATGATGAAGGGAGGCACGTCCTGGTTGATCGCGGAGGCAAAGCCGATCATGGCATGGGCACCGATCTTGACGAACTGGTGCACCCCGGTCAGGCCGCCGATGATGACCCAGTCACCCACATGCACGTGCCCGGCGAGCGTGGCATTGTTGGCCAGGATGGTCTTGTTGGCCAGTTGCACATCATGCGCGATATGCACATAGGCCATGATCCAGTTGTCATCGCCAATGCGGGTCACGCCCACATCCTGCGCCGTGCCGGTGTTGAAGGTGCAGTATTCGCGCACCGTGTTGCGATGGCCGATCTCGAGGCGCGTCGGTTCACCGGCGTATTTCTTGTCCTGCGGCGGACCGCCGATCGTGCTGTGCGGATGGAAGACGTTGTCCTCGCCGATCGTGGTGTGGCCGTCGATCACGCAATGGGCACCAATACGGGTACGGGCACCGATCTGCACATGCGGCCCCACCATGGCAAACGGACCCACCTCGACATCGGCGGCCAGCTGCGCAGCAGGATCGATCAGGGCGGTAGGATGGATCAGTGCCATGCTGTCTCCCGCAATCAGGCTTCGATACGGCGTACCGTACACATCAGATCGGCTTCGCAGGCGAGTTCACCGTCGACACGGGCCACGGCATGGAACTTGTAGATGCCGCCACGCGAACGCTCGGCGGTGCATTCCATCACCAGCTGGTCGCCCGGCTCCACCGGACGCTTGAAACGGGCATTGTCGATACCGACAAAATAGTAGACCACATCCGGATCCAGCTTGTTGCTGTCCGGCGGCAGCAGCAGCAGCGCCGAAGCCTGTGCCATGGCTTCCAGGATCAGCACGCCCGGCATCACCGGCCGGCTGGGAAAATGGCCCACGAAGAACGGCTCGTTGATGGTGACGTTCTTGATCGCCTTGATGCGGGTGGATCCCTCCACCTCCAGCACGCGATCCACCAGCAGGATCGGGTAACGGTGGGGCAGGCGCTTGATGATCTGGTGGATGTCGATGGCAGCAGCAGTCATGATGGTGTCTTGTTATCGGAAAGTTGTTGTTCGAGGGCGCGTACACGGTCACGCAGCTTGTGCAGGCTCTTGACGGCAGCGGCATTCTTCTCCCAGGTGGCATTATCGTCCAGCGGGAAGAATCCGGTGTAGGCGCCCTGCTTGCGCAGCGAGCGCGTGACCATGGACGTTGCCGTGATATGGATGCCATCGGCAATCGTCAGATGGCCGGCAATATTGGCAGCGCCGCCAATCGTGCAGTGTGCGCCGATGCGGGCGCTGCCAGCCACGCCGGTATTGGCCGCCATGGCGGTATGCTCGCCGATCTGCACGTTGTGCGCAATCATGATCAGGTTATCCATCTTGACGCCATTGCCGATCACGGTGTCATCCAGCGCACCACGGTCGATACAGGTATTGGCACCAATTTCCACATCGTCCCCGATGCGCACCGCACCCAGCTGCTCGATCTTGACCCACTGGCCGTTTTCGTGGGCAAACCCAAAGCCATCGGCACCGATCACCACGCCAGGATGCAAAATGCAGCGCGCACCCACGCTGCAGTCTTCGCTGATGGTGACACGCGACTTGAGCCAGCTGCCGGCACCGATACGCGCCCCGCGCTCGACCACGCACAGCGGACCGATGATGGCATCCGGATGCACCTCTGCCCCGGGATGCACGACGGCAGACGGGTGAATGCGGTAATCGGGCTGCGGCAGCATGTGCTGCTTCCACCACTGCGTCACGCGCGCATAGTAGGCATAGGGGTTGGCGGTCACGATACACGCCCTGCCCTCGCGGCGCGCGGCATCAAGCATGGCCGGCGGCACGATCAGGCAGGATGCCTGCGACTGCTCCATCTGCGCCGCATAGCGTGGGCCGTTGACGAAACTCAGGCTGCCGTGCCGGGCATGCTCCAGGGCGGCCAGTGCCTGGACGCTGATACTACCGTCACCATGCAGCTCACCACCATGGGATTGCAGCGCTTCCACGATCCGTGCCACCGTCACCTGCTTGTCCATACGTTCGCCTTTCAATCAAAAAAGGGCACCTGCTGGTGCCCTGTCGGGAGCCAGCAGCAGCCCGCTTACCGGCCCGCGTCGAGTTCGGCAATCACCTTGTCGGTGATGTTCAGTTGCGGCTTGATGAACACCACTTCCTGCAGGATCACATCGTAGCCATCCTGCGCCGCAATCCGGATCACGGCACGGTTGGCACGCTCCAGCAGGGCCTGCATTTCTTCCGCCTTGCGGTTGTTCAGGTCTTCCTGGAACTCCTGGCGCTTCTGCTGAAACTCGTTGTCCATGGCAACCAGCTCGCGACGACGCTCGCTGGCCTGCGCTTCCGACAAGTCGGCCTGGTCACGCTCGAACTTGTTGACCGCCTTCTGCAGGCGCTCGCCAAGATTGGTCAGTTGATGCTCACGCGAGGAAAATTCGCGCTTGAGCTTGTTCTGCGACTCGACGGCAGCACGCGTCTCGCTGAACAGGCGATCGGTGTTCACAAAGCCGATACGGCCCGTCAGCGGCTGCGCCGACAGGGTGGTCGCCACGGCAGTCTGTGCCTGCACCGCAAGCGGTGCTGCAACTGCCGCACAGGTCAGCAGCGTAGCCGCTGCTTGCATCAGGTATGGGCGGATCTTGTTCATCAGAATTGCGTACCGATCTGGAATTGGACTTTTTCGAGTTTATCACCCTCGTACTTCTTCAGCGGCCAGCCGAAAGCCAGGCTCAGCGGACCCATGGGCGAAATCCAGCGGATACCGACACCGGCGGAAGCGCGCAGGCTCTTGGCATCCTTGTTTTGCGGCTGATCGTAGACCGAGCTGTCATCGGCATAGACGTTACCCACATCCATGAAGCCGAACATGCGCAGCGTCTTGTCGGTGCCGGCCCCCGGGAACGGAGCCACCACTTCCATGTTCACGTTGAATTTCTTGGAGCCGCCGATAGAGTAGGTATCCCCATTCAGGTCCGTGTTCCTGGGCCCCAGCGAACTCTGCTCAAAACCGCGCACCGAACTCAGACCGCCGGCATAGAAGTTCTTGAAGATCGGGAAGCTCTTGCCGCCGAAGCCCTTGCCGTAGGCCAGGTCCGTATTCAGAGCAAAGGTGTACTTCCTGGAGATCGGGTAGAAGTACTGGTAGCGATAGGTTGCCAGGGCGTACTTCAAGTCACCGGCCGGACTGACGGCTCCGAACAGGCGATGGTAGCTGCCCGAAGACGGGGCCAGTGCACTGTCACGGTGGTCACGCGACCAGCCCACCGTCAGCGGAATACCGTATGCGGAATTGCCGCCATATTCCTTCTGGAAATCCTGGTATTCCTTCGGCAGCGCACGGTTCTGCTGCTTGACCTTGTACTGTTCGAAACCGGCACCAAAGTACACCGTATCGTTCTCGGTGAACGGAATGCCGAAATTCATGTTGGCATTCGCGTACTGCATCTTGTAGTCGTAATAGTTGCCGCTCTGGGCCTCGTACGGCTCGATATCACTGTAGCTCAGGCCAAAGCTGCGGGACACACCGTTCCTGGTGAAATAGGGATCGGTGGAACGCAGCGAGAAGGTGCGGTTGTATTCGCTGTTGGAGGCCTCGAATGCCAGCGACTGGCCGGAACCGAAGATGTTGTCCTGTGACACGCCCACCAGGAAGGAGACGCTGTCAGAGGTGGAGTAGCCCAGACCCAGCTGCAGCGAGCCGGTGTGTGCCTCCTTCACGTTGACATTCAGGTCCGCCTGATCACTGGTACCCGGTACCGGCTGGGTGCTGACCTGCACATCGGTGAAATAGCCCAGGCGGTCCACCCGAGCACGCGAGGTCTGGATCTTGTCGGAGTTGTACCAGGACGATTCGTATTGGCGCAGTTCACGGCGGATGACTTCGTCACGCGTGCGGGCGTTGCCGGAAATGTTGATGTTGCGCACATAGGCACGGTCACTGGGCACAGCTTCCAGCATCAGGGCCACCTGCTGGCGCTCGCGGTCGACCTGCGGCACTGCATTGACCTTGGCGAAAGCGTAGCCGTAGTTGCCGAAATGGTTTTCCATCGCCTGCACGGTGGCGTCCACATCGTCAATCTTGTAGGCTTCGCCCGGCTTGATCTTGACCAGCGACTGGAATTCGTTCTCGCGCTGCAGGTAGTCCCCTGCCAGCGACACGCCGGACACCACATAGCGCGGACCCTCGGTCACATTCATGGTGATGTTGATGCCGGTCTTGTCAGGCGTCAGGGCCACCTGGGTGGAGTCCACCTTGAATTCGAGGTAGCCACGGTTCTTGTAGAAGCGCGTGACGGCTTCCACGTCCTGGTTGAGGCGGTCGGACGCATAGCGGTCGGACTTGGTGTACCAGGACATCCAGTTGCCGGTATCCAGCTGCATCTGGCCTTTCAGGGTGGAATCGCTGAAAGCCTCGTTGCCAACGAAATTGATGCTATCGATGCGCGCCGAAGGGCCTTCCTGGACGCTGAGCGTGACGTTGACCTGGTTGCGCTCCATGGGCGTCATGGTGGTTTCGACATCCAGGTTGTAGTAGCCACGGCTCAGGTACATGCGCTTCAGGTCCTGGATCGCCTGGTCTTCTACCGCCTTGCTGTAGGGCTGGCCGGAAGCAAAGCCGCTGGCAGCCAGCGCCGCCAGCACGGTGTTCTTGTCGAACTGCTTCGCCGAGCTGACATCAATGGTATTGATGGTCGGACGCTCGGTCACCACCACGATCACGTCGCGCCCCTGGGTCTGCACCTGCACATCGTTGAACAGGCCCAGCTCGTACAGGGAGCGGATGGTCGCTGCGCCCTTGTCATCGTCGTAGGATTCGCCGATGCGCACCGGCATGGAGGAGAACACCGTGCCGGCATCGACACGCTGCAGTCCCTGCACCTTGATGTCCTGGACGACAAAAGGATCAACCGCCCAGGCGGCATGAGAGACAAAGGCAAGGCTGGCAACAGCGGCGGCAGCCGTGCGGCGGAAAGGAAGGGAGTGTCGCTTCATGGAATTCGTCAGGTACGGTACTACATCGCTGGCCAAGGTGTGGCCTCAGGTCATCCAGCGGGACAGGTCATTGAACAGGGCCAGGCCCATCAGGCCGAGGAGCAGCAGCATGCCTGCTTGCTGCAAACGCATGATCCACGCCTCGGACACCGGCTTGCCGGTAACAGATTCCCAGAGATAATACATCAGGTGTCCGCCATCCAGCATGGGAACAGGCAACAAATTGAGTACACCCAGACTGACACTGACCAATGCCAGAAAGCCCAGGAAACTGGTGATTCCGGCCTGTGCCGAGCGGCCGGCAAACTCGGCGATGCTCAACGGCCCGCTGATGTTCTGCAGCGAGGCCTGGCCGGTGATCATGCGCCCCATCATGCGCAGGCTGAACAGCGAGACATCCCAGGTACGCTCGATGCCATAGGCCAGTCCCTCCAGCGGACCCAGCCGGATCGTGCTGATGGCTGGCGGCGCGCCCAGATAGGCACCGATCTGCCCCACGCGCTGCTCGCCGTCCAGTGTGCTGTCCGGACTCAGTTCGATTTCCAGCAGCTGGTCGTCACGGCGCAGCTGCCAGCGCTGTACCTGTCCCGCAGCGTTGTCCCGGATCAGCATGCGCAACTGCATGGCATCCCGGATACGCGTGTCATCCACCGACAGGACAGTATCCCCCTGTCGCAGTCCGGCGCGCTCTGCAGCCTTGCCAGGCACGATTTCTCCAACCACCGGAGCCATCCAGGGAGCACCCAGGCCAATGCGCTGCAGATCTTGCGGCTCTGCCTTGCCCAGACCTGCTTCGGCCAGGGGCAGGATCAGCGTCCGCGTGTCTCCGCCCTGCTGCTCACGTACCTGCAACTGGACATCCTGTTCATCCATGGCAGCCTGCAGCACGGTCCACTGCAGGCGCTGCAGTGACAGTACCGGCTCGGCCTCGGCAGCGCTGCCCACCTGTGCCGAGACGATCTGTTGCCCGCTGTGCAGCCCCGCCTGTTCGGCGATGCTGCCGGCTGGCGGCTGGGCAATCACCGGAGCGAACTCCTGCATGCCGTTCCAGGCGATACCGGCATACAGCAGCACTGCCAGCAGCAGATTGGCCGCCGGGCCGGCAGCCACGATCGCCATGCGGCGGCTGACCGGCTGGGTGTTGAAGGCCTGCGCACGCAGCGCTTCGGGCACGGGCGCTTCGCGCTCGTCCAGCATGCGCACATAGCCCCCCAGCGGCAGCCAGGAAACGGCAAACTCAGTGCCGTGGCGATCCGTGCGGCTCCAGAGGGTCTTGCCGAAGCCGACAGAAAACTTCAGGACCTTGACGCCGCAAGCTCGTGCCACCCGGTAATGGCCGTATTCGTGAATGGTAATCAGCACTCCCAGCGTGACCAGGAAGGCCAGCAGCGTGGTCATGGCTGCAGCGCCCCGACCAGGGCTTGCGCCCGTTCGCGGCAGGAACGGTCCAGTTCCAGCAGATCTTCCAGGCAGGCCGGACTGCGGAAGCTGGTTTGCGCCAGGGTATCGGCGTTGATCCGGTGAATCTGGTCAAAGCGGATGCGACCGTCGAGAAAGCTGGCCACAGCCACCTCGTTGGCCGCATTGAGCACTGCCGTGCTGCCCGGTTGCGCCCGCAACACCTGCCAGACCAGCGGCAGGGAAGGAAAACGTTCCGGATGGCCATGGGCATCGACCGATTCGAAGGTCATCGCGCCCAGACTGGAAAAGTCCAGTGTGGCAGCACCACTGGCAATGCGCTGCGGCCAGGACAAGGCATAGGCAATCGGTACGCGCATGTCCGGCGTACCCATTTGTGCCACGATGGAGGCGTCATGGAACTGCACCATGGAGTGGATGATGCTCTGCGGGTGAATCACCACCCCCATGCGCTCTGGCGGCATGCCGAACAGGTAGTGCGCCTCGATCACTTCGAGCGCCTTGTTCATCATGGTGGCGGAATCGACCGAAATCTTGCGCCCCATGCTCCAGTTCGGATGGGCACAAGCCTGCTCTGGTGTCACCTGGCACAGGCTGGCCGGATCCGCCATGCGAAACGGACCGCCTGAAGCCGTCAGGATAATCTTGTCGACACGCTGCGACCAGCTGGCCGGGTCTTCGGGCAGCGCCTGGAAAATGGCCGAGTGCTCACTGTCCACCGGCAGCAGCGTGGCGCCGCCCTGCTGCACGGCTTCCAGAAACACCTGGCCACCCACCACCAGTGCCTCCTTGTTGGCCAGCATCAGCCGTTTGCCGGCGCGCGCAGCGGCCAGACAGGGTGCCAGCCCGGCAGCGCCGACAATGGCGGCCATGACGGCATCCACCTCGGGGTGGCAGGAGATGTCGATCAGGCCCTGTTCGCCCGCAAGCACCTCCGTTTTCAGGCCGGCCTCACGGCAGGCCTGTCGCAGCGCCTGCGCATGGGGTTCAGAAGCCATCACGGCATAACGCGGCTGATACGTGCTGCAAAGTTGCAGCATCTTGTCCACCTGGGTCGCCGCACTCAGCGCGAACACCTGGTAGCGCTCCGGGTGACGTGCCATCACGTCCAGCGTACTGGTGCCGATCGAGCCGGTGGCTCCCAGCACGGTCACCTGCAGACAGTCAAGGGAAGAAGCATTCATGCGCAAATCGGAAATCAGGAGAGCCAGAGCAGCAGCGCCAGCGCGATCGGCATGACAGGCAGCAAGGCATCAATGCGATCGAGTACGCCACCATGACCGGGCAGCAGCTGGCTGCTGTCTTTCAGGCCGGCACTGCGCTTGATCAGGGACTCGACCAGGTCACCCGTCACGCTCATGATGGTCAACAGCAACACTGCCAGCAGCATAACGACCGGATGGCTGCGTGCCGCCAGATCCGCATAAATCGTCTGCTCCGGCGTCGTGAAGAAGGCGCACAGCAGGGCAAAAAGCTGGACAAACAGCGCTCCGCCGACCGCCCCGGCCCAGCTCTTGCCCGGACTGATGGAGGGGGCCAGCTTGCGCTTGCCAAAGGCACGGCCACAGAAATAGGCGGCAATATCGGCCACCCAGACCAGTGCCATGGCTGACAGCAGATACCAGGGCCCATGCTGGGCCAACAGCTGGACAATCGCCAGCCAGGCCGCCCACAGTACCAACAAGCCGGCAACGATACGCAGCCAGCGCGGGATGCGCTGCCACACGGGCACGCCAGCGCGCAGCAGCAGCGGTGTGGCCAGCAGCCAGAGCAGGCTGACCACCGTGACCAGTGCCGTGGCAGCCGGCGTTGCCTGCAACTGCCAGCCCGCCAGGCCCATCAGCAGGCAGCCGGCTACGGCGACCAGCGCCCAGAGGATATTCGCCATGCCAGAGAAACCGCTCAGGCGCGCCCACTCCCAGGCCGCGCAGGCGATTGCCAGGGCCATGAGCAGGCTGAAGGCCTGATGGCCGGGTGCCAGCAAGGCCCCCAGCAGGACGACAAGCAGGATGATGGCGGTGATGATGCGCTGCTTCAGCATGCGTCGTCCTGGTCGCTCACCTGGGCTGAGGTCTTGCCGAAACGGCGTTCACGCTGCGCGTAGTCTTCGATGGCGGCATCCAGTGCTGCGGCATCGAAATCGGGCCAGAGGATATCGCTGAAATAGAGTTCGCTGTAGGCACTCTGCCAAAGCAGGAAATTGCTGATGCGGTACTCGCCCCCCGTGCGGATGATCAGGTCCGGATCGGGCACATGGCTCATGGCCATGGCAGAAGACAGGTTGTCTTCGGTAAAGGGCAGACCCTGTTCATGCAGGCGTGCTGCTGCCTGGACAATGTCCCAACGGCCACCGTAATTGAAGCAGACGTTCAGGATCAGGCGCTCGTTGTCGCGGGTCAGACGCTCTGCCTGTTCCAAGCCTTCGCGCAACCTAGCGCTAAGCGCCTTGCGCTCACCGACCAAATGTATGCGTACACCAGCATCATGCAGCCTGGGGACTTCACGTGTCAAAGCCTTGCCCATCAACTCCATCAAGCCACTTACCTCTTCTTGTGGGCGGCTCCAGTTTTCAGAGGAAAAGGCAAACACCGTCAGCACACCGATGCCGCGCTTCATGCACTGGCTGATACAGAGGCGCAGGGCTTCCAACCCCTGTCGATGCCCAACCAGCCGGTTCATGAAACGTTTCTTGGCCCAGCGACCATTGCCATCCATCACGATGGCCACGTGGTGGGGAACTAAGGCTTCCGATGCTTGTTTCGACATATCTCGGGATTCGGTGGCGCCACCTCTTGCACGGTGGCGCTAGGCTCAAACAGCCATGATATCCTGTTCCTTGCCGGCTACCAACTGATCGATCGTGGCAATTTCCTTGTCGGTGATCTTCTGGATATCCGCTTCGGAGCGCTTCTGGTCATCCTCGGAAATTTCCTTGTCCTTGACCAGCTTCTTGACTGCGTCGTTGGCGTCACGACGCAGGTTGCGCACGGCGATCTTGGCGCTTTCACCCTCGTGGCGCACCAGCTTGGTCATTTCCTTGCGACGCTCTTCGGTCATCGGCGGCATCGGCACGCGAATCAGGTCCCCCATGGAGGCCGGGTTCAGGCCCAGGTCGCTTTCACGGATGGCCTTCTCGATCTTGGCACCCATGTTCTTTTCCCAGGGCTGCACGCTCAGGGTGCGCGCATCAATGGCGGACACGTTGGCCACCTGGCTCAGCGGCACCATGGAGCCATAGTACTCGACCTGGACGCTGTCCAGCAGCGCCGGGTTGGCACGACCGGTGCGGATCCGGGTCAGGTTGTTCTTGAATGCCTCGATGGACTGATCCATCTTGGTCTGCATGGTTTTCTTGATGTCGGCTACGGACATGGAACTCTCCGGAATCTGATTCGGGGACAAGTGCTCAAATATATACCAGTGTGCCTTCGTCTTCACCCATCGCCACGCGTTTGAGCGCACCGGGCTTGAAGATGGAGAACACCTTGATCGGCAGCTTCTGGTCACGGCACAGCGCAAAGGCAGTGGCATCCATGATACCCAGACTCTTCGAGATGGCCTCATCGAAGGTCAGCTTGTCGTAACGCGTGGCGGAAGGATCCTTCTTCGGATCCGCGGTGTAGACACCGTCCACCTTGGTCGCCTTGAGCACGATTTCGGCACCGATTTCGGCACCGCGCAGGGCAGCAGCGGTATCGGTCGTGAAGAAGGGATTGCCGGTGCCGGCAGCAAACACCACCACCTTGCCTTCTTCCAGGTATTGCAGCGCCTTGGGGCGCACATAGGGCTCGACCACCTGGTCGATATTGATGGCGGACATGACGCGCGCGATGGTACCCGAGCGGTTCAGCGTGTCCGCCAGTGCCAGTGCGTTCATCACCGTGGCCAGCATGCCCATGTAGTCCGCCGTGGCGCGATCCATGCCGGCGGCACCGCCTGCCATGCCGCGGAAGATATTGCCGCCACCGATCACGATGGCAACCTCCACCCCCTGCTGCACCACTTCGGCGATCTCATCGGCCATGCGGCTGATGGTTTCGCGATTGATGCCGAAGGCGTCATCGCCCATCAGGGCCTCGCCGGACAGCTTGAGCAGGACACGTTTGATGGCAGGTGGGGTGGCAGTCATGGCAATCTCCAGGGCGTGGTAGGAACAATCCGGGTAAACAGGTAGTGAGACGAAAAAAAAGCCCCGGATCGGGGTGCAACACCCCGATACGTGGCTTGTTGGCCAGGGAATCAGCCCTGCTTGGCAGCAGCCATCTGGGCAGCCACTTCAGCAGCGAAGTCGTCGGCCTTCTTCTCGATGCCTTCGCCCACCACGTACAGGGTGAAACCCTTCACGGTGGTGTTCTTTTCCTTCAGCATCTGCTCGACCGTCTGCTTGTCGTTCTTGACGAAAGGCTGGCTCAGCAGGGCCACTTCCTTCAGGTACTTCTGCACCGAACCTTCGACCATCTTGGCAACGATATCAGCCGGCTTGCCGGACTCGGCAGCCTTGGCCACCGCAACGCTGCGCTCTTTCTCGATCAGCTCGGCCGGCACGTCGGCGCTGGACAGGGCAACCGGCTTCATGGCGGCCACATGCATGGCGACGTCCTTGGCGGCAGTTTCGTCACCGTCGAACTCGACCATCACGCCAATGCGGGTGCCGTGCAGATAGGACACCATCTGGCCACCGGAGAACTGCTGGAAGCGGCGGAAGCTCATGTTTTCGCCGATCTTGCCAATCAGACCCTTGCGCACGTCTTCCAGCGTGGGGCCGAAACCGTCCTGCTCGTAGGCCAGCGCGCCCAGGGCTTCCAGGTCAGCCGGGTTGTGCTTGGCCACCAGGTCGGCAGCCGCCTTGACCAGGGCCAGGAAGCTGTCGTTCTTGGTCACGAAGTCGGTTTCGCAGTTGACTTCGATCAGGGAGCCGGCACCAGCTTCGATGGTGCTGCCCACTGCGCCTTCAGCGGTGATGCGGGCAGCGGCCTTGCCAGCCTTGCTGCCCAGCTTCACGCGCAGGATCTCTTCCGCCTTGGCCATGTCGCCGTCAGCTTCGGTCAGGGCCTTCTTGCACTCCATCATGGGGGCGTCCGTCTTGCCACGCAGTTCTGCGACCATGCTTGCGGTAATTGCTGCCATTGTGTTTCTCCGTATTCGTTGAAATGATGTTTCAGTTACGAAAAAGGGGCATGAACGCCCCTCTTCCATGGATTATGCCTTGAGGGCAGGCTGCGGCCTGGCTTACGCCTGGGCGTCGTCCACCTCGACGAATTCGTCTTCGCCTTCGGTCACGGCTTGCACCACGTCGTTCACGGCGTTGGCACGGCCTTCCAGCACGGCATCGGCGATGCCACGAGCGTACAGGGCGACAGCCTTGGCAGAGTCGTCGTTACCGGGGATCACGTAATCGATGCCGTCGGGGTTGTGGTTGGTATCGACCACGCCGACCAGCGGGATGCCCAGCTTCTTGGCTTCGGACACGGCAATCTTGTGGTAGCCAACGTCGACGATGACGATGGCGTCAGGCAGGCTGGTCATGTCCTGGATGCCGCCGATGTCCTTTTCCAGCTTTTCCATTTCGCGCTGGAACATCAGCTGTTCTTTCTTGCTCATGCTCTCCAGGCCAGCTTCCTGCTGGGCCTGCATGTCCTTCAGGCGCTTGATGGAGGTCTTGACCGTCTTGAAGTTGGTCAGCATGCCACCCAGCCAGCGCTGGTTGACGTAGGGGATGCCGGCGCGCTTGGCTTCTTCGGCGATGATGTCGCGGGCTGCACGCTTGGTGCCGACCAGCAGGATGGTGCCACGGTTGGCAGCCAGCTGGCGGACGAATTTCATGGCATCTTCGAACATGGGCAGGGACTGCTCCAGGTTCACGATGTGGATCTTGTTGCGGGCACCGAAGATGTACGGGGCCATCTTGGGGTTCCAGAAACGGGTCTGGTGACCGAAGTGGACACCGGCTTCCAGCATTTCGCGCATGGTAATGGACATGGTTTTTCTCCTGAGGTTGGGTCTAAAATTCGCCTCGCATGCCAGCAAGCCGTGACAGCTTGCGGCAACACCTGGATTGGCGGATTTGCGATTAGCCTTGCAGGATGGCAGCGCCATCAGCAAGAGCCGCGAAATTGTAGCACAACCATGCTTTATCGAACAGCCATGCCTACCCTGAGTCCTTCATCTGTTGCACTGACCCGCCTGCATGCCAGCACCCTGCCCCGGCGTCTGCCCCTGCACGGGGTTGCCGGCAGCCGCCAGATCGAACAGGCCTGGATGCAGCAGCTGCCGCCGCATGCCCTGATGCAGCGCGCCGGTCTGGCTATCGCCCGGCTCGCCTGCGCCCTGGCGCCCCATGCACAACGCATCTGGATCGCCTGCGGCCCCGGCAACAATGGCGGCGACGGCCTGCAGGCTGCCGCGCTGCTGCAAGCCTGGGGACGCCAGGTGGAAGTCACCCTGCTGGCCGACCCGCTTCGGCTGCCGGAAGATGCGCGCGCTGCCCACGCCGAGGCCGTGGCGGCAGGTGTCCCCATCAGCACGGCCCTCCCGACAGCACTGCGAGCCCATGACCTGGCGATTGATGCGTTGCTCGGCATCGGGGCCAGTCGCGCGCCTTCCGCCACCCTGCAGGCCTGTATCGATGCCCTGCATGCCACACCGGCACCGGTGCTGGCGATTGACCTGCCAACCGGGCTCGATGCCGACAGCGGGGACTGGCTGCAAGGCGGCAGTGCGCGCCAATGCGTGCATGCCGATCACACCCTGAGCCTGTTGAGCCTGAAGCCCGGCCTGTTCACCGGCCATGGCCGCGATGCAGCCGGCATGGTCTGGTGGGACGATCTGGGCACTGCTGCACTGCAAGCGCACGGCGCCTGCCAGGCCGGCGCCTGGCTACAGGGTGCCGCGCTACAGCCAGGGACAGCGACATTACCGGCACCGCCGCCCCATGCCAGCCACAAGGGCAGCTTCGGCGATGTCTGCATCGTGGGCGGCGCAGCCGGCATGGAAGGGGCTGCCGTATTGGCTGCCCGCGCAGCCCTGCACGCCGGGGCCGGCCGCGTCTACCTGGGCTCACTCTCGGCACATGCCACGCAGCCGACCGATGCGGAGCTGATGCAGCGGTCTCTGCAGCACGACAGTGATCTGGCTAGCCTGCCGCTGGCTTCGGCCAGCGTGGCCGCCGGCTGCGGTGGCGGCACGGCCATCATCCGCTGGCTGCCTGCCTTGCTGCAACACAGCGCCCGGCTGGTGCTGGATGCCGATGCGCTGAATGCCATCGCCGCCGATACCAGCCTGGCAGAACGGCTGCGGTTGCGCGAGCAGCCCACCATAGTCACGCCCCACCCGCTGGAAGCCGCGCGCCTGCTGGGCTGCACGGTCGCCGAGGTCCAGCAGCAGCGCCTGCAGTCTGCCTGCCGACTGGCAGATCGCCTGCAGGCCATGTTGGTACTGAAAGGATCGGGCAGCGTGGTCGCGGCACCGTCGGATCAGGGCATCGCCCCTGTCATCGTCCATGCCGGCAATGCGCGACTGGCTACGGCTGGTACGGGCGATGTGCTGGCAGGCTGTATTGCTGCCTTTTGGGCGCAAGCCCAGGCGCGCCAGGCCGGCGGATCCGCATGGCAGCTGGCCTTCGACACCGCCTGCGCTGCCGTGCAGGCACACGGCCATGCCGCCGAACAGTGGCCGGCTGAGCGTGGCACCCTGACTGCAGGCCAGCTGGCAGCCGCCTTGCAGCGGCTGCCGGGCTGAATCACCCTCGCCTGCCTGCCTAGCGCTTGCCGCCGGACGGCTTTCGCGTTGTACGCGAGGATGACTTGGATGCCGGCTTGACCGCCGATACCGTTTTCACGCCAAGACGCGCTGCCGCAGCCGGTGCCTTGCCAGTCTTGCGCTTGCCGGTGGCCGCCGTGGCAGAGCGGTTGTCGCGCGCAGTGCGCGTGCCGCGCTTGCGCGGCTGCCACACCACCTCGTCATCGGCATAGACCTCGGACACGGTCTGCCCGTCTTCTCCCGGATTGCCGGCATTGGCCCGCTTGCTGCCCGAGCGCTTCTGTGCCGCCCCCGTTGCCACCGCCTCCTCACCGGCGCGCACCAGACGGAAGTCGATGCGGCGACCATCGAGATCGACGCGGATCACCTGCACCTGCACCCGGCTGCCGAGCGCAAAACGCACACCGGTGCGCTCGCCACGCAGCTCCTGGCGCGCCTCGTCAAAGCGGAAATAATCGCTACCGAGTTCGGTGATATGCACCAGCCCCTCGACATACATCGCATCCAGCGTGACAAACAGGCCAAAGCTGGTGACGGTCGTGACGCGACCGCCAAATTCCTCGCCGAGGAAATCGCGCATGTATTTGCACTTGAGCCAGGCCTCGACATCTCGACTGGCCTCATCGGCACGACGCTCGTTGGCGCTGCAGTGCAGGCCGGCCGCTTCCCAAGCCTGGATTTCGGCGCTGGACTTGCGCGCCGGTGCCGGTCGGCCACGTGCGGCTGCCACTTTTTCCAGACGCTTGCTCAGCTTGGCATGGGCCTCGCCCGGCGTGGGCAACGCCGGCAGCACATAGCGCTGCCCCAGCAGAATCGACTTGATCACACGATGCACCAGCAGGTCCGGATAACGGCGGATCGGGCTGGTGAAGTGCGTGTAGCCATCGTAGGCCAGACCGAAGTGACCGCTGTTGGTGGGCGTATAGATCGCCTGCTGCATGCTGCGCAGCAGCATCATGTGGATCTGCTCGGCATCGGGCCGGTCCTTGGTGGCATCGGCGATGGCGGCAAATTCCTCTGTCGTGGGCTCGTCACTGACACTCAGCGGCACGCCCATGGTGCGCAGGAAGTTGCGCAGGATCTCGATCTTTTCCGGCGTCGGGCCCTCGTGCACGCGGAACAGGCCCGCCTGCTTGTGGTGCGTGATGAAATCGGCGGCACAGACGTTGGCTGCCAGCATGCACTCCTCGATCAGGCGGTGTGCATCGTTGCGCACGCGCGGAATGATTTTCTCGATGCGGCCGCTCTCGTCGCAGACGATTTGCGTCTCGACCGTATCGAGATCGAGCGCGCCGCGGCGTTCGCGCGAACCGTGCAGCGCCTTGAACACGCCGTGCAAATGCATCAGATCCTCGACACGATCCTGCGCCTTGCGCGCTTCCAGCCCACGCGTGTTGGACAGGATGTCAGCCACCTGGGTATAGGTAAAGCGCGCATGGCTGTGCATTACCGCCGGATAGAACTGGTAGCCGTGCAAATCGCCGCCATCGGTAATCAGCATGTCGCAAACCATACACAGGCGATCCACATCGGGATTGAGCGAGCACAGGCCGTTGGACAGCTTCTCGGGCAGCATCGGGATCACGCGGCGCGGGAAGTAGACACTGGTGGCGCGGTCGTAGGCATCGATGTCGATGGCGTTGCCGGTGCGCACATAGTGGCTGACATCGGCAATCGCCACCAGCAGACGCCAGCCATGGCTCGCACTCTTGCCCCGGCCGCTGATCACGGCCGGCTCGCAGTAGACGGCATCGTCGAAATCGCGTGCGTCTTCACCATCAATCGTGACCAGCGGAACGTCGGTCAGATCGATGCGGCCCGGCCAGTCATCCGACTGCACCGTGACCGGCAGCGCCTTGGCGGCTTGCAGGCAGGCATCGGAAAACACATGCGGCACGCCATACTTGCGTACGGCAATCTCGATTTCCATGCCGGGATCATCGACTTCACCGAGCACCTCGACGATGCGGCCTACCGGCTGGCCGTACAGCGCCGGTGCTTCGGTCAGCTCGACCACCACCACCTGACCGGCATTGGCCTGGGCGATGGCATCCTTGGGAATGATCACGTCCTGACCGTAGCGCCGGTCTTCCGGGGCCACCAGCCAGATACCGTTTTCCTGTAACAGACGACCAATGATGGGTTGATTGCTGCGCTCCAGGATCTCCAGCACCTTGCCTTCGGGGCGCCCCTTGCGGTCCTGGCGCACGATGCGCGCCTTGACGCGGTCCTTGTGCAGCACGGCACGCATCTCGTTGGGTGGCAGAAACAGGTCCGGACGGCCATCGTCGGCCATCACGAAACCGTGCCCGTCCCGATGCCCTTGCACCACACCCTCGAATTCCGCAGAAAAATCTTTTTCCGGGCTTGTTTTTTTGTTTGAATTGTTGATACAATGCTCCTCTTAGTTGATGCCCAGGTGGCGGAATTGGTAGACGCACTAGTTTCAGGTACTAGCGGGTAACTCCGTGGAGGTTCGAGTCCTCTCCTGGGCACCATCAACAAAGGACACATGATACCGCTTCACGCGGTGTTTCGTGAAAAAACAAGTGTCAGCACCTGCTGCACAAGCCCAATAAAAAAATTTGGGCAGGCTTGCAAAACACGAAAAAATGTGGCTACAATAGCAGCTTCAATCGATGCCCAGGTGGCGGAATTGGTAGACGCACTAGTTTCAGGTACTAGCGGGTAACTCCGTGGAGGTTCGAGTCCTCTCCTGGGCACCATCGATCGAAAGCAGCAAACAACCGCCCCTCAGGCGGTTTTTTGTTGTCTGCATATTTCTGCAACCGGTACTGAAACCGCTTGCCCTGCCCTCAGCCCTCCAGCCGCACGCGCAGGCCGCCCAGCTCCGGGCTGCGATCCACCTTCAGCTGCAAGCCATACAGGGCGGCGATGCGACGCACGATGGACCAGCCCAGGCCACTGCCGCTGCGCCTGGTTCCCAGTACCCGGAAAAACCGTTCGCCCAGACGCTGCATGTCCGCGTCGGCCATGCCGGGGCCACTGTCTTCCACGATCCAGCGCATGCCCTGCTCCGGCAAGGCCTGCAGCAGTACCCGCACTTCCGCCCCTTCCGGGCTGTAGCGCAAGGCGTTGTCCAGCAGATTGCGCAACAGCACGCCCGCCAGCGCCGGCTGCATGCGCGCCGGCAAGGTGTCGGGAGCCTGCCAGGACAGGCGCTGGCCATGTGCTGCCGCCTGGGTCTGCCGCAAATCCTGCACCACCGGATCCAGTGTCGGCATCAGGTCGGCGACCGGCCATTCGGTGCCGGTATCGGCTTCGGCCTCCAGCCGTGCCAGCTGCAGCAACTGCTCGACCAGGCGCGTGGCGCGATCGCAGCCCTGCACCACGCCATCCAGGGCCTGCTGACGTTGCTCCTCGTCGCCGGCGCCCTGGGCAACCTGCGCCATCATGCGGATCGCAGCGATCGGCGTGCGCAGCTCATGGGCGGCATCGGCGGTGAAGCGGCGCTCCTTGTGCAGCAGTTCCCCGATGCGTCCGAACAGCTGGTTGAGCGCATCGATCAGGGGCTGTACCTCGCGCGGCACATCCGCCAGTTCCAGCGGCGCGTGGCTTTGTGCCTGCCGCTGGCGAATCGCGGCCCCGGCCTGCTGCAGCGGGCGCATGGCGCGGCGCACCAGCCACCAGACCAGCAGCGCCGTGGCCGGAAAGGCCAGCAACAGCCCGATCAGCAGGCTGCGCACATTGCCCAACACGATGTCGTCACGCAGACGCTGATCCTCGGCCACCATCACGCGCAGGCGGCCATCCCGCGTGTTGATTTCTTCGGTGTAGACGCGCCAGCGCCGTTCATCCAGCGTGGCCTGGGCAAAGCCGCTGCCGCCTTGGGCGAGGGGTTGACGCGGCGCATGACGGGAGTGGGCCATCAGCTCCCCGTTGCGCCAGATCTGGAAGATGGTGGCCACGTCGTCAAATTCACTGTCCTCCTCGCCTGGCGACAGCTTGTGCTCCCTGCTGCGCTTCTGTGCATGCTCGAGTTCGTCATCATCGATTTCCTCGGGCGACTGGTTCGACAGCAGTACGGCCGTCTGCATCAGATGCAGATCGAGCAACTTGTGCACATGTTCGCGTGTGTGCCAGTAGATGCTGGCCATGGCCAGCGTCCAGATCAGGGTCAGCAACAGCACGATGCTGAGCACCAGCCGGCGTGCCAGCGACCAGGATGCAGCACGTCGGCCGGCCATCGTCATGTCTCCGTACCGGATCCGATGCGGTAGCCCAGGCCACGCACGGTATCGATCAGGTTGGCACCGAGCTTGCGCCGCAGATGCGAGACATGCACCTCGACGGCATTGCTGGCCACTTCACTGCCCCAGGAGTAGATCTGGGCTTCCAGCTGTTCACGGCTGAGAATGCGGCCCGGGTTGCGCATCAGGGCATGCAGCAGCGCATATTCGCGCTGGGCCAGATCGACTGGCTGACCGGCCAGCGTGACCACGTGCCCGACCGGATCCAGCTGCACCTGCCCGGCCTGCAACACGGTCTGCTGCAGGCCGTGGGCACGCCGCACCAGGGCCCGCAGGCGCGCGGCCAGTTCATGCAGGTCCACCGGCTTGACGACATAGTCGTCGGCCCCGGTATCGAGACCGGCAATGCGGGACTGTACGGCATCGCGTGCCGTCAACACCAGCACCGGCAGGCTGCGACCCTGTTCACGCAGGGCTGCCAGCACCTCCATGCCATCCAGGCGCGGCAGGCCCAGATCGAGCACGGCGGCTTCGTAATCCAGCGCCAGCAGTTCGCGCAGCGCGGCCTGGCCATCACGCACCCAATCGACCTCGAAGCCCTGCTGCTGCAGGCCGGCCCGCAGCCCGACACCCAACAGTTCATCATCTTCAGCCAGCAGGATGCGCATGGCAGCCAACCTCCGTATCCGTCATTGTCTTCATGATGCTCACGCCCTCCCTGGCCGGCATGCTGCCAGCACCAGACGGCAAAGCCTAACATGGCTTGCCCTCCGTTCTGGCGGCACAGCCATATCAGGCCGGACAGCACGCCGATAGGGGCCAACGCCAGTGGCAGTCTTGTCCTCTGCATCCGGCTCGTGTCGCACTTGCTGTAGTGGAATCCATGACCGCATGGTGCTCCGCGAAGCTGAAGGCTGTCTGAACAGGCCATGGCGCCATGGCCAGCGTACAAAGCACAACACCCGCCGAAGCGGGTGTTGCAGCGACCGGCTGGCCGGGCGATCAGCCCTTCAGCAGGGCACGCAGCGCGTGCTGCAGTCGCTTGGCGCTGGCCGCATCGTGCGGAGCAGCCAGCACGCTGGCAACGTCTTCGTGCCAAGTTTCCTGCGGACTCGGATCGTTGCGGCGCGTCAGCAACTGCAGCTGCAGCGCGCGGCGCGCATTGAGCTGATCAGCCGGCGTGGGCACCTCGGCTGCCATTTCCAGGCGCAGCAGCGCCTCGGACTGGCGACCCTGGGCGGCACTCTGGCCCAGCGCAGCCACCCAGGCATTGCGCTGGCTGCCGCTGACGCGACGGCCCAGCTCGGAAGCGACCGGAATCGCATCGGGCTGGCGCTTTTCCCAAGCTGACAGCAGCTGTGTCAGGGTCTCGCCATGGGCCTGCTCGGCCAGCTTGCGCAGCGCGGCCTGGGCATGCTCGACGGCATCGCGCTGGGCACGGAAGGCCGCATCGCCCAGACGCGGCGCACGCGGGCCACGGTCGGGGCGGTCGCCGAAACGGTCACCAAAACGGCCGCCACGACGGTCACGCGTGTCACGGCGATCGCCACGCTCGTCACGCTGGCGCGTGGCTCCCAGACGGGCTTGCGGGCGGTCATCACCGCGCACGGCCACCGCCGGCTTGTGCTGCAGCGCCGAAGGAGACGGCGGGCGCATGGCTCCTTCTTCCAGCGGCGTTTCGGGAGCGGCTTCTGCCGGTGCGTCGGCAGCGGCGGCGGCTTCCGCCTCCTGCTGCTCCTGCTGGCCACGGATGGCATCGTTCAGCGCCTGCATGGCGGCACGGATCGCCTGTGCATCGCCACTGGCGTTGGCAGCTTCGAGCGCCCTGGAGGCATCGAATACGGCGCGATCGCGCTCATTCATCTCGGACTGCTGCTGGCCGCGTTGCTCATGCTTGCGCTGGAAGGCTTCGTCCAGCGGCTTGCGGAAAGCATCCCACAGCTTCTGCTCGTGCTTGCGCTCCAGCGGGACAGTCTGCGCTTCCTGCTGCCAGCGCTGCTGCAGTGCCTTGATCGCATCAATGCGCAGCGATGCGGCAGCGCCCAACTCCTTGGCCTCGTCGATCATGGCGTGGCGCAGCTGGATGCTGGCCTTTTGCGCGGCGTCGATATGGGCGCCCGCTTCGGCCATGGCCGTCTTCCAGCGCGGCTGCAGTTCGGCAAACACCTTTTCGCTGACATGACCGGCTTCACGCCAGCGGCGCGAGAACGCCAGCAGATCCCGGTGCACGGCTTTCCAGTCGGGCTGGCCGGCTTCGACCTGCTGCTGGTGGCGTGCGGTCCAGGCCTTGATGTCTTCCAGCAGCGACAGGCGCAGTGCCTTCTGCTGGGCCGCATGCTCCTTCATGGTGGACAGCCAGGCCTCGACGATGCGGTAGGCCTCGTTGCAGGCATTGTCAAAACGCTTCCAGAGCGCATGGTTGGGCACGCCACCCTGGTCGGTCTGCTTCCATTGTTCGCGCAGTTGGCGCAGGGTTTCCTGCAACTTGCGCGGGCTGAGCTTGCTGGTGGGCAGCGGACGCTCGCCCTTGGCGGAGGCCTTGTCGGCCTGGCGGCGAGCCGGACGCACGACCGGCGTGGCTTGCGCCTCCGGCGCGGTGGCCTGGGCAGGAGCCGCATCGGATTCTTCTTGCGATTCTGCCGGAGCGGTACTGGCTGCTTCTGGCTCGACCGCTGCTTCGGTGCTATCGGACGGTGTCGGCGCAGCGGTTTCTGCCGTGCCGGCTTCGGCGGTCTCGGCTTGTGCTGCAGGCGATTCTTCACTGCCGGTTTCAGCAGCCGGTGCTTCAACTGCCGGTGCTTCAGTAGCCGGGGCTTGTGCTGCAGGCGCCTCTGCGGCGACCTCGGCAGCCGGACGATCAATCAGGGCTTCGGCCTTCTGCACCAGCTCCTGGCGCAGCTGGTCGGCACGCCAGCGCTGCCAGCCTTCCAGTTCGCCGGCAGACGCCAGTACGGCATGAACCTGGCCTTCGAGCTCCTGGCTGATGGCCTTGCGGTGTTCCTTGTGCGCCTGGCGCAGCGCCTGGGCAGCGGCGACGCTGGCCTTGCTGTGGCCGCTGACCAGTTCGGCCTCGAGCGCCTTGACGGCAGCATTGACCACGGCTTCCGCCTCGGCACGGCGCTGGGCCAGCGCCTGCTGGCGCTCGGCAGCCACCGCAGTGTCTTCGCCAGCATCAGCCGCAGCCTCGGGGGCTTCGCCACGCAGGGTACGGATCTCGTCGGCCCAGACCGGTACCGGCGGCAGCGCGGCGCTGCTGTCGGCGGCGGCAACGCGCACCTGCTGCAGGGCATCTTCAAACGCCTGTACCACCAGCTGCAGCTGTTCGACCGCGCTTTCCAGTTGACCGGCATATTTGGGATCCACGCTGGGCCAGCTCGTATCCTGCTGCAGCGCCTGGGCCTGCTGACGCCAGTCGGCAACATCGGTCTGGAGACCGGCTTCGGCTTCTTCGGCTTCGGTCCAGCTCTTGGTGGACAGGGTTTCGATACGCTGCGCCAACAGCACGGCGGCTTCGCGCTGGATCTGGACCTGGGTCTGCAGGTCCTCGATGACCTTGATGCGCTCGGCCAGCCGGGTGCGCGTGGTGGCCAGCGGCTCCTTGCTCAGCGGCGCGCCCGCCTTGGCGGCATCACGCTGCCAGGCCATGGCATCGGCAATATTCAGGCGACTGGCCTGCAGCAACTGCTCGGCACGGGCCTGCCACTCTGCGGCAAGGGCCTCCTGGCCACGGCTGCGCTTGATTTCGTCCAGCTTCTCGCGCAGCGGCTTGGCCGCGCCCTTGTCGCGCGTACTCAGATCGCGGAAGACTTCCTGCATCACAGCGACTTCGGGCTCGGTAGCGAGCCAGGCGCGCAGACGCGCAGCGCGTTCGCCGGAAGTGGCGGCCGAAAACACGCCGCCAGTGACGGCATCAAGCGGATGCGTCGCGGACTTGCCGGATGCAGCGGGAGAGTCTTGTCCTCCGGTGGAGGTCGGATCATTGGACTGCAGCAACGGGCGCAGGCCAAATCGTGGAGTACGGATCATGGCAGTATGAAATCTAGAGTCAAAGGTTGTACCTGCCTCCATGGCGGGCACATGGCTATTTTGCCTGCATTTTGCCCCTGCTGCATCCCGGTGCAAGCGTTGCCAACTGTGTGCCAGACGCCACATAAGAACCAAAAATCATAAGGAAAATGCCAATCATGCTTGACCGGTAATTTGTGCAGTGCATAAAATTCAAGGGTTATCCCGATCATCCCCGGATGATCCTAGATGTGTCGCACCCGGACGGACCTGTTTTTCAGCCGCTCCCATCCAGCAGGCCAGCGCCTATCGGCTCTTGCCCTGCCCTCTCAGCAGTACCAGCGGCGACACCGATACTGAAGGAGATTCAGCTTGAACAGCACCACCAGTACCCTGTCTGCGGACAGTACCCTGGCCACGGCCGCCCCGGCCTGGAAACACCCCCTGCAACGCGTCCTGAAATGGACCCACCACAGCATGGCCCTGGTTGGCGTAGGCGCCATCGCCGGTGCCGCCCTGCTGGCCACCAGCTCCCACCTGCAACAGGATCTGGGCGAGCGCCTGGACCAGCTGCTGGCCAGCAACAACCCGATCGCCCCGGCCATCAGCCATATCGGCATGCCTGCGGAAGCAGCCGCCACGCCGGATCTGGCTGTGGCCGAAACCGCCAGCGCGACTCCGGCCGACAACAACCCGGCCGGCATGCCGGTGGTGAATCCGCAGGATCTGCCCAGCCGCCAGGCTGCCGTGACCTACTGGATTGCCAAGAAATACCGTGTGGCACCGGAAGCGGTCGGCATGCTGGTGAAGGAGGCCTATGCCGTGGGCAAGATCGAGAAAATCGATCCGGCACTGATCCTGGCCATCATGGCGGTGGAATCGAGCTTCAACCCGTTTGCACAAAGCCATGTCGGCGCCCAGGGCCTGATGCAGGTGATGACGCATATCCATTCCGACAAATATGAAGACCATGGCGGCAGTTTTGCGGCACTGAACCCGGTCAGCAACCTGCATGTGGGTGTGCAAGTGCTGAAGGAAACGATTGCGCGTGCCGGCTCGGTACGCGGCGGCCTGAAGCACTATGTGGGTGCGGCCAATCTGCCGGATGACCAGGGCTATGGCAGCAAGGTGCTGGCCGAATTTGCCCGTATCCGTGCCGTGGCCCAGGGCCAGCAGGTGGCACACAATGCCCAGCTGCCGCACGGCCTGCCGGAAGCGGCCAGTGTGGCCAAGCGCGAGAACAAGCCTGCTGCACCTGAAGTACAGCTGGCCAAGGCGGAAGTGCAACAACGCGGCAGTGCCCAGCCACTGGCCTCCGCCTCCAGTGCCATGAATGCCAGGCCAGTACGCGTATCGACCCGCATCACGCCGCCTGCAAAGCAGGAATCCGACCTGGCGCACAACGATAGCATCCGCGCCGAACAACACATTCGCAACACGCTGACCCCGCAGGCAGCGCCACACGACAAGCAGCATGCGGTCAGTGTGGCCTCTGGCGTACACATGGTGGCGCAGGAACAACCGGTTGCCGATGCCGGAAATTCCAGCATTCAGTAATATTTTCCGGCTAGTGTGTTCGGGGTTGAATCCGGTACACTAGCCATGTGCATGACTGGCGATAGGCTGGTGGGCTTGGCTGTTGCCGGCCACCCCGGCTGACGCGGACTGGCAAGCCCTTTCGGCCCCTGCCTCAACCGCGAGGAAATGCACCGTGCCCCCCTGTGGCACGTTCTTGCCGTTCGCCTGGGCAGCCTTGTCACGATTGCGTGCCAAGTGTCATCCTCTCTTGATGCAAACCTGCCATGTACAACCGCAACATCCTGATCGAACAGACCGACCCCGAAGTGTGGGCCGCCATCCAGGCCGAGAACCAGCGCCAGGAAGAACATATCGAGCTGATTGCCAGCGAAAACTATGCCTCCCCGGCCGTGATGGCTGCCCAGGGCACGCAGCTGACCAACAAGTACGCCGAAGGCTATCCCGGCAAGCGCTACTACGGTGGCTGTGAAAACGTGGACGTTGTCGAGCAGCTGGCGATTGATCGCGTGAAGCAGCTGTTTGGCGCCGAAGCGGCCAACGTGCAGCCCAACTCCGGCTCGCAGGCCAACCAGGGCGTGCTGCTGGCCTTCCTGAAGCCGGGCGACACCATCATGGGCATGAGCCTGGCCGAAGGCGGTCACCTGACGCACGGCATGGCGCTGAACATGTCCGGCAAGTGGTTCAACGTCGTCAGCTACGGCCTGAACGAGAAGGAAGAGATCGATTACGACGCGATGGAGCGCAAGGCGCACGAGACCAGGCCGAAACTGATCATTGGCGGTGCCTCTGCCTACAGCCTGCGCATCGATTTCGAGCGCATGTCGCGCATTGCCAAGGATGTGGGTGCCCTGTTCATGGTCGACATGGCCCACTACGCCGGCCTGATCGCTGCCGGTGTCTACCCCAACCCGGTGCCCTTTGCCGACGTCGTCACCTCCACCACGCACAAGAGCCTGCGCGGCCCGCGCGGCGGCATCATCCTGATGAAGGCCGAGCACGAGAAGGCGATCAACAGCGCCATCTTCCCAGGCCTGCAGGGCGGCCCGCTGATGCACGTGATCGCCGGCAAGGCCGTTGCGTTCAAGGAAGCACTGACGCCCGAGTTCAAGGCCTACCAGGAGCAGGTCGTGAAGAACGCCGTGGTCGTGGCCGAGACGCTGTCCCAGCGTGGCCTGCGTATTGTCAGCGGCCGTACCGAAAGCCACGTGATGCTGGTGGATCTGCGCAACAAGGGCATTACCGGCAAGGAAGCCGAAGCCGTGCTGGGTGCCGCCCACATGACGATCAACAAGAATTCGATCCCGAACGATCCCGAGAAGCCTTTCGTGACCAGCGGCCTGCGTGTCGGTACGCCGGCCATGACCACGCGCGGCTTCAAGGAAGAGGAAGCCCGTATCACAGCCAACCTGATGGCCGACGTGCTGGACAACCCGCGTGACGAGGCGAATATCGCCGCCGTGCGCGCCAAGGTAGCCGAGCTGGTGAGCCGTTTCCCGGTTTACCGCTGATTGCAGCGTGGCACCTGCGGGTGCCATGCACGATCCTGACGCCCTGCCCTGTGCAGGGCGTTGTCGTTTCCGGCCTCAGAACACCAGGGTGCGCCAGCGCAGGTCGGCGGCGCGCGCCATGTACTGCACGGCCCCGCCGTGGCCGCTGCATTCGGGAATCAGGCCCTGCATGTCCATGCCATGCGCACGCAGGGCATCGGTACAGGCGAGCAGGCGCACGCCATGCGACACCGCCTCGCGCATGGCGGTGGCCACATCCTTCTGGTGGTGTGCCGCCTGCAGACCTTCGGCCACACCGGGCTGCAGCAGGCGCACGCTGCCGGCCGTGAAGTAGATCTCGACCGGCATCTCCATGGCGGCTGCGGCAGCCGCAAAGAAGAATGGCGTGTGCAGCAGATCGGGGCGCTCCGGGCCGGCGGACCAGAGCAGGATGGCGATGCCGTCAGCGGCGTGATCGACAAAGGCCATGGCTTACTCGATGCGGTTGAGCCAGGCGTGCTGCTGCATGGCCGGCAACACCTGATCGTCGCCGTGGAGCAGCGCGATCTGGTCGGCAGCCCAGTCGGACAGGCGGATACGGGCCAGCCAACCGGCACCGTAGGGATCCTGGTGCACGCGTTCGGGGGATTCTTCCAGCACGGGATTGATCTCGGCCACCTCGCCGCGCACCGGTGACTTGACCGACACCACCGACTTGGCCAGCTCGACCACGGCGACCGAGCCGCCCTGCTCCACCGGCGTACCGACCCGCTTGGGACGGCACATGTAGATCTCGCCCGAATGGCGGATGCCGAGCGCGGTGATGCCGATGGTGGCACAGCCGTCATCGTCGAGGCGCGCCCAGACCTGGTGTTCGATCAGGTAATGCAGTTCAGGAGGAAAAACGAGTCCGTTCAGTGACATGGGGAGGTAGCGGGTCAATCATCGTTGCGGCCATCGCCCATCCGGGAAGTCTCGGCAGGGATGTTGGCAGCCGGTCTGGCTGCGCCAGTACCTGCCGGTGCAGTGCCTGCCACGGGGGGCGCCACCGGCTCCGGCAGCGCCGGCCTGGCATCGGAACCATGGGCCGGCAGACTGCTGTCGGAGCGGGCGGCGGTTACGCCACTGGCCGGGAACTCAAGCCTCAGCTCCGGCTGGCCGGGCGCCTGCAGCACGGCCTGGCGCACACCGACCGAGGCCAGCTTCCAGCCATCCACGAGCTCATCGCCCAGCCGGACATGGCGGCCGGGCTGGCCATCAATCGCGATGATGGCAGCGCCGCCGCCCTGCAGCCGGCTGATCGTGCCTTGCAGCACGAATCGGCCCGGACTGGCAGGAGCGGCGTCCTGCGGCGCGGATGCGGCCGCCACGGCCTGATCCTGATGGCCGAACAGGCTGGCCAGCGTGTCCTGCTGGCTTTGCAGCCGGCTGTCGGCCACGCTGGCGCTTACGCCGCCGGATTCGCCTTGCGCGCCCAGTAGCGCATAGGCGAGTACGGCACTGGCCGCACACCAGGGCAACAGGCTGCCGATGCGCACGCCCCAGCGCTCGGCCGGTGCCAGCGAGCGGGCAGGTATGCGGTTGGATAACAGGCCGGGAGAAGCAGTCATGTGCGCATTATGCGGCATCTGCCGTCATCGCATCCGCCGGCTGGAATATCACGCAATAGTCACCTGACTGTCACGCAACAGCGTTATGTTTGCCGCATTTCCGAGGAGTTTTCATGCGCTTTTCTTCCCTTGCGGCAACGCGCCGCCGTTTGCCGCGCCAGCGCGCTGCCCGTGGCTTTACCCTGATCGAGCTGATGGTGGTGCTGGTCATCATTGGCGTGCTGGGCGCGCTGGTGGTACCCAGCGTGCTGGGTCGTGCCGACGACGCCCGCGTGACGGCGGCCAAAACCGATGTCAGCAACCTGATGCAGGCGCTCAAGCTGTATCGCCTGGACAACCAGCGCTTCCCCACGGCGGAACAGGGCCTGCAGGCGCTGGTCAGCAAGCCGGAAAGCCAGCCGGTGCCGGCCAACTGGAAGCCGTATCTGGAGAAGCTGCCGACTGACCCGTGGGGCCAGGCCTACCAGTACGCCAACCCCGGCATTCAGGGCGAGGTGGATGTGATGTCCTTTGGCGCTGACGGCAAGGCTGGCGGCGAAGGCAAGGATGCCGATATCGGCAGCTGGCAGTAAGCTCCCATGGACGGCAGGCGCGTCCGGCGCGCAGCCGGCGGTTTTACCCTGATCGAATTGCTGGTGGTGCTGCTGATTGTGGCCATTGCCAGTAGTGCGGCCACGCTGGCCTTGCGCGACAACGACCAGCTGCGGCTGGAGCGTGAAGCCGAACGGCTGGCCGCCATGCTCGAAAGCGCGCGCGCCCAGTCGCGCGCCAGTGGTTTACCGGTGCGCTGGCAGGCCGATACCGACGGCAAGGGTTTCCACTTTGTCGGTCTGCCGCATGCGCGGCTGTCGCAAGCCTGGCTGCAGCCCACACTGGTGCTGCGCGGCGGCCTGCTGACGGCTCCGCGGCAAGGGACAGAGACCGAATTGCTGCTGGGGCCGGAGCCGATTCTGCCGGCGCAATCGCTCACCCTGGGCATTCCCGGCAGGCCCGAACTGGAGCGCACGCTGCAGACCGATGGCCTGCGTCCCTTCCGCCTGGCGCAGCAAGCCAGCCCCCGCCCATGACAACCACCCGCCGCCCGGCCCCGGCCGCCAGCCGGGGCTTTACGCTGATCGAGGTGCTGGTGGCACTGGCGATTGTGGCGGTAGCGCTGGTCGCCGGTACGCAAGCCACCAGTGCGCTGATCCGGCACGGCGAACGCCAGTCGGAGCTGCTGCTCGGGCAGCTGTGTGCAGAAAACCAGCTGATTGCGATGCGGCTGTCTACCCAGTATCCGGCGGTGGGCGAGTCGAGCATGCCCTGCCGGCAGGCTGGCCGCGAGCTGCAGGTCCGGGTCAGTGTGCACACCACGCTGAATCCGCACTTCCGGCGCATTGATGCGCAGGCGCTGGAGCAGGAGCGGCCGCTGCTGCGCCTGTCGACCATTCTGGGCAAGTGGTAGAGATGCAACGCCCTTCTTGTCGACCTCGTCCGGCACGCGGCTTTACCCTGATCGAGCTGATGGTGGCCCTGTCCATCATGGCACTGCTGGCACTGCTGAGCTGGCGCGGGCTGGATGCCATGGTACGCGCCCAGCAGGTGACACAAGAGCGCGGCGAACGCCTGACGCTGCTGCAAACGGCGCTGGCGCAATGGCGCAGCGATCTGGATGCGATGCTGCCGGTATCGGCGCAGCAGACACAGCCGGTGCTGGCCTGGAACGGCCGGGCCTTGCGCGTGCTGCGGCTGGCAGCGGTCAGCGACAGCCTGCCCGCCAACAGCGAGACGGCGCTACTGCTGCCTGCCGGCACCCAGGTCGTCGCCTGGTCCTTGCGCAGTGCCTGCGCCAGCCTGGACGCAGTGCCGTGCTGGGTGCGCTGGCAGTCGCCGGTGCTGCGCAGCGTCGGCGAGCAGCAGCAGGCCTGGCAGCAGGCGGCACGCTGGGCCGAAGGCCAGGGACAACTGCCCGGAGAACAGGAACTGGTGCCGGCCAGCGGCTGGAAGCTGCTGCATTTCCGCGATGCCAACTGGCGGCCTGCCAGCGAACAGGAGCTGCCCGTGGCAGGCGAACAGGCACTGGCCAGCATGCCCGATGCGATCCGGCTGGAACTGCAACTGCCCGATACCGACAGCGCCCTGCAAGGCACGCTGACCATGGACTGGATGCCGGCTACGCTGACTCGGAGGCGCTCGTGAATCGTCGCTCGGCACCCCGCCCGGCCCCGCAACGCGGTGCCGCCCTGTTGTTGGCGATGCTCACCGTGTCGCTGGTGACGGCCTTTGCCGCTGCAGCGGCCTGGCAGCAATGGCGCGCCACCGAAGTCCAGGCCGCCGAGCGCGCGCGTCTGCAAACCAGCTGGCTGCTGTCCGGCGCCATCGACTGGACACGCCAGATCCTGCAGGAAGATACGCGCCAGACCCAGGCCGATCATCTGTCCGAACCCTGGGCGGTGCCGTTGCTGGAGGCGCGCATGAGCAGCTTTCTGGCCGCCGAGGGCAACACCGTCTCCAACAGCACCGATTTGCCCGATGACGCCTTCCTGTCCGGCCAGGTGCAGGACATGCAGGGCCGCTTCAACCTGGGCAACCTGATGCGGCAAGGCCAGCTGTCGGCGCGTGATGTGCAGACGCTGCAACGCCTGTTCCAGGAGCTGGGTCTGCCAGCGCAGGAAGCGAATCAGCTGCTCCAGCAGTGGGAGCGCGCCTGGCGTGCCCAGCAGGGCCAGGCCGATCCGGCTGCGCCGCTGCTGCCACAGCGCGTGGAACAGCTGGTCTGGCTGGGCCTGCAGCCAGAACGTATGGCGCAACTCGAACCGCATCTGGCGATTCTTCCCGAGTACACCGCCATCAATGTCAATACCGCGACCCAGGAGGTGCTGCTGGCCGCTGCCGGCGACGTGACGCGCTCGCAGGTGCTGCAACTGGTGAGCCGGCGCAACAGCCAGCCGTTTCTGAAGATGGATGCGGTACGCGAACTGCTGCCGGCCAGCGGCCAGCAGGCCAGCCTGGGCGTGAGCAGCCGCTACTTCCTGATCCACGGCCGGCTGCGCATTGGCGATGTGCGTATCGAGGAGCAGGCGCTGATCCAGCGGGACGGCCTGCGCTCCAGCGTGCTGTGGCGACAGAAGGACAGCGTCATCGCACCGGATCCTGCTGCCGCCCCCTGACGCCTGCCGCCACATGTCATGCAGATGATGCTTTCATGACATTCCGGCGTCATATTGCTTGCCTAGAATCGCTCCGCCCCATGTCCCAATTGCTTGTCCGATTCCCCCTGCCCGACCACGCTGTGGCCGATGGCTACGCGTTTGCCCTGAGCCACGATGGCCAGGGTGTGGCGCAGCATGGCATGGCTGCGGCCGACAGCCTGCCGCTGGCCGATACGCATGAGGTGATCGGCATCGTGCCGGTACAGGCGCTGTCCTGGCACGCGCTGCAGTTGCCCAAGGGCAGCCTGGCCTCCCCCGCACGCACCCGGCTGGTGCTGGAGGGACTGCTGGAAGAGCAACTGCTCGACGACATGGAAACGCTGCACTGCGCGCTGCAGCCGGAGGCGAGCGTGGGCCAGCCGGTCTGGGTCTGCTGCTGCCGGCTGGACTGGCTGCAGCAGCATCTGGAACAGCTGCGCCAGGCCGGCTGCGAAGTACAGCGGCTGGTGCCGGAATGCGCGCCATTGCCGCTGCAGGAACTGCCCGACGCCGCGCAGCAACAGGACACGCTGCAGGCGATTGGCGACGGCATCGACGGCGCCTGGTGGCTGCGCCGCGGCCATGCACTGTCCCAGGGCGAGGCGGCTCCCGGCCTGCTGTGCTGGCCGTTGCCAGCCCCCGGCACACTGGAACCCGATCCCCTGCTGCCCGCTTGGCTGGCGCAGGCCGAACCCGGCCGCATCCAGGCCGATGCCGCGGTGGCGCAACGCGTGGAGCTGCTGCTGCAACAGCCGGTGCAAGTGCGCCACCCGGCCGAGCGCTGGCTGGAAAGCCTGTCCTCCGGCTGGAATCTGTCGCAATTCAGCCTGGCGAATCATCCCGCCGACCGCTGGAAACGGCTGCTGCGCCAGGGCTGGCAGCGCTTTCTCCAGGCCCCGCAGTGGCAGGCCACGCGCTGGGGCCTGATCGCCCTGCTGCTGGTCTCGCTGCTCGGCCTGAATCTGCTGGCCTGGCAGGCCGGGCAGCGGCTGGAGCAGCAGAAAGCAGACATCGATCGCATCCTGACCAGCACCTTCCCGCAAGTGAAGCTGGTGGTGGATGCGCCCAAACAAATGCAGCGCGAAGTCAGCCAGCTGCAGCAACAGCATGCGCTGCTGACCGGCCATACGCTGGAGGGACGGCTGGCCGCCGTGGTCAGCCACTCGCCCGAAGCCGAGCTGCAGCAGCTCGAATGGGATGGCAGCGTGCTGCGGCTCAAGGGCCTGGCCTTGAGCGCCGACCAGTCAGCCGCGGTGCAGTCTGCCCTGGCCGATGCAGTCGTGCAGGTGCGCCAGGATGGCAATGACTGGCTGCTGGAGACGCGTCCGTGAGCCGTACCGAGACCCTGAACGCCCGCTTGCAGCCGCAATTGCAGGCCGCACGCCAGCGCTGGCAACAGCTCTCCCCGCGTGAGCGCGTGCTGCTGCGCGTTGGCGGCAGCATCCTGCTGCTGGCGCTGCTCTGGCTGCTGGCCATGGCACCCGCGCTGCAAACCCTGCGCGAGGCGCCGCAGCGCAAGGCCGAACTCGACCGCCAGCTGATCCAGATGCGCCACCTGCAGGAGCAGGCACGCGCGCTACAGCAACTGCCACGCATCAGCCCGGCCACGCGGGAGCAGCTGCTGACCGAGCTGTCGCTGCGCCTGCTCGGCCCGGACAGCGTACAGGTCCAGACTGGCCAGGCACACATCCAGCTGCGCAACGTGCCGCCGGCCGCGCTGGCCGAATGGCTGATACAGACACGCCAGCTGGCCCAGGTGCTGCCGCAGCAGGCCCAGTTGCAGCGCAGCGCCACGGGCTGGAATGGCACGCTGGTGGTGCTGCTGCCGGCCCAGGAGGCGACCCGATGAAGCCGCCGCGCATCGCCCTGCCCCGGCTGAGCTTGCCGCGTCCGCAGCTGCGCTTGCGACTGCCGGCACCGGCATCGGCACGCCCTGCCCGACTGCCACCCGATTCCGGCCCGATGCGCCTGCTGCGTCCGTGGCACTGGGCGCTGGCCGGCATGCTGAGCGGCCTGCTGCTGACCAGCATACTGTTTGCCCCGGCCCGCTGGCTGGCGTCCGCGGTCGCTTACGCCAGCAACGAGCAGCTGCAACTGCAGGACGCCAGCGGTACGGTCTGGAACGGCTCGGCCTGGCTGGTACTGACCGGCGGCAGCCAGAGCCGCGATGCCACCACGCTGCCTTCGCGCCTGCAGTGGCAGCTGCGCCCGCGCCTGACCGGCGCCCGCGTGACGCTGGAAAGCGACTGCTGCACCCGCCAGCCGCTGCAGCTCGATCTGGACTGGCAAGCTGGCGGCATGCTGCTGCGCCTGGCCGATGGCGAAATCGCGCTACCCAGCCGCCTGCTGGCGGGACTGGGCACCCCCTGGAACACGCTGCAGCTGGATGGCCGGCTGAGTGCCCGCAGCAGCCGGCTGCAGATCAGGCAAGTGCATGGACGCAGCCAGCTCTCGGGCACGCTGGACATCCGGCTGGACCAGGCCACCACGCGCCTGTCCACGCTGAGTCCGATCGGCAGCTACCAGCTGCGCCTGCTGGGCGGCGCACCCGGCAGCGCGGGCAAGCCACAACTCACCCTCGACAGCCAACCGGGCAGCAGCCTGCTGCTGCAGGGCCAGGGCGAATGGGTCGATGGCAAGCTGCGCTTCCGTGGCGAGGCCCGTGCCGATGCCGGCAAGGAAGAGGCCCTCAACAACCTGATCAACATCATCGGCCGTCGTCGTGGCGACCGCTCCGTTCTTACTGTGGGCTAAGCCCGAACCACCATGTTTTCGTTCCCGACCTCCTCTTCTTTCACGCAGGCTCCGCGCCGCTGGCGTCATGGCCTGGCCGTGGCGCTGCTGCTGGCCGGCCTGACGCAGACCGCACCGGCCTGGTCACAGGAGCGCATCACGCTCAATTTTTCCAATGCCGATATCGAATCGGTCGCCCGCACCATTGCCGCCATCACCGGCCGCAACGTGGTGCTGGACACGCGCGCCAAGGGCACCATCAGCATGCAGTCCGAGCGCCCGGTCACGCCGGCACAGGCCGTCAACCAGTTTGCCGCCGCGCTGCGCCTGCAGGGTCTGGCGCTGGTGCAGGCCGACGGCATGTACAAGGTCGTGCCCGAAGCCGATGCCAAGCTGCAGGCGCGCGTGCTGCCGCGCGGCCAGAGCACCAGCGGCAACCAGGTGGTGACACGCGTGTTCAAGCTGCAGCATGAAAACAGCGCCAACCTGATTCCGGTGCTGCGTCCGCTGATCAGTCCGAACAACACCATCAACGCCAGCGGCAGCACCACGCTGGTGGTCACCGATTACGCCGACAACATCGAGCGCATCAGCCGCATCATCAGCGGCATCGACCAGCCGGTGGGTAGCGGCGTGGAGGTGATCCCGCTGCGTTACGGCGTGGCCACCGACATGGCGCCGCTGGTGCAGCGCCTGCTGGATGGCAGCGGAGCCGGTGCCATGGCAGCCCAGGCCGCCGCCGGCGCTGCCACCGGCTTCAGTCGCACCACCGTGCTGCCGGAGCCGCGCAGCAATACCCTGCTGCTGCGCGCGCCCACCCACGCGCAGGCGCTGGAAGCGCGCAGCCTGATCCTCAAGCTGGACCAGCCGGCGCTGAGCAACCACAGCAGCAACGGCGCGGCCGGCAACATCTGGGTGGTGCACCTCAAGCATGCTGATGCCGCCAAGATGGCCACCACGCTGCGCGCCGCCATGGCCGCCAACGATGCCGCCATCCAGGGCCAGAGCGGCAGCATGGGAATGAACACCGGTGCCGCCGGCAGCAGCACCACAGGCAACCAGGTGCAGGTCACCGCCACCTCGGCACTGCAATCCAGCGGCAACCCGTCCACCGGCGGCCGCATCCAGGCCGATCCCGGCACCAACTCGCTGGTCATCACCGCCAGCGAACCCGAATACCGCCAGCTGCGCGCCGTGATCGACCGGCTGGACACGCGCCGCGCCCAGATCTATGTCGAAAGCCTGATCGCCGAAGTCAATGCCGATACCGCCGCCGACCTGGGCATCCAGTGGCAAAACGCCTTCAGCTCGAATGGCAACGTCGGCCTGATCGGCACCAACTTTGCCGGCCCCGGCAACATCCTCGGCATGACCGCCGCCATCGCCAACCTCGCCCTGCCCGATGTGCGCGGCGGCCTCAACCTGGCCATGAGCGATCGCGTCAATGGCCAGCCGATTCTCGGCCTGGTCGCCAACTTCCTGCAAAGCACCGGCGATGCCAACATCCTGTCCACCCCGAACCTGATCACGCTGGACAACGAGGAAGCGCGCATCATGATCGGCAAGAACGTGCCCTTTGTCACCGGCCAGTACACCAACAACAACAGCGGCAACGGCGCCGTCAACCCGTTCCAGACCATCGAACGCCAGGACGTCGGCCTGACGCTGCGCGTCAAGCCGCAGATTGGCGAGAACGACTCGGTGCGCATGCAGATCTACCAGGAAGTCAGCAGCGTGGACCCGGCCTCGGTCAACTCACCCAGCGGCCTGACCACCAACAAGCGCTCCATCGAATCGAACGTGGTGGTGGGCGACAGCCAGATCATCGTGCTGGGCGGCCTGCTGTCGGACGAATACGCCAACAGCCAGCAGAAGATTCCGCTGCTCGGCGACATTCCGGTGATTGGCAGCCTGTTCCGCAGCGAGAACCGCAGCCGCAAGAAGACCAACCTGATGGTCTTCCTGCGCCCGATCGTGGTGCGCGACCTGAACGACAGCCATGCGCTGTCCATGGACCGCTACGACATGATGCGCGCCACCCAGATCAACACCCAGCCCAACCCGGGCCTGATCCAGCCGCTGCAGGCCCCGGTGCTGCCGGCCATTCGTCCGCAGGATGACAGCGCCTGGGCGCCGGTCAACGATGCGCCGGAAAAAGTGCTGCCGCGTCCGCTGATCTACGAGAACATGCAGCAGCCGGGTGCGTATCTGCAACCTGCTTCTGGCAACTGAGAGAATATCATTATTACCCCCAACGGGAATACCCCGACTGAAACCAGCCCTGTTCCCGCCCATATCTCCACCGACACCTGGGACAACTCCGGCGGAGCCTGAAGCCCATGCGACATCCCCTGCCCTACGCCTTTGCGCGCAAGCACCAGCTGCTGCTGGAACAGCAGGATGACGGCAGCCTGCTGCTCTGGCATGGCCGTGACCAGGCTCCGACCGCGGCCTGGAACGAAGTCAGGCGCAAGTACCCGATCAGCGCCCAGCGCACGCTGGAAACGCCGGCGCTGGCGCAGCGCATCAGCGCCGCCTACGCCCAGGGCGAATCCAGCGCCGCCAGCATCGTCAGCGAAGTGGAAAGCGATGCCGACCTGAGCCGCATGATGCAGGAGCTGCCGCCGGTGGAAGACCTGCTGGAAGCGGCCGACGAGGCGCCCATCATCCGCATGCTCAACGCCCTGCTGACCCAGGCCGCGCGCGACGGTGCCAGCGATATCCATATCGAGCCCTACGAGCACCACAGTCTGGTGCGCTTCCGCGTGGACGGCAGCCTGCGCGAAGTGGTGCAGCCGAATCGCGCCCTGCACGCCGCGCTGATCAGCCGCCTCAAAATCATGGCCGATCTGGACATTGCCGAAAAACGCCTGCCGCAGGACGGCCGCATCAGCCTGCGCCTGGGCACCCGCGCCATCGACGTGCGCGTGTCCACCCTGCCCAGCGCCTTTGGTGAACGCGCCGTGCTGCGCCTGCTGGACAAGTCCGGCAACAAGATCAGCCTGGAAGCGGTGGGCATGCAGGGTGCCACGCTGCAGCAGTTCGACCAGCTGATCCGCCAGCCGCACGGCATCATCCTGGTTACCGGCCCGACCGGCTCGGGCAAGACCACCACGCTGTACTCGGCCCTGAGCCGGCTCGATGCCCGCAGCGGCAACATCATGACGGTGGAAGACCCGATCGAGTACGAGCTGCCCGGCATTGGCCAGACGCAGGTGAATGCGCGCATCGAGCTGACCTTTGCCAAGGCGCTGCGCGCCATCCTGCGCCAGGATCCGGACGTGATCATGATTGGCGAGATCCGCGATTTCGAAACCGCGCAAATCGCCATCCAGGCCTCGCTCACCGGTCACCTGGTGCTGGCCACGCTGCACACCAACGATGCTTCCAGCGCCGTCACGCGCCTGCACGACATGGGCATCGAGCCTTTTCTGCTGGCCAGTTCACTGCTCGGCGTGCTGGCGCAGCGGCTGGTACGCAAGGTCTGCCCCCATTGCCACGGCCAGGGCTGCACGCACTGCGGCCAGAGCGGCTACGCGGGGCGCACCGGCATCTTCGAGTTGCTGATCGTGGACGATGCCATCCGCGAACAGATCCACCACAGCGCTGCAGAGGCCGATATCCGCGCCGCCGCCCTGCGCGCCGGCATGACGCTGATGCGTGACGACGGCGAACGGCTGGTAGCGGCCGGCATCACCACGCCGGAAGAACTGCTGCGCGTGACGCGCGATTGAGGCCAGCATGCCCGCCTACCAATACCAGGCGCTGGACGACAGCGGCAAGACGCGCAAGGGCACGCTGGAAGCCGAGACGCAGAAAGCCGCCCGCGCCGCACTGCGCCAGCGCGGGCTGGTGCCGCTGGAAGTACAGGCACTGCAGGCCGGCACCCAGGGCAGCGGCCTGAACCGCCCACTGTTTGCCGGCAAGGCGTTTGACCGCACCACACTGGCGGTCTGGACGCGCCAGCTGGCCGGTCTGGTGGCTGCCGGCCTGCCGGTGGAACGTGCGCTGCACGCCCTGAGCGAAGACAGCGCGCCCGAACGCCAGCGCCAACTGGTGGCGGCCCTGCGCACCGAAGTGCACGCCGGCAGCAGCCTGGCCAAGGCGCTGCAGCAGCATCCACGCGAGTTTTCTTCCATCTACATCGCCGTGATTGCCGCCGGCGAGCACAGCGGCCACCTGGGCATGGTGCTGCAGCGCCTGGCCGATGATCTGGAAGCACAACAGGAGCTGAGCAGCAAGGTGATGGGCGCGGCGCTGTACCCGATGATTGTGTCGCTGGTGGCGGTGGCGATCGTGGTGTTCCTGCTCAGCTACGTGGTGCCGCAGGTGGCCGGCGTCTATGCCGGCAGCAAGCGCGCCCTGCCGCTGCTGACCACGGTGATGCTGTCCTTCAGCGATCTGATCCGGCAATGGGGCTGGCTGCTGGCCCTGCTGCTGGCCACGGGAGCGCTGCTGGTACAACAGCTGCGCAAGCGCGATGTCTTCCGCCAGCGCATGGACGCCTGGCTGCTGCGCCTGCCGGTGCTGGGCGGGCTGATCTGCCAGTACAACGCCGCCCGCTTTGCCAGCACCCTGGCCATGCTGGCCCAGGCCGGCGTACCCATCCTCAAAGCCCTGCAAGCGGCAGCCGCCACCCTGTCCAACCGTGCGATGCAGGTGGATGCGGAGGATGTGATCGTGCTGGTGCGCGAAGGCGCGCCGGTGGGCAGTGCGCTAAGCCAGAAAACGCGCTTTCCCAAGCTGGTGGGCATGTTTGCGCGGCTGGGGGAGCAGACCGGGCAGTTGGGGGACATGCTGGGGCGCGTGGCGAAACAGCTGAGTGCCGAAGTGCAGCGCAAGGCGATGCGGATGGCTACGGTGCTGGAGCCTTTGCTGATTGTGGGGATGGGGGTGGTGGTTATGCTGATTGTTTTGGCGGTGTTGATGCCTATTATGGAGTTGAATCAGTTGACGGGGTGACTTGAATCGAATCGATCCACACGCATCCATAAAATACAAGCCACACACAAATCCACAAGCAGATGCAAGAAGAAATAGTCCAATCCATCGACAATCTGACCTCCCACGACTACGCCGAGGCCTTCAGAAAAATATCGCTCACGGACAAACAATGGGAGATGCTACGCATCCACATGGAAGCACCAGACCAGGCATTGACCATGCGCCAGATGGCAACCGCCATGGGGTTCTCCACGTGGAATGCCGCAAACATCCATTACGGGAGATTGGCAGGAAACTTGTGTAAACAGTTGAAAATTTTTCCGGACACCAAACTTTTCATTATGGTTGAATTCTTCAAGGAGCCTGGAAATGAATGGGTATTGCAGCTACGCCCCTCTGTAGTTTATGCCTTGAATGAGCTCGGATTAAGCAGCCACACACCATCCGCACCCAAGCAAGATTTCCAATCAAAAGAACACTTCATTGCATACCATAGCGTTCAAAAGATGGGGTACGATCTAATTCCAGACGGTCATCTTCGCTTCTTAAGCAAGAAACAAGGCCTTCTGAAGAAGGCCATTGGAAATATCATATGGGTTATGAAAGGAGTTCCAAATCAAAAAGGAACCTCGTTTTCACTCTTTGGCCTTTACTTGGGCAGCAATGTAGAACTGGAAAACTCATCGTCTGAGCGTCATGTCATCCTAGGACAGAGCGTCAAGGAATTCGCCCCTCCCATCCCACTCAACAACCTTGATTGGTTTCCGTCCTTCTTGAAATCACAAAGCAACTTCAGCCTAGGCTTTAATCGCATCAGCGATGAAAATTACGTTCAGCAACTGATCAACCTTTACAACCAAAGTTTCCCCAGCACTTCATCTGACCTTTCTGAACTTGACCTTTCTGATATTGACACCACAGACACCGTCACAGAAGGTAAACTCCGTCTAGCCTCCCACCTCAAACGTGATCGAGATCCGAGAATTATCGCCCAGAAAAAGATAGACACTTTGACAAAAAAGGGGCATCTTTGTTGCGAAGTTTGCAACTTCAATTTTGCAGAAGCATACGGGATAATAGGAGATAATTTCTGTTAAGTTCATCATTTAACTCCTCTTTCTACCGTCGTAGACTCCACCCAAACCTCACTGGAGGATTTGGCCATCGTGTGCTCCAACTGCCACAGGATGATTCACCGTTCCGATCCCATGCTAAGCATAGAAGAGCTATCCGCTATCGTGGGCCAAAATCGAACCTGAAAAATCATTCAAGCCAACATCCCTCGAGCAGCCTCCGTAATCGCCACCACACACCGATGCGTAATCCTGCGCTCAATCGACAAGGCATAAAACTCCTCCCGCACCCCATGCGCCACTCCCACCGCCAGCATGCCATGCTGCGCGGTGATGCCGGGAGCCAGAAACGCCGGCCCGACAAAGAAGCCCACGCCCTTCTTGCCAAACTCCTGCGCCAGCGCGCTGTCGTCAAACTCCCCCACCACCACCGGCCGCACGCCGTTGCGATCCAGCCAGGCACGTAGCCGCTGGCCGATGGCGGCATCGGCCCCGGGCAACAGCACCGGCGCGCCATCCAGACAGCCCGGAAACTCCCCTGCAAAGCGTTCACGCAAGCCCGCCGCCGCATAAAACGCCACCTCCGTCGCCCCCAACCGATGGCTGTACGCCTGCACGCTCACCGAGGCCGGCACCGGCGCATCGGACAGCACCAGATCCAGCCGGTGCATGGCCAGTTCGGCCAGCAGGCGCTCGGCACGGCCTTCCTGGCAGATCAGCCGTACCGGGTCCGGCAGTTCCAGCGCCGGCTCCACCAGATGGAAGGCCACCGCCTTGGACATGCTGTCCGCCACCCCCACGCGGAACTCCAGCGCCTTGCCGCGCCCGCTGCGATCGCGCAACACAGCCTCCAGTTCGGCCCCGGTGGTAAAGATGTCGCGCGCATACTGCAGCGTCAGTCGGCCGATGTCGGTCAGCTCCAGCTTGCGACCATGCTTGACGAACAGCTCCACCCCCAAGCGGTCTTCCAACTCGGCAATCTGGGTGCTGATGGTTTGTGGGCTCACATGCAGCCGCTCACTGGCGCGCGTCATGCTGCCGGCCTCGGCCACTTGCTGGAAATAGTGCAGATGCTTGTAGTTGAGCATGCTGGCATTATCAATTTTTTTCGAAGATTGGCGGATTTTTTTCTGATTTACCGATGCTTGCGCCATCCCTAGAATGCATAAGCTCGTGGACAGCCCGGGCCCTGATGGCCGCTGCTCCGGTCATTGACAAACCTTTCTCTTTCATGGACTTCCTGCTGGACCCGAATATCTGGGTTGCCTTCTTCATGCTCACCGCACTCGAAATCGTGCTGGGCATCGACAACATCGTCTTCATCTCCGTCCTCGTCGGACGACTCCCCGCCCACATGCGCGACCGCGCCCGCAAGATCGGTCTGGCCATGGCCATGATCTTCCGCATCCTGCTGCTGTTCTCGCTGAGCTGGATCATGGGCCTGACCGCCGATCTGTTCCAAGTCGCCGGCCAGGGCATCAGTGGCCGGGATCTGGTACTGCTGCTGGGTGGCCTGTTCCTGCTCTACAAGGCCTCGCACGAAATCTTTGTGGAAGTGGAAGCCCCCGAACAACACGGCCCAACCGAAACCGATGACGCGGCACTCCAGAAGAGCGGACGCAAGCTGTTCTGGAACATCATTGCGCAAATCGCCGTGATCGACATCGTGTTTTCGCTGGACTCCGTGATCACTGCCGTGGCCATGGTGGACGAGATCTGGATCATGGTAGCCGCCGTGATCACCTCCATCAGCGTGATGATGCTGGCAGCGCGCTCCATCAGCGAATTCGTGGAACGCCACCCCTCGGTCAAGGTGCTGGCGCTGGCCTTCCTGGTCATGATCGGCATGGCGCTCACCGCCGAAGCCTTTGACGCACATATCCCCAAGGGTTACATCTACTCCGCCATGGCCTTCTCGCTGGCCGTAGAGGTGCTCAACATCCGGGCGCGCAACAAGCGCAAGGCGCAAGCCGGCAAGCAGCCGATTCCTGTCAGCCAGAACTGATTCTGGCCGGCAAGCAACAAAGGGCACGGGAGCGATTCCGTGCCCTTTGTCATGGCCAATACGGAGTGCCTCAATTATAATACTTTAATATTATTTTTTGATTTGACTGCTCGTAGCCTCAGGGCTACAATCCTCATGTATACCCTCATCGAAACGGAAGCCTTCAGCACTTGGTTGGGCAGCATCAGGGATCGCATGACACGATTGCGGCTCGTACGAAGAATCAACAAGGTCCGGCTGGGTCAACTGGGCGATGTCAAACCCGTTGGACATGGCGTCTGGGAAATGCGGGAGTTTTTTGGTCCAGGCTGGCGCATGTACTACATCCAGCGTGGACGACAGGTAATCCTCATGCTGGGTGGCGGCGACAAATCCACGCAGCATCAGGATATCGCCAAGGCCATCACTATCGCCAGGGAGCTGTACCATGCACAAGACGACCATCAAGACCCGGCCTTTTGATGCCGCCAACTACCTGCACTCCGAAGAAGACATGGTGCTGCATGTCCAGCTGGCCATGGAAGAAGCCAACCCCGCCCTGCTAGCCGCTGCCTTGGGCGATGTGGCCCGGGCACGTGGCATGACACAACTGGCCAGGGATACCGGCCTGTCCCGCGAAAGCCTTTACAAAAGCCTGAGTGGTGAACGCGCACCCACTTCCGAAACCTTGTTCAAGGTGATCGAAGCCTTGGGTCTGAAACTGAAGATCGAGCTGGCACGCTGACGGGATAAGCGCATCCAACAGATAATTGGCGGAGGAACACAGGAGTCGAACCTGCCCGGCAGCGCTTGGCACCACCCACCGGGTTTGAAGCCCGGCCGACCCACCAGGATCGTTGTTCCTCCGCAGAAACCGTTACGCGAACAGGCTGCTGTCGATACGCAGCAAGTGGGTATCGCCCACCCGTCTCAGCACACCGATGCGGTCCAGGTACTCCAGGATCTGGATCGCGCGCTTGCGTCCCAGCCCGGTGGCATCGCGGTAATCGGCGGCCAGTACCTTGTCCTGATGCGCGGCCGCAACCTGACGGGCCAGTTGCACCAGTGTCTGCATGGTGGCCGCATCATAATACAAATCCTTCACCACCTGGTGCAACTCGCCGCGCCGCGCCAATCGCGCCAGGGTGGAACGCACCAGCGGCTCGGGCTCGGCAGCCCACTTGGCCAGGTCACGCGCCCAGGCCCCTTCGTGGCCGGCATTGACCAGATGCGGTCGCACTTTCTCGGCCAGCCGCTGCTCGGTGGCCGACAGGCGCACACCATGTTCCGGCAGGTGCAGAAAGGCCCCCTGTTGCGACAGCAGGCCAGCCTCGCGCCAGCGCTGCACCAGCAGCTCCCACAAGGGATCGGGCATGCGCGGCAGTGCCAGCCGACGCAGGCGTGTCAGCGCCGGCCCCAGTTCATCCGGTTGCTGCTCATGGAAGGCGGCCAGCGTCTGTTGTACCTTGTCCCAGGCCTGCTGCGCAGCTTCCGCACCGATGGCCCAATGGCCTCCGGCCGCATGTTCGCCCTGCAAGGCCGATGCCGGCAGCACCGGCAACTGGCGCAGGCCCTGGGCCTGCTGAAAGCGTCGCAGGTCCAGCCCGTGGGGGGCATGCTCCAGCAAGCCCTGCAGGCGCTGCGCCGGCTCGGGCAGCTCCAGCACCGCCAGTTCGGCCAGGCGCTGCGGCGTGCGGCGATAGCGCACCGGTGCAAACGGGTCCAGCACCACACCACCGGCCAGGGTGCGCGTGGCCGAGGCATCGCGCAGCACCACACGGTCGCCATGCCAGGCCCCGAGCGGCTGGCGCAGCACAATCTGCACCAGCGCCGAAGCGCCCGGCTGCAAATTGTCCTGATCCAGCACGGCAATCGTTCCCGGAACCGATTCGGCCCCCAGGTGCACCTGCACGCGCGCGCCGGATTTCAGCGCCTTCTCCTCGGCATGCCAGAGGCTGAGTCGCGCATCAAGGCGCGACGTGGACAGTGCCACCGCCGGCTCTACCAGCCAGTCGCCACGATTCGCCTGCTCCTTGTCGATAGCCGCCAGCGCCACGGCGCAGCGCTGCCCGGCATGCGCCTGTTGCACCGGCTGGTTCTGCGCATGCAGGCTGCGCACGCGCACCGCAAGGCCGCCTGGTACCAGTTGCAGCTGCTCGGCTACCTGCACCTGTCCGGCGTGAACGGTACCGGTCACCACGGTGCCGGTCCCTCCTAGGCTGAAGCTGCGGTCTACCGCCAGGCGGAAGGCCTGCCCGCCATCCTGTGCTGCAACCGCGCCGCTGGCATCGAGCAGCAACTGGCGCAATGCGTCCACGCCCTGCCCGCTCTGCGCCGATACCGCCAGCACCGGCGCACCCGCCAGGCTGCTCTGCTGCAGCAAGGCCTGGATCTCTGCCGTCAACGTCGCGATACGCCCGGCATCGGCCCGATCCGCCTTGGTGATGACGGCAGCGCCGCGCGTCTTGCCCAGTAGCGACAGCACCGCCAGATGCTCGCGCGTCTGCGGCATGATGCCGTCATCGGCAGCGATCAGCAGCAGCGCAAAATCAATCCCGCTGGCACCAGCCAGCATGGTGTGCACCAGGCGCTCGTGTCCCGGGGCGTCAATAAAGCCGATGCGCTCGCCTCCGGGCGTATCCAGAAAAGCGTAGCCCAGCTCGATGCTGATGCCGCGCTTTTTTTCTTCCGGCAGCCGGTCGGTGTCCACGCCTGTCAGCGCACGCACCAGCGTGGTCTTGCCGTGGTCGATATGGCCTGCGGTGCCGACAATCATGCCAGCTGCTCCTGCAAGGCCGGCAACTGGCTGACAAAAGCGGCTTCCTGCTCCAGGCAGCGCAGGTCCAGCAGCAGGCGGTCATCGGCAATACGGCCAATCACCGGCAGCGGCAGCTGGCGCAGTGCGCTGGCCAGCGCATCCAGCGCACGGCCTGCACCTTTTTTCTCCAGCGGCGCCATCGCCAGTCCGGCCGATGGCAGCCGGTCCACCGGCAAGGAGCCGGATCCGATCTGGCCCTGCAACTCCACGATCTCCACGCCAAAGCGCGGGGCCACCGCCTCAATCAGCAGCGGCTGCAGGCGCGCTGCCAGGCCACGAATCTCCGCCACCGGACGCGTCAGCATGCGCAGCGTGGGCAAGTCGCGCGTCAGGTGCTCCGGCTGCAGGTAAAGTCGCAGCGTGGCTTCGAGCGCCGCCAGCGGCAGCTTGCTCATGCGCAAGGCCCGCTTCATGGGGAACTTGCGGATGCGGCCCACCGCCTCCTTGCTGCCCACGATCAGGCCGGCCTGCGGACCACCCAGCAGCTTGTCGCCACTGAAGGTGACCACATCGCAGCCGGCGACCAGCATCTCCTGCGGCAGCGGTTCGCGCGGCAGGCCGTATTGCGCCAGATCCACCAGCGAGCCACTGCCCAGATCGGTCGCCATCGGCAAACCGTGGCGATGCGCGATCTGCGCCATCTCGGCCTCGCTGACACTGCGGGTAAAACCCTGCACCTGGTAGTTGCTGGTATGCACCTTCATCAGCAGGGCCGTGTTGCCGCTGATGGCGCGCTCGTAATCCTGCGGGTGGGTGCGATTCGTGGTGCCCACCTCGACCAGGCGCGCACCAGCGCTCTCCATCACATCCGGCATGCGGAAAGCCCCGCCAATTTCCACCAGCTCGCCACGCGAGACAATCACCTCGCGGCCACGCGCCATGGCGGCCAGCGTCAGCAGCACGGCAGCGGCATTGTTGTTCACCACCGTGGCGGCTTCGGCTCCGGTGATCTGGCACAGCAGCTCCTCGATCATGCTGTCACGATCGCCACGACCGCCGCTGCCCAGATCGTATTCCAGGTTGTTCGGGCCGGACATCATCGCCAGCATGTGCTGCAGTGCCGGTTCGGCCAACAGCGAACGCCCCAGGTTGGTGTGGATCACCGTGCCGGTCAGGTTCAGCACCGCCTGCATGCGCGGGCGCAACACCTGCTGCACGCGCGCCTGTAACTGCGCTGCAAGCGCCGGCAAGGCCGCCTGCGCCAAGTCCAGCTGCCCGGCCAGCACCTGCTGGCGGCAGTCATCCAGCAGACGGCGCGCCTCTGCCGCCACCAGCGTATGGCCATGATCGGCCAGCAGCTGCTGTACCGCCGCCTCGCGCAGCAGTCGGTCCGTGGCCGGCAGATCGCGCGGATGCGCCTTGCCGGCAGCTTGTTCTCCAGCTCCGAACCCGGAACCGTGCACCACGGATTCAGCGGGTTCCTGCATCATACTTCTCCCGGTGCTTCGGGTTCGGCCGCGCCAAACAGCAACATCATGTTGACGCCGTGGCGCTGCTTGCCCGATTCCGATACCAGCAGGTCCAGCGTCAGGCTGGCCAGGTCATCGGCCACGGCATCGGCCATCACGTCGCGATCGGCGTGGATCAGCTTGGAGTAATGGCCGCACTCGTCACAGGTCTCGGCCTGCACGACCGCCTTGCGCGCGCGCGACTCGTCATGCTCGACATCGGCCAGCTCCAGCTCGTGGTACTGCAGGCCCTTGGTCGATTCGCAATGCGTGCACTTGATGCGCACCATGTTCCACTGGCTGCCGCACAGCGAACACTGCAGGTAGCGCTGGCCACCACGTTCGGCACCGGCCTTGACCACGCTGGACACCGGCTTGCTGCCGCAGCAGGGACATACCTTGGCATCGTCGATGCGGCCAAAGGGGGCCACGCGCTGCTCATCGGTCTGCGGGCGCTTGGCCAGGGCATCGACCATCCAGGTCCAGTAGACCTGCAGTGCCGCACCAATCACCGGTGCCGCGCCCATGTCCAGATCATAGGCAATGCCGTGCAGCAGCTTGTCGGCCTGCAGTTCCAGCCAGTCGCCCTCGGCCTCTTCCAGCTGTTGCAGCATCTCGTGTGCCGGCTCGGGCGCATGGGCACGCAGGCTGCGGGCCAGCGCACGCACGATCTGCTGCCAGGCCGGATCGCGCGTCCAGTGCTCGGCCGGCAGCGGCGGGCGACCCAGCAGCGCCGCCTGGGTCACGGCTTCGGCATCGGGCAGGGCTGCGCCGGCAAAGCCATTCAGCTGTTCCTGCTGCGCATGCGCCAGCTCGGCCATGAACAGCAGGAAGTCCTGCATCGCATGGCCGGCCGCCAGCTGGCGCAGGCGCATCTCGCGCTCTGCAAAACAGGTTCGCGCTTCCGGCAGGTGCAGGAAGGTCGCTTCGATTTCGGTACGCAGCGCCAGTTCCTCGGCGGGAACAATGCTTGCGCTTGTGGTGTGATCGTTCATGGCATGCATAAAAAATGACCCCGGCACCACTGGGTGCCGGGGCCTGGGAGGTATCCGTCAGCCGGCAGGATCAGCGCTTGTCAGCGCCTTCGCCAGTGACCTTTTTGTACCACAGATAGTGGTTCTGCTTGGCCCAGCCGGCAGAAACCGTACCCTGGGTCATGGCACGAACCGTGCCCTTCACCCACAGGGCGGCGTAGATGTGCATCACCACCACCAGCGAGATCGCAAAGGCGGACAAGGCATGCACCACCAGCGCCACGCGTTGCAGCGGAATCGGCACACTGTTGGCAAACCATTGCTGCCAGAACAGCACACCAGTCACCAGCAGCAGCAGCATGCAGATGGCCATGACCCAGAACACGCCCTTCTGGCCGGCGTTGAAACGACCGGCCGGAGGCATGTTAGCTTTTCTGCCTGCCAGCATGTCGCCGGACTTCTTCATCCACTCCACGTCATTGCGGTTGAACAGGTTGGCCCTGGCCAGCGCAAAGAACATGAACAGGAAGGCGATGAACACGCCCACCCCCAGATAGGGGTGCAGGATGCGCGTCCACTGCGGTCCGCCAAACAGGTTGTCCAGGAAGAACAGGCTGGGATGGAACAGGGCCAGACCGGAGAAACCGGCCAGACCGAACAGCAGCACCATGATCCAGTGGTTGAAGCGCATCATGCTGCCATAGCGTTGCAGGTAGCGTTTCATCATGCCTCTCCTTCACGGCGCTTGCTGCCGTCCTCGTAGCCAGCCGGAGCAGCCACGTCATCCTCATCTTCCGGCTCGGGCACCGGACCCACCTTCACGTAATGGAAGAAGCCGGTCACGGCAGCGCCAATCATGGCGGCCAGCGCCAGCGGCTTGGCCGCCCCCTTCCACAGCGACACCCACGGGCTGATCCGGGGATCGGCCGGCAGATCGTTGTAGATTTCGGGCTTGTCGGCGTGCTGCAGCACGTACACCACGTGGGTACCGCCCACGCCCTCGGGGTCGTAGACACCGGCGTTGGCGTAACCGCGCTCCTTCAGGTCGGCCACGCGGACCTCGCCGAAGTGCAGCATGTCTTCCTTGGTACCGAAGCGGATCGCGCCGGTCGGGCAGGTCTTCACGCAGGCCGGCTCCAGGCCCACACCCACACGGTCGGAACACAGCGAGCACTTGTAGGCCTTGTTGTCCACCGTGCTGATGCGCGGCACGTCGAACGGGCAGCCCTTCACGCAGTAGCCGCAGCCAATGCAGTGCTCGCTGATGAAGTCGACGATACCGTTGGCGTACTTGACGATGGCACCCGGGGACGGGCAGGCCTTCAGGCAGCCCGGATCCTCGCAGTGCATGCAGCCGTCCTTGCGGATCAGCCACTCCAGACGGTCCTGCTCGACTTCGACTTCGGCGAAGCGCATGACGGTCCAGGCCTCGGGGCCCAGATCAGCCGGGTTGTCATAGATACCGACGTTGTGGCCCACTTCCGGGCGGAGATCGTTCCACTGCATGCAGGCTACCTGGCAGGCCTTGCAGCCGATGCAGCTGGAAACGTCAATCAGTTTGGCGACTTCGGGAGTCGCCTCCTTGCGCACCTGCGGAGACGGCGTGGTCGTGGCAGAGCGCTTGGCGATGTCAAGGGATTGCAAAGATGACATGTCGTGCTCCTGCTCAGGCCTTCTCGATGTTCACGGTGAAGCTCTTGTACTCGGGCGTCTGGGTATTCGCATCACCCACGAACGGGGTCAGCGTGTTTACCAGATAGCCGGGCTTGGTCAGCCCCACAAAGCCCCAGTGGTTCGGCAGACCGACGGTATCGACCGGCTTGCCGTCCACCGTGAGACGCGGAATGCGCTTGCTCACCACCGCCACGGCCTTGATGTAGCCGCGGTTGCTGGAGACCTTCACCATGTCGCCATTGCTGATGCCCTTGTCCTTGGCCAGCTCGACGCCGATCTCGACGAATTGCTGCGGCTGGATGATGGCATTGCTCAGCGCGTTCTTGGTCCAGTAGTGGAAGTGCTCGACCAGACGGTAGCTGGTCGCCACATACGGGAAGTCGGCCGGCTTGCCAAACGCCTCCAGGTCCCCCTTGTACACGCGGGCGGCCGGGTTGGCACGCGCCTTCGGGTTGTTGGGGTGCATGGGGTTGTTTTCCAGCGGCGACTCGAAGGGCTCGTAGTGCTCGGGCAGCGGGCCATCGGCCATGCCGGTCGGTGTGAACAGGCGGCCGGTACCCTCGCCCGTCATGATGAAGGGCATCATGCGGTCCGGGTCGGCCGGGTTGGCGTCCACCTTGTAGTCGGGCACGTCGGCACCCACCCACTTGCTGCCATTCCACCAGACCAGACGGCGCTTCGGATCCCAGGGCGAGCCATCAGGACGTGCAGAAGCCGCGTTGTACAGGATGCGGCGGTTGGCCGGCCACGCCCAGGCCCAGTTCGGGGTCTGGCCGTTGTCGTAGACGTCGGTGTTGTCGCGGCGTGCCATCTGGTTGCCAGCCTGGGTCCAGGAGCCGGCATAAATCCAGCAGCCGGAAGCCGTCGTGCCATCGTCACGCAGCAGACCAAAGCCGGACAGCTGCTCACCGGCCTTGGCCAGAACCTGCGCTGCCGCACCCGGCTTGCTCGGGTCAGCCGGCGCGATCACGTCAGCAATCGCATAACCGTTGGCCTCCATGGCCAGCTCGGTGGCCGTGGGAGCATGTGGCACCTTGTACTTCCAGTCCAGATTCACGATCGGATCCGGGAAGGCACCGCCCTCCTTGCGGTAGGCATCGCGCAGGCGGATGAAGATCTCGGCCATGATTTCCATGTCCGGCTTGGCCTCGCCCGGCGGGTTGGCGCCCTTCCAGTGCCACTGCAGCCAGCGGCTGGAGTTGGTGATGGAGCCATCCTCCTCGGCAAAGCAGCAGGTCGGAATGCGGAACACCTGGGTCTGGATTTCTTCCGGGTTCACATCGTTGTACTCGCCGTGGTTCTTCCAGAACTCGGCGGTTTCGGTGTTCAGCGGATCCATCACCACCAGGTACTTGAGCTTGCTCAGGCCGCTGATGATCTTCTTCTTGTTCGGGAACGAGCCGACCGGGTTGAAGCCCTGGCAGAAGTAGCCATTGAGCTTGCCCTGGTTCATCAGCTCGAACGCCGTCAGGATGTCGTACAGGCGGTCGTACTTGGGCAGGTAGTGGAAGGCCCAGTCATTTTCCTTGGTCGCAGCCGCACCCCAGGTGGCCTTCTGGAAGCTGACGAAGAACTTGGGATAGTTCTGCCAGTAGCTCATCTGGTTGGGACGCAGCGGCTTGGTCGAGCGTGCATCCAGGTAGCCTTGCAGATCCTGCTCGGAATCGCGCGCCAGGCTCAGGTAGCCCGGCAGACTGGTGGACAGCAGGCCCAGGTCGGTCAGGCCCTGGATGTTGCTGTGGCCGCGCAGCGCGTTGATGCCACCACCCAGCTGGCCGATGTTGCCCAGCAACAGCTGCATCATGGCAGCGGTACGGATGATTTGCGAGCCCATGCTGTGCTGGGTCCAGCCCAGTGCATACAGGATCGTCATCACGCGGTCGGTCGTCGCGGTGCTGCTGATCATCTCGGCTACCTTCAGGAACTTGTCCTTGGGCGTCCCGGTGATCTGCTCCACCACTTCCGGCGTGTAGCGGCTGTAGTGCTGCTTCATGATCTGCAACACGCAGCGCGGATGCTGCATGGTCGGATCGGTCTTGGCGTGATCGCCTTCCTTCTCGTAGGTCCAGCTGCTGTTGTCGTAGGCGCGCTTCTCTTCGTTGTAGCCGGAGAAGATGCCATCGGCAAAGCTGTAACCCTCGTTCACGATGAACGCAGCATTGGTGTAGTTTCGGACGTATTCGGTCTGGATCTTGTCATTGCTGAGCAGGTAGTTGATGACGCCTGCCAGGAAGGTGATGTCGGAACCAGCGCGAATCGGCGCGTAGTAATCGGATACTGCAGCTGAACGGGTAAAGCGCGGATCGACCACGACCAGCTTCGCCTTGTTGCGCTGCTTGGCCTCGATCACCCACTTGAAACCCACGGGGTGTGCTTCGGCGGCATTGCCACCCATGATGAGCACGAGATCGGCGTTCTTGATGTCCTCCCAGTGGTTGGTCATCGCGCCGCGCCCAAACGTCGGAGCCAGACTGGCTACCGTAGGGGCGTGTCAGACACGTGCCTGGTTGTCAAAGACGATGGCCCCCGTGCTGCGCATCACCTTGTGAGTGATATAGCCGGCCTCGTTGGAGGAGGCCGATGCAGCGAGGAAGCCCGTGCTGGTCCAGCGGTTGACCGTCTGGCCGGCTTCGTTGGTGGCAATGAAGTTGGCGTCGCGGTCTTCCTTCATCAGCTTGGTGATGCGGCCCAGGGCCTCATCCCAGCTCAGACGCTTCCATTCATTGGTACCGGGTTCGCGCACCTCGGGGAAACGCAGGCGGTTGGGACTCTTGACATAGTCCAGGATACCTGCGCCCTTCGGGCAGAGCGAACCACGGCTCACCGGGTGATCCGGATCGCCTTCGATATGGATGATGCTGCCGCGCACGTTCTTGGCGCCATCACCCAGGGTGTACATGATCAGGCCGCAACCTACCGAGCAGTAGGTGCAGGTGTTACGGGTTTCCGTGGTACGGGCCAACTTGAACTGGCGCGTTTCGGCAAGTGCGGCAGTGGGCGAGAAGCCCAGCGCCACCAGGCTGGAACCAGCCAGCCCTGCCCCACTGACCCGGAAGAATTGTCTCCGGTCCATATCCATGGCCGTGTCCTCCAAGAGCATTGTGAAAATTGTGTGATTGCCACAACCATCGTAGACGGACTACGGCGCTTGTCAGCGCGGGTTTACCCGTGATGACAGCAGCATAAACCAATGGTTGCGGATTTCAACGCAGTGGATTATGCGCACAAGTTGCACGCCTGGCCCCGGATTTGATGCGCATCCCCGTGAGGCGGTCAGTTAATTGATTCGCTAAGTATTCTGTTTTCAAGGTGCTTTGGCTTGCTTGGTGCGCGTGCTGCCGCGGTTGCCTGGAGGCATGCCAGTGAAAGCGCTCATCATGATGCCGCAGTTTCCAGCGGCTTGACCGCCAACGTGATGCCTAGCGCCTGCATCACTGCCATCGTACTGCGCAGCGTGGGGTTCCCATCCACGCTGAAGGAGCGATAAAGCTGCTCTCGCGACAATCCGGTTTGGCTGGCCACCTGGGTCATGCCCCGAGCGCGCGCCACCACGCCCAGCGCATGTACGATGTAGGCCGGGTCTTGGGTATCGAACGCTGCAGCCATGAAGTCTGCGATAGCCTGACCGGAGTTCAAGTGCTCTGCCGGGTCAAAAGTGGTGAGTTTTTCAATCATGACTTTTCCCTCCATCTGTCAGCCAACTGCTGCGCAGTCTTGATATCACGCTGCTGTGAGCTTTTGTCTCCGCCACACAGCAGGATGATGATCTCGCTGCCACGCTGCTGAAAATACACCCGGTAACCGGGACCATGGTGAATGCGAAGCTCACTGACACCCTTCCCCACCGGTTCTGCATCACCAGCATGACCAAAAGCCAGACGGTCAAGGCGCGAAGCAATCATCACGCTGGCCCGTTGATCTCGCAGCGTACTGAGCCACTTGCGAAAAGTCTCTGTCTGCTTCAGTATGTACATGGATACTGTAGTTTATAAATTACGGACTGGCAAGCAAGATCTGTCATGACCAACCGCGCACGGGACTACATGCGGTTTGCCAGCTTGCAACACGCAGTGCCTGCTCGGAATACACACAAGATATGATGCCCATGGAATTAGATACTTCATCTAATTTTATTGTATTTTCGATTACTTTATATCTATATCCAAGGACGCAACTGTCCGGCTTCATCTCGCCCTGAAAGCAGGTGGTCAACAGCGTGCGAGAGATCAGTCAGACTGCCGACTACGCGTTAGTCGAATGGGATATCAACATCGCGATTTCTGATGACCCACTATCCAGCTCTACTGGCCGTGCATGCCAAATCCAAGCTAGTCACCGTGACCTATTGGCATGCCTTGCCGGATGCGTGGCGGACAATGCCCCACGAGGGTTTCCTGAAAGTACGACGTCCCCGGATTGCCCAGGTCATATGGGCTGGCTATATGCCTTGCTGGATGACTTGCTTGCCGTCGCCAGCAGTAAACTCACCAAAGAAAAACCCCTGCGAGCAAAGCTCGCAGGGGTTTCTGTTCTGGCGGAGACGAAGGGATTCGAACCCTTGATGCAGCTCTTCACCGCATACTCCCTTAGCAGGGGAGCACCTTCGGCCTCTCGGTCACGTCTCCAGCAAAGCGTTATTGTAGCGCAATTTCTTGTCGTTTGTCAGTTCGCAAACCCAACTTTTACGAAACCGCCCTATGCCTGTTCCGCCCAGGCCAGCAGCTCGCCCTGCCGCACCACATAGCCCTGCCCGACCCGGATGCGGATCTGGTGACCACGCGTGGTACAGGCTGCCAGCACGTCCAGCAAGGCGCGCAGTTGCGCCTCGCTGCCGATCACGCCATGGGCCTGCTTGAGCCAGTGCCGCAGCAGATTCGACTGGCGCGCGCGCGACAGGGTTTGCAGGGCACGGATGCGCGGCGGCTGACCGGCCTGTTGCAGGTCGATCTGCGCCAGCTCCTGCAACAGTTGGTCGGCTTCGGCAGCCAGACGCGCGGTGCGCGCAAAACTGCTGCGAAAGGATGGCATCGCCTGCTCCAGCACTGGCAGCAGGGTATGGCGAAAGCGGTTGCGCGTGAAGCGCTGGTCCACATTGGTCGGGTCGTCGATCCAGGGCACCTGCTGCTGTTGCAGCCAGTGACGCAGCTCGGCTGCCGGCACTTCCAGCAGCGGCCGGGCAAACGCCATGCCATGGCGCTCAAAGCGTGCCGCCATCGCCGCCAGACCGGCCACCCCGGCACCACGGCTCAATGCCAGCAATACGCTCTCGGCCTGGTCATCCGCATGCTGGCCAAGCAGCACCAGGCTGGCACCCTGCTCGCGCGCCATCTCCACCAACGCAGCGTAACGCGCCTGGCGCGCACTGGCTTCCAGGCTGGCTCCGGGCTGGTGATTCACCAGGATATGGCGGCTGCACCAGCGCAAATCCTGTTGCAAGACCGGATGCGCCGCCTGCAAGGCGGCACAAAAAGCCTGGCCATGGTGCTCAAACCCATCCGCTGCCTGCTGCAGCCCATGGTGCACATGCAGCACTACCAGCCGCATCGGCCAGCGCAGGGCCGGCAACTCATCGCGCTGGCGCAACAGCAGGCGTGCGACAGCCAGCAACAAGGCCGTGGAATCGGCCCCGCCGCTATAGGCAATGCCCAGCACGGCCGGGCCGGGCTGCGGCCAGGTTTGCCACCACTGCTGCAGCGCATGGTCTACCGCGGAATCGGGCCTGTCCATCAAGGCGGGCAGGCCTCCCGTTGCGGCATCGACAGGCAGCATGCGACCTCGGTCAGGCCGCTACAGCGCCAGTGTCCTTGAAGCGGCCATAGCCTTGCAGGCGCTCGTAGCGGCGGTCCAGCAGCTCGTTCACCGGCAGCTCGACCACCTGGTTCAGCGCATCCACCAGCGCCGTCTTGAGCTTGGCAGCCATCTGCTGGTGATGGGTATGGGCACCGCCCACCGGCTCGTTCACGATCTTGTCGACCAGGCCCAGCGCCTTCAGGCGCGGCGCCGTCACGCCCAGCGCCTCGGCGGCTTCCTCGGCGCGGTCGGCGGTCTTCCAGAGGATGGAAGCGCAGCCTTCCGGGCTGATCACGGAATAGACCGAATACTGCAGCATCAGCACCTGGTCGGCCACGCTGATCGCCAGCGCGCCGCCGGAGCCGCCTTCACCGATGATGGTGGTGATGATCGGCACTTCCAGCTGCGCCATTTCGAAGATGTTGCGGCCAATCGCCTCGCTCTGGCCACGCTCTTCGGCATCGATACCGGGATAGGCACCGGGGGTATCGACAAAGGTGAACACCGGCAGACCGAACTTCTCGGCGGTCTTCATCAGACGCAGCGCCTTGCGGTAGCCCTCGGGCTTGCTCATGCCGAAATTGCGCAGGCCGCGTTCCTTGGTGTCACGGCCCTTCTGCTGGCCCAGCACCATGCAGGGCATGCCGTTGAAGCGCGCCAGACCACCGACGATGGAACGGTCATCGGCAAAATGGCGGTCACCATGCATCTCGACGAAATCGGTAAAGATGTCGCGCACATAGTCCATGGTGTAGGGGCGATCCGGGTGACGCGCAATACGCGTGATCTGCCAGGCACTCAGATCGCTGTAGATATCCTTGGTGAGCTGCTGGCTCTTCTTGCTCAGCTGCTCGATCTCGGCAGAGATGTCGACAGCCGAATCGCTCTGCACCTGGCGCAGTTCTTCGATCTTGTTTTCAAGCTCGGCGATGGGTTGCTCGAAATCGAGAAAGGTCCGTTTGGCCACTTGAACTCCTTTGGGGGAACATGCCGCGTATTGTAAGTTGCATTGCCCTGGTGCAGGTCCAGGGCGCGAGATAGAGATAAAGGCTCTCAGTAGGCCACCGGCACCGGCTCCAGCGAGCGCCAGATGAACCAGGTGGCGACACTGCACCAGGGCTTCCAGGCTTCGGCCACCTCACGCATGTCGCTGCGGCTGACCGGCTCACCGGAAAAATAGTTCTGGCTGATGCCCTTGACCAGGCCGGCATCGTCCAGCGGCAACACGTTCGGGCGCAGCAGGTAAAACATCAGGAACATCTCGGCCGTCCAGCGGCCAATGCCCCGGATTTGTACCAGTTCGCTGATGATGGCCTCGTCATCCATTTCCTGCCAGGCGGCCGGATGCAGCCGGTCTTCGGCAAAGTGCAGGGCCAGATCGTGCAGGTAATCGGCCTTGCGCGCACTCAGGCCGGCAGCGCGCAGCTGCTCGGTCGGCAGGGCCAGCACGCGCTGCGGCAGCATCTCGACGCAAGTCGCCTCGAAGCGGTTCCATACCGATTGCGCCGCCTTGACAGAAATCTGCTGGCCGATGATGCTGCGCGCCAGGGTGCTGAAGGCATCGCCGCGCGACTGCAGGCCGGTATGCGCATGCAGCGGAATCAGCCGCTTCATGACGCGATCGCGTCGGGCCAGTTGCCGGCAGGCATCGGCCCAGTAATCCGGAAAAGGCACGGTCAGATCCCGTACCGGTACGGCGGAGGTGGAAGCCCGGCTGCTGCTCACGACCAATGCCTGGTTGCTGCCACACATTACTGCGCCATTTCCCAGGTCGTGCCGCTGGCGCTGTCCTTCAGCACCACGCCCTGCTCCAGCAAGGCGTTGCGGATGCGATCGGCCTCGGCCCAGTCCTTGGCGGCCTTGGCAGCGGCACGCGCTGCGATCTGCTGCTCGATGGCCGCCGCATCCAGGCTGACACCTGCCTGCAGGAACTGCTGCGGATCCGCCTGCAACAGGCCGATGACACCGCCCAGCGCCTGCAGCAGGCCGGCCAGCTCGGGGGAGCGGCTGCGGTTGACTTCGGAAGCCAGTTCGAACAGCACGGCCACCGCCTCGGGCGTACCGAAATCCTCATCCATGGCGGCCTTGAAGCGCGCCGCAAACGGCTGGCTCCAGTCGATGCTGGCGGGCGCTTCTGCCGGCACCAGACTCAGCGCGGTGTACAGGCGCTTGAGCGCGGCGCGCGCATCGTCCAGATGGGCATCGCTGTAGTTGAGCGGGCTGCGGTAGTGCGCACGCAGGATGAAGAAGCGCACGGTTTCGGCGTCGTAGTCCTGCAGCACCTCGCGGATGGTGAAGAAATTACCCAGGCTCTTGGACATTTTTTCGTTGTCCACACGCACAAAGCCGTTGTGCATCCACAGGCGGGCAAAGCCTTCACCATGCGCCCCTTCGCTCTGGGCGATCTCGTTCTCGTGGTGCGGAAACTGCAGGTCGGCGCCACCACCGTGGATGTCGAAGGTCTCGCCCAGCAAGGCGCAGCTCATGGCCGAGCATTCGATATGCCAGCCGGGACGGCCGCTGCCGTAGGGGCTGCTCCACTTGGCCTCTTCGGGCTCGCCCTCCTTGGCCGATTTCCAGAGCACGAAATCGAGCGGATCCTGCTTGCCATCCTGCACCGCCACGCGCTCGCCGGCGCGCAGCTCGTCGGGCGACTTGCCAGACAGCTTGCCGTAGCCGGGGAACTTGCGCACGGCATACAGCATGTCGCCATTGCCGGCCTGGTAGGCCAGGCCCTTGTCCTGCAGCGTATCGATGATGGACAGCATCTGCGGCACGTAGTCGGTGGCGCGCGGCTCGTGGGTCGGGCGCTCGATGCCGAGCGCATCGGCATCTTCATGCATGGCGGCGATCATGCGGTCGGTCAGGCCGCGCATGGTTTCGCCGTTTTCCAGCGCACGCCGGATGATCTTGTCGTCGATATCGGTGATGTTGCGCACATAGGTGACACGATAACCGCTGGCACGCAGCCAGCGCTGCACCACGTCAAACGCCACCATCACGCGCGCATGGCCAAGGTGGCACAGGTCGTACACCGTCATGCCGCACACATACATGCGCACATGGCCGGGTTCGAGCGGGACAAATTCTTGCAGGTCACGCGCCAGCGTGTTGTAGATACGGAGCGTCATGGTCGTGTGGGAAAACCGGGGCAGGCCGCAAGGGCCAGGCTCCACGGCTGAAAAAGCCCGACAGGCAGCTGTCGGGCTGAAAATGGCATGGTCTGCGCGTAGCAGGCGCGTTCCGGAATCCCTTATGGTACCCCAAACCCGGGCCAACGTGCGGCAACAGCCGGACACGCCATGTGACATGTTGCGCGCCAGATGCTGCCATAATGCGCCTGCCCTGACGTATCGACTTCACCCTGGAGGAATCCGACATGACACCATTCACCTCCTTTCTGCGCCGCCGCAGCCTGCTGGCAGCCCCGCTGCTGCTGGCGCTGGGTGTGCCGGCGCTGGCCGCCAAACCGGCTCCGCAGGTCCAGTTCGTGACCAGCATGGGCAACTTCGTGGTCGAACTGTATCCGGACAAGGCCCCGAAGACCGTGGCCAACTTCCTGCACTACGTCAAGTCCGGCCATTACGATGGCACCATCTTCCATCGGGTGATCCCCGACTTCATGATCCAGGGCGGCGGTTACGATGCCAAACTGATCGAGCGGCCGGCCCGCCAGACCGTACCGCACGAAGGCCGCCAGGCCTACCAGGCCGGGCTGCGCAACGTCAGCGGCAGCATCGCCATGGCACGCACCAATGATCCCGATTCGGCAGCCGCCCAGTTCTTCATCAACGTGAAGGACAACGGTTTTCTGGATCCGGTGCCGATTCCCGATGCCGATCCGGTACCGCGCTTCGTCTACCAGGGCCGCACCTACACCAACGTGCCACGCAGCAGCCTGGCACGTGCACCGCAGCTGTATGGCTACACCGTCTTTGGCAAGGTCGTCAGCGGCATGGACACGGTCATGCGCATCCGCCAGGTGCAGACCGGGCCGCTTGGCCCTTTTGCCAGTGATGTTCCGCGCCGCACCGTGCTGATCGAATCGGCGAGCCAGATAAAATAGGCGTTCGCCTGCCCCCGGCAGCCATTTTTTCAGACACAAAGGCAACCCATGTCCAACCCCCAAGTCGAACTGCAGATCGCCGGCCTCGGCACCATCACCCTCGAGCTGGATGCCGAAAAGGCACCCGTGACCGTGGCCAACTTCCTGGAGTACGTGAACAAGGGCCACTATGACGGCACCATCTTCCACCGCGTGATTCCCGGCTTCATGATCCAGGGCGGCGGCTTCGTGCCCGGCATGGACCAGAAGCCCACCGCTGCCGAAATCAAGAACGAGGCCGACAACGGCCTGAAGAACGACAAGTACACCATCGCCATGGCCCGTACCTCTGCGCCGCACTCCGCCAGCGCCCAGTTCTTCATCAACGTTGCCAACAACGATTTCCTGAACTTCAAGTCGCCCACCGCCCAGGGCTGGGGCTACGCCGTGTTCGGCAAGGTCGTCAAGGGCTCCGAACTGGTTGACCAGATCGCCAAGGTCGTCACCGGCCGTCGCGGCTACCACGATGACGTGCCGAAGGACGACGTGCTGGTCGAGAAGGCCACCGTGCTCTGATCGGATCACCGGCACCGCACTGGCCACGCAGCCCCCGCTGACGTGGCCTTTTTCTTATCCGACTCCTGCAAGCACATGAGCACGTCCGCCCCCACGCACCCGATCCCCGCCGCCGAGCTGTTGCTGGCCGAAGCCGGCTGGCACACCATTGACTGCATTTCCGACCTGCACCTGCAACAGGACGGTGCCACCTGGCAGACGCTGCGCCACTACCTGCGCCAGACGCCGGCGCAAGCGCTGTTCCTGCTCGGCGACATCTTCGAGGTCTGGGTGGGCGATGATGTACTGGACGATGCCGGCCACGCCTTCGAGCAGCAGGTCGCCGACGAGCTGGCGGCGCTGGCCGCACGGGGCTGCCAGGTGCTGCTGATGCACGGCAACCGCGATTTTCTGCTGGCCCAGGCCTTTTGCGAACGTGCCCGGGCACGCATGTTGCCCGATCCCAGCGTGCTGCAACTGCCCGATGGCGAGCGCGTGCTGCTCAGCCACGGCGATGCGCTGTGCATCGATGATGTGGCCTACATGCAGTTCCGCCAGACAGTGCGTAACCCCGCAGTGCAGCAGCAATTCCTGCAACAGCCGCTGGCGGCGCGGGTCGCCATGACGCAGCAGATGCGCGCCCAGAGCGATGCGCGCAAGAATGCGCTGGGCGTGGAAGGCTATGCCGATGTGGATGCGGAACTGGCGCGTGCCTGGCTGCTGGCACACGATGCCACGACACTGATCCACGGCCATACGCACCGCCCCGGCGAACATGCCTTGCAGCAGCCGCAAGACCGCTGTGCGCTACGGCGCATCGTGCTGAGCGACTGGGAACTGGAACCCGGCCATGGCCCGCAGCGCGCCCAAGTGCTGCGCTGGCAGGCGGGATCGCCTGACTGGCAACGCCTGTCGCCTGCCGCCGCCGCTGTCTGATGCGGTTTCGCCTGGCCACAGGCATGAAAAAACCGCCTTGAATGAACCAAGGCGGTTTTTCTTGCTGCATGGCAGCTTGCGCTGCCATGTGGCTGACCTGTGCTTACTTGGAAGCAGCAGCGTCCACAGCGGAAGCGGCGGCGTCAACAGCGGAAGCAGCCGCGTCGGTAGCAGCAGCAGCGGCGGAAGAAGCAGCGTCAGCGGTAGCGGAAGCAGCGTTGTCAACGGTCGTGGCAGCAGCGGAAGCAGCAGCGTCAACAGCAGAAGCGGCGGAAGCAGCAGCGTCAGCAGCGGAAGCAGCAGCAGAAGCGGCTTGCACAGCAGCGTCTTCTTTCTTGCCGCAAGCGGTCAGGGCAGCAGCAGCGATAACAGCAGCGATCAGGTAAGACTTGTTCATTTTTTCAATCCTTCAGGAATGTATTGGGTACGAGACAGTTTCCGGAAATGTTCTCTGCCTGACGGCAGGAGGACGGGAGGAAGCCCGTTACTTGCCCCCTGCCACGCATTATAGGGAAAACACCCAACAAGCTGACAAAAGCTGACGCCGCGCTTGTGAGGAAATGTCAATCTGTTGTCAGCTTGCCACATTATTGCGGCAGTGCAGCACCGGTGTGTCCCCAGCCGTCATCTGCCCAGGACAGCAGCAGCGCGCGTGCGTCCTCGCTGGCGGCTGCCAGGGTGTCGGCATCCAGCTGGCGCTGGTTGGCCAGCTGGCGCATCAGGGCCGCATCTTCCCCGGCGGCACGGTAGCTTTCGCCGTTGATGAACACATGCTGCTCGTCATACAGCATGCGGGTGCGGCGGTCCAGCCAGTAGCAGGCCTGCAGCCCCTCGGGCTGTTGCTCGGGCACGTCAAACCAGACGTTGGCCTTGGGTTCTGTCAGATATTCGCCAAGCGCACAGGCCAGATTGTCATCGTCCTGCAATGCTTCTGCGATAGCCTGCCGCGCGAAGTCCTGCATGCTGACGGGAATCGCTGCCGACGCCTGCACCGCCGGCTGGTCGGCATCCTCGTACAACGCCTCGCCAAGGGCATCGGCTGCCGGATCGGCCATGCGGCCCAGCAGCTCACGCGCCAGATCGCCACGTTGCGGCACACGGAAACCGATGGAATAGGTCATGCACTCCCCTTCCACCGCCACGCCATCGTGCGCCCAGCCCGGCGGCAGGTACAGCATGTCGCCCGGTTCCAGCACAAACTCCTCTTCCGGCTGGAAATCGGCCAGAATGCGCACCGGCAGGTCCGGCAGCAGCGTGCGGTCTTGCTGGCGGCCAATGCGCCAGCGGCGCTTGCCCATGGCCTGCAGCAGGAACACGTCGTAGCTGTCAAAGTGCGGCCCGACACCACCTCCTTCGGTGGCATAGCTGATCATCACGTCATCCAGACGGGCATCGGGGATGAAGCGGAACTGCTGCATCAGCGCATGCACCCGTGCATCGTGCAGATCCACGCCCTGCACCAGCAGCGTCCATTTCGGCTCGTCATGGCCTGGCAGCTCTTCGGCCTCGAACGGGCCACGCTCCATTTGCCAGCCACCATCAGCAAAATCGCCGATCAGGCGCGATTCAACCTCGTCCTGACTGGCCAGAGCGGCCAGTTGCTCGCGGCTGAGCAGCGGCTGGAAACCGGGAATCGCCTGGCGGATCACGAGCGGCTGGCGCTGCCAGTACTGCCGCATGAAATCGGCGGGAGAAAGTTGACCCAGCAAGGTCATGGGGGCTTGTGTGTTCATGGGACAATTGTGCAATGGAAAACACCACAGACAACGATACCCCTGAAACCCCTGTCGTCACTGACCAGTCGGTGGTGGCGCTGACCTGGATCATGAAGGACTCCATGGGCGATCTGCTCGACGAGCTGGAAGATCCGGTCGAATTCCTGGTGGGCGGCGACGACCTGCTGAACAGCATCGACCAGGCGCTGATCGGTCGCCATGTCGGCGACACGGTCAAGCTCGATCTGGAGCCGCTGGATGCCTTTGGCGATTACGACGAAAACCTGATCTTTCTCGAAGCGCGCACGCTGTTCCCGGCCGAAACCGAGGAAGGCATGACATTCGACGGTCAGGCCCTGCCCGCCGGCTGCAGCCCGGACATCCCGCAGGACGCGCTCTATATCGTGACCGACCTCTACCCCGATCATGTGGTGCTGGACGGCAACCACCCGCTGGCCGGCATCAGCCTGCACCTGCAGTTGCGCATCCACGGCGTGCGCGAAGCCACGGTAGATGAAATCGGTCGCGGCTCGGCTGGCGCCGGCTTCTTCAAGCTGGAGCCGGGCGCACAGCTGCTGCCGGGCAACGACACACTGCACTGAAATACCCTGCCCTGCCTGCCACAAGACAAAGGCGGCTCCCCGGAGCCGCCTTTGTCTTGTCTGAATCCTCAGGATCCGGTCACGAACGGTAGTCCGCGTTGATGCTCACATAATCGTGGCTCAGATCGCAGGTCCAGACCGTGTCGGTGGCCTGGCCGCGTCCCAGCTGTACGCGCACGGTGATCTCGGCCTGCTGCATCACGCGCTGGCCATCGGCCTCCTGGTAGGACGGGTTGCGGCCACCCTGCGTGACCACATGCACGTCATCCAGATACAGCTCGATCTTTTCCTGGTCCAGATCGGTAATGCCGGCATAACCGACTGCCGCCAGAATGCGGCCCAGGTTCGGGTCGCTGGCATAGAACGCGGTCTTGACCAGCGGCGAATGCGCGATCGCGTAGGCCGCCAGACGGCACTCCGCGGCGGTCTTGCCGCCTTCGACCTGCACCGTGATGAACTTGGTCGCCCCTTCGCCGTCGCGCACGATGGCCTGCGCCAACTTGAGCGCCACGGCCTGCATGGCGGCCTTGAGCGCCTGGCCTTCAGCACTGTCGAGCGATGTGATCTCGGCATGATCGGCCTGGTTGCTGGCAATGACCACGAAGGAGTCGTTGGTGGAGGTATCGCCATCGATGGTGATGCGGTTGAAGGAGCCGTCGGCCAGCTCGCGTGCCAGCTGTGCCATCACGCCCTGGCTGACGCGCGCATCGGTGGCCAGAAAGCCCAGCATGGTGGCCATGTTCGGCCGGATCATGCCGGCACCCTTGCTGATGCCGGTGATGCTGACGGTGGCACCGCCCACTTGCGCCGTGGCACTGCAGGCCTTGGGCAGGGTGTCGGTGGTCATGATGCCTTCGGCGGCCACGGCCCACTGGTCAGGGGCTGCGGCATCAATCGCATCGGGCAAGCGGGCGATGATGCGATCCACCGGCAACGGCTCCATGATCACGCCCGTCGAGAACGGCAGGATCTGCTGCGGCTGCACACCGAGCTGTGTCGCCATCGCCTCGCAGGTCTGGCGTGCATGCTGCAGGCCGCTGGCGCCGGTACCGGCGTTGGCATTGCCGGTATTGATGACCAGCGCACGGATCGCTGCGCCGTCTGCCGCCAGATGCTCACGGCAGACCTGCACCGGTGCCGCGCAATAGCGGTTCTGCGTGAACACCGCCCCCACGCTGGCACCCTCGTCCAGCAGGATCACGGTCAGGTCCTTGCGGTTGGCCTTGCGCACACCGGCTTCGGTCACGCCCAGGCGCACGCCGGCAACCGGATGCAGGTCTTCGGGACGGGGGGCTTGGAGTTGTACGGGCATGGATGCTCCTGCAGGAAAGTAGGAAAAATCAGCTCAGCTTGCCGTGGCACTGCTTGTACTTCTTGCCACTGCCGCACGGGCACGGATCATTGCGGCCGACACCGACAAAGGTATCGGACGACAGCGTCTCGTCTTCGCCCAGCGGCGCGCCAGCGGTTTGCTGCGGCACGCCGGATTCATCGGGCGAAGTGTAGGTGATGTTGATGTAGCCACCGCCCTCGTTGCCCACCATCTGGTCGGCAGCCTCGTCCAGCTGCTCGGGCGACTGGATGCGCACCGTCATCAGGATGCGGGTGGCATCGTTCTTGATGGCATCGAGCATCTGGCCGAACAGCTCGAAAGCCTCGCGCTTGTATTCCTGCTTGGGCTGCTTTTGCGCATAGCCGCGCAGGTGGATGCCCTGGCGCAGGTGGTCGAGCGCACTCAGGTGTTCGCGCCAGTGCGTGTCGATGCTCTGCAGCACCACGGCGCGCTCGAAATTGATGAACTGCTCTTCGCCGACCAGCGCCATCTTGGCCCGGAAAGCGCTATCGGTTTCCTGCAGCACGCGCTCCAGGATGTCCTCGGAGGTCATGCTGCTGGATTTCTCGACCTCGGCACGCAGGTTGATGGACACGCCCCACTCTTCCGCCAGCACCTTTTCCAGGCCGGGCAGATCCCACTGCTCTTCCATGCTCTCGGGCGGCACGAAGGCATTCACCAGGTCGGTGAAACAGCCGTGGCGCAGACCATCCACGCCGTCCTGGATGCCCTGCGACTCCAGCACCTCGTTGCGCTGGCGGTAGATCACCTTGCGCTGCTCGTTGGCGACGTCGTCGTACTCGAGCAGCTGCTTGCGGATGTCGAAGTTGCGTGCCTCGACCTTGCGTTGTGCGCTCTCGATGCTGCGCGTGACCATGCCAGCCTCGATCGCCTCGCCCTCGGGCATCTTCAGGCGGTCCATGATGGCGCGCACGCGGTCACCGGCAAAGATGCGCATCAGCTGGTCATCCAGGCTCAGGTAGAAGCGGGACGAGCCCGGATCGCCCTGGCGGCCGGAACGGCCACGCAGCTGGTTGTCGATACGGCGCGATTCGTGGCGCTCGGTGGCAATGATGCGCAGGCCGCCCAGCTCGCGGATGTTGTCGTGGTCTTGCTGCCAGTTGTCGCGCAGGCTGGTGACACGCTGCTGGCGCACGGCCTCTTCCAGCGAACTGTCGGCCTCGACCGCCGCAATCATCTTCTCCAGGTTGCCGCCCAGCACGATGTCGGTACCGCGACCGGCCATGTTGGTGGCGATCGTGATCATCTTGGCGCGGCCGGCCTGGGCCACGATTTCGGCTTCGCGTTCATGCTGCTTGGCGTTGAGCACCTGGTGCGGCAGACCGGCTTCGGTCAGCATGCCGGAGATGATCTCGGAGTTCTCGATGGAAGTCGTGCCCACCAGCACCGGCTGGCCGCGCTCGTAGCAGTCACGGATATCGTCGATGGCCGCCTGGTACTTCTCGGGCGTGGTCTTGTAGACGCGGTCCAGCTGGTCTTCGCGCAGGCTCGGACGGTTGGGCGGGATCACCACGGTTTCGAGGCCGTAGATTTCCTGGAATTCATAGGCCTCGGTATCGGCGGTACCGGTCATGCCGGACAGCTTTTCGTACAGGCGGAAATAGTTCTGGAAGGTGATCGAGGCCAGGGTCTGGTTCTCGGCCTGGATCGGCACGTTTTCCTTGGCTTCGACCGCCTGGTGCAGGCCGTCGCTCCAGCGGCGGCCGGCCATCAGGCGACCGGTGAATTCGTCCACGATGACGATTTCCAGGCCCTTTTCGCCCTGCTGCACCACGTAGTGCTGGTCACGGTGGTACAGATTGTGTGCACGCAAGGCGGCATACAGGTGATGCATCAGCGTGATGTTGGCCGGATCGTACAACGATGCGCCTTCCGGCAGCAGGCCGATCTTGGCCAGGAGGTCCTCGGCACGCTCGTGGCCCTGGTCGGTCAGGTAGACCTGGTGCGCCTTTTCGTCCACGGTGAAATCGCCCGGCTTGGTCACGCCTTCGCCGGTGAGCGGATCCGCCTCACCTTCCTGGCGTGTCAACTGCGGAGCGACCTGGTTCATCACGCGGTACATCTCGGTGTGGTCGTCGGCCTGGCCACTGATGATCAGCGGCGTGCGCGCCTCGTCGATCAGGATCGAGTCCACCTCGTCGACGATGGCGAAGTGCAGCGGGCGCTGCACGCGCTCGGTCAGGTCGTAGACCATGTTGTCGCGCAGGTAGTCGAAACCGAATTCGTTGTTGGTGCCGTAGGTGATGTCGGCGGCGTAGGCCTGCTGCTTCTCGGCACGCGACATGTTGGGCAGGTTGATGCCCACCGTCATGCCCAGGAAGTTGTACAGGCGACCCATCCACTGGGCATCGCGACTGGCCAGGTAGTCGTTGACCGTGACCACGTGCACGCCCTTGCCGGTGAGCGCATTCAGGTAGACCGGCAGCGTGGCGGTCAGGGTCTTGCCCTCGCCGGTGCGCATTTCGGCAATCTTGCCTTCGTGCAGCGCCTGGCCACCCAGCATCTGCACGTCAAAGTGGCGCATCTTCATGATGCGGCGCGAGGCTTCGCGCACCAGCGCAAAGGCTTCGGGCAGCAGGCTGTCGGTACTGGCACCCTCCGCGATGCGCTGGCGGAATTCCGCGGTCTTGGCCGGAATCTGTTCGTCGGTGAGCTGTTCGTATTCTTGTTCGAGCGCGTTGACACGCGAGACGACCTTGCGGTACTTGCCCAGCAGCCGGTCATTGCGGCTGCCGAAGATTTTTGTCAGGAATGTGGCCATGCATCTACATCACCGCCCGGGCTGTTGCAGCACCAGTCGGCCATGTCCTTGGTAGGTAATGAAAACCGGAGCACCGGGAAACGAAAATCCGAAAAAGGCTACATGGGGGCAAAAGGCCGTACTGCAAGGCTGCTTCCCCATGCCGGACCCTGTTCCCGGCACCGGATAAGACGATCTATTCTACTCTTGCCGCCTGTGCGCCACGTGACGCCAGCCCCTGCGGGTGTGACAAGGTGCTGCACGATGGCCACCGCTGGCCGATAATCGGTGCATGGAGCGCAAGCATTACGCCATTCACATCAACCAGGCCGCACAGGAAGCCCCCGTGCTGGGATCGCTGCTGCAGTGCATGCAGCTGTCACAGCAGTGCAGCCAGAGCATTGCGCGGCTGGTACCGCCGATGATGCGCAGCCGCATCACCTGGGGCGCCGTGCAGGATGGCGAGTGGTGCGTCATCATCTCCGGCAATGCGGTGGCGGCCAAGGTGCGCCAGCTGCTGCCGCTGTGGCTGTCACGGCTGCAGCAGGACGGCCTGCCGGTACAGCGCATCCGCTTGCACATGGCCGGCAGCGGGCCGCAGCGCTGACCACCGGCTCAATGCTCCGGATGCAGGAATTCGCGCGTGACCGCCATGCCCAGCGCATGCACGCGCTCGAGAAAGTGTGTCAGGTAGGGGTGCAGTCCGGTGTGCAGAATCTCGCGGATATCGCCATAGTGCAGATCGGTCTGCAATCGTCCGGCGAGCCGGCGTGACTGGCTGCCACTGTGCATGCTGGCACCGATGCGCTCCAGATTGCCCACCACCTGATTCAGGCAGTAGACGAGTGAACGCGGCATGTCGGGGCGCATGATCAGCAGCTCGGCCACGCGCTCGGGCGTGATCACGTCACGGTAGACCTTGCGGTAGATCTCGAAGGCCGACACGCTGCGCAGCATGTTGCTCCAGTAGTAGAAATCGAGCTCCTCGTCATCATCGAGATCCATCGCCGGCACACGCTCGTTGCTGTGGAACTTGACATCGAGCAGACGTGCCGTGTTGTCGGCCCGCTCCAGAAAGGTACCCAGGCGCATGAAGTGCAAGGCCTGGTCCATCAGCATGGTGCCCAGGATCACACCGCGCGACAGGTGCGAGTGGTACTTGACCCATTCCAGGAAACGGCTGGGATCGATGCGCAGCACATCGGTTTCCAGCAGCTTGCCGGCCTCCAGCCAGACCTGGTTGTAGGTTTCCCAGACTTCCGTGGTGAGCGTACCGCGTACCGCCCGTGCATTTTCACGCGAGGCATGCAGGCAGGACATGATGGACGCCGGGTTGTCCAGATCCGCCACCATGAAATCGATCACCCGGTCGGGCTGGATGCTGCCATGGCGCTGGCGGTACTCGGGCAGCAGCTCACAGATCGACAGCAGGCCGGACCAGCCCTGCTCGGCCTGGCTGGCCGACTGCGGCAGCAGCGTGGTCTGGTAATTGACATCGAGCATGCGAGCGGTGTTCTCGGCGCGCTCGATGTAGCGGGACATCCACAGGAGGTGATCGGCGGTTCTGGATAGCATGGTGGTTCTCGTATGGCGTGAATGAATGCAGCTGCGGATCAGACGACCCAGGTGTCCTTGGTGCCGCCCCCCTGTGAGGAGTTGACCACCAGCGAGCCCTCTTTCAGCGCAACGCGGGTCAGGCCACCGGCCACCATCTGTACCGATTCCCCGGCCAGCACGAAGGGGCGCAGGTCGATATGGCGCGGCGCAATGCCCTGCTCCACATAGGTCGGACAGCTCGACAGGCTCAGCGTCGGCTGCGCGATATAGCGCTCGGGATGGGCCTGCAGCACCCGGCGGAATGCCGCCAGCTCGGCCTGGCTGGCGGTCGGGCCGATCAGCATGCCGTAGCCTCCGGCACCATGCACTTCCTTCACCACCAGTTCGTCCAGGTGCGCCAGCACATGGCGCAGATCGTCCGGCTCGCGGCAGCACCAGGTTGGCACATTGGACAGGATCGGCTTTTCTCCCAGGTAGAACTCGATCATCTTCGGCACATGGGGATAGATCGACTTGTCATCGGCGATACCGGTGCCGACCGCATTGCAGATGCTGACGCGGCCGGCACGGTAGGCCTCCATCAATCCGGCGCAGCCCAATGTCGAATCGGGCCGGAACACGCGCGGATCCAGAAAATCGTCGTCGATGCGGCGATAGATCACATCAACGCGCTGCGGGCCATGCGTGGTGCGCATGTAGACAAAACCGTCCCGCACGAACAGATCCTGACCCTCTACCAGTTCCACGCCCATCTGCTGCGCCAGAAAAGCGTGCTCGAAATAGGCGCTGTTGTACATGCCGGGCGTCAGCACCACCACCACCGGATCGGACACTGCTGACGGCGCGCAGGAGCGCAGCGTCTCCAGCAGCAGGTCGGCATAATGCGCCACCGGTTCCACCTGGTAGTGGCGGAACAGCTCCGGGCACAGGCGCATCGACATCTTGCGGTTTTCCAGCATGTAGCTGACGCCGCTGGGCACGCGCAGATTGTCTTCGAGCACGAAATACTCGCCCTCCTGCGCCCCATGGCTGGCACGCACGATATCGATGCCGCTGATATGCGAATAGACACCATGCGGTACGGCCAGCCCTTCCATCTCCGGCCGGTACTGCGCATTTCCGTGCACCTGCGCTGCAGGAATCACACCGGCCTTCAGGATGTCCTGATCGTGGTAGACATCATGGATAAAGCGGTTGAGCGCAGTGACACGCTGTACCAGCCCCCGCTCCAGCCGCTGCCACTCCTGCGACGGAATGATGCGCGGCACCAGATCGAAGGGAATCAGGCGTTCGGTGCCGGCACCGTCTTCATCCTTGTCGCCATACACGGCAAAGGTGATGCCGACCTTGCGGAAGATCATTTCGGCTTCCTCGCGCCGCCGCGCCATGGACTCGACGCTCTGGTCCTGCAGCCAGTCGGCATAGCGCCGATAGTGTTCGCGCACCTGCTCGTCGGCGTAGGGAACGGAGGCATACATTTCATCAAAGGCACGCATGATCGACGGGGCTCCTCTGGGTTTCAGGTTCGTCAGATGACATGCAGGAATCATGCCTGAACATGCGTCAGCCCGGCAACACGGTATTCACGGCAGCCGGTGTGACCAGAAATGTGCCTCGCGCGCACGTTCACAGTGCACCTCGTTCTTCCAGGATCCCCACCATGCCGCACCACAGGCATCACTGCGCACCACACTGGTGCCATGCTGCTGCAAGCGCTGCAACACATCGGCATGCGGGTGGCCGTAGCGGTTGCGATAGCCATGCTGGATCAGGGTCCAGCGCGGCTGCACCGCCTGCAGCCAGGCACTGCCGGTGGAGCTGTTGCTGCCGTGGTGACCCGCCAGCAGCACATCGGCACGCAGCTGCGCGACCGGGTAACGCTGCAGCAGGCGTGTTTCGCTGACAAACTCGGCATCGCCCATCAGCATCGCTGCGTGCCCGGCATTGCTGACACGCAGCACACAGCTGCTGCCATTGCCCCAGTCGCCTTGCGCCAGATCCTGCGCAGACGGATGCAGTATGTCAAACGCCACGCCGTCCCACTCCCAGTGCTGTCCGGCCAGACAGGGCTGGATCGGCAGCCGGGCATGCAGCGGGTTGTCCGGCTCGATCACACCCGCCACAGGCACCTGCGGCTGGCTCTCCAGCAGCGACAGCAGGCCGCCCACATGATCGCTATCGGAATGGCTGAGCACGATGCGATCCAGCTGCAGGCCCTGCGCTGCGAGCAGCGGAACCAGAACACGTTCGCCAGCATCGGTATGGCGGCCAATCGTCGGGCCGGTATCGAACAGCAGGTTGTGGCGCGCGGTGCGCAGCAGCACCGCACCGCCCTGCCCCACATCCACCGCCTGCAGGCTGAACTCCCCGGGCGGCGGTGCCGGAGCCTGCCAGCACAGCACCGGCAGCAGCGCAGCCAGACCCCATGCCCGACACCAGGGCGGCAGCCGCAGGCACAGCAGCGCGCCGCCGGCGATACCGGCAGCGCCGGCCCAGCCCGGCGCCATGGCCGTGCCGTACACGGCCCAGGGATAGGCCGACATCCAGACCAGCCCCGGCCAACCCAGTTGCAACACGGCACCGGCCACGCTCCAGACTGGCGACCAGAGCACCCCCAGCATGGCCAGCGGCGTCACCAGCAGCGTCACCACCGGCACCGCCACGGCATTGGCCAGCACGCCTACCACCGATACCTGACCGAACATCAGCAGCGCCAGCGGTGTCAGGGCCAGCAGCACCACCAGTTGCTGCTGCGCAAAGCCGGCCATGGCAGCCCGCAAGCGCGGCCACCAACCGGTTGGCGCAGCAGCTGCAGCGGTTTCACCCGTCAGGAACAACACCCCCACCGCGACAAAACTGAGCCAGAAACCCGGCTGCAGCAGGGCCAGCGGGTGCAGTGCCGTCACCAGCACGGCAGCCGCACCAAGTACGGCATGCCAGGGCCATTGCCGGCCACTGCAACGCAGCAGGGCCACCACCGCCAGCATCCAGACCGTACGCTGCGCCGGCACGCCCCAGCCGCTGAACCAGGCGTAGCCGGCCGCCAGCAGGCAGGCCCCAATGGCCGCAGCATGCTGCGCCGGCAGCCACAGGCAGCAAGACCAGCCCCGGCGCGCCGTCCAGCGCCAGCACCAGCCCACCAGAGCTGCCGCCAGCCAGGCAAACATGGTCACGTGCAGGCCGGAAATGCTCACCAGGTGCGCGATCCCGGTGCGCCGGAACACGGTCCAGTCGTCCTGCGCGATGGCCGCCTGATCCCCCACGACCAGCGCCACCAGCATCTGGCCGGCGCGCTGGCCGGCCGCGTCATCAGGCGACCAGTGCGCCCGGATCCGCTCACGCACCTGCAAGCGCAGCCGATCCAGCCGATGCTGCGGCGACAGCCAGCCCAAATCCTGCAGCCGCAGTGCCCCCTCCTGCGCACGCACCTGGGCCGTCGCCCCCAGTCCCTGCTCCCACATCCAGCGTTCCAGATCGAAGCCGAACGGATTGCGATACCCATGCGGCTTGCGCAGCTGCAGCGCCAGCTGCCAGCGCTCGCCGGCTTGCACGCAAGCCTGGCACGATCCCGCTTGCGCCGGCTGCGACCAGCCCACCGACAGCTGCCCGGGCAAGCTGACGGCCCGGCCATCGGACCCGACGGCCTGCTCGACTCTGAATTCGAAACGCGATCCCTCGGCAGACCATTGTGGCAGCCCCTGCACTACACCGCTGACCTGCAGCGTGCGCCCCTCCAGCGCTGCATCGAGCTGCTGCGCTAGCATGCCACTGGCCTGCCAGCCCGCCACGCCCCAACCCAGCAGGGGCAGAAACAGCCACAGCAGGGGCAAGGCGCGACGCTGTTTCAGGCACAATCCGGTGATGCCCAGCGCCGACAATGCTGCCAGCTGGTATTGCCACAGCGGCGACAGCACGGCCTGTTGCAGCTGCAGCCAGAGCCCGACAAGCCAGGCCAGTGCCGCACCGGTAATCCCCGGAGCCGGCCAGGCGCGGGTGACCAGATCTGTATTTTTATAATTATTTTGTATTACTATTTGCCGCATGCCGTGATGGTAGCGCAAATCCCGCCCACTTCACCAGGAGTTCCCCATGTCCGATATCTACACCCGACTCGACAGCCTTGGAATCAGCCTGCCGCCCGTGGCAGTACCGGCAGCCGCCTATGTGCCCTATGTGCAATCCGGCCATCTGCTGTTCCTGAGCGGCCATATCGCCAAGCGCGATGGTGCCGTCTGGACCGGCCAGCTCGGCAAGAACATGGATACCGCCACCGGCGCCCAGGCGGCGCGCGCCGTCGCCATCGACCTGCTGGGCACGCTGCAGGCGGCTACCGGCGACCTCAAACGCATCAAGCGCGTGGTCAAGCTGATGAGCCTGGTCAACTCCACCAGCGAGTACACCGAGCAGCACCTGGTAACCAACGGCTGCAGCGAGCTGCTGGGCGAGCTGTTCGGTCCGGAAGTGGGCGCACACGCACGCAGCGCCTTTGGCGTGCCGCAGCTGCCGCTGGGTGCCTGCGTTGAAATCGAAATGATCGTGGAACTGGCCTGAGTGGCTGGACGCGCGGCCCGCGCGGCTTATTCCCAGGACAACTGGTACATGGCGTAGAACGGCACGCCCGACAGCATGGTGAAGCCCCCCATGGCCATCGCCAGTGTCCAGTCGTAGCCCGCCATGACATCCTTGCAGTCCAGCTGCTTCAGACGCCCTTCCATGCCCTGCAGACTGCCGGCATGCGCCAGGCCCCAGCGCAGACTGGCCCCGGTCTGGCGCAATGACGGATGCCAGTAGGTCGAACCGCAGGCCAGCTGGCTGAAGGCATCCATCACCATCTGCGAGCCGATCGGCAGGTGCGTGGCCAGCGTGTGCAGCAGGTGCTGCACCTGCTCCGGCTCCAGGTACATGGTGACGCCTTCCAGCATCACGAACACCGGGCGCGTGCCAATCTGCTCCAGTGGCAACTGCTGCCACCAGTCGCTTGCGGTCAGATCCAGCAAAGCACAATGATGACGTTCGTTGATGCAGGGCAGCAGTTGCTCCCGCAGCTGCATCACTTCAGGCAAATCGGCATCGACCATCAGGCTGCTGCCGTTGTCCAGCCACTGGAAATACTGGCTCAGGCCGCAGCCCAGATTCAGGAACACCGCATCCGGATGCTGCTGCAGAAAAGCCTGCGCCTTGTCCAGAATGAAACGCGTACGGACCAGTACTCCCCAGATGCTGTGGCGGTCCTGTGACCAGCGCGAACCATCATCGCCGATGGCTTGCAGCACGCTGGCGGCATACCCGTCATGGATGGCCAGATGCGGGAACATGGCATCCCCCATGGCGCGCCCGGCCAGCGGAATGCGCAAGGTGGAAGGAACCGTTGCCAGACCCGTGGCCAATGTCAGCGGGCTGGCCCGCGCTGCACCAGTACTGGGTGCCATATCCATGATTCTTCTCTGGTTATCGCACCGGCAACGGGCCGGTGCTGTTGCTTTATGTATACATGCTAGCGTCTACTTTTGCCGCACGACCGTGCTTTACGCCTCACCCAAGGGTTTACCCTGAACGTAAAACGGCCACACCTGATCAGGGTGTGGCCGTTTTGCAGAGTGGCGGGAACAGTGCCCCGCCTCCAACCGTCAGCAGCAGCGCCCGATGCCGCCGCCGTAGCGGGCTTCCTGCCGGTTGATGAAGAACTGCTCGTAGCTCATCACCGTCTGGTCCGGATGGGTGCGCTTCATGTGCGCCAGGTAGTTGTCATAGCTGGGAACCCCCACCATCAAGCGGGCAGTCTGTCCGAAGTAGCGGCCGGCTGCGGCCAATTTCTGCAACATGCGGATCTCCTTCAGTGGGCCTTGGCCATGGCCTCGGCGGGCAGCGGCTCGTAAGGCACTTCGTGCATGACCGGCTGTGCCTGCCGGCGCGCAGCCAGCGAGGTACGGATACCGTACATGAGGATAACCACTACCACGGTCATGAACAAGGCCGTCAGGGCCGCATCCAGGCGGTTGTTGAACACCAGCCGGCCCATTTCCTCCATCGACTTGGCCGGAGCCAGCACCTTGCCTGCCGCCATCGCGTCAGCAAACTTGTTGGCCAGCGCCAGGAAGCCGATGCGCGGATCGGTATGGAACAGTTTCTGGAAACCGGCGTACATGGTGATGATCAGCAGCCAGACCGTGGGCACGATGGCAACCCAGGCGTAGCGGTCCTTCTTCATCTTGAACAGCACGGTTGCCACCAGCGTCAGCGCAATCGCGGCCAGCATCTGGTTGGCAATGCCGAACAGCGGCCACAGCGTATTGATGCCGCCCAGCGGATCGACCACGCCCTGGTAGAGGAAGTAGCCCCACAGCGCCACACAGACGCCAGTCGCCACCAGGTTGCCGGCCAGGGAATCGGTCTTCTTCAGCGCCGGGACAAAGTTGCCCAGCAGGTCCTGCAGCATGAAGCGGCCGGAACGGGTACCGGCATCAACTGCGGTCAGGATGAACAGCGCCTCGAACAGGATGGCAAAGTGGTACCAGAACGCCATCATGCCCTCGCCACCAAACACCTGGTGCAGGATGTGGGCCATGCCCACGGCCAGCGTCGGCGCGCCACCGGCACGCGAGATGATGGTGGCTTCACCCACATCGGCTGCCACCTGGTTCAGGATTTCCGGCGTGATGGCAAAGCCCCAGCCGTTGATCACGGCTGCAGCCGATTCGGGCGTGGTGCCGAGCACGGCAGCCGGCGCGTTCATGGCAAAGTAGACGCCCGGATCAATCACGGACGCGGCAATCAGCGCCATGATGGCCACGAACGATTCCATCAGCATGCCGCCGTAACCGATCAGGCGTGCATGGCTTTCGTTTTCCAGCATCTTCGGCGTGGTGCCGGAAGAGATCAGCGCGTGGAAGCCGGATACGGCACCGCAGGCAATCGTGATGAACAGGAAGGGGAACAGGTTGCCACTCCAGGCCGGGCCGGTACCGTCGATGAAACGGGTCACGGCCGGCATGCGCATTTCGGGGGCAATGAACAGCACACCCAGCGCCAGGCCGGCAATCGTGCCGATCTTCAGGAAGGTGGACAGGTAGTCACGCGGGGCCAGCAACAGCCAGACCGGCAGCACGGCGGCAATAAAGCCGTAAATCACCAGCGCCCAGGTCAGCTGCTTGCCGTCCAGGTCGAAGTGCTGCGCCAGCGACGGCGTCTCGGCTACCACGCCACCGTAGTACAAGGCCCACATCAGCATCAGGAAGCCGATCACGGAAATCTCGCCAATGCGGCCCGGGCGCAGGTAGCGCATGTACAGACCCATGAAGATGGCGATCGGGATCGTGGCGGCCACGGTGAAGGTGCCCCAGGGGCTGTGCGCCAGCGCCTTGACCACGATCAGGGCCAGCACCGCCAGGATGATGATCATGATCATGAAGGTGCCAAACAGCGCGATGACGCCGGCCACCGGGCCCATTTCGGACTTGATCAGATCGCCCAGCGAGCGTCCGTCACGGCGTGTGGACACGAACAGCACCATGAAGTCCTGGACTGCACCGGCAAACACCACGCCGGCCAGGATCCACAGCATGCCGGGCAGGTAGCCCATCTGTGCGGCCAGCACCGGACCGACCAGCGGACCGGCACCGGCAATCGCGGCAAAGTGGTGACCGAACAGCACCCCCTTGTTGGTCGGCACATAGTCCAGACCGTCGTTGTGACGCCAGGCCGGTGTCATGCGCGTGGCATCCAGACCCAGTACCTTGTTGGCAATGAACAGACTGTAGTAGCGGTAGGCAATCAGGTAGACACACACTGCAGCCACGACAATCCACAAGGCATTGATGGACTCCCCTCGCTGCAGTGCCACATAACCCAGGGCACCGGCCCCGGCAATGGCCACCACCAGCCACAGGAGCCGGGATAACATTTGATTCATGCTGAACTCCTTGGAAAAAATTCCGCCCGGATGGCCGGAATGTCGCCGTTGTAGCAGACTGTGAGTATTTGTGTCACTTTTCCAACCAAGTAGTCCTGCCTGATGCAGGGTTATCCCCCGACTGGCCTGCCCCTGCCTGCATGACAGGAGCCCGTTTCCTGCACAATCACGCGCATGACCTGGATTGACAAACTCAAGAACGGCGTCAGCTCGCTGCTGCGCCGCAAGCGCCCTTCCCCGCCGCCCTCCGGAGCCCCACGGACTCCGGTCACGCCGCCTGCACCGGCGCCTGCCGGCTTGCGCGGTCACTACGAACGCGGCGAGGAATTCCAGCCCGGCGTCGGCAGCAGCGACTACCGCCTGTTCATCCCGATCCAGGCCGATCCGCAACGGCCGCGTGCGCTGGTCCTGATGCTGCATGGCTGCAAGCAGAATCCCGATGACTTCGCCGCCGGCACCGGCATGGACCAGCTGGGTGACAGCGAAGGCTTTTTCGTGCTCTATCCGGGCCAGAACCGCAAGCGCAACCCGCAGGGCTGCTGGAACTGGTTTTCGCGCCGCAACCAGCGCCGCGACTGGGGCGAGCCGGAGCTGATCGCTTCCATGGTGCGCAAGGCGATCCGGCAGCACCCGGTCGATCCCTCGCGCATCTATGTCGCCGGCCTGTCGGCAGGCGGTGCCATGACGGCGCTGATGGCCCGCAACTACCCCGACCTGTTTGCCGCTGCGGCCATCCATGCCGGGCTGCCGCCTGCGGCCGCCACCAGTATTCCGGGGGCATTCAGCGCGATGCGCCGTGGCGCCAAGGGCACGCCCCTGCCCGAAGGACACCCGCTGGTGCCGGTCCTGGTCTTCCAGGGGGATCGTGATGAAACCGTGCATCCGGACAACGGCCACAACGTGATCAGCGCCATGATCCCGCCAGGCTGCCAGTCGGCGCAACAGCGCATCGACCAGCAGGGCCGCGAGGTCACGCTGACGCGCTATCTCACCCCCGGCGGCAGCATCGCCGGCGAACTCTGGATGGTGCACGGCCTCGGCCATGCCTGGAGCGGCGGCCAGCCTGCCGGCAGCTACACCGATCCGGCCGGACCGGATGCCAGCCGCGAGTCACTGCGCTTCTTCCGCCAATACGTGAATCCGCGCGCCCGCAGCGCGCACTGATCAGCCCCGGGGCGGAATGGCGTAAGTGCCCACCACATGCGCTACCGTCTTCTCCGGGCTGCCTTCCGAATACAGCGATACCTCACCCACGGCCTGGGTACGCCCGACCTTGATCATGCGGCAGCGCGCCAGAATCGGCCGGTCACCAGATGGCTTGCGCAGGAAGTTCGTGGTCAGATTGGTGGTCACCGCCAGCGGCACAATGCCGATCCGCGTGAACAGCGCCACATACAGGGCCACATCGGCCAGCCCCATCATCACCGGCCCCGACACCGTGCCACCGGGCCGCAGTTCCTCTTCTCCCACCGGATGTGACAGCAGCGCCTCGCCATCCCCCAGCGATTCGATCACGCACTTGGTCTGTGGAAATTCGCGCGCCAGAAAGGCGCTGATCTCTTCTTTGCTCAGCATCGGCAGTCTGCTCCAGGTAGCCATCACGGGCTTGTCAGGATAAGCGCATTGACGCAAGCGTCAACTCAGGGTTTACCTGCGGATCGGCCATGGCAAGCGCCGCCCTAAAATGGAACGACCGTTTCATTCCAGGATTTTTCCGATGCGCATCTGGCACCACCCCGTCACCCTTGAACAGATCAACCAGCTCAACAGCGGCTGCGCCGTCAGCCACCTGGGCATCGAGTGCATGGAACTGGGCGATGACTACCTGACTGCCCGCATGCCGGTCGATGCCCGCACGCGCCAGCCCTTCGGCCTGCTGCATGGCGGCTGCTCCATGGTACTGGCCGAAACCCTGGCCTCGGTCGCCTCGGTCTGTACCGTGGACACCAGCCAGTTCCTCTGCGTTGGCCAGGAAATCAATGCCAACCACGTGCGCGCCGTACGGGACGGCTGGGTCACTGGCACGGCCAGGCCGGCGCATCTGGGCCGCACCAGCCAGGTCTGGGAAGTGCGCATCGTCAACGAACAGGACAAGCTGGTCTGCATCTCGCGCGTGACCATGGCGGTGGTACCGCGCGCTGCGCTCGAAAAAACCGACGCCTGAGACCGGTCGACTCAACCCGCCGGCATCGCCCGCCAGGCCGGGATGCAGTGGGCGGCCAGCGCCGTCACCCAGTCCGGCTCATCCGGCACAAACGCCAGGCCAAAGCGCGGGCTCACGACAAAGCCGCCGCGCACAAAAAAGCCAGCATCATGCTGGCGGACAAAACGGTCGAGATCGGCAAACAGCACGCGCTGGCGCAGCAGGAACAAGGCGGGTGCGCGCTTGGTCACCTCCTCCAGCTGGCCACTGGCCTGGAAACGCGCTACCCAGCTGCCGTAATCCAGCGTCTGCAGCCCGATCTCCAGCCGCTCCTGCCGCAACGGCTGGCCGTAATGGCGGCGTACCTGCTCCTGGCTGGCGACGAACGGCAGCCGGTCTACCAGCAGATAGGGGATCAGGTACACGGATCGCAATCCTGGCCGGATAGCGGCGGTGACCCGGGTCACCGCCAGCTGCCTGCTGTTTACTTCAAGGCCTTGTAGCGCATGCGCTTGGGCTTGGCACCCTCCTCGCCCAGACGCCTGATCTTGTCGGCCTCGTATTCCTGGTAGTTGCCGTCAAAGAACACCCACTGCGAATCGCCTTCTGCCGCCAGGATATGGGTACAGATGCGGTCCAGAAACCAGCGGTCGTGGCTGATCACCATCACGCTGCCGGCAAACTCCAGCAGCGCGTCTTCCAGTGCACGCAGGGTTTCCACGTCCAGGTCGTTGGACGGCTCGTCCAGCAGCAGCACGTTGCCGCCCTGCATCAGCGTCTTGGCCAGGTGCAGACGGCCGCGCTCACCGCCGGACAGCATGCCGACCTTCTTCTGCTGGTCGCCACCGTTGAAGTTGAAGCGGCCGCAGTAGGCACGGCTCGGCATCTGGAACTTGCCCACGGTGATGAGGTCCAGACCACCGGAGATGTCTTCCCAGACGGTCTTGTCGTTGGCCAGGTCGTCACGGTGCTGGTCGACAAAGGCCATCTGCACGGTCTTGCCGATCTTCACCTCACCGCTGTCGGGCTGCTCGACGCCGGCCACCAGCTTGAACAGCGTGGACTTGCCCGCGCCGTTCGGGCCGATGATGCCGACAATCGCGCCTGCCGGCATCTTGAAGCTCAGGTTGTCGATCAGCAGGCGGTCGCCAAAGGACTTGCTGACGTTGGTGAACTCGATCACCTCGGTACCCAGACGCTCGGCCACCGGAATGAAGATTTCCTGCGTTTCGTTGCGCTTCTGGTATTCGTAATCGCTCAGCTCCTCGAAGCGCGCCAGACGCGCCTTGGACTTGGCCTGGCGGCCCTTCGGGTTCTGGCGCGCCCACTCCAGCTCCTTCTTCATGGCCTTGGTGCGGGCATCCTCGGTGCGCTGTTCCTGCTCCAGACGCGCTTCCTTCTGCTCCAGCCAGGTGCTGTAGTTGCCCTTGTACGGAATGCCGTGGCCACGGTCCAGTTCCAGTATCCACTCGGCGGCGTTGTCGAGGAAGTAGCGGTCGTGGGTGATGGCCACCACGGTACCGGTAAAGCGCGACAGGAACTGCTCCAGCCATTCGACCGATTCGGCGTCCAGGTGGTTGGTCGGTTCGTCGAGCAGCAGCATGTCGGGCTTGCTCAGCAGCAGCTTGCACAGTGCCACGCGGCGCTTTTCGCCCCCCGAAAGCTTGCCGATCACGGCATCCCAGGGCGGCAGGCGCAGCGCGTCGGCAGCGATTTCCAGCTGGTGCTCGCTATCGGTGCCGGCCGCCGCAATGATGGCCTCCAGCTCGCCCTGCTCGGCGGCGAGGGCATCAAAGTCGGCATCGGGCTCGGCATAGGCGGCGTAGATCTCGTCCAGACGCGCACGCGCATCGTTGACTTCCTTCATCGCCTCTTCCACTGCTTCGCGCACCGTGTGCTCGGGATTGAGCTGCGGCTCCTGCGGCAGGTAGCCGATGTCCAGTCCCGGCATCGGGATGGCTTCGCCCTCGATCTCCTTGTCGATGCCGGCCATGATCTTCAGCAGCGTGGACTTGCCCGAACCGTTCAGGCCGAGCACGCCAATCTTGGCTCCCGGAAAGAAGGACAGCGAGATGTCCTTCAGGATCTGCCGCTTGGGCGGCACGATCTTGCTGACGCGGTTCATGGTGTAAACGTATTGGGCCATGTGGCAAAAATCCTTGGTCAAAAGGCCGGCCCGTGGTTCGAAAACCACCAAAAACCGGCAAAAACGGAAAAAATGCAGGGATTTCGTTCAAATACCTGATGCCTCCATTATCCCAGCATGCGACAATAAATGCTGTTGCCACCACCAGTGCATGGCAACACCGGTGTTCTACCGCCTGCCGCACAGCCCGGCCATCGGGCTAGTCCCTTCTTGCGGCTCCTCTGGATTCCATCTGCCACTCACTGGTTTTGCGCCAGTGCCTCCCGTGCACACGCTTACGGCCGATGGTTCTGCACCACTGCTGGTGCCTGATAACAACATGACATTCGAAGAACTGAACCTGGCGCCGGAGCTGATTTCTGCCGTGCGCGAACTGGGCTACGAGCAGCCCTCTCCCATCCAGGTCGAGGCCATCCCCCTGGTGCTGGCCGGCCATGACCTGCTCGGCGGTGCCCAGACCGGCACCGGCAAGACCGCCGCCTTTTCGCTGCCGATGCTGCAGCTGCTCAACAGCAAGCCGCCGGCCCGCAATGGCCAGGTACGTGCCCTGGTACTCTGCCCGACGCGTGAACTCGCGGCCCAGGTCGAGGAATCGGTACGTGAATACGGCAAGAACCTCAAGCTGACTTCGACCGTGATCTTCGGCGGTGTCGGCATGAACCCGCAAATCCAGCGCCTGCAGAAAGGCGTGGACATCCTGGTCGCCACGCCGGGCCGCCTGCTGGACCTGCAGGGCCAGGGTGCCGTCGACCTGTCCCAGGTCGAGATCCTGGTGCTGGACGAAGCCGACCGCATGCTGGACATGGGCTTCATCCACGACGTGAAGAAAGTGCTGGCCCTGTTGCCGCGCAACAAGCAAAGCCTGCTGTTCTCCGCTACCTTTAGCGATGACATCCGCGAACTGGCCCAGGGCCTGCTGCATGATCCGCGCGAAGTGCAGGTCACGCCGCGCAACACCACGGTGCAGCGCATCACGCAGGTCATCCACCCGGTCGGCCGCAACAAGAAGAAGGCCCTGCTGGCGCACATCATCCAGCAACACGACTGGAGCCAGGTGCTGGTGTTCACGCGCACCAAGTTCGGTGCCAACCACGTGGCCGACTACCTCAACAAGAACGGCATCACCGCCATGGCGCTGCACGGCAACAAGAGCCAGTCGGCCCGTACCCAGGCGCTGGCCGGCTTCAAGACCGGCGAGATCCGCGCCCTGGTCGCCACCGACATCGCTGCCCGCGGCATCGACATTGATGATCTGCCGCACGTGGTGAACTACGAGATCCCCAACATCTCCGAAGACTATGTGCACCGCATTGGCCGTACCGGTCGCGCCGGTGCCAGCGGCACCGCCGTCAACTTCGTCTGTCTGGACGAAGAAGGCTTCATGCACGCCATCGAGAAATTCACGCGCCAGCAGATTCCGGTCGAATTCGTCGAAGGCTTCGGTCCGGAAGAAGGCGAAAAGGCCGAGCCGATCGCCATGGGGCGCCAGACCCTGTGGGGTGGTGCCGGCAAGCCGCCGGGCCGCGACGTGATGGCCGCCGCCGCCAAGGCTGCGCGCCAGGAAATGATGCAGCGCCTGCGCGAAAACAAGACGGCACGCCCGGCTGGCCGCAGCAAGCCGGCAGCCCAGGCCGATGCCGCCCGTGCCGATGCGCAAGACTCCAACGCTCCGCAGCAGTCCGGCGCCGACAATGCCGACAACGGACAGAACGCCCAGCGCAACCGCCGCCGTCGCAACCGCCTCCGCAGCGGTGGTGCCGGCGAGCAGCGCCAGGACAACTACGCTGACAACGCCGGCCAGCGCGAACCGCGTGAGCCCCGTGAACCGCGCCAGCACAAGCCGCGCAACCCGCAACAACAGCAGGCCCACGGCAATGCCGGCCAGGGCCGTGGCCGCCGCAACCCGCAGCGTGCCGGCAGCGACGCACAACCGCGCAGCCACGAAAGCCAGCTGTTCAAGGGCGAATTCGGTGTACCGCGCAACCAGGGCAACGGCGGTCAGCCGGACCCGCTGCGCACCAGCGTGGACAGTCTGCGCCGCAGCAACCGCAACAAGCGCGGTGGCGGTGGTGGCGGCTTCGGCTGGTAAATCACTGCAAGCCCGGTTCGCCGGGCTGCCAGATCAGGCCGGAGATTCCGGCCTTTTTGCTGCCTGCCGCTCGGCTGTCCGACTGCGACAGAATCGGCAACGGCCGGGACATCCCGGCCGCTGGCAAAAAGGCTTGCTGGTAAAGCGCTGCCCGGATCAGGAGCAATAAAGCCGATACAGCGTTTCCAGCACCTCCTGGGCGCGACTGTCGGCGATGCGGTAAAAGATCTGCTTGCCCTCGCGGCGTGTCTGCACCAGCTCTTCGTTGCGCAGCACGCCAAGCTGTTGCGACAGCGTAGGCTGGCGGATGCCCAGCATGTCTTCGAGCTCCCCCACGGAACGCTCACCCCGGCTCAGCTGGCACAGCAGCAGCAGGCGGTTTTCATTGGACAGCACACGCAGCAACTGGCTGGCTTCGCGTGCGGCCAGCTGCATGTGCTGCATGTCAATCAGGACTTCGCTCATGATTTCAGATATCTCGGTTCAATGTATGAATCGCGATATTATGCCTCTGCAAGAAAAAACCTGCATCTCAGGGAAACCGGCAATTCGTCAATATGTCACGACCGTGGCAGTCCATGCACCAGCCGGCCATGTGGCACACTAGCCGGGTCATGATGCGCCCCTGTGCGCACCCTCCCCCACCAACAGGAAGCAAACCCCATGCGAATCCTCCACACCATGCTGCGCGTCGGCGACCTGCAGCGCTCCATTGATTTCTATACCCGGGTACTGGGCATGCAGCTGCTGCGTACCAGTGACAACCCGGAATATCAGTACACGCTGGCCTTTCTCGGCTACGAAAGCAACCCGCAACAGGCCGAACTGGAGCTGACCTACAACTACGGCACCGACAGCTACGACCATGGCACGGCCTATGGTCACCTGGCCATCGGTGTACCCGATATCTACGCCGCCTGCGACAAGATCCGGGCCGCCAACGGCCAGATCACGCGCGAACCGGGCCCGGTCAAGGGCGGCAGCAGCGTGATCGCCTTTGTCGTCGATCCCGATGGCTACAAGATCGAACTGATTGAGCGTGCCCACGACGCCGGCATGGAGAAGTTCTAGACCCCCTTCTTCGGCCCGGACGAAAAAAATCCCCTGCAGCATCAGCTCCAGGGGATTTTTCATGGACGGCCTTGCCGAAGCGGCAAGGCGGCAGGACCGGATCAGTCCTCGATCGTCACTTCCACGCGACGCGCTTCGGCGTTGCTGCCGCTGGTGATTTCAGCCACTTCCGGCTTCTTCAGCTCCAGGCGGGATTCGGGCACACCCAGCGCCTTCAGGGCGTCAGCCACGGCGATGGCGCGCTGCTTGGCCAGTTCGGCGTTCAGCTCGGCACTGCCGGTGCTGTCGTGGTAGCCGCTGATGACCAGCTTCTGGCCGTCCTTGGCGGCTGCCAGCAGCTGGTTCAGGGCGTCGTTGGCACCCGCAGCCAGTTCGGCCTTGCCGCTGGCAAAGTAGAAACGCACCTTGCCGTTGTCGTACTGCACGCTCGCCTCGTCGGCAGCCGCAGTGGCAGAAGCGGTATCGGCAGCCGGAGCGGCCAGGGTAGCAGCGGCAGCGGCAGCGCCATCGGTGGCGGAAGCAGATGCAGATGCAGATGCAGATGCAGATGCGGCATCAGCGGCCATGGCAGCGGCCGAAGCGCTGGCACTGGAAGTGGCCACCGCGCCGTTCTTGCCGCCAAACACGCCGCTCTTGTACAGGCCGAAGCCGCTTGCCAGGGCAATGGCAAACAGGATGATCAGCGTCAGCAGCACGCCGACTACGGTGTTTTGTTCCTTGTCGTTGTCTTGGGTCGTGGACATGGTTTCTCCAGTGCTATGAATCGTTGAGGAATGAAAATCGGGCGCAGCCGGTACCTGACACGACTGCGGCATCGCGGCTATTGTAAAGTATTGTCATACATGACTTCCGGTCCGACCATGAAAACCACCCACCCCGACATCGCCAGCCTGCGCAAGAGCTATGAACGCGCCGAGCTGGACGAATCCGCCTCGCACCAGGACCCGATGCAGCAGTTCGACCAGTGGCTGAGCGAAGCGGTTGCCTCCGAAGTCCCCGAACCCAATGCCATGACGCTGGCCACCGTGGGCAGCGACCTGCGCCCGAGCACACGCGTGGTACTGATCAAGGGCTATGACGCACGCGGCATCAGCTGGTACACCAACTACGAGAGCCGCAAGGGCCGCCAGCTGGCCGGCAATCCGTTTGCCGCACTGCAGTTCCACTGGGTCGAGCTGGAGCGCGTGGTGCGTATCGAGGGGCGTGTGGAAAAGGTCAGCGGCGATGAAAGCGATGCCTACTTCGCCACGCGCCCGCTGGACAGCCGCATCGGTGCCTGGGCCTCGCCGCAAAGCCAGGTGATCGATGGCCGCAGCGTGCTGGTCACCAATGCCGCCTATTACGGCACCAAATTCCTGCTGCAACCGCCGCGCCCGCCGCACTGGGGCGGCTACCGTCTGGTACCGGAACAGTGGGAGTTCTGGCAGGGCCGCAAAAGCCGCCTGCATGACCGCCTGCGCTACCAGCGCCAAGCGGACGGCAGCTGGCTGCGCGAACGCCTAGCGCCCTGAACCCCGGCCGCCTCAGCGCTGCCAGTCGGCAAAGGTCTGCTGGAATTTCTGCACCTTGGGAGCCACCACCATCATGCAGTAGCACTGATACGGGTGCTGATTGAAGTAATCCTGGTGGTAGTCCTCGGCACGCAGATAACGCTGCAGCAAGGCCACCTCGGTCACCAGCGGCTGGTCAAAATGTGTCTGCGCCGCCTGCACCCAGGCCTGCACGCGCTGCAGCTGGGCGTCGTCTTCTGCATAGATCGCGCTGCGATACTGCGTACCGACATCGTTGCCCTGGCGGTTCAGACTGGTCGGGTCATGCACCACGAAGAAGATCTCCAGCACCTGCTCGAGGCTGATCAGCGCCGGATCGAACTGCAGCCGTACCACTTCGGCAAAGCCGGTATCGCCACGGCACACGGCCTCGTAGTTGACCGTGGGCAAGTCGCCATTGCTGTAGCCGTTTTCCAGCGCCACGATGCCGCGCACACGCTGGAACACGGCCTCGATGCACCAGAAGCAGCCGCCGCCCAGGGTGATGGTCTTGATGGCTTGTCCGTTCATGTCTCCCTCCTGACAATCGGCCGCTGGCCGCAACGGCAGCATCTTCGCAGGTATTGCGTCCGCTGTCCCCATCAGGCTGCAGCAGACACGCTAGAATAAGGGTTACATTTGTCACATCAGGGGCGTGTTTGTGCGCGCCCATGCCGGAGTACGCATGAACACCGAACAAGCCCGTTTCAACATGATCGAACAGCAGGTCCGCCCCTGGAACGTGCTGGATCCGTTCGTCCTCGGCCTGCTGGACCAGATCAGCCGCGATGATTTCGTGCAGCCGGGCCAGCGCAGCATGGCTTTCATGGACCTGGAACTGCCGCTGCCCTGCGGCCAGGTCATGCTGACACCGCGCGTGCAGGCGCGCCTGGTACAGGATGCGCTGCCGCAGTCGACCGACAAGGTCCTGCAGATTGGTGCCGGCTCCGGCTTCATGACCGCGCTGCTCGCGGGCAGCGCCCAGAGCGTGGTTGCCTATGACATCCACCCGGAACTGGCCCAGTTTGCACGCGACAACCTGCATCGCGCCGGCATCCACGCCGATGTGCGTGACGGCTGCGGTTTCAAGGGAGCACAAGCCACCGGCCCGTTCGATGTCATCGTGCTGTGCGGCTCCGTCGCCGAAGTGCCGCACGAACTGCTGTCGCAGCTCAAGATCGGCGGCCGCCTGATCGCCATCACCGGCCATGAGCCGGCCATGCAGGCCATCCGCATCACACGCGACAGCGAAAACAGCTACACCACTGAAGAGCTGTGGGATGTGGTGGTGCAGCGCCTCGAAGGCGTGCCGGAACCGACCAGCTTCCGCTTCTGATGCGATTCCAGCCCCTGCCCCCGGCCCTGGTCGCCGACTGGGCCGAGCGCATGCGTGCCGCCGGCAAGCAGCCGGTGGTGCTCGATGTGCGCGAGGAATGGGAGCAGCAGCTTGCCCATGTGCAGCAGCAGTCGGCCAGCCAGGGCTTTCAGCTGTTGTCGGCACCGCTGTCCGCTTTCGTGGACATGCTGGACGATCTGCCAGCACCCGACCAGCCGCTGGCCTGCCTGTGCCATCACGGTGTGCGCAGCCAGCATGCGGCCTACTTCCTGTCGCAGCGCGGCTTTACCGACCTGTACGACATCAGCGGCGGCATTGATGCCTGGGCCGGCATCGACCGCAGCATTGCCCGCTACTGACGCCCCGCTCTTCAGATCAGGCCACGCGCCTGCAAATCCTGCGCCATGCGCATGGCCGCACCACGGTGCCTGTCGGTAAAGTGCCCGCAGGCCTGCTGCATCTGCTGGTGCGCCGGCGCATCTTCCAGCAGCAGCCTGCCGGCTTCGCGCACCGCCTGTGACATGTCGACGCAGCGCAGCGCCGCACCCGCCGCAATCGCCTGTTCACTGGCCTCGGCAAAGTTGAAGGTATGCGGCCCCAGCAGCACCGGGCAGCCGCAGGCACAGGCCTCGATCAGGTTCTGCCCGCCTAGTTGCTCGAAGCTGCCACCCATCAGGGCCAGATCTGCCATGGCGTAATACATCGGCATTTCGCCCAGACTGTCGCCGAGCCAGACGACAGGGCCTGCCGGAGTCCGGGTCTGTTCATCCCAGGCGCTGCGTCGCAACACCGGCACGCCCTGCTGCTGCAATAGCGCCGCCACCTCGTCGAAACGCTGCGGATGGCGTGGCACCAGCAGCCATTGCACGGCCTCACGCTGCTGTTGTGACAGACTTTCCCAGGCCTGCAGCCACATCCGCTCTTCGCCCTCGCGGCTGCTCGCCAGCATGGCAAGCGGACGGGCTGCTGCGCCCTGCAGCTGCTGCCGCCACTGCCGGCCCTGTGCCAGCAGTTCCGGGGCCGGGCTGGCATCGAACTTCAGGTTGCCGACGATGCGGATCTCCTGTACCTGCAGCTGGCGCAGGCGCTCGGCGTCGGACGCTGTCTGCACATAGGCAGTCCGCAGGCTGCGATAGCCCGGGTAGGCCAGCGAGGACAGTCGCAGCGACTGCTGCAGTGTCTTCTCGCTCATGCGCGCATTCGCCAGCACCATCGGGATATCCAGCTCCTGCGCCTGTTGCAGCAGCTCCGGCCACATTTCGGTTTCCAGCAGCAGGCCAACGCGCGGCCGGAACAGCTGCAGGAAACGGCGCGCCGCCGCACGGCTGTCCAGCGGTAGCCAGACCTGCATATCGCCGTCGCGCAGCAGCTTGCGGCCTTCGGCATGGCCGGTGGCCGTGCCGTTGGTCAGCAACAGTTTCAGATCCGGACGCACGCTGCGCAAGGCCTGCAGCAGAATGGCCGCGGCGCGTGTTTCACCCAGCGACACCGCATGTATCCAGACCCACGCGCCGGCATGTGCCGCGGCCTGCTGCTGCTCCTGCGGCGTATAGTCGGCAAAACGCTGGTGTACCGCATGCAGGTACAGCGGCTCCTGCTCGCCGCGGCGACGCAGTTTGCGGAGCAGCAGCGGGCGACCCAGCGCCATCACGGCGCGATACAGCGAGCGCAGTACCGGCATCGTTCAGTGTGCCGATGCACCGAGCACGGCATCGGGCTTGAGCTGGCGCAGCAGGCCGAGCATGGTCTGCTCGATGCGCTGCAGCGCCGCTTCGGTATGCCCCTCGAAACGCAGCACCAGCACCGGCGTGGTGTTGGAGGCGCGAATCAGGCCAAAGCCGTCTTCCCAGTCGATCCGGACGCCATCGATACCGGATACCTGCGCCTCGCCACCCAGCTGCTGCTCGGCCAGCGGCAACAGCGCAGCGGCGATGCGATGCGGCTCGCCCTCTTCGCAGGCGACGTTGATTTCCGGGGTGGAGAAACTGGTCGGCAAGGCGTTCAGCACGGCAGACGGATCGTCATGCCGGCTCAGGATTTCCAGCAGTCGTGCGCCGGCATACGTCCCGTCATCGAAACCGTACCAGCGCTCCTTGAAAAAGATATGGCCGCTCATCTCGCCACCCAGCGGGGAGTTGACCTCCTTCATGCGCGCCTTGACCAGCGAGTGGCCGGTCTTGTACATCAGCGGCTCACCACCCGCTGCGGCAATCGCCGGAGCCAGGCGCTGCGAGCATTTCACGTCGAACACGATGGTGCCACCCGGCACACGCTGCAGCACGTCCTGTGCAAACAGCATCATCTGGCGATCCGGAAAGATCACCTGTCCGTCCTTGGTGACAATGCCGAGCCGGTCGCCGTCGCCGTCAAACGCCAGGCCGAGTTCGGCATCGGTTTCACGCAGCACGCGCTTGACGTCTTCCAGGTTTTCCAGCTTGCTCGGATCGGGATGGTGGTTCGGGAAATGGCCATCGACCTCGCTGTACAGTTCACGCACTTCGCAGCCCAGGCTGCGAAAGATGCCCGGCGCCGTGGCACCCGCCACGCCGTTGCCGCTATCCACCACCACGTGCATCGGGCGTGCCAGCCTGATATCGGCCACGATCTGCTGCTGGTAGGCCGGCAGCACATCTGCCTGGCGCACGCTGCCGCCACCGGGCAACTCCCAGCTTTCCTGCTCGATGATCTGGCGCAACTGCTGGATCTCCTCGCCATGGATGGCGCGGCCTCCCAGCACCATCTTGAAGCCATTGTGGTTTTTCGGGTTGTGACTGCCGGTCACCTGGATGCCGCTGTCGCACAGCGTATGTGCCGCAAAGTACAGCATGGGCGTGGTCACCATGCCGATATCGATCACCTCGATACCGGCCTCGACCAGTCCCTGCATCAGGGCCCCCGCCAGCTCCGGCCCGCTCAGACGGCCATCGCGCCCCACGGTCACCACCTGGCTGCCGTTCTGGCGCGCCCGGGTGCCAAAGGCACGACCCAGCGCACGCGCCACCTCGGGCGTGATGGTGTCGGGCACGACACCGCGCACGTCATAGGCCTTGAAAATCGATGCCGCTACTTGCATGGGAACTCCGTCTGACTGTTGATTGCTGCATTGTAAAAGACCCGCTACACTGGACGCGCCCCCGGCGTGCCAACCTGGCCACCTGCTCGGGCTTCACGCTGCTGTCACACCATGCCCCTGCCCGACTACCCCCGTCTGCTGACCGCGCGCAGCTGTCACGCCACTCCGCTTGGCCCCCTGCATCTGGCGTGTACCGCCAACGCGCTGGCCGGTGCCTGGTTCGAACCACAACGGCATTTCGATACGGCCTCGCTCAGTGGTGTGCCACTGCAGCCGGCGCACCCGGTGCTGCAGGCAGCTGCGGCAGCACTGGACGCCTACTTCCAGGGCCAGCCACTGGCAGTATTGCCGCTGGCCTATGTCGAAGGGACGCCCTTCCAGCAACAGGTCTGGCACTGGCTGTGCAGCATCCCGCATGGTCAGACACGCAGCTACGGCCAAATCGCCGCCGCGCTGGGCCGGCCTGCCGCCAGCCGCGCGGTGGGCATGGCCGTCGGGCGCAATCCGATCAGCCTGTTCGTGCCCTGCCACCGCGTCCTCGGCAGTCAGGGCCAGTTGACCGGCTATGCAGGCGGTCTGGAGCGCAAGACGGCCCTGCTGCATCTGGAACAGTCCCAAACCGAACTGCTCTAGTCCATGGCACGTCCGGGCTCAGCCGCTTCCGCACACTGGCTGCAGGAGTTCCTGCTGCTGGCGGCCATCTGGGGCGCCTCCTTCATGTTCATGCAGTTGGCCGTACGCGACTTCGGCCCCTGGGCCACCGCCGGCATCCGCGTCGGCATTGCCGCCGCCACGCTGCTGCCACTGATGCTGCTGCGCGGGCAGTGGCGAGACTTGCGCCAGCACTGGAAGCCCACACTGTTCGTCGGCATCTTCAACTCCGGCCTGCCGTTTGCCTGCTACGCCTACGCCTTGCTGACGATTCCCACGGGCTGGGCCTCGATCCTGAATGCCACCACGCCGCTGTTCACCGCCTGCATCGCCTGGTTCTGGCTCGGTCACCGGCCGGACCGCTGGCGACTGCTCGGCCTGCTCATCGGCTTCATCGGCGTCGCCCTGCTCGCCAGCAGCAAGCCGGCCGGGCTGTCGGACGACATCAGCCATGGCCATGCCCTGCTGGCCTCGCTGGCCTGTCTGCTGGCCACCTGCAGCTACGGCTTTGCCGCCTGCTACAGCACACGCTATCTGTCGCAAATGCCTGCGATGGCCGTGGCAGCCGGCAGCAACTTCGGCGCCTTTCTGGTGCTGTTGCCGCTGACGGTCTGGTTTGCCCCGAGCCGCATGCCCGGCAGCACGGCCTGGCTCGCCATGCTGGCGGTGGGCGTGATCTGCACCGGTCTGGCCTATGTGCTCTACTACCGCCTGATCGCCCGTGCCGGCCCCGGCAACGCCTCCACCATCACCTACCTGATCCCGGTGTTTGCGCTGGCCTACGGCGTCGGCTTCATGAACGAATCGCTGAGCTGGTCCATGCTCGGCTACGGCAGCGTGATCCTGCTCGGCACCATGCTCTCCACCGGTTGGTTGAGCCCGAAGAAATTCCAAAAATAATAATACTTTTGAATTAAAATATGGGCATGCACCTGCCCATACGCCACTCACGCCGTACCAAACGCTTGCGTCATCCCCCGCGCCGCGGACTCGGGCTGCTGGAAGTGCTGGTCGGCATGCTGCTTCTGGCCGGCAGCCTGGTGGGCACGCTGGCCATGCAGGCCCGCCTGCAACAATTTTCCCAGCACACGCGCCAACAGCAGGATGCCATCGCGCTGGCAAGCCAGCTGGCCGTGCTGCTGCGCGCCCATGGTCATTTACTGGCGCAAGCGGCCGTGCCATGGCATTGGCAAGCAACAACACAGGCCCCTGCCCCTGGCAGCTGCAGCGATGCCCCCTGTCCCGATCCCCAGCAACAACTGGCACACGCCCTGTCCGGCTGGCAGGAGCAGGCAGCCAGCCTGCTACCCCAGCTACGGCTGCAAATCTGCCCGATGGCGGCCCATGCCCCCTTGCCGACAGACTGGTCCTGCCCGGCCGACAGCGCGGCCACGGTGCTGCTGATCCAGCTGGGCTGGCAGCACGATGCGCCCACCGGCCCATCCAGGCTGCCTGGATTGATCCTGCCTGTGGCACTGCCACGCCTCGGTCTGCCATGAACCGGCAGCTCCCGACGCGCGGCATGACCCTGATCGAGCTGCTGCTGGCCCTGACGCTCGGCCTGCTGGTCACCGCTGCCGCCTGGCAAGGCCTGCGTCTGGGTCGTCAGGCCCTGGCCAGCCTGGAACAGCAACAGCAGCTGCAGGACCAGCTGCGTCTGAGCCGCGACTGGTTGCCACGCCTGCTGCGCCAGCTTGATGCCCGCACCCCTGTGGCTGATGGCCTGCCCATCGTCTACGGTTGGGATGATGCGGCCTACCGGAACCCAGGTAGTGCACGGCGCTTCAGCGATATCAGCAGCATCCGCAGCGGTAATCGTCCGGCTGCCTGCGGCAGGATCACGGACAGCAGCTGTCGCAACGGCAGCGATATCCTGGCGCTCCGTTACCACGGTGCCGATGGCCCTGCGGGTGTCGGCAGCGATGGCGGCATCATGTCCTGCAACGGCAGTGTCCTGGGTGCTGGCAACGAGGGCTACGCCTTCCTCTACATCAACCGCCACAGTGTCACCGGCGAGCCCCAGCTCTCCTGCGCCTATCTGTCTGCCAGTGGCCAATTCACCTCCACCGGCCTGATTCCCGGCGTGGAAAGCCTGCAGCTGCTGTACGGCCTGGCGGATGGCACATCCCCGGCGCAGATCACCGAGTGGCACACGGCCAGCGAACTGGAGCTTCCGGGCGACCGCGCCGCCAGCGAAGCCCGATGGCTGCGCGTACGCGCGATCCGCATCGGTCTGGTACTGCGCAGCACCATCAACCCGGCGCAAACCAGCCTGGCCCAGACCGTCTACCCGCTGGGCCAGGCACATGCCACGCAACACCCGGCAGACAGCGGTGCCAGCCTGCGCCTGCCGGCAGACCGGCGACAGCGCCGCTTGCTGCAACTGCAATTTCACCTGGGCACCACATGACACGCCCGGCTCATGGCTTTTCCCTGATCGTGGTGCTCGGCCTGCTGCTGGCGCTATCGGCCCTGGCCAGTACCGGCGTGGCCCCGTTGCTGCTGGAGCAGCAGGTGCTGCAGCGTGAACGCGATCAGCTGCAGGCCGAACAGGCAGCCCTGGCCGCCCTGGACACGGCCCGGATCAGCCTCACGACCGCCCTGCAACAGCAGCAAGCCGTTCTGGGTTTTCCCGGCAGCCCGCGTCCCCCACGCTACCAGTGGCAACTGCTGCAGGCCGATGCAACACAGCAACGCTATCGTCTGCTGGCCGCGGGCTATCTGCCCGGTCACGGCGGCGTATTGCTGCAGGGCGAAATCCGCATCGCGCTGCCCGTGCCCGTGCCCGTGCCCGCATCCGCCCCGGCTGGCCAGCTGGTCCGCCTGCAGACCCTGCCCTGGAGCGCCCTGCCTGCGGCATGGCGCTGACCCTGCCACTCCGACCGAAAGAACATCCATGACCGCCTCCTCCTCGCGCAGCAGCAAGCGATCACCCGGCTTCACGCTGCTGGAACTGCTGGTCGCGCTGAGCCTGATCGCCACCCTGTCCAGCTGGGCCTATCCGGCCTATCAGCGTCATCTGCTGCAAGGCCAGCTCACCAGCATACGACTCGCCTTGAGCGAACTGCTGCTGCGCGAATCCGCCTGGCGCAACAGCCAGCCCGATTACGCCCGCTTTGCTGCCGGCCATGCTCATGTGCTGCTGGAAGGCATGGTGACGCCGCCCGGAGTCATGCTGGGCGCCCGTCGCTGCCAGGCGCCCACAGCGGACAGCCCGGCACCGGCAGCATCCGATTGCATCGAGGTGTTTGCCCAAGCCACGGCCACATCCGCCAGCTGGCGCGAACTCTCGCTCGACAGCCTCGGTCAGCGCCGCTGCCAGGCAGAACCGGATCTGCGCTGCTGGCCATGAAAAAACATCTGTTTGTACGCGGCTTTACGCTGATCGAGCTGCTGCTGGTGCTGGGGCTGCTGGCCGGCCTGCTGCTGATCGGTTCCAGCGCCTACCGTCAGCTGCGCCAGCGCGCCGACCTGCAGATAGCCGGCTCCAGCCTGCTGGCGGCTGCCCGGCAGGCGCGTGCACAAGCCATGAGTAGCGGCTACGCCGTAGTGCTACAAGCGCAGGATGCCCGCCAATGGCAACTGGGCTGGCGTCTGTTTGTGGATCGGGATGGGGATGGACGCTTCAGTAACAGCGATACCCTGCTGCAGCAACAGGCGCCCCTGCCTGCCGGCCTGCAGCTGCAGGCACCGCCCCATGCGACCGGTGCGGCCAATACCATGGCCGCTGGCTATCTGCTGTTCAACGAGCGCGGTTTTCCCGTCGCGCGGGAGGGACTGCAAGCCAACGGACAGCTGGAACTGCGTCACGGGGAGCAGTTGCAACGCCTGTTCTTTGACAAGACCGGCCGCATGCGCCTGTGCGATGCCGGCAGCCCCGATTGCGCATAAAAAAACGCCGCACCGGAAAACCGGTACGGCGTTAGTGTGTTGGCGGAGTGGACGGGACTCGAACCCGCGACCCCCGGCGTGACAGGCCGGTATTCTAACCAACTGAACTACCACTCCTGGTAGCAGCAGGATGTTGCCACCCTGCTTGCCAGTGCTGCTGTTGCCAGCAGCGATTTTTGGCGACCCTACGGGGATTCGAACCCCGGTACCTACCGTGAAAGGGTAGTGTCCTAGGCCTCTAGACGATAGGGTCAAAACCTAGAAACTTGGTGGAGGTAAGCGGGATCGAACCGCTGACCTCTTGCATGCCATGCAAGCGCTCTCCCAGCTGAGCTATACCCCCAAATTTTCTTGCCTTCGCTTCAACGAAGTTCGTTTGCTGCGAAGACTTGAAGTATACGCCATTTTTTAGAGTTTTTGCAAGCTCTGCAAAATTTTTTCGCGGCGTTGTAATGAAAGTACAGCATCCAGCGAAGGCGTCTGCGGCGTTCCCAGTACGAGAACCCGCACCGGCATGGCCAAGCCCGGCATTTTAAGCCCTTTTTCGGCCAAAACCTCCTTGATCACGGAAGAAATGGCCGCTTGCGTCCACTCGCACTGTGCCAGCTTGTCCGCCAGCGACTGGATCGCCGGTGCAATCTCGGGCGTCAGGAACCTGGCACGATCCTCATCGCTGATCTGTACCGGCAGATGAAAGCGCGCAATCCAGTCGGCCAGCACCACCAGCGTATCGCAGCGGTCCTTGAACAGGCCGCACATGGCCGGCAGACGGCCATCATCGATCGCCTCGGCTGCCATGCCACGCTGCAGCAGGAATGGACGCACACGCGTGGCCAGTTCCTCGTCGGCCATGGCCTTCAGATGCTGGGCGTTGACCCAGCGCAGCTTGGCCTCGTCAAATTGGCCGGCGCTGCGGCCCAGGTGGTCCAGATCGAACCATTCCAGGAATTGTTCGCGGCTGAAGATCTCGTCGTCGCCATGGCTCCAGCCCAGACGCGCCAGGTAGTTGACCATGGCATCAGGCAGATAGCCTTCATCGCGATACTGCGTCACGGCCTTGGCACCGTTGCGCTTGCTCATCTTTTCGCCCTGCTCGTTCAGCACGGTAGGCAGGTGGGCAAACTCCGGCACCCGGGCGCCAAGCGCCTCGAAGATATGGATCTGGCGCGGCGTGTTGTTGACGTGGTCATCGCCGCGGATCACGTGCGTGATGCGCATGTCGATATCGTCCACGCAGACGCAGAAGTTGTAGGTGGGCGTGCCATCCGGGCGGGCAATCACCAGATCGTCCAGCTCGGCGTTCTGGAATTCGATGCGGCCCTTGCACTTGTCGTCCCAGCCGACCACGCCCTCCTTCGGCGTCCTGAAGCGCAGCACGGGCTGCACGCCCTCGGGAACCGGCGGCAGCGTCTTGCCCGGCTCGGGACGCCAGGTACCGTCGTAGCGCGGCTTTTCCTTGTTCGCCATCTGGCGCTCGCGCAGCGCATCCAACTCTGCCATGCTCATGTAGCAGGGATAGACATGGCCGGCAGCCTGCAGCTGTGCCAGTACGTCCTTGTAGCGCTCCATGCGCTGCATCTGGTAGAACGGGCCTTCGTCGGGCGTCAGGCCCAGCCATTCCATGCCCTCCAGGATCACGTCGACGGCGGCCTGGGTAGAACGCTCCAGGTCGGTGTCTTCGATGCGCAGGATGAAGGCACCCTGGTTGGCGCGGGCAAACGCCCACGGGTAAAGCGCGGAACGGATATTGCCCAGGTGGATGAAACCGGTGGGCGACGGGGCGAAACGGGTACGTACAGGTGTAGTCATGGTCATCAGCAGAAAGGCCGGCAGATGCCGGCCTGGTGGTTCAATCCTGCGGCAGGCTCTGCAGGCCGCGGGCGAGATCGGCCTGGATATCTTCCAGGTGCTCCAGGCCACAGGCGATGCGGATCAGGCCCTGCACCACGCCAGCAGACTGGCGCTGCTCCTCGCTCAGACGGCCGTGCGAGGTGCTGGCCGGATGGGTGATGGTGGTCTTCACATCGCCGAGATTGGCGGTAATGCTGCACAGGCGCGTGCTGTCGATCACGTGGAAGGCGCGCTGGCGGCCCTGCTCCGGCGTGTCGGCACGCACGGTGAAGGACAGCACGCAGCCACCCAGGCCGTTCTGCTGACGCATTGCCAGGACATGCTGCGGGTGCGACTGCAGACCGGGGTAGTAGACATGTTCGACCTGCGGCTGCTGTTCCAGCCAGCGCGCCAGCTGCAACGCATGCTCGCACTGGGCCCGCACACGCAGGTGCAAGGTCTCGATGCCCTTGAGCACGACCCAGGCGTTGAATGGCGACAGCACCATGCCGGCGGCACGCACCAGCGGTGCAAAAGTGCCGTTGACCAGCTTGTCGCTGCCGCAGATGGCACCGGCCATGACACGGCCCTGGCCATCGAGAAACTTGGTGCCGGAATGGATCACCAGATCAGCCCCCAGCTCCAGCGGACGCTGCAAAATCGGCGTGGCAAAACAGTTGTCCACCGCCAGCAGCGCGCCGGCAGCATGCGCCATGTCGGCCAATGCGGCGATGTCGCACAGGTCGCAAAGCGGGTTGGTCGGGGTTTCGGCAAACAGCAGGCGCGTGTTCGGCCTGATCGCGGCCTGCCAGGCTGCAGCATCCGTTTGCGGCACAAACGTGGTTTCCACGCCAAAGCGCGACATCTCGGCACCCATCAGCTTGATGGTGGAGCCGAACATGGACTGCGAGCAGATCACGTGGTCGCCGCTCTTGAGCAGGCCCAGTGCCATCAGCAGGATCGCCGACATGCCGCTCGCCGTGGCGATGGCGGCTTCGGCCCCTTCGAGCGCAGCCAGCCGCTGCTCGAAGCTGGTCACCGTGGGGTTGCCGGTGCGGGTGTAGGTATAGCCGTCCTCCGGACAGGCGAAATTGTGCGCCGACGTTTCGGAGTCGGGTTGCACGAAGCTGCTGGTCAGGTACAGCGCTTCGGAGTGTTCGCCGTACTGGCTGCGCGGTACGGCCTGGCGCACGGCCAGGGTTTCGCGGTGCCAGCCGGCTTGCGGTGTGGAATCGGTCATGGGGAGTCTGGTGGTCATCTGGGCCGGGTTATTGCACTTCGGCGTTCGGCAATGTCAGGCGCGAAGTGTCATCGTTGTCTTCCGTCTGCCTGGGGCGCTCGTCCTGCATGCGCTGAATATCTTCGGTGCAGATATCGCCGGTGACATACACGCCATCGAAGCAGGAAGCATCGACGTTGCTGATGGCCGGATTCAGCTCACAGATCGCGGTCTTCAGCTGATCCAGGTCCTGGTAGATCAGGGCATCACAGCCGATGATCTCGCGCACTTCCTCGATCGTGCGATTGTGGGCCACCAGCTCCTGCTGCGTCGGCATGTCGATGCCGTAGACGTTGGGATAGCGCACCGGCGGCGCGGCACTGGCCAGGTAAACCTTGCGTGCACCGGCATCGCGGGCCATCTGGATGATTTCCTTCGAGGTGGTGCCGCGCACGATGGAGTCGTCCACCAGCAGCACGTTGCGATCCTTGAACTCGCTGTTGACCACGTTGAGCTTCTGGCGCACGGACTTCTTGCGCACGGCCTGCCCCGGCATGATGAAGGTGCGGCCGACATAGCGGTTCTTCACAAAGCCTTCGCGGTACGGCAGGCCCAGCACATGGGCCAGCTGCATGGCACTGGGACGGCTGGATTCGGGGATCGGGATCACGGCATCGATTTCGTCGGGCGGCACCATGGACACCACGCGCTTGGCCAGTGCCTCGCCCATCTTCAGGCGCGCATGGTAGACGGAAATATCGTCCAGATCGGAATCGGGGCGGGCCAGATACACGTATTCGAACAGGCAGGGATTGAGCCTGGGGTTGTCGGCACACTGTTCGAACTGCACATGGCCCTGCAGGTCGATGAACGCGGCCTCACCGGGCGCCAGGTCACGGTCCAGCGTCAGGCCGACCCCTTCCAGCGCCACGGATTCACTCGCCACCGCTGCCATGCCATCCTGCGGCTTGCTGATGCACAGCGGGCGGATGCCATTCGGATCGCGGAAGGCGAGGATGCCAACGCCTGCAATCATGGCGATCACGGCGTAGGAGCCACGCACCCGGCGGTGTACCTGACGCACGGCCGTGAAGATATCCGGCACGGTCAGCGTATCGTTGGAGGCAGCGCGCTGCATCTCGTGCGCCAGCACGTTGAGCAGCACCTCGGTATCGCTATCGGTGTTGATGTGGCGGTGGTCGGTCTCGAACAGCTCTGCACGCAGCGCATGGGCATTGGTCAGGTTGCCGTTGTGCACCAGCACGATACCGAACGGCGCGTTGACGTAGAAAGGCTGAGCCTCTTCCTCGCTGTTGGCATTGCCAGCCGTGGGATAGCGCACATGGCCGAGGCCGCAGTTACCGGGCAACGCACGCATGTTGCGGGTGCGGAACACATCACGCACCATGCCCTTGGCCTTGTACATGAAGAACTTGCGGTCCATCTGCGTGGCGATGCCCGCTGCGTCCTGACCACGATGCTGCAGCAGCAGCAAGGCGTCATAGATCAGCTGGTTGACCGCCGACTGGTTGACCATACCTACGATTCCACACATGTTTTTACCCTTTCAAGATGAGGGAAAGTCCGGGCGGGAGCTGCGCGGATAGCGCAGGCCCCTGCCCTGCCGGCAACCAGGGCCGCATGGGAGACGGCAGCCAGGGAGACAGCGATTGCAGGGTTCCGGTCAGCATGCTGGCCGAAACGGAATTCTTCCACCAGGTCGTCTGGTGCATGGGCGTCATCCAGACCACGGCAGTCATGGCCCAGAGCAGCACCAGCGCCCGTGCCACGCCAAAGCCGGCACCCAGCAACTGGTCTACCCCGCCCAGGCCGATGCCGCGCAGCAGGTTGCGCGAGCCGCTGGTGAACAGCCCGATCAGCAGCAGCGCCAGCACGAATACCAGCAGCATCGCCGTCCAGCGGGCAAACACCGGATCAGCCATCCAGGGCCAGGACGAAGGCAACCAGGGCACCACCATGGGCGCAGCCCAGCGCGCCAGCAGAAAGGCAGCCAGCCAGGACAGCAGCGAGCCCAGCTCACGCACCATGCCGCGCCACCAGCCCAGCAGCATGGACAGCAGCAACACCACCAGACAGAACGTGTCCAGTGTGCCCCACTGCTGAAAAATCGCCTGCATGTTCATGCGTCCGGATCAGATAGGCCATGCTGCCATCTCGGGCATCATCAGTAGCTGTACACCGATACCGGCAGGCCAAGCGAACGCACCTTGTCGGCAACACGTTCCATTTCCTTGCGGGTGCCAAACGGCCCCATGCGCACACGCGTGGCATCCTTGCCATTGATCTTGACGACCTGGGTGTAATTGCTCAGACCGGCAGCCGTCAGCTGGCGACGCACGTTGGCCACCTTGCTGTCCTCGACATAGGCGCCAACCTGCACCACAAAGCGGCCGGTTGCAGGGAAATCGGCACCGGGACGGTCGGCGGCGGCAGCCTGGTCTGCTTGCGCCTTCTCGCGGGCGGCTTTTTCACGCGCAGCTTTCTCGCGGGCGGCCTTTTCGGCGGCTGCCTTGTCTGCAGCCGCTTTTTCAGCAGCTGCCTTGTCACGTGCGGCCTTGTCGCGGGCCGCTTTCTCGGCAGCAGCCTTGTCGGCTTCCGCCTTCTCGCGGGCGACCTTCTCGGCTGCAGCCTTGTCACGCGCCGCCTTGTCGGCAGCGGCCTTGTCGCGGACCGCCTTCTCGGCAGCCGCCTTTTCTGCCGCTGCCTGGTCGCGGGCGGCCTTGTCGGCACGCTCACGCTCGGCCCTGGCCTGTGCTTCGCGCTCCTGCTCGATGCGCTGGCGCGCTGCTTCCTCGTCGGCAGCGCGGACACGGGCCGCCTCTTCCTCGGCCAGACGCAGGGTATCGGCATCAGGCGATTGGCTGGCGGCCAGCTGTGCCAGCGCGGCGCTGGCGGCTGGCGCTGCCGCGATCACTTCCTCATCGGCCGACAGGCTGTTTTCGACAGCCACGCTGGCCGAACTGGTACCGGCAATATCGATGGCGATATCGGCCGGCGCCGTGCGCGGCGTTGCACTGAACACCAGCGGGAACACGATCACCGCAGCCACCACCAGCACGGTCGCGCCGATCAGGCGCTGACGCGCGCGGCGGCTCAGCTCCTCGGTGGCAGGCGAGGCGCTGCCCTTGGCGGCACGACCCTTGGCAGGGCTGACATCAGGAGAAGCGGATTCGGGCGTAGCAGCGTTGCGACGGAAATTGAAGAAGGCCATGCATCAATCTGTAGTGGAGGATCAGCCGGCAGGCGGGAATGCCGTCAGTCCGGCAAACCCGGCATATGCGGGGCGGACAACTTGGGCAGCGGTTCGCTCAGCACATCACCTACCGTAAAGAACGATCCTGAAACCACGATTCTATCAGCCGGGTCCGCGGCTGCAATGGCTGCCTGCAGCGCGGCACGCGGCGAGGCGTGCTGACTGGCGTCGGACGGCACGATGCGCGACTGGCCGGCACAGTGCTGCTGCCAGTGCTGCATGAGTTGGTCGCTGCTGGCGGCACGCGGCGTCGGCAGATCGCAGAAATACCACTTGTCGACTACCGGATGCAGGCGCTGCAGCATGTCGCCAATCTCCTTGTCGGCCATGGCCCCGAAAACCATGTGGGTGACCGGGTAATACGGCATGGCATCCAGGTTGGCCACCAGTGCCGCCACCGAATGCGGGTTGTGCGCCACATCCAGCACCAGTGCCGGCTGGCCCGGCACGATCTGGAAGCGCCCCGGCAGCTCGACCTGCGCCAGCCCCAGACGGATCGCCTGCGCCGGCAATGGCAGGCGATCACGCAACGCCGTCAGCGCGGCCAGCACGCCTGCGGCATTCAGCATCTGGTTGGCACCGCGCAGTGCCGGATAGGCCAGCGCCGGGTAGCGGCGGCCACGGCCCTGCCAGTTCCACTGCTGCTGGTCGCCGCCGGTGGTGAAATCGCGTCCGACCAGCCAGAGGTCGGCACCGATGGCTTCGGCATGTTCGATGATGCTGTGCGGCGGCACCGGATCGCTGACGATGGCCGGCTTGCCCGCGCGCATGATGCCGGCCTTCTCGCGCCCGATATCCTCGCGGTTGTCGCCAAGGAATTCGGCGTGATCGACATCAATGCTGGTGATGATGGCGCAGTCGGTATCGACCAGGTTGACGGCATCCAGCCGCCCGCCCATGCCGACTTCCAGGATCACCACATCCAGCCTGGCCTGGGCCAGCGCATCCAGGATCGCCAGCATGGTGAATTCGAAATAGGTCAGGCTGGTATCGCCACGTGCCTTTTCCACCGCCTCGAAGTGGCGGCACAGGGTGGCTTCGTCCAGCGGCTGGTGATCGATCTTGCAGCGCTCGGTAAAGTGCACCAGGTGCGGCGAGGTAAACAGGCCGGTACGGTAGCCGCCATGGCGCAGCATGCATTCGAGCATGGCGCAGGTGGAACCCTTGCCATTGGTGCCGGCCACGGTGAAGACCGGGCAGTCGAAGCGCAGGCCGGCACCGTCGTGCAGGCGTGCGGCCACGCTGCGCAGGCGCTCCAGCCCCATGTCGATGGTGGTGGGATGCAGGTTCTCGCAGTGTGCCAGCCACTGCTCCAGGGTGTCATAGGTGTGCATGGCCTGCATTTTCCCAGACTGCACACCATAATGGGCGGCATGACGAGCAAAACACCCACTTCCATCACGCTGTACGGCATTCCCAACTGCACTTCGGTCAAGAAAGGCCGTAGCTGGCTGGACGAGCAGGGTCTGCCCTACACCTTCCATGATTTCAAGAAACAGGGCGTACCCGCCGATGCCCTGCAGCGCTGGGTCGATGCCGTCGGCTGGGAAACGCTGGTCAACCGCAAGGGCACGACCTGGCGCAAGCTCGATCCGGCGCAGCAGGCAGCGGTACAGGATGCCGCCAGCGCCCAGAGCCTGATGCTGGAGCAATCCAGCGTGATCAAGCGTCCGGTGATCGACTGGGGTCAGGGCCGCATCACGGTCGGCTTCACACCGGAAGCCTGGCCGGCGGCCTGAACCAGATCAGCGGTGGAATTCGCCCTGCGCTTCCGGCTGGGAGACTACCTCCAGAATGCGCAGCTCCAGCTTGCGGCCGCCCGGCACCTGCCAGGCAATCGTGTCGCCCACACTCAGGCCAAGCAGTGCACTGCCCACCGGAGCCAGCACCGAGATGCTGTCCGCTACCGTGGCATTGTGCGGATAGACCAGCGTCAGCGAGCGATGCTGCCCGGTTCCCAGATCCTCGAACTTGACGGTGGAATTCATCGTCACCAGACCCGGCGGCACCTCATTCGGTTCAACCACGTTGGCACGCAGCAACTCCGCCTCCAGCGCCTCGATACCGGGCATGTTCTGGGCGGCATCCGACTCCAGGAGGGTTTCGATACGCTCGTAATCGAGGCTGGAAATCGTGATCGGCGGATTGGAGGTGCTCATGGGGACAGGAATAAGGACAGGTAATCAGCAAACAAGACGGCTATGATAGCCAATAGCCCTCACCCTACCAAGTCGCAGCGAATCAGTGCGACTTTGCCTGCTGCCCTGCCATGATCGATTACCTGTTGCTGCACTGGAAAAGCCTGCTGGCTTGGCTCTGGCTGGTGACCGGCATTTACCTGGCCTTGCGTATCATCTGGCAGCAGCGCGCCCCGGTGGCCACCCTGGCCTGGATCATGATTCTCGGGCTGGTGCCGCCCGTCGGCATCCTGATCTACCACTTCTTCGGTCCGACCCGCGTCAACCGCCAGACCCTGCGACGTACCCGCAGCCGCATCCTGCTCGCCTCCGAAAACGACATGGACAAGCTGCTGGAAGGCGAGTTCAGCCCGTCGGTGGCCGAGCGCCAGCACCAGCGCCTGATCGAGGCCGCCTGCGGCATGCCGGTCTCCAGCTGCGCCAGCATCGAGCGCCTCCGCAATGGCGATGCCACCTTCAGCGCGATCCTGCAAGCCGTGGCCGATGCACGGCAGCACATCCACCTCGAATACTATATTTTCGATCCCGACAGCACGGGCAGCACCCTGCTGACGGCCTTGACGGCAAAAGCACGCGAAGGCGTGCATGTGCGCCTGCTGGTGGACGGTCTCGGCTCTGCGCGCCTGCTGGGCCGGCGTGGCCGCAAGTTGCTCCATGCCTTCACCGAGGCTGGCGGCGAACTGGCGGTATTCCACCCGGCACGCCTGCACCGCATGATGCCCTTTGTCAATCTGCGCACGCACCGCAAGATCCTGGTGGTGGACGGGCATATCGGTTTTACCGGCGGCATCAACGTCACCGATGACGGTTGCGAAAAGCAGAATCCCGAAACCGCCTACCGCGATACCCACCTGCGCATGGAAGGCGCTGCCGTGCGCTGGTTGCAGTACACCTTCATGCAGGACTGGGTCTATGCCAGCGGCCGGCACCAGTTCGAGGCCGATGTATTTCCGCCACAGGAGCCTGGCGATCATGCCGTGCAGGTGCTGGCTTCGGGCCCGGACAGCGGGCGCGAGGCCATCCATCGCGGCATGCTGCATGCGATCAACATGGCCAAGGTGCGCATCCTGCTGACCACACCCTATTTCGTGCCGACCGAGCCGGCCTTCTACGCCCTGATCAACGCCGCACTGCGCGGCGTTGACGTGCAGATCATGGTGCCCATGCGCAGCGATTCCTTTCTGGTCACCTGGGCTGCGCGCTCGTACTTCGGCGCACTGCGCATGGTCGGCGTGAAGATCTTCGAATACCAGGGCAAGGGCATGCTGCATGCCAAGACGCTAGTGGTGGATACCGAGTACAGCATGATCGGCACGGCCAACTTTGACAACCGCAGCTTTCTGCTGAACTTCGAGAATGCGGTGGTACTGTATGGCCCGGAAATGAATGCGCAGCTGGCAGCGGATTTTGCCGACGACCGCAGCCGGACCCGCTACGTCACGCAGGAAATCATGGACCAGCGCTCCCAGTGGCACGAACGCATGCTGACCGCCTTCGCCCGTCTGCTTTCACCACTGCTCTAGCCGCTGGCTGTACAAAAGCGGTAACATTCATGCTTTGGCACCTGCGCGTGCCATGTCTCTGTCTGATCCGATTCCCCCATGACTACCATCCTGAACAATGTGGCCCTGGATGCCAAGGCCAATGTGTACTTTGACGGCAAGTGCGTTTCGCACAGCTTCACCCTGGCCGACGGCACGCGCAAGTCGGCCGGCGTGGTCCTGCCGGCCACGCTGACCTTCGGCACCGCCGCCCCCGAAATCATGGAATGCGTGCACGGTGGCTGCGAATACAGGCTGGCCGGCAGCGACAGCTGGCAGCGCTGCAGCGCCGGCGAATCGTTCAGCATCCCGGGCGACAGCTCCTTCGACATCCGCGTGGAAGAGGCCTTCCACTACATCTGCCACTACGGCTGATCCCATTCCCGATTTTTCCGGATACACACCATGTCCAATACCATCCTGCAAAACATTCCCGTCGGCCAGAAGGTCGGCATCGCCTTTTCCGGCGGTCTGGACACCAGCGCCGCCCTGCTGTGGATGCGCCAGAAAGGTGCCATTCCCTACGCCTACACCGCCAACCTGGGCCAGCCCGACGAGGACGACTACGAAGCGATTCCGCGCAAGGCCTCCGAATACGGTGCCGAGAAGGCACGCCTGATCGACTGCCGCACGCAGCTGGCCCACGAGGGCATCGCCGCCATCCAGTGCGGTGCCTTCCACGTCAGCACCGGCGGCATCTACTACTACAACACCACGCCGCTGGGCCGTGCCGTGACCGGCACCATGCTGGTGGCCGCCATGAAGGAAGACGACGTCAACATCTGGGGTGACGGCTCCACCTATAAGGGCAACGACATCGAGCGCTTCTACCGCTACGGCCTGCTGACCAACCCGGCGCTGAAGATCTACAAGCCCTGGCTGGACCAGAACTTCATCGACGAACTCGGCGGCCGCAAGGAGATGAGCGAGTTCCTCATCAAGAACGGTTTCGACTACAAGATGAGTGTCGAAAAGGCCTACTCCACCGACAGCAACATGCTGGGTGCCACGCACGAAGCCAAGGATCTGGAAGAGCTGAACAGCGGTGTGCGCATCGTCAGCCCGATCATGGGTGTCGCTTTCTGGAAGCCGGAAGTCGACGTCCAGGCCGAGGAAGTGCGCGTGCGCTTCGAGGAAGGTGTGCCGGTCGCCCTGAACGGCAAGGAAATCCACGATCCGGTCGAGCTGTTCCTGGAAGCCAACCGCATCGGTGGCCGCCACGGCCTGGGCATGAGCGACCAGATCGAGAACCGCATCATCGAGGCCAAGAGCCGCGGCATTTACGAAGCCCCCGGCATGGCGCTGCTGCACATTGCCTACGAACGCCTGGTCACCGGCATCCACAACGAGGACACCATCGAGCAGTACCGCATCAACGGCCTGAAGCTGGGCCGCCTGCTGTACCAGGGCCGCTGGTTCGACCCGCAAACCCTGATGCTGCGCGAAACCGCCCAGCGCTGGGTCGCACGCGCCATCACCGGCGAAGTGACGCTGGAGCTGCGTCGTGGCAACGACTACTCGATCCTGAACACCGAATCGCCCAACCTGACTTATGCGCCAGAGCGCCTGAGCATGGAAAAGGTCGAGAACGCGCCGTTCAGCCCGGCTGATCGCATCGGCCAGCTGACCATGCGCAACCTGGACATTGTCGATACGCGCGACAAGCTGAGCATTTACGCCAACAGCGGCCTGCTGCAGCTCGGCGAAGGCGCCGCCATGCTGAAGCTGGAAGGCAAGAAGGGCTGATCGCTTTTTTGCGACCCACAACAGAAACGCCTGGCAGCGCAAACTGCCAGGCGTTTTTCATGGCGGGATGTCAGCAGCGCAGGGACTGCCGACAGCCGGTCATCAACGCTTCAGGAAAGCGCTGCCGATCTTCAGCAAGTCACCCAGACCGACCTGGCCGTCACCGTCCTGGTCCAGCACCGCATTCAGCAGGCCGCCACCCAGGCCGCCCTGTTGCTGCACCTGGGCACGCTCCTGGCCCAGCATGCCACCCAGGCTGCCGGAACTCATGCCACCTGCCATCACGCGGCTGGCCAGGAAGGACATCACGATCGGCGCCAGGATCTTGAGCAGCTGGCCGGACTGGCCGGAGCTCATGCCGCTGACCTGGCCCAAGCCTGCTTCGGCGCGCGGCTGGGCGCCACCAAAGATATGGCCCAGAATGCCGCCACCGTCAAACTGGCGACCGGCGGTTTGACCGCCGCCCAGCACGGAACCCAGCAGTCCGCCCAGATCCAGGCCGCCAACGGAAGCACCGCCCATGTGGTCACGCTGCAGCGCGCCGAACAGATCGTCCGCGCCCTGCTGCGTCTGTGTGTTCTTGCCCAGGGCACCCACGATCATCGGAATGGCAGCCGAAATGGCATCGCTGGTCTGGGACGGGCTGGCCCCCAGCTAGCTGGCGATCTGGCCCAGGCGGTCGCCTTGCAGTTGTTGCAGCAGGTCATTGACGATGGAGTTGCTCATGGCGTGTTCCTTGCGAAAGACAGAAAAATCCCATGATACGACGAGCGCCATGGCAAGAAAGTGTCCGGATCGAAGAATCAGGGAATGCGTTAGCAAATCACGTTTTTGGCCTTGTGTCAGTGCGCTGGCGTGACCGGCTGCACAAACTCCCATTGCGACAGGCGCGCTTCGGTCTGGCTGCAATGCTCGACAAACAGGCTGCGCCAGCGATGCGTGGGCTCGAAGGTGCTATCGGAGTCCTTGCCGGCAGTCAGGCACAGGCCGGAGCCCTGCAGCTCGATGCGGCCATCGGCATGCTGTACAAAACGCTGCAGCGCATCGGCCTCCATGAAGGGGCTTCGCTCGCCGCAAGGGCGTGCCAGCACGGCCGCGCCAGCCAGTGCACGGCCGTTGAGTCCGGCCACGGTGGCGCAGACCTGGTACTGCGGAAAATACAGCCGGCCATCAGCCTGCAGCCGCACTGCCTCATCGGCATACAGGCCGGGCTTGCAGTTGTGCGCCGTCATCGGCAGGTCAAAACGCACGTAATCGCCCGAACCCATGATGTCCAGGCAATAGTAGTCCTCGCGGTCCAGGGGATCGATCAGTCGCATATGCCCGGCCGGCTGCGGGTTGGCAGCGGCCGACATCGTGGTCTGGGCCGAAGCGGCCGGCAACAGCCGGCTGGCCTTGCCAGCGCCCTGTTGCTCACAGGCCAGCAATGCCAGCAGGCTCGCCGCCAGCGCAACAGACGAAAAACGGGGAAATCGCATGGTGGGCACCGAGAATCTGAATACCCCACCATAACAGCTGCTTCTTGCCCGTACGGGCTGCTCGGGCAAGCTGTTTCAGACCACGACCGGCTCAGGTTCGAGCCGAATGCCGAAGCGCTCGTAGACACTGGTCTGGATCGCCTGGGCCAGGGTCATCACCTCGCCGCCGGTGGCCCGAATGCCGGTTTCGTGGAAACGGTTGATCAGCACCAGCGCCTGCTTCGGATAAACCCCGGCATTGCCCATGCTCTTGCCGCGCCAGCCGCAGGCATCGATCAGCCAGCCGGCGGCCAGCTTGACGGTGCCGTCCGGCATCGGATAGTGCACGATGTGCGGATCGCGGCCGATGATGTCGTCGCACTGTTCGCGCGAAACCACCGGATTCTTGAAGAAGCTGCCCACGTTGCCCACCTCGGCCGGGTCCGGCAGCTTGGCGCGACGGATCGCCACCACCATGTCGAACACCTGCTGTGCCGTGGGCCCGGTGATGCCCCACTCGGCCATCTTGCGCTCGATGTCCAGATAGCCGATTTCGGGACGCCACTGCTTGGGCAGCGCAAAGCGCACCTGCGTGATCACCGCCTTGCCGGCCAGACCGCCCTCGCCCTTTTGCTTGAAAACGGAATCGCGGTAGGAGAAACGGCACTGCGTGGCATCCAGCGTAAACGGGCGGCCCGTGGCCAGCTCGATCGCATCCAGGCTGTGAAAACGGTCCTGCAGCTCGATGCCATAGGCCCCGATGTTCTGCACCGGGGCCGCGCCCACGGTGCCGGGAATCAGTGCCAGGTTTTCCAGCCCCGGGTAACCCTGCTGCAGGGTCCAGGCGACAAAGTCATGCCAGACTTCGCCGGCACCCGCCTGCACGATCCAGTGGCGATCGGTTTCCTCCACCAGGGTCCGTCCCTGAATCTCCATCTTGATCACCAGGGCCAGCAGGTCACCGGTGATCACCATATTGCTGCCGCCACCCAGCACCAGGTGGCCGCGCTCCAGCTGGCGCGGCTGCTCGGCCAGGGCCTGCAGGTCGGACGGCTGACGCACGCGCAGCAGGCTGTGTGCGCGCGCTGCAATGCCCAGCGTGTTGTAGGGATCGAGGGAAACGTTGTGTTCGATACGGAGGATGGTCATGGGGGATAATTGTCGCATCATCATCCTCAGGAAGACAGCGACATGCCCTCTTTTGACACCGTTTGCGAACCCAATCTGGTTGAAGTGAAAAATGCCGTGGAGAACACCGCCAAGGAAATCGGTACCCGTTTCGATTTCAAGGGCACCTCTGCCGGCATCGAGATCAAGGACAAGGAAATCACCCTGCTCGGCGACGCCGAATTCCAGTTGCAGCAGGTCGAGGACATCCTGCGCAACAAGATGACCAAGCGCAACGTCGATGTGCGCTTCCTGGACATGGGCAAGGTCGAGAAAATCGGCGGCGACAAGGTCAAGCAGGTGGTCAAGGTACGCAACGGCATCGAGTCCGAACTGGCCAAGAAGATCCAGAAGCTGGTCAAGGAAAGCAAGCTCAAGCTGCAGGCCTCGATCCAGGGTGACAGCGTGCGTGTCACCGGTGCCAAGCGCGACGACCTGCAGGCTGCCATGGCACTGATCCGCAAGGACATTACCGACGTGCCGCTGTCCTTCGACAACTTCCGCGACTGATTCCGCGCGGCCAAAACACGAACCCCGTCATGCCTGGGCGTAACGGGGTTTTTCCTTGTCCGGAAGCTATTTCTTCTTGCTGCCCAGCTTGCCTTCCGTACCGGCAAACAGCTTGCTGATGTTGCTGCGGTGACGCCAGATCAGCAGCAGGCTCATGGCGATGATGGCCAGCAGGATCGGGCCTTGCACCGGCCACCAGCCATTGCTGCCGGCCATGTAGAGCATGGGCGAAGCCAGCGCCGTTACCAGAGCCGCCAGCGAGGAGTAACGGAACACCAGTGCCACCAGACCCCAGATCGCCAGCAGCCCCAGCCCCAGCATCGGCTCGAATGCCAGTAGCACGCCTGCAGCAGTGGCCACGCCCTTGCCGCCCTTGAATCCGAAAAACACCGGATAGAGATGCCCCAGGAAAGCCGCCAGGCCGACCAGTGCCACATCGGTACCGTCCAGCCCCCACTGGGCACCAAAGCGGCTCACCATGAATACCGGCAGCCAACCCTTGAAGGCATCCAGCAGCAGCGTCAGGACTGCGGCCTGGCGATTGCCACTGCGCAGCACGTTGGTCGCCCCCGGGTTGCCGCTGCCGTAGCTGCGCGGATCGTTCAGTCCCATCGCCTTGCTCACGAGCACGGCAAAGCTCAGGGAGCCAATCAGATAGGCCAGCACAATGGCCAGCACGCTTGCAAGAGTCATGGGTATGGGTTCCTTGTAGATGGATGCAGGCCCTATTCTGCCAAAGCACAGTCGACCGGCGTCGCCTGCAGCAAATCCAGGCACACTTGCGGATCGATGCCGAGCAGATAACCACGCCTGCCCCCGTTGATCAGGATGCGCGGCAGCGCCAGGATGCTGCGCTCGATATACACCGGCATGCTGCGCCTTGTGCCGAACGGCGAAGTGCCGCCCACCAGATAGCCGGTATGGCGCTGCGCCACCTCCACCGCGCACGGTTCGACCTGTTTGGCACCGATCTGGCGCGCCAGCTGCTTGGTGGACACGCTGCAGTTGCCGTGCATCAGGATCACCAGCGGCTGGCGCTCCTGATCCTGCATGATCAGCGTCTTGACCACGCTTGACGGATCCGCCTGCAGCACCTCGGCACTGTGGCGCGCTCCGCCGTGCGGCACCCAGTCGTATTGGTGCTCTTCGAAGGCGATGCCGTGGCGGCGCAGCAGCTGCGTTGCCGGGGTTTCACTGACGTGGGACTTTCTGACCATGAGGGTGTGCTATTCAGACAGGGATCAGGCTGTTTGTAACAGATTTTTCGCGTCTGTCCGAGGCCTGCCGACAGCTCGCCGATGACAGGCTGCGCGAACCGCGTGAAAGGTTGCCCTGCAAAGTGCCAAGTAATACGCACAAGATACAAAGAATTACCGTCAACATCAGCGGTTTCCTACATCGGGACCTGTAACAGCTGCCTAGAATCAGGTCGTTGCCAAGTCACGGCAATTCATATCAAGGAGATTTGAACATGAAGAAGACGCTTGCTTCCCTGACCGTTGCTGCTACTGCCGCTGGCCTGCTGGCTGGCTGTGCTGCTGACGGCACCAGCACCATGACCACCACCCAGCGCAACACCGCCATCGGTACGGCCGTGGGCGCGCTGGCTGGCGCTGCCATCGGCCACCACCAGGATGGCACCGACACCTTGAAGGGCGCACTGATTGGTGCAGCCGTGGGTGGTACGGGCACCTACCTGTGGTCCAACCACATGGAAAAGCAAAAGCAGCAGATGCAGGCCGCCACGGCAGGCACTCCGGTTCAGGTCACCCAGACTGCCGACAACCGCCTGAAGATCAACGTGCCGGCTGATGCAGGCTTTGCCACCGGCTCCGCCACGCTGAACGCCAACATGTACTCGGTGCTGAACACCCTGGCTACCACGCTGAACCAGAACCCGGTAACCACCGTGAGCATCATCGGCCACACCGACAGCACCGGCACTGACGCCATCAACAACCCGCTGTCGCTGAACCGCGCCAACGCCGCCAAGAACTATCTGGTGAGCCGTGGCGTCGCCTCCAACCGCATCATGACCTCTGGTGCCGGCTCTACCCAGCCGGTGGCCAGCAACGCCACCGTGGATGGCCGCGCCCAGAACCGTCGCGTGGAAATCTACGTGGCTGAAGCTGCCCGCTGATCGCCCCGGTCCGGTACGCCGGACTGAGGCCTGAACTGCACCCCAAAAGCTGGACACCCACTTTTGGGGTGTTTTTCATGGCGCTGCACTGCGCTACCATCTAGGCCGTGAACACCACTGCCCCTACCCCCTATACCCCGCTGCGCCCTGCCCGCTCCTGTACGCTGCCGGTGCGCGGTCTTGACTACCATCTGCTACGCTGGGGCGAGCCCCGTGTCGACCAGCCCCTGCTGGTGCTGGCGCACGGCTGGATGGACGTGGCGGCCTCCTACCAGTTCCTGGTCGACGCCCTGCCGCCCGATTACGCCATCGTGGCACCCGACTGGCGCGGTTTTGGCGCTACGGTCGTGCCACAACAGATCGACCACTTCCTGTTTGCCGACTACCTGCTGGATCTGGACTACCTGCTGGACCAGCTCTCGCCGCAGCAACCGGTCGACCTGGTCGGACACAGCATGGGCGGCAACATCGCCACCCAATACGCCGGCCTGCGCCCGGAGCGCATCCGCAAGCTGGTCAACCTGGAAGGCTTTGGCCTGCCCGCCACGCAAGCGGAGCAGGCCCCCGGCCGCCTGCGTGACTGGATGCAGCAGGTCAAGGCACAGCGCCAGGGCGAAAAGCAGCTGCACAGCTACCCCGACCAGGCCAGCGTGGCCGCCCGGCTGCAAAAAACCAACCCGCGGCTGGACGATGCCAAGGCGCTGTGGCTGGCCAGCCAGTGGGCACAGCCGCAGGCCGATGGCCGCTGGCATATCCGCGCCCATGCCGCACACAAGGTCCCCAGCGCCCATCTGTACCACGTGGCTGAAGCCGATGCCGTGCTGCGCCGCATCCAGGCCCCCACGCTGAGCATCAGCGCCAGCGACGACAGCCTGGCGGCCTTCTGGGGCGAACGCTACACCCAGGCCGAGTATCTGCAGCGCATGACTGCCATTGCCACGCTGCGCCACGCCGTGGTCCAGGATGCCGGCCACATGCTGCACCACGACCAGCCCGCCGCGCTGGCCACCCTGATCGATGCTTTCCTGCAGGAGTAACACCAGGCCATGACGCCCATCACCTTTCTCTGGCACGACTACGAAACCTTTGGCACCGACGCACGCAAGGATCGTCCGGCCCAGTTTGCCGCCATCCGCACCGACGCCGACCTCAACCCGATTGGCGAGCCGATCAATATCCTGTGTCAGCCGGCCCCCGACTATCTGCCCGACCCGGGCTCCTGCCTGATCACCGGCATCACGCCGCAGCAATGCCTGGAAAACGGCCTGCCCGAATGGCAGTTCGCCCGGCGCATCCACGATGAGCTTTCTCAGCCCGGCACCATCGGCGTTGGCTACAACACGATCCGCTTCGACGACGAATTCACCCGCTTCCTGTTCTGGCGCAACCTGATCGATCCCTATGGCCGCGAATGGCAAAACGGCTGCAGTCGCTGGGATCTGCTGGATGTGGTACGCATGACCTGGGCACTGCGCCCGCAAGGCATCCAGTGGCCCGAAGTGGACGGCAAGCCCAGCTTCCGCCTGGAAAAACTGAGCGCTGCCAACGGCCTGGAGCACGCAGCCGCACACGACGCCTTGTCCGATGTACGCGCCACCATCGCCCTGGCACGCCTGCTGCGTGAACGCCAGCCCAGGCTGTTCGACTTTGCCCTGCGCCTGCGCAGCAAGCATGCGGTTGCCGAAGAGCTTGGCCTGCCCGCCACACAGCAGCAGGCACGCCCTTTCGTGCACATCAGCGGCATGATTCCGACCGAGTACGGCTGCACCGCCCTGATGTGGCCGCTGTGCAACCATCCTGGCAACCGCAACGAGATCCTGGCCTGGGACCTGCGCCACGATCCGTCCGAACTGGCCACACTGGATGCCGACACCATCCGGCTGCGCCTGTTCAGCCGGCGCGATGCCCTGCCTGAAGGCATGCAGCGCTTGCCAATCAGCAGCATCCAGCTGAACCGCTCACCGATGGTCGTGCGCAACTGGGGCACCCTGCCCGACGAACGTGCCGCCCTGTGGCAAATCGACAAGGAACGCAGCCGGCAGCACGCCATCATCGCGCGTGACCTGCCCGACATGAGCGCCATCTGGGAGCAGGTACTGCAGCGCCCTGCCAGCAGTGAAGCGGTCGATGTGGATGCCGACCTGTATGGCGGCTTTCTCGGTGATGGCGACCGCCGCAAGCTGGAGCAGCTGCGCACCCTGTCTCCGGCCCAGCTGGCGCAGGACCGCACCCGCTTCCAGGACGAACGCCTGGCCGAGCTGGTATTCCGCTACCGCGCCCGCAACCATCCGGACAGCCTGACACCGGAAGAGCAGGAGCAATGGCAGCAGCATTGCGCTGCCCGCCTGCTGGACGGTCAGGACGGAGCCCGTTCCATCGATCAGCTGCTGGCCGAACTGGACCAGCTGCAGGAGCAGGCACTGGATACGCGCAGCGAATCCATCCTGATGGCCCTGCACGACTACGCCGAACAGATCGCCTCCTTCGACTGACCCCCCTCCTCCCAAATGACAAGAGCCGCTGCACTCCCGTGCAGCGGCTCTTGCGCCTTCAGGCAGTCATGTAATTACATGCGCTCGAACACGGCAGCAATACCCTGACCGCCACCGATACACATGGTGACCAGCGCATAGCGGCCGCCCGTGCGATGCAGTTCATGGATGGCCTTCACCGTGATCACGGCACCGGTCGCACCAATCGGGTGACCCAGCGAAATGCCGGAACCGTTCGGGTTGACCTTGGCCGGATCGGCATTCAGGCCACGCGTCACGGCACAGGCCTGGGCCGCAAATGCCTCGTTCGCCTCGATCACATCCATGTCATTGATCGTCAGGCCCAGCTTCTTCAGCACCAGGTTGGATGCCGGCACCGGTCCGATACCCATGATGCGCGGCTCCACGCCAGCGTGGGCATAACCCACCAGACGCGCCAGCGGCTTGGCACCACGGGCCTTGGCAGCCTCGCCGTCCATCAGCACCACGGCTGCAGCCGCGTCGTTGATGCCCGAAGCGTTGGCAGCAGTCACGGTGCCGTTTTCCTTCACGAACACCGGCTTCATCTTCTGGAAGTCCTCGATCTTGGCACCCGTGCGGAAGTGCTCGTCCTGCTCGAACACCACATCGCCCTTGCGGCCCTTGATGGTCACCGGCACGATCTGGTCCTTGAAACGGCCTTCGGCCCAGGCCTTTTCGGCGCGCTGGTGGCTTTCCAGCGCCAGCGCATCCTGGTCTTCACGCGTGATGTTGAAGTCCTTGGCCACGTTCTCGGCCGTCACACCCATGTGGATGGTCTGGAACGGATCGTGCAGGGCACCGACCATCATGTCGACCATCTTGGTATCACCCATGCGGGCACCCCAGCGGGCCGTCAGGGCCGCATACGGAGCACGGCTCATGTTCTCGGCACCACCACCGATGGCCACATCGCAATCACCCAGCAGGATGGACTGGCTGGCAGACACGATCGCCTGCAGGCCGGAACCGCACAGGCGGTTGACGTTATAGGCCGGCGTCTCGATCGAACAACCGCCATTGACAGTCGCAACGCGGGACAGGTACATGTCCTTCGGCTCGGTATTCACCACGTGGCCGAACACCACATGACCCACATCCTTGCCTTCGACATTGCCACGCGCCAGCGACTCACGCACCACGAGGGCTGCCAGTTCGGTGGTGGGAACATCCTTCAGGCTGCCGCCGTATCCACCAATGGCAGTACGGACAGCGCTGACAACTACGACTTCACGCGACATGTTGATCTCCTAGCATGTTGTTGGGATTCGGCCGGACCCGGCTTGCAGACACCTTCAGCCCCTGCCAAAGGCAGCGGACCCGGAAAGCCAAGAATGGCTACACTCATCATATAGCTGAAATATGACAGTCATGCCCTGTGTATCACCAGAATAAACCCTGCCTCACCCACCAACTCCTGGTGCACGACACAAAAAACCCCATCGGCATCGCCAGATGGGGTGGATATCTCTTCCGCGGAGTCCGCATCGTGGCGGACTCTTGCCGTCAGTAGCGCTCAGGCACGTACATCGAATCCGGAATCGGATGACGCACATAATCCGGGTGACGCGTACGTTCAGGCAGCACCACTTCCTCGCGCTCGACTTCCTGGTAGGGCATGCTGTCCAGAATGTGGCTGATACAGTTCAGGCGCGCCTTCTTCTTGTCCACAGCCTGCACCACCCACCACGGTGCCTCGGGAATGTGGGTGCGTTCCAGCATCGCTTCCTTGGCATGGGTATAACGCTCCCAGCGCACCCGGCTCTGCAGGTCCATCGGGCTCAGCTTCCATTGCTTGAGCGGATCATGGATGCGACTCATGAAGCGCGCATGCTGCTCCTCGTCGGTGATCGAGAACCAGTACTTCAGCAGACGGATACCGGAGCGCACCAGCATGCGCTCGAACTCCGGCACGCTGCGGAAAAATTCCTCGTACTCCTCATCCGTACAGAAGCCCATCACATGCTCGACACCGGCGCGGTTGTACCAGCTGCGGTCAAACAGCACGATCTCGCCACCTGCCGGCAGATGCGACACATAGCGCTGGAAATACCACTGCGTGCGCTCGCGGTCGTTCGGTGCCGGCAGCGCTGCCACACGTACCACACGCGGATTCAGGCGCTGGGTGATACGCTTGATCACGCCGCCCTTGCCGGCCGAATCGCGGCCTTCAAACACGATCACCACCTTTTCCTTGGTGGCCTGCACCCAGTCCTGGAGCTTGACCAACTCGGCCTGCAAGCGCAGCAGCTCACGGAAATACAGCTTGCGATCCAGCATGTCCTGATCGGGCAGCAATTCTCCGTCCAGCGTGTCCATGTCCTCCATTTCCAGCTCGAGAAACTCGTCGTAGCTGTCCATGGCCTCCTGGCTCATGCGGTAATAAAGATCTCCCAGACCCTTGGGTAGCTGGCCCTTGGCGCTCATCATGTGTCCTTTCTTGTATGCAGTACCGTCAGCAGGCGGCAGTATCAGACGCTATGGTGACAGATGATTGCAAAAGAAATATGACAAAAATGTGTCGATCTCTAGCTGTGTCACAGACATCGCCTGACTTCAGTATAAGCACGCCGTCCATTAGCAGCCACGCCTGCAACGAAAAGGCACCTGTTGCTTACGCTACAGGTGCCCGTCTCTTGTTTTGGCGGAGAGAGAGGGATTCGAACCCTCGATACAGGAGAACCTGTATGCCGGATTTCGAATCCGGTGCATTCGACCACTCTGCCACCTCTCCGTGGACTGTGCAGCATGGCTGCGCAGGTCAAGCTAGTCATTTTACATCTGATCCAGCTTTTCTGGAAGAGCGTGCTGCAATTTCTGCGCTCAACCCTCAAACCTGCGGTACAAGCACCTCTACGCCACCCATATAGGGGCGTAGTACTTCCGGCACCAGCACACTGCCATCGGCCTGCTGGAAGTTTTCCAGCACTGCCACTAGGCAGCGCCCCACCGCCAGGCCAGAGCCGTTGAGCGTATGCACCAGCTCATTCTTGCCCTGGGCGTTCTTGAAACGCGCCTGCATGCGGCGTGCCTGGAAAGACGCACAGTTGCTGACCGAGGAAATTTCGCGATAGGTATTCTGCGCCGGCACCCAGACCTCCAGATCGTGCGTGCGCGTGGCACCAAAGCCCATGTCTCCGGTACACAGCACGATCACGCGATACGGCAGACCCAGCTTCTGCAGAATCGCTTCGGCATGTCCAGTCATTTCCTCCAGCGCTTCGTAGCTCTTGTCGGGATGCACGATCTGCACCATCTCCACTTTTTCGAACTGATGCTGGCGGATCAGGCCACGCACATCACGGCCGTGGCTACCAGCCTCGGAGCGGAAACACGGTGTCTGTGCCGTCAGCTTGATCGGCAGCTCGGATTCCGCCACGATGGTATCGCGCACCAGGTTGGTCAGCGGAACTTCGCTGGTCGGGATCAGATAAAGCGGCGTGTTGTCCGGCTCCTCCTCGGTCTCCTGTCCCCCCTTCCTGGCCGCAAACAGGTCAGCCTCGAACTTCGGCAGCTGGCCGGTACCACGCAGACTGTCGGCATTGACAATGTAGGGCGTATAGCACTCGGTATACCCGTGCTCTCCCGTCTGGGTATCGAGCATGAACTGCGCCAGTGCACGATGCAGCCGCGCCACCGGACCGCGCATGAAGGCAAAGCGCGAGCCCGACAATTTGGCCCCGCTTTCAAAATCCAGGCCCAGCCCTGCGCCGATATCGACATGGTCCTTGGGTTCGAAATCGAATTGCGGAATCGTGCCCCAGCGGCGCAGTTCGACGTTATCGTCTTCACTGGCCCCCACCGGCACGCTTTCATGCGGCAGGTTGGGAATGCCTGGCAGCATCTCAGCCAACTCGGTCTGGATCTGGTCCAGACGTGCAGCACTCTGCTCCAGTTCCTGCTTGATCTGCCCCACTTGCGCCATCACGGCTTCAGCACCGGCATGATCACCCTGGCCCTTGAGCTGGCCGATCTGCTTGCTCAGGCTGTTGCGTTGCGACTGCAGTTCTTCGGTACGTGTCTGGATCGTCTTGCGCTCGGTCTCCAGCGCACGAAATACCTCCACATTCAGGAAAGGCTGTGGATTCTTGCGCGCTTGCAGGCGTGTGACAACACTGTCGAGTTCCTTGCGCAGCAGGTTGATATCTAGCATGGCTTGCTTGTGTCCTTGGTCAGGCAACGCGTGGCTGCCGGTTGATACTTCAAAATAACGAGCTGTTGTCAGCTATCGGAGTCCAGCTTCAGCCCCTTTGGCAGGGGAAACTTCAGATTTTCCACGACACCATCCATATTGCGTACCGAGGTAGCACCATAGGCACGGATCTGCTGCACCACCTGCTGCACCAGCACTTCAGGCGCGGATGCTCCTGCAGTCAGCCCCACCGTCTGCTTGCCCTCGAACCACTCCGGACGAAGATCGCCAGCGCTGTCCACCATATAGCCCGGCACACCCAGACGGCGCGCCAGTTCTGCCAGACGGTTGCTGTTGCTGCTGCTCGGACTACCTACCACAATCACGATGTCGGCCTGGCTGCTGAGGAGTTTCACGGCATCCTGGCGATTCTGCGTCGCATAGCAGATGTCCTGCTGCTTGGGCTCGCGGATCTGCGGAAAGCGCTGCTTCACAGCCGCTGTAATAGCCGCTGCATCATCCACGCTCAGCGTGGTCTGCGTCACCACCGCCAGCTTGTCGGTTTGCGCCGGCTCTACCCTCACCACATCGTCAAGGTCTTCCACCAGATGGATGCCGGCATCGAGCTGCCCCATGGTCCCCTCGACCTCCGGATGCCCCTTGTGGCCAATCATGATGAACTCATAGCCTTCACGTGCCAGCTTGGCCACCTCGACGTGCACCTTGGTCACCAGCGGGCAGGTGGCATCAAAAATGCGGAAGCCACGACGCGCTGCCTCCTGCTGTACTGCCTTGCTCACGCCGTGCGCACTGAACACCAGCGTGGCACCGGCTGGCACCTCATCCAGATCCTCGATGAAGATGGCACCACGCGCTTTCAGGTCATTCACAACATAGGTGTTGTGCACGATTTCGTGACGCACATAAATGGGCTTGCCAAACTTGAGCAAGGCCCGCTCGACGATATCAATGGCGCGGTCCACGCCTGCACAAAAACCGCGTGGCTCGGCCAGTACGATGCTGGCATCAGCTGCAGTCACATGATTCTGCATGATCAGATGATTCCTATGATCTGCACTTCAAACACGACCGCCTGGCCAGCCAGCGGGTGATTGAAGTCAAACAGGATGGCCTCTTCAGCCAACTCGGCGACAGTACCGGCAAACATGCCTTGCGCGTCCGGGGTGGGAAATTGCACCACCTCACCTACCGCATACTCCTCCTGCGGGTCGCCCATCTCGGCCAGCACACTGCGCTTCAGCCATTGCAGCATCTGCGGATTGCGCTCGCCAAAGGCAACACCGGCAGGAATCTGGAAAGTCTTGTGGGCGCCTTCGGGCAGGCCCAGCAAATAGGTTTCGACAGACTCCGAGAGCTCCCCCGAGCCCATCGACAAGGTCGCAGGCTTGCCTTCAAAAGTATTGATGATGACGCCCTGAGACCCGGACAGGCGGTAGTGGAGCGTCAGAAAAGAATGCGGCTGCACGACAGGCGTGCTGCCAGAAGTGGCTTGAGTCATGGGTTCCCTGTTTCGCAATAGCCCACATTGTAAATCGGCCCGTTGTACCGGGCTATCCAGCAACATTCAGAGCTACAATGCGCAGGTGAATTAAATAATACTTTTTAACTAATTAGACATGCAGAACATCCCCTTAGAGGCACGTCCACGAGAAAAGCTCCTGAGCCAGGGCGCACACGCATTGTCCGATGCTGAATTGCTGTCCCTGCTCCTGCGCACAGGCATATCAGGCTGCAACGTCTTGTCCCTGTCACAAATGCTGCTGAATCGCTGTGGCGGTCTGTCAGGACTGTTGCACGCACCGTCCGAAGAGCTGTCAGCCATCAAGGGGCTAGGTGGCCCAGCAAAGCGTGCCCAGTTGCTGGCGGTGATGGAGCTGGCCAGGCGGGGAATGGGCGAACAGCTGCGCAAGCGCCAGGCATTGAATCACCCGACACTGGTACGTGAATACCTTCAGATGCAACTGGGCCACAAGGCGCATGAATGCTTTGGCGTGCTGTTTCTGGACAGCCAGCACCAGCTGCTTGAGTTCGAGGTTATGTTTCGCGGCACCTTGAACCAGACGAGTGTCTATCCGCGGGAGGTGGCGCTGCGGGCACTGCACCACCATGCAGCCAGCGTGGTGCTCAGCCACAACCATCCCAGCGGCCACACGCAGCCCTCGGCGGCCGATGTGCAGCTGACGCGCCAGCTGATACAGGCACTGGGCCTGTTGGAGATCCGGGTGCTGGATCACGTGATTGTCACCCAGGGGCGCTCCCTGTCGATGGCCGAGGAGGGGCTGATGCCTGCGGCCTGAGGCTGGCGCAGTTCAGCGCAAACCCACAAACCAAAAAAAAGCGCTCCCAGAGAGGGAGCGCTTTTCTTGCTGCAAGTAGCCTGACGATGACCTACTTTCACACGGGAATCCGCACTATCATCGGCGCAGAGTCGTTTCACTGTCCTGTTCGGGATGGGAAGGAGTGGTTCCAACTCGCTATGGTCATCAGGCTTTAACGGGTTGCCCTGCTGCTTGCGCAGCAGGGCGAATTCATAGAGTCTTCATCAGCTTCTTCATCTTGATTGCGCCTGGCATAACATCCTTGATCGCTTCGATCAAAGTTATAGGGTCAAGCCGCACGAGCAATTA
>NZ_KB894766.1 GCF_000374625.1 Allobrachymonas chironomi DSM 19884 | reverse complement strand
GAAAGTGCCGTCCACGGCGCGCTCGGGCGTCGGGATGTAGCTATCCAGGGCTTCAGCCAGCTTCATGATGGCGCCTTCGCCCAGGTCGCCGGTGTCGCCTTCCAGCGCCATCTTGGCAGAACCCTTCACGATCGGGGTGTCGTCACCCGGGAAGTCGTACTTGCTCAGCAGCTCGCGCACTTCCATTTCGACCAGCTCCAGCAGCTCCTCGTCGTCCACCATGTCGCACTTGTTCAGGAACACGATGATGTAGGGCACGCCAACCTGACGGGACAGCAGGATGTGCTCGCGGGTCTGGGGCATCGGGCCGTCAGCAGCGGAACAGACCAGGATGGCGCCGTCCATCTGGGCAGCACCGGTAATCATGTTCTTCACATAGTCGGCGTGACCAGGGCAGTCCACGTGGGCGTAGTGACGGTTGGCCGTCTCGTACTCGACGTGGGAGGTGTTGATGGTGATGCCGCGGGCCTTTTCTTCGGGCGCGTTATCGATCTGGCTGTAGTCGCGGGCATCGCCGCCGAACTTCCTGGCCAGCACGGTAGCAATCGCTGCCGTCAGGGTGGTCTTGCCGTGGTCCACGTGACCGATGGTGCCTACGTTGACGTGCGGCTTGCTCCGTTCAAACTTTTCTTTTGCCATGATTGGCTTCCTTTCAAATAAATGAGCTATGCCCGTGGTCTGGTTTTACGTCTGCATGCTGTCACGGTGTCGTCGGCCACGGGCAGCCGGCGGTGCAGCATCACAGACAAACGGAAGCCCGGCTGCAGACAGCCGGGCGCTTGTGCTTACTTGGAACGCGCAGCGATGATGGCGTCAGCCACGTTCTTCGGAGCTTCAGCGTAGTGCTTGAATTCCATCGTGTAGCTGGCGCGACCCTGCGTCATGGAACGCAGTGCAGTAGCGTAACCGAACATCTCGGACAGCGGAACCTCGGCCTTGATCGCCTTGCCGCCACCAACCATGTCGTCCATGCCCTGGACCATGCCACGCTTAGAGGACAGGTCACCCATCACGGTACCGGCGTAGTCTTCAGGAGTCTCGACTTCCACGGCCATCATGGGCTCCAGGATCACCGGGCTGGCCTTCTTGCAGGCTTCCTTGAAGCCGAAGATGGCTGCCATCTTGAACGCCTGCTCGGACGAGTCCACATCGTGGTAGGAACCGAAGGTCAGTGCGACCTTGACGTCCACCACCGGGTAACCCGCCAGCACGCCGGCGTTCAGGGCCTCTTCCACACCCTTCTGCACGGCGGGGATGTATTCGCGCGGCACCACGCCGCCCTTGATCTCGTCCAGGAACTCGAAGCCCTTGCCGGTTTCGTTGGGCTCGACGCGGAACACCACGTGACCGTACTGGCCCTTGCCACCGGACTGACGCACGAACTTGCCGTCCACGTCGGACACCTGCTTGCGGATGGTCTCGCGGTAGGCCACTTGCGGCTTGCCCACGTTGGCTTCCACGTTGAACTCGCGCTTCATGCGGTCCACGATGATCTCGAGGTGCAGCTCGCCCATGCCGGCGATGATGGTCTGACCGGATTCCTCGTCGGAGCTGACGCGGAAGGACGGGTCTTCTGCAGCCAGGCGGGACAGGGCGATACCCATCTTTTCCTGGTCAGCCTTGGTCTTGGGCTCGACAGCCTGGGCAATCACGGGCTCGGGGAACACCATGCGCTCCAGCACCACCGGGGCGGACATGTCACACAGGGTTTCACCGGTGGTGACATCCTTCAGGCCCACGCAGGCGGCGATGTCACCGGCGCGGATTTCCTCGATTTCCTGACGGTCGTTGGCGTGCATCTGCACGATACGGCCGATACGCTCTTTCTTGCCCTTGGTGGAGTTCAGCACCGTGTCGCCCTTGTTCAGCACGCCGGAGTAGACACGCACAAAGGTCAGCTGGCCGACGAAGGGGTCGGTCATCAGCTTGAATGCCAGGGCGGAGAACTTCTCGTTGTCGTCTGCCTTGCGGGTGACGGGGTTCTCGTCGTCGTCGGTACCGGCCACGTCCGGGATGTCCACCGGAGAGGGCAGGAAGTCCAGCACGGCGTCCAGCATGCGCTGCACACCCTTGTTCTTGAACGCGGAACCGCACAGCATGGGCTGGATTTCGGTGGCGATGGTGCGCAGGCGCAGACCTTCGATGATGTCCGCTTCAGACAGTTCACCTTCTTCCAGGTACTTGTTCATCAGCTCTTCGCTGGCCTCGGCCGCGGACTCGACCATTTTCTCGCGCCATTCGTTGGCCACATCCACCAGATCAGCCGGAATGTCCTGGTATTCGAACGTCATGCCCTGGGAAGCCTCGTCCCAGATGATGGCCTTCATCTTGATCAGGTCGACCACGCCCTGGAACTTGTCCTCGGCACCGATCGGCACCACGATCGGCACCGGGTTGGCGTTCAGGCGCGTCTTCATCTGGTCGACGACCTTGAAGAAGTTGGCACCGATACGGTCCATCTTGTTCACGAAGGCCAGACGCGGCACCTTGTGCTTGTTGGCCTGACGCCACACGGTTTCGGACTGGGGCTGTACGCCACCCACGGCACAGTAGACCATGCAGGCGCCGTCCAGCACGCGCATGGAACGCTCCACCTCGATGGTGAAGTCCACGTGGCCGGGGGTGTCAATGATGTTGATGCGGTGTTCGGGACGGGACAGGTCCATGCCCTTCCAGAAGCAGGTCACGGCAGACGAGGTGATCGTGATGCCGCGCTCTTGTTCCTGCTCCATCCAGTCGGTGGTGGCTGCGCCGTCATGCACCTCACCCAGCTTGTGGGTCACGCCGGTGTAGAACAGGATACGCTCGGACGTGGTGGTCTTGCCGGCGTCAATGTGCGCGGAAATACCGATGTTGCGATAGCGCTCGATAGGAGTCTTGCGGGCCATGATGAACCTTTGGATGTACTTGAGAAAAAGGGTATTTTACTAGAAGCGCCTTGCGGCAGCATGACGATCCCATGATGCAGCACAGGGCTTGCGGCAGCCATGCCACCGAAGCCCTGTACCTGGATCGCCTTCCGGACGCGCGTCCGATCAGAAGCGGAAGTGCGAGAAGGCCTTGTTGGCTTCAGCCATGCGGTGCACTTCGTCACGACGCTTCATGGCACCGCCGCGGCCTTCGCAGGCTTCCAGCATCTCGTTGGCCAGACGTGCAGCCATGGACTTCTCGCCACGCTTGCGGGCGGCGTCCTTGATCCAGCGCATGGACAGGGCCAGACGACGGACCGGGCGCACTTCGACCGGCACCTGGTAGTTGGCACCACCCACGCGGCGGGACTTGACTTCCACCATGGGCTTGACGTTGTTGATGGCGGTGTTGAACAGCTCCAGCGGATCCTTGCCGGCCTTCTTTTCCATCTGCTCCAGAGCGCCGTAGATGATGCGCTCGGCAACCGCCTTCTTGCCGCCTTCCATGATCACGTTCATGAATTTGGACAGCTCTACGCTACCGAACTTGGGATCCGGCAGGATTTCACGTTTAGGGACTTCACGACGACGTGGCATTTTCTTAACCTCTTGCTTCAGTTGGCACCATTTCAGGTACCGCGAGTGCCATCAGGACACCCACTTACTCGACCCGCATGCGAAAGAATGTGCATGCTTTCCGGGTCACTACGCCTGCTGCAGCCTGCCTGGCCGCACAAGCACCGAATGACGAAAACCTATCAGGCCTTCTTGGGACGCTTGGCACCGTACTTGGAACGGGACTGCTTGCGATCCTTCACGCCCTGCAGGTCCAGGGAACCGCGGACGATGTGATAACGCACACCGGGGAGGTCTTTCACACGACCGCCGCGAACCAGCACCACGCTGTGTTCCTGCAGGTTGTGGCCTTCACCGCCGATGTAGGAAATGACCTCGAAGCCATTGGTCAGGCGCACCTTGGCGACCTTACGCATGGCGGAGTTCGGCTTCTTGGGAGTGGTGGTGTACACACGGGTGCACACGCCACGGCGCTGCGGGCAGTTCTCCATCGCAGGGCTCTTGGATTTGACGACTTCGACCGTACGTCCTTGACGCACGAGCTGATTGATGGTTGGCACTGATGCCTCCTTCTCAGGATGTGTAATTCCCCAAACGTGAACGAATTACGGATTGATGAACGTGAATTCTCCGGCGGGCGCACAGGCGTGACCCCGGCATATTGCGCGGAGCCTGACAGTTTAGCCTGCATGTTGCTGTATTGGCAAGTACTTTTGTTCTGCGCAGACAGCAGAACGCCCCGGCTGGCGGGGCGTTCTGGCTGGAAAACAACACTGCTGCTTACTTGAACCACAGCATGATGGTGTCCCAGATGCGACGGAAGAAGCCGGCCTCGTTGACCGCCTCGAGCGCCAGCAGGGGGCGTGTGGCCAGCACCTGTTCGCCCAGTTTCACCTGCAGGGTACCGACCTGCTGGTCACGCGCGACCGGGGCCAGCAGCGGATCGGGGCGCTCCACCTGGGTGCTCAGTTCGCCGGCCCGGCCAGTGGGTACGGCCACGGCAATCGCTTCGTGACGGCCGAGACCGACTTCGCTCTGCTCTCCCTTCCAGATGCGCGCCTGCACGGCGGACTGGTCGGCACCGAACAGCTGGATGCCCTCGAAGGCGGTGTAGCCCCAGTTCAGCAGCTTCTGGGTTTCGCTGGCGCGGGCGGCCTCGCTGGCGGTACCGAACACGATCGCCAGGATCCGGCGGCCTTCGGGCATGTTGGGAAAGTCGCGCTTGGCCGTGGCGATCAGGTTGTAGCCGGCGGCTTCGGTGTGGCCGGTTTTCAGGCCGTCCACCGTGGGATCGCGGAACAGCAGGCTGTTGCGGTTGTTGGCGTTGGATTCGGGCGTGCCAGGATAGCTGTACTGCTTGATGGCGTAGTAGTGGACGTATTCCGGAAAGTCGGTGATCAGCCGGGTGGACAGGATCGCCATGTCACGCGCGGTGGTGGTGTGGCCTTCGGCTGTCAGGCCCTCGGCATTGCGATAGCCGGTGTTGTTCATGCCGAGCGCACGTGCGGCATCGTTCATCTTTTGCACGAAGGCTTCTTCGCTGCCGGCCAGGCCTTCAGCCAGGGCCACGGTGGCATCGTTGCCGGATTGCACGATCATGCCCTTGATCAGGTCCTCGACACGGACCTGCATGCTGGGCTCGATGAACATGCGCGAGCCGGGCATCTTCCAGGCCTTCTGGCTGACGCCGAAGGTCTGGTCCAGCGTGATCTGCTTGTTGCGCAGGGCATCGAACACGATGTAGGCCGTCATCAGCTTGGTCAGCGAAGCCGGCTCCATCGGTACGTCCATGTCCTTGGCGGCCAGGACCTGGTTGCCGGCGCTCATGTCGATCAGCATGTAGCTGCGCGCGGCGATTTCGGGCGGCACCGGAAAACCTTGCGTGACAAGGGCCGGGGCAGCAGCAGAAGCCGGCAGCGCGGCGGGCTGGCTGGCCACAGTGGCGGCAGAGGCGGCCGCAGGCGCGGTCTGGGCAATGACGGTGCCGGTTGCGGCGAACAGGCTGGCAGCGGCTACCAGGGCAGCCTGGCAGCGGAAGGTGCGGAATCGGGACATGGACATGGGGAACAGGACAGGGGCGGCCACCGGCAGGGTGGCTGCAGGAAAGGAATCAGGACGGGACGGGGGCGGATTGCAGATGACGCAGCACGATCTGCCTCAGCAGCGGCAATTGTCCGTGAAAGAAGTGGCCGACGCCGGGAACAACGGTGACAGGAAGTGACTGCGGGCGCGCCCAGTCCATGACGGAGGCCAGCGGAACGACATCGTCTTCTTCGCCATGCACCACCAGGGTGCGGGCATGCCAGTCAGGTGCCACCGGGTCAACCGTGAAGCGGCTGGTGGCCGTGCCGACCAGGACCAGCTGCTCCGGGACGCGGGGCGTGGCGGCGGTCGTGAGACGCGCCATGGCATTGGCCGTGACAAAGGCACCAAAGGAAAAGCCGGCCAGTGCCAGCGGGCCTTGCGGGGCGGCTTGCTGGATGACCTGCAGCAGATCCTCGAGCTCGCCGCGGCCATCGTCATGCGTGCCGGCGCTGGCGCCGACGCCACGGAAGTTGTAACGCACCGCATTCCAGCCGGCCAGCACAAAGGCGCGTGCCAGTGTCTGTACCACCTTGTTTTGCATGGTGCCACCAAACAGCGGGTGCGGGTGCGAAATCACGGCCGTGCCTTTGGGGGGGGTGTCTGCGGGACGGTCGAGCAGGGCTTCGATCAGGCCGGCAGCGCCCTGCAGCTGCAGGGCTTCGGTCTTGGCGTTCATCTCAGCGTCCTACGGTGGTCGGCAGCAGCAGGCGCTCGACCACCTGGCCGTTCTGCAGATGGCTCTGCACGATCTCGTCGATATCGGCCTGGTCGACAAAGGTGTACCAGACGGCTTCGGGATAGACTACGGCGACCGGCGCGCCGGCACAACGGTCGAGACAGCCGGCCTTGTTGACACGCACCTGGCCGGCACCTGCCAGCCCCAGTTCCTTGACGCGCTGCTTGCAGTGGGCAAAGGATGCCTCGGCACGGTGATCGGCGCAGCAGGCTTCCCCGTTGTCCCGCTGGTTGAGACAGAAGAAGATGTGGCGCTGGTAGTAGGAATCGGGCCGGGACGATGCTGCCGGTGTGGTGGGCGGCGTGTGCGATGTAGTCATGACAAGATTGTATGTGCTTGCAGCCGCTTGCACAGGGCAGTGAACGGATCCCGCTCAGCGCGGGGGCTTGAGCGTGCGCCTGGCCAGCAGCAGCACGGCCAGCCAGGGCCAGCACCAGCCCAGCCACTGCGCCATGCCATAGAAGCGGCGGAAGCCGGAGCGCATGGCGGTGGACAGCATCCATTCGTGATAGACCGGAATGGCGGCTTCATTGAGCAGGTAGAGCTGCACCAGCAGGGCGGCCAGCGCCAGTGCGGCACACAGGCGCGGCGGAAACCACAGGCAGCAGAGTGCCAGGCCGATGGCTGCCGCCATGCTGATCTGCAGGGGCTGCCAGCTCCAGGCCCAGGCGACATCGGCACGCAATGACAGCTGCAAGGCCAGCCCCGTGGCGGCCAGACCGGCCAGGGCCAGGGCGAGTATCGCGCACAAGCGGGCCAGGCGGCCACGCAGGATGCCGCAGGCCAGCAAACAGACGGCCAGCAGGCCGAGCGCCATGACGGCATATTCGATTTCAGGCAGCATCGGCTGGAACTCGATGGCACGCATCGGCAACCAATCGAGGAAGGGCGTGTCCTGCAGCCAGGCCGCCAGCAGCTTCTCCAGACGCTCCAGGATCTGGCCTAGGCCAAAGGGGACCGGCAAGGGATAGAGCAAGGCCAGCGGCCAGACCAGCAGCAGGGCCAGCTCGCCCTGATATCCTGGCACCAGACCTTGGCTGGCCCAGCGCTGCCAGCGTCCGAATACCCCGAGCTTCTCGATCAGCCAGGCCAGCAGGCTGCCACTGAGCGCACCGGCACTGTTGAGCGCCAGGTCCAGATTGGAGCTGGTGCGCTGCGGCAGCCAGCACTGGGTGGTTTCCATGGTGAAGGACATGGCCACGCCGGCCAGGGTCGCCAGCAGTGGCGCCCAGCGTCGCCATGCCGGGCTCTGGCTGCGCAACATGCCCAGTGCCAGCAGAAAGCCGAACGGGATGTAGCCGATGTAGTTGCTGATGACGTCGAACCAGGTCCAGTACGGCGGCGGCGGCGACAGCAGGTAGGCGGTACAGGACAGGCCGTTGTCACGCCAGCCAGTGAAGGGGTAGAGCGACAGGTAGAGGATCAGCGCCACGCACAGCAGCGCCAGCGGCCAGGCCGTGCTGCCGCCCGGCCTGGCGGTCTGCGGTGCAGGTGGCGAAGCGGGGCGGTCTTTCATGGTAGTGCCGTCCCGTGGCAGGACGCTAGGGTGGACAGGATCAGAAGGGTTTGAGCACGACCAGCAGCACGATGAACAGCATCAGCAGGATCGGGGCCTCGTTGTACCAGCGGTACCAGACATGGCTGCGGGTATTGCTGCCGGCCTGCCAGCGCTTCAGGATGCGTGCACAGCTGTACTGGTAGGCCAGCACCAGCGCCACCAGCGTCAGCTTGGCATGCATCCAGCCATTGCCCGGACCATGCAGGCCGATGCCATAGCCCAGCCAGAGCCAGACGCCGAGCGCCACGGCCACCACCATCAGCAGGTGGGTGAAGCGCATCAGCTTGCCGGCCATCAGCAGCAGGCGATCCCGTTCGGCCCGGGAATCGGCCGGCACCATGGCCAGGTTGACGAAGATGCGCGGCAGGTAGAACAGACCGGCAAACCAGCTGGCAATAAAGATGATATGAAAGGCCTTGGCCAGGAGGTATCCCATGTGACTTCCCTTGGTACAGCCGCCCTGACCGGCCCGATGACCGTCTTCTTGCGCTGCAGCAGATATCGGCAAGATGATAGCCTGCCAGACCCTGGCACAGGGCGCTTGCAAAAAAAACCCCGGCAACACTACCGGGGCGCAAATACATTCCGCCGCAGTTGCAGCGAAATCCCGCCCAGGGAGGAAGGCGGGGAAGCCAGAAGCTCCGGGGACCAATCTAGCACAGCCCGGGTGTCCTGCCGCGGCGGATTTGCGTCTGCTGATGCAACTTGCAAGCTGTTGCAGGATGCCGCCTCCGGCCGACCGCTTGCCTGTGCTGGTACAGGTTCTAGAATGTGCACATGCCCGTCTGCGGGCCCGTTACTGATGATTTCTGCCAGCCACATGACTACTCCCTACGCTCCCTTTCCCGCCGGCCGTCCGCGCCGCTTGCGTTTTGATGCCGCCACGCGCAACCTGGTACGCGAACACAGCGTCACGGCGCATGACTTCATCTACCCGGTGTTCGTGCATGAAGGCACGAACCGGCGCCAGCCGGTGGCCAGCATGCCGGGCGTGGAGCGCCTGAGTATCGACCTGCTGCTGCCAGTCGCCGAACGCTGCCTGAAACTGGGCATTCCCTATATCGATCTGTTCCCGGCCATTGATGCCTCGCTCAAGACCGAAGATGGCAGCGAAGCGCTGAACCCGGACGGCCTGATCCCGCGCACGATCCAGGCACTGAAGCGCGAATTCCCCGAGTTGGGCGTGATGACCGATGTGGCGCTGGACCCCTACACCAGCCACGGCCAGGATGGCGTGATCGACGAGACCGGCTATATCCTGAACGACCGCACGGTCGCCATCCTGACGCGACAATCGGTACTGCATGCGCAGGCCGGTGCCGACATCATTTCGCCGAGCGACATGATGGATGGCCGCATCGGTGCGATCCGCCAGACCTTTGAGGCCAAAGGCCTGATCAACACACGCCTGATGGCCTACAGCGCCAAGTACGCCAGCAGCTTCTACGGCCCGTTCCGCGATGCCGTAGGCTCTTCGGCAAACCTGGGCAAGAGTAACAAGAAGGTCTACCAGATGGACCCGGCCAACAGCGACGAGGCCCTGCGCGAAGTGGCGATGGACATCGCCGAAGGTGCCGACATGGTGATGGTCAAGCCCGGCCTGCCGTATCTGGACGTGCTATATCGCGTGAAGCAGACCTTCCGCGTGCCGACCTTTGCCTACCAGGTCAGCGGCGAGTACGCCATGATCAAGGCGGCGGCCCAGAATGGCTGGATCGATCACGATGCGGTGATGATGGAATCGCTGCTGGCCTTCAGGCGCGCCGGTGCCGATGGCATCCTGACCTATTTTGCACTGGATGCGGCCGAGTGGCTGCGTCGCCATGGCTGAACTGCTGACCGATCCGGCACTGGCCGGCGTCAGCATTGTCGAATTCAGCGGCAATAGCCTGCGCTTTCTGGATGCCCTGCCGCCTGCGGGGCCTGATACCGGCTTCATCTGGATCTTCCTGGACCGGGCCCAATGGCCGGCCGCCTTGCCCTGGCTGCAGCGTGCGGCCAGCCAGCTGGGAGGATCGCCCTTGCTGGATCTGCATTGCCAGGATCTGGCCTTTGCCGAACATCCGTCCCGCTACGATTACACCTCGGTCTATGACCTGATCGTGTTCCGCCGCCTGCCCTATGCCGCCGAAATGGCCCCGCAGGCGCAGCCGGTACCCGACAGCGTGCCGCTGGAGTGGGGCCAGATCCACTCGCTGGCGGTGGGTTTCGCGATTTTCGACCGGCTGCTGATCAGCGTGCATCCGCCGCACTGCCGCTCAGCCCACCAGTTTGTACAACGCTTCCTGAGCGAGGTGCAGCAGGGGGTGGAGGTCAGCACGGCGCGCAACCGCCTGCCGGTCAGCCCGACCGATCTGGTGCTGCGCATGATCAACCAGATGGTGGACAGCTATCTGGACCTGCGCAAGGGCATGAGTGAGCGGCTGGAACGCTGGCAGCAGCAGTTGCTGCAACCCGGCCCGGGCTTTGCCCACTGGCATGCCCTGATGGCGGCGCGCAACCAGCTGCATGCGGTGGAAGACCTGTGCGAGGAGCAGCACGATGCCATGCAGGAATGGCTGGACAGCCTGGCCGAACAGCCGCTGGCGCTGATGGATGCCCGCCTGGGTGATCCGCAGGCCCAGCGCGACCAGCTGGTGGCACGGGCGCGGGACGTGATCGAACATATCCAGCGCGTGATCCAGCATGTGCGCCGGCTGGAAAACTCGGCCGAGACGGTGGTGCAAATCCATTTCAGCGTGCAGGGCAATCGCACCAACGACATCATGCGCGTGCTCACCACGCTGACGGCCATTTTCCTGCCGCTGAACCTGATCGCCGGCATTTTCGGCATGAATTTCCACAGCATGCCTCTGTTGCACCTGACCGCCGACTTCTGGATTGCCATCGGCACCATGCTGGTGATTGCGCTGCTGCTGAGCCTGTGGTTCTGGCGCAAGCACTATCTGCACAGCGAAGATTGAGTGCACTAATGCACATTTTTCAGGGTTTTTCCTAGCGTAGAGAACAACCAGGCCTTGCTACAGTTGCGCCTTATCGATTGCCCTGCTGCAGTCGGAATGAGGCCGAGGAGACACTGCCCATAAAAAAGTGCAACAAGCACACCACAAATGCCGACAGCCTGCGCTGTCGGCATTTTTTCATGGTCGCCGCCCGGCGCACCGGCCGGACGGATCGCCATTATCGGGTGTAGGCCGATTCGCCATGGCTGGTAATGTCCAGACCCTGACGCTCGTCTTCCTCGGTCACCCGCAGGCCGATCACCATGTCGATCAGCTTGTAGGCGATGAAGGACACCACGCCCGACCAGGCCAGCGTGATCAGCACGCCTTCGGCCTGCACCCACAGCTGGTGCAGCATGTCGTAGTCAGCCGCACCGGAACCACCCAGCGAGGGCGCCGTGAACACACCCACCAGCAGGGCTCCCACGATGCCGCCCACGCCATGCACGCCAAAGGCATCGAAGGCATCATCGGCCTTGAGCAGGCGCTTCAGGCCAGTCACGCCCCAGAAGCAGATCGGGGACACCAGCAGGCCCATCACGATGCCGCCCATCACGCCCACACTACCGGCAGCCGGGGTGATGACCACCAGACCGGCCACGGCGCCGGATGCCGCGCCCAGCATGCTCGGCTTGCGACCCAGCACGGCTTCGGTCAGCAGCCAGGACAGGACGGCAGCCGCCGTGGCCATCAGGGTGTTGACGAAAGCCATGGCGGCGACGCCGTTGGCTTCCAGCGCCGAACCGCCGTTGAAGCCGAACCAGCCCACCCACAGCAGGGCAGCGCCCACCATGGTCAGCGTCAGGCTGTGCGGCATCAGGGCCTCGCGGCCGTAGCCGAGACGCTTGCCCACCAGCCAGGCACCCACCAGACCGGCCACGCCGGCGTTGATATGCACCACGGTGCCGCCGGCAAAGTCGAGCGCGCCCTTGCCAAACAGATACCCATTGCCCGACCACACCATGTGCGCCACCGGCAGGTAGCTGAAGGTGAACCACAGCACGATAAAGGCCAGCACTGCCGCAAAGCGCATGCGCTCGGCAAACGAGCCGACGATGATGGCGCAGCTGATGGCGGCAAACGAGCACTGGAAGGCGACAAAGGCCAGCTCCGGAATCTTGGCATCCGGGCTGAAGGTGTCGCCGAGGCTGTCCACGCCCACGCCGCTCAGGAACAGCTTGGCAAAGTCACCGTAGATGGCACCGCCGCCGCTGAAGGCCAGGCTGTAGCCGTACACGGCCCACAGCAGACACACCAGCGAAAACACGGTAAACACCTGCACCAGCACCGACAGCATGTTCTTGCTGCGGGCCAGACCGCCGTAGAACAGCGCGATGCCGGGCAGGCTCATCATGATCACCAGCAGGGTGGAGGTCAGCAGCCAGGCGACATCGCCCTTGTTGACCGTGGCTTCGGCAGCCGGAGACTGCGCCAGGGCCGGAGCCGCTGCGAGTGCCAGCGCCGCGAGGGCCGCCAGCCGGGGGGAAGAGAAAGGCTTCATCATGTGGATACTCCTGATGGTTGTCGGCTTCAGAGGGCAACGCTGCCGGTTTCACCGGTACGGATCCGGATCACCTGCTCCAGCGGGCTGACAAAAATCTTGCCGTCGCCGATTTTTCCGGTACGGGCACTGGTTTCGATGGTTTCCACCACCTGGTCGACGATGGCATCGTCAACGGCGGCTTCGAGCTTGATCTTGGGCAGGAAGTCGACCACGTATTCGGCACCGCGGTACAGCTCGGTGTGGCCCTTCTGGCGTCCGAAGCCCTTGACTTCGGTCACCGTGACACCCTGTACGCCGATGTCCGACAGGGCTTCACGCACGTCGTCCAGCTTGAAGGGCTTGATGATGGCGATGATCAATTTCATGTTGTGTACTCCTGTGGGGTTTGCGGATGGCCAACCCGCGTTGGCCACTCGATACTCAAAAAGCATGTTTCATGCCAACTATCAGCTTCGGCTTGTTGACCACGCCCCAGGCATCGTCCTTGTCGGCCCCCGCCACGGCTGCCGTCAGCGTGGTGCCGGGTCTGGCTTCCCAGGCCAGACCGACGCTGTAATCGGTGTAGTCGGGATAGCCGCTGGTGGCCTGGGCACCGTCGTCGAGGAAGGTGCGACCGACGCTGGCCTGCAGGCTCAGGTCATCGTGCAGTGGATGGCTGACGGCCAGGCTGAGATATCCCGTACCCTTGCCGTCATCGATACCGAAATAGCGGTCGGAAACGGTGTGGGCATATTTCAGCGTGACGTTTTCGTAGCTGGCGGCGGCATACAGCTCGGTGGTGTTGAGCACACCGGCTCCCGGATACTGGTAGCGCAACACGCCGGTATCCCAGGCCAGCGGGCCGGTTTCGAAGCGGTAGCCGCCGTAGAAATCCATCTCGGCGTGGGCCGTTCCGCTGCTGCTGGGCAGGCGCAGGCTGGAGTTCCAGTTGCCGACGTAGAAGCCGTTGCCAAAGTCATAATCCAGCCCTCCCTGAATGGCCGGGCGCAGCCAGCGTTCCTTGCCGGAGTGGCCGATGTACTGGTCCTGGCCGCGGTACTTGTACAGCGTGACCAGGCCCACGTTGGCGCTCAGGCCCGCTGTGCTTTCAGCAGCAGCCGGGACCTCCTGTGCAAGGGCGTGACCGGCTCCCAGAGCGGTCAGAGCGGCGATGGCGCAAATCGGAATGGGGCGCATGGTGGAATCCTCCCTGGATGGTGATAGACCCTTTCCATGAAGCAAACAGTGTGCCAACACGCTTTACACGCTGTTACCGGCTGTTTTTGCTGCGTCGCAGCAGCATCGTGCGCCATGCTGGTGCAGCCAGTCCCCATTCCCGTGCATACACCCTGACACAGCCGGCCCGGGCCTGTCATGCCAGATACAAGTTTCCGCCGTCATAATCGAACAGCACCCGCAATCCAGATACACAAGGAGGAGACCCATGAGCCATACCATCGAGATCCAGTCCACCGACGGCACCGGCACCTTCAGCGCCTACGTGGCAGAACCGGCTTCGGGCAAGGGCCCGGCTGTCGTGATCTGCCAGGAAATCTTTGGCGTCAACGCCACCATGCGCCAGGTGGCCGATACCTTTGCCGAACATGGCTATGTGGCCATCGTGCCCGACCTGTTCTGGCGCCTGGAACCTGGCGTGGAACTCGACTACTCGCCCGAAGGCTGGGAAAAGGCTTTCGGCTTCTTCAACAACTTTGACCAGAACGTGGGCGCACAGGACATCGCCGCCGTGCTGATGACGGCACGCACCAGCCTGGAAGCCTGCAACGACTACCCCAAGGCCGGCGTTGTGGGCTATTGCCTGGGCGGCAAGATGGCCTATCTGGCAGCCTGTCGCACCGATGCCGATGTCTCGGTCGGCTATTACGGCACCGGCATCGAGGACAAGCTGGACGAGATGGACAACATCCAGGGCCAGCTGGTGCTGCACCTGGCCGGCCAGGACGAGTACTGCCCCGCAGCGGCGCAGGAAAAGATCAAGGCCGCCGCGGCCGGCCGTGACAACGTGCAGGTGTTCGAGTACCCGGGCGTGCAGCACGCCTTTGCGCGTCCCAACGGCAACCACTACGATGCCGCTGCCGATGCCATCGCCATGGAGCGCACCCTGAAGGCCCTGTCGGCACTGAAGGCCTGATCCTACGCGCAGCCGCAGCCTTGTCCCACCCGCCGGATCCGGGGACTTGCCTAGACTGGATTCCAGCACTGCAGCAAAACGACCTCACGGTCCGCAGCAGTCCTGCAACCCCGGATGCCAGACGCATCCCCATCTGGAGAGAGACAATGACTGCCATCAACAAGGACACCATCGAAGGCAACTGGAAACAGTTCAAGGGCAAGATCAAGGAACAGTGGGGCAAGCTCACTGACGACGATCTGGACGTGATCGACGGCAAGCGCCAGCAGCTGATCGGCAAGATCCAGGAGCGTGCCGGTATCGCCCGCGATGAGGCTGAAAAGCAGCTGGCTGACTGGGAAACGCGTCACCCCGACGCCCGCTTCCACGACTAAGCAGCGCAGCTGAAACGGCAGCTCCCGTTGTCAGGCTACCGCCCTGCAGTTTTTGCAGGGCGGTTTTTTCTTGCCTTCTGTATTCTGTCCTGATCAAATCATGGCATGATATAAATATTTAGTATTCATGTCTTTGCCATGTCCCTTGCCTTCATCCCCAGTCGCGCCCTGCTCGGGCTGGAAGCTCCGCCCGTCATGGTGGAGGTGCACCTGGCCCCGGGCCTGCCCAGCTTCACACTGGTCGGGCTGGCCGATACCGAAGTCAAGGAGGCGCGTGAACGGGTGCGCTGCGCGATCCAGAACGCCGGGCTGGATTTTCCGCACAACCGGCGCATCACGGTGAATCTGGCCCCGGCCGATCTGCCCAAGGACTCGGGCCGCTTCGACCTGCCGATTGCCATCGGCATTCTGGCAGCCAGCGATCAGCTCGATGCCGACCGGCTGGCCGGTCATGTGTTTGCCGGCGAACTGTCCTTGTCGGGCGAACTGAAGCCGGTACGGGGCGCCCTGGCCATGGCGGCTGCCCACTGCCAGCAAGGTGACGCCGCGGCCCTGGTCCTGCCCTACGACAGCGCCTGCGAGGCGGCCCTGGTGGCCGGCCTGCAGGTTTACGGTGCACGCAGCCTGACCGATGTGGTGCAGGCCTTTGCCCCGGCCGATGCGCAACAGCCGGCACTGCCGGATGGCTGGTGCCGCCTGCAGCCCGACCCGGCCCGCCAGGCAGCGCCGCACTATCCGGATCTGGCCGATGTGAAAGGCCAGGCGGCAGCACGGCGCGCGCTGGAGATTGCCGCTGCCGGCCAGCACTCGATGCTGCTGCTCGGACCACCGGGATCGGGCAAGTCGATGCTGGCACAGCGCTTTGCCGGCCTGCTGCCGCCCATGCAGCCGGAACAGGCGTTGTCGGCAGCCGCCGTGGCCAGCCTGGCAGGGCACTTCAGCCCGGACCAGTGGGGCAGGCGTCCGCATCGTTCGCCACACCACAGTTCGAGTGCAGTGGCGCTGGTTGGCGGGGGCTCACCACCCCGTCCCGGCGAGATCTCGCTGGCCAGCGAAGGGACATTATTCCTCGATGAAGTACCCGAGTTTCCGCGAGCCGCCCTGGAAGCCCTGCGCGAGCCGCTGGAAACCGGCCAGATCCATATTTCGCGTGCAGCACGCCAGGCCGTGTTTCCGGCACGATTCCAGCTGATTGCCGCAATGAATCCCTGCCCCTGCGGGTACCTTGGCAGCCGCATCCGGCCCTGCCGCTGCACGCCGGATCAGGTACGACGCTATCAGGGCAAACTCAGCGGCCCCTTGCTGGACCGCATCGACCTGCAGCTGGAAGTACAGGCGCTGCCGCCCGAAGAACTGCTGACCGCCAGTACCGGCGAAAGCAGCGCCGTGGTACGACAGCGCGTGGTGGCGGCGCGGGAGCGTGCGCTGCAGCGCCAGGGCGGCCCGAACCAGCAGCTGCAGGGGTTGGCGCTGGAAGCCAGCGCCCGACTGGATGCCGCCGCCAGCAGTTTCCTGCAGAAGGCTGCGCGCCAGCTGGGCTGGAGTGCCCGCAGCACGCATCGCACCCTGCGCGTGGCACGCACGATTGCCGATCTGGCCGACAGCGAGCAGATCACGATTCCGCATCTGGCCGAAGCCATGCAGCTGCGGCGCGGCCTGCTGCACCAGCACTGAAGCTGCCGTCCAAGGGACACAGGCGGCCTGTTCAGGTCGCGAAGGGTGTACGCTGGCGAATCTGACGCACAATAAGTACCCCACCATCCCGATTCCGGCCGTACCCATGCATTGAATTCTCTACATCAGCGACCTGGCACCACAAGAGTCGGCACTTTGTGTCGGTGACATCCTCAGAACGGCCCGCAGCGCCAACCTCGACTTCCACATCACCGGCGTATTGCTGTTCGATGGCGAACACTTCATCCAGTACATCGAAGGCTCGACGGCCGCCATCCGCCAGCTGATGGACAACATCCGCCGCGATGCACGCCACGAGCAGGTACAGGTGCTGGTCGATGAGCCCCTGCAGCAGATCCGCCGCTTTGCCGACTGGCGCATGGGCTATGTGGACTGCGAAGACACGGACTTCCATACCCGGCTGCAACAGGCGGCAGCCGGCCAGATCCTGCAGCAGTTCGAGCAGGACATCCGCCACTGCAAACTGCTGTAATCGCGCTTACAGACCCAGGTTGGGGGCCAGCGCGCGCTCGACCTCTTCCAGCGGTGCTGCGCTGCGTTCGGCCATGTCCTGCACCTGCTCCTCGTTGATCTTGCCAACGCTGAAGTAGCTGCTGTCCGGGTGGCTGAAGTAGAAGCCGCTGACGCTGGAAGCCGGCGTCATCGCATAGCTGTCGGTCAGGCCCATGCCGATGTCTTCGGCGCGCAGCAGCTCAAACAGCGGACGCTTGACGCGGTGGTCCGGACAGGCCGGATAGCCCGGTGCCGGACGGATACCCACGTATTTTTCCGCAATCAGCTGCTCGTTGCTCAGCGTTTCGTCGGCGGCGTAGCCCCACAAATCGGTGCGCACGCGCTGGTGCAGGCATTCGGCAAAGGCTTCGGCCAGACGATCCGCCAGTGCCTTGAACATGATGCTGCCGTAGTCGTCATGGGTGGCGGCAAACACCGCTTCCTGCTTGTCGGCACCGATACCGGCGGTGACGGCGAAAGCGCCCATGTAATCGGCTGCCACGCCTTGCGGCGCAATGAAATCGGCCAGGCAGCGGCTCGGGCGCATCACGCCATCCACCGCCTGCTTCTCGGTCTGCTGGCGCAGGCCGTACCAGGTCAGCACCGTCTGCTGACGCTGCTCGTCGGCGTATAGCTCGATATCGTCATCGCGCACGCTGTTGGCCGGCCAGAAGCCCATCACGCCATTCGCCGTCAGCCATTTCTGCTCGATGATCTGCCTGAGCATGGCCTGCGCATCGGCGTAGACCTTGCGCGCTTCTTCGCCAACGACCTCGTCGTCCAGAATCGCCGGGAACTTGCCGGCCAGATCCCAGGTCTGGAAGAACGGGCCCCAGTCCATGAAACGCACCAACTCGTTCAGATCGAAGTTGCGGAATTCGCGGCGGCCGATGAACTTCGGCACGGGTGGCTGGTAGCCGGTCCAGGCGATCGGTGCCTTGTTGGCACGCGCCTGGGCCAGCGGCCACAGCGGTTGCTGTTTCTTGTTGGCATGCATCTGGCGTACGCGTTCGTAATCTGCACGCACTTCCTGCAGGTAGCCATCCACCGATTCGCCCAGCAGGTTCTGTGCCACGCCCACGCTGCGCGAGGCATCGGGCACATAGACTACCGGCCCCTCGTACTTGGGCGCAATCTTGACCGCCGTGTGCACGCGACTGGTGGTAGCCCCCCCGATCAGCAGCGGAATACCGCGCGTGCGGAAATACTCGTCCTTCTGCATCTCGCCGGCCACATACTGCATCTCTTCCAGACTGGGCGTGATCAAGCCGCTCAGGCCGACAATGTCCGCCCCTTCTTCCCTGGCCTTGGCCAGGATCTCGTGGCAGGGCACCATCACGCCCATGTTCACCACGTCAAAGTTGTTGCACTGGAGCACCACGGTGACGATGTTCTTGCCGATGTCGTGCACGTCTCCCTTGACCGTGGCCATGATGATCTTGCCGCGCGACTTCACATCCAGACCGGCTGCTTCCTGCTGGCGCTTTTCTTCCTCGATATAGGGCACCAGGTGGGCCACCGCCTGTTTCATCACGCGCGCCGATTTCACCACCTGCGGCAGGAACATCTTGCCGGCCCCGAACAGGTCGCCGACCACGTTCATGCCGTCCATCAGCGGGCCTTCGATCACGTGCAACGGACGGCCGCCATCGGCGTGGATCTGCTGCCAGGTTTCCTCGGTGTCCTCGACGATGAAATCGGTGATGCCGTGCACCAGCGCGTGGCTCAGACGCTGCTTGACCGGCAGCTTGCGCCACTCCAGCTTCTTGCTGTCGTCCTTGGCCGCGCCCTTGGCGCGCTCGGCAATCTCCAGCAGGCGCTCGGCGGCATCGGGACGGCGGTTCAGCACCACGTCCTCGACGCGCTCGCGCAGTTCGGCATCGAGCTCGTCATAGACACCGATCATGCCGGCGTTGACGATGCCCATGTCCATGCCGGCGCGGATCGCGTGGTACAGGAACACGGTGTGGATCGCCTCGCGCACCGGCTCGTTGCCGCGGAAGCTGAAGCTCACGTTGGAAACGCCGCCGCTGACCTTGGCTCCGGGCAGGTTCTGCTTGATCCAGCGCACCGCCTCGATGAACTCGACGGCGTAGTTGGCATGCTCCTCGATACCGGTGGCCACGGCAAAGATGTTGGGATCGAAAATGATGTCTTCCGGCGGAAAGCCGACGTCGTCCACCAGGATGCGGTAGGCGCGTTCGCAGATCCCGATCTTGCGCTCGAAGGTATCGGCCTGGCCGGTTTCGTCAAAGGCCATGACCACGGCGGCAGCACCATAGCGGCGAATCAGCTTGGCCTGGCGCTTGAACTCGTCCACGCCTTCCTTCATGCTGATCGAGTTGACAATGGCCTTGCCCTGGATGCAGCGCAGGCCGGCCTCGATCACCGACCACTTGGAGCTGTCCACCATGATCGGCACGCGTGCAATGTCCGGCTCGCTGGCGATCAGGTTGAGGAAGCGCACCATGGCGGCCTCGCTGTCCAGCATCGCCTCGTCCATGTTGATATCGATCACCTGCGCACCGTTCTCGACCTGCTGACGCGCCACCGCCAGCGCTTCCTCGTACTGGTCGTTCAGGATCATGCGCGCAAATGCCTTGGAACCGGTCACGTTGGTGCGCTCGCCCACGTTGATGAACAGGCTGCTGGCATCCACCGTCAGCGGTTCGAGGCCGGACAGGCGCATCGGTGGCGGCAGCTGGGCAGACGGGTTGGCGGAATGCAGCGGATCAGAAGCGGACATGGACAACTTTCAGGAATTCAGGCGGGCAGGAAGACGGAACCGATAGCAGTTGCCATCAGGCGGCATCGCTGGCAAAGCGCGCCAGCATCACGCCGCGCGGACGCAGCGGCTGCACTTTTTCGCCAATCGCGGCGATGTGGTCGGGCGTGGTGCCGCAGCAACCGCCCACAATGTTGACCAGGCCATCGGCAGCAAATTCGTGCACCAGACGGCTGGTGACTTCCGGCGTTTCGTCGAAGCCGGTCTCGCTCATCGGATTGGGCAGGCCGGCGTTGGGGTAGCAGCTGATGAAGGTATCCCCGGCAATCTGGTTCAGCTCCTGGATATAGGGGCGCATCAGCGCCGCGCCCAGCGCGCAGTTCAGGCCGATCGACAGCGGCTGCACATGGCGCACGCTGTACCAGAACGCGGTCACGGTCTGGCCGCTCAGCACGCGACCGGAGGCGTCGGTGACGGTGCCGCTGATCATGATCGGCAGGCACTCGCCGGAATCGTCAAAGAACTGCTCGACGGCGAACAGCGCTGCCTTGGCGTTGAGGGTATCGAAAATGGTCTCGACCAGCAGCACATCGGCACCGCCGTCGACCAGGCCCTTGACCTGCTCGTAATAGGCCGCGCGCAGCAGCTCGAAATTGACGTTGCGCGCGCCGGGATCATTCACGTCCGGACTGATGCTGGCGGTCTTGGGCGTGGGGCCGAGTGCGCCGGCCACGTAACGCGGCTTGTCGGGCGTGCTGAACTTGTCGCAGGCAGCGCGCGCCAGTCTGGCCGATTCCAGGTTCATCTCGTAGGCCAGTTCGCCCATGCCGTAATCGTCCTGGGCGATGCTGGTGGCACCAAAGGTATTGGTCTCGATGATGTCGGCACCGGCTGCCAGATAACCTTCGTGGATCTGGCGGATGATGTCGGGCTGCGTCAGGCTCAGCAACTCGTTGTTGCCCTTGACGTCGCGCGGGAAGTCCTTGAAACGTTCGCCCCGGTACTGTTCCTCGGTCAGCTTGAAGCGCTGCACCATGGTGCCCATCGCTCCATCCAGGATGACGATGCGCTGGCGCAGGATATCGGGCAGGGCTTGGGCACGGGTATAGCGGGGCAGATTCATGTCCGGATTGTAAGCCGATGGCCATGTTCAGAGGCAAAAACGGGCATTTATCTCCTACACTGAAAGGTGGTCCTGCGCGGCCGCCTTCCTTCCCGATGTTCCAGGAGTCGCCATGAAGATCCTGCTGGCTGTCGATGGCAGCAGCTATACCAAGAAGATGCTGGTCTATCTGGTACAGCACCGCGACATGTTTGTCGCGCCGAACCAGAGCCACACGCTGCTGACCGTGCTGCCGCCGCTGCCGGTACGGGTGCGCAACGCACTGAGCAAGGAACAGCTGCTGCAATACCAGGCCGAGGAAACCGACAAGGTGCTGGAACCGGTGCTGACCTGGCTGGCTCGCCACGACATCCGCCCGCAGGTGCTGAGCCGTGTCGGCGATCCGGGCAGCACGATTGCCGCCGTGGCCCGCGAAGAGAAATTCGGCCTGGTGATCATGGGCTCGCACGGCCAGGGTGCACTCGGCAACCTGCTGATGGGATCGGTGGCCACGCGCGTGCTGGCCGAATGCGAGGTACCGGTGTTGCTGGTACGCTGAAACACCCCGCCACGGCGCAAAATCGGCACGTGCGTGCGATTTGCAGCACCACGACCGCAGCCGGAAAAGCTACCATGTGCAACATCTTGGTACAAGGACACGCAGATGGGACTTTTTCAATGGACGGAACGCAGCAACGAGGTGCTGCGTCAGGGCGGCAGCATTGCCCCCGATGAACGCCTGCCCTGGCCCCAGACCGGGCTGATGGGCATCCAGCACGTGATCGCCATGTTCGGTTCCACCGTGCTGGCCCCGATCCTGATGGGTTTCGACCCGAACCTGGCGATTTTCATGAGCGGCATCGGCACGCTCATCTTCTTCCTGTTCACCGGTGGCAAGGTGCCGAGCTATCTGGGCAGCAGCTTTGCCTTCATTGGCGTGGTGGTCGCGGCGACCGGCTATGGCGGCAGCGGCCCCAACCTGAACCTGGCCGTGGCACTGGGTGGCATCATCGCCTGTGGCCTGGTCTACATGCTGATCGGCCTGCTGGTGCAACTGGCCGGCACGCGCTGGATCGAGAGCCTGATGCCGCCGGTAGTGACCGGTGCCGTGGTGGCGGTGATCGGCCTGAACCTGGCCGCGATTCCGGTCAAGAACATGGCCGCCAGCAACTTTGACAGCTGGATGCAGGCCGTCACCTTCCTCTGTGTGGCGCTGGTGGCCGTGCTCACGCGCGGCATGCTGCAGCGCCTGCTGATCCTGCTGGGCCTGCTGGTGGCCACCGTGGTCTACGTGATCCTGACCAACGGCCTGGGCATGGGCAAGCCGATGGACTTTTCCGGCATCATCGCCGCGCCCTGGCTCGGCCTGCCGCAGTTCACCGCACCGGTATTCGACAGCCGGGCCATGTTGCTGATCGTGCCGGTGGTGTTCATTCTGGTGGCGGAAAACCTGGGCCATATCAAGGCCGTGAGCGCCATGTCGGGCCGCAATGTGGATGGCTACATGGGCCGCGCCTTCATGGGCGATGGCATTGCCACCATGGTCAGCGGCTCGGCCGGCGGCACCGGCGTGACCACCTATGCCGAGAACATCGGCGTGATGGCGGCCACCCGCATCTATTCCACTGCCGTCTTCGTGGCTGCGGCACTGATTGCCCTGCTGCTCGGCTTCAGCCCCAAGTTCGGTGCCGTGATCCAGGCGATTCCGCTGCCGGTGATGGGCGGGGTCAGCATCGTGGTGTTCGGCCTGATCGCCGTCTCCGGTGCCAATATCTGGGTACGCAACCAGGTCGATTTCGGCAATACCAGCAACCTGATGGTGGCCGCCATCACGCTGGTACTGGGAACGGGAGACTTCACGCTGGCTTTTGGCGATTTCAAGCTCGGCGGTATCGGCACCGCCACTTTTGGTGCCATCCTGCTGCACCAGCTGCTGCGCCTACGCCGCCACTGAGGGCTTGCGCCGGACAGGCAAAAGGGGCTGCCGACAGAATCGGCAGCCCCTTTTTGTCTCACTTGGCTATCAGCCGCGCAGCCGGTCGATCAGGCCATTGAGTGCCTCCAGCGAACCGAACTGGATCGCCAGCTCACCCACTTCCTCGATGCGGCCATTGCGCTTGACGCGCTTTTTCACGCGCACCTCGACCTCGGCCGCCAGCAGGTCGGACAGCTCTTCCTCGACACTGCGCACATCGCCGGATTTTTCACGGCGCACGCGCTGCGGCTTGAGCTCGAATTCCTCGCCCAGCTTCTTCACCAGTTTCTCGGCCTCGCGCACGGACAGCTTTCTGCTGGCAATCTGCTGTGCGGCGGTGATCTGGTGTGCCTTGTCCAGACTCAGCAGGGCTCGCGCGTGGCCCATGTCCAGATCACCGGCCATCAGCATGGTCTGCACCGGAGCGGCCAGCTGCAGCAGCCGCAGCAGGTTGCTGGCGGCACTGCGGCTGCGGCCCACGGCCTGTGCCGCCTGCTCGTGCGTGAGGCCGAATTCCTGCACCAGACGCTGCAGGCCCTGCGCTTCTTCCAGCGGGTTCAGGTCCTCGCGCTGCATGTTCTCGATCAGCGCCATCACGGCAGCCGCCTCGTCCGCCACGTCGCGCACCAGCACCGGCACGCTCTCCAGACCGGCCAGGCCGGCGGCACGGAAACGGCGCTCGCCGGCGATGATCTCGTACTTGCCGGCATGCTCGCCAGAACCCAGCGGACGCACCAGGATCGGCTGCATGATGCCCTGCGACCGGATGCTCTCGGCCAGCTCGTAGAGCGCGCCTTCGTCCATGCGCGTACGCGGCTGATAGACACCGGACACCAGCTGCGTCAGTTGCAGCGTGGAGGGCTGACCGTCAGTGGCACTGGTGCTGCTGTCATCGCTCGTCAGGTCGATACCGGCCTTGCCGCTGACCTTCGGGCCCAGCAGGGCCTCCAGACCACGTCCCAGACCCTTGTTGCGTTTTGTCGTTGCCATCTTCTTGCTCCTTCAGGCTGCCGCGACCCATTCGCGCAGCAGCAGCCGACCCTGCGGCCAATCTCCCAATCCGCTGTCGGCATTCACATGCCCCAGCGCTCCGACATCCTGCCACTGACAGCCCCATTGCCGTGCCAGCTCGCGTGAACGTGCCAGCGTGCAGAAGGGATCATTGCTGCTGGCCAGCAGCAGGCTGGCGAATGGCAGCCGCTGCGTATCGCTTCCCTTCCAGCTGTGCAGCTGCGGTATCGGCTGCTGCTGCAGGTCCGGTGGTGCCACCAGCAGGGCGGCACGTACGCGCGCCACATTCTGCGAATGACCGGCCCATGCCGCCACCAGCCAGCAACCCAGACTGTGTGCCACCAGCACGACGGGCTCATCGGACTGCAGCAACTGCTCTTCCAGCTGCATCATCCAGTCACCCCGCAGCGGCTGTTCCCAATCATGCTGCTGCACTCGCCGGAAGCCCGGCTGCTGTTCCCACAGCGTCTGCCAATGTTGCGGGCCACTGCCATGCCAGCCGGGAAGCGTGAGATAACGCATGCCGCTGCTCAATCCTGCTGCACGCGCTGCACCATCTCCCGGGCGAACTCGACAAAGGCCTTGCTGCCCTTGGCCGAAGCATCGAACACGACACCCGGCAGGCCGTAGCTGGGCGCTTCGGCCAGACGCACGTTGCGCGGGATCACGGTCTCGAATACCTTGTCGCCAAAGTGTTCCTTGAGCTGTTCGCTGACCTGCTGCTGCAAGGTGATGCGCGGATCGTACATCACGCGCAGCAGGCCGATGACCTTGAGCTCCGGATTCAGGTTGGCGTGGACCTGACGAATCGTGTTGACCAGATCGGTCAGACCCTCGAGTGCAAAGTACTCGCACTGCATCGGCACAATCACACCATGGGCGCAGCACAGCCCGTTGAGCGTCAGCAGCGACAGCGCCGGCGGGCAGTCGATCAGGATGAAGTCGTAGTTCTTCCTGACTTTGGACAACGCCAGCTTGAGGCGTTTTTCTCGGCGGTCCTGGGTGACCAGCTCAACCTCGGCGCCGGCCAGTTCGCGATTCGCACCTAGCACGTCGTAGCCGACCTGTTCCGCACTGACAATGGCATCGGCCGCCTTGCAGTCTTCCAGCAACACGTCGTACACCGTGTGTTCCAGCTGGCGCTTGTCCACATTGGAGCCCATGGTGGCATTGCCCTGTGGATCCAGGTCAATCAGCAACACCCGCTGGCCCAGCCGTGCCAGTCCAGCCGCCAGGTTGACGGTTGTGGTGGTCTTGCCGACTCCACCTTTCTGGTTGGCAATACAGAATATGCGGGCCATGGAGAATGCTCTTCCTTTGAATGCTTGTATGAGGTGATTGTACGGTTCAGCCAGCAGCAGCTGATGAAAGCTGCGTCATGTCGGCATGTTCAATTGCAACGAGCTGGCAGCAGCAGTCGTTTCCAACCGCATCCAGACAATGCAGCGCTCGGCATCGAGCTGCGGCACCTGCAGTTGTTCCACGTGAAACACGGTGATATCCTGCGCCAGCGCCTCGATCTCCTGCTGCGGATGCTTGCCCTTGAGCGCCATCCAGCAGCCATCTTCAGCCAGCGCCTGACGCGACCAGGCGGTGAAATCGGCCAGCGTGGCAAAGGCGCGGCTGCTGATCAGATCGTAGCGATCCTGCAGCTGCTCCACACGTGCATGGATCGATTTCAGATTCGACAGGCGCAGCTGCGCTGCTGCAGTCTGGATGAAGGCAGCCTTCTTGCCCACCGTGTCCACACAATGGACCTGCAGGTCCGGACAACAGATGGCAAACACCACGCCCGGCAAACCGCCACCCGATCCGACGTCCAGCAGGCTGTGCGCCACATGCTGCCGGCGATAGGCCTGCAAGGGCGGCACGGCAGCCAGGCTGTCCAGCAGGTGATGCGTCAGCATCTGCTGCGGGTCACGCACGGCCGTCAGGTTGTAGACGCGGTTCCATTTCTGCAGCAGTTCCAGATAGGCCAGCAGCCGGGCGATCTGCTCATCATCCAAGCTCAGGGACAGGGCTGCCAGGCCCTGGCGCAATCCGCTTTCCATGTTCATGCCTGCTCCTGCTGTTCCGGCAACTGGCGCGATTTCTTCAGGTGGATCAGCAGCAGCGATACCGCTGCCGGCGTGACACCACTGATGCGCGATGCCTGTCCCAACGTGGCCGGCTGGTGCTGGTTGAGTTTCTGGCGTACCTCAAAACTCAGTGCCGGTACCTGCATGTAATCGTAATCCTGTGGCAGCGCCAGATGCTCGTAATAGGCGGCACGCTCGACCTCCGTTTTCTGGCGGTTGATGTAGCCGGCATACTTGATGCCGATTTCCACCTGTTCGATGATCGCAACCTGCTCATCAGCCGTGGCTGTTTCACGTGAAACAGGCAACTCGGGGCTGACATACCTGCCACCGTCAAGCGTCATCAGGCTGGCATACGTGACTTCGGGCCGGCGCAGCAGATCGGCCAGGTTGTACTCGTGGTCGATCGCCTTGCCGAGTACACGCACAGCTTCTTCAGCCGGCAGGGATCTGGGATGGACCCAGGTCGACTTGAGGCGCTCTGTTTCACGTGAAACAGCATCGCGCTTGCGGTTGAAGGCATCCCAGCGCGCATCATCCACCAGACCCAGTTCACGGCCTTTTTCGGTCAGGCGCATATCGGCATTGTCTTCACGCAGCTGCAGGCGGAACTCGGCGCGGCTGGTGAACATGCGGTAGGGTTCGGTCACACCCTTGGTGATCAGGTCATCCACCAGCACTCCCAGATAAGCCTCGTCACGCCCCGGCAGCCAGGCCGGCTTGCCCAGACATTGCAGCGCGGCGTTGCAGCCGGCAAACAGGCCCTGGGCAGCCGCCTCTTCATAACCGGTGGTGCCATTGATCTGGCCGGCAAAGAACAGGCCGTGGATCTGCTGCGTCTCGAAGCTGGCCTTGAGGCTGCGCGGATCAAAATAATCGTACTCGATGGCATAGCCCGGGCGCAGGATATGCGCATTTTCCAGACCCGGCATGGAGCGTACCAGGGCGTACTGGATATCGAAGGGCAGGCTGGTGGAAATGCCGTTGGGGTAGATCTCGTGTGTGCTCAGGCCCTCCGGCTCCAGAAAGATCTGGTGGCTGTCCTTGTCGGCAAAGCGGTTGATCTTGTCTTCCACACTGGGGCAGTAGCGTGGGCCCACGCCCTCGATCTTGCCGGTGAACATCGGACTGCGGTCAAAACCGCTGCGGATGATGTCGTGTGTGCGCGCATTGGTGTGCGTGATCCAGCACGGTACCTGTTGCGGGTGCATGGCCACCGATCCCATGTAGCTGAACACCGGCAACTGCGGATTCAGGCCACCGGGCATGCCGTCACCCGGCTGTGCCTCAAGCCGGCTGTAATCGATGCTGCGACCATCCAGACGCGGCGGCGTGCCGGTCTTGAGGCGGCCCTGCGGCAGTTGCAGTTCCTTGAGCCGCGCCGACAGCGATACTGCGGGCGGATCGCCGGCGCGACCGGCCTGGTAGTTGTTCAGGCCCACATGGATACGGCCATCAAGAAAAGTACCGGCAGTCAGTACCACGGTGCGACCGCGGAAGCGGATACCAACTTCAGTCACGGCTCCGGTAACGCGATCACCTTCCACCATCAGATCGGTCACGGCTTGCTGGAACAGCGAGAGATGCGGCTGGTTTTCCAGCATGCGACGGATCGCAGCCTTGTACAGCGCACGGTCGGCCTGGGCACGCGTGGCGCGTACGGCCGGGCCCTTGCTGGAATTGAGCGTGCGGAACTGGATGCCGGCTTCGTCCGTGGCCAGCGCCATGGCACCGCCCAGTGCATCAACCTCCTTGACCAGATGACCCTTGCCGATACCGCCAATGCTGGGGTTGCAGCTCATGGCACCCAGGGTATCGATGTTGTGCGTCAGCAGCAGGGTCTGGCAACCCATGCGTGCTGCAGCCAGCGCCGCTTCGGTACCGGCATGGCCGCCACCGACCACGATGACGTCGAATTCCTGTGGATAAATCATGTATAACCGCTTGACAAGGACTGGACAAAAAAGCACGCCAATGCACCGGACCGGGTTGCCGGAAACGTGACGTGCCTGGAAAAAAAGCTTCCGGGACGCCATTTTAGCGGTTGGGGCTGATCCTGTCTGTAAACCCCCTGTTCACTCTGGAAGTCCCATGACCGATCACCTCCCTGCCATGGCCTGCCGGCCTGGTTGTGCTGCCTGCTGTATCGCGCCCAGCATCAGCACACCGATTCCCGATCCCGCAGGTGGTCCGGCACGTCCGAAACCGGCCGGTGTTCCCTGTGGACAACTGGACGACAACAAGCGCTGCCGCCTGTTTGGCCAGCCGCAACGGCCGGCCGTCTGCAGCCAGCTGGCACCGGCAGCCGATATGTGCGGCACCGATCCGGATCCGGCACGCACACGCGTCCACGCCATGCAGTTTCTGGAACAGCTGGAACGACTTACTGCTCCCGCCAACCAGCGTCAAGGCACAACCCTGTAGACAAGTTTTGCATAAGCCAGGGCTTATCCACAGATTCCGGATCGGAGCGACAATTGTTGTCTGCCGGTCCACAGCCCGGATACGCGCTCATGCACCACTTGTCGCGTACGGCAACTGCTTGAGACAACAGGAAAAAAAACAGTTATCCACAGAAACCGCCGCCCCTCTACTACTACTACTACTTATATATATAAGATTCTTTAAAAGACAGGGGACAAGTTCGCCCTGAACAAAAAAATCACCACGCCATGATTTCCGTACATGTCCCGCCCATACCGATTGACGTGAAGACCGTGTTTTTCGCGTTCGAGGTCATTGCCACCTTTGCCTTTGCCCTGTCCGGGCTGTTTGTCGCACGAGACAACAAGCTGGATGCGGTAGGCACCTTCATCGCCACCTTTCTGGCAGCCTTTGGCGGCGGTACGCTGCGCGACATCATGTTGCAGCAACGTCCTTTCTACTGGGTCACGCAAAGCGAGCTGTTGTGGGGCATCCTGTTCATGTCGGTGCTGTCCAGCCTGACACTGCGCATGTCGAGCTGGCTGTCGCAGCGCATGATCATGGTGGCCGATGCCATTGGCCTGGGCATCTTCAGCGCCACCGGCACCCATCTGGCCATGCTGCTGGGCTGGCCACCCATGCCTTGTGTGATGATTGGCGTCATCACCGCCACCTTTGGCGGCCTGTTGCGCGATGTGGTTTGCAACACCAAGCCCATGCTGATGAGCGATCCCACGCCCTATGCCACCTGCGCCTTTGTCGGCAACTGGATCCTGCTGGGGCTGATTGAAGTGGGCTGGATGAGCACCTTCTGGAATATCGTGGTAGCGGCCAGCCTGATTGCCGGCAGTCGTCTGCTGCTGGCATTCCTGGGGATCAAGCTGCCGCAGCTGGACAGCCACTGAGCCCCCTGCAGCGAATCCGTGCGTAAACGCCTCCAGCAAGCCCTGGAGGCGTTATTTCTTTCAGCCCAGGGGGCAAGGGCTTGCCCAGCTGCCCAGACGGCCTGCAGGCGCTGCAGGAGACAGATTGCGCTGGTGTTGTGATGAGATTGCCTGGATGTGCCTCATATTCAGGCAATCATGAATGTTATATTTATAGATAAATTGTAGAGGCCCACCATGTTCTTTGACCTGACCCAGGAGAATGCCCCTGTTCCCCCGCGCAACGTCTATCAGCTGCTGGTTGACGGCATAGTTCCGCGCCCTATTGCCTGGATCAGCACGCGTAGCGCGGCCGGGGTGGACAACCTGGCACCGTATTCCTTCTTTACCGTGGCCAGTGTCAACCCGCCCATCCTGGCCATCACCCAGGTCAATCCGCCGCAACGCACGGAAGAACGCCCGCACAAGGACACGCTGAGCAATCTGCTGGAAACACGCGAATGCGTGGTGCAGATCGCTGCTACTTCGCAACTCGAAGCCATGAACAGCTGCGCTGGCCTGTATCCGCCCGAGATCAGCGAATTTGATCTGGCCGGTTTGCAACGTGCCGATAGCCGCCTGGTGCAGGTGCCGGGTGTGGTGGATGCACCGGTACGCTATGAATGCCGTTTGCGTGAAGTGCTGCCGATTTCCACCTTGCCCATGGGCGGCACCATGATGCTGCTTGACGTGATCGGTATCGAGGTCAGCGACAGCGTGGCCGGAGAAAAGGGCATCGACCCGAAAAAGCTGGATGCGCTGGGCAAGCTGGGCGGGGATGGCTACAGCAATACGCGGGAGCAGCACTACCTGGCACGCCCTGTAGTCCAGTCCTGAACCGGTCGGCCGTGTTTCACGTGAAACAGGCCGGCAGCAGGCAGCCGTGCCGGAATGCCCCCGGCTTGACATTGACATCATGGCAAGGTGCATCATGATGCTATGGCAGGTACACAGGGTACCTGCTGAAGCAGAAAGGAAAGACCATGTCCCAGACCCAACGTTTCCAGGTAACCGGCATGACCTGCGGCCATTGCGAAAAAGCCGTGATCCAGGCGATCCAGCAGGTGGATGCAGATGCGCAGGTACGCATCGACCGTGCCGCCAATCTGGTTGAAGTGCAGTCTGCCGCCGATGCAGCTGCATTGCGCGCCGCGATTGTCGAGGAAGGCTACGAGACCGAGATCCTGCATGGCTGAAGTGCCAAACCCGGAACTGGTGCAGTGGCCGGTGCATATCAGCATGGCCACGCGCCTCCGGAACATCCAGCACACGGTGCAGTACACGCAGTGGCCGGTGCATATCAGCATGGCCACGCGCCTGTCCGGCCTGTCGGCGCGCATGATCCGGCACTATGAATCACAGGGTCTGCTGCCCGGCATTGCGCGCAGCGAAAGCGGCTACCGCCTGTACGACGAAAACGATATCCATGCGCTGCGCTTTATCCAGCGTGGGCGCAGCCTGGGTTTTGACATGGAGCAGCTGACCGAGCTGCTCGGGCTGTGGCGTGACCAGGGCCGGAGCAGCGCCCAGGTACGGCAGTTGGCACAACGCCATGCCGATGCGCTGGCGCAGCGCATTGCCGACATGCAGGCGATGCAGCAGACCCTGCAAACGCTGATCCATGCCTGCCATGGCGATGAACGCCCGGATTGCCCGATTCTGGATTCGCTGGAAGGTCAGGCCTGTGGTCAAGGCAGGACAGCCTGATGGGCGCAGCCACCACAGGTTTGGTTACAAAACTCTGGCCCTGATAACGTCTGCGGCCTAAATTCCGCGCAATACTGATATCCATGCGGTACGCCACGGTGGTGACCGCGCTAGTGTCCGAGGACAAGGAAAGATATGACTATCAGCAAGATGATCAGCAAGACAGCCATGGCGATTGCCCTGACAGCCGGTGTCGGCCTGGCCGGTATGGCGCATGCCCAGCAGGGTGCAGCGCCGATGCAGCAAGCCAAGGCTGCGCTGAAGATCACCGCCGCCCAGGAAGGGGCCTGGAACAGCTTTCTCAACACCTACAACCAGGACTTCCGCCCGAGCGCCACGCCCACGCCAAAGCAGTTCAATGCCATGAACACGACGCAGCGCATTGCCTTCCTGAAGCAGCGCATGAGCGAGGAAAGCGCCTTCATGAACCGTCGCTACGATGCCAACCTGGCGCTGTACAACACGCTGGACAGTGACCAGAAGAAGGTGTTTGACGACATGACGGCACAGCCCGAGCCGCAGCAACAGCGCAAGGCACCTGCCAAGAAGAAGTAAGCAGCCCGTCTGCTACCAACCAGCCAATGGCCTGCACTGCAGGCCATTGCTGTTTCCGGCGACAGTGCCAGCGCGGGATCCGGCAACAGCATCAGGGTCTTGGAGGGCTGGATTACACTAGCAGCATCTTTTTCCGGACGCGGCGCGTCCCCAGCATTACACGGAAGTCACAGCATGTTTGGATACAGCGAAGAGCAGATTGCCTGGTTCGGCCTGACGTTTGGCGTCGGGGCCTTCATGCTCTACATGGTGTTCATCATTGCGCAGCTGGCCTGGGAGTCCAAGGCAGGCAAGACCGGCACCTTCTGGCTGTTTCTGGCACTGGGTCTGGGTTTCACCGGCTTTGTGGCCAAACTCCTGATCGAGTACATCATCGAGAAGGGCCAAATCCTGTAAGCATGCCGCCGCCGGTGCGTGCGGCATGCTCTGTGCATGGCACGGGATTATTTCTTGTGCATGTTTTCTTCGGCTTCGGTGACGCTGCCATCCTGAAACAGGAATTCGCGCAGGAAGCCGTCAAACTTCGGATCCTGGCGGCGGATCCACTCCAGCGTCATGGCGGCGTGTTCCTTTTCCTCGTCGCGGTTGTGCTCCAGGATCTTCTTCAGCTCGGGATCCTTGCAGGCATCGGCGCGCTGGTTGTACCAGTCCACGGCTTCCAGTTCTTCCATCAGGGAGACGATGGCGCGGTGCATGTCGCGCGTGGCGTCGGTGAGTTCGCTGACAGGCTCGTGATAACCTTCATGAGACATTTCTTGCTTCCTTTCTGCAATGGTGTCCACGACAGTGTGGAAATCCCACTATAGCCCGTATTCCGTGACAGGCTTGTCAGACCAGGGCGCTTGCCGGAGGGCGCAGAAGCAGATATCAGGAACCGCCAGCAGGCAGCCGCCGCAGCTGCCGGTCATGCCAGCGCGACAGCAACAGCAAGGCGCAGATGCTGCCCAGCAGGGCAAAGCCCATGTCGGACTGGGTATCCCACGGATCGCCCTGGGTGCCGAGAAAGGCTTCGGCCGATTCGCCGCTGAGCAATGCCACCCACCACTCCAGCAGCTCGTAGAAGGAGCTGATGAACATCACCACGCAGATGATCAGGAAGCTGCGCAACCAGGGCCCCTTGACATGATCGCCGCGCAGCAGGATTTCGCGCGCCATCATGGCGGGCACGAAGCCCTGCACGAAGTGGCCGATCTTGTCGTAGGGGTTGCGCATGGTGCCGAGCCAGTCCTGCAGCACAAAGCCGAACGGCGTCTTGGCATAGGTGTAGATGCCGCCGTAGATCAGTACCACGCAGTGCAGGAAGATCAGCCCGTAGAGCAGGCTGGTGAGCGGATAGCGCTTGTGCGTGGCCCAGAGCAGCGGCAGGGCGATCATGACCGGCAGCGTTTCCAGCAGCCAGGTCATGCGGTCGCCAGTCATGGTGAAGGATACGGCCAGGATCAGCAGCAGGAGGAAAGAGGCCAGCAACAGGGCAGGACGGCGTGGATCGGAAGGGCTGATGGCTGACATGGTTGGCGGGAACTCCAGATAATGGGTGCATGGGCGCGCTGGCGTCCAGCAGATTTTTCCACGATACCACTGCCATGCCCCATCTCATTTTTTTGTGCGGACACGCCGGTACCGGCAAGACCACGCTGGCCAGGCGACTGGTGCGCGAACTCAATGACCGCAGCGAGGATTCCTACTGCATGCTGGACAAGGACACGTTGTACGGCAATTTCAGCTCGGCCGTGATGGGTGTGCTGACTGGCAACCCGAACGACCGTGACAGCCCGGTCTACCTGGACAATTTGCGCAATCCGGAATATGCGGGCCTGCTGGATACGGCGCGCGACAATCTGCAACTGGGCACGCATGTGCTGGTGGTGGCACCGCTGTCACGCGAGATCAGGGCGCACCAGCTGATTGACCGCGACTGGCTGCGTGTCGGACCGGAAGTGCAGGTCACCGTGGTCTGGGTGCACCTGCAGGAAGCCGAGGCACGCCGCCGCATCGAGCAGCGCGGCAACCCGAATGACGAGTGGAAGCTGCAGCACTGGGAGCAGTACCGCACGCGCCTGTTCCAGCCCGATCCGGCCGAGTATCCGGAGCTGTTCCTGTTCGACAACACGCAGGATGATGGCACGCGTTACCGGGAGCTACTGGAGATGCTGCTGCTGGTGGAGCAGCAGCAGCGAAGTGAATAGACTATTGCAATCGATGAAAGTATTCCCATATACGATTTCAAAGGAGATTATTTCATGACTACAGCAAGCCCTGTCCGTACGCCACGTCAACTCGAGCATCTGGTGGCTGGCCAGCCGACTTCCGATGGTGCCGGCGTACAGCTGACACGCGTGATTTCCAACGAACTGCAGCAGCGGCTGGACCCGTTCCTGATGATGGACCAGTTTGGCAGCGACAACCCGGACGACTATATTGCCGGTTTTCCGGACCACCCGCATCGCGGTTTTGAAACCATCACCTACATGATTGCCGGCCGCATGCGGCACAACGACAGCGCCGGCAACGAAGGCTTGCTGGAGAATGGCGGCGTGCAGTGGATGACCGCCGGCAGCGGCGTGATCCACTCCGAGCTGCCGCAGCAGGAAGAAGGCACGATGGAAGGGTTCCAGCTCTGGCTGAACCTGCCGGCCAGCGACAAGATGTGCAAGCCCTGGTACCAGGATTTCCAGGCCGCCGACCTGCCGCAGCTGACCACCGCCGAGGGCGTGAAAGTGATCGTGATTGCCGGCGAGAGCCATGGTCTGGCCAGCACGGTGCAGCGCGAGGCCACCCAGCCGCTGTATCTGGATCTGCACATGCCGGCGGGCAGCCGCTTCGAGCAGCCGATTCCGGAAGGTCACCATGCCTTTGTCTATGTCTACCGCGGCAAGGTGCAGGTAGGCGGCCAGGCGGTAGGCACGCAGCGTCTGGGCATTCTGGCGCAGACGCCGGGCTCGGACGGCGTGGTGATCGAGACCAGCGTGGACAGCAAGGTGTTGCTGATTGCCGGCAAGCCGTTGCGCGAGCCGATCGTGCAGTACGGCCCGTTCGTGATGAACACGCAGGAGCAGATTTTCCAGGCACTGCGCGATATGCAGAGTGGCAGGCTGGTGCAGAAAGCCGGCTGAGCGGGCAGCAACAAGCGGCTGCATCGGGAAGATACAGCCGCTTGTGCCGGACAAGGCCTGCCACGCTGGTGCGCAGGCCTTGTTGTGTCAGGCCAGTTCCTGGCCCCTGGTTTCCCGGCCCAGCAGCAGCACCGCCAGTGCGCCAATGCTGATCGATACGGCAAACAGCGTGAAGATGGCGCTGGTGCTCCAGCCGGCAGCGCCCAGGGTCGGGATCATCAGCGGGCCGATGATGCCGCCGACACGGCCAATCGCAGCTGCCGTGCCGACGCCGCTGCCGCGGATGGCGGTCGGGTAGTTCTCGGGCGTGTAGGCGTACAGGCCGCCCCAGGCCCCGAGGTTGAAGAAGGACAGCAGCACGCCATAGAGCAGCAGGGTGCTTTCGGTAGCGGCATTGCCAAACGCCCAGGCGCTGGCGGCGGTGCCGAGCAGATAGACCACCAGCACGAACTTGCGGCCGGCGCGTTCGATCAGCCAGGCTGCGGTGAAATAGCCCGGCAACTGGGCCAGCGTCATGATCAGCACGTATTCAAAGCTCTTGATCAGGGTGTAGCCCTTGGCCACCATCACGCTCGGCAGCCACAGGAACATGCCGTAGTACGAGAACACCACCATGAACCACAGCAGCCACAGCATCAGCGTGTTGCGCCGGTAGTCGGCGGACCAGAGGCGTGCCAGACGCTGTGTCCAGGGTGGCACGCTGACGCGTTCCAGCATCGGTTCATCCCTGGGCAGGCTGCGACGCAGGTAAAGGGCGTACAGCGCTGGCAGCGCGCCCAGCAGCATGGCCACGCGCCAGCCGGTATCGGGTGCGAACTGCGGAATCACGAAATAGGCGATCAGTGCAGCCAGCAGCCAGCCGGCGGCCCAGAAGCTTTCCAGCAGCACCACGATGCGGCCACGCTCATGGGCAGGAACGCGCTCGGACACATAGGTGGAAGCGACCGGCAGCTCACCGCCGAGGCCGGCTCCGATCAGGAAGCGCAGCAGCATCAGCATTGCCAGGCTGGTGGCAAAGGCGCTCAGGCCGCTGGCCAGCGAAAACAGCAGCAGCGTGGCGATGAACACGCGCCGCCGCCCCACCTTGTCGGCCCAGATGCCGAACACCAGTGCGCCGACCGCCATGCCGATCGAGTTGATGCTGCCAAGCCAGCCCATTTGCGCGGGTGTCAGATCCCAGCTGAGCTTGAGTGCGGCAAGGACAAAGGACAGCAGCCCCACATCCATGGCGTCGAACAGCCATGCCGTGCCGGAGGTGAACAGCAGACGGTTGCGGGAAGCGGGAGGAGTGGGGGCGTGGGTATCTTGCATGCAGCAGATTCTGCCGCATCTGGCACCTGGCGTACCAAGGCCGCTGCAGAAACAGGCTCAGCGGGTGTTGTTGCGCGGTCGCAGCACCATCTGGCGGTCCTGGATCAGCATGTCGAACTGCGACAGAAAGCTCTGGCCCAGCAGGCCGAAATCGTCCTGGTCCATGATCAGGCCGATACCGACTTCGGTGCGGCTGTGGCTGAGGCCGCCGGCCAGCACCGGGACATTGCGCAGCACGCGGCCTGCGCGTTCGCCGTTGGCGGTCTGGAAGATGGCCCGGGCACCGCCCTGCAGGCCGGCGCGCTCGGCAAAGGCATCGCTGACCACCACCATGCTGGCTCCGGTATCGACCATGAAGCGCAGCGGCTCGCCGTTGATCTCGCCCTTGACGTAGAAATGGCCGTCCGGGCTGCGCGGAATCACCAGCTCGCCCGTGCTGCTGGTATACGCCTGGTAACGCTGCTGTTGCTGCTGTTCCTGGAACTGGAACACGTAATACAGCCCGGCACCCAGTACCAGCCAGAACAGCAGGATCCAGAAGGTGCCGAAGCGGGCGGTACGGGACACGGAAGGCGGCGGCATGGGCGTGGGGGCGATCGGTCCGGTTCAGGCCTTTTTCAGGAACTCGGACTTGAGCATGATGCTGCCGTGCTCGGTCTTGCAGTCCACGTCGTGGCCGCCACCGCCATCGGCAATGCGGATGCTCTTGATCTTGGTGCCCTTCTTGAGCACCAGTGAGCTGCCCTTGACCTTCAGGTCCTTCACCAGGATCACGGCGTCGCCATCGGCCAGCGGCGTGCCATTGGCGTCGCGGATCACCTCGGCAGTTTCGGCGCTGTCGGCCGCATCGGCCTGCATGGGCCATTCATGGCCGCAGTCGGGGCAGAAATAGCTGATGGTATCGGTATAGGTATGGGACTGGCCGCACTGCGGGCAGTCGGGGTAGGTACTGTCGGTCATGCCCGGATTGTCGCCGCGCCTGAGTGAAAGTCAAGCGCGGCCGAGGCAGGATCAGGCCAGCGGTACCGGAATGCGCGGCTGCACGCACAGCGCCTGGTTCAGCGCCTTGATGGCCGGCTTGTAGTCGTCACGATCGACGATGAATTGCATGTTGACCTGGCGCAGCGTCTGCGAAATGGCGTTGACGTTGACGTTGGCATCGGCCAGCGCCTGTGCCGCACGGGCCAGCATGCCCGGAATCGCGATGTTGGAGCCGATCACGCAGGCAATGGCGCTGGGCTTGACCGTGACCACCTGGAAGCGGCCTTGCAGCTCCTCGATCAGCTCGGGCGTGACACACTTGTCCCACATCAGGTGGGCGATGGAGTTGGCGTTGGTGGCCTTGACCATGTAGGAGATATGGTGGCGGCGCAGGATTTCCAGCACGCTGAGGTCGAAACCGACTTCGCCGACCATGTCGGGTTCGTGGATCTCGATCAGGGTGACCTTGTCGCTGCCGGTGATGATCTCGACACGGGCGCGTTCGCCCACGTAGTCCTTGGTGATCAGGGTGCCGGGGTGATCGGGCTCGAAGGTGTTCTTCAGGCGGATCGGAATGCCGGCGTGTTCCATGGGCTTGGAGGCCTTGGGGTGGATCGCTTCCATGCCGACATCGGCCAACTGGTCGGCCACGTCGTAGTTGGTGGCACCGACGATGACAGCGTTTTCCAGGCCGACGATGTTGGGGTCGGCCGAGGACAGGTGGAATTCCTTGTGGATCACGGCCTCGTCGGGCTGGACCTCGACGGCGATCTTGCTGAAGGTGACTTCGGAGTAGCCGCGATCGAACTCGCGCATGATGCCTTCCGTGCCCTTGGTGTAGCCGGTGGCCACGATCACGCTGTTGGCGATATCCACGCCCTTGAAGCTGTGGTGGATGCGCTCGTCAATCGTCCAGGGCTCGTGGTCGTCAAAGCCGGCCAGGTCCATCAGGATGGCAGGCACGCCATTGGCCTTGAGGATTTCGACCGAGTTGAAGGCGCTGTGCGATTCGCCGATGGAGGCGAGGATCTCGCGTGCTGCCAGCAGCACGTTGTCGCGGTTCAGGTAGCCGCTGGCCAGCACGCGGTGCATGGCTTGCAGGTGGTCACGCGCCTGGGCAATGCGCTGGTCGACGAAGGCATCGGCCACGTCCAGCGGCAGGCCGATATCGGCGAAGCCGGCGTTGATCTGCTTCAGGCTGGTGCCCAGATTGGCCAGTGCACCGGCGTAGTCCTTGTCGTGCGCGAACAGGGCGTAAATGCCGGGCTCGCCGGTTTTCTTGTGTTCCAGCAGCTGGTTGGTGACGCCGGAGTAGGCAGACACCACGTAGATGCGACCGTAGATGCGGGACTTGTCGTACAGCATGATGTGACGCAGCACATCGCCAAAGGCCGTCATCGACGTTCCACCAATTTTTTCAACCGAAATCATGCGTTCCTCTTGTACGTGTCTGCCTGCAGAAGGCCTGCCGGCCCTGTCTGGCATTTTAGCTAACCCGTTATTTTCACGTGATTTTGCGTTTCCTGGCAGGGTGAGTGGCGAAAAAGCAGGCAGATTCGGCTGGTGGCGCGGTGAACGGTCGTTCGCAAATAGGCCTGCCGCCCTACAATGGGAGGATTACTGTCATTTCCGTTTCATATTGCCATGCATCAAGTCACCATCAGCGGAACCGGCCTGTGGGTAGCTCCCCAGGTGATCACCAACGCGGAGCTGGTTGCTTCGTACAACGCCCATGCCAAGCAGTTCAACCAGCAGAATGCCGCCCGTATCGAGGCCGGTGAAGTGGCAGCGATGCCGCCGTCGAGCGAGGAATTCATCCTCAAGGCTTCGGGCATTCGCCAGCGCTACGTGATCGACAAGGCAGGCGTGCTGGACCCGGAGCGCATGCGTCCCAAACTGACACCGCGCCCCGATGACCAGATCTCGCTGATGGCCGAGATTGCCGTGGAAGCGGCGCAGCAGGCACTGCAGAACGCCGGCGTGGCAGGCAGCGACATCGAGATGGTGATTTGTGCCGCCTCCAACATGCAGCGCCAGTATCCGGCAATGGCAGTGGAAATCCAGCATGCGCTGGGCGCGCAGGGCTATGGCTTTGACATGAACGTGGCCTGTTCTTCTGCCACCTTCGGTCTGGAGCAGGCCATCAACGCGATCAGGACCGGCCAGGTGAAGAAGGCGCTGGTGGTGAACCCGGAGATTACCTCGGCGCACCACTGCTGGACCGACCGCGACTGCCACTTCATCTTTGGCGATGTGTGCACGGCGGTGGTGCTGGAGCGCAGCGAAGAGGCCCGCTCTGCCAACCGCTGGGAGGTGCTGGGCACGCGAGCGGCAACGCAGTTCTCCAACCATATCCGCAACAACGCCGGCTTCATGAGCCGTTCGGAAGACCGCAATCCGGAAGATCGCGACCAGGTCTTCCGTCAGGAAGGCCGCAAGGTGTTCAAGGAAGTCTGCCCGATGGCCGCCGAGCACATCAGCGCGCAGCTGCAGTCGCTGGGGCTGGACGCTGCCGGCGTGCGCCGCTTCTGGCTGCACCAGGCCAACCTGAGCATGAACCAGCTGATCGGCAAGCGCCTGCTGGGCCATGAGCCGGATTTTGACGAAGCGCCGGTGATTCTGGACGAGTTTGCCAACACCGCATCGGCCGGTTCCATCATCGCCTTCCACCGCCACAGCGACGACCTGCAGACGGGCGATCTGGGCGTGATCTGCTCGTTTGGTGCCGGTTATTCGATCGGCAGCGTGGTGCTGCGCAAGGCCTGAGAGCATCGCTCCAGTCCTACACGTGGCAGCGGCATCGGCTGATGCGGCTGCCCAACCGGCGCGCTTACAGTGAAGTCATGGCGATTCGCACAGGGAGCAGACACAGCGTCTGCGATGCGGATGGCTCAAATGGGAAACCAAGGAGAACACCATGCTTCACTACGCTGTCGTCTTTTTCGTGATTGCCATCATCGCTGCCGTACTGGGCTTCGGCGGTATCGCTTCCAGTGCAGCTGGCATTGCCAAGATCCTGTTTGTGGTCTTCCTGATTTTGGCGGTGGTGTCGCTGCTGTTCAAGCGTCGATGACGCAGGGATGAGGCCTGATGCGTGACGTCAGGATGGACCGGAAAACGGCTGTTGCCTGTGGGGTGACAGCCGTTTTTTGCTGGCGATCACGCTGTGACCAGGGTGACGCAGCGCAGGCGCAGATAGGTGCGCCGGCAATGTGGAATAGCGCTATGCAGGCGGCGGGCAGCGGCGTAGAATTTTTTCGGCACATCATGCACAAGCTGAGCTTTCCGTGATGAAAGCCTGTGAAGGCTCCGCGTCCCTTTCCAGTCTCTGGAGAACACCACCATGAGCACCCTGTTGCAAGCCCTGCACCATGCCGGCCAACCGCTGCTGGACCGGCTGGAAGAGATCTACAAGGATTTTCACCGTCATCCGGAACTGTCGATGCAGGAGGTGCGCACCGCCGACATCCTGGCCGGGAAGATGCGTGCGCTGGGCTATGAGGTCACGACCAGGGTGGGCGTGACCGGCGTGGTATGCGTGCTGCGCAATGGCGCGGGTGCCACCGTGATGCTGCGCGCCGACATGGACGCACTGCCCATGGCCGAAGCCACCGGCCTGCCCTACGAGGCCACGGGCGTCACGGCGACTGATTCTGATGGAAGCACGGTGGGTGTGGCGCATTCCTGCGGTCACGACATGCACATCACCTGGATGCTGGGTGCCGCCGAGATCCTGGCACAGCAGCGTGATGGCTGGTCCGGCACCGTGATGATCGTGTTCCAGCCTGGCGAGGAAACGGCAGAAGGCGCGGCCGCCATGGTGGCCGACATGCCGGCAGGCCGATTTCCGAAACCCGACGTGATCCTGGGCCAGCACGTGATGGTGGGCGAAGCCGGTACGGTGAACTACCGCCCGGGCGTGACCCTGTCTGCCGGTGACAGCCTGAAGATCAGGCTGTTTGGCCGTGGCGGCCATGGCTCCATGCCCAACACCACGGTAGACCCGGTGGTGATGGCGGCGCATACGGTGGTGCGTCTGCAGACGATTGTGTCGCGCGAGGTGGCCCCGACCGAGCCGGCGGTGCTGACGATTGGCTCGCTGCAGGCCGGCACCAAGGCAAACATCATTCCCGATGACGCCACGATCAAGCTCAACATGCGCACCTTCAGCGAGGGCACGCGCGACTACATGCTCAAGTCGATCCGCCGCATTTGCTGTGCCGAATGCGAGGCTTCGGGTGCACCGCGTGAACCGGAGTTCACTACCATCAACCGCTATCCGCTCACCGAAAACGACCTGAAGGCGACGCAGCAGGTGGCAGCGGCCTTCCAGGCGGAATTTGGCGACAAGAGTTATCTGGCAGCCAGGCCGGCGTCGGCCAGCGAGGACTTCAGCGTGTTTGGCCGTACTTGGGGCGTGCCTTATGTGTTCTGGTTTGTGGGCGGCACCGACCCCGAAGTTTATGCCAGCCATGTGGCCAACGGCACCGTCAGCCAGATTCCCAGCAACCATTCACCGCAGTTTGCCCCGGTGATCCACCCGACGCTGCAGACGGGTTTGCGCTCGATGCTGGCGGCGGCTTCGGCCTGGCTGGTTGCTGCTTAACTACCGAATATTGCGTAAATCAGCAGGAAGGTATTTACGCTTAACACCCCCAGAAGCAGCACCCATTTTTTCAAGGAGCCTGAATACTTCCTGATGATGGTGGGCAAGATCTGGCGGATGCAAATGCCCGATGCAATGGCTCTGGCATTTGCAAATTGGCCGAATAATGCAGTCAGCCGACAGAATTACACATCCAGGTTAGCCGCCCTGAGCGCATTCGTCTCAATAAAGTCGCGACGCGGCTCCACCTCATCCCCCATCAGCATGGTAAACACCCGATCCGCCTCGATCGCATCGTCGATCTGCACGCGCAGCAGGCGGCGTACGGCCGGGTCCATGGTGGTTTCCCACAGCTGCTCGGGGTTCATCTCGCCCAGGCCCTTGTAGCGCTGGCGGCCAACGGCGTTTTCGGCCTGCTGCATCAGCCAGGACATGGCGTCCTGGAAATCGCCCACGATCTGGCTCTTGGCGCGTTCGCCTTCACCGCGCGTGACGCTGGCACCTTCGCCCAGCAGGCCCTTGAAGGTGTCGCTGGCGGTTTGCAGCGCGGCGTAGTCGGCACCGTGCACGAACTCGGGAGACAGGATGCTGGCGCGCTCGTTGCCATGGTGCATGCGCGCAATGCGCAGGTAGTGCGTGTCGTTCACGGCATCAAAGCCGTGCGTCACGCGTGCCGTGCTGCCGGCCAGTTCCATGGCCTGCTGCAGCGCCTGGGCGCTGGCCTCGGCGCTATCTGCCGTGTCCAGATTCAGATGCACGCCGTCGCCCGGGCCAAAGCCGGCCAGGGTGCGCAGCGCCTGCTCGTCCATGTGGCCGGACAGGCGTTCGATCACGCTGCTGGCCTGTACGAAGCGCTGTGCCAGGGTGCGCAGCGTATCGCCTTCCAGCACCGGGCGGCCATCGCCCGGATCAATGCGGGCACCTTCCAGTGCCACCTGGCTCAGGTAGGTGTTGAGCGCGTTGCCATCCTTCAGGTACTGCTCCTGCTTGCCGTGGCGCACCTTGTACAGCGGCGGCTGCGCGATGTAGATGTGGCCACGCTCGACCAGCTCGGGCATCTGGCGGTAGAAGAAGGTCAGCAGCAGCGTGCGGATGTGCGCACCGTCCACGTCCGCGTCGGTCATGATGATGATGCGGTGGTAGCGCAGCTTGTCGATGTTGAAATCGTCGCTGCTGCTCTTGCCGTGGCCGTCTTCGGCTGCCTTGCCGATGCCGGTACCGAGCGCGGTGATCAGCGTCACGATCTCGTTGCTGGTCAGCAGCTTTTCGTAGCGCGCCTTTTCGACGTTGAGGATCTTGCCGCGCAGCGGCAGGATCGCCTGGAACTTGCGGTCACGGCCCTGCTTGGCCGAGCCACCGGCGGAGTCGCCCTCCACGATGTAGATTTCGCACAGCGACGGGTCTTTTTCCTGGCAGTCGGCCAGCTTGCCCGGCAGGCCGAAGCCGTCCAGCACGCCCTTGCGGCGCGTCATCTCGCGGGCCTTGCGGGCGGCTTCACGTGCGCGGGCAGCCTCGACGATCTTGCCGCACAGGATCTTGGCATCGTTGGGGTTTTCTTCCAGGTAGTCGGTCAGCGACTTGGCCACGATGTCTTCCACCGGTGCGCGCACTTCGCTGGACACCAGCTTGTCCTTGGTCTGCGAGCTGAACTTGGGCTCCGGCACCTTGACCGACAGCACGCAGCACAGGCCTTCGCGCATGTCGTCGCCCGTGACATCGACCTTGGCCTTCTTGGCCAGTTCGTTGTCGGCAATGTACTTGCTGATCACGCGCGTCATGGCGGCGCGCAGGCCGGTCAGGTGGGTACCGCCGTCACGCTGCGGGATGTTGTTGGTAAAGCAGATCACCTGCTCGTTGTAGCCGTCGTTCCACTGCATGGCGACCTCGACACCGATCTCGGTACCGGGAATGCCGCCGTAGCTGTCGGCCGGGCGCGAACCCGTGGCATGGAAGGTGGTGGGGTGCAGTACCTTCTTGGTGCCGTTGATGAACTCGACAAAACCCTTGACGCCGCCGGCTCCGGAGAAGTCGTCTTCCTTGCCGGAGCGCTCGTCCTTCAGGCGGATGCGCACGCCGTTGTTGAGGAAGCTCAGTTCGCGCAGCCGCTTGCTCAGGATCTCGTAGTGGAACTCGTTGTTTTCCTTGAAGATCTCGGTGTCGGGCAGGAAATGCACATGGGTGCCGCGTTTGTCGGTTTCGCCGGTGATGCGCATCGGGGACACCTCGGCACCGTTGACCACCTCGATCACGCGATCCTGCACCACGCCGCGCGAGAACATCAGGCTGTGTACCTGGCCTTCGCGGCGCACGGTGAGGCGCAGCTTGCTGGACAGCGCGTTGACGCAGCTCACGCCCACGCCGTGCAGGCCGCCCGAGACCTTGTAGCTGTTCTGGTTGAACTTGCCGCCGGCGTGCAGTTCGGTCAGCGCGATTTCGGCGGCCGAGCGCTTGGGCTCGTGCTTGTCGTCCATCTTGACGCCGGTGGGAATGCCACGGCCGTTGTCGGACACGGAAATCGAGTTGTCGGCGTGGATGGTGACCACGATATCGTCACAATGGCCCGCCAGCGCCTCGTCGATGGAGTTGTCCACCACCTCGAACACCAGATGGTGCAGACCGGTGCCATCGCTGGTGTCACCGATGTACATGCCGGGGCGCTTGCGCACGGCTTCCAGACCTTCGAGGATCTGGATGGCGCCTTCGCCATAGCCGTCAGTGGGAGAGGGGGTGCTGTTGGGGGTTGCTTGCGATTCGCTCATCCCCCCATTTTCGCAGAAATGACGCGGGTTTGCCTGCAGAAAGACAGTGTCGGCACGGGCATTCCGGACGGAATTTGCCGGGGCATGGCGGGCAGGGGCCGGAAACGCCAAGACCACCGCGCGGGTGGTCTTGTGCAGGGGCGGAAGCGGCTGGTGCCGCCCGGCTTCAGGCGGTGGCCAGCGAGTCGCTGTCGTTGACCGCAGCCAGCCAGTAGCTGGCGTTGAACGGGCTGCTCATGCGCAGTGCCAGCGGCGAGACGTCGACGATCTTGTCGGTGGGCATCTTCTCTTCCTCGACCTCTTCCTGGGCCTCGTTGCCGACGCTGGCCGCGATCTGGCGGTAGGCTTCACCCGGCTGGGCCGCGCGTGCCACCGAGAAGGAGTAGAAGCAGCGGAAGGCGACCTTGCGGTCGGCCCAGTAGTCGGCGGCGTCACGGAACACGTCGAGCAGCAGCTCGCGCAGTTCCTTGTCGAAACGGGCGCTGGTCGGGATCTGCTCGACCACCACGATGAAGCCGGGCTGCGGGCCGGACTTGTGCAGCGGATCGGTGATGCTGCCGTAGACGGCATCGAAATTCTTGGTGCTCGGGGCCGGCGTGACCATGAACTGCTGGCACAGCATGTCGATCACGTCCTGGCGCGACTGCGCCTGGGACAGGTTGGCGTACAGGAAGTGGTGGCCCAGCTGGGTGGCGGCATTCTGCAACTCTTCCACGTGGAAGGCACGGATCGATTGCACCAGGTTGCTGCGGACATTGCGCAGGGGGTGGTCGGAAGTGGAAATCTCGATGCTCACGGTCGTCTTCTGCGGCTGCTTGGCACAGCCACATCCTGGTTGGTTAGGGCACTATGCGGGCGTAGCTCGCGTAGTGGTCGCTGGTGTAGTAGCAGGCATCCGGCTGGCGCGGCTGCTGGCCGCCGCAGACGATGCGTTTGGCGCCACGGTTGCGTGCCTTGGGATGTGCCACGGTGTATTCACGGTAGTAGCCACGCGGCTGCTGTGGCAGCAGCTGTTCGCGGTTGAAGAAGGTGCTGCCGTCCTTGCTGAACGGAAACGGGCCGCCCTGCAGAATCAGGGCATAGGTGGCCTGCCCCTGGCGCGGCAGCTGCTGCAGCGGCATCGTCGGGATGCGGCTGCCAGTGCTTGCCTGTGGCGTGGCGGGGGCGAAAGACGCGGGTGCGGTGGCTACCGGAGGCGGTGTTGTCCTGCTGCTGGCCTGCTGTCCCTGGCTGCAGCCGGCAAACGCGGCCAGGCCCAGCAGGAGGGCAGCGAGCAGCTTGCGCGAGGGGGAATGTCCGCCGGAAGGGGTGCAGCCGGCAACAGCAGTGCTGCAGGGCTGGCTGGCGATGGCGGTCAGGGACGAAAAGACAGTCATGAAAATGCAGTGACAACATTTTGTCAATCAATACGATTAACAAATTGATGAGGCGCAAGTTTGCCCCATGCCACTGCAAAAATCAATAGATGTGCGCCGCCCTGCTGTGGTGTTGGCGCTTCGCTGGCTTTTGTGCCGGTGATGTGCTAAGGGCTGTGCTGCAGGGCAGCAAACAGCCCCCGGGACAGCCTCAGGCCGGCAGTTGCGGGCTGATCGTGTTGGCCTCGGCCACGGTAATTGCGGTCATGTTGACGATGCGGCGCACGGTGGCACTGGGCGTCAGGATGTGCACCGGCTTGCTGGTGCCGAGCAGCACCGGGCCGATCGCGATACCGCCGCCGGCGGCCGATTTCAGCAGGTTGTAGGAGATGTTGGCGGCGTCCAGGTTGGGCATCACCAGCAGGTTGGCACTGCCCTGCAGCACGCAGCTCGGCAGCATGTGCTTGCGCAGGCTGGCATCGAGCGCCACGTCGCCGTGCAGCTCGCCATCCACCGGTAGCCAGGGGGCACGCTGCTGGATCAGGGCCAGCGCCTCGCGCATCTTGACCGCGCTGGGCTGGTTGGAGGAGCCGAAGTTGGAGTGACTCAGCAGCGCCGCATTCGGCTCGATGCCGAAGCGCTTCATGTCGAGCGCCGCCATGATGGTGAACTCGGCAATCTGCTCGGCGCTCGGATCGTAGTTGACGTGGGTGTCGACGATGAACACCTGGTGGTGCGGCAGCAGCAGCGCGTTCATGGCGGCGTAGGTCTGTGCACCGGGTGCCTTGCCCAGCACCTGGTCCACATAGTGCAGGTGCAGCGAGTGGCTGCCCCAGGTGCCGCAGACCATGCCGTCGGCATGGCCCTTGTGCACCATCATGGCGCCGATCAGCGACAGGCGGCGGCGCATCTCGATCTTGGCCATGGCCTGGCTCACGCCCTTGCGTTCGGTCATGGCGTGGTAGGTCTGCCAGAAGTCGGCATAGCGCGGGTCGTTTTCGACGTTGACCACATCGTAATCCACGCCTTCGGCCAGGCGCAGGCCGTAGCGCTCGATGCGCTTGGCGATGATGGCCGGACGGCCGACCAGGATCGGCCTGGCCAGGTTCTCGTCGACGACGATCTGCACCGCGCGCAGTACGCGTTCTTCCTCGCCCTCGGCATAGACCACGCGCTTGCGCTCGGCCATGCGGGCGGTGTCGAAGATCGGCTTCATGATGCTGCCGGAGGCATACATGAAGGCCTGCAGCTTGTCCTTGTAGGCCTCCATGTCGGCGATCGGGCGCAGCGCGACACCGGCGTCCATGGCGGCCTGGGCCACGGCCGGGGCGATCATCAGCATCAGGCGCGGATCGAAGGGCTTGGGAATCAGGTATTCGGGGCCGAAGCTCAGGTTGTGGCCGATGTAGGCGGCCGCCACCACTTCGGACTGTTCGGCGCGGGCCAGGCTGGCAATGGCGCGCACGGCGGCGATTTCCATCTCGGTGGTGATGGTGCTGGCTCCGCAGTCCAGCGCGCCCCGGAAGATATAGGGGAAGCACAGCACGTTGTTGACCTGGTTCGGGTAATCGGTGCGGCCGGTCGCCATGATGGCGTCATCGCGCACGGACTGGACTTCTTCCGGTGTGATTTCGGGGGTCGGGTTGGCGAGTGCGAAGATCAGCGGCCTGGCAGCCATTTTGGCGACCATGTCCGGTTTCAGCACGCCGCCGGCGGACAGGCCGAGGAACATGTCGGCACCCTCGATCACCTCGCCCAGCGTACGCAGCGCACTGTCCTGGGCGAACTGGGCCTTGTCCTCGTCCATCAGCTCGGTGCGGCCCTGGTAGACCAGGCCGTGGATGTCGGTGACCCAGATGTTCTTGCGCGGCACGCCGAGCTTGACCAGCAGGTTGATACAGGCCAGCGCCGCAGCACCGGCACCGGAGGTCACGACCTTGACCTCGTCGATCTTCTTGCCGACCACGTCCAGGCCGTTCAGGAAGGCCGCGCCGACCACGATGGCGGTGCCGTGCTGGTCGTCGTGGAACACCGGGATGTTGAGGCGTTCACGCAGCTTGCGCTCGACGTAGAAGCAGTCGGGGGCCTTGATGTCCTCGAGGTTGATGCCGCCGAAAGTGGGTTCCAGCGCGGCGATGATTTCGACCAGCCGGTCGGGATCCTTCTCGTTGATCTCGATGTCGAACACATCGATGCCGGCGAATTTCTTGAACAGCACGCCCTTGCCTTCCATGACCGGCTTGCCGGCCAGCGGGCCGATGTCGCCGAGGCCGAGCACGGCCGTGCCGTTGGTGACCACGCCGACCAGGTTGCCGCGCGCGGTGTAGCGGAAGGCGGCGGCCGGGTCCTTGACGATTTCCTCGCAGGGGGCAGCGACGCCGGGCGAGTAGGCCAGAGCCAGATCGGCCTGGTTGACCACCTTCTTGGTGGACTCGACGCTGATCTTGCCGGGTTGCGGGAACTCGTGGTAGTCGAGTGCGGTCTGGCGGAATGCGGCGTTGCTGGTGCTCTGCTTGGGGGTGTTGGTCATGGCGGAACTCGTGCAAGGGCCTGGCGGCGGGTCACGCCGCAGACCGGCTGGTTGGGGGTTGGATGCGGAACGTCCCATTGTAGGCGCAAGCAGGGTCTGTCACAGGGAGGCGGCACGCATGTCGCACCCGCAGGTGCGACATGCCGGGCGCGGGTTGGACAGCGGCTGCCGGCGTCTCAGGCGGCCCGTGACAGGGTATCGGCAGGGGGGCTGCCAGCGTCCAGTTCAGCCAGCAGCTGTTGCCAGCGCGTGCGTGCGGCGGCCAGGTTGCCTTGCTTGACGTGGCCGTAGCCGCGGATGCTCTCGGGCACCCGGGCGATTTCCACCAGCAGCGCGTGCGTGTCGGGCTGCAGGCGCGGCAGCAACTGTTCGATCAGCTGGCGGTATTCGGCGATCAGGGCGCGTTCGGTCACGCGTTCCGGATGGCGGCCAAACGGATCGAGCGCACTGCCGCGCAGTTTTTTCAGCCTGGCGAGCAGGCGGAAGACACGCAGCATGCCGGGGCCGTAGCTGCGCTTGCCGGCTTCGGCCTGGTTGCGGGCGCTGCCGAGGCTGGGCGGGGCCAGGTGGTAGCGCAGCGTGTAATCGCCCTCGAACATGGCGGCGATCTTCTGCTCGAAACCGCCGTTGCTGAACAGGCGCGCCACTTCGTATTCGTCCTTGTAGGCCATCAGCTTGAACAGGTTGTGCGCCACGGCCTGCGCCAGCCGGGTCGGCGGCTTGCCGTTGACGGCAGCGGGCAGTGCGGCTTCGGCCTGCGCCACGCGCAGCACGACATCCCGGTACTGCTGCGCGTAGGCGGCATCCTGGTAATCGGTCAGGAACTGCACGCGGCGCTCCAGCAGCTGCTCCAGCGAGGGCTGGCGCTGCAGCGTGATGACCTGCGCCGGACGCAGCAGCTGCTGCACGCGTGCCGGATCGTGCGCGGCGTGGCGGCCCCAGGCAAAGGCCTGCTGGTTTTTTTCCACCTGGACGCCGTTGAGCTCCATGGCGCGCATCAGCGCCGCTTCGCCGAGCGGAATCCAGCCCTTTTGCCAGGCAAAGCCGAGCACCATCGGGTTGACGTAAAGGGTGTCGCCCAGCAGTTCGCGTGCCATGGCTTCGGCATCGAAACTGGCCAGCCGGCCTTCGTCGAGCAGGTCGGCCAGTACGCTGGCACATTGCTGCGCCGGGTTTTGCCAGTCGCGGTTGTGGACAAAGGCGGCGGTGGGCGGGGCGCTGCTGTTGAGCGCGACATGGCTGCGGTCGTGGCGCAGGCGCGAGGTGGTTTCGGCATGCAGCGTGACCAGCGGATCGCAGCCCAGCACCAGATCGGCGGCGGCGAGGCTGACGCGCGTGGTCAGGATATCGTCCTGCTGCGCACCGATCAGCACATGGCTCCAGGTGGCACCGCCCTTTTGTGCCAGACCGGCGGCATCCTGCGTGACGATGCCCTTGCCTTCCAGATGCGCTGCCATGCCGAGGATCTGGCCGATGGTGATGACGCCGGTGCCGCCGACGCCGGCCACGACGGTTCCCCAGACGCGCGCCGGCTCGCCATGCTGCGCCGGCACCAGCTCCGGCAGCGTCGGGTGTGGCAGCGCCGGCATGTCGGTCAGGGCCGGCAACTGCGGCCCGGTTGCCGACTGGCGCAGCCGGCCGCCTTCGACCGTGACCAGGCTCGGGCAGAAGCCCTTGAGGCAGGAGTAGTCCTTGTTGCAACTGCTCTGGTTGATCTGGCGCTTGCGGCCGAATTCGGTCTCCAGCGGTTCCACGCTCAGGCAGTTGCTTTGCACGCTGCAGTCGCCGCAGCCTTCGCAGACGGCTTCGTTGATGACGATGCGCCTGGCCGGATCTTCCAGCAGGCCGCGCTTGCGGCGGCGGCGCTTTTCGGTGGCGCAGGTCTGGTCGTAGATCAGCACCGTGGTGCCGCGTATGGCGCACAGCTGCTGCTGTACCTCGTCGAGGCGGTCGCGGTGGAACACGTCGGTGCCGGGCGGCAGCGCCGCGCCCTGGTATTTGTCGGGATCGTCGCTGACCACGACCAGCTTGCTGGCGCCCTCGGCGATCACGCTGGCGGCAATCTGCAGCACGCTGTGGCCCTCGGGCCGCTCGCCGACGCGCTGGCCGCCGGTCATGGCCACGGCATCGTTGTAGAGGATCTTGTAGGTGATGTTGATGCCGGCGGCAATGCTTTGCCGGATCGCCAGCAGGCCACTGTGGAAATAGGTGCCGTCGCCCAGGTTGGTGAAGATATGCGGCTCGTCGGTGAACGGGGCCTGGCCGACCCAGGGCACGCCTTCGCCGCCCATCTGGGTGAAGCCGCAGGTGGCGCGGTCCATCCACAGCGTCATGTAGTGGCAGCCGATGCCGGCCATGGCCCGCGAGCCTTCGGGCACGCGCGTGCTGGTGTTGTGCGGACAGCCGGAGCAGAACCAGGGGACGCGGTCGGCCTTCAGCGTGATCGCCTGGCGGGCACGCTCCTGCGCGTCCAGGATCGTGATGTGGGCGTCCATGCGCGCCTGCACGTCGGCCGGTACGCCGAGCTGCGACAGGCGGCGCGCGATGGCGCGGGCGATCAGGGCCGGGTTCAGGTCGGCATGGGCGCGCAGCAGCTGGTGGCCGGCCGGATCGCACAGGCTCCATTCGCCGCCGCTGCAATCGCCCGGCACCTCGTCGTACTTGCCGAGCACGGTGGGGCGCACGTCCTCGCGCCAGTTGTAGAGCTCTTCCTTGAGCTGGTATTCGATCATCTGGCGCTTTTCCTCGACCACCAGGATCTCGTCCAGGCCGACGGCGAACTCGCGCGTGAGCGTGGCTTCCAGTGGCCAGACCACGCCGACCTTGTGCACGCGCACGCCGATGCGCCGGCAGGTGGCCTCATCCAGCCCCAGGTCGAGCAGTGCCTGGCGCATGTCGTTGTAGGCCTTGCCGCTGGCGATGATGCCGAAGCGGTCCTGTGCGCCGCTGATGACGGTGTGGTTGAGCTGGTTGGCGCGGATGTAGGCGAGTGCGGCGTAGAGCTTGTGCTGCAGCAGGCGCTCTTCCTGCTCGAGGGCGGTATCGGGCCAGCGAATGTGCACGCCGCCGGGCGGCATGGCGTAGTGCGGCAGCCGGACGGACACGCGCTGCGGATCGATCTGCACGGTGGCGCTGGATTCGACGACCTCCTGGATCGTCTTCATGCCGGTCCAGACACCGGCAAAGCGGCTCATGGCAAAGGCGTGGATGCCGAAATCGAGAATTTCCTGCACGCTGGCCGGGAAGAATACCGGCATGCCGCAGGCCTTGAGGATGTGGTCGCTCTGGTGCGCGGCGGTGGAGCTCTTGGCGATGTGGTCATCGCCGGCCACGGCTATCACGCCGCCCCAGGGGCTGGTGCCGGCCATGTTGGCGTGCTTGAACACGTCCACGCTGCGATCGACGCCCGGGCCCTTGCCGTACCAGATGCCGAACACGCCATCAAAGCGCTGCTGCGCCTGCGGTGCAAAGGCGAGCTGCTGGCTGCCCCAGACGGCGGTGGCAGCGAGTTCCTCGTTGACGCCGGGCTGGAACACGATGTCGTGCTGCTTCAGGCTGGATTGCGCCTGCCAGAGCATCTGGTCGTAGCCGCCGAGCGGCGAGCCACGGTAGCCGCTGATGAAGCCGGCGGTGTGCTTGCCGGCGGCCTGGTCGCGCTGCTGCTGCAGCATGGGGAGCCGGACCAGGGCCTGGATGCCGCTCATGAAGGCTTCGCCTTGCGGCAGGGTGTACTTGTCGTCCAGGCTGGCATCGGGCCGGGCCAGGCCGGGGACGGAAAAATCGGTCGGTGCGTTCATGGGTACCTCGCTTGTTCGGTGGTGCGGAAGGGATGGATCCGGACCAGGGGACAGGCCTGCTGCCGCTTGTGGCAGCAGCAGGCGCTAGAGGCAGTTTAGGCGGGGCACCGGCCCGCAGCCGTCAGGGATAGTACCGAGTTACAGCTGCTGACACCGGCTCAGCGCGGCCACAGCACCCACAGGCGCAGCGGCTGTTTCATGGCGTGCGCCAGTGTGGCGGCTTCGGGCGACCAGCCGGCAAAGTAGTCGGCGCGCACGGCACCGCGGATGGCATTGCCGGTGTCCTGTGCCAGCACCATGCGGTTGAGCGTGGCAGTCGGGCCGCTGGTGGACAGCCAGACCGGCGTGCCGTAGGGAATGCTGTCGCGGTCCACCGCGATCGAGCGGCCCGGCGTCAGCGGTACGCCCTGGGCACCGCGTGGGCCGGCATTGGCGTCCTGGATGGCTTCTTCCCGGAAGAACACGTAGCGCGGGTTGCTCCACAGCATGGCCTGGGTGCGGCCCGGATTCTGGGCGGCCCAGGCGCGCACATTGTCCCAGCTGCCACCACGGCCGCCCTGCGAACTGATCCAGGCCGAGGGGCTGCGGAAGGTCTGGTTGTTGGTGCCGGCAAAAGCCAGGCGCACATCGCGCAGGCGGCCATCGCGCTCGCGCACCTGCATGCGGCCCGAGCCCTGCACATGCAGCACCATGGCATCGATCGGATCGGCCATCCAGACGATTTCACGGCCGCGCAATGCGGCCTGGGCGGCTGGCAGGGTATCGATCTGCTGGCGCGTGAACCAGGGCGACTTGGGGGCTCCGCCGGTCGGCACGGCGTACAGCGGCACGCGGTGGCTGGCGGTGGCGACGCGGCTGGCCTGCATCACAGGTTCGTAATAGCTGGTCAGCAGGCCATCGGCCTGCCCGCTGTGCGCCTGCACCTGGTAGGGCTGCAGGCGCTGCATCATCCAGTCGCGCTTTTCCTGGTCGCTGGCGCGCGTCATGCCGGCGGCTTCGCGGCAGGTGGCGGCAAACACCGGGCCGGGCTTCTGGCAGCTCTGCATCCAGGCGCTCCAGGCTTCGCCGACGCGATCTTGCTGGAAACCGGGCAGGCTGGCCCAGCTCACCGGCACCCAGCGGCTCTTGGGCTGGGTGATGACCTGGCCGGTGATGGTGTCGGATGGCGGGGCCGTTGGTTTGGTACCGCAGCCGGCGAGCAGGGCTGCGGCCACGACACTGGCAGCGCCAGCCAGGGTGGACCAGCGCGGAAGGGTACGGGGGAGAGCGTGGGAGATCGTCTGCATGGGGATGGAATCAACAGGCTGATCCCGGCATCGACAGCTTCAGGAATGCCGGGCTGGGAAGAATCGGAAAGAGTCGCAACACATTGTGCCTTCCCGTCAGGCCGCTGCCGGATGCCGGCACTGCACAATTCGTGTGCAAATGTTCCGCAGCGGCCGCATGCGCTGCTCAGGGCGCGGCACGGGCCGCCGCTGTCGGCAGCATCGCCCTGGCGGCAGAAGCGGCAGAAGCGGCAGAAGCGGCAGAAGCGGCAGAAGCGGCAGGTGCCGTGGCGGGACTGGCATCCTTCTCGCTGTCAAAACCGTCGCTCTGCTCCCAGGGCTGGCCGACGCCGCGGCCCTGGGTGATCGGCCACCAGTCGCGCAGCAGGGTGTCGCGGCCGGTGATCGGCCACCAGTCCCAGAGCCGGTCGACCGGGCGTGGCGTGGCATGGCTGGCCAGGATCTGCAGCGCCGTCTGGTGCGCTGCCGAACCGTGCAGGCGCGTCACTTCGGGCGCATTCCACGGACCGCCGACGTAGAGCACCTGGGTGGCGGCATTGTTGATCGACTGGCTCAGCAGCCACTGCGCGATAAAGCTGCCGACGCCGATGACCGGGTTGACGGCGGCAGCGACCAGGGCGGCTCCGCCCAGATCGATCTTGGGCTGTACCAGCACGTCCAGCGCCAGCGTCTGCGCCAGCAGCGAGATCTGGCCGTTCACCTTGACATCGGCCAGCGTGGTGCCGATGACCTCGGTGTCGTCGGTGTGGGCGATGCCGTTCTGCAGCCGCAGCGTGCCGCCAATGCGATCAAAGCCGAAGCCCTTGCCGTGCTGTTCACCCAGGCGCGACAGGCCCTGCAGGCTGAGCAGGTTGACGATGCGCAGCGCGTCCACATCGACCGGCGTGATGCTGCCGCGGCGCAGGTCCAGCCGCACGTTGCCGCCCAGCGTGTTCATGTCGACCGAGATCGGCGAGCCGCGCCAGCGCACCGTGCCGGCCAGCGCGCCGGCTCCGCCCGCGACCAGGCCGGGGTGGCCGAAGTGCTGGAGCATGCCGCCCAGATCATCGGTTTCCAGCCGCACGTTGAGTGAGACGAAGCGGCGTGCCGGCGTGCTGGCCGGCACGGTGCGCTGGCGCGGCTGGCCCCACAGGCCGCTGCCGAGCAGCTGGCCGTGCGGCATGCGCGCCGTCAGCTGGTGGATGCGCCAGCCATTGCCGTCCTCTTCCGGCTGGTCGACCAGCGGGGCACCAGCGACCATCGGCATGCTGGCATTGCCGGCCAGGATCGTGACCTGGTCGAACTTGTAGCCCAGCACATCGACCTGTTCCGCCTCGATATCGAGCGCCGGCAGGGTTTCCGGATCTTCGGTGCGGGCGACCAGATCACGGACTTCCTGCACGATGGCCGGTTCGATGATGGCGCGTGCCAGCCGCGCCTTGACGCTGCCGGCGCCCTGGCCGTTGAGCGGTTGCAGGTATTCGACATACCCGTTGATCTGGCGCGCATCCAGCGTCACCTGCCAGAGGCGACCATGGCGCGTGCCACCGAGCACCAGATTGTCGAAGCGGCGGTTGGCCACGGTCAGCGAGGAGGTCTGGATGGCCATCACGCTGGGCAGGTAGTTCAGGCTGGCTTCGCCATCGTCGCTGCTGCCGGTGCTGTCGGGTTCGCTGGCCGAAATGCGGTTGAGCACGGCGATCCAGTCATCGACACTCACATCGTCGAGCAGCACCAGTGCATGCACATCGCTCTCGGGCAGTGGCGGCAGGTTTTCGTGCGCCAGCGCACCGGCCGCGATACTGCCGCGCAGCACGCGTGGCGTGTCGCCGCGCACGTCACGCACATAGTGCACCGACAGCCGGTTGCCGATGCGCACCAGCAGCCGGTCCTCGGCCGGCATCAGCTGGCCGCGCTGGCGGTCCTGGTAGTTGCTGACAATGGTGTTTTCGTAATGCAGCGGCAGACTCTCGCCGGCGCTCTTGCCCAGCGGGGCCGGCAGGTTCACCGCCATGCCGATCAGATCGCTGTCGATGGTCAGTTCGGGCGCACCGCGATCAAACTGCAGGCGCGCGCGGTAGGCGCTGCGGCCTTCCATCGATGCGCCCAGCGCGGCGATAAAGCCCAGCTCCTTGGCCTCGCGCAGGCCGGCGCCACTGATATCGCCTTCGGCATGGAAGATGATGTGGCGCGGCTGGCCGGGCTGGCGTTTCGGGTCCATGCCGCCTGCCAGCCGGGCCTGGCCGCCGAGCAGCCGGGTTTGCACATCACGCAGCGCGAAGCCCTTGTCGGTAAAGGCGACCACGCCGGTGCTGCCGGACAGCAGCGGCGTGGTGGGCGTGATGCGCACATCGTTGCCCTTGAGCGTGACCTGGCCATCGACCTTGATGTTGCGGATCTGGTGCACCGGAATGCCGAGCGCCAGCGCCAGGTCGGTCTCGCCGGTGGCGCTGGCCTGCTGCAGCGCATTGCCGGCGATCTCGCCCAGCGGCGAGGTATTGGCCAGATGCAGCGCCTGCGACAGCGGTCCGGTGGCGCTGGCGGCCACGCCCACGGTCAGGTTGCGCGAGGCCAGATCGGGAATGGTGGCGGCCAGTTCACGCACGCGCAGGTCGGGGGCGCTGCTGAAACTGGCCCTGGCGTCCACGATCTGCAGCATGTTGCGGTCGATGATCAGCTTGCCCTGCAGATCGGTCAGGGCCGGCCAGGGCAGCTCGCCGGCATGCTGCAGGCTGCGCGGCACGAACTGGTAGCGCGCCTGGTAGAGCGGCACGTCAAAGCGGAACTTGCTCGGCAGTTGGCGGCCGGCATCGTCCTTGCCGGACGGCAGGTGTTCCAGATCGCCTTCGACCTGCACGCGCGCGTGGCGGATCTCGCCGGCCTGCACCGCATCGCGCACATAGGCACGCGCCTGCTCGCCCAGCGACAACGGCAGGTAGCGATGCACGCGCGCGGCATTGGCGCGCTCCATGCGCGCATCCAGCTGGATGATGCCGGGGAAGCGCGCCGAGTCCGGTTCGCCCGGCTGCAGCGGACGGGTGCGCCAGTTGGCCTGCAGCCGGCCACGGGCATCGGCATTGGCAAAGCGCACATCGGGCAGGGTGGCGCGGATCACGCCATCCTTGATTTGCCAGAGCACCTCGGCATCGAGGCTGTCGAAGGGGATGCGCGGCTCCTCGAACACGCCGGGCAGGGTCACATGGCCGCGGTGCATGCCGATGCCCATGCGGCCACCGCGTTCGGTCAGCGCGAACTCCACATCGGCACCGTCCACGCCCGGCGTGCCCGGCTCGTAGCGGCGGCGCTGGGCGTTGTAGGGCCCCTGCTGGGCTTGCCAGCCGATGTCCGTGGCCTTGCCCACGGCGGCAAAGCTGTCGGGCTGGTCAAGCCGGCCCTGCCAGTCCAGCGAAAGCGCTTCCATGTGGCCGCGCGGCTGGAAGGTGTAGAGCGCGTCGAGGGCGGCATCGCCCAGCGGCAGGCTGCCGGCCAGCTCGCCGATGATGCCCAGATCCCAGTTGTCGCCTTCGACATGGCCGCGGCTGCTGGCACTGTCGGTGCCGTTGCGCAGTTCCACCCGCACATTGCCGTTGTTCCAGCGCTGGCCGCTCAGGGTGGTGAAATCCAGCTGCTGCGTGGCCAGCGTGTAGGCCTCGTTGTTGTCGGCCGCGGCAAACTGCACGCTGAACATGCTGCGCATGTCCTTCAGCACCAGTGGCGGCAGGTCCTTTGCCAGTCGCACATCGACTTCATTCAGGTTGGCTTCGACGGTGGCGGTGCTGCTGCGCATCTGCTTGAAGTCGGCCCAGACGCGCATGCGGCCCTTGCCGCGGCGCAGGTCGATGCCGCGACCCAGGCTCATGTAGCGGCGCAGTTCGGACAGATCCAGCTCGGCCAGGTCGGCATAGGCGACGCCGGTCCAGTCGCGCCAGACGGTGCGGTCACCGAACAGCGGATGGCTCCATTCGCTGACGAACTGGATCGGCTGGCCCCAGCCGGAGGGCGGCGTGGCCTGCAGTTGCAGCTCGTGGCGCAGGCCACTGTTTTTCAGGGTGGCACCGATATCGGTCATCAGCAGCGGTGGTGCATCGCGCTGCGCATCGCTCCAGCGCAGGCTGCCTTGCGTGATGGCGATATGCGGCTGCGACAACAGCCAGTCCAGCGCCGGACCGGAATCGCCCGATTTGCCCTGTGCCAGCTCCAGGCCGGCAACTTCGACCACGCCATCGGCACGCCGCTGCATCAGCAGCCGTGGCTGCTCCACCTGCAGCCGCTCGAAACCCAGCCGCAGCGTGGCCGGCAGCGATACCGTGGCGCTGAGCCGGGCGATATGCAGGCCTTCGCTGCCGCTGGCATCGCGCAGTACCAGCCCGTCCATGGCGATGGTCGGATTCCAGCCGCGCTCGGTGACGCTCAGTCGGCCGATTTCGACCGGGGCTCCGAGCGTGCGGCTGGCCAGATTTTCCAGTGCCGGACGGAAGGAATCGATTCGCGGCAAAATGACGAGATGCAGGAGCAGTGCCAGCAGCCCGATCAGGCTGAGGGCCAGCACCAGCAGCACACCCAGCCCACGCCGCAGGCGCGACAGCCAGCGTCGGGAAGAGGGTGTGCTGGGAGAGGGGGTGGCCTGGGCTTCCTGCATGTCTAGGAAAGATGATAGGCATGAACATGACCAACAATGGCACGCTGACGCCGACAGAACCATTATCGCCGCCTGCTGCGCCGGCACAGGATGGCACACCGTCTGTTTCAGAAGACCTTGCGGGATATTCCCGCTTCGTGCAGCGCATCCGCCGCCGCTATGCCAACGAACTGGCGCTGCTGGCACCCGGCATGCCGGATCCGGCCGCCATGCGCCAGACCTATGCCGCCCTGCGCGCGCGCGGGCATGAGCCGGGTGCGGCGCTGCGCGTGCTGCGTCAGCTGGTGCAGGAGCGGCTGGCTACGCTGGACTGCAACACCGGTGCCGCGATGCAGGAGGTGACGCTGAGCGTGACCCGGCTGGCCGAATTTGCGCTCGATATCGCCTGTCAGGAAGCCTTTGCCCAGCTCGATGCCCGCTACGGTGCGCCGCTCAAGCCGGATGGCAGCCGCTGCAACCTGTGGATCATGGGCATGGGCAAGCTCGGCGCGCGCGAACTCAACGTCTCCAGCGACATCGACCTGATCTATGTCTACGAATGCGATGGCGAAACCGCCGGCCGTCCCGATGCCGAAGGCCGCAGCAGCGGAGCCGGCAGCACCAGCTTCCAGGAATATTTCACGCGGGTGGTGAAGGTCGTCTATGGCCTGATCGGCGATACCACCGAGCACGGTTTCGTGTTCCGCGTGGACCTGGCACTGCGACCGAATGGCAATTCCGGCCCCAGTGTCACTTCGCTCGATGCCCTCGAAGAGTACATGATGGTGCAGGGCCGCGAGTGGGAACGCTTTGCCTGGATGAAGAGTCGCCTGGTGGCACCGCGTGCCTCGATGACCAACGGTTCCGGCCAGCAGCTGCGCCAGGTGGTGCTGCCCTTCGTGTTCCGCCGCTACCTGGATTACAACGTGTTCGAGGCGCTGCGCGTGCTGCACCGGCAGATCCGCGACCACGCCACCAAGCGCAGCGCCGGCCGGCCGGAGCGCGCCAACGACGTCAAGCTGTCGCGTGGCGGCATCCGCGAAATCGAATTCATCGTGCAGCTGCTGCAGGTGGTGCGCGGCGGCCACTTCCCCGAGCTGCGTACCCGTCCGACGCTGGGTGCGCTGGACCGGGTGGAGCGCGCCGGCCTGATGTCGCCCGAGATTGCCGCCGCCCTGAGCGAGGCCTATATCTTCCTGCGCCAGGTGGAGCACCGCATCCAGTACCTGGATGACCAGCAGACCCACTTGCTGCCGACCTCCGAGGAGGATCTGGCCTGGATTGCGCGCAGCATGGGCCATGCCGATACCTGCAGCTTCATGCAGGAGCTGCTGCGCCATCGCGATCTGGTGGCCAGCGAGTTCGACATCCTGCTGGGAGGCGACCAGTCCTGCAGCAAGGGCAACTGCCAGAAAAACGGCAACGGCCGGCAGGCCGACATGGCGCAGGCCAGTGACGACATCGGCGAACTGGTGGCGATGCTGGACGAGAGCTCCATCGTGGCGCGCCGGCTGGAGGAATGGCGCGAGCACACGCGCGTGCAGGGCCTGCGCATCGATACCCGGGTGCGCCTGATGCGCCTGATGCAGCGCACCCTGCAATGGATGCAGGAAGAAGACAGCCAGCGCCACGGCATCACCGAAGCCGGCGTGCTGCGTTTCATCGACTGGATCGAGACGCTGCTGCGCCGCGAGAGCTATCTGGCGCTGCTGCTGGAGCGCCCGGCGATCCATGACCGCCTGCTGCGCCTGCTGGGCGTGGCGCGCTGGCCGGCGCGCTACCTGATGCAGCATCCGGTGGTGATCGACGAGCTCACCAGCAATGCGCTGATGGAGCAGCGTTTCAGCCCGGAGATGCTGCGCGAGGACCTGCAGCTGCGCCTGCAGGCGTTGCAGAGCACCGGCGAGGACGATGAGGAGGCGCTGCTCAACCTGCTGCGTCGCGCCATGCACGCCGAAACCTTCCGCATCCTGGCGCGTGATCTGGATGACCGGCTGACGGTGGAACAGGTGGCCGATGACCTGAGTGCGCTGGCCGATACCGTGCTGGACGTGGCGGTGCGCTGGTGCTGGGCGCAGTACCTGCCGCGCGCCCGGCGCCTGGGTTACGAGGGCGCTGACGACAGCGACATCAGCGAGCACTTTGCCATCATCGCCTACGGCAAGCTGGGCGGCCTGGAGCTGGGCTATGGCAGCGATCTGGATCTGGTGTTCTGCTACGAGGATGACAACGAGCGCGCCGGCGAGATCTATGCCGGCCTGGTGCGCAAGCTGATCACCTGGCTGACCGTCAAGACCGGCGAAGGTGATCTGTATGAAATCGATACCGCCCTGCGCCCGAATGGCAACTCCGGCCTGCTGACCACCAATATGGAGGCCTACGAGGCCTACCAGCTGCAGCGCGGCAGCAATACCGCCTGGATCTGGGAGCACCAGGCCATGACGCGGGCGCGCTGCTGCTTTGGCAGCCCGCCGTTGCGGGCACGTTTCGAGGCCCTGCGCAGCGATGTCATTACCGCCGAGCGCGATCCTGTCGCCTTGCAGGACGAGATCATCGCGATGCGCCAGCGCGTCGCCCAGGCGCATCCGGTGCCGCCGGGCAGCTTCGATGTCAAGCACAGCCCGGGCGGCATGATGGACGTGGAGTTCGTCACCCAGTTCCTGGTGCTGCGCCATGGCCGCGAGTTTCCGGCGATGCTGGAAAACCGCGGCAATATCGCGCTGCTGGAACGTGCCGATGACCTCGGCATGCTGCCGGCCCCGGTCGGTCACGAGGCGGCTGCCGCCTATCGCGAGCTGCGCAAGCTGCAGCACCGTGCGCGCCTGAACGAGGAGTCCACTGCCTTCCCCGAAGACATGATGCGGCTGCATGCGGCGGCCGGGCTGGACTTGTGGCAGGCGGCGTTCGGTCTGCCACGGCAGGGTTGAGCCACACTTGACGCGTGACGACAGCCCGCATGGTGCGGGCTGTCTGCCTTCCGGACGCTCGGGGAAAATCCGGATACAAACCGATTCAATCAAACGATTGAACTCGCGTACCATGACGGCATGCAACCCGAATACCCCGAGGCGATCGCTTCGTCTGCACGATCTGACAGCCAGCAGTCACGCGAACGCCTGCTGCATACGGCATTGCGCCTGTTTGCCGAACAGGGCTTCAGCAAGACCTCCACGCGCGCCATTGCCCAGGCCGCCGGCGTCAACATCTCGGCCATCAGCTACTACTTTGGCGACAAGCAGGGCCTGTACCGCAGCGCCTTTCTCGAGCCGATGGAGCTGCTCGGTGAAGGCCCGGAAACGCAGGCGGCCATGCTGGACCCGCAGCTGACCCTGCAACAGGCGCTGCGGCAGATGTACTGGCTGCGCCTCAACGTGCTGCAGCAGGATGATCTGGTGCAGTGTTGCGTGCGCCTGCACATCCGTGAAATGCTGGAGCCCACCGGCCTGCGCCAGTATGAAATCGATACCCGTATCCGCCCCTTGCACCAGGCGCTGTGGGAGCTGATCTGCCGCCATCTGGGGCTGGCCGATGCCGATGTCGGCATCCAGCGGCTGGCGCTGACGCTGATCGGCATGACGCTGCACTACATCGCCCTGCAGGATGTGACGCGCTCGGTCTCGCCGCAGGTGCTGCAGCAGCCGGATGCGGTCGAGCAGCTGGTGGAAGACCTGACGCGCTATGCCATGGCCATGCTGCGCGACGAGGCGCGGCTGCGCCAGTGCCCGCTGGACGAGCAGGCCGGCCTGCCGGACTGGAAGCCGGCCACGCCGCCCGCCTGGGCGCTGGTGGCGGAGACGCCGCATGCCTGAAGCCACCGTATCCAGGCGCAGTCCGGCCTCGCGCTGGCTGCTGCTGGCCATGCCCCTGCTGCTGGCGGCCTGCCAGAGCCTGCCGCCACGCCAGACCGATGCCGCCGCGCCCACGCACTGGCGCGCGCCGTCACCGATGCAGCTGCCACACGACGGCAGCACACGGCAGCTGCTGTCCTGGTGGCAGGACTGGAACGATCCGGTCCTGCTGCAACTGGTGCAGTCGGCGCAGCAGGCCAGCCCGACGCTGGCCCAGGCGGCAGCGCGCATCGCCCAGGCACGCGCCTCGGCCGTGGGCGCACGCGCCAGCCAGCTGCCAACGCTGGACGGCCAGGCTGGCGTGCAGCGCGGCACCTTCAACACCGGCATGCCGACTGGCGAACCCCCGGTGGCCACGAGCAGCCAGGCCGGGCTGCAGGCGCACTGGGAAATCGACCTGTTTGGCGGCCTGCGCCATGCCGGCAGCGCCGCCCGCGCGCGGCTGGCCGGAGCCGAGGCGCAATGGCACGAGGCACGTGTCTCGCTGGCGGCCGATGTCGCCAACCAGTACTTTGCCCTGCGCAGCTGCCAGGGCCAGCTCGATACCGCCCGGCGCGATGCCACATCGCGCCGCGATACGGAGCGCCTGACCGGCGATCTGGCACGCGCCGGTTTCAGCGCCCCGGCCACGCATGCGCTGACCCAGGCCGGTGCCGCCCAGGCCAGCACGCGCGTGACCGAGGTGCAGGCGCAATGCAGCGCTGCGCGCAAGGCGCTGGTGGCACTGACCGCGCTGGATGAAGACGCGCTGCAGCAGCAGCTCGATGCCCCGCGCCAGGGCCGCGCACCCTGGCTGCAGCTCGACAGCGTGCCGGCGCGTGTGCTGGAGCAGCGCCCGGATGTCTACGCAGCCGCGCAGGCAGTGGCTGCGGCCAGTGACGATGTCGGCCAGGCCGAGGCACAGCGCTATCCGCGCCTTGGCCTGAGCGGCAACATCCTGCGCAACCACATCAGCCTGGGCGGCATGGATGCCGATTCCACCAGCTGGAGCATCGGTCCGCTGTCGATCAGCGTGCCCTTGTTCGACGGAGGCCGTCGCCGCGCTCAGGCCGAAGCCGCCCGCGTCGCCTACGAGGCTGCCGCCAGCCAGTACCGCGCCACCGTGCGCAACGCCGTGCGCGAAGTCGAAACTGCGCTGCTCGAGATCGACAGCGCACGCCAGCGCAGCGCCGGCACCGACGCCGCGCTGGAAGGCTACCGCAAGGCCTTCCGTGCCGCCGATGCGCGCTACCGCGCCGGCATGGGCAGCATGCTCGAACTCGAGGATGCGCGCCGCAACATGCTGGCAGCCGAGCAGGCCCGCATCACCCTGAGACAGCAGACGGACAGTGCCTGGGTGGCGCTGTACCGTGCACTGGGCGGTGGCTGGCAGGCGCCGGCTGCCCCCGGCCAACCCAACGGAACCGCTTCATGACACGCAAGACGACTCTCTGGCTCCTGGTCGCGCTGCTGGCCGTACTGGGCCTGGCCGCATTCTGGTACTGGGGCGCGCGCGACAGCCGCCCTGCCGCCAGCGCCCCTGCATCGGCCTCGGCGCGACCGGCGCTGACGGTGGAAGTGACGCAGCCGGTGACCGGCAGCGTGCCGCTGACGCTGGGTGTCAGCGGCAATATCGCCGCCTGGCAAGAGGCCGTGATCGGTTCGCAGAGCAATGGCCTGCGCCTGTCCGAGCTGCGCGTGAATGTGGGTGACACGGTGCGCAAGGGCCAGGTGCTGGCGGTATTTGCCGCCGAGACCGTGCAGGCCGATGTGCTGCAGGCCCGGGCTGCCCTGCTGGAAGCGGAGGCACAGGCCGCCGATGCGCGCTCCAATGCCGAGCGTGCGCGCAGCATCGAGGACACTGGTGCGCTGAGCCGCCAGCAGATCAACCAGTTCCATACCGCGGCCAAGGCTTCGGCGGCGCGCGTGGAGGCGGCGCGTGCGGCCCTGCGCGCGCAGGAGTTGCGTCAGGGCTATACCCGGGTGCTGGCGCCGGACAACGGCGTGATCTCTGCGCGCAGCGCCACCGTGGGAGCGGTGGTGCCGGCGGGTAGCGAGCTGTTCCGCATGGTGCGCCAGGGTCGGCTGGAGTGGCGCGCCGAGGTGGTCGGCCAGGATCTGGCAGCGCTCAAACCCGGCATGTCGGCCGAAGTGGATCTGCCCGATGGCCAGCTGCTGCGCGGCACCGTGCGCAGCATTGCGCCCACGCTGGACACCACGCGCCGCATCGCCATTGTCTATGTCGATCTGCCGGGCGCGCAGCAGCAGGGCGCCAAGGCTGGCATGTACGTGAGTGGCCGCTTTGACCTGGGCCAGACCGGCGGCTGGATGATTCCGCACAGCGCCGTGGTCTCGCGTGACGGCTTCGATTTCATCTTTCTGCTGGGCGCAGACCAGCGCGTGCGCCAGCACAAGGTGACGCTGGGTGCGCGCCAGGGCGACCTGGTGCAGGTGCTGGACGGTGTCGATGGCCAGACCCGGCTGGTGCGCAGCGGTGCCGGCTTCCTGATCGATGGCGATCTGGTGAAGGTGGTGGCCACGCCGGCTGCTACTGCCACTGCCGCATCGCAGCCAGTGCCGGCGGCCAGCAGTGCCAGCCGCTGACCGGGAGCCGGCGTGAACTTCTCTGCCCTCTCCATCCGCAATCCGGTACCGGCGATCCTGCTGTTTGCGCTGCTGACGCTGGCCGGCCTGCTGGCCTTCAAGAGCAACAAGATCCAGGATTTCCCGGACATCCAGCTGCCGGTGGTGACGGTCACCATCAGCCAGCCCGGTGCCGCCCCGGCGCAGCTCGAGACCGAGGTGGCGCGCAAGGTGGAAAACGCCGTGGCCACCATCACCGGCATCAAGAACATGTACACGTCGGTGATCGACGGCACGTCCAGCACCACCATCGAATTCGAGCTGGAAAAGAACATCACCGATGCCGTGACCGAAGCACGCGATGCCGTCTCGCAGATCCGCTCCGACCTGCCGGGTGACATCCGCGAACCGGTGGTGAGCAAGCTGTCCACTTCCGGCCGCGTGGTCGAGGTCTACAGCGTGCAGCTCAAGCCCGGAGCCGGCTGGGACGAGGAACAGCTCAGCTGGTACGTGGACAACACGCTGAACAAGCGCATGCTGGGGGTCCGTGGCGTCGGCGCGGTCAAGCGCATAGGCGGCGTGCACCGCGAGGTGCAGCTGCTGCTGCAGCCGGATCGCATGCAGGCGCTTGGCGTCACGGCGGCGGACATTTCGCGCCAGCTGGGCCAGATGCAGCAGGATCCGCCCAGTGGCCGCACCGATGTCGGCAGCGGCGAGCAGACCGTGCGCACCCTGTCGGCGGCCCGCAGTGCTGCCGAACTGGCCGATATGCACATCCCGCTGGCGCAAGGGCGCAGCGTGCGTCTGGGCGATGTGGCCCAGGTGCGCGATACCGTGGCCGAACAGCGCGCCATCGCGCTGGTGGACGGCCAGCCGGTGATCGGCCTGGAGGTGTTCCGCTCCAAGGGGGCGAGCGAGGTGGAGGTGGCAGAGGCCATGGCCGCGGTGATGGCGCAGGCCCAGCGCGAACAGCCCGAGCTGCAGATCCGCCGCGTGATCGACAATGCCCGTCCGGTGCAGGACAACTTTGATGGCAGCATGCAGCTGCTGTACGAGGGCGCGGTGCTGGCGGTGCTGGTGGTCTGGGCCTTTCTGCGCAACTGGCGCGCCACGCTGGTGGCGGCCACGGCGCTGCCGCTGTCCATCATCCCCACTTTCTTCGGCCTGAGCCTGTTCGGCTACACGCTCAACATGGTCACGCTGCTGTCGCTGGCGCTGGTGGTGGGCGTGCTGGTGGACGATGCGATTGTCGAGATCGAAAACATCGAGCGCCACCTGGTGATGGGCAAGTCGCCGATGCAGGCGGCACTCGAAGCCGCCGACGAGATCGGCATGGCGGTGATTGCCACCACGTTTGCCCTGGTCTCGGTCTTCCTGCCGACCGCCTTCATGAGCGGCATTCCCGGCCTGTTCTTCCGCCAGTTCGGCTGGACGGCGGTGCTGGCGATTCTGGCCTCGCTGGTAGTGGCACGGCTGCTGACGCCGATGATGGCCGCCTATCTGCTGAAACCCGGCCGCCACCAGACCGTGGCAAGGCAGGATGGCCGCCTGATGCGCTTCTATTTGCGGCTGGTACGCTGGTGCATCACGCACCGCGGCCTGACCATGCTGGCGGCGATGGCGCTGTTTGCCGGCTCGCTGCTGCTGGTGCCGCTGCTGCCGACCGGCTTCATGCCGCACTCCGACCGTGGCCAGACCCAGCTCACCGTCGAGCTGCCGCCAGGCAGCACGCTGCAGCAGACGCTGCAGGTGGCCGAGCAGACGCGCCAGCGCATCCAGCAGCAGGAAGCCACGCAGATTGTCAGCATCTACTCCTCCGTGGGCGGTGGCGCAGCCGGCGACGGCTTCAAGCCCGGTGCCGCCGCCGAGGTGCACCGCGCCGTGCTCACCATCAACACGCTGCACCGCAACGAACGCAAGGACAGCCTGATCGCCATCGAGAACCGCATCCGCGCCATCGTGCGCGAGATTCCGGGCGCGCGCTTCAAGGTCGGCTCCGGCGACATGGGCAGCAAGATGGAACTGGTGCTGCTGGGCGATGACGGCGCGCAGCTCGACCGCGTGGCGCAGGAGGCCGAGCGCCAGCTGCGCACCCTGAACGGCATCGGTGGCGTCACCTCCAGTGCTTCCCTGGTGCAGCCCGAGCTGATCATCCGGCCCGATCACGCCCGCGCCGCCGAACTCGGCGTCACCGCCAGCGCCATTGCCCAGACTGTGCGCGTGGCCACCAGTGGCGATTACGACCAGTACCTGCCCAAGATGAACCTGGACGAGCGCCAGATCCCGATCCGCATCAAGCTGCCCGACGACTACCGCCGGCGCGTCGCCGACATCGAGCAGCTGCTGGTGCCGGCCCGCAACGGCATGGTGCCGCTGCTGGCGGTGGCCCGGGTGCAGCTGGAAAGCGGTCCCTCGGTCATCAACCGCACCAACCGCGAGCGCAGCGTCCGCCTCGATGTGGAGCTGGGCTCGCGCTCCCTGGGCCAGCTCAACGCAGAGGCGCGTGCGCTGCCGGTGATGCAGCAGCTGCCGGCCGGCGTGCGGCTGGCCGAACTTGGCGATGCGCAGGAAATGAATGCGCTGTTCAACAGTTTCGGCATTGCCATGACGATTGGCGTGCTCTGCATCTATGGCGTGCTGGTGCTGCTGTTCCGCGACTTCATGCAGCCGATCACCATCCTGGCGGCGCTGCCGCTGGCCATTGGCGGGGCGTTCGTGGCCATGCTGCTTACCGGCAAGGCGCTCACCATGCCGGCCATGATCGGCCTGATCATGCTGATGGGCATCGTCACCAAGAACTCGATCCTGCTGGTGGACTACGCCATCATGGCGCGCCGCGAGGGCATGAGCCGCTTTGATGCGCTGATCGACGCCTGCCACAAGCGCAGTCGCCCGATCATCATGACCACGCTGGCCATGGGCGCCGGCATGATGCCGCTGGCGCTTGGCATGGGCGCGGCCGACCCGAGTTTCCGCTCGCCCATGGCGGTGGCGGTAATCGGCGGTCTGGTCACCTCCACGCTGCTGAGCCTGCTGGTGGTGCCGGCGCTCTACACCCTGATCGATGACCTGGAGCACTGGCTGGGGCGACACCTGAAGCGCCACCGGCCGGAGCCGCTGCCAGAGGCCGGGGCCTGAGATGCTGATCCTGACCATCAAGACCCTGTTGAGCGCCATCCTCATCGTGGCGATTGCCGAACTCGGCAAGCGCAGCAGCTTCTGGGGCGCGGCACTGGCCTCGTTGCCGCTCACCTCGCTGCTGGCCATGATCTGGATCTACCTGGACACGCGCGATACGGCGCAAATCGCTGCCACTGCCAGCAGCATCTTCTGGCTGGTGATTCCCTCGCTACTGCTGTTCCTGCTGCTGCCGCTGCTGCTGCGTGCCGGCTGGAACTTCTGGCTGGCACTGCTGTTGTCGAGCGCGGCCACGGCGCTGGCCTATGCGCTGATGGTCTGGCTGCTGCCGCGTTTCGGTGTCACGCTGTAAGTCTCCCGGTCGTCCGCAGCGCCCAAGGGCGGTGTTGCAGGCCGGCCATCATCATGGGCAATTCCGGGTCTGTCGCCATGGCGCATGCCGCTGCGTTACAGTATCGGCATCATGCCAACTACCTATCTCACGCATGCCCGCAATACGCGCGGGCGCGATTTTGCCGTGGGCGATATCCACGGCTGTTTTCAGCGGCTGCAGCAGGTGCTGGACGGCATCGGCTTCGACCGCGCCACCGACCGGCTGTTTTCCCTGGGCGACCTGGTGAATCGCGGGCCGGATTCACGCCAGGTGCTGCACTGGCTGGACCAGCCCTGGTTCCATGCCATCTGCGGCAACCACGATTTCATGATCTGGCGCGACGGCCTGGACGATCCCTTTCCGAATGTCGATCACCGCCTGCATGGCGGCGACTGGTTTGTCGGACTGCCCGCCGCCGAACGCCGTGCCATCGCCGAGCGCCTGCAGCAGCTGCCGGTGGTGGCCGAGGTGGACACGGCAGACGGCCCGGTCGGTCTGCTGCACGCCGAATGCCCGTTTGATGACTGGCAGCATCTGCGTGATCGCCCGCTCGAAGCCGACAATCTGCATACCTGCCTGTGGGCGCGCTGGCGCATCCGCCAGGGCGATAACAGCGTGATCGAGAATATCCGTGCCGTGGCCCATGGCCACAACACCATTGACGAAGCGCGTGTGCTGGGCAACCGCTATTACCTCGATACCGGCGGCTGGATGAGCGGCCGCGGCCACTTCAGCCTGCTGCAGCTGGATACGCTGGAGCTGCTGCGCTGGCCGGCAGCAGCCCGTTGAGCACAAAAAAGCCACCCGCCTGACGGCGTGGTGGCTCGATCGTGCAGCGCTGCTGACGGATCAGGCGCGGCGGGCCAGTTCGGCGGCCTTGCCCACGTAGGAGGCCGGCGTCATCGCCAGCAGGCGTTCCTTCTCGGATTCCGGAATCTCCAGACCACGGATCAGGCCATGCAGATCGGCTGCCTGCACGGTCTTGCCGCGCGTGACTTCCTTCAGCTTCTCGTAGGCGCCCTGTACGCCATAGCGGCGCATCACGGTCTGGATCGGCTCGGCCAGCACTTCCCAGGCGTGGTCCAGGTCTTCGGCCAGACGCTCCTCGTTGAGCTGCAGCTTGCCCAGGCCGGTCTGCAGCGACTGGTGCGCCAGAATGGCATAGCCCAGCGCCACGCCCATGTTGCGCAGCACGGTGGAATCGGTCAGGTCACGCTGCCAGCGGCTGATCGGCAGCTTGTCGCTCAGGTGGCGCAGCAGCGCGTTGGCCAGGCCCAGGTTGCCTTCGGCATTCTCGAAGTCGATCGGGTTGACCTTGTGCGGCATGGTGGAGGAGCCGATTTCGCCTTCCTTCAGCTTCTGCTTGAAGTAGCCCATGCTGATGTAGCCCCAGACGTCGCGGGAGAAGTCGATCAGGATGGTGTTGCTGCGCGCCACGGCGTCGAACAGCTCGGCCATGTAGTCGTGCGGTTCGATCTGGATGCTGTAGGGCTGGAAGGTCAGGCCCAGGCCCAGCGGCTCGGGCGTTTCGACCACATTCTTGCTGAAGGCTTCCCAGTCCAGGTCGGGCGCGGCGCTCAGGTGGGCGTTGTAGTTGCCCACGGCACCGTTCATCTTGGCCATCAGCGGCACGCCGGCAATCGCCTGGCGCGTCTTGTCCAGGCGCACCAGCACGTTGGCGATTTCCTTGCCCACGGTGGTCGGGCTGGCGGTCTGGCCGTGGGTGCGGCTCAGCATGGGGACATCGGCAAACTTCTGCGCCATCCCGCGCAGGGTATCGCAGATGGCGTCCAGGCCCGGCAGCAGCACCTGGTCGCGGCAGGCCTTGAGCTGCAGCGCGTGGCTGGTGTTGTTGATGTCTTCGCTGGTGCAGGCAAAGTGCACGAATTCGGAGGCGCTTTCCAGCTCGGGACGGCCATCGAACTTGCCCTTGATCCAGTACTCGACCGCCTTCACGTCGTGGTTGGTGGTCTTCTCGATTTCCTTGATGGCGCGGGCATCCTCCACGGAGAAGTCCTTCACCAGATCCAGCAGGTACTTGCGGGCACCGGCCGTCAGCGGCTTGAACTGCTCCATGCCGGCATCGCTCAGGGCGATGAACCAGGCCACTTCCACCTGCACGCGGGCGCGCATGTAGCCGTATTCGCTCATGCTGGTGCGCAGGGGGCGGAGCTTGGCGGCATAACGCCCATCCAGGGGCGAAACCGCAGTGACGGGGGTAAGATCAAGAGATTGCATGTCGTCCATTTTACGGTGTCCGGCAGTTTTTGTTGCAGTGCAACATAAAGAGGGCCAATTCCAGTGGTGGATAAGCGACATATCCGTGCTGGGGCTAGAATGGTACACCGTTTCACTTGGCCGCCAACCGGCCGTCCTCTCCCATGAAGCTCATCGGTTCCCTGGCCAGTCCCTACGTGCGCAAGGTGCGCGTGGTGCTGGCCGAAAAAATGCTGCCCTACGAGTTCGAACTCGAGAATGTCTGGGCGGGCGAAACCACCATCGGGGAGCACAACCCGCTGCGCAAGATTCCGGTGCTGTTGCTCAAGACAGGCGAATCGGTCTATGACTCGCGCGTGATCTGTCATTACCTCGATACCCTCAGCCCGGTCTGCAAGCTGCTGCCCTCCGAAGAGCGCGAGCGCCTGCAGGTTCGCTGCTGGGAGGCGCTGACCGATGGCGTGCTCGATGCCGCCATCCTGGCACGCCTGGAACATATTTTCGCCGGCCGAACGGAGGCGCAGCGCAGCCAGGCCTGGATCGATCACCAGATGCAGAAGGTGGATGCCGGTCTGGCCGAAACGAGCCGCCTGCTGGCTGATCGGCAGTTCTGCTACGGCAACCAGTTCTCGCTGGCCGATATCGCCGTTGGCTGCACGCTGGGCTGGCTGGACTTCCGTTTCCCGGCCATCGACTGGCGCAGCCGCCACCCCAACCTGGCCGAACTGCAGGCGCGGCTGGAGCAGCGCCAGAGCTTTATCGATACCGTCCCGGTCTGAGCCGATTCGTCACGGAGTTGACCCGCATCAAAGCGGTTATTTGCTTGTCGATTATCATTCTCATTCAAGAATCGACCAGCCACCATGTTATCCATCACTGATCCCGACCTGCCCCTGTCCGCCCTGACGACCGGACGCTGGGCGACCGTGCGCAGCGTGTTGCCCGATGCGCAGGGCCGCGAAGACGAACTCATGCTGCGCCTGATGGAAATCGGCTTTGTGCCGGGCGAACAGCTACGCATCACGGCGGCCGGCTGGCCGGGGCGCGAGCCGCTGGCGGTGCGCATCGGTCACACCACTTTTGCGCTGCGCCGTCACGAGGCCGATCGCATCCGGGTGACAGCAGGAGCCGCCGATGCAGGCTGAACCCACGCTAGCCGGAGCGTTGCCGCAGCGCGTGGCGCTGCTCGGCAATCCCAACTGCGGCAAGACCGCGCTGTTCAACCTGCTCACCGGCAGCCGCCAGAAGGTGGCCAATTACGCCGGCGTCACGGTGGAGCGCAAGGAGGGTGTTGCCCTCACGCCGCAAGGTCGCCAGGTGTTCGTGCTGGATCTGCCCGGCACCTACAGCCTGCATGCGGCTTCTGCCGATGAAGCCGTGACGCGTGACGTGGTCACCGGCAACAGCGATGAGCCGCTACCCGATTTGCTGATCTGCGTGGCCGATGCCACCAACCTGCGCCTGAGCCTGCAGCTGGTACTGCAGGCGCGCCAGCTCGGTCTGCCGATGCTGCTGGTGCTGAACCTGTCCGACATGCTGGCACGCAGCGGCATCCGCATCGATCACGCGGCGCTGGCACGCGAACTGGGCATACCGGTGGTCTACGCGGTGGGTGTGCAGACCGACGGCGCGCGCGAGGTGCTGGCCGCACTGGATCAGCCCCTGCCAGCAGCGCCAACCGCAAGCGCCACGGCGGCGGGCGGGGCAGAGGGGGTGCTGGCGCTGCAGGCCGAGGTACGCCGGCTGATGGACGTGACCGTGCAGTCGCATGCGCGCAAGCTGGAGCTGACCGACCGGCTGGACCGGGTGGTGCTGCATCCGCTGGGTGGGCCGCTGCTGCTGGCGCTGATCCTGTTCCTGGTGTTCCAGGCGGTGTTCAGCTGGGCCGCCTGGCCGATGGACCTGATCGTGGCCGGCACCGAGGCACTGGGCAGCTGGGTGCGGGACAGCCTGCCCGAAGGCGCGCTGCGCAGTCTGTTGGCCGATGGCGTGATTGCCGGTGCCGGAGGCGTGTTGGTGTTCCTGCCGCAAATCCTGTTCCTGTTCCTGTTCATCCTGGCGCTGGAAGATTCCGGCTACCTGCCGCGTGCCGCCTTTCTGCTGGATCGCCTCATGGGCAAGGTCGGCCTGTCCGGCCGCTCCTTCATTCCGCTGCTGTCCAGCTTTGCCTGTGCCGTGCCCGGCATCATGGCCACGCGCACCATCGGCAACTGGCGCGATCGCCTGGTCACCATCATGATCGCGCCGCTGATGACCTGCTCGGCACGCCTGCCGGTGTACACGCTGCTGATCGCGGCCTTCATTCCGGCACGCAAGGTACTGGGCCTGTTCAACCTGCAGGGGCTGGTGCTGTTCGGGCTCTATCTGTTTGGCATCGTCTCGGCCATGCTGGTGGCCTGGATCGCCAAGCGCTGGCGCAGCCGGCAGACGTTTTCGCCGCTGCTGATGGAGCTGCCGGCCTACCGCCTGCCGAATCTGCGCAATCTGCTGCTGGGTCTGCAGGAGCGGGCCTGGATCTTCGTGCGCCGCGTCGGCACCATCATCCTGGCCATGACCATCGTGCTGTGGTTCCTGTCCAGCTATCCGGCACCGCCGCCGGGAACGGGCGCACCGGCCATCGAATACAGTCTGGCCGGCATGCTGGGCCGCGGGCTGGAACAGCTGTTTGCCCCGATCGGCTTCAACTGGCAGATCAGCATCGCGCTGGTGCCCGGCATGGCCGCGCGCGAGGTGGTGGTGGGCGCGCTCGGTACCGTGTATGCCCTCTCCGGCAGCGAGGAAGGGGTCAGCGCCCAGCTGCAGACACTGCTGGCCGGCCAGTGGTCGCTGGCCACCGGCCTGTCGCTGCTGGTCTGGTTCGTGTTTGCGCCGCAATGCCTGTCCACGCTGGCCATGGTGCGCCGCGAGACGCACGGCTGGCGCCATGTCTGGATCATGGTGATCTACATGTTTGCCCTGGCCTATGTCGCCAGTTTCATCACCTACCGTCTGGCCCTGGCGCTGGGCGGCTGACCGGAGGAATCGCCATGTGGCAAGACCTGATCGTGGGCCTGCTGGTCGTGCTGGCGGCCCTGTATGTCCTGTGGCGACTGATGCCCGGCCGCTGGCGCGAACGCCTGGGTGGCCAGGCCGGCGGCTGTGGCAGCAGCAACGGCAGCAGCAGCGGCTGCGGCCAATGCCCGCACAAGCGCCCGGGTGGTGACAGCTGCCACTGAGCCGCTGTGCTAGACTGCCTGCATCGATGGTTCCCGTTGCCACACGCAACGGGTGAAAAGGGAATCACGTGCCGTGGCCTTGTGCCCGAATTCGTGAACTGCCCCCGCAGCTGTAATCAGCTTGCGTGATCCGCTCATGCCACTGGATGCGTCCGGGAAGGCAGGGTCACGCGCCAAGCTGAAAGTCAGAAGACCTGCCACGATGCCAAGCTTTTTTCCATTGGGGCGGGGTGTCCCTGACATGAGGCCGATCATGCATGTGTTTCTTGCTGCCTTCTGTTGCCCGGCGTGCGCGCCGGAGATGCCTGTCTGCGCCCGCCAGAGCGGAGACCGGGCATGCCAGCCAGACTGAATCCCGGCTTCCCGTTCGTGGTGGTCGCTGACACGCATGGTGTGCCCTGCCCGTCTTTCCAGCGGGAGCCCGAACATGCTGAACGAACAACGCGTCCTGTCCATTGCCGCCATGCAGGTGATCCGGCGCAACGGTGATGTGGTTACCTTCCAGCCCGACAAGATCGCCATCGCCCTGACCAAGGCCTTTCTGGCGGTGGAGGGTAGCCAGGGCAGTGCCTCCTCGCGCATCCGCGATGTGGTGGCGCAACTGACCGATACCGTGGTGCGTTCGCTCACGCGACGCCTGCCGGATGGCGGCACGGTGCACATCGAGAATATCCAGGATCAGGTGGAACTGGCGCTGATGCGTTCCGGTGAGCACGATGTGGCGCGCGCCTATGTGCTCTACCGTGAACGGCGCGCGGCCGAACGTGCGGCGCAGGCGGGAGCCGATAGCGCTCCGGTGCTGCATGTGCTGGTGCAGGGCGAACGTCGCCCGCTCGACACCGCCGCGCTGCTGGCGCAGTGCGAGGCCGCCTGTGCCGGGCTGGGCGAGGGCGCATCGGCACAGGCCATCCTGGAGCAGACGCTGCAGAACCTGTACGACGGCATGCCGCAGGTCGATGTGCAGCAGGCACTGATTCTGGCGGCGCGCACCCTGATCGAGCAGGATCCCGACTACGACTTTGCCACCGCGCGCTTGCTGCTGGCGCAGCTGACCGCCGAGGTGCTGGGCGAGCCGGTGCTGCCGCAACAGGCAGCAGCACGGCAGGCCGGCTACTTTGCCGAAGGTATCGCCCAGGGCATCGCGGCCGGGCTGCTGGATCCGCGCCTGGCCGAATTCGATCTGCAACGGCTGGCCGCGGCCTTGCGCTGCGAGCGTGACGGCCAGTTCCGCTACCTCGGCCTGCAGACGCTGTATGACCGCTACTTCCTGCATGTCGAGGGCCGCCGCATCGAGACGCCGCAGCTGTTCTTCATGCGCGTGGCAATGGGGCTGGCGCTCAACGAGATCGACCGCGAAGCACGTGCGCTGGAGTTCTACGAGCTGCTGTCCGGCTTCGACTTCATGTGCTCCACGCCCACGCTGTTCAACAGTGGCACGCTGCACTCCCAGCTCTCGTCGTGCTATCTGACCACGGTGGAAGACGACCTGGGCAGCATCTTTGCCTCGGTCCGCGACAATGCACTGTTGCAGAAGTTTGCCGGTGGCCTGGGCAATGACTGGACCCCGGTACGCGCGCTGGGCAGCCGCATCCGTGGCACCAATGGCGAGAGCCAGGGCGTGATTCCCTTCCTCAAGGTGGTGAACGATACCGCAGTCGCGGTCAACCAGGGCGGCAAACGCAAGGGTGCCGTCTGTGCCTATCTGGAAACCTGGCATCTGGACATCGAGGATTTTCTCGATCTGCGCAAGAACACCGGGGACGAGCGCCGCCGCACGCACGACATGAACACCGCCAACTGGATTCCCGACCTGTTCATGCAACGCATGCAGGCCGGCGCCGACTGGACGCTGTTCTCGCCGGATGAGGTCCCTGACCTGCACGACAAGACCGGCCAGGCCTTTGCCGAGGCCTACACCGCCTACGAGGCGCAGGCCGATGCCGGCCGGATCCGCCTGTTCCGCCGCGTGCCGGCGCAGCAGCTGTGGCGCAAGATGCTGACCATGCTGTTCGAAACCGGCCATCCCTGGATCACCTTCAAGGATGCCTGCAACCTGCGCTCGCCGCAGCAGCACGCCGGCGTGGTGCATTCGTCCAATCTGTGTACCGAGATCACGCTCAATACCTCCGGCAACGAAACCGCTGTCTGCAACCTGGGATCGGTCAACCTGCTGGCGCATCTGCGTGATGGCGCACTGGACCAGGACAAGCTGGCACGCACCATCCGTACCGCCATGCGCATGCTGGACAACGTGATCGATCTCAACTACTACGCCACCCCGCAGGCGCGCAACGCCAACCTGCGCCACCGCCCGGTCGGGCTCGGTATCATGGGTTTTGCCGATTGCCTGTATGCGCTGGGCCTGCCCTATGCCTCGGAGGCGGCGGTGACGTTTGCCGATCGCAGCATGGAAATGGTGTGCTATCAGGCCTATCTGGCCTCGACCGAACTGGCGCGCGAACGCGGCAGCTACTCGAGCTTTGCCGGCAGCCTGTGGCAGCAGGGCGTGCTGCCGCACGAAACCATTGCGCTGCTGGAAGCCGGCCGTGGCGAAGCGGTGACGGTGGACCGCAGCAGCACGCTGGATTGGGAGGCGCTGAAGACGCGTATCGCGCAGCACGGCATGCGCAACTCCAACTGCGTGGCGATTGCGCCTACTGCCACCATCTCCAACATCGTCGGCGTCTCGGCCAGCATCGAGCCGACCTACCAGAATCTGTATGTCAAATCCAATCTGTCGGGCGAGTTCACCGTGGTCAACGCGGCGCTGGTGCAGGAGCTGAAGGCGCTCGACCTGTGGGACGAGGTGATGGTGGATGACCTGAAGTATTTCGATGGCTCGCTGGCACGCATCGAGCGCGTGCCGCAGGAGCTGCGCGAGCGTTACGCCACCGCCTTCGAAATGGATCCGGTCTGGCTGGTGGAGGCCGCAGCGCGACGCCAGAAGTGGATTGACCAGGCGCAATCGCTCAATCTGTACCTGGCCCAGCCTTCGGGGCGCAAGCTCGATGCGCTGTATCGCCTGGCCTGGCAGCGCGGCCTGAAAACCACCTACTACCTGCGCACGCTGGGCGCCAGCCAGGCCGAGAAAGCCGGCGTTTCCGATAGCGCCAGTGCCAGCAGCCCCGCCCTCTGCAGTCTGGACAACCCCGACTGCGAAGCCTGCCAGTAAGCCTTGAAGAGAATCCCGACATGACTGCCTTCCGTTTCGATGACTGGGACCTGCCGACCCGGTCCGCCCGCCCCGCCAGCCAGCCGCCGGCGGATACTCCGGTTGCCGCGCCTGCGCCGCTGACGCCGCCAGCTGCCGGCCACGCCGGCGCGGCCACCCGCGCCAGCGACAAGCGCATCGTCAATGGCCAGGGCGATATCCACCAGCTGGCTCCGTTCAAGTACCCCTGGGCCTGGTCCTACTTCCTGATGGCGAACAACAACCACTGGACGCCGCTGGAAATCTCCATGGCGCAGGATGTGCATGATTACCACCACCGGCTGACGCCGACCGAACGCCACATTTTCGAGAACGTGCTGGCCTACCTGACCACTTCCGATATCCTGGCAATGCGCAACATCGGCCTCGCCGTGATGGAAAAGATGACCGCGCCCGAGCTGCAGATCTACCAGGCGCGCCAGGTCTACGAGGAAGCGCTGCACACCTGGACCTACCAGCACTGCATCGAGAGCATCGGCCTGGACCAGCAGGACATCTACAACCGCTACCGCGTGGTGCCGCAGATCCACGGCAAGATCGCGCTGGCGCAGCGCCGGCTCGACAGCGTGATGCACGCCGATTTTGACCTGAAGGATCGCGACAATCTGCACACTTTTGCGCTGTCGTATTTCTTCTTTGCCGTGGTGTTCGAGGGCTGCTGGTTCTACAACGGCTTCACGCCGATTTTTGCACTGCAGCGGCGCGGCCTGATGAAGGGCACGGCCGAACAGCTGCAGTACATCATGCGCGACGAGGTGCTGCATGCCGGTTTCGGCATCCGCGTGGTGCGCGAACTGCTGGCCGAGGAGCAGCTGGAGCTGGACCCGCAGGCCCTGCGCCAGCTCTGGGACGAAGCCGAAGCCGCCGAACAGGCCTATGCCGGCTACATCCTCCAGGAGCCGGTGCTCGGCTACAACGCCGACTTGCACATGCAGCAGTTCCGCTTCATTGCCAACCGGCGCGCACGCCAGGCCGGTGTTGCCGAGCCTTTTCCCGGTGCCGGCAATGTGCTGCCCTGGCTCGACGAGCAGGCCAATCTGCGCAAGGAAAAGAATTTTTTCGAGACGCGCGTTACCGAATACCAGAGCGGCGCGGCACTGACCTGGGACTAGGGCGGCGCAGACTTCCTACAATGGGGCATCATCCTGATGCTGCCTTGCAGCACTGATCCCGCATGGAAGCCTTTTCTCCCGGCTGGTGGCTGTCGCTGCTGGCCATTGTCCTGATCGATCTGGTACTGACCGGTGAGCGTGCCGTGCTGATTGCCGAAGCGGCACGCCAGCTGCCGCGTCGCCTCTATGGCGGCGCACTGGCGGCCGGCACCGTGCTGGCCCTGCTGCTGCGCGTGCTGATGACGGTCGGCCTGCTCTGGCTGCTGCAGACGCCCGGCCTGCTGCTGCTGGGCGGGATCGTGCTGCTCGGTATCGCCTGGCGTACCCAGGCGCGCCGACATCGCGGGCTGGTACTGCCGGACACGCCGGCGCAGGGTTTCTGGGGCACGCTGCGCAGCGTCGTGGTGGCCGAGGCGCTGATGGGCCTGGACAACGTGCTGGCGGTTGCCGGCGCGGCACGCAACTCGGTCGATCTGGTCGTGATCGGCCTGCTGCTGACGGTGCCGATGATCGTGTTTGGCAGCCGCCATTTGCCGCGCCTGCTGGCGCAAATACCGCTGCTGCGTACGCTGGGAGCGGCGGTGATGGCGATGACCGCCGGCCGCATGATGGCCAACGAGCCGATCTGGCTGCGCGATTTTTTCGCTACCAGCACGCTGTGGTACTGGGGCTTTGTACTGGGATTGACGCTATTGGTACTGCTGACCGGCTGGCGCCGCAAACCGGCACCAGCTCCGGCTCCCGACAGGAACTGATCCGATGCGGCCCCGTTCCGCTTCAGGTCAGCGGGATGTGGCAGGCTTGCCCTGGCTTTCCAGGCCGCGCTGCATCATGCTGGCCATGCTGTCGGCTTCCTGCCGCAGCAGGATGGGCAGCAGCGCCCTGATGGCCTCCAGCAGCAGCTCGGGTGTATCGCGCAGCCAGTCGTCCAGATGGCCGGGCAGCACGGCATGTTCGCCATGGTTCTGCGTGGTGAGCTGCATGGCCAGACGCAGGTAGGTGCGTACCAGCCGGCGCAGATCCTGGACCAGCTCGTTCTGGATGGTGGCTCCCTGATCAATGGTCACGCCCATGCTGGCCAGCCGGTTGCCCAGCGGACGCAGGCCGGGAGCCAGGTGCTCCATGCTGCCGTCCTCATGGATGCGCAGGATGCCGGATTGCTGCAGCTTCTGGGCCACCTCGGGCGTCAGCTGCTGGTCCCAGTCCTGTTCGATGACTTCGGTCTGCACGGTTTCCGAGTTGCTGTTCGACTGGCCGATCACGTTCAGGATGTGGGATTGGGCTGCCATCCAGGCATCGGCGTGGGCGGGCATGCGCGATTCGTTTTGCAGGATCTGCTTGATGCGTTCCAGACCGAAACCCTGCTCACGCAGGCTGCGGATGACTTCGAGGCGTGCCGTGTGCTCTGTCCCGTACAGGCCAAGACGGCCACGCAGGGTGATGGGTGGCAGCATGCCGGCGCTGTTATAGGCGCGGATGTTGCGTACGGACATGCCAATGTAGTCCGCCAGCTCCTCAATCGTCATGTAATGGGCTTCTGAATCCTTTTTTTCGGATTCTTTACTACTACTGATGCTCATGTTGTTCACCGAAAGAGATATTGAATCAGCGTAATTTATCACGCTATCCACCTGATTCATGTAAGCTGATTATCAACTTTGACCGGAAGCGCATCCTATAAAAACATAAAATGCAACAATTGAAGCAATATGTTTCTTATCTTATTTCAACCAACCGCGCTTGCGGAAATACAGCATCGGCACGATGGCGCTCAATACCATCAGCACAATCGCCCATAGATAGCCAAACTTCCAGTCGAGCTCGGGCATGAAGCGGAAGTTCATGCCGTACATGCTGGCCACCAGCGTGGGTGGCAGCATCGCCACACTCGCCACCGAGAACAGCTTGATGATCTTGTTCTGGTTGATGTTGATGAAACCGACCGTCGCATCCATCAGGAAGTTGATCTTGTCGAACAGAAAGGTCGAGTGGCTGTCCAGCGAATCGATGTCACGCATGATCTGGCGTGCCTCCTCGAACTGCTCGGCGTCCAGCATGCGCGTGCGCATGATGAAGCTGATGGCGCGGCGGGTGTCGGTTGCATTGCGGCGGATGCGGCCGTTCATGTCTTCCTGGCGCGCGATGATGTTCAGCACCTCGCTGGCCACATCGTCGGTCACGTCGCCCTTGAGCACCTGGTCGCTGGCCTTTTCCAGCTCCATGTGGGTTTCTTCCAGCGTGTCGGCGCTGTATTCCACGTCGGCATCGAACAGCTTGAGCAGCAGCTCCTTGGCATCGGTGATCAGGCCGGTCATGCGGCGTGCGCGCAGGCGGATCAGGCGGAACACCGGCACCGTTTCGTCGTGGATCGAGAACAGGATGTTGTGGCTGCGCAGCTCGGGGTTGCTCTGGTTCAGGATGAAGGCCACGCGCACCGTGCCCGGATCGTCGTAGTCGGCCACCAGAAAGTCGGAGCGGATGTGCAGCTCGCCGTTGTCTTCCTCGTAGAAGCGCGCCGATTCCTCGATGTCCTCGTCCATGGCGTCGTCGGGAATCGACAGGCCGTAGTGCTGCTTGATCCAGCGTTTTTCTTCGGGGGTGGGGTCTTCCAGGTCAACCCAGATCGGCTTGAAGCGGGTGAGTTCTTCCAGGGATTCGATTTCTTCCTGGAACAGGCGGCCATTGGCCAGCGTGAAGATATTCAGCATGACGGGGTCATCCGGTGCGGCATGCGGCAGCGGCATGCCTTGGGCGGGGAAAGGGACAGATCAAGCGCTTCCGGCGCTTGACAGCCGTTTACCGGGTCGTCAGGCGCGGAAGCCAGCAACTAGGGCTAGGTTCCATGGGGGTGTGGGGGAGCCAGGGGCTCCATGACAGGACAAGCGGGAATTATCGCACTGCAGCATAGCGGCGGCAAGCAGATGCTGCATGGTGGGCTCACGCCAGCGGATTGCCGTGCCTGTCCTGCTGCATCCAGGCATGCAGCGGATCGCCGCCGCCTGCTTCGGCCAGATGCTCCAGCAGCTCCTGCGGCTGCAGGCCGAATTTGGTCAGCAGCTTCTGCTCGTCGGTGCTGGCCGGGCGGCCGGCGAGTCGGGCGAAGGCCTGCGGCAAGCCCTGCTCTCCCTGCTGCAGGGCATAGTCCCAGCGGTTGCACTGGCCGTAGGTCTTGCGGTTACCGGCCCCCATGCCGGAGGGAAACATGCGGGCATTGAGCTGCGCCAGGTGTTCCAGGATCCGTTCTCGGCTGTCGCCGGCCAGCTTCATGCGGGCAATCTCGCCGAACACATCGCGCACCTGCACGCCAAAGTCATCCGCATTCTCGATACGCAGCGGAAAGAACAGCTCGGAACGGCCACCCTGCTTGAGCAGGCAAAGCTCGTACTGGTTGAGCCAGGCATGGGCTTCGCCCAGTTCACGCGAGCGGGCGTAGGCTTCGGCATGGGCAAACCGGTCCATCGGTAGCCATTGCTCCGGAAAGAACAGGGCATGGCCGAGCTCGTGCGCCAGCGTCGAATAGCGGGAATGGACGCGCTGCTGCGGATCTTCCGGCACATAGAACAGGATCTGCTGCGGATGGCCGTTGGCGGCGGAAAAGCCGGCAGTCTGATGGGCCAGCCGGCCACCGCGTGCCTGGAACTGCAGCAGCTGCTGCCACATGTCCGGAGTCTGGCGCACCGCCTGCAGCTCGTCGGGCGGAAAACCGGCCAGTTGCAGGGCCTGCAGCAGCTGCTGGCCGGTGGTGTTGTCAGCCATGGGTGCCAGCGGCTTCGTGCGTGACCGCCGGCGCAGCATGGGTTTTGTCCTCAGCCCAGCCGTGCCACGTCGGGCGTGTCCACGTGCACATCGGCACACTGGGCGCGGTGGCGCAGCGCGTGCTCCATCAGCACCAGCGCCAGCAGCGCCTCGGCGATCGGCGTGGCCCGGATGCCGACGCAGGGGTCATGCCGGCCCTTGGTCTGCACCACCACCGCTTCGCCCTGCAGGTTGATCGAATCGCGCGGTGCCATGATCGAGCTGGTCGGCTTGATCGCCAGGCTGACCTCGATGTCCTGGCCGCTGCTGATGCCGCCGAGGATGCCGCCGGCATGGTTGCTGGCAAAGCCGTTCGGCGTGGGGGAGTCGCCGTGGTAGCTGCCGCGCTGGGCCACGCTGGCAAAGCCGTCGCCGATTTCCACGCCCTTGACCGCGTTCAGGCCCATCATGGCGTGGGCGATATCGGCATCGAGGCGGTCGTAAATGGGTTCGCCCAGGCCGACCGGCACGCCGCTGGCGCTCACGCGCAGGCGTGCGCCGCAGCTGTCACCGGCCTTGCGCAGGCTGTCCATATAGGCTTCGAGCGCGCTGACATCGGCGCAGGGCGCAAAGAAGGGGTTGTGGGGCACATGCTCCCAGCTCTCGAACGGGATGTCGATCTCGCCGATCTGCGTCATGCAGCCGCGGAACGTGGTGCCGTACTGCTCGAACAGCCACTTGCGTGCCACCGCACCGGCGGCCACCGTGGGAGCGGTCAGGCGGGCCGAGGAGCGGCCGCCACCGCGCGGATCACGGATGCCGAACTTGTGCCAGTAGCCGTAATCGGCATGGCCGGGGCGGAAGGTCTGCAGGATGTCGCCGTAGTCCTTGCTGCGCTGATCGGTGTTGCGGATCAGCAGGCAGATCGGGGTGCCGGTGGTCTTGCCCTCGTAGACGCCGGACAGGATTTCCACCTGATCGGCCTCGTTGCGCTGGGTCACATAGCGGCTGGTGCCGGGACGACGCCGGTCCAGTTCGGGCTGGATGTCATCGACCGACAGCGCCATGCCGGGCGGGCAGCCGTCGATCACGCAGCCAATGGCCGGGCCGTGGGATTCACCAAAGTTGGTGACTGCAAACAGGGTTCCAAGGGTATTGCCGCTCATGCGGCGATTATCGTGGATAAGCTGCTAGTGTGGCGGCTACCTCTCCAGACAACCGGAATTTCCCATGCGCGAAGTAATGCTTTCCTACCTGCACATCCTGATGATCCTGTCGATGACGGTGTTTCTCAGCGCCGAAGCCGCCCTCTGCCGCCAGGAGTGGATGAATGCCAAGGTGGTGCGCCGCCTGGTGCGGCTGGACCTGATTTATGGCGTGCTGGCCCTGCTGACCCTGCTGAGCGGCCTGGCACGCCTGTTCTGGGGCGCCAAGGGGCTGGAGTTCTACCTGTCCAACCCGGTATTCCACCTCAAGCTGACGCTGTTCGTGCTGATGCTGTTGCTGTCGATCCGTCCCACGCTGACCTTTCTGCGCTGGCGTCGTCAGCTGGATGCCGATGGTTCCCTGCCCGGTGCCAGCGACATCGCCGGCACGCGTCGCCGCATCATGATCACGGCGCACCTGATGCTGCTGCTGCCGCTGCTGGCGGCGCTGATGGCACGCGGCTTCTGGGGCTGAGGCGGCGGCTGCGGGTTTGCCCTTGATGTGGAAACGGAACGTTTGTCCGGCCTTGTATTTTTCCTGTCACGGACGCATAGTAGGGGCAAGGACATGTTCGCGAATGCGCGGTCATCTGCGACGGCAGAGCCGCCTAACAGCCGGAAGCAGCGCTTCCGGCAACAAACGGCCCCCGGCCATGTAGGAGGAGTTATGAACCTGACCATCACTGGACGTCATCTGGAAGTCACCCCGGCGATGCGCGAATACGTCACCACCAAGCTGCAGCGCATCACGCGCCACTTTGACCAGCTGGTAGATACCCGCGTCACGCTGTCCATCCTCAACGACAAGGACAAGGACCGCCGCCAGCACGCCGAATGCAGTATTCGTGTCAAGGGCAATGACATCCATGCCGAAAGCAGCCAGCACGACATGTATGCCGCCATTGATGATCTGATGGACAAGCTGGATCGCCAGATCGTCCGTCACAAGGACAAGCTGCAGACCCATCAGCTGACGGAAGCGCAGAAGCGTTCCATGATGGAGCAGGCGCAGCAATAAGCATGTTGCCCCCGGCGTCGCAGCAATACCCCAGTAATGCTGCGACGCAACATCATGTAAATATGTCACATGTGATGTTTGTCATATAGAATCCGGTTCATAGAGCCAGTGCAGGGTTAACACTGAGTCAGTGCCTGTGCCCCTGCAAGATGTTGCAAAGTATGAGCCAATGAACAGACTCGCCTCCATTCTGCCGGCCGCCCAGGTCGTTGTTAATGTGGACGTCACCAGCAAGAAGCGTGCTTTCGAGGAAGTAGGCCTGTTGTTCGAAGACCTGCATGGGTTGAGCCGCGCCGTCATCACCGACAGCCTGTTTGCCCGTGAACGACTGGGCTCCACCAGCCTGGGTCATGGTGTTGCCATACCCCACGGCCGCATCAAGGGCCTCAAGGCACCCATGGCCGCGCTGTTCCAGCTGGCCCACCCGATCGGCTTCGATGCCCCGGACGACACACCGGTCGGCCTGCTGATCTTCCTGCTGGTGCCGGAAGCCGCCACCCAGAAGCACCTGGAAATCCTCTCCGAAATCGCTGAAATGCTGAGCAACGGCGAACTGCGCGACAAGCTCATGACCACCCACGATGCCGCCGAGCTGCACCAGCTGGTGGCCAGCTGGCAGTCGGTCCAGCCCCTGTAATCTCCCCCTGTCAGGCAGGTTCTGCGGCTTTTGCGATTTTGCGCGCGCTTGCGGCTACCATGAAGGCATTGTCATTCCTTCATGGCAGGAGCCGCATCCATGAAACACACCGCGATCAGCGCCGACGTCCTGTTTGAATCCTTCCGCACCACGCTGCAATGGCAGTGGCTGGCGGGTCTGGGCGCTTCCGAGCGCCGCTTTGCCGAAGTGGCGGTGCGCGAGGCCAGCTCCGGTGCCGATCTGGTCGGCTACCTCAACTACATCCATCCCTACCGGGTGCAGATCCTGGGTCAGCGCGAAGTCGCCTACCTGACCCAGTGTTCGCCCGAAGACCAGCTGCGCCGCACTGCGCGCATCCTGACGCTGGAGCCGCCGGTGGTGATCCTGGCCGATGGCCAGCCGGCACCGGACCATCTGCTACAGCTGTGCGAACGTGCGCAGATCCCGATGTTTGCCACGGACGAGCGCGCCGCCTATGTGATCGACCTGCTGCGCACCTACCTGTCCAAGCACTTTGCCAGCCGTGAAACCATGCATGGCGTGTTCATGGACATCCTGGGGCTGGGTGTATTGATCACCGGCGAATCGGGTCTGGGCAAGAGCGAGCTCGGTCTGGAACTGATCTCGCGTGGCAATGGTCTGGTGGCCGATGATGCGGTCGATCTGTACCGCATCAACCAGACCACGATCGAGGGCCGCTGCCCCGAGCTGCTGCAGAACCTGATGGAAGTGCGCGGCATCGGCCTGCTGGATATCCGCGCCATCTTTGGCGAGATCGCCGTGCGCCGCCGCATGCGCCTGCGCGTGATCGTGCACCTGGTGCGCAAGGAAACCATGGAGCGCGATTACGAACGCCTGCCCACCGAGCCGCTGATGCAGAACGTGCTCGGCGTGCCGATCCCGAAGGTGGTGGTGCAGGTGGTGGTGGGGCGCAACATCGCCGTGCTGGTGGAAGCGGCGGTGCGCAACATGATCCTGCAGTTGCGCGGCATCAATGTCTACGAGGAATTTGCGGCGCGTCAGCGTGCCGCCATGGCCAAGGGCTTTTCCGACGACTGAATCGCCTAGCCGGCGGCGCGCCGCTGGAACAGCCCGCCGGGCAGGCGTGCCACCAGACCGTCCAGCTCCAGCGCCAGCAGTTCGGCCTGCAGCGTGGCGGTGTCCATGCCGGTGCGCGCCAGCAGCGCATCCAGGCTGACCGGGTCATGGCCGAGTGCATCCAGCACCGGATGCGGCTGGTCGGGCGGCGTGGCCGAGACGGAGGTGGCGGCCCAGCCGTCGGCATGGGTCGGGCCGGGCAGCAGCGGGCGCAGGTCTTCGAGCACGTCTTCGGCCGATTCCACCAGCTTGGCACCCTGCCGGATCAGCGCATGGCAGCCGCGTGACTGCGGCGAGTGGATCGATCCGGGAATCGCGAACACCTCGCGTCCCTGTTCGCTTGCCAGTCTTGCCGTGATCAGCGAACCCGATTGCGGTGCCGCTTCCACGATCAGCACGCCGTGACACAGCCCGGACAGGATGCGGTTGCGGCGCGGAAAATGGTGCGCCTGCGGCGGCGCACCCAGTGCCAATTCGCTCAGCAGCACGCCAGTCTGGCAGATGCGGTGCGCCAGTGCACGGTGCTGCGCCGGATAGACCCGGTCCAGCCCGGTGCCGACGACGGCCAGCGTGGCGGCGCCCGCCTGCTGTAGCGTATCAAAGCCTTCGAGTGCACCTTCGTGCGCCGCGGCATCGATGCCGAGCGCCAGCCCGGACACCACGGTCCAGCCGTGGCGGGCAAAGCTGCGCGCAAACACGCGGGCGTTATCGACCCCCTGGCTGGTCGGATTGCGGCTGCCGGCCATGGCGATGCAGCGGCTCGGGAGCAGCCGTTCACGCTGGCCCATGGCGTAGAGCAGTACCGGCGGATCAGCGGTTTGCAGCAGTTGCGGCGGGTAGTCCGGGCTGCCGAGCGGAATCAGCCAGCGCGCCAGACCGTCCGGTTGCGGCTGCAGCCACTGCCGGGTGCGCTCGATCAGCGCCAGCGTGTCATCGGACGGATGCAGCAGCGCCTCGGCCTGGCGGCTGCTGATGACCTGCTCCAGCGCATGGCGCGATTGCGCCACGATCTGCTGCGGCAGGCCGAAGCTGGCCAGCAGCCGGCGCGCGGCATCCGGGCCAATGCCATGTGCCTGTACCAGTTGCAGCCAGGCGACCAGTTCCTCATCGCTCATGCGGAATCATCCAGTTTAAATACAAAGTATTGATTATTGCGCGATTCCTGTGGTTTTTGCCGTCATGTGCCTGACAGAATCATGGCTAACCGGCTTGCCTGCTGCAGGAAATGGCAAAACACGGGAAAATACCGCTATTCGGCCACTGCAGGTGGCCTTCTGTCTTTCGAGTGATCCCCATGGCCCTGCTTCCCATTCTTGTCTATCCCGATCCCAAGCTGCACACCGTGGCCAGGCCCGTGGCGCAGGTGGATGACCGCATCCGTACCCTGCTGGACGACATGTTCGAGACCATGTACGAAGCCAATGGCGTCGGCCTGGCGGCGACCCAGGTCGATGTGCACGAGCGCGTGGTGGTGATCGATGTGTCCGAATCGCGCGACCAGCGTCTGGTGGTGATCAACCCGGAAATCGTCTGGGCCAGCGAGGAGCGTGTGCGGGGCGACGAGGGCTGCCTGTCGGTGCCCGGCATCTACGATGGCGTGGAGCGCGCCGAGCGTGTGCATGTGCGGGCGCTCGATGCCCAGGGCAACAGCCGCCTGATCGAGGCCGATGGCCTGCTGGCGGTCTGCCTGCAGCACGAGATGGATCACCTGGACGGCAAGGTGTTTGTCGAATACCTGTCGCCGCTCAAGCGCGGCCGCATCAGGACCAAGCTGGCCAAGGCGCAGCGCGAGGCGGACAAGGAACAGAAGTCGCGCCAGTCGCTGTAAGCCCGAGGAGCTGTCATGAAGGTGGTGTTTGCCGGTACGCCGGAATTTGCCCAGCAGGCACTGCAGCGTCTGCTGCAGGCCGGCTTCGAGGTGCCACTGGTGCTGACGCAGCCGGATCGTCCGGCCGGGCGCGGCATGAAACTGCAGGCCTCGCCGGTCAAGCAGACCGCGCTGGCGCACGGCATTCCGGTGCAGCAGCCACATGGCCTGAAACTGGACGGCAAGCATGCCGATGAAGCCGCACAGGCGCGTGCCGCGCTGCTGCAGGCGCAGCCCGACGTGATGGTGGTGGCCGCCTATGGCCTGATTCTGCCGCAATGGGTGCTGGACCTGCCGCGTCTGGGTTGTCTGAACATCCATGCCAGCCTGCTGCCGCGCTGGCGCGGTGCGGCACCGATCCACCGTGCCATCGAGGCTGGCGATGCCGAAACCGGCATCACCATCATGCAGATGGACATCGGGCTCGATACCGGCGACATGCTGCTGACCGAACGCCTGCCGATCGGCAGTACCGATACCACCGCCAGCCTGCACGACAAGCTGGCTGATCTGGGTGGCCGCCTGATCGTGGAGGCGCTGGAGCTGGCTGCCTGCGGCGGCATGCCGCCGGCCACGCCACAGCCCGAAGACGGCATCACTTACGCGCACAAGATCGAGAAGGCCGAGGCCCGCATCGACTGGCAGCAGCCGGCAGCGCAGATCGAGCGCCGCGTGCGTGCCTTCACGCCGTTTCCGATTGCCCACACGACAGCCACGAATGCCGAAGGCCAGCCCGAGCTGGTCAAGGTGCATGCGGCGCAGTTGCTGGATCAGACCAGCCAGGCCGAGCCCGGCCAGGTGCTGGCCAGCGGCGCCGCCGGCATCGATGTGGCCTGCGGCGATGGCGGCGTGCTGCGCCTGACCATGCTGCAGCGCGCCGGCGGCAAGCGTCTGCCGGTGGCCGACTGGCTGCGTGGTTTCGAGCTGCCTGCCGGATCCGTGCTGGGCCGCCAGACCGACTGATTTCCCGTTACCTGTTTCCATCATGTCTACTGATGTCGTGACTGCTTCCCGGCTGGCACCGCGCGACTGGGCGCTGGAGCCACGCGTGCTGTCGCCGGCGATGCTGCGGCAGCCGGCCTTTCGCGAGGGCTGGCGCAACTATTACCAGGTCGCCCTCGGCATTGCCTCCTGGGGCCTGATGACCGGCGTGGCCATGAGCAATTCCGGCCTCAGCCTGTTCGAGGCCATGCTGATGACGGTGCTGGTGTTTGCCGGTACCGCCCAGCTGGCGGCATTGCCGCTGATCGTGGCGGGTGCACCGGTCTGGGTGATTCTGCTGGCGGCCTTTTGCGTCAACCTGCGTTTTGTCGTCTTCAGCGTGCATCTGCGCAACTACGTGATGCATCTGCCGTTCCGCGAACGCATGCTCTACGGCTACCTGTCCGGTGACGTCAACTACGTGCTGTTCATCCAGCGCTATCCGCAGGCAGCCACGCAGGATCCGCAACTGCGTGGTGAACAGACCGCCTGGTATGTCGGCAGCACCGCGGCCAACTACGCGACCTGGTGTGCGGCCTGTCTGACCGGGGTACTGCTGGCGAGCGTGCTGCCGACCTCCTGGGGGCTGGGCTTTGCCGGCACGCTGGCGGTGCTGGGCGTGATGTGCGCGATGCTCGACAGCCGCATGCGCATGCTGACGGCGATTCTGGCAGGAGGCGTGGCGGTACTCGCTTACGCGCTGCCGCTCAAGCTGAATCTGGTGGTGGCGATCCTGCTCTCGGTCGGCCTCTGCCTGCTGCTGGAGTACACCGTGCTGCGCCGCCATGTGCAGGAGCAGGAGGCGCGCCAGCGCCGGCAGGGGCGCGCATGAGCATCATCAGCCTGCCCGGCCAGACCGACTGGCTTACCGTCCTCATCATCATCGGCCTGACGCTGGTGACGATTGTCTCGCGCAGCTTTTTCTTTATCTTGCAGCGTGATCTGCCGATGCCGACCTGGTTCCAGCGCAGCCTGAAATACGCCCCGGTCGCTGCGCTGGCGGCCCTCGTGATTCCGGAAGTGGTGGTGGCGCAGGGCGAGCTGGCGAGCTGGAATGATGCCCGCCTCTATGGCGCGCTGGCCGGCATGCTCTGGTATTTCCGCCGGCGCAGCGTCATGGGCACGATCCTGGTCGGCATGGCGGTGTATCTGCCGCTGCACCTGGGGCTGGGCTGGTAAGTACCTGCTGGCTGACGGCGACAGGCTTGGCGTAAACTAGCCGTTTCTGGGGCATGCCGCCCTGAAGACCTGCTTGCGAGACTGCCCATGATTTCTTCTGCCCGCATCCCTTTCACCCTGTCCCTGTGCGCTCTCGGCGCTGCGTTGTCACTGGCGGCCTGCTCGAAGCAGGAGGCTGCTCCGGCGGCGGGGGCTGCCTCCGGTTCCGCCTCTGCCTCTGCCACAACGGCGGCGGCCGGTGCCGTCGAGGTGTTGATTGGCACCGTCGGCCCCATGTCCGGCGGCATTGCCCACGTTGGCAAGGATGTGGAAAACGGCGTGCGCATGGCGATCGACGAGATCAACGCCAGCCAGCCGGTGATTGGTGGCAAGCCGGTGCACTTCAAGCTGATTGCCGAGGACGATGCCGGCGACCCGCGCCAGGCCACCACGGTGGCGCAGAAGATGTGTGATGCGCAGGTGGCGGGCGTGGTCGGCCACCTGCAGTCCGGCACCACCATTCCGGCGGCAGATGTGTACCACAGGTGCGGCATCCCGCACGTGACACCGGCGGCCACCAACCCGGATGTGACCAAGGCCGGCTACAACACCACCTTCCGCGTGATTGCCAACGACAACCAGCTGGCGGAAGCCGTGGCTGCCAGCGCAGCGCAGCAGGGCGTCAAGACCGTGGCCGTGATCGATGACCGCACGGCCTTTGGCCAGGGTCTGGCCGATACCTTCGAGGAAGCCGCGAAGCAGAACGGCATGCAGGTGCTGGTGCGCGAATTCACCAACGACAAGGCGACCGATTTCATGCCGATCCTGACCGCGATCAAGGCGCGCAACCCGGATGCCATCATGTTTGGCGGCCTGGACGCGCAGGGCGGCCCGATGCTGCGCCAGATGCAGCAGCTCGGCATGAGCCAGGTCCGGCTGCTCGGCGGCGATCCGCTGTGTACCGAGCGCATGCCTGAGCTGTCCGGCAACTCGCCCACGGTGGAAAACGTGATTTGCGCCACCGGCGGCATTTCGGTACAGCGCATGCAGGGCGGCCAGGACTGGCTGCAGCGCTACGAGAAGGCCTACAGCGGCCAGTTCCAGATCTACAGCCCGTACTCCTACGATGCGACCCAGGTGCTGGTGGCAGCCATGAAGCAGGCCGATTCCACCGATCCGCAGGTCTATCTGCCCAAGCTGGCCGCGTTGCAGTACCAGGGTCTGACCGGCGACATCAGCTTCACGCCCAGGGGCGAGCTGCAGAAGCCGGCCGTGACGCTGTACCGCTTCCAGGGCGGCAAGCGCGTCGAGCAGTAAGCCTCAGGGCTCGGACAGGATCGGATCGGGCAGCTTGACCACCAGTACCGGCACCGGGGCATCGTCGATCAGCTCGCGCGAGACCGATCCGCCCAGCACATTGCGCAGGCGGCTCTGGGCACGCGTGCCGGTGATGATCAGGTTGCAGCCATGCAGGTGCACCAGTTCGATGATGGACTGCGCCGGGTTGCCGCTGCTGATCACCTCGGTGATGTAGCTCACGCCGGCCTGCTCGATCAGGCGCACCGATTCGGCCAGCGCATCGGTGCCGGCGCCGAAGGCGACATTGGCCAGCATTTCCTCGTTGCCCTGCGCCGTCAGGCGCTCGTAGGTGCTGGGGGCTTCCTGCACATTGGCCAGCACGAAACTGGCCTGCAGGCCGTTGCGGACCAGCTGCAGCGCGTGCTGCACCTCATGGTGGGAGACTTGGCTGCCATCAATGGCGATCAGGATCTTCATGCGGGTACTCCTTGTTCTCATGGTCGTGCTGCTTCCAGTGTACAGGTGCCGGCGGCAGGGCCTGCCAGCTTTTCTATAATGGCCGCAGTCACAGGATTTTCATTATTTTCACGGGGACACTCCATGCAATTCATCCGTTTTTCCGATCTCTGCGCCAACGGCCAGGCCAAGGGCAAGCGCGTCTTCATCCGTGCCGACCTGAACGTGCCGCAGGACGACGAGGGCAACATCACCGAAGACACCCGCATTCGCGCTTCGCTGCCCTGCATCCGCATGGCGCTGGAAGCCGGTGCCGCCGTCATGGTCACCTCCCACCTGGGCCGCCCGACCGAAGGCGATTTCAAGCCCGAAGATTCCCTGTCGCCGGTGGCTGCCCGTCTGGGCGAGCTGCTGGGCCGAGAAGTGCCGCTGGTCAGCAACTGGCTGGATGGCGTGGAGGTACAGCCCGGCGAGCTGGTGCTGCTGGAAAACTGCCGCCTGAACGTGGGCGAAAAGAAGAACAAGCCCGAGCTGGCCGAGCAGCTGGGCAAGCTGTGCGACATCTTCGTGCACGATGCCTTCGGTACCGCGCACCGCGCCGAAGGCACGACCTACGGCATCGCGCAGTACGCACCGGTTGCCAGCGCCGGCCCGCTGCTGGCTGCCGAGATGGATGCCATCGGCACCGCCCTGGCCAACCCGAAGCGTCCGTTGATCGCCATCGTGGCCGGCAGCAAGGTCAGCACCAAGCTGACCATCCTGCAAAGCCTGGCCGACAAGGTCGACGGCCTGATCGTCGGTGGCGGCATTGCCAACACCTTCATGCTGGCCGAAGGCCTGCACATCGGCAAGTCGCTGGCCGAAGGCGATCTGGTCGACGAGGCCAAGAAGGTGATCGCCAAGATGAAGGAACGTGGTGCCGAGGTACCGATCCCGGTCGATGTGGTCACGGCCAAGACCTTTGCTGCCGATGCGGCTGCAGTCATCAAGGATGCCGGCGACGTGGCCGAAGACGACATGATTCTGGACATCGGCCCGAAGACGGCGCAGCTGCTGGCCGACAAGCTCAAGGCGGCCGGCACCATCGTCTGGAACGGCCCGGTCGGCGTGTTCGAGTTCGACCAGTTTGCCCACGGCACCGAAACCATCGCCCGCGCCATTGCCGATTCCGATGCCTTCAGCATTGCCGGTGGCGGCGACACGCTGGCGGCCATTGCCAAGTACGGCATCGACCAGGACGTGAGCTACATCTCCACCGGCGGTGGTGCCTTCCTGGAAGTGCTGGAAGGCAAGACACTGCCGGCCTTCGAGATCCTGGGCAAGCGCGCCGCAGCCTGAGCGGAGCGCGGCAGGCAGGCTCCCGCCGGAGCCTGCAGCAACGCCAGACCGGATCTTTCTGGCGTTTGCCAAAAAAGCACGCTGGTGCCATTGCAACGCCACTTGTTGCAGAAAAGCTGCAGAATGCCCCTTTCCGACCCCTGTGAAGGGCTTGTCCGGGGCATGGGCTGCATGACGGTAAGGGCAAGGTTGGCCTCTCATTCTCATCATTCATACAATGATCAGTTCATGGGCGCGCGCCCGTGAGGGTGGCTGCCACATCAGTGCGCGGCAGCAGGCCCTTCTTCCAGTGCAGACGCTTGCCGACTGCCGCCCGCACTGTGATGTGAGAGATATGACAGAGACTTCCCAGCAAGCTACCGTTGATACGGCACAGCCGCTTTCCATTGACCAGCCGATGCCGCATCGCAAGGTCATCCGTTCCTGGACCGCTCCGTTCGCCCAGCGCGACAACTTGCACGCCTTTGTGCTGCTGCTGATCGACTATGCCCTGTTCCTGGCGCTGATTGCCGGTGCCGTGCTGTTCGACGCCTGGTGGTTGCAGCTGCTGTGTGGCCTGGCCGCCGGCTTCGTGATCGGCCGCCTGTTCATCATCGGCCACGATGCCTGCCACATGAGCCTGACGCCCAACCGCCAGCTCAACAAGTGGCTGGGCCGCATCGCCTTCATGCCTTCGCTCACCGCCTACAGCCTGTGGGATGTGGGCCACAACGTGATCCACCACGGCTACACCTGCCTCAAGGGCGTGGACTTCGTCTGGGAGCCGCTGACCAAGGAAGAGTTCGATGCCCTGTCGCCGGGCAAGCGCCTGCTGCAGCGCATCTACCGCAGCGGCTGGGGTGCCGGCATCTACTACATGATCGAGATCTGGTGGCACCGCGAGTTCTTCCCGAACAAGAAGTACATGCCGACGCGCCGTTCCGTCTTCATCTGGGACAACATCCTGGTGCTGGCCTTCTGGCTGGTCTGGGCCGTGGCCATCACGCTGCTGGCGCTGGCCTTTGCACAGCCGGTATGGCAGGCTTTCCTGTTCGGCATGGCCGTGCCGCTGATGTTCTGGTTCTACATGATCGGCTTTGTGGTGTACGTGCACCACACGCACGAGAAGGTGAGCTGGCAGAACGACAAGTCGGCCTGGGGCAAGGCGGCACCGTTCGTCTCCACCACCGTGCACCTGACCTTCCCGTTCAAGATTGGCGCTGCCATGCACCACATCATGGAGCACACTGCCCACCACGTGGACATGACGATTCCGCTGTACCAGCTGAAGAACGCCCAGCACCGCCTGGAAGAGCTGCTGCCCGGCCGCATCGTGGTGCAGCCCTTCTCCTGGAAGTGGTACTTTGACACCGCCGGCAAGTGCAAGCTGTACGATTTCCAGCAGCAGTGCTGGACCGATTTTGACGGCGAGCCTACCAGCGTGCCGCGCACCGACGTGACGGTGGTGCCGGCCTGAGCGCCGCTTCCCCCTGATGGACAACCCGCCTGCAGTTTCTGCGGCGGGTTTTTTTGTTGGCGCCACACCTTGTCTGGCTGGCGTCCTAGCGTCAGCCCCTAGCAGCAAGGTCACACAGTCGTGCCAGAATCCGGAAAGCAGCCGCAGCGGCGGCTGTCTGCCACGGAGATTTTCCATGCTGCGCCACGCTACCAAGATTGTTGCCACCATCGGCCCTGCTTCCAGTTCGCCCGAAATACTCGAAGCCATGATCCGCGAAGGCGTCAGCGTGGTGCGGCTCAACTTCAGCCACGGTGTGGCGCAGGACCATGTCGAGCGTGCGCGTCTGGTGCGCGAAGCGGCTGCGCGTGTCGGGCGCGAGGTGGCCATCATGGCCGACCTGCAGGGCCCCAAGATCCGGGTCGGCAAGTTTGCCGAAGGCCGGGTCCAGCTGGAGCCGGGTGCCAGCTTCGTGCTCGATGCCAGTCGCACCGAAGCGGGTGACCTGCTGGGCGTGGGCCTGGATTACAAGGAGCTGCCGCGCGATGTGCGTCCCGGCGACACGCTGCTGCTGAATGACGGCCTGATCACGCTGCGCGTGGACCGCGTGCAGGGCGAGGCGGTGCACACCACTGTGCTGCTGGGTGGCGAGCTGTCCAACAACAAGGGCATCAACAAGCAGGGCGGCGGCCTGTCGGCAGCGGCGCTGACGGCCAAGGACATGGAAGACATCCGCACGGCCATGAGTTTCCAGGCCGACTATGTGGCGGTGAGCTTTCCCAAGAGCGCTTCCGACATGGAAATGGCGCGCCACCTGTGCCATATGGCTGGGGCCGAACATGGCCATCGGCCGTTCCTGATCGCCAAGATCGAGCGCGCCGAGGCGATTCCGCGATTGCCGGAAATCCTGCAGGCGAGCGATGCCATCATGGTGGCGCGTGGCGATCTGGCGGTGGAAGTCGGCAATGCCGCGGTGCCGGCGCTGCAGAAGCACATGATCCGGCTGGCGCGCGAGCACGACAAGGTGGTGATCACCGCCACCCAGATGATGGAAAGCATGATCGTGAACCCGGTGCCCACGCGCGCCGAAGTCAGCGATGTGGCCAACGCCGTGCTGGACGGCACCGATGCCGTGATGCTGTCGGCAGAAACGGCGGCCGGCCGCTTCCCGGTGGAAACGGTGCGCGAAATGGCCAACATCTGCATCGCTGCCGAAGCGCATGACAAGTTCGAGCTGGATGCCGACTTCACCGGCAAGACCTTCAGCCGCATCGACCAGTCGATCGCCATGGCGGCGCTGTTCACTGCCCACCACATGAACGCCAAGGCCCTGGTGGCGCTGACCGAATCCGGCTCCACCGCGCTGTGGATGAGCCGCTATCGCGTGCGCTCGCCGATTTACGCGATGACCTCGCGCCAGACGTCGCAGCGGCGCATGGCCCTGTTCCGCAACGTGCATGCGTTGCTGACGCAGACGCATACCGAGCGCGAGACCGTCTTGCGCGAAGTCGAGGCGCATTTGCTGCATCAGGGGGTGGTGCAGCAGGGCGATACCTATGTCCTGACTTGCGGCGAGCCGATGGGCACGCCGGGCGGCACCAACATGCTGCAGGTCTGCCGCGTGCAGTAAGGGGTTGTTGGCTGGTCTTGTACGCAGGGCTTGGGTAAAATGGACGGATTCCCTGCCTGATGCAGGGCGGGTTGGTGCTGCGCCAGCCTGCTTCCGGTTTTCAACTTCTAAGGACTCATCCCATGGCACTCGTATCGATGCGCGAACTGCTGGACCATGCTGCCGAAAATGGCTATGGTATTCCGGCCTTTAACGTCAACAACCTGGAGCAGGTGCAGGCCGTGATGTCGGCTGCCGACGAAGTGGGTGCCCCGGTGATCCTGCAGGCCAGCGCCGGCGCACGCAAGTACGCAGGCGAGCACTTCATCAAGTACCTGATCCAGGCCGCTGCCGAGGCCTATCCCCACATTCCGCTGGTGATGCACCAGGACCACGGTACCTCCCCGGCCATCTGCCAGGGCGCGCTGGACCTGGGCTTCGGCTCCGTGATGATGGACGGCTCCCTGCGCGATGACGGCAAGACGCCGGCCGACTTCGACTACAACGTCGACGTGACCAAGCAGGTCGTGGCCATGGCGCACAAGATCGGCGCTACCGTCGAGGGCGAGCTGGGTTGCCTGGGCAGCCTGGAAACCGGTGAAGCCGGCGAGGAAGACGGCGTGGGCGCCGTGGGCAAGCTGGAGCACAGCCAGATGCTGACCGATCCGGAAGAAGCCGCCCAGTTCGTGCAGGCCACGCAGCTGGACGCGCTGGCCATTGCCATTGGTACCAGCCACGGTGCCTACAAGTTCACCCGCCCGCCCACCGGCGACGTGCTGGCCATCAGCCGCGTGAAGGAAATCAACGCACGCATCCCCAATACCCACCTGGTGATGCATGGCTCCTCCAGCGTGCCGCAGGATCTGCTGGACATCATCAACCAGTACGGCGGTGACATGAAGCAGACCTACGGCGTGCCGGTCAAGGAAATCCAGGAAGCCATCAAGTACGGCGTGCGCAAGATCAACATCGACACCGACATCCGCATGGCGATGACCGGTGCCGTGCGCAAGTTCATGGCCGAGAACCCGTCCAAGTTCGACATGCGCGAATGGATGAAGCCGGCGCGTGAAGCCGCCAAGGCGATCTGCAAGCAGCGCTACCTGGAATTCGGCTGCGAAGGCCAGGGTGCCAAGATCAAGGGCATCCCGCTGTTCGTGATGGCTGAAATGTACGCCAGCGGCGAACTGAAGCAGAAGGTCAACTGATCGCCTGCTGACCGGCGGCCCTGGCTGCCGGCCACGTTCTCCCGGCCCGTGCGGGCCTGCCCCTGTCCCTGACAGGCCGTGCAGGCAGCACGGGCTTTTTGCTGCGTAAGGAAAACGCTGACACGCGTCATCGGCATCGGATGGCAAGCCCGGGCAGGTACTGCGGGCACACTGGAAGCAGCAAGTTTCCCCATGACCCAAGCCGTCATGCCTTCCGTTTCACCCAGTGAGGAGAACATCATGAACAACAACGATCTCGGCCAGCCTTCGCAGGATCCGCGTCCGATCGCCCAGGAGCCGATCACCCCTGAAGAAGCCAAGCGGGAAGTGTCCGGCGTGGCCGCCGGTGGCGGTGCCGTTGCCGGTGCGGCTGGCGGTGTTGCCATCGGTACCGCCGTGGGTGGCCCGGTAGGTGCCCTGGTGGGCGGTCTGCTGGGTGCCGTGGCGGGTGCTGTTGGCGCCTACGCCGCCGTCGATGCCACCGATCCCGATTACAGCTACTGGAAGGACAACTACCGCAACCAGCCGGAAGTGGTGCCTGACTACAGTTACGAGGACGACTACGCGCCAGCCTATCGCCTGGGCTACCAGGGCCGCCAGTGCTATGGCGATCAGTGCTGGGAGGATGCCGAACCCGCCCTGCAGCAGGACTGGGACAAGCTCAAGGGCAAGTCCCGCCTGAGTTGGGAGCAGGCCAAACGTGCCGGCCGTGCTGCCTGGGACCGCGTGGAGCGAACCCTGCCGGGCGATGCCGACGGCGACGGCCGCTAAACCCTGCGCCAGTCGGGCGCATCGGGGATAATAGGACATTCGCGCCTTCGGGGCGCTTGTCCTTTTTCCAGACAGAACCATGAGCTCTTCCAACGCCCTGCATACCTCTTCCCTCCAGTCCCTGCCGCTGCTGGCGCGCGGCAAGGTGCGCGACAACTACGCCGTGGGCGATGACCGCATCCTGATGGTGGCCAGTGACCGCATCAGTGCTTTTGACGTCATCATGGGCGAGCCGATTCCGGGCAAGGGTGCGCTGCTGACGCAGATGGCGCTGTTCTGGTTTGACAAGCTGCAGGGCATCGTGCCCAACCACCTGACCGGCGATGCGCCCGAAAGCGTGGTCAGCGCCGGGGAGGCCCCGCTGGTGCAGGGCCGCAGCATGCTGGTCAAGCGCCTGAAGCCGCTGCCGGTCGAGGCGGTGGTGCGTGGCTATCTGGCCGGCAGTGGCTGGCAGGAATACCAGCAAAGTCGCAGCGTGTGCGGTGTGCCGCTGCCCGAAGGTCTGCAGAACGCCAGCAAGCTGCCCGAGCCGATCTTCACGCCGGCAGCCAAGGCCGAGGTCGGCGAGCATGACGAGAACATCAGCTTCGAGCAGGTCGAAGCCACCATCGGCAAGGAACTGGCGGCGCAGATGCGCGATGTCAGTATCGCGCTGTATCAGGCAGCGGCCGATTACGCCCTGACCAAGGGCATCATCATTGCCGATACCAAGTTCGAGTTTGGTCTGGACGAGCAGGGCACGCTGACGCTGATGGACGAGGTGCTGACGCCCGACAGCTCGCGCTACTGGCCGCAGGACGGCTATCAGGCCGCTTTCGAGGCCGGCCGGAATCCGCCCAGCTATGACAAGCAATACCTGCGTGACTGGCTGGAAACCGCCACCGTGGATGGCAAGCCCTGGGGCAAGACGGCGCCGGCGCCGCAGTTGCCGGCGGAGGTGATTGCGGGCACGGCTGCGAAGTACCAGGAGGCGCTGGAGACCTTGACGCGCTAAGTCTGCAGATTCCCCAAAAAAACATGCCACCGCAAGGGTGGCATGTTGCTTTATGGGCCAGTCTTTTCTTACGGCTTCCAGCCGGGCGGATAGTTGTAGCCAGGGAAGCGCTTGAGCGCATACGCCTTGAACTCCGCCGAGCGGTAGGCGGCAATCACGTCTTTCGCCCACTGGGTGTTCAGGTGGTCATTGCGGATCGCGCCGATATTCACATAGGCCTTGCTCTTTTCCTGGAACAGGTTGTCGCTCAGCTTCATGCCGCTGCTGACGGCGTAGTTGCCGTTGACAATCGCAAAGTCCACATCGGAGCGCGAGCGCGGCAGTTGCGCGGCTTCCAGCGGCTTGAGCACGATGCCGTATTTGTTGCTGGCGACATCGCGTTCGGAGGCGGTCACCGGGTTGATGCCGGGCTTGAGCGTGATCCAGCCCATGTCGCGCAACAGCACCAGGGCGCGCGCCAGGTTGGTCGGGTCATTCGGCAGGCTGACGGTGCTGCCGCTCTTGACGGCGCTGAGGCTCTTGAGGCGGCCGGCGTACAGGTTCATGGGCGCGGTCGGCACGTGGAACACCGAGGTCAGCGTCAGCTTGTGCTGGGCGCGGAACTTGCTCAGGTAGGGATGGTGCTGGAACACGTTCACGTCCAGCGCACCTTCCTGCAGCGCCAGATTGGGGCGCACGTAATCGGTGAACTCCACCAGCTTGACCTTGTAGCCCTGCTTTTCCAGAATCGGGCGAATGCCTTCCTTGACCTGGTCACCGTAGTCGCCCACGGTGGTTCCTATCACGATTTCCTTCTTGGCCGGGTCAGCGGCCAGGGCAGGGCTGCCCAGGGCAGCCAGCAGGGTGGCGGCCAGGCCGGCCTTGAGCAGATGGCGCAGTTGCATGGGAATGTCTCCTGTGTTTACTTGACCCAGCCGGCGGGGTAGTTGTAGCCGGGGAAGCGCTTCATGGCGTAGGCCTTGAATTCGGGTGAACGGTAGGCGGCGATCACGTCCTTGGCCCACTGCGTGTTCAGGCTGTTGTTGTGGAACACGCCCACGTTCAGATACGCCTTGCTGCGCTCCTGGAACAGGTGCTTGTTCAGGTCCATGCCGCTGCTGACGGCGTAGTTGCCGTTGATGATGGCGTAGTCCACGTCGGCGCGGGAACGCGGCAACTGGGCCGCTTCCAGCGGCTTGAGCACGATGTTGTACTTGCTGCTGGCGACATCGCGTTCGGAGGCGGTGGCCGGCTTGACGCCGGGCTTGAGCGTGATCCAGCCCAGATCACGCAGCACCACCAGGGCGCGCGCCAGGTTGGTCGGGTCATTCGGCACACTGACGGTGCTGCCGTTCTTCACGGCGTCCAGGCTCTTGAGACGGCCGGCGTACAGGTTCATGGGCGCGGTCGGCACCACGAACACCGAGGTCAGCGTCAGCTTGTGCTGGGCGCGGAACTGGTTCAGGTACGGCTGGTGCTGGAACACGTTCACGTCCAGCGAGCCTTCCTGCAGCGCCAGGTTGGGGCGGATGTAGTCGGTGAACTCGACCAGCTTGACCTTGTAGCCCTGCCTTTCCAGGATCGGTCGGATGCTTTCCTTGACCTGATCGCCAAAGTCGCCGACGGTGGTGCCGATGACGATTTCCTTCTTGTTGGGATCGGCGGCGAAGGCATGGCTGCCCAGGGCAGTCAGCAGGGTAGCGGCCACGGTGGCCTTGAGTAGGGTACGCAGATGCATGGTGTTCTTCCAGTTGAAATCAGGTTGGGGGATTCAGCGTTTGTCCAGCCGGGCCGCCACGCGGTTGCCCAGCGCCTGGATCACTTGCACGATCAGGATCAGCAGCAGCGACATGGCGACCAGTACCACTGTGTCGTAGCGCTGGTAGCCGTAGCGGATGGCCAGGTCGCCAATGCCGCCGCCGCCGACCACGCCGGCCACGGCGGAATAGCTCAGAAAGCTGATGGTCAGGATGGTGAAGCCCGCCACCAGGCCGGAGCGTGCCTCCACCAGCAGCACCTTGACGATGATTTGCAGCGGACTGGCGCCCATGGCCTGGGCGGCTTCGAGCACGCCCTTGGGAATCTCGCGCAGCGAGGTTTCGGCCAGGCGCGCAAAGTAGGGGATGGCGGCAAAGGACAGCGGCACGGCGGCGGCCAGCGGGCCAATGCTGGTGCCGGCCACCCAGCGCGTGAAGCCGCTCAGCACCACCATCAGGATGATGAAGGGGAAGGATCGCACCAGGTTGACCAGCCAGCTCAGGATGCCGCCCAGCACGCGGTTTTCGTACATCTGGCCCTTGCCGGTCAGGTACAGCAGAATGCCCAGCGGCAGACCGATCAGCAGCGCGGCGGTCAGGCCGATGCCCAGCATGATGGCGGTTTCGATGGCGGCCTGGATGATTTCATCCTGCATGCCGGCCAGGTGTTCCCAGGCCGCAGCCCAGCTGAAGGCCTGTTCTTCGCTTGCGTAATCGTCCATCTCAGGCCTCCTCTGCCAGCAGGGCCAGCGCCTGCGGGGATTGCATCCGGAATTCGCCGTCGCGGACATCGGCAATTTCCACCACATGGCCCTGGTCCATCACGGCGGCGCGGTGGCACAGGGTGCGCACCACACGCATTTCATGGGTGACGATGACGATCGTGACGCCAAAGCGGGTGTTGATGGATTCCAGGCACTCCAGCACGTTGCGCGTGGTTTGCGGGTCCAGCGCCGAGGTCGGCTCGTCGGCCAGGATCACCTTGGGGTTGGGGGCCAGCGCCCGCGCAATGCCCACGCGCTGCTTCTGGCCGCCGGACAGCTGCGCCGGGTAGTGCTGCGCCCGGTGTTCCAGGCCGACCACCTCCAGACATTCGGCCACGCGGGTCTGGATGTCGGCCTTGCTCCAGCCGGCAATTTCCAGCGGGAACGCCACATTGCCGGCCACGGTGCGGTTGGCCATCAGGTTGAATTGCTGGAACACCATGCCCATGTGCTGGCGCGCCTTGCGCAGGCCGGCAGCGTCCAGTGCCGTCAGCACTTCATCGCCCACGCGCACGGTGCCGCCATCGGGCCGCTCCAGCAGGTTGATCAGGCGCAGCAGGGTGGATTTGCCCGCGCCGGAATGGCCGATCAGGCCGAAAACCTCGCCGGCACGGATGTGCAGGGAGGTGGGATGGACCGCGTCAAACCAGCCCGACCCGTGGGGGGCGGGGTAACGCTTGTGGACCGAATCGAGTTCTATCATCTGTATGCTCTGCCACTGTGGGGCAGTCTCCTGTCAAGGAGGTAGATGATAGCAGCACTGGCATTTCATATGTTATATATGCTATATAGATTAGCTATAGAAATATAATTTAAGAATATAAGGGTTTGCACGCAAATGCCTGCGCCGGAAGGTGCTGTCGTGTGCCTGCTGCCACCCTTGTCATCGGAGCCGGTATGCCGGATGCGGCGTGCCGGGTCTGTCTGCCGGCCGGGAGCGCAAAGCCCCTGGCAATACCTGTTACACCTCCACGCCAGTGGCGGGGAACTCCGGCGCGCAGGCTGGCCTCAGACCCCATAGCCTGCCGCTGTTGCAGGCGGACATTCCAGGCCTGTGCCTGCCACAGGCCATCCTCATCCTGCAGGATGACAATCAGGAGTTCCCATGTCTATCGCAAGCCGCCTTGCTCCCCTGGCCATCGTCGCCGCAGCCCTGATGGCTGCGACTGGTGCCCATGCCGATGACCGTATCTGCCGTGGCACCATCAGCGGTCAGAAGATCGATGGCGACATCAAGGTGCCGCGTGGCGCCAGCTGCGTCGTGGCCAACAGCCGCATCGATGGCAACATCCAGGCCCAGGGGGCCTCGTCCGTGACGGTGCGCAACAGCACCGTCGATGGCAACATCCAGCTCGACAAGGGCCGCCGCATCAGTCTGCGCAACAACCGGGTGGATGGCGATATCCAGCTCATGGGCAACCGTGGCAGCATCGTGGTGCAGGGCAACCGCGTGGACGGCAACTTGCAGTGCAAGAGCAACAGCCAGCGCCCCGCGGGCGGCAACAACCGAGTGGATGGCAACAAGGAAGACCAGTGCGTCCGCCTCTAAGCGGCCGGGCCTGAGCTGACCGATTCTCGCCTGCCACGGAAGGGACGGTTGGCCTGGGGCGGGGCCGCATATCCCCAGCGGGCTGCGGGATTCCGGCAAGGCAGCCCTTGCCTCTGGCGGAATTTCCTACCATCTGATGGCCGGGTGACGGAGGCGCGCTGCTGGGCAGACAGCCATTTTTCTGTCAAATGCATTGAATATGCTGCCATCCATCACCAACTGTCCACAAGTTGCTGCCTTCCTTCCGGCAGCACCGTTGCAAGGAGATTCCCGCATGCCCACCCTGTTCGATAGCTATACCCTGTCAGGCCTGCCGCTGCGCAATCGTGCCGTGATGGCTCCCATGACCCGTGCCCGCAACCCGGATGCCGTGCCCAATGACCTGACGGCGCAGTACTATCGCCAGCGTGCCGGGGCCGGCCTGATCGTGACCGAGGGGGTGCCGGTGTCGGAGATCGCCAACGGCAACCTGTATGTGCCCGGCCTGTACACCGATGCGCAGGTCGAGGGCTGGACGAAAGTCACGCAGGCCGTGCATGCGGAGGGCGGTGCCATCTTCGCCCAGCTCTGGCATGTGGGCCGTGCCTCGCACCAGAACCTGCTGATGGGACGCAAGCCGCACAGCTCCACGGCGCGTACCGCCCAGACCAAGGTGTTTGCCTACGACCTGAATGGCAAGCCGGGCTTTGTGCCGGCCACCGAGCCGCACGCCATGACGACCGAAGAAGTGCGCGAGACCGCCTTCGATTTCGGCAAGGCGGCGCACCGCGCCATCAAGGCCGGTTTCGACGGCGTGGAAATCCACGGTGCCAACGGCTATCTGCTGGAGCAGTTCCTGAACCCGCTGGTGAATGACCGCACCGACCAGTACGGCGCACAGAACCTGGATGACCGCGTGCGCTTTGTGCTGGAAGTGGTGGACAGCGTGGTGGCCGCCACCGCCGCTGGCAAGGTTGGCATTCGTCTGTCGCCCTGGGGCCGTTTCAACGACATGCCGGACTACGCCCAGATCGAGGACACCTATCTGCACCTGATCCGCAAGCTGGCCGAGCGCGAGCTGGCCTATGTGCACCTGATGGACCAGTCCAACGGCCAGGGCCGCCCCGAAGTGGACGGCCAGAACGCGGCCTTCCTGGCCAAGGTGCGCGAGGCTTTCCCCAAGGGCGCTATCATCCATGCTGGGGCCATGACGCTGGAGTCCGGCAACGATTTGTTGCAGCAGGGCCTGGTCGATTTGGTAGGCTTTGGTCAACCCTTCATTTCCAACCCGGACCTGGTACAGCGACTGCAGCACGGTTGGCCGCTGGTGCAGCCGGATCGCCGTACCTATTACGGTGGCGGCAGTGAGGGCTATACCGATTACCCCGCTTACCAGGGCTGATCCCGGCAGGGCATGGCCTGGTAGCCGTCTGACGGAGCCTGCCATGTCCCGATGTTCCACGCCCTGGCTGCTGGCGGCAGCCACAGCCCTGGCCACGCTGGCCAGTCCGTCGGTGCTGGCACAAGCCGCTACGGGCCAGACTATTGCCGAGGGGCTGGAACGCCCCTGGGCCGTGGCCTTTCTGCCCGGCGGCCGCTTTCTGGTCACGGAAAAACCCGGTCGCCTGCGCGTGATCGAGCCCGATGGTCGTATCGGCGCACCGGTGGTCGGTGTGCCACGCGTGGTCGATGCCGGCCAGGGCGGCCTGCTCGATGTCATCACCGACAGCGGCTTTGCCAGCAACCGCACGATTTACTTCTGCTTTTCCGAAGCCGGTGGCAACGGCGGCAACAGCACGGCGCTGGCGCGTGCCCGCCTGTCGCCTGACAATCGCAGCCTGCAGGACGTGCAGGTGATCTTCAGCCAGAAGCCCAAGGTGCGCAGCAGCCTGCATTTCGGCTGCCGCATTGTCGAGCGCACGGTCAACGGACAGCCCGACGGCACGCTGTTCCTCACGCTGGGCGATCGCTACAGCCAGCGCCATGATGCGCAACGGCTGGGCAACCACCACGGCAAGGTGGTGCGGGTGGGCAAGGATGGATCGGTGCCGCGCGACAATCCGTTTGTGGGCCGGCGCGATGCCCTGCCGGAGATCTGGAGCTATGGCCACCGCAACCCGCAAGGGGCCACGCTGGCACCGGATGGCCGCTACTGGATCCACGAGCATGCGGCCCAGGGCGGTGACGAAATCAATCTGCCGCTGCCCGGCAAGAACTATGGCTGGCCTGAAACCAGCAAGGGTGTCGATTACGGCGGTGCCCCGATCGGCACTGGCAAGCCCAGCCTGCCCGGGGTGGAAGAGCCGCTGCATTTCTGGAACCCGTCGATTGCGCCCTCGGGCATGGCCTTTGTCACCAGTGATCGCTATCCGGGCTGGAAGGGCAACCTGATGGTGGGCGCGCTCAAGTTCCAGTACCTGGCGCGGCTGGAGCTGAAAAACGGCAAGGTGGTGGCCGAGCACAAGCTGCTCGACAAGGTGGGCCACCGCATGCGCGACGTGAAGCAGGGGCCGGACGGCTGGCTGTACGTGGTGACCGACAACCGGGATGGCAAGCTGATCCGCGTCAGGCAGTAAATGCCGTCATCTGCATGAAAAAGGCATCCATCGGATGCCTTTTGTCGTCTATTTGGGGTAGTCAGCTGAGAATCACGCTGCTCAGGCGGCGGCGGTAGCTGGCCACGGTCGGGTCTTCGGGCGGGATCTGGCCTTCTGCCACGGCCACCGCCGGCGGTTCGATGATGTCCAGGATCGCGATATAGGTCTTGCGTGCCTGACCCTCGTTCCAGGCCTTGTCGCGCATCAGGATTTCCAGCAGCTCGTCCATGGCATCGGTCCACTGCCGGGCGGCCATCAGGCGCTGGCTGCGGGCAAAGCGGGCCTCGAAATCGCGCTTGTTGGTGGCGATGCGGGCGTCGAGTGCGGCGATGTCCTCGCCGCTGGCGCTGGCATCCTGCGCGTCCATCCACTGCTGCAGGCTGCCCAGGCGCTGCACGCTGGCAGCCTTGGCGATGACCGGGGCAAAGGCCACCTTGGCATCGTCTAGGCGATCCAGTTCCAGCAGCAGCTTGACATAGTCGAAGCGGGCATCGTCGTTGGCCGGGTCGGTGGCCACGGCGTGCTGCAGCTTTTCCAGGGCGGTATCGGTATCGCCGGCCTGCAATGCGGCCTGGGCCTCGTCTTCATCCTGCTGCGCCGCGACTTCTTCCGGGGCCGGCAGGTGCTTGTCGAGCAGGGCACGGATCTGGCCCTCGGGCTGGGCACCGGCAAAGCCGTCCACCGGCTGGCCATTCACCATCAGCACCACGGTGGGCACGCTGCGCACACCGAACATGCCGGCAATCTGCTGTTCGTCATCGACGTTGATCTTGGCCAGCGTGAAACGGCCGGCGTACTCGGTTTCCAGCTTTTCCAGCACCGGCATCAGCTGCTTGCACGGACCGCACCAGGGGGCCCAGAAATCGACCAGCACGGGCGTGGTTTGCGAGGCGACGATAACGTCGGATTCAAAGTTTTCGGTGGTGATGTCGATCATGGCTTGGCAGATGGGATGGGAATAGGTGTTGGCTGGAGCGGGTGCCCAACCTTACAATAGAGTGATTGTGGCCTATTGCAGGCACGTTTTATTCATGTGGGATGTGTGGCCGGTATTTCAAGCCGTGCCAGCCGGTGGCTGTCAGGGCAACCGGCTTTTCGTGTTTCTGCACACCCGCTTCATCCAAGCAACAGGAGCTAGTCAATGAGCCAGGTGCAAGTAGGCGTCATCATGGGGTCCAATTCCGACTGGGACACCATGCAGCATGCCGTCGAGATCCTGCAGGGATTCGGTGTGGCATTCGAGGCGCGCGTGGTGTCCGCACACCGCATGCCCGATGACATGTTCGCCTATGCCGAAAGCGCTGCCGAGCGCGGCTTGCAGGCCATCATCGCCGGTGCCGGCGGTGCCGCACACCTGCCGGGCATGGTGGCGGCCAAGACCACGGTGCCGGTGCTGGGCGTGCCGGTGGCATCGCGCCATCTGCAGGGAGTGGACTCCCTGCACAGCATCGTGCAGATGCCCAAGGGCGTTCCGGTCGCCACTTTTGCCATCGGCCAGGCCGGTGCGGCCAATGCGGCGCTGTTTGCCGTGTCGCTGCTGGCCAACCATGATCCGGCGCTGCGCCAGAAGCTGGACGCATTCCGCCAGCGCCAGACCGAAGCGGCACGCGCCATGACGCTGCCGGTGAACCAGCAGAAGGGAACGGTGGTCTGATGAGCGAACAGGACGCAGGCATGGTGCAGACCGTGCGTTCGCGGGCCGATACCGACAGCCTGCATACCACGCTGGGTGTGCTGGGCGGCGGCCAGCTGGGACGCATGCTGGTACACGCGGCACAGTCCATGGGCTACGCTACCGTGGTACTGGACCCGCAGGCTGATGGCCCGGCCGGTCAGGCCAGCCACATGCAGGTCGTGGCCGCCTATGACGATGAGCGCGGCTGGCAGCAGCTGGCCGATGTCTGTGACGGCATTACTACCGAGTTCGAGAACGTGCCGGCCGCTGCACTGGCCTGGCTGGGCGAGCGCAAGCCGGTATCGCCGCCAGCGCATGCCGTGGCGATTGCCCAGGATCGCGTGCAGGAAAAAGAGCATTTCACGCGCTGCGGCGTGCGTTGTTCCCCGTTTGCCGGCATCGCCTCCGATGCCGAGCTGCAGGCAGTACCGGATGCCATGTTCCCCGCCATCCTGAAAACGGCGCGCATGGGCTATGACGGCAAGGGCCAGGCCGTGGTGCAGGATCGCGCCGGCCTGGTGCAGGCCTGGGTCGAGATGGGTCGCGTGCCATGCGTGCTGGAGCAAAAGCTGGATCTGGCGCTGGAGTGCTCGGTCATCGTGGCGCGTGACACGCAGGGCGAGCTGGTGCATTTCCAGCCGCAGCGCAATGTGCACCATGGCGGCATCCTGGCCACCACCTACGCCTTCCCCGGTGCCGTGCCGCAACATCTGGCGCAGCAGCTGGTCGAGGCCACTGGCCGTATCGCCACCGGCCTCGAATATGTGGGCGTGCTCTGTGTCGAATACTTCATCCTGGCCGATGGCAGCTGGGTGGTCAACGAGATGGCACCGCGTCCGCACAACAGCGGCCACTACACCATCGATGCCTGCGAGCACAGCCAGTTCGATCTGCAGCTGCGCACCACCATGCATCTGCCGCTGGTGCAGCCGCGCCACCACAGCCCCTCGGTCATGCTCAACCTGCTGGGCGATGTCTGGTTCGATACCGATGGCGGACAACGCATTCCGCCCTGGGAGGAAATCCAGCGCCTGCCTGGCGTGCACCTGCACCTGTATGGCAAGCAGGAGGTCAAGCGTGGCCGCAAGATGGGCCATGTGACCATCACCGCCGCCAGCGTTGAGGCCTTGCAGGACAAGGCGGAGCAGGTGGCGCGCGCCCTGGGTGTTCCGTACGAACGCCTGCAGATAACTGCATGATGGCGGCAGTTGCCTGAAGAAGACGACAAGATGCTGTTGAAAGCTACGCCCGATGTTCCCGCCGACCAGCGCCGGCAGGCGCTGCAGCAGGCCGCCCGGGTGCTGGCCGAGGGCCGGCTGCTCGGCCTGCCCACCGAAACCGTCTATGGCTTGGCGGCACGTGCCGATGACGACAGTGCCGTGGCGGCCATTTTTGCCGCCAAGCAGCGTCCGGCCAGCCACCCGCTGATCGTGCATGTGCCGGATCTGGCCAGTGCAGCTGCATTCGTCACGCCGGGTTTTCTGGAACAGGCGCCAGCACACGCCGCCCGTCTGATGCAGGCCTTCTGGCCGGGGCCGCTGACCGTGATCGTGCCGCGCCGTGCGGGCATGGCGCAGGCAGCAGCGGGCGGTCAGGATTCGGTGGGCTTGCGTTGTCCGTCGCATCCGGTGGCACAGGCGGTGCTGCAGGCAGCCGCCGCCCTGGGCGTGCAAGGCGTGGCAGCTCCCAGTGCCAACACCTTTGGCCGGGTCAGCCCGACCACGGCCGCCCATGTGCAGCAGGAGTTTGGTGACAGCCTGACCGTGCTCGATGGTGGCGCCTGTCAGGTCGGCATCGAATCCACCATCATCGACTGCACGCGCGGACAGCCGGTGCTGCTGCGTCCGGGCATCATCACGCCGGAAATGGTGGAGGAGCGCACCGGCATCCGTGTGCTGCTGCCGCATGAGGCCGCCACGCGCCAGGCCGCGCCGCGTGCCTCGGGCACGCTCACGGCGCACTATGCGCCACAGGCGCGTGTGTGCCTGATGACGACAGAAGCGTTGCAACAGCGCGCACTTGACGGCAATTTGCCGTCAGATGTCGCCATCTGGAGTCGTACGGCGCTGCCTGGCGTGGCCCGGCAGGTGGTCATGCCGGAGGATGCGACGGCTACCGCACAGCAGCTGTTTGCCCGGCTGCGCGATTTTGATGCGCAGGGCATGCGCGAGATCTGGGTCGAGGCGGTGCCGGCCAGTCCTGACTGGGCGGGCGTGGCAGACCGCTTGCAGCGTGCCGCTGCGGCCTGATGGATGTGCAACAGCCGGCAACAAGATGTCATCTGCTGCTATTTGCCGTTAATTGTTCATTGTTTGCTGTTCCGGTAGCGGATTTTCATGCCCAGAATGCTGCAGGCCAGCAGCAGCGTGATGCTGTTGGCGATGATCATCGGCCAGGCCTCCAGCCACAGGCCGTAGGCCAGCCAGAAGCCCACGCCCAGCGTGAACAGGGCGTACATGCCCAGGGACACGCCGGCAACATCCCGTGTGCGCCAGGTGTGCAGTACCTGCGGCACAAAGCACAGCGTGGTCAGGGTTGCTGCCGTATAGCCGAGCAACTCGCCGGCAGCCGCCATCAGCGCACTCCGGGCTGCATCGCCGTCCATTCCACCAGCTGGTAGAAGGCATCGCGCGCACGGCCTGCCTGCGGGCCATTGGCCATGGCAACCAGCACGTAGCGGCGGCCATCCAGGCCGGTGACATAGCCGGCCAGCGCATTCGCATCACGCAGGGTGCCGGTTTTCAGGTGGGCGCGGCCGGCCACGCCGGTGGCCTGCTTGCGCAGCGTGCCGTCCATGCCGTAGATCGGCAGCGAGGCGACAAAATCCGGCATCATCGGCGAACGCCACATGTACTGCAGCAACCCGCCGAGCGAGGCGGCGCTGATGCGGCCTTCGCGCGACAGGCCGGAGCCATTGACCGGGGTGGGCGCCGTGTAGGGGCCGAGCTTGCGCTGCCACCAGTCGCGTACCGCTCCCTGGGCGGCGGCAAAATGGCCCTGACCGTAGCGTTGCACGCCCAGCGTCAGGAACAGCTGTTGCGCCATCACGTTGTTGCTGAACTTGTTGATGTGGCGCACCGCCTGCGGCAGGGGCTCGGACTGGCTGCTGGCCAGCGGCGTGCCGCGCAGCAGGGTTGCCGGCGTGCTGCCGTAGCGCACCCGGCCATCCAGCTGTCCACCCAGACTTTGCCACATGCCCAGAATCGCCTTGCCGGCCTGTTCCTGCGGTTGCGGCCAGGCCGCCAGCCATTGTTGATCGCCACAACTGGACGGGTAGCTGGCTGGCAGCACGATCTGGCGCTGCGCCTGGCTGCGCGCCTCCAGCTGGGCGATCCAGCCGTTGCAGCTGCCCTCTGTCAGCGGCAGGCTGGCGGGCAGGCCGCTGTCGGCCATCGGTGGCTCCAGCCGCACATGGGCGATGCCCTGGCCGGCATCGGGCTGGAATTGCAGGGCAAAGGCCTTGTAGTTCACCAGCAGGCCGTCCGGTTGCGCGTTGTAGGGCTGCAGCGGCTCGCCATCAAAGGCACCGGGGTCGCGCGCCGGCAGCTGGAACACGCTGTTGTCCAGCACCAGATCGCCGCTGATGCGTTGCACGCCGCGCTCGCGCAACGCGCGCAACAGCAGCCAGAGCCGTTCCTGCACCAGGCCGGGATCGCCGCTGCCCTGCACATACAGATTCCCCTGCAGCAGTTGCTGGCGCTGGCTGCCATCGGTCCACAGGCGTGTTTCCCAGCGGAAACCGGGGCCGAGCTGGTCGAGCGCGATGCCGGTGGTTACCAGTTTCATCACCGAAGCCGGGTTCATCGGCTGCGTCACACGGTGGCTGACCAGCGGCGCACCGCCATCGGCCGGTGCTACCAGCAAGGCGACATCGGACAGGGGCACGCCGGCCCGTTGCAGCGGCGCACTGACTTCGACCGGCAGTGACTGCGTGGCCGCAGCCAGTGCCAGCGGCTGCGCCTGCGAGGCCGGCAGCGGCACCAGCAGGGCCAGCGGCAGCAGCGCCGACAGACAGCGGCGGCTCAGGTGTTTCAGGGAGAGGGTCGGTTCAGGCAGGGACATGGCAGGCGAAATCTCCGGGAATCTGCCCGCATCATGCCATGGCAGCCACACGACTGTGGAACAATGCGGGACATCATGAGCGAAGCTGTCCCTACCCCTGCCGATGCCTCCCCGCCGCAGCCCGTGCGCCAGTGGGATCCGGCCGCGCCCCTGCACCTGCTGGCCATGGATGCCGGCACCAGCGAGCTGACCGTGGCAGTTGGCCAGTGGCAGGCCGGTCGTGCCGGGGCCGGTGAGGCGCCTGCCGTGCAGGCCTATGCCGGGGCCGGTTCGGCCCAGTCCTCGGCCACGCTGATCCCGGTCGTGCTGCAGCTGCTGCAGCAGACCGGCCTGGCGCTGCCGCAACTCGATGCGATTGCCTTTGGTGCCGGTCCGGGATCGTTCACCGGCCTGCGCACCGCCTGCTCGGTGGCGCAGGGTCTGGCGCTGGGCGCAGAACTGCCGCTGCTGCCGCTGGACACCCTGATGGTGACCGCCGAAGACTACCGCAGCCGTCATCCGCTGCAGCCGGGCGATACGGTCTGGGCGCTGCTCGATGCGCGCATGGACGAAATCTACGTGGCCGGCTGGCGCTGGCAACCGCTGCCCGGCGGAGCCCCGCACTGGGAATCGCTACAGGATGCGGTGCTGGTGCGCCCGGAAGACCTGCTGGCCGTGCCCGGCCTGACGGCAGAGGCCGTCTGCGCCGGCAATGTGCAAGCGGTGTATGGCGAACGCCTGCCGCTGCAGGTGGCGTACGCCATGCCGGTGGCCGAGGCCATGCTGCGCCTGGCGCCGGCGCTGTTGCAGCAGGGGCAGGCGGTCGATGCCGCGTTGGCCCTGCCGCGCTATGTGCGCAACAAGGTGGCCCAGACCACCGTCGAGCGCGAGGCCGCCAGGGCGGCCGCCGGCAAGGCCTGATGCACGGCGAAGCCGCACCACAGACCGGCGTGCGCTTCACCCAGGCGCACCGCGCGCATCTGGACGACATTCTGGCGCTGGAGCAGGCCGCCTATCCGCTGCCCTGGTCGCGGCAGAACTTCATCAGCATCCTGGACGATGACAGCGGGCGCTACAGCGTGCAGCTGCTGTACCTGCAGGCCGAACCCGATCGCGAGCGGCTGGCCGGCTACTTTGTTGCGCTGCTGGGCGTGGAAGAGGCGCATCTGCTGAACGTGGCGGTGCACCCGCGCCTGCAAGGGCAGGGCTGGGGCCGGCTGCTGTTGCGCCAGTTGCAGACCTGGGCCGTGCTGCATGGTGCACGGCAGATCTGGCTCGAAGTGCGTGACAGCAATCCGCGCGCGCGCCAGGTCTATGAGCGCTGGGGCTACATCGAGATGGGCCGACGCAAGAACTACTACCCGGCGCAGGGTGGCGGCCGAGAACACGCCACCGTGATGTGCCTGTCGCTGCCGGGCTGATCCCTGGCGCCCCTGTCTGGCCGCCGGTCGTGATTCTTTGCGACAATAGGCGTCTCATGCAAGCCTGTCCCGATTTCCCTTTTTGCCGCACGGATGGCGGTCTCACGCCATGGCGCTGATGCTGGACCGTCGCCAGCGCGCCATGCTGGCCGAGATGGGCGTGCGCGTCTGGCTGCCGCTGCCTGAAGCCGAGACTTCCGTGCCCGCGCCCATGCCGGCCGATGCCGTTGCTAGGGTCGCGGTGCCTGAAGCCGCCCTATCTCTGCCCATGCAGCCGCCAGCCGCCCCCGTGGCTGTGCCGCCTGCCGTGTCTGCCACTGCGCCCGAGGCAGCACGCCCGCGAGCGCCGCTGCCGACCGCCACGGCGACTACCGCCGCTTTTTCCGATACCGACACCGGCTCCGGCCTGCAGCCATTGCCGCTGCTGCAAGGCCAGTCGCTGCCCCAGCTGCAGCAACTCGCCGACAGTTGCCAGGGCTGCGCACTCCACCAGAGCCGCCAGCACAGCGTCTGGGACCGCACGCCGATCCCGGCCGCAGGCCCGCGCTGGCTGTTCGTGCTTGATGCGCCCGGAGCCGCCGAAAATGCCGCTGGCCAGCCGGCCCAGGGCGATGCCGGCAAGCTGCTGCAACAGATGCTGGCCGCCTTGCGCCTGCCCGCCGCACAGGTGCGCCGCGTGCATGCCACGCGCTGCGCGCCTGAAGGCCGTGTGGTCACCCCGGACGAAGTCGGCCACTGCTCGGCCTGGCTGCGCCGCGAAATCGCGCACTACCAGCCACACCTGATCGTGGCGCTGGGCCGCGCCGCCGCCTGTGCCCTGTTGCACAGGGATCAGCCGCTCAGCCAGCAGCGCGGCCAGCCGGCACGCCTGCACCTGCCGCCCGAGGACAGCGATCTGCCCGCCACCCTGGCCGATATCCCGGTGGTGGTCAGCTACCCGCTCGACTACCTGCTGCGCCACCCCGAAGCCAAGCCGCGCGCCTGGTCCGACCTGTGCCTGGCCGCCGACCTGGTGCAGCAGCGCAGCGCCCCCCCTGTTTCTTCACCCGATTCCGGAATTCCCTCATGACCTTTCTCGAGATGCTTGCTGCTGCCGAGCAGCGCAACCAGTCCCAGCTCTGCGTCGGCCTTGATCCCGATCCGGCCCGTTTTCCGCAGCCCTGGCAGGGTGATGCCGGCCGCATCTACGATTTCTGTGCCGCCATCATCGATGCCACCGCCGATCTGGCCGTGGCCTTCAAGCCGCAAATTGCCTACTTTGCCGCGCACCGCGCCGAAGAGCAGCTGGAGCGCCTGGTGCAGCATGTCCGTGCCGTGGCGCCGCAGGTGCCGGTGATTCTCGACAGCAAGCGTGGCGACATCGGCAGCACCGCCGAGCAGTACGCCATCGAAGCCTTCGAGCGCTATGGCTGCGACGCCGTCACGCTGTCGCCCTTCATGGGTTTCGACTCGGTCGAGCCCTATCTGCGCCGCCATGGCAAGGGGGCTTTCCTGCTGTGCCGCACCTCCAACCCCGGTGGCAATGACCTGCAGGCGCAGCCGCTGCGTGATGTCGCCGGCCAGCCGCTGCTGTACGAACACATCGCCAGCCAGGCGCAGGGCCCGTGGAACCTGAATGGCCAGCTCGGCCTGGTGGTTGGCGCAACCTACCCGCAGGAGCTGGCACGCGTGCGCCAGCTGGCCCCGACACTGCCGCTGCTGATTCCCGGCGTTGGCGCCCAGGGTGGCGATGCCGCAGCTACCATCCAGGCGGGCTGGCGCGGCACACGCGGTGCGGACGGCAGCATCCACAGCAGCGGTTTTGCCATCGTCAACTCCTCGCGCGCCATCCTGTACGCCAGTGCGGGTGACGATTTTGCCGCCGCCGCGCGCCGCGAAGCCGAGGCCACGCGCCAGCGCCTGCTGGACGCCACGCCGGCCTGAATACCGGCCCCGGCCGATGCTGCACCACAGGCTGCTTCGGCAGCCTGTTGCGTTTTGGATGCGGGCTGTTGCACAGGCCGGAAATGATGCAGAATACGGCACGGTGTGTGCATCCTGTTACAGGCCTCGGCCTGCGCACCGCCTTGCATTTCCGGAGGCATGTAACCGCTGCGCTCCCCCGGGCCGGCGAACTGTTTGATCGTGCATCAGCATTCCACGCAAAAGTCCTCGCTGGCCGCCCTGATCCTGGGGGCCATCGGCATTGTCTATGGCGATATCGGCACCAGCGTGCTGTACGCGGTCAAGGAAGTCTTCGGTTCCGGCCACGTCGCCTTCACCTACGCCAACGTCTATGGCGTGCTCTCCATCCTGTTCTGGACCCTGACCATCATCGTCTCGCTCAAGTACGTGACGCTGGTGCTGCGTGCCGACAACAACGGCGAAGGCGGCCTGATCGCCATGCTGACGCTGGCCTCGCAGGCGGTGCAGGACCGGCCACGGCTGCGCCGCGTGATGATGCTGGTCGGCGTCTTCGGCACCTGCCTGTTCTATGGCGATGGCGTCATCACCCCGGCGATTTCGGTGCTGTCGGCGGTCGAAGGCCTGGAAGTCGTGTCCTCCGGCTTCAGGACCTACGTGATTCCGATCACGCTGCTCGTCCTGCTGCTGCTGTTCTACATGCAGCGCTTCGGCACCGCCGGCATTGGCCGCTTTTTCGGTCCGGTGATGGTGCTCTGGTTCCTGGTGATTGCCGCCCTCGGCGTGCTGCACATCGTGGACCATCCGGAAATCCTCCGCGCCATCAGCCCGCACTACGCCTGGGCCTTCATCCGGGAAAATCCCGGCACCAGCTTCATCATCCTTGGCGCGGTGGTGCTGTGTGTCACCGGGGGCGAGGCGCTCTATGCCGACATGGGCCATTTCGGCAAGCGGCCGATCCGCGTCGCCTGGTTCACCATTGCCATGCCGGCGCTCACGCTCAACTACTTTGGCCAGGGCGCCCTGCTGCTCGACAAGCCCGACGCCGTGAAGAACCCGTTCTTCATGCTGGCACCGGAATGGCTGCTGATTCCGCTGGTGGTGCTGGCGACCTGCGCCGCCGTGATCGCCTCGCAGGCGCTGATTTCCGGCGCCTTCAGTGTCACCAAGCAGGTGATCCAGCTGGGCTACCTGCCACGCCTGCAGGTGCTGCACACCAGCGCACGTGAAAGCGGCCAGATCTACATCCCGCTGGTCAACTGGGGCCTGTTCGTGATGATTGCGCTGGCGGTGGCGCTGTTCCGCTCCTCGTCCAATCTGGCGGCGGCCTACGGCATTGCCGTCACCACCGACATGCTGATCACCACCGTGCTGACCTTCTTCGTGATCCGCTACGCCTGGCGCATGCCGCTGCTGCTGGCACTCGCGGCCACCTCCTTCTTCTTCGTCATCGATATCGCCTTCTGGGCTTCCAACCTGCTCAAGCTGGTGCACGGCGGCTGGTTCCCGCTGGTGATTGCCGGCTCCATCTTCATGCTGATGCTGACCTGGCGCGATGGCCGCAACCTGCTCAACCGCAAGCTGCTGTCCGAAGGGCTGGATCTGCCAGGCTTTCTGGAATCGGTGTTCCAGGCACCGCCACAGCGTGTGGAGGGCACGGCCGTGTTCCTGACCGCACAGGCCGGTCATGTGCCGAACGCGCTGCTGCACAACCTCAAGCACAACAAGGTGCTGCACCAGCAGAACCTGTTTGTCACGGTACGCAGCCACGAAGTGCCCTGGATCGATCCCGCAGAACGGCTGGACATGCAGGCCCTGGGGCATGATTGCTGGCAGGTGGTGATCCATTACGGCTACATGGACGAGCTGAATCTGCCGCATGCGCTGCAGTTGCTGGAGCCGCAGGGCTGCCGTCTGGATCCGATGCAGACCAGCTACTTCCTGTCGCGCGACAGCGTGGTACCCACGCTGGGCGATGGCATGGCGCCCTGGCGCGAAAAACTGTTTGCGCAAATGCACCACAACGCCAGTGCTGCCGCCGATTTCCTGCGCCTGCCCAGCAACGCCGTGGTCGAGCTGGGCTCCAAGGTCGAGATATAGGATCTGCTGCCAGCGACAATTTGCGGGACAATGGCGGTTTGGTGCATGGCAGCATGCAGTGCCTGTGCACCCGTCAAGCAAGGATAGCGTGTCGTGACTTCAACTTCTTCCACGCCGGCAGCCGACAGCAGCCGGATGACTGCCGACGAACGGCGTTCCAGCCTGGGGCTGGCGCTGATCTTCGCCCTGCGCATGCTGGGCCTGTTCCTGGTGGTGCCGGTGTTCCCGCTGGCAGCGGCCAGCTACACGGGAGCCACGCCGGCCAATATCGGCCTGGCCATGGGCATCTATGGCCTGACGCAGGCACTGCTGCACCTGCCGCTGGGCATGGCGAGCGACCGTTTCGGCCGCAAGCGCCTGATCACGCTGGGCATGCTGGTGTTTGCGCTGGGCTGCGTGGTGGCGGCGCTGGCCACCAGCATCGACGGCCTGCTGATCGGTCGCGCGCTGCAAGGCGCGGGGGCGGTATCGGCAGCCGTGACGGCGCTGCTGGCCGACCTGACACGTGACAGCGTGCGCACCAAGGCAATGGCCATCATCGGTGGCAGCATCGGCCTGGTGTTTTCGCTGGCGCTGGTGATCTCGCCACTGCTGGCGGGCTGGATCGGCCTGTCCGGCATGTTCTGGCTGGTGGCGGTGCTGGCCTTGCTGGGCATTGGCGGCCTCTATCTGCTGGTGCCTGAAGAGCCGGTGCGCCTGCGCGCCGCGCCTGCGCGCGGCAGCCTGTGGCAGACGCTGCAGCATCCGACATTGCTGCGCCTGAATGCCGGCGTCTTCGTGCTGCATGCGGTGCAGCTGGCCATGTGGATGGTGGTGCCGGCGCTGCTGGTGCAGGCCGGGCTGGCGCAGCCGCAGCACTGGCAGGTCTATCTGCCCGCCGTGCTCGGCTCTTTTGTGCTGATGGGAGCGCTGCTGTTCCGCATGGAACGTGCCGGCAAGCTGCGCCTGATGCTGCTGGTGTCCATGGTGCTGATCCTGCTGGTGCAGCTGGCGTTGTGGTGGATCAATGACCAGCTGCAGTACCAGAGTCTGCCCTCGCTCTGGCAGCTGGCGCTGCTGCTGCTGGTGTTCTTTACCGGCTTCAACATCCTCGAGGCATCGCAGCCGAGCCTGGTGTCGCGCCACGCCCCGGAACCGCTGCGCGGCATGGCGCTGGGCGTGTACAACACGGTGCAGTCGCTTGGCCTGTTCGTGGGCGGTGCAGTGGGTGGCATCCTGCTCAAGCAGGATGGGCCGGTGGCGGTATCGCTGGCCTGCATTGCGTTGATGCTGCTGTGGCTGGTGGTGGCCTGGAATATGCCGGTGCTGTCCCGGGTATCGGTCAACAAGTCATAAAATAGTATTTTCTTCTTATATAATAGTGCCACTATCCCGTCGCTCGGCTCCGGGGTATCATGCACACCGGCGTGCCCCGGCACGGGGCACGGCCGGCTTTCTCCAACTCCCTTGGTCACCATTCGCTACATCGGCAAGGGCCAAGCATCCAGGACATCGTCATGGCATCCGTCAACAAAGTCATCCTCGTCGGCAACCTTGGCCGCGATCCCGAAATCCGCACCTTCCCGAGCGGCGACCAGGTCGCCAACGTCACGCTGGCCACTTCCGACCGCTGGAAGGACAAGCAGTCCGGTGAAATGCGCGAGCACACCGAGTGGCACCGCCTGGTGTTCAACGGCCGTCTGGCCGAAATCGTCGGCCAGTACCTGCGCAAGGGCAGCCAGATCTATGTCGAAGGCAGCATCCGCACGCGCAAGTGGCAGGATCAGGCCACCGGCCAGGACCGCTACGCCACCGAAATCCGTGTAGACCAGATGCAGATGCTGGGCAAGCGTGAAGGCATGGGTGGCGGCGGTGACGCCTATGGCCAGGACGAGGGCGCTTTCGGTGGGGGCTACGGCGGAGGCCGTGCTGCGCCGCGTCAGGCGGCTCCGATGGCGCCACGTGCTGCGGCTCCTGCCGCTGCCGCACCGGCCGCTGCTGCGCCCATGGCTTCGCAGCCGGTTGCCGATGCCGGCGGTTTTGGCGACATGGACGACGATATTCCGTTCTGATCCCGGCAACGGCCTGCCCGTCAGGGCAGCTGCCTGCGTTCCAGCATGCCCGCCTTGTGCGGGCATGTCTGTTTCTGCGGTTCCTTGCGGCGGTGCGCGCCAGATGACCCTGCAAAGGTAACGCATTGTGGCAAGGCTTGCCAGTACGGCTGCAGGGCGTACCATGAGGATGTCCCCTTTTCATGTCATGCAGGAGTACACCATGAAAAAATGCTGTTCCCATTCTTCCTGTGGAAAACCGGGCAGCAGCTGCTGCGCCGGTGGTGCCGTCGTGGGTCTGCTGGCTCTGGGAGCACTGGCCTGGTGGCTGCTGGGTGGCTGCCAGAAAGACGGCCAGTGCGGCAAGAAGGGCGACAAGTGCAGCCAGAAGACTGACGGGCAGGAGGTCGGGCCTGCTGCAGACAACAGCCAGCCATAAACCGCTTCTGACCCGGTAGCCGGTACGGCCAGCCTGCTCAGTCCAGCGACTTGCGCAGATGCGCCGGTGGCAGTTTCAGCTGTTCGCGGTACTTGGCCACGGTGCGACGTGCGCACTGGATGCCGCGTTCGGCCAGCAGCTCGCCCAAGCGGCTGTCGCTGAGCGGCTTGCGCGGATCCTCATCGGCAATCAGCTGACCGATGAGGGCACGCACGGCGGTGCTGCTGGTGCCCTGGCCGTCATCGGTGCTGACGCCCGAGCCAAAAAAGTACTTCAGCTCGAAGGTGCCCCAGGGCGTCTGCATGTACTTGGCGCTGCTGACGCGGCTGATGGTGGATTCGTGCAAGCCCAGCGCCTCGGCAATATCGCGCATCACCAGCGGCTCCATCGCCAGCACGCCTTGCTCGAAAAAGCGCTCCTGGCGCGCCACGATGGCCTGGCTGACGCGCAGAATGGTGTCGAAGCGCTGCTGGATGCTCTTCACCATCCAGCGTGCTTCCTGCAGCTGCTGCTGCAGCGCCTGCACGGCTTCGCCCTGGTGCTGGCGCAGCACCCCGGCATACATGTCCTGGACCTGCACGCGCGGCAGCACCGCCGGGTTCAGCCGTACCAGCCAGCGCTGCGGCTGGTGTGCGGGCGCGCGCAACACCAGTACATCCGGAATCACCACCTGCTGTTCGGCCACGGCAAAACGGCGGCCCGGCTTGGGCTCCAGCCGGGCAATCAGCTGCAAGGCCTGGCGCAGCGCAGGCTGGCTGTGGCCGGTCTGGCGCGCCAGGGTACGCAGATCGCGCCGCGCCAGCAGCTCCAGCGGCTGGGCGCACAGATCCAGCGCGATCTGCCGCGTGCCGGCATCGGCCTGGCTGGCGGGCAGCGCCAGCAGCTGCAGGCGCAGGCATTCGGCCAGCTGGCGTGCACCCACGCCGGTCGGCTCCATCGATTGCAACAGGCCGAGCGCGATACGCAGGTGATCCTGCAGCGTCTCGTGGGCGGTGTCCAGCAGGCTGTCGGGAATCTGCTCCTGCAGCGCCATGGTCAGCGTCTCCAGGCTGTCTTCCAGATAGCCGTCCTCGTTCAGTGATTCGATCAGCGCGTACAGGGCGGCCCGATCCAGGGCATCGAGCCGCAAGGCCATCGCCTGCTGGTGCAGGTGGGCGCTCAGGCTCTCGGGCTGGCGCTTGTTGTACAGCAGCTGTTCGTCATCGCCCGCGGCACTGCCGGCGGACTGCCAGCTGGCCGGCAGCGCATGCAGCTGATCCTCGACTGCCAGGCTGCTGTCGCCGTGCTCGGGGGTTTCGTCGCGTGCGTTGGCGCCGGAGGACCAGTCGTCCCAGGCCCCGGCTTCCTGCCAATCGTCCTGGCCGCTGGCATCCATCAGTTGGCTGGCGGTATCGTGCAGCGGGTCTGCATCGTGTTCGCCAGCATCGGTCATGCCATCGGCATCGAGGCCGGATTCCGGCGCGGTGTCAGGCGGTCCGCCGTCATCGGCCAGTTCCAGGAAAGGATTCTCGGCCAGCATCTGTTCCACTTCCTGTTGCAGTTCCTGGGTGGAGGCCTGCAGCAGCCGGATGGCATGCTGCAGCTGTGGCGTCAGTGCCAGGTTCTGGCTGATGCGGAGTTGCAGGCCGGCTTTCATGCGCGGCGGATGGGCAGGTGGCCTGCGCGCGCTCCATATGGCGGGCGGAGAGCGGAGAACAGGGCAGAAAACATGGAGATCAGTGCAGTTGACGGCAGATGGGCGTCACATGCTGAAATTTTCGCCCAGATAGACACGACGTACATCGGGATCTGCCACGATTTCGGCCGGCGTGCCAGCCGCCAGCACACGACCTTCGCTGATGATGTAGGCGTGGTCGCAGATACCCAGCGTCTCGCGCACGTTGTGGTCGGTGATCAGCACACCCAGTCCGCGCTGCTTGAGGAACTTGATGATGCGCTGGATATCGAGCACGGCAATCGGGTCGATGCCGGCAAAGGGCTCGTCCAGCAGGATGAAGCGCGGCTGCGTGGCCAGCGCGCGGGCAATTTCGACGCGGCGGCGTTCGCCGCCGGACAGCGCCAGAGCGGGCGACTTGCGCAGGCGCTCGATGTTGAGGTCGGCCAGCAGGGCATTCAGGCGGTTTTCCACCTCGGTTCGGCCCAGCGGCTTGCCCCGCTCGTCCTGCTGCAGTTGCAGCACGGCACGAATGTTGTCCTCGACATTGAGCTTGCGGAAAATCGAGGCTTCCTGCGGCAGGTAGCTCAGGCCCATGCGCGAACGCTCGTGGATCGGCAGATCCTCGACCTGGCGATTGCCGATGGCGATGCGGCCACCGTCGGCCCGGATCAGGCCGACGATCATGTAGAAGGAGGTGGTCTTGCCGGCACCGTTGGGGCCGAGCAGGCCGACCACTTCACCGGTGCGCACATCCAGCGAGACATCGGTGACCACCTTGCGGCGGCCATAGGTTTTCTGCAGGTTGCGCACCTGCAGCATGCTGCTGCCGGCGCCGGCCGGAGCGCTGCTCATCGACGGCTCCCGGACTGGTTCAGGGGCACGATGGTGGCGCGGACGCGGCCCGAGGGCACGGCATTGGCGCTACCGGTGGCGGTAGAGGCGCCACCGGTCACGCTGTAGGTTTCGGTCAGCTCGTTGTAGGTGATGCGGTGACCGATCACCTCGTCGGCCACGGTGGAGCCGACCAGCCGGCGGATGCGGGCATTGCCGGTCAGCTGCGTCTGCAGCGTGCGGTCATCGCGCACCATCTGGTTGGCTTGCGCCTCGATGAATTCGTTCAGGCCATCGCGCTTCTGGCGCAGCAGGGCCTGCTCGCCCGGGCCGGCCAGCAGCGTGACGAGCTGGTTGCCCTGGGCATCCTGCTGTACGCGCACGGTGCCGGCACGCAGCACGATGGTGCCCTTGGTGGCCACCACACGACCGGTGAAGGTGGTGGTCTTGCTGGCATCGTTGTACTGCATGGCGTCCGCCTCCACATTCAGCGGCTTGTAGCGGTCGGCGGTTTCGGCCTGCACCAGCGCAGGCGCCGCCAGCAGGCAGGCTGCAGCCAGGGAAAGGAGCCGGGAGCTGATGGGGAAGTTCATTGGAGCATCATGCAGAAAGTCTGCACCGATTGTAAACGGGTGCAGCCCGGGCCGGGCGGACCCGGCCGGGCAGGGAAATCAGCGACGGGCTTCCTGGGCCGCCAGCGCGGTGGCGATCTGGATGCCGCGCGTCAGGCCGCGGGCGGTCTGCCCGTCCAGGTAGTACTTGCCGGCCACGCCCAGCGAGGGCACACCGTCAATCGCAAAGGCCTCGACCAGCTGGTTGGCCTGGTTCAGCTTGGCCGACATGCCGAAGGACTGGTAGGCCTGGGCAAAGCGGCCGTCTTTCAGTTCGGGCTGCTGTGCGGCCCATTTCAGGATGGCCGCATCGGTGCTCAGGTCGATACGCTGGTTGTGGTAGGCGTTGAAGACCTTGCCGTGCATGCGGCTCACCATGCCGACCGCTTCCAGCGCGTAGAACAGGCGCTGCATCGGGGCCATTTCCGGACGGAAGGCGACCGGGACACGGCGGAACTGGATGTGGGCCGGAGCCGACTTCATCCAGGCGTTGAATTCGGGATCAAAGGTGTTGCAGTGCGGGCACCAGTAGCCGAAGAACTCGATCACCTCGACCTTGCCGGCCGGGGCGCTGGTGGCGACCGGCTTGCGCAGCACCATGTAGTCCTTGCCGGCGGTGTAATCGCTGGCCGATTGGGCACGGGCCGGCAGGCTCAGGGTCGCCAGGCCGGCTGCAGTGACGCCGGCGATGCCGGCAAACGTGAATTCGCGACGTTGCATGAGAGGATCTCCAGTGGGTCTTGCCCGGCTCCGGTCCGGGCGGGAACCTGGATTCTGACCGGTTCGCGCGCGGAAAGTGCCAGTGTCGGTGTATGCGGGTGTAACGGTGCGGGACGATCAGCGCTGGACGCGCACCAGGGCGGCCGTGACGCCAGCGTTCTCGAGGCGGCTGCGCGCGCTGTCGGCATCGGCCTTGCTGTTGTAGGGGCCCAGGCGCACGCGGTAGATCGGGCGACCGGCCTGGTCACGCTCGGTGACGCGCGGGTTCATGCCCAGCAGGGACAGGCGTGCCTTCTGGGCATCGGCCTCGGAGGCATTGCGGAAGGCGCCGGCCTGCACGAAGTAGACAAAAGGCTCGTTGCTGGCAGTCGGGGCCGGCGTCGGCGTCGGCTTGGGTGCCGGAGCCGGCTTGGTACGCGACTCCACCAGTGCGCCGATCGGATCGCTGGACTGGTTGGCCTTGGCCGCTGCATCGGATTTGGCCTTGGCGGCGGCGTCAGCCTTGGCCCTGGCGTCGGCCTTTCCCTTGGCTTCGGCATCCGCCTTGGCCTTGGCGTCTGCTTCGGCTTTCGCCTTGGCACGGGCCTGCTCGCGCGCCTTGTCGGCGGCCAGCTTGGCTTCGGCTTCCTTGCGAGCCTGCTCCAGTTCGCGGTCGCGATCACCCAGCACGGCAGGCGGAGTGCTGCTGTCGGGGCTGGTGGTGGTCGCGTCACGGCTGGTGTCGCCATCAGCCTGGGTATCGGTATCGGTATCGGTTGCAGGCGGGGTGCTGCGGTCGGGTTCATCCTGCGGCGCCGGAGCTTCGGTCGGGGCGGGCTCTTCTGTCGGAGCCGGCTTGGTCTTGCCCGGTTGCAGGCCGGCGTTCGGGTCCCACTTCTTCAGGGCCTCCTCTTCGGCGGCCTGTTGCTCGGCGGTACGTACCGAGCTCTTGTCGTTGAAGGGCGAGGGTACCTTGGTGACATAGACGGCCACGCCGAGGGCCACGGCCAGACCGACCACCAGGCCGACGATAAAGCCCACCAGGCCGATACCGCGTTGGGCTCGGCGCAGGGGGCGGGAAGGAATACGGTGTTGAACTGCCTTGGTCATGCGTTGGGGCTCACATTTTTTCAGGGGCGGTCACGCCCAGCATTGCCAGCCCGTTGGCCAGCACCTGACGCGTGGCGGCAACCAGCGCCAGTCGCGCCGTGCGGGTGGCTTCGTCATCTACCAGGATGCGTTCGGCATCATAGTAGCTATGGTAACTGGAGGCCAGTTCACGCAGGTAGAAAGTCACATCATGCGGGGCAAAATCGGCCGCCGCGGTGCGCAGCATGTCGGGGTACTGGGCCAGCTTCACCAGCAGCGCCTGGGCTGCCGGGGTGTCCAGGGCCGACAGGTCGGCCTGCGCCAGCGAGGTGGTATCGCCGCCCCATTGTGCCAGCACCGAGCTGATGCGGGCGTGCGCGTACTGCACGTAGTAGACCGGGTTTTCGTTGTTCTTGCTCAGCGCCAGATCAACGTCGAAGGTGTATTCGGTATCCGGCTTGCGCGACAGCAGGAAGAAGCGCACCGCATCGGCGCTGGTCCATTCGATCAGGTCGCGCAGCGTGACGTAGCTGCCGGCGCGCTTGCTGATCTTGACCTCTTCGCCGCCACGCACCACGCGCACCATGGTGTGCAGCACGTAATCGGGGAAGCCCTGGGGAATGCCGACGCCGGCCGCCTGCAGGCCGGCGCGCACGCGTGCAATGGTGCCGTGGTGGTCGGTGCCCTGGATGTTGATGGCCTGGTGGAAGCCGCGCTGGTACTTGGCGATGTGGTAGGCGACATCGGGCACGAAATAGGTGTAGCCGCCATCGCTCTTGCGCATGACGCGGTCCTTGTCGTCGCCAAAGTCGGTGCTGCGCAGCCACAGCGCGCCATCCTGCTCGTAGGTATGGCCGTTGTCGATCAGCTTCTGTACCGCATCGGCGACGCGGCCATCGCTGTACAGGCTGCTTTCCAGGTAGTAGTTGTCAAAGCGCAGGCGGAAGGCCTGCAGGTCCTTGTCCTGCTCGTTGCGCAGGTAGGCCACGGCGAACTGGCGGATGTTGTCGTAGTCCTCGACATCGCCGTTGGCGGTGAATTCGCGGTCATCGGCCTTGACGGTTTCGCGGCTCAGGAAGGCCTGGGCAATGTCGTTGATGTAGTCGCCGTTGTAGAAGTTCTTCGCCAGCGGGTTGTCGGCATCGGTCGGCCAGCACTCATCGCCCGGCTTGAAGCCCCTGGCGCGCAGCTGCGTGCTCTTGGTCAGCGTGTCGATCTGCACGCCGGCATCGTTGTAATAGAACTCGCGCGTCACCTGCAGGCCCTGGCTGGCGAGCAGGTTGCAGATGGCATCGCCCAGCGCTGCCTGGCGGCCGTGGCCGACGTGCAGCGGACCGGTCGGGTTGGCGCTGACGAATTCGACCAGCACCTTGTCGCTGCGTGCCGGCTGGCTGCCAAAGGCGCTGCCGGTGGACAGCACTTCACGCACCACCTGCTGCTTGGCTTCGGGCCGGAGGCGGATGTTCAGAAAGCCGGGGCCGGCAATCTCGATGGCGGAGACCCACTGCTGGTAGGCCGGCTGGGCCTCGAGGGCGGTCTTGAGCTGTTCGCCCAGGGCACGCGGATTCTGCTTGAGCGGCTTGGCCAGTTGCATGGCCGCGTTGGTGGCCCAGTCACCGTGGGCGGCCTGCTTGGGCAGTTCGAAGGCGGCGCGTGCGCCGGCACCGGGGCTGAGTTTTTCCAGCTCGGCTGCCAGGGCAGCGAGCAGATCGTGTTTGACTTGGAGCATGGCGGCTATTGTAAGGGGGTGCCTGCGTTGGCGCAGGCCAATTCCGTGCGTGTCCGGCGGGTCTTGCGGCTGGCGGCGTTGCCGGTGATGCCTGGTGACAACAGGCGCTAGAATGGATTTTCCCCTGACAACTCCTGCTGCTGCCATGGACATGCTGCGCCCACCCCCGGATGATGCCCTGCGCCGTGTCGTACACGACGAGGTGCACGCGCGCCCGATGCCGCTGATCACGCTGCCGGCACGCGTGCTGTATGTGGCGGTGCTGCACGGAGCCGATAGCAGCCGCGAGCAGGAACTGGCCCATTTGCAGACGCTGCCGGGCCAGTCCGGCCTGACGCTGGCCGATCTGGCCAGCAGCTTTGCCAGCATGCGCTTGTCGGCCGCCACGGCCGGCCAGGCCAGCCAGGTGCTGCAGTGGGAGCGCCACACCGAATTCACGCGCTATGCGCTGCTGTTGCCGCTGCCTGCCGGCTGCTGTGCCGGGCTGGACCCGCAGCCACCCGGCATCGATCCGGAAATCCGGCGCTGGCTGGCCGGCATCCCGGGCAAGACGCTGGCCGCCATCGATCTCTGGATGCTGCACGACGAGCTGGAGCCGGAGCAGACGCAACAGCGCATGGAGCGCGCCCGTCACTGGTTTGCCGCCATGCATGGCTATCCCGAGCAGCCGGTGCGCCTGTTTGGTGCGCAGCTGGGGCAGGGCCATTCCTGGGGTCTGAGCGACTTCCAGATCGGACCGGATGGTTTCGAGCGCATCCTGGTGCTGGCACCACAGGTCACCAGTGCCGAACGCGCCGGCCGGATCGCGCTGCGCCTGCTGGAGCTGGAAACCTACCGCCTGATGGCCTTGCGTGGCCTGCCCACGGCCAAGCAGCTGGCGCCCTTCCTGAACCAGGCCGAGCAGGAGCTGGTCACCATCACCGGCCAGATGAAGCAGGACGAGGCGATCGAGGAAGAACTGCTGGACCGCCTGATTGCACTGGCTGCCAGCGTGGAACGTGCCACGGCCGAGCATGCCTGGCGCTATTCGGCCAGCCGTGCCTACTTTGCGCTGGTGCGCGCCCGCATGGACGAACTGCGCGAAAAGCCGATCCGCGGCACGCAAAGCATGCGCGATTTCATCCAGCGCCGCACCTCGCCGGCCATGGCGACCGTGGCCGCGTCCGAAGAGCGCCTGAGCATGCTGTCCGAACGCATCAGCCGCAGCAGCGGCCTGCTGCGCACGCGCATCGATATTTCGGCCGAACAGCAGAGCCAGCAGCTGCTGCACAAGCTGACGCGTGGCCAGGAACTGCAGACCCGGCTGCAGACCACGGTCGAAGGCCTGTCGATCGCGGCGATCTCGTATTACATGGTGAGTCTGGTGCTGTATGCCGCCAAGGCGGCCAAGGGAGCCGGCTGGTTGCCCTGGCAGCCGGAAACCGTGGCCGGCCTGTCGATTCCCTTCGTGCTGCTGCTGGTCTGGTGGCTGACGCGGCGCATCCACCACCGGCTGTCACACGATATCGGCGGCCACTGAAGCCGCCCGGGCGGATCAGCCCTTGATGGTCTGCTCCAGCACGTGCAGTTGCTGGTTCAGGTCCTGGTCGTTATTGCGCTCCTTGGCGATCTTGCGCACCGCGTGCAGCACCGTGGTGTGGTCGCGGCCGCCAAACATGTCGCCGATTTCGGGCAAGCTCTTCTGCGTCAGCTCCTTGGCCAGGTACATGGCAATCTGGCGTGGACGCGCAATATGCGCCGGCCGCTTCTTGCTGTGCATGTCGGCGATCTTGATCTTGTAGAAATCGGCTACCGTCTTCTGGATGTTCTCGACGCTGATCTGGCGGTTCTTGATCGACAGCAGGTCGCGCAGGGCCTCGCGCACCAGCTGGATGTCGATGGCGCGGCCACTGAAGCGCGAATAGGCCAGGATGTTCTGCAGCGCGCCTTCCAGCTCACGCACGTTGGCGCGCACGTTCTTTGCGACGAAGAAGGCGACATCCTCGGACAGCTCCTGGCCTTCGGCCTGCGCCTTGTTCATCAGGATGGCAACGCGCATTTCCAGGCCCGGCGGCTCCATGGCCACGCTCAGGCCGGAATCGAAACGCGACACCAGACGCTGCGTGATGTTGGCCAGGCCCTTGGGGTAGGTGTCGCTGGTCATCACGATATGGCTCTTCTTGGACAGCAGGGCCTCGAAGGCGTTGAAGAATTCTTCCTGCGTCTTTTCCTTGCCGGCGAAGAACTGCACGTCGTCGATCAGCAGCAGGTCGAGCGAATGGTAGCGCGACTTGAAATCGTCAAAGGAGTTGCGGCGCGAGGCGGCCACCACGTCGTTCACGAACTGTTCGGCGTGGATGTAGAGCACGCGTGCCTGCGGGTTCTGCTGCAGCAGCTGGTTGCCAACCGCCTGCAGCAGGTGGGTCTTGCCGAGGCCGACACCGCCGTAGATGAACAGCGGGTTGTACTTGATGCCAGGCTGGCTGGCCACGTGCAGCGCGGCGGTGCGCGCCATGCGGTTGGCGCTGCCTTCCACCAGATTGTCGAAGGTGCGCTCGCGGTCCAGGCGGGAATCGTTGGTCGGGGCGGCTGCCAGCGGCTGGCCGGCAGGCAGTACCGGAATCGATACGGCCAGATCCTGTGCCACGGCCGGGACGGCCGGGCTGACGGCTCCCTGTTGCTGCAGGCGCGCGGCCTGGATCACGGCAGCGCGTGCCACGGCCGGGCGCGGGGCGCGTGCGGCAATCGTCAGATCGATGGGAACCGGGCGCTCGGCCAGCTGCTCCAGCACCACTTCCATGCGCTGCAGGAACTGGCTGCGGATCCAGTCCAGCTTGAAGCGGTTGGCGACCTCGATCACCAAGCCGTTGCCATTGGCATCGGGGCGTGCCTGCAACGGCTTGAGCCAGGTGTTGAACTGTTGCGGCGGCACTTCCTGGGCCAGCACGTCCATGCAGGCGTGCCATAGGGCAGCGTCAGTGGATTCTCCGGCGGAGGGAAGGGCTTCTGCAGACATGTCGGAATGGCGAGTGGGCAAATCGTGTTCTGGGAATGATGCCGGGGTGCGGCAGGCGGACGCGGGAGCGAGCCTGCCATCTGGCCATTGTGGGTCTGGCCTGACGGCGCACAGGGTGTCGGACGGGTGGCCCGATTCTGTGCCGCGGAAGCAGCATTTTAGGCCGGGGTCGGGTTTTTGGGTGGTTTTTTCGCCCCGGTGCAGCGATATGCCGGGGTAAGTGATTGATCAGATGCGGATTTTTTGTGATAATCACAGGCTTTCCCGAAATTTTACGGGAGAACAGAGGCTGGGCAGCTGCCATTGTGGTGGCTGTAGCCGGGCAGTCCCGGACTTTCGGGGCATGCGCCGTCCGGCCTTGCTATAACTACATGACCTGAGGATTTTCCCCATGAAACGCACTTACCAGCCTTCCAAGACCCGCCGCGCCCGTACCCACGGTTTTCTGGTTCGCATGAAGACCAAGGGCGGCCGTGCCGTCATCAACGCCCGTCGCGCCAAGGGTCGCAAGCGCCTGGCCGTCTGAGTCTGCACGGACGCCGGCCGGCATTAGCCGCCTGCGGCCATGAGTACTCCGGCACGCATGCAGCGCCTGCGCCAACCGGCCCAGTTCCAGGCCGTGATGCAGGGAACCGTGCTGTATCGCACGCCCCATTTCGTGTTGCACGCCTTGCAGTGGCGTCCCGCCAGCGGGGAGCCGCCGCACGATGCGCAGCCGCGTCAGCGCCGTTTGTTTGCAGACGGCGCTGTCTCTATGGGCGTGCTGGTGCCCAAGCGCTGGGCCAGGCGCGCGGTAACGCGCAACCTGATCAAGCGCCAGATGCGGGCCATCACGGCCGAGCTGGCTCCCGGACTGCCGTTGCATACGGCGATCGTGCTGCGCCTGCGCGCGGGCTTTGATCGCCGCCAGTTCATCAGCGCCAGTTCCGATGCCCTGAAGCAGGCGGTGCGCGCCGAACTGCAGCAGCTGTTCGCCCGTACCGACTGGCATCGCCTGCAGCCGCTGGCGCTGCCGCCCGGGGTGCCGCTTGCGGCAGTTGACGCGCTGCAACAGGCATCTGGCACAATGCAGGGCACACCATGAAGCGCATTCTCATCTCCTGCATCAAGGGCTACCGCCTGCTGCTCAGCCCCTGGCTGGGCAACAGCTGCCGGTTCGAGCCCACCTGTTCCGCGTATGCCATGCAGGCGCTGGAACGGCATGGTGCGGCTACCGGCAGCTACCTGATGGTGGCCCGCCTGGCCCGCTGCCAGCCCTGGTGCCAGGGCGGATGCGATCCGGTCCCCGAGCAGCCGCCGCGCCTGTTCACCCGCCTGACGGGTGCGCGCGCCGCCGGGACTGCGCCTTCCTCCATTCGCGGCGATAGCCCGACTTCACCCTCCTCACGCCCATGATGAACGATATCCGTCGCTCCATTCTGTGGATCATCTTCGCCTTTTCGCTGATCCTGCTCTGGGACCAGTGGCAGATCCACAACGGCCGCAAGGCCACGTTCTTCCCGACCGGCACGCCGGCGGCTAGCGCATCGGCTCCAGTCGGCAGCGCTTCTGCGCCTGCCGGCACGGTCGTGGCCGGTACGGCGGGCGCTGCACCGGCAGCCGCCACGGCAGGCCAGCGCATCGACATCGCGACCGATGTCTACAAGCTGACCTTTGACAGCAATGGTGGCTCCCTGATCGATGCCCAGCTGTTGAAATACCCCGAGCTGTCGAACGACCCATCCAGCACGCCGATCCACCTGCTGCAGAACAACCAGTCGCACCAGTACATGGTGCAGAGTGGCTTGAGTGGCGGTGCCTTGCCGAGCCATGTGACGCCGATGACGCTGGTGACGCCCGAACGTGCCCTGGCCGAAGGGCAAGACACGCTGGTGCTGCGCTTCGAATCCGCAGCGCAGGGTGGCGTGAAGCTGGCCAAGACCTACACGCTCAAGCGTGGCAGCTATGCCATCGACGTGCAGCACGAGGTGATCAACACCGGTACGGCACCGGTGGCCCCGCAGCTGTACCAGCAGCTGGTGCGTGACGGCAGCAAGGGCCCGGGCGGCAACTTCTTCTACTCCACCTTCACCGGTCCGGCCTTCTACAGCGATGAAGGCAAGTTCCAGAAGGTCGAATTCTCTTCCGTGGACAAGGGCAAGGCCGACTACCAGAAGCACGCGCCGGACGGCTATGTGGCGATGGTGCAGCACTACTTTGCCAGCGCCTGGCTGCCGCCGGAAGGCACGGCGCGCGAGAACTACGTGCGCAAGGCCGAGAACCTGTACGCGGCCGGCCAGCTGTTCAATGTGGGCGAAGTGGCTCCGGGTACCAGCAAGACCCTGGGCAGCACGCTGTATGTGGGCCCGCAGGAAGAAAAGATCATGCAGGCGCTGTCGCCCAACTTTGACCTGGTCAAGGACTACGGCTGGCTGACCATCCTGGCGCGTCCGCTGTACTGGCTGCTGACCTTCCTGTACGGCTTTCTGCACAACTGGGGCTGGGCGATCGTGGCGCTGGTGGTGCTGCTGAAGGCGGCCTTCTTCTGGCTGAACCACAAGGCCTATGCCAGCATGGCCAAGATGAAGGCGATCAACCCCAAGGTGCAGGAGCTGCGCACGCGCTACAAGGAAGAGCCGCAGAAGATGCAGCAGGAGATGATGCGCATCTACCGCGAGGAAAAGGTCAACCCGCTGGGCGGCTGCCTGCCGATCATGGTCCAGATCCCGGTGTTCATCGCGCTGTACTGGGTGTTGCTGTCCAGCATCGAAATGCGTGGCGCACCCTGGATCCTGTGGGTGCAGGATCTGTCCACGCCCGATCCGTACTTCATCCTGCCGATCCTGATGACGGCCTCCAGCCTGCTGCAGGTCTGGCTGAACCCGACGCCGCCGGACCCGATGCAGGCGAAGATGATGTGGGCCATGCCGCTGCTGTTCAGCGTGATGTTCTTCTTCTTCCCGGCCGGCCTGGTGCTGTACTGGCTGACGAACAACATCCTGTCGATTGCGCAGCAGTGGTTCATCAACCGCAAGCTCGGCGTCAACTGATGCCAGGGCCGGTCACGGCCTGACATGACAAGGGCACCTGCATGCAGGTGCCCTTGTTGTTTGTGGGTGCCGATGCTGCCGGGTCAGCGGCCGAACACCAGCAGCAGGTTGTTGGCCGGCAGGCTGATGCGCTGGCGCAGGTGCAGTCCGGCCAGGCGGGCTTCCTTTTCCACATCGGCCAGCTGGCGGATGCCCCAGCTCGGGTTGCGCTGGCGCAGGTCGGCATCGAAGGCCAGGTTGCTGGGCGCCGTGGGGACATCCTGCTCCAGGTAAGGCCCGTAGGTGACCAACAGGCCGTTGTCGGCCAGATGGCGCGCTGCGCCCTGCATCAGGCCGGGGCAGCAGATCCAGGAGGCGATGTGCAGCATGTTGGCGCAGTAGATCAGGTCGAACCGGGTTTTGGCCGGCAGCGGCCAGGGGTTGCTGCGCACATCCAGTGCGATGGCGGGCTGCACGTTGTCGGCAGCCTGTTGCCGGGCATGGTCGGCAATCGCTCCGAACAGCGTGTCGTCCATGTCGCTGGGCTGCCACTGCCAGCCGGGCAGGGCAGCGGCAAAATGGGCGGCATGCTGGCCGGTACCACTGGCAATTTCCAGTGCCTTGCCCTGATCAGGCAACAGGGGCCGCAAGGCGTTCAGGATCGGATCCTTGTTGCGCTCGCTGGCGGCGCTGCTGGGCAGGGTACTGGTGTGCATGGCGTCTCCTCAGGTCGCTATCTGGTGGGCAATCAGGCGATTCAGCCAATCGGGCGTGAATGCCATTACCTTGTACAGCATACGCGCATGTAGGCCAACCGGCCAGTGCACCCGGCTCCAGCGGGGGCATTGTGCTGCCTGCCAGAGTACCCGGGCGACATCTTCGGGCTGCAGGTGCACGCCCAGCCGGCGCAGACTGGGCGGCTGATTGCCATCGAGCAGGCCGGTCTGCACAAACAGCGGCATCAGGTCCATCACGCGGATATCCTGATGCTGCCACTCGATATTCAGCGCTTCGGTCAGGCCGCGCACGAAAAACTTGCTGGCCGAGTAGCTGGCCAGCGCCGCCTGGCCATAGAAGGCGGCGCTGGATGCCAGATTGATCACGCGCGCGCTGGGGGTGGTGCGCAGATAGGGATGGGCGGCGTGGCAGCCCAGCAGCACGCCATGCACATTGATGCCGATCTGGCACAGGTGCTGCGCCACGCTGGTCTGCTCGAACGGCCCGGACAGCATGATGCCGGCATTGTTCACCAGCAGGTCCAGCCTGCCGGTATGGGCGTGGAAGCGTGCCAGCGCATCGGTCCAGTCCTCGTGCCGGCCTACATCAAGCGGGAAGCACAGGCAATTCTGGCTGCCCAGCTCGTGCTCCAGCGCTGCCATGCCATCCTGATCGATATCGCCGATGCCGACAAACCAGCCCTGTTGAACGAACAGGCGTGCGGTGGCACGGCCAATGCCGACGGCAGCACCGGAAATGAACAGGCAGGGGCGGGAATCGAATGCGTTGGACATGGTGTATCAGGCAGGAAAAGGGCAAGGCGGAAGAGCGGTATCGCCCAAAAAAGAACGATCGTTCTGCGGCATCATGCCTGATGGCCGGGGTAGCGGCTACCCGCATTTCCCCTCGCGGGCCGGGGCACTCCGTACAATGCCAGCATGTTTTTTCATCTGGACGCCTATCTGCCATGCTGAGCCGCTACAACGATCCGATTGCCGCCATCGCCACCGCTCCCGGCCGCGGAGCCGTGGGTATCGTGCGCCTGAGCGGCAAGGGCCTGGCACCGCTGGTGCAGCAGCTGCTCGGGCGTGCGCTGCAGCCGCGCCTGGCGACCTATATGCCGTTTCCGGGCGAGGATGGCCAGCCGCTCGACCATGGCCTGGCGCTGTGGTTTCCGGCACCGCACAGCTACACCGGCGAGGACGTGCTGGAGCTGCAGGCCCACGGCGGCAGTGTGGTGCTGCAGATGCTGCTGGCCCATTGCCTGCAGGCCGGTCAGGCGCTGGGCATGCGCGTGGCGCAGCCGGGCGAGTTTACCGAGCGCGCCTTTCTGAACGGCAAGCTGGATCTGGCCCAGGCCGAGGCCGTGGCCGACCTGATCGACGCCAGTACCGAAACCGCGGCGCGCAGCGCCAGCCGCTCGCTCAGCGGTGCCTTCAGCCAGGAGATCCATTCCCTGCGCGATGCGCTGATCCACCTGCGCATGCTGGTGGAGGCCACGCTGGATTTTCCCGAAGAGGAGATCGACTTCTTGCAGCAGGCCGATGCCGCCGGCCAGCTCGCCGGCATCGCTGCGCAGCTGGACGCGATCCGGCGTCAGGCGCAGCAGGGGGCGCTGCTGCGCGAAGGCATCCAGGTGGTGATTGCCGGCCAGCCGAACGCCGGAAAGAGCTCGCTGCTCAACGCCCTGGCCGGTGCCGAACTGGCCATCGTGACGCCGATTGCCGGCACCACGCGCGACAAGGTGACGCAAACCATCCAGATCGAGGGCGTGCCGCTGCATGTGATCGATACCGCCGGCCTGCGTGATACGGCCCTGGCCGAGGTAGATCAGGTGGAGGCGATCGGCATCGAACGCGCCTGGAGCGAAATCACGCGTGCCGACGCGGTGCTGTTTCTGCATGACCTGACACGCGTGGGCCAGGCCGATTACGATGCCGCCGACGCACGGATTGCCGAGCGGCTGCAGGCGCAACTGCCGGAACAGGTGCCGGTGCTGCATATCGCCAACAAGGCCGATGCCGTGAGTGCAGCCGGCCAGCAGGACGATACCCATCTGGCGATCTCGGCCAAGACCGGCGCAGGCCTGGACGCGCTGCGCCAGCGCCTGTTGCAGATCGTCGGCTGGCAGTCGGCTCCCGAAGGCGTGTTCATCGCGCGCGAGCGCCATGTGCAGGCGCTGGAGCGTGTGGCCACGCATGTGGAGCTGGCCGATGCCCACCTGAACACACCGCAGCCGGCGCTGGATATTCTGGCCGAGGAGCTGCGGCTGGCGCAGAACGCGCTCAACGAGATCACCGGGGAGTTTTCGCCGGATGATTTGCTGGGGGAGATTTTCGGGAAGTTTTGTATTGGGAAGTGAGGGTGGCAGCGACCTGGACGAAAATCCACTTGAAATATGACGCTTAAAGAAGAAGGAATTTTGATGTGAAGCCCATTGAGCAACAGTTCTTGGATGATCTGGACAAGAAGCTCTGGACCGCCGCCGACAAGCTGCGCTCCAACCTCGACGCCGCCGTATACAAGCACGTCGTGCTCGGCCTTATTTTCCTGAAATACGTTTCCGACGCTTTCGAGGAGCGGCAGAAGGAATTGCGCGAGCAGTTCACCGATCCAGAGCATGACTACTACATGGACCCGGCCGAATACGGCGGCGCGGGCACACAAGAGTACGAAGAGCACATCGCGGCCGAACTGGAAGTCCGCGACTACTACACCGAAAAAAACGTGTTCTGGGTGCCAGTCGAGGCCCGCTGGCAAACCCTGCGCGATTGCGCGCAACTGCCGCCCAAGGCCGCGCTACCGTGGAACAAGCCGGGCAAGGACGAGCCCGAGGAAATGCGCTCGGTCGGCTGGCTGATCGACAACGCCATGGAGGCCATCGAGCGCGAGAATGCCCGCCTGAAGAACGTGCTCAACAAGGACTTCGCCCGTGTGCAGCTCGACTCCAGCAAGCTGGCCGGGTTGATCAGCCACTTCTCGGATACCGATTTCAGTGCCAAGCAATACAAAGGCCAGCTGCTGGACCTGAAATCCAAGGACATCCTCGGTCACGTCTACGAATACTTCCTCGGCCAGTTCGCCCTGGCCGAAGGCAAGAAGGGGGGCCAGTACTACACGCCCAAGAGCATCGTTACCCTGATCGTGGAAATGCTCCAGCCGTTCAAGGGCCGCGTCTACGACCCAGCCATGGGCTCCGGCGGCTTCTTCGTGCAGAGCGAGGAGTTCATCGAACAGCACGGCGGCAAAGCGGCCAACGGTACGAGTGGGCAGATCAGCGTCTACGGTCAGGAGAGCAACCCCACCACCTGGCGGCTAGCCGCCATGAACATGGCTATCCGCGGCATCGACTTCAACTTCGGCAGCGGCCCGGCCGACACCTTGCTAAATGATCTGCACCCGGATCTGCGCGCCGATTTTGTCATGGCCAACCCGCCCTTCAACATGAAGGAATGGTGGAACGAAAAGCTGGCCGGCGACCCGCGCTGGATAGCCGGCACCCCGCCGCAGGGCAATGCCAACTTCGCCTGGTTGCAGCACATGCTCTGGCACCTGGCGCCCACCGGCAGTATGGCACTGCTGCTGGCCAACGGCTCCATGAGTTCCAACACCAACAACGAAGGCGAAATCCGCAAGCGGCTGATCGAGGACGACTACGTGGAGTGCATGGTCGCGCTACCGGGCCAGTTGTTCACCAACACCCAGATTCCGGCCTGCATCTGGTTCCTGACCCGCGACAAGCAGAACGGCTTCGCGCTGGATAAGAAGAAGCGCGACCGGCGCGGTGAGTTCCTGTTCATCGACGCTCGTCAAATGGGTTATATGAAAGACCGCGTGCTGCGCGACTTCACGCGGGAAGACATCCAGAAAATCGCCCGTACCTTTCACGCCTGGCAGCAAGACGAGGATTATGAAGATGTGCCGGGCTTCTGCTACACCGCCACGCTGGAGGACGTTCGCAAACATGAGCATGTGCTCACGCCGGGGCGCTATGTGGGCGCGGCGGAGCAGGAGGACGACGGAGAGCCTTTCGCCGAGAAAATGCAGCGCTTGACGACGCAACTGGCGGAGCAGTTTGCGGAGAGTGCCAAGCTGGAAGCGGAGATCAAGGAGAATTTGGCGGAGCTGGGTTATGTCATCTAATCCGACAAAGCTCCCGCTCTCTGAACTCTTGGAGCTGATCATTGATCATCGTGGTAAGACCCCAAACAAGATGGGATTCGATGATTTCTCCCTAAGTGGTGTACCTGTTTTATCTGCAAAGCACGTCAAGACGGATGGCTTGGTTGAGGTACAGTCAATGCGATATGCATCTACTGAGATGTATAAAAAGTGGATGACCGTGGAGGTGCAAGAGGGCGATATCATTTTGACCTCTGAAGCGCCAATGGGTGAAGTCTTCTACATTCAAGATGACAAGAAATACGTGCTCGGGCAACGAGTGTTTGGACTGCGGCCTAATCCACGATTGATTAACCAAAAATATCTGGCAGCTTGGCTGGCCTCCTCGGAGGGGCAGAGGCAGATTGCAGCGCGAGCATCAGGATCAACGGTTCAAGGTATTCGCCAAGCTGAACTCTTAAAGTTGGAAATTGATCTGCCCTCCAGAGAGGAGCAGGAGAGAATCGCAAACGTCAGGTTCTCCCTTACTGACAAGATAAGCCTCAACCGCGGAATCAACCAAACCCTCGAAGCCATGGCACAAGCCATCTTCAAATCCTGGTTTGTCGATTTCGACCCGGTCAAGGCCAAGATCGCCGCCATCGAACAAGGCCAAGACCCGCTGCGCGCCGCCATGCGCGCCATCAGTGGCAAAACCGACGCGGAACTCGACCAGATGCCGCGCGAGCACCACGACCAACTCGCCGCCACCGCCGCGCTGTTTCCCGATGCAATGCAAGAGTCGGAGTTGGGGGAGATTCCGAAGGGGTGGAGAGTGAGGCAGCTTCCAGACGTTATAGACTTTTTGGAAGGGCCTGGAATAAGGAATTGGCAGTACACAGAAGCAGAAGATGGAATTAAATTCATCAACATACGATGCATTAAGGATGGCGACTTAAAACTGGATACAGCCAATAAAATCACGCAGGAAGAAGCATTTGGAAAATACAGTCACTTCCAGTTGTCCGAAGATGACATAGTCATCTCAATTTCAGGGACGTTGGGTAGGTTTGGTTTCGTGCGCAAATCACATTTGCCGCTCTCATTAAATACTAGCGTTGTCAGATTTCGCGCGATTCAAAATGTAAGCACTTTGCATTTCATTGCCGGATTTGTTGATACTCAGCTACAAAGCGAACTTGAAATACGCGCCTCTGGAAGTGCCCAAAGAAATTTTGGGCCAATGCATCTCAAGCAAATAGAGCTTCTTTTGCCTGAATATCAAGTTCTTAAGGCACATGCGGAAATTGTGGAGCATCTATTCCGAAAACGGCAGAAGAACCTAGAACAAATAGATAACTTAACTCAACTCCGCGATTCCTTACTCCCTAAACTCCTCTCCGGCGAGTTACGGATGGAAGCGACTGAAATGTAGAGAAGACAAAAGGAGGCTTGCATGACAATACCCGCTTGGAATGCCGCAGGTGTACTGCCGTCCATCATGCCCGATGCACCTGGCAATAGCCCTGAGCGTTCGCCATATGTGACTGAGTTGTCAGTATTGGTAGATCGATTCTCGACCTCGCCTGAGCGGATAAGTATCCTTGATGGCCTGTTGCGATTTCGCGCAGCACTTCACCAAGCGGGAATCGTGTCCGGGTTCCAGTGGCTCGACGGTAGCTTCCTTGAAGATGTGGAAACACTGGAAGGCCGCTCGCCCCGTGATATGGATGTGGTGAATTTTCTTAATTTGATGAGACTGGACCAGCAAATGCTCATCACCCAGCATGGTGCCCTGTTCGATCAGGCGAAGACGAAACAAGCGTATGCGATGGACGCCTACTTCGTTCAGATTGGTGGTGTTTTCGAAAAAAATGCTGTCAGGCGGGTGAGTTACTGGTACAGCATGTGGTCGCATCGGCGCAATGGCTTATGGAAGGGCTTTGTGCAGGTTGATCTTGATCCAGCACAGGACGCCACAGCACGGGCGATATTGAATCTTCATGGAGGTATTCACCATGACTAATGAAGCCTTGTTTATTGCCTCTGAAATCAAGGAGCTGGAGGTGTTGTTGGCCTCCGTACCTGCTGAAAACCTCATTGAGCGTATGAGCTTGGAAACACGGCTGGCAAACGCTCGTGAGGCTTTGGCTGTGTTGCCTGCACAAGTTTCGCAGAAGGCTAGATTGACGTTCCGAGGACGGCCGGTAATTGGCAGCTACGGAATCGCTGCCGATTTCGGTGCCAAGGCCACAGGGGCGTTCTCTGATGCGTTTGCAGCGATTGCTGCCGCGCTCAGTGACGGGCTGCAAGATATGGGGCCGATTCCTGATCGAAGCAAAAATCAGCTGCTCATCACAGGGACAGCTATCGGTTCCTTCGGGTTTGAGTTCGAGTTGCCTGCGGCACAACCGTCGCTTTTTCCAGACACAACGAAAGCACAAGAGGCGGTGGAGACGATCGAATCATTATTCAGGCTGACGGCGACTGGTAGTGACGATGAGGTAGCTGAGGTGATCGAAGAAGTGCATCCTCGCGCGGTCAGGAAAGTGCATGAATTTCTAGAAATTTTGGTGCAACAGCAAGCATGGTGTACGCTCGAACTTGAAGACCGTTCTTTCCGATTTTCGGACTATGAGCAGATCAAGACCTCCAGCGAGCGTTTGCGAGATGACAACATCCAGGAGCGAGAAGAAAGCTATCAGGGCGAGCTTCAAGGCGTACTTCCAGCAAGCCGAACTTTCGAGTTCAAGCTTCCCGGCGACGAAGGAATAATCAAAGGAAAAGTGGACAAGGCTGTAGCTGATCCAGATGTTCTTAATCGCGAGTGGCTGCATAAGCCGACTACGGTCACGCTTCATGTGATGCAGGTCGGCCAAGGTCGCCCCCGCTTTACCCTGATGAAGCTGGACGATTTGAAGTCGTGATATTCGCCATACTAGATTTCAAGAAGCCCACGGTTCGGACAATGCTTTGGAGCAGGAGATATGAGCAACCTCATCATCTTTGAGCAAGGCGGGCACCTGCTGACTCGGGCGGTGGAGCAGCTCATCAACGACAACACGCTGGTGGCGCTGGCGCTGCTGGTGGCCGAGAGCCTGCCCGCGCAGAAGGAGCTGATGGTGCGGCTGATCGAGCACTTCGTGCTGCTGAAAGGCGATACGGAAGAACGGACGACATGAGCATTACTGAACAGCAACTCGAAGACACCGCCATCGGCTGGTTTGGCGAACTGGGATGGCACCACGTCAATGGCCCGGACATGGCGCCGGATGGCGACAGCCCCGCCCGCACCGACTACCGTCAGGTGGTGCTGCGCGACCACCTGTTGGCCGTGCTGGCACGCATCAACCCGCAGATCCCCGCCGCCGCGCTGGAGCAGGCCGCGCACGAACTACTGACCGTGAGCGAGCCGCTGCTGATCGCACGCAACCGTCGTGTGCATCGGTTGTTGCTGGCCGGTATCCCGGTCGAGTTTTCAGTGGGCGACGAGAAACGCAGCGATCTGGTCAATCTCATCGACTTCGCCAACCCACACAATAATGACTTCCTGCTGGTCAGCCAATTCACCGTGACCGGCACCAAACAGCCGCGCCGTCCGGACCTGGTGGCTTTCGTCAACGGCCTGCCGCTGGCGGTGATCGAGCTGAAGAACCCGGCCAACGAGCAGACCGACATCTGGGATGCCTTCAACCAGATTCAGACCTACAAGGAAGAGATCGGCGACCTGTTCAACACCAACGTGGCGGTGGTGGTCAGCGACGGTTTCACGGCGCGGCTGGGGTCGCTGACGGCCAATCAGGAGCGCATGCAGCCCTGGCGGGCGATTGCCAATGAGGACGACCGGCCGCTGCTGGAATTCGAGCTGGAAACGCTGGTGCGCGGTTTCTTTGCGCCTGAGCTGTTTCTCGATTACGTGCGCCACTTCGTGCTGTTCGAGCAGGATGCCGACCAGATCATCAAGAAGATCGCGGGCTACCACCAGTTCCATGCGGTGCGCGAGGCGGTGAAGGCGACGGTGATTGCTGCCCGCAATCTGGACAAGGGCGTGCTGGAAGTGCAGGAGCCGCGTGCCACCTATGGCAAAGAGGTGCAGCCCGGCAGCCGCAAGGCGGGCGTGGTGTGGCACACGCAAGGCTCGGGCAAGAGCATCACCATGGCCTGCTACGCGGGCAAGCTGTTGCAGCAGCCGGAGATGAAGAACCCCACGCTGGTGGTGGTGACCGACCGCAACGATCTGGACGGGCAGTTGTTCGGCACCTTCTGCGCTGCCGAAGACCTGCTGCGGCAGACGCCAGTGCAGGCCGGCAGCCGCGAGGAACTGCGCGAGATGCTGGCCTCGCGTGAGGCGGGCGGCATCATCTTCACCACGGTGCAAAAGTTCGCGCTGCTGGACGACGAGGAACAGCACCCGCTGCTGTCGGGTCGCAGCAATATCGTGGTGATTTCCGACGAGGCGCACCGCAGCCAGTACGGCACGAAGGGGCGGCTGGACACCAGAACCGGCAAGTACGTGTTCGGCTACGCCAAGCACATGCGCGACGCGCTGGCCAACGCCACCTTCATTGGTTTCACCGGCACGCCCATCGCCCTGGAAGACAAAGACACGAGGGCGGTGTTCGGCGATTACGTCAGCATCTACGACATTCAGGACGCGGTGGACGATGGCGCCACGGTACCGATCTTCTACGAAAGCCGCCTGGCCAAGCTGGACGTGAACCAGGCCGAGATCGACGCACTCAACGCGCAGGTGGATGAGGTCATCGAGGACGAGGAAGACCTCACCGCTCGCGAGAAGACCAAGAGCGACTGGGCTGCGCTAACCAAGTTGGTGGGCGCAAAGCCGCGTCTGGAACAGGTGGCGGCCGATCTGGTGCAGCACTTTGAGACACGCACCGCCACGCTGGAAGGCAAGGCGATGGTCGTTTGCATGAGCCGCGACATCTGCGCCGAGCTGTACAACGCCATCATCGCCTTGCGTTCGGACTGGCACGACGCCGACCCGGAAAAGGGCGCGATCAAGGTGGTGATGACCGGCTCGGCGGCGGACAAGGCTTTGCTGCAGCCGCACCTGTACAGCCAGCAGGTGAAGAAGCGCCTTGAAAAGCGCTTCAAGAACCCGGCCGACCCGTTGAAACTGGTGATCGTGCGCGATATGTGGCTGACCGGCTTCGACGCGCCCTGCTGCCACACCATGTATGTGGACAAGCCCATGAAGGGCCACAACCTGATGCAGGCGATTGCCCGCGTCAACCGGGTGTTCCGCAACAAGCCCGGTGGGTTGGTGGTGGACTACATTGGCATCGCCAACGAACTGAAAGCGGCGCTCAAGATTTACACCGAATCCAAGGGCAAAGGCGACCCGGCGCACAACGCGACCGAGGCTCTGGCGGTACTGCTGGAGAAGCTTGACATCGTGCGTGGGCTGATGCACGGCTTCGACTACAGCGGGTTCGAGACCGACGCCATGAAGCTGCTGGTTCCGGTGGCCAATCACATCCTGGGGCTGAAGGACGGCAAGCAGCGCTTCCTTGATGCCATGCTGGCCGTGAGCAAGGCGTTTTCCCTGTGCAGCACGCTGGACGACGCTGCCGCCCTGCGCACGGAGATTGCCTTCTTCGCCGCCGTCAAGGCCGCCATCGTCAAGTTCACCACGGTGGATCGCAAGCGTTCCGACGCGGACAAGAACAGCGCGCTCAAGCAAATTCTGGACAACGCGATCGTGGCCGACGGGGTAGCGGACATCTTCGCTCTGGCGGGCCTGGACAAGCCCAATATCGGCCTGCTGTCGGACGAATTCCTGGAAGACGTGCGGCAGATGAAGAGCCGCAACCTCGCGGTGGAACTGCTGGAGAAGCTGTTGCGCGACGAGATCAAGGCGCGGGCACGTAACAACGTGGTGCAGGAAAAGAAGTACGGCGACCGACTGCTGGAAACCTTGCGCAAATACCACAACCGGGCGGTGGAGACGGCGCAGGTCATCGAGGAATTGATCCAGATGGCCAAGGACTTCCAGGCAGCGCTGGCGCGTGAAGCGGCGCTGGGGCTGAGCCCGGACGAAATCGCTTTCTACGATGCGCTGGCCAATAACGAAAGCGCCGTGCGGGAGTTGGGCGACGACACCTTGAAGAAAATCGCCGTCGAGATCACCGAGAAGCTGCGCAACAGCACCACGGTGGATTGGCAGGTGCGCGAGAGCGTGCGGGCCCGGCTGCGGATTCTGGTGCGGCGCACGCTGAAGAAATGGAAGTACCCGCCAGTTGGAGAGGAGGCAGCCATTGAGCTTGTACTCAAACAGGCGGAATCCCTGTCGAACGCTTGGTCGAGATGATCGGCGTAAGCAGAGGAAAAACGATGACCCCAGCAGATGTGAGCCGGCGACTGGACCGTTGGAGCGTCACTTGGGAAAACGAGGTGGCTGAGTAGGTCTCCAAGTATGACCAGAAGAGCGTGTTGGAGGCCTTGCTCATCAGAATTGCGAGCAATGCGTTGGCGTCGATAGCTGTAACATGCCCGCCCCCGCATGCCAGAGCTCGCCCTCAAATATGATCCCCCCAAGGCTCCGGCCCGTCCTGCCGCAGGGCCCGTTCCACCACCTCCATGGTCAGTGTGGGCGCAAAGGCCTCGATGAAACGGTAGGCATAGCCGCGCAGCCAGACACCTTTGCGCAGACCCAGGCGGGTGACGTTGAGCGCAAACAGATGCCGTGCGTCCAGCGCCTGCAGATGGCGGTCGCGGTCGGGATCGAAGGCAATGGACGCGACAATGCCGACGCCCATGCCCAGTTCGACATAGGTCTTGATCACATCGGCATCCATGGCAGTCAGCACGATCTCCGGCACCAGTCCGGCGCGGGCAAAGGCCTGGTCGATATGCGAGCGGCCGGTATAGCCCTGCTCGTAGGTGATGATGGGGTATTGCGCCAGCTGCTCCAGGGACACCGGGGCCTGCAGCGCCAGCAGGGGATGGCCGTGTGGCAGCACGATGCTGTGCGTCCAGCGGTAGCAGGACAGCGTCACCAGCGCCTCGTGGCTGGACAGGGCCTCGGTGGCCACGCCGATATCGGCCTCGCCCGATAGCAGCATGTCGGCCACCTGACGCGGCGATCCCTGGTGCAGGTGCAGCGTCACATCCGGGAACAGGGCGCGGAAATCGCGCACGGCATGCGGCAGGGCGTAGCGTGCCTGGGAATGGGTGGCGGCAATCGACAGCCGGCCCTGGGCGCTGTCGGCATAGTCCTGGCCTACCCGGCGCAGATTGTCGGCCTCCAGCAGCAGGCGCTCCACGATCGGCAGCAGGGTCTCGCCGGGTGGCGTCAGGCCGGTCAGGCGCTTGCCGGCGCGGATGAAGATTTCCACCCCCAGCTCGTCTTCCAGTTCGCGGATCTGGCGGCTCACTCCGGGTTGCGAGGTGTGCATCATGGCGGCCACCTCGGTCAGGTTGTAGCCGCGTCGGGTGGCCTCGCGCAGGGAGCGGAGTTGCTGGAAGTTCATGGTATCTGTCAGGGAAAGGAATCATGCGCCCACCCATCCGGTGTGCGCGGACGCCCATTCTTGCCCTGTAGTCATAAAACCAGAACGATTGATTTTTTATTTCTTCATATGATTGCGGCATATGGAGATGGTTGTAACGCAGGGGCGGGCTCTGCCGACTCGCCGTTCAGCCCACCGGCCGCCGCCGATACGCCCCCGGCGCACTCCCCGTCCATTCCCGGAAGGCCCGCTGAAAGGCGGTGGGGTCGCCAAACCCGATCCGTTGCCCGATGGTGGCGACAGGCAGCCGGCTTTGTGTCAGATGCTGGATCGCCACATCGCGTCGCAGCGCATCCTTGATACTCTGGAAGTTGCTGCCTTCGGCTTGCAGTTTGCGTGCCAGGGTACGCTCCGAAAAATGCAGGGCGGCGGCCACTTCGGGCAGGGCGGGCGGCTGTTCCAGCCGCTGCAGCAGGTATTCGCGCACGCGGTGGCTGATGATGCGCTCGGCAAAGGACTGGAACATCCAGTCGCCCGGTGCCCGTGCCAGAAAGCCGGGGATCGATTGCGGCCCTTGTCGTACCGGCATCTGCAGCTGGGCCAGCTCGAACCAGAGCGCCATTTCCGGTTGACCAAAACGCTGTGGCCCCGGGTACAGAAACACCGATTCCGCTCCCTGCGAGGGGCGCGCATGGCTGAAATCCACCTGTGCCAGCGGGATTTTCTGCCCGGCCAGCCAGGACGCCACGCCGTGCACCAGCTTGAGCATCATCTTCTGCGCAAACAGGTTCTGGCGCACCGCTTCGCTGCGCGGCAGCAGCGCCATCTGCACCAGCGGGCCGCGGGTGCGCAGCGCAAAGTGCAGATCGTCCAGCAGCAGCCGGAAATACTGGGTAAAGCGGTACAGCGCCGTCAGCAGGCTGGGCGAGCCGACCAGACTCAGGCACAGGAACTTGAGGGTGCCGCCGCGCAGCGGGCGCGCGAACATGCCCGGCGTTTCATCATCGTGCAACTGGGCCAGCAGGCGGTACAGGCCGGCAAATTGCCCGGTGGTGACGCGGGCACCGGGCTGTTGCAGCAGGGTTGGTGCGATGCCGGCGCGCTGGATACACAGCGCCTGCTGGTTGGTATCGGCCCCGGTGCCTTGCAGCAGGGCGCGGACCAGCTCAATGGAGATGGTGGGGGCGGGAGCAAGAGATGTATCGGACATTGGCTGAATATGTCATGTTTTAGGCGAGGCTGGCAAGTCGCACCATGCTAGGGGATGCCTAGAATCAGGCAAGTTTCCTGAGTAAAAACAGATATCAGTGTAAACCCTTGCATCTGCATGAAGGATCTCCCCTGTGAATCCTTGATGGCAGATATTGTCATGATGTTACACAAGACCATGGGGTGTCCCTATGCAGTTTGAACTGACCGAAGAACAAGCCATGATCCGGCAGCTGGCGCACGATTTCGCCCGGCAGGAGATCGCCCCGCTGGCCGCGCAGGCCGATCGTGACCAGCGCTTTCACCTGCCCCTGCAGCAGCAGGCGCTGGAGCTGGGCCTGCTCAATATCGCCATGCCCGAGGCGTATGGCGGCATGGGGCTGGGCGCGCTGGAAGTGGCGCTGGTGACCGAGCAGCTGTGTCGCGCCTGTCTGGGGCTGGGAACGGCGCTGTGCGTCAACGCCCTGGCAGCCGAGCCGATTCTGCTGGCCGGCAGCGAAACGCAAAAACAGCAATGGCTGCCACGTCTGGCGCAGGGGGAATTTGCCAGCTTTGCCCTGACCGAGCCGGGTGCCGGCTCCGATGCCGCCGGTATCCGTACCAGTGCCGTGCGTCAGGGCGATGGCTATGTGCTCAACGGCAGCAAGATATGGATTTCCAATGCCTCGCTGGCCAGCTTCTTCGTGGTGTTTGCCAAGACCGATCCGGCTGCCGGGCACAAGGGCATCAGCGCTTTCATCGTGGAGCGCGACAGTCCCGGCCTGACGGTGGGTGAACCGCTGGGCAAGCTCGGCCAGCGGGCCGCGCCGACCTGCGAGGTGTTCTTTGACCAGGTGCAGGTGCCGCTGCCCAACCGTCTGGGGGCCGAAGGCGAGGGCTTTGCCCTGGCGATGCGCACCTTTGACCAGTCGCGCCCCATGGTGGCGGCCTTTGGCCTGGGCCTGGTGCAGCGCTGCATCGACGAGGCGCTGCCCTATGCGACCGGGCGCCAATCCATGGGCCAGCGCCTGATCGATCATCAGGCGGTGGCGCACAAGCTGGCCGAAATGCAGATCCGGCTGGAGGCTTCGCGCCTGCTGACCTACCAGGCCGCCTGGCTGGCGGATCAGGGCCAGCGCAACACGTTGCAGGCCTCGGTGGCCAAGGCCTATACCTCGGATGCCGCCATGTGGGCCGCCACCGAAGCGATCCAGATTCTGGGCGGCATGGGCTACAGCACCGAGTACGCGGTGGAAAAACTGTTCCGCGATGCCAAGGTGTTGCAGATTTATGAAGGCACCAGCGAAATCCAGCGCAGCATCATTGCGCGCGAAATGGAGCGCCATCTGGCGCAAGGGCGCTGAGCACCAAGACAAGGACTCCCGACATGACTACTACTCCGAACGATCCCGTGATTTTGCGTGCCGTGCGCACGCCATTCGGCAAGCGCAAGGGGGCCTTGCGTGACACTCGCCCCGACGCACTGCTGGCCGGCATGCTGCAGCAGGTGCTGGCGCAGGCCGCCGTGCCAGCCGAGCAGATCGGCGACGTGATCGCCGGCTGTGTCAGCCAGGCTGGCGAGCAGGGCGCCAATATCGCACGTCAGGCGGTGCTGCTGGCCGGCTTGCCGGCCAGCGTGCCCGGCGTCAGCCTGAACCGCATGTGCGGCTCCAGCCAGTACGCCGTACATGCGGCAGCGCAGGCGATTGCCGCCGGCGATCTGGACTTCGCCATCGGTTGCGGTGTGGAAAGCATGAGCCGCGTGCCCATGTTCCTCGACCTGACGCTGGGCCGGCAGGCCTTCACCGGCTTTGACAATCTGCATCCGGGCATTCTGCAGCGCTTTGCCATCCCGCACCAGGTGGAAAGCGCCGAGCGCATTGCCGAGCAGTGGCAGCTCAGCCGTGCCGATTGCGACGACTTTGCCCGCGAAAGCCATCGCCGTGCCCATGCTGCGCAACAGGCCGGCCTGACCGGCGGTGCCGTAGCGGTGACCGGCGTCGATGCCGAGGGCCAGCCGATACGGCTGGAGCACGATGAAGGCGTGCGTGCCGTGATCGATGCGGAGAAGATGGCTGCCATGCCTCCGGTGTTCCGCAGCCCGGAGCAGGGCGTGGTCACGGCTGCCAATGCCAGCCAGATGTCCGATGGGGCCTCGGCCGTGCTGCTGGCCAGCCGCGCCGCGGCCGAAGCGCACGGCCTGCGCCCGCGCGCCCGCTTCCGCGCCCGCGTGGTGGTGGGCTCCGACCCGGTGCTACAGCTCACTGGCGTGATTCCGGCGACGCGCGCTGCGCTGCAGCAAGCCGGCCTCAGCTTGGCCGACATGGACTGGATCGAGGTCAACGAGGCCTTTGCCAGCGTGGCGCTGGCCTGGGCGCGCGAGTTCGATGCCGACATGGACAAGCTCAACCCCTGGGGTGGCGCGATTGCCCACGGTCACCCGCTGGGCGCCACCGGTGCCGGCCTGCTGGCCAAGCTGCTGGCCGGACTCGATCACGTCGATGGCCGCTTCGGCCTGCAGGTGATGTGCATCGGCCACGGCATGGCCACCGCCAGCATCGTCGAACGCCTGCCAGCCTGAGCGTCCGCACCCGATAACGATCACGAGGAGACACGACATGACACCTACTCTGTTGCCAACCATCCGCCGAACCATCCGCAACACCCTGGGCGATGCCCTGCAGCGCGCCGTGCGCCGCTCGCCGCACAAGGAAGCGCTGGTGTTTGGCGAGCGCCGCTGGACCTACCAGGCCCTCAACCAGGCGGTCAACCGCGTGGCCAACGGCCTGCTGGAAGCGGGTCTGCGCCCCGGCGACCGGGTGGCCGCCTACGGCAAGAACTCCGATGCCTACGTGCTGCTCTGGCTGGCCTGCAACCGCGCCGGCCTGGTGCATGTGCCGGTCAACTTTGCCCTGACCGAGTCGGAGCTGACCTATATCGTGGTGCAGTCCGGTGCCCGTGCGCTGGTGGCCGATACCGGCATGCAGGCACAGGTGGAGCAGGTGCGCGAGAGTCTGCCCTGCGACATCCACGGCAGCTTTTACAGTGGCAGCGGGCTGGATGTGCTGGCGCTGGCCGAGGGCAACGGCCCGTCCGAAGCGCCCGATCTGGACATCGACGAGAACGCGGTCTGCCAGATCCTCTACACCTCCGGCACCACAGCAGCGCCCAAGGGCGCGATGATGACGCACCGCTCGCTGCAGGCCGAATACGCCAGCTGCATCGCCGCGCTGGAGCTGCATGCCGGTGACCGTTCGCTGGCCTCGCTGCCGCTCTACCATTCGGCGCAGATGCACGTGTTCCTGATGCCGCACCTGCTGGTCGGGGCCACCACCTTCCTGATCCCGGCCCCGCTGCCCGAGGCCTGTTTCCAGGCCATCCAGCAGGAAGGCATCACCTCCTTCTTTGCCCCGCCCACGGTCTGGATCGCGCTGCTGCGCCACGCGGGTCTGGACACGCACGACCTGTCCAGCCTGCACAAGGGCTATTACGGTGCTTCCATCATGCCGGTTCCGGTGCTGGAGGAGTTGCGTCAACGTCTGCCCGGAGTGCGCCTGTTCAACTGCTACGGTCAGAGCGAGATCGCGCCGCTGGCGACCGTGCTGACGCCCGAAGACCATGCCATCCAGCCGGCTTCGGCCGGTCGCCCGGTGCTGAACGTGGAAACCCGCGTGGTCGATGACGAGATGCGCGATATGCCGCTGGGTGAAATGGGCGAAATCGTGCACCGTTCGCCGCAGGCCATGATCGGCTATTGGGACAAGCCGGAACAGACCGCCGAAGTGTTCGAGGGCGGCTGGTTCCACTCGGGAGATATCGGCTATTTCGATGCAGATGGCTACCTGTTCGTGGTCGATCGGGTCAAGGACATCATCAACACCGGGGGCGTGGTGGTATCCAGCCGCGAGGTGGAAGAGGCCCTCTATACCCATCCTGCGGTGGCGGAGGTGGCCGTGATTGCGCTGCCCGACCAGCGCTGGATCGAGGCCGTGACCGCCGTGGTCTGCCTGAAACAGGGAGCCAGCGTGACGCAGGAGGAGCTGATCGCCTACGCCAAGACCAGGCTGGCGGCCTTCAAGGTGCCCAAGGCGGTGCATTTTGTCGATGACCTGCCGCGCAGTACTGCCGGCAAGCTGCTCAAGCGCGAACTGCGTCGCCAGTTTGCCGCCGCACAGGCGGCATGAGCGGCAGCGCGGGCGGCCTCAGGCCAGCCAGCCCGTGCGCAGCGAAACCCCGGTGGCCACGAACAGCACGCCAATCAGCGTCACCGGCACGATATGCCAGGCCATGTCGGTCAGCTTGCCGGGCTGGTGCAACCGGGGAATCACGCGAAAGCGGGCGTCCAGCGCAAACGCCAGCGTGGTCAGCAGCAGGAACAGCTTGATGCCGATCAGCCGCGTGACCGGGTTGTCAAACGCCAGCCACTGGCTGTGGTCGGGCTGCAGCTGCATTGCCATCCAGAAACCGGTGATGACCTGCACCAGCAACGCCGGCATGCCGATGCGTTCATAGGCCGATTCAAACTTCAGCAAGCCTGCCACATCCTGTTCGCGCAGCACGCGCGGCAGAATGGTCAGCGCCAGAATCAGGTGACCACCGGTCCAGATGGTGGCCCCCAGCACATGCAGCAGCAAGGCCCAGCCGTACATCGTGCGCTCCTCAGCGGGCGTCGGCCGGCAGGTTGAACACCTGGCGCAGATAGGTCAGATAGCCTTCGTCCTCCACCATGGTCTTGCCCGGCGTGTCGGAAATCTTGGCCACCGGCTGGTCGTTGCAGCGCACCATCTTGAGCACGATCTGCAGCGGTGCCGGGCCCAGGTCGTTCATCAGGTTGGTGCCCACGCCAAACGCGGTCTGGCAGCGGCCGGCAAAACGGTCGTGGATCTCGATGCAGCGCGGAATCGTCAGGCCATCGCTGAAGATAAGCAATTTTGTCAGCGGATCGCAGCGGTTGGCAGCGTAATGCGCGATCATGCGCTCACCCCAGGTGAACGGGTCGCCGCTGTCATGGCGCACGCCATCGAACAGCTTGCAGAAATACATGTCGAAATCGTTCAGGAAGGCCTGCATGCCGTACACGTCCGATAGCGCAATGCCCAGGTCGCCACGGTATTCCTGCGCCCATTTCTCGAAGGCAAACTTCTGGCTGTCGCGCAGGCGCGGCCCCAGCGCCTGGCAGGCCTGCAGGTATTCGTGCGCCATGGTCCCCATGGGGCGCAGATGCAGCTCCTTGGCATACATCACGTTGCTGCTGCCGGTGAACTGGCTGTCGCTGTCGGTGCCCAGGCGGGCCTGCATGGTTTCCAGCACCTCGCGCTGCCAGGCACCGGAAAAGCGCCGACGCGTGCCGTAATCGGCCACCTTCACGCCCGGGTGTTGCTGCAGCAGGTCCAGCTTGTCCTGCAGCCGCTGGCGGCCCTCGCTCCAGTCCAGCCCGGGCGAGGTGTTGCGGGTATAGACCTCGCTGACGATGGCCAGGATCGGAATCTCGAACAGGATGGTGTGCAGCCACGGCCCGCGGATGCGGATGTCGATCTCGCCGTTGTCCAGCGGGGTCAGCGTGACGTACTTGTCATTCAGCTTGAACAGCGCCAGGAAATCGACAAAATCGCTGCTGATGAAGCGCAGGCTGCGCATGTAGTCCAGTTCGTCCTCGCGAAAGCGCAGCTGGCACAGCTGCACGATCTCGTCGCGGATCTCGTCCAGATACGGCGTCAGCTGCACCCCGGCCGAGCGGCACTTGAACTTGTATTCCACCTGCGCCCCGGGAAACTGGTGCAGCACGGCCTGCATCATGGTGAACTTGTAGAGATCGGTGTCGAGCAGGCTGGAGATGATCATGGGGCAGTCCTCGGGTACAAGACTCTAGGATACCCGCAACTCGGCCGGTCCAAGGGGAAGTCCGCTGCCTGGCAGGGCCATGCTCCGGGTGACCGGGGTGGGGCCAGCCCTCTTCCTGCCGGCGGGCGGACTTGCTAGCATGCTGGCATCAAGGCCTGTCCCTGCAGGCTGGCGCAGTTTCCCCATGCGATCCCTGGAAGAACAGCTGTCCCAATACGCGTCCTACCACTTGGACCGACGCAATGTGGCCACGCACTTTGTCGGCATTCCGCTGATCGTGCTGGCTGTGGCCGCCTTGCTGGCACGCGTGCCCCTGACGGGCTTCTTCAGCCTGATGCATCTGGTGGCGTTGGTTGCGGGGCTGTACTACCTGCTGCTGGATGGACGTATCGGCTTGCTGATGGTGCTGTTCTTGGCGGTCTGCGTGGCCTTTGGCAGCTGGGCCGCGGGGCAAACCACCACGCTCTGGCTGCTGCTGGGCGTGGGAGGCTTTGTGCTGGGCTGGATCATCCAGTTCATTGGCCATGTCTGGGAAGGGCGCAAGCCGGCCTTTGTCGATGACGTGATGGGGCTGGCCATTGGGCCGCTGTTCGTGGTGGTGGAGCTGCTGTTTGCGCTGGGTCTGCTGCCGCAGCTGCGGCAACGCGTGATGGCGCAGGCCCTGGCGCTGCGTCAGGGCGCAGTCTAGCGCCATGCAAAAGGCCACCCGCAGGTGGCCTTCCGGCAGGCGGCTGGCACCGCCCGGGAGCAGATCAGGCTTTAGCCGCAGCTGCCCATGTGCCCGCACTGCGTGCAGTAGTCGCAGCCATCCTTGCGGATCATGGCATGCGCACCGCACTCGGGGCACTTCTTGCCGGCCATCACCGGCAGCAGGTTCTGCTGCTGCGCCATCAGGTCGGGCGTGTGGTTGGGCGAGGGGGCATCGATATCGCTCAGCGGCAGTTCCATCTGGCTGCGTTCGGCAATCAGGTTCTGCAGCGCGTAGGCAATCGCTGCCACTTCGGAATCGTGCCAGCGCGGCACCAGCGTGCCGTCGGCCTTGGCATAGGTGCCCAGGCGCACCGGGCCGCGGTCCCAGCTGACCTTGCGCAGATCGTCCAGCGCGCGGTCCAGGAAGCCGCCGCGTGCCGCCAGCGACAGCGAGCGCATGGTGGCGGTGATCCACTGCTGCGATTCGCTGCTCTGGCCCACCGGCATGAAGAACTCGATGGCGCGCTCGATCTCGTGGCCGTCATCGGTCTTGATCGGCATGAAGGACACGATCAGGTACAGGCGCTGCTTGCCTTCCTGGGTCCAGTACTCGATCTTCTCGGCGACGGCGTTCAGGGCACCCTTGGGGCGGCTCTCGATCACCACGCGCATCGGATCGACCGCTACGGCGGCAGCTTCGGCAGCGGCCGGCTTGGCCTCTTCCTTCTTGGCCGGGGTGGCTTCCAGCACGGCACCCAGGATGCTGTTGGGACGGTAGGTGGCCAGACCCTTCAGACCGGCGCGCCAGGCGTGGTGGTACAGGTCCTTGAAGTCCTCGTAGGGGTAGTCGGCCGGGATGTTGACCGTCTTGGAAATCGAGGTGTCGATGAAGGGTTGCACTGCCTGCATCATGCCGACGTGGTCGGCGGCGCTCATTTCCAGGGCGGAGACAAAGTACTCGGGCAGCTGGGCGTCCTGGCCGTGCAGCGCGTGGTACAGGCGGTAGGCGTGGTCTTCCACCACGTATTCGCTGGTGGAACCGTCGCTTTCGCGCTTGCGGCGCGTGTAGGTCCAGGAGAAGGCCGGTTCGATGCCGTTGGAGGCGTTGTCGGCAAAGGCCAGGCTCACCGTGCCGGTGGGCGCGATGGAGAGCAGGTGGCTGTTGCGCAGGCCGTGCTTCTTGATGTCGGCGCGGATGTCGGCCGGCAGGCGGCTGGCAAAGCTGTCGCTACCCAGGTAGGCCTTGGCGTCAAACTTGGGGAACGGGCCTTTTTCCCTGGCCAGTTCGATCGAGGCGCGGTAGGCGGCATTGCGCATGCGCTCGCCGATGCGGGCGGCCATCTGGCGGCCTTCCTCGCGGTCATAGCGCAGGCACAGCATGTTGAGCGCGTTGCCCAGGCCGGTAAAGCCGACACCGATGCGGCGCTTGGCGGCGCTTTCCTCGCGCTGCTGTTCCAGCGGCCAGAAGGTGACATCGAGCACGTTGTCGAGGGCGCGCACCTGGATCGCCACGGATTTCTCGAAGGCGTCAAAGTCGAAGCTGGCGGTGCCGCCCACATGGAACGGGTGGCGCACGAAGCGCGTCAGGATCACCGGGCCCAAGTCGCAGCAGCCGTAGCTCGGCAGCGGCTGTTCGCCGCAGGGGTTGGTGGCCGCGATGTCCTCGCAGTAGTTCAGGTTGTTGTCGCGGTTGATCTGGTCGATGAACAGGATGCCTGGCTCGGCAAAGTCGTAGGCCGATTGCATGATGGTGTTCCACAGATCGCGCGCCGGCGTCTTGCGGTAGACCCACTTGCCGTCATCGCGCTGGTAGGCGCCGGCGTCCATCACCTTCTTGCCGGGTCTGGCCTTGTGCACCAGTTCCCAGTCGGTGCCGTCGGTCACCGCCTGCATGAAGGCATCGCTCACGCCGACCGAAACGTTGAAGTTGTTCCAGCGGCCGGGCGTGCGCTTGGCGGTGATGAATTCCAGCACATCCGGATGGTCGATGCGCAGCACACCCATTTGTGCGCCACGACGCGCACCGGCGCTTTCCACCGTGGAGCAGCTCTGGTCGAACACGTTGATGTAGCTGCACGGGCCGGAAGCGATGCTGGCCGTGCCCTTGACCTGGGCACCCTTGGGGCGGATGCGCGAGAAGTCGTAGCCGACGCCACCGCCACGGCGCATGGTTTCGGCGGCCTCGCGCAGCGCCTCGTAGATGCCGGGGAAGCCTTCGTCGTCAAAACCCTGGATGCAGTCGCCCACCGGCTGCACGAAGCAGTTGATCAGCGTGGCCTGGATGTCGGTACCGGCAGCGCTCATGATGCGGCCTGCGCCAATCGCGCCGGCACGCAGGTTGTCGAGGAATTTCTGTTCCCACTCGGCGCGCAGTTCGGGCTTTTCGGCACCGGCCAGCGCGCGTGCCACACGGGCGTAGATCTCGTCTGCACTGGACTCGCCAGCCTTGCAGTACTTCTCCTGGATCACGTCCTTGCTGATGGGTTGTTCGGGCAGTTCGAGGGCAGACAGGGGGTGGCGTGCAGGAGTATCCATGGCAGACATCAAGAGCAATTCGGTTGGGGATGTACAAGGGGAAACGGCATGCTGGTCCGGTGTGCAGGGGGATGTTCTTGTAGCCTCTGGAGGGCTTTGTGCGTTGTGTCCTGCAGGGGCAGCATGCCGCGTCGATCAGTTCAGTTTAGCCTGTTTGGGGGGCTTTGGCCGATCGGGGAAATGCCTGATAAATCAGCATTCCGCCGCAAGCCCTTGAGCCGCTTGTGTTTCGCGAGCGGGGCTGCGGGAAAGCGGATTGTATCAGGCCGTAACAGCCGGGCGTTCGCCGCTGACCAGCCAGCTCAGCAGGTCTTCGACCGGGCGGATCTGGTTGCCGAAAGGCAACACGCCGGCACCGCGGAAGAACAGGCCCTTGCCGACTTCGCCCTTTTGCGCTTCGGCCAGTTGCTTGTCGATGCAGAACTGGCCGACTTCGGCATTGCCGTCGCGCAGGCCGCAGTGGGTCAGGCAGTCAAACGCCATGTTGCAGCGTTTTTCGTGCGCCACGGCCTTGAGCTTGGGCTCGATGCGGATGTACTTTTCGAGCCAGGGGGAGCGCACGCCGCGCGCCGGCAGGCCGGCGACGCTGGTGAATTCGACCACGTCCTCGGGGCCGGCATTGGCCAGCACCTGCTTGAAGGCGAGGGCGGCATCGCTTTCGCGCGAGACGGCAAAGGCGGTACCCATTTGCACGGCGCTGGCGCCCAGCGATTGCAGGTGCAGGATGTCCTGCAGCGAGTTGATGCCGCCGGCGGGAATCAGCGGAATGTCCTTCTCGTAGCCGGCCTTCTGCAGGAACTCGCAGACCTGCGGCAGCACCACGTCAAAGTCGAAGCGGCGGTCGTCCAGATCGGCAATCTTGGCGGCACCCAGGTGACCACCGGCCAGGCGCGGGTGCTCGATCACGATGGCATCGGGCAGACGACCTTTTTTTTCCCACTTCTTGATGATCAGCTGCACGCCGCGGGCGTCGGACAGGATCGGGATCAGCTTGGCCTTGGGGTGCTCCTTGGCCAGTTCGGGCAGGTCCAGCGGCAGGCCGGCGCCGACGACCACGGCATCGATACCGGCTTCGAGGGCGGTCCGCACGTTGGAGGCGTAGGCGCTGATCGCCTTCATGACGTTGACGGCGACCAGGCCAAAACCCATGGACAGCTCGCGGGCGCGGGCGATCTCGCGGCGCAGGGCCTCGCTGTTGGCATCGTTGATGACGGCACGGGCGTGATCGACATCACGCGACTTTTCCAGGTGCTGGGTCTGCTCCATCAGGTCGGGATGCAGGCGGCGCAGGTCTACCGAGGAAATGGTACCGATGGCACCATGACGCGCCACGGTGCCGGCCAGACCGCCAGCTGAAACGCCCACGCCCATGCCGCCCTGGACCACCGGCAGCAGCGACTTGCCGGCCAGGCTCCACAGCTTGAGGCCGGAGGCGGTGGCTTTTTCGCGCAGGCGCTCGACCAGGGCACTGGCTTCGGCCATGGTGGGCAGGGAGGGAGAGGGGGCAGGGACTTGCATGTCGATCCGGGAAAACAGAATGGCGGGAGACTACCAGCTTGGGCTCTGGACGGTCTTGTGTTGTGTCAAGCCAGCGCACGGTCACAAGAGGCGGCTGGCTGCAGAAAGGGCTACCTTCTAGGATAATACGCCAATGACAAAACATCGCATTGTGGTAGGCCTTAGTGGTGGCGTGGACTCTGCCGTGAGCGCCTGGCTGCTCAAGCAGCAGGGGCATGAGGTGGTGGGCATCTTCATGAAGAACTGGGAAGATGACGACGATACCGAGTACTGTTCTTCGAATATCGATTTCGTTGATGCCGCTGCCGTGGCCGACGTGATCGGCATCGAGATCGAGCATGTCAACTTTGCCGCCGACTACAAGGACCGCGTGTTTGCCGAATTCCTGCGCGAGTACCAGGCCGGCCGCACGCCCAACCCCGACGTGCTGTGCAATGCCGAGATCAAGTTCAAGGCCTTTCTGGACCATGCCATGCGGCTGGGGGCCGAGAAGATCGCTACCGGCCACTATGCGCGCGTGCGCCAGAATGCGTCTACCGGACTGACCGAGCTGCTCAAGGGCTGCGACGTGACCAAGGACCAGAGCTATTTCCTGCACCGCCTGACGCAGGCGCAACTGCAGAAGGCGATGTTCCCGGTAGGCGAGCTGCCCAAGACCGAGGTGCGGCGCATTGCCGAGGAAGTCGGCCTGCCGAACGCGAAGAAGAAGGACTCGACCGGCATCTGCTTTATTGGCGAGCGTCCGTTCCGCGAATTCCTGAATCGCTACCTGCAAAGCCAGCCCGGCCCGATCAGGGACGAGAAGGGGCGCCAGATTGGCGAGCACATGGGCCTGAGTTTCTACACGCTGGGCCAGCGCCAGGGACTGGGCATTGGCGGCATCAAGGCCAAGGGCGCGCAGCGCGGTAGTGGCGAGCACCAGCCCTGGTTCGTGGCGCGCAAGGACATGGCAAGCAACACCCTGTATGCGGTGCAGGGGCATGACCACCCCTGGCTGCTGAGCCGGCGTCTGGTGGCCGATGACCTGAGCTGGTGTGCCGGCAAGCCGCCGGTGACAGCGCAATCGCCCGCCGGCTTTACCGCCAAGACACGCTACCGCCAGCAGGATGCCGCCTGCACGCCCGCCCTGCTGGCTGACGGCAGGCTGCAGCTGGAATTCCCCGAGCCGCAATGGGCGGTAACGCCGGGGCAGAGTGCGGTGCTGTATGACGGCGAGGTCTGTCTGGGCGGAGGCGTGATCACGGCCTGATCCGGCAGTGGCACAGCCCGTATTTTCTTCTGCAAAGCAGCGTACACTGGGGACATCCGTTGTATGCATAACGATACAGAAGGAGCATCCATGAGCAAGCCCCTCACCGCAGCGCAACTCCAGGAACTCAAGACCCTGCTGGAACAGCGCAAGGCCGAGATTGAAGGTCGTCTGCACGAAGTGCGCGACGGCCAGACCCGTGCCGAACACGCCCGCGAGATCATCCAGACGCGCGGCAGCGTGGAGCGCCAGCACAGTTCCGACCGCGAGGTGGACCTGGCGCTGAGCGACCGGGGCGAGGTGGAGTTGACCCGCGTGGAGGCGGCGCTGGCCCGTATCGAGGCCGGAGCCTATGGCCAGTGCGACGAGTGTGGCTGCCATATTCCCTTCGAGCGCCTCAAGCTGGAACCGCCGACGCAGCACTGCGTGGCCTGCAAGAGCCGCTGGGAGAAGAACGCAGGTGTCGTGCCTGACTCCAACATGTGATGTCGGTGCCTGATGCTGCCGCCAGCCTGTGCCAGTCCCTGGCGCAGGTTCTGCAACAGCGTGGCTGGATGATGGCCACGGCAGAAAGCTGTACCGGCGGCCTGATCGCGGCTGCCTGTACGGATTTGTCCGGCTCCAGTGTCTGGTTCGAGCGCGGATTCGTCACCTATTCCAATCTGGCCAAGCAGCAGATGCTGGGCGTGCCGGAATCGCTGCTGATCGCGCATGGTGCGGTCAGCGAGCCGGTGGCTGTCGCCATGGCGCAGGGGGCCGTGCAGCACTCGGCAGCGCAGGTGGCCTTGTCGGTGACCGGTATCGCCGGCCCTAGCGGCGGCACTGCCGACAAGCCGGTAGGTACGGTCTGGTTCGGCTGGCAGGTCGCTGGCCGGACTTTTGGTGAACACCATCTGCTGGCAGGTGACCGGGCGCAGGTGCGGGCGCAGACCGTGCAGATCGCGCTGGCAGGCCTGTTGCAGCGCGTGCGTGCAGCCGGCCAGACCACTTCCTGAGGCCGTTTTCCGGGCAAAAAAAGCCCCCGTACGCGTGGGCGTGACAGGGGCGAGGCTGCTGTGAGAGGGGCTTCCGGCATTCTTGTCTGTTGTGCCGGAAGTGTTCCGGGGCGCCGGCCCCGGTAGTCGGGTCAGCGGGCGGGGCCGCGGCGCTGCTGTTGCATGGCGTCGAACTCGGACTGGCTGATGCTGCCGTCCTTGTTGCTGTCCAGGAACTGGAACCAGGCGTTCTGGCGCTGCTCACGCTGTTCGGCGTTGACCTGCATGCGCGCGTTCATGCGTTGCTGCTGTGCCTGACGGGCTTCGGCCGGGGTGATCTTGCCGTCCTTGTTCAGATCCAGGTCGGCAAAGGTGACCGGGGTGCCGCGCATCTGGCCCATTTTTCCCTGCTTGCCGCGCATGCCGCTGCGTTGGCCCATGCGGTCGGCACGGAACTGGTTGAACTCGGCTTCGCTGAGGCGACCATCCTTGTCGGCATCGTATTTTTGCAGCAGGCCGGACTGGCTGTTCTTGCCCACGTTGCGCAGCTGACCGCCGGCATCGGCGCGCTGCTTGATGCGGTTCTGGCGGAAGGTATCCAGCTCGTCCTGGGTCAGGTAGCCGTCCTGGTTGGCATCCATGTCGGCAAAGGCGGGTTGTGCACGTGCCATGCCGCCACGCTGGCCGGCCATCATGCCCGGCTGCATGCCGGCACCACGCTGACCGGCTCCGCGCAGGGCCATGCCCGGACGGATCTGCATCAGCTCTTCGTGCGAGATGCGGCCATTGCGGTCGGTATCGACAGCGGCAAAGTCGGGGAAGGCGCTGGCATCGCCCTGGGCCGAGTTGGCGATCATGTCATTGCGCATGCGGGTGTACTCGTTGCGATCCAGCGAGCCATTGTTGTTCAGGTCGTAGGCCTGGAACATGGGACCGTTGCTGCCCGGCATGGCGGGCAGTGCCATGGCGGTGGGCAGGGTGACAGCACCGGCCAGTGCGATAGAACCGATGGCCAGCATGATGCGACTCTTTTTCATGGATCCTCCTTTGGGAGTAGTTGTTGAATTCCTTGTGTCTGTGCCCATTGTGGGCTGTCGCAGCCGGTAAAGGTGCAAGCGGTTGTGACCAATGGGCAGGGCAAGTGTCGTACCGGCCTGTCTGGAGGCTATTTGTAACAATCAAGAAAAAGGGCTGGCAGATGACAAACTGCCAGCCCTTGGGCGTGGGGACTTGTCAGGCTCAGGACTGGGCGTCCTTCAGCTCACGGCGCCACTGGTGCAGCAGCGGCTCGGTGTAGCCGTTGGGCTGCTCCATGCCCTTGAACACCAGATCCAGCGCCGCACGGTAGGCGAAGCTGGTGGCGGCGTTGCCGGCCAGCGGCTGGTACAGCGGATCGCCGGCGTTCTGCTGGTCCACCACGGCGGCCATGCGTTCGAAGGTATCGCGCACTTCCTGTTCGGTGACGATGCCGTGGCGCAGCCAGTTGGCCATGTGCTGGCTGCTGATGCGCAGCGTGGCACGGTCTTCCATCAGGCCGATGTCGTGGATGTCCAGCACCTTGGAGCAGCCCACGCCCTGGTCGACCCAGCGCACCACGTAGCCCAGGATGCCCTGGGTGTTGTTCTCGATTTCCTGGCGCTTCTCGTCGGCGCTCCACTCGGGGTTGCTGGCCACGGGTACGGTCAGCAGTCCGGTGAGCAGGTCATCGCGCAGGGCGGCGGCATCGATTTTTTCCAGTTCCTGCTGCACTGCGGCCACGTTGACCTGGTGGTAGTGCAGCGCGTGCAGCGTGGCACCGGTGGGGCTGGGCACCCAGGCGGTGTTGGCACCGGCCTTGGGGTGGTTGATCTTCTGCTCCAGCATTTCGGCCATCAGGTCGGGCATGGCCCACATGCCCTTGCCGATTTGCGCCTTGCCGCGCAGGCCGCAGGCCAGGCCCACCAGCACGTTGTTCTTCTCGTAGGCCTGGATCCAGGCGCTGCCCTTCATGTCGCCCTTGCGGATCATGGGGCCGGCCTGCATGGCGGTGTGCATTTCGTCGCCGGTGCGATCGAGGAAACCGGTATTGATGAAGGCCACGCGGCTGCGGGCGGCGTTGATGCAGGCCTGCAGGTTGATGCTGGTGCGGCGCTCCTCGTCCATGATGCCCAGCTTCACGGTGCTGTCGGGCAGGCCCAGCAGCTGCTCCACGCGGCCGAACAGCTCGTTGGCAAAGGCGACTTCGGCCGGGCCATGCATTTTCGGCTTCACGATGTAGATGCTGCCCTTGCGCGAGTTGCGCAGGCCATCCTTGCCCAGACCCTTGAGGTCGTGCATGGAAATGGCGGTGGTGACCACGGCGTCCATGATGCCTTCGGGGATTTCCTTGCCTTCGGGGCCCCACAGGATGGCGGGGTTGGTCATCAGGTGGCCGACGTTGCGCACGAACAGCATGGAGCGGCCATGCAGGCGCAGCTCGTCCTTGCCGTTGGCGGACGTGTAGATGCGGTCCGGATTCAGGCCGCGCGTCAGCTGCTGGCCGCCCTTTTCGAACGTTTCGGTCAGCGTACCGCGCAGAATGCCCAGCCAGTTGCTGTAGCCCTGCAGCTTGTCTTCGGCATCGACGGCGGCCACGGAGTCTTCCAGGTCCATGATGGTGGACACGGCAGATTCCACCACCACGTCGCTCACGCCGGCCAGATCGGTCTGGCCGATGGGGGTGCTGCGGTCAATGCGGATATCGATGTACAGGCCGTTGTTCTGCAGCAGGATGCTGGACGGGCCGCGGGCATCGCCCTGGTAGCCGGCGAATTGGGCCGGATCCTGCAGGCTGGCCACCTGGCCACCCTTGACCGCCACCTGCAGCTGGCCGTCCTTGACAAAATAGGCCGAGGCGTCGGCATGCGAATGGCCGGCCAGCGGCACCGCCTGATCGAGGAAGTTGCGGGCGAAGGCAATGACCTTCTCGCCACGCTTGGGGTTGTAGCCCTTGCCACGCTCGGCGCCATCGGTATCGGGGATGGCATTGGTGCCGTACAGGGCATCGTACAGGCTGCCCCAGCGCGCGTTGGCGGCGTTGAGCGCGTAGCGGCCATTCATGATCGGCACCACCAACTGCGGGCCGGCCTGCACGGCCAGTTCGTCATCGACATTCGCGGTGGTGATCTTCACGTCGGCGGGCTGCGGCACCAGATAGCCGATCTGCTCCAGGAACTGGCGGTAGGCGGCCATGTCGCGGATCGGGCCGGGGTTGGCCTGGTGCCAGGTGTCGAGTTCGGCCTGGAAACGGTCACGCTCGGCCAGCAGGGCGGCATTGCGCGGGGCCAGGTCGTTCACCAGCTGGTCAAGGCCCTGCCAGAAGGCTTCGGGCGCGATGCCCAGATCGGGCAGCACCTGGCCGGTGATGAAATCGTACAGCGGGGTCGCGACTTGCAGCTGATGGGCCTGGGTACGTGGCGTGGTCATGAAGATTCCTTTCCGACGATGCGGTCAATGCAAAAAACGGGATGCTGCCGTGCAGCAGCCTATGGGTGTTACTGTATTACAACTTCTGCAGGGGATTCACCCCCAAATAATCCACAGATTCGTGACTTTGACGCATGCAATCTCCCCTGGGTCTAGGGAAATCCCTTATTCTTTGCGTGTCGCATCAGGGCGATCCGGAGTGAATGGACCGGACAGCATGATGTGACAGGCCGACTGTCGCCGCAAGATGGAATGGCTGTCCTGCCACAAGGGTGTTTGACAGCCGACAGATCGACCTGCAGAGAGTCAAGGAAAATCCTTCCATTCCCTCCAGCAGAAACGGAACGCATCATGTCCCCAGCCACGCAGCGCAAGGTCAACCAACTGGCGCGCCAGACCGCGCAACTCTCCGCAGCTACCCCGCAGGTGATTGCCCATCGCGTTGGTCGCATGGCCACCTCCGGAATCGCTCCGCGTGCCGACGATCTCCAGGAATTCAATCGCATGTACGTGGAGAAGGTGGCGGCATTCTCCGAATCCTGGCAGGCCATGGGCCTGCAGGCGATGCAGTCCCAGTTCCGTATGATGAGCACCTGGATGGGTGCGTTTGCCCGTCCGGGCAACTGGATGCACCCCTGGGCCGGCAACGCCCAGCTGTCCGAGCAATGGCAGAAATCGATGCTTGACATCATGAGCAGCGGCATGAAGCCGGTGCATGGCCGGGCAGTGGCCAATGCGCGCCGCCTGGGCGGCCGTCGCCGCTGAGCCGCACGGCGGCTGTTACAAAAAAACGGTCGTTCGCCGCGTAGCAGACTCGGCTGGCTTCTGTCGTCCTGCTATTATTTGCAGCATTTTGTTGCAAATGGGAAGGATCAGGAATGGAAGCCATCAAGAGCTTTTTTGATGCAGCCGGTGGATATGTCTGGGGCGTGCCCATGCTCACCTTTCTGGTGGGTACGGGGGTGTTCTTGACGATCCGCCTGAAGCTGCTGCAGTTCACCACGCTGGGCTTCGCGCTCAGGCAGGCCTTCACACCGCATGCCAAGCGCGCGGATGGCGGCGATCACGAAGGTGACGTTTCGCACTTCGGCGCCCTGATGACGGCGCTGTCGGCCACCATCGGTACCGGCAATATCGCCGGTGTGGCCACGGCTGTGGTGGCCGGCGGTCCCGGCGCCGTGTTCTGGATGTGGATGACGGCGCTGTTCGGCATGGCGACCAAGTACGCCGAGGGCGTGCTGGCGGTCAAGTACCGCGTGACCAACTCCAGGGGCGAGATGTCCGGCGGCCCCATGTACTACATCGAGCGCGGCCTGGGCAAGAAGTGGCTGGCGGTGCTGTTTGCCATCTTTGGCGTGCTGGCCTCGTTCGGCATTGGCAGCTCGGTGCAGTCCAACTCGGTGGCGCAGGCGATCCATACCAGCTTCGCCATCGACACCTGGATCACCGGCGTGGTGCTGACGGTGTTCACCGGTCTGGTGATCCTGGGCGGCATCCGCAGCATCTCCAAGGTGTCTTCCGCCATCGTGCCGATCATGGCGGTGGGCTATGTGCTGGGCGGTCTGGTGGTGATTGCGCTGCATCTGGACCTGCTGTTCCCGGCGCTGCAGCTGATCCTGACCGATGCCTTTACCGGCGAGGCGGTGGCCGGCGGTGCGCTGGGCACGGTGATCCGTTACGGCGTGGCACGCGGCGTGTTCTCCAACGAGGCCGGCATGGGCTCGGCGCCGATCGCGGCGGCGGCAGCCAAGACCGACCATCCGGTGCGCCAGGCGCTGGTGTCCATGACCGGTACCTTCCTCGACACCATCATCGTCTGCAGCATTACCGGCATCGTGCTGGTGATGGGTGGCATGTACACCGGCGGCCAGACCGGCGCGGCCCTGACTACCACCACCTTCAACCAGATGCTGCCGGGTGTGGGGGGCTGGATCGTGACCTTTGGTCTGGTGTTCTTTGCCTATTCCACCATCCTGGGCTGGTGCTACTACGGTGAAAAATGCGCCACCTACCTGGTGGGCGATGGCGGCGTGCTGCCCTACCGCATGGTCTACGTGGCCTCGGTGATGGCCGGCACCGTGCTCAGCCTGGATCTGGTCTGGTCGGCCTCCGACGTGTTCAACGGCCTGATGGCGCTGCCCAACCTGATTGCGCTGGTGCTGCTGTCCGGCGTGGTGGTGAAAGAGACGCACGACTTCTTCGAGAAGCGGCGCAAGGGCGAGTTGCCGTAAGCACAACGGCTGCCCGAATGGAAAAGGCCCTGCAGGTCAGCCTGCAGGGCCTTTTTGCATGTGCGCCGGTGTCGGCACCGAGGTGCCTGTTACTTGATCGCCCGGCTCACGGCCTTGCCACCGAGCACGGCGGCCAGCACCATCACGGCGGCGATCACCAGGAACACGATGAACAGTACCTTGGCGATACCGGCAGAAGCTCCGGCAATGCCGCCAAAACCCAGTGCACCGGCAATCAGTGCAATCACGGCAAAAATAATGGCCCACTTCAACATGATGATCCTCCTTGGTGTCTGGACACTGCAGCAGGTCCGCAGCAGTTGATTCCAGTGTGCCGGGAGGCGCATGGCCGGGACATCAGGCGGCATCCCGGTCCGGCGTAGGACGGGATGCCGTGCGCAGCTCAGTCCTGCGCAGCTTCCAGCAGCTGCTGCAGGGCCGCTTCGGCCACCTGCTGCTGCGCGCTGTCGAGTGCTTCCAGCTGCGCCATGACGCCCGCCAGCGCGGCCGCACCCTGCTGCTTCAGGGCGGCAATGGTGCCGGCGGCATCCCGCGGATTGGCGTAGCCCTTGCTCTGCAGCAGCACGTCGCCGTTGGCGGCGCTGAGCTTGAAGTAGAACTGGCCGTCCTTCTCGCGGTACTGCTTGAACACCGGCGGAGGAGGAATTACAGTGGCATCGGCGCTGCCGGTGCTCTTGGCCTTTCCTTCGGCGACTGCGTCATGTATGGATGCCAAGCTGCGCAGGCCCACTGCCGCACGCAGCTCGCGCGTGTAAGGAGTGGTTTCGGTACGCGCCTTCCGGGCGCCGGCCAGCAGGATGCGTTCCACCTCGGCCGGATTCGCCATCAGTTCCTGGTAGCGCGCGCGCATCGGGGCGATTTCGCGGTCGATGCGCTCGAACAGCATCTGCTTGGCCTCGCCCCAGGCGATGCCGTCGGCAAAGGCCCGGGCAAAAGTGGCGGTTTCTTCCGGCGTGGCAAAGGCCTGGTAGATCTGGAACAGGGCCGAACCTTCGGTGTCCTTGGGTTCGCCGGGCGCACGCGAATCGGTCACGATGGACAGGATGCGCTTCTTCAGCTCGGCCTGCGGCACGAACAGCGGGATGGTGTTGTCGTAGCTCTTGCTCATCTTGCGGCCATCCAGACCGGGCAACAGGGCCACCTGTTCGTCCACCACCGCTTCGGGCAGCACCAGCAGGTCCTTGCCGTAGAGGTGGTTGAAGCTGCTGGCGATGTCGCGCGCCATCTCGATGTGCTGGATCTGGTCGCGGCCGACCGGCACCTTGTGTGCCTGGAACATCAGGATGTCGGCGGCCATCAGCACCGGGTACATGAACAGGCCGGCGGTCACGCCGTCGTCCGGCTCCTGGCCGGCTTCGGTGTTCTTGTCGACCGAGGCCTTGTAGGCGTGGGCGCGGTTCAGCAGACCCTTGCCGGTGACGCAGGTCAGCAGCCAGGTGAGTTCGGGAATTTCGGGGATGTCGCTCTGGCGGTAGAAGGTGACGCGCTCTGGGTCCAGGCCGGCGGCGAGCCAGGTGGCGGCGATTTCCAGCGTGGAGCGCTGGATGCGCACCGGGTCATCGCACTTGATCAGCGCGTGGTAATCGGCCAGAAAGTAGTAGCTTCTGACATCATCACGCAGGCTGGATTGCACGGCGGGGCGGATGGCACCCACGTAATTGCCGAGGTGCGGCGTGCCGGTGGTGGTGATGCCGGTGAGGAAGCGGGTGATGGAAGTGGTGCTCATGGAAGACTGCAACAGGAAAGGCCGCGCGTGGCGGCAATAGGGCCATTATCGGTCATGCCGCCGTTGCCCGGTGCGACTCAGGCATCGGGCCGGCGCCAGATCCAGATGCCGACCAGCAGGCAGATCAGGGCCATCAGCAGGGCCAGCCAGAGATGCGGGGTAGCCCAGAGCCGCGACAGCACGAGCAGGCAGGACAGCGCCATCATGACGAGCGACAGCCACTTGCCGCGTCGCGGAATCGCGCCGTGTTCGTCCCAGGCGCGCACCTGGGCGCCAAAGCGCGGATGCGTGCGCAGCCAGTGGTGCAGCCGGGGCGAGGCGCGTGCCCAGCAGAAGGCGGCCAGCAGCACGAAGGGCGTGGTCGGAAGCACCGGCAGGAACAGGCCGATCAGGCCCAGCGCCAGCGAAATGGCACCCAGCAGCCAGAGCAGCAGGCGAACCGTGTGCCGGAACATGGGGGTGGCAGCTTATTTCAGGCGGGTGATCAGGCTGGAGGTGTCCCAGCGGTTGCCGCCGGCCTTTTGCACATCGCCATAGAACTGGTCCACCAGCGCCGTGACCGGCAGCAGCGAACCATTGCGGCGCGCCTCGTCCAGCACCAGGCCCAGATCCTTGCGCATCCAGTCCACGGCAAAGCCGAAATCGAAGCGGCCTTCGGCCATGGTCTTGCCGCGGTTGTCGAGCTGCCAGCTTTGTGCCGCGCCCTTGCCGATGGCGTCCAGCACCTGCGGCATGTCGAGGCCGGCATTCTGGCCAAAGGCCACCGCTTCGGCCAGGCCCTGCACCAGGCCGGCGATGCAGATCTGGTTCACCATTTTGGTCAGCTGGCCGGCGCCGACTTCGCCCATGCGCGAGCAGGCGCGGGCAAAGGCGTCCATCACCGGGGCGACGCGGGCGTAATCGGCTTCGGCGGCTCCGCACATCACGGTCAGCAGGCCGTTCTGTGCGCCGGCCTGACCACCGGATACCGGGGCATCGACAAAATGCAGGCCGGCTGCCCGGGCGGCGGCATCGAGCTCGCGCGCCACCTGGGCCGAGGCGGTGGTGTGATCGACCAGGACCGCACCGGCCGGCATGCCGGCCAGGGCACCGTCGTCGCCCAGCACCACGCTGCGCAGGTCATCGTCATTGCCGACGCAGCAGAACACGATGTCGGCGCCCTGTGCCGCTTCGCACGGGGTAGCAGCCAGCTGGCCGCCAAACTCCAGTACCCACTGCGAGGCCTTGGCCGGTGTGCGGTTGTAGACGGTGACCTGGTGGCCGGCACGCTGCAGGTGGCCGGCCATGGGAAAGCCCATCACGCCCAGGCCGAGAAAGGCGACGCGGTGCGGGCGGCAGGGAGAATAGCTCTTGGGCTGGATGCTGGACATGGGGCTTCCTTGCTGAATCGGATGGAGACGGGAATCGTCCGATGGTAAACCAGCACCGGGTTTCAGCCGCACAGCTGCTCCGGAAATCGCGCATGGCAGCGGGCTTCTGCCAGCGTGATGCGCTGTTGCAGCAGCAGTTGCTGCAGCTGCTGGTCCAGCGTTTGCATGCCATGTCGGGCACCGGTCTGCATCGCCGAATAGAGCTGGCTGCTGCGACCTTCGCGCAGCTGGTGCCGGATGGCCGGGGTGGCGTGCAGCAGCTCCAGCGCGGCGATCCGGCCCTGGCCGCTGGCAGGGCGGCACAGTACCTGGGCCGTTATCGCCAGCAGGGTATCGGCCAGCATGCCACGCACCAGCTCCTTGTCGCCAGCCGGGAAGGCATCGATCAGCCGGTCCACGGCGCGTTCCGGTGTGCCGGCATGCAGCGAGGCCAGTACCAGGTGGCCGGTTTCGGCGGCCGTGAGGGCCAGCCGGATGGTGTCGGCATCGCGCAGCTCGCCGATCAGCAGGCAGTCCGGGTCCTCGCGCAGTGCGGCGCGCAGGGCGCTGGCAAAGCCGCTGCAGTGGCGACCGATTTCGCGTTGCTGGATCAGCGCCTGGCCGGGCGGGTGCACGAATTCGATCGGATCTTCCAGCGTGAGGATGTGGCAGGGGCGCTGGCTGGCCAGATGCTGGACCAGCGCCGCCAGGGTGGTGGATTTGCCGGCCCCGGTGGCACCGCAGACCAGGAGCAGACCGTGCGGGCGCAGCACCCAGTCGCCCAGCTGCGGCGGCAGCCCCAATCCGGCCAGCGTGGGGGGCTGTTGCGGCAGCCGGCGGATGGCGGCGGCGGCCCCGCGCAGCTGCCAGAAGGCGTGCAGGCGGAATCGGCCCAGGCCTTCCAGACCGATGCCGGCATCGCATTCGCCGCCCTGCAGCCAGGCTTGTGCGCGCGAGGTATCGAGCAGCGGCTGGACCAGCTGCTGCAGACCGGCCTGATCCAGTACCGGCAAGGCCAGCCGCTGCAGCCGGCCATCGATGCGCAGCAGCGGCGGTTCGCCGACCGACAGGTGCAGATCGGAGGCCTGCTGGTCGAGCAGGGTTTGCAGCAGGGAGTGCATCATCATAATTAAATCAAAAGAATTAATTATAGTGATAAACTTTCTGCGACTGAATGCAAAAAACCCCGTGCAGTCAGGCTACACGGGGCAAGGCCGGCCGTCATCGGGCCGGCATGCGCAAATCGCGGCAGATCAGTTCGGCAGCGCGGCGCGTTGGGACATGGCGACCGGGGTTTCCGGTACCGGGTAGCCGGCTGCGCCAAAGGTTTCGACAATCGCCTTGTGCGTATCGAAATAGACTTGCCAGTAGTGGTCGGTGTGGGTGTAGGGGCGCACGCACAGCTTCGGACCTTCGGGCGTGAACTCCAGGATCTCGATGTCCGGAGCCGGCTCGGCAGCCACGTTGGGGATGGCGGCAATCACCGGCTTCAGGCGGGCGATGGCATCCAGCGGATTCACACTGTTGGCAACCTTGGCCACGCAGTCCACGCGGCGCACCGGCAGCGCGCTGAAGTTCTGGATGTTGTCGCCAAAGGCCTTGCCGTTGCCCACCACGGTGGTCACGTTGTCCATGGTGACGATGGTGGTGGTAAACAGGCCCAGCTCCTTCACGGTGCCGGTGACACCGCCGGCGGCGATGAAGTCACCGACCTTGTACGGGCGCAGCACCTGCATGAACAGGCCGGCGGCAAAGTTGCCCAGCATGCCGCTCCAGGCCGCACCGATCGCCAGGCCGGCACCGGCCAGCAGGGCGGCAAACGAGGTCGTCTGTACGCCGAACACGTCCAGGATGGCCAGGATCAGCAGCAGCGTCAGCAGTGCGCCGATGATGGATTCAAGATACCGGCCCAGCGTGGCGTCGATCTTGCCGGCGCGCTGCATGCTGCGGCTGATGAAGCCGACAACCTTGTTGATGACCCAGCGGCCAATGATCCAGATCGCCAGCGCGGCCAGCAGCTTGAACAGGAAATCGATGCCCTGTGTGGTGATGAAAGTCCAGATGGCTTCCGTATTCATGCGGGATTCCTCCTTGAAATGTGTATGGCGCTATCGTAGACATGGCAGATGACAGGGTGGCGAAGCGGAGCGCCACAGGCGTGACAAATACCCGTTTTGTCGCAGTTTGTCAGTCTTGCTGGTGCGCTGCAGCAAACTGGCAACACGCCGCTGCGCCTGCTACGATCACGCTCCATGAGTACCCCCGATTCCGATTCCATCGCCACGCGCCTGCAGCAGGTGCGCGTGCGCATCGCCGCAGCCGAGGCGCAGGCCGGGCGTGCGCCCGGCAGTGTGCGCCTGCTGGCGGTGTCCAAGACCTTCCCGGCGGCTGCCGTGGCCGCGGCTGCTGCGGCCGGCCAGCTGGCCTTTGGCGAAAACTATGTGCAGGAGGCGGTGGCCAAGATGGGCGAACTGGCAGGCCAGCCGCTGGAATGGCATTGCATCGGCCCGCTGCAGAGTCGCAAGAGCGGGCAGGTGGCCGCGCATTTCGACTGGCTGCACAGCCTGGACCGGCTCGATATTGCCCAGCGCCTGAGCCGTCAGCGCGATGCCGACAAGGCCCCGCTGCAACTCTGCCTGCAGGTCAACATGGATGGTGGTGCCAACAAGAGCGGGCTGCTGCCGGAACAGGTGCTGGAGCTGGCCCTGGCGGTGCGCGAGCTGCCCGGGCTGGAACTGCGTGGTCTGATGAGCATTCCCGAGCCCTATGCCGATGCCGCGCAGACGCTGGCGGTGCACCTGCGCACGCGGGAGCTGTTCGAACAGCTGGGCGCGCAACTGGCGCTGCCGCGCTGGGACACGCTGTCCATGGGCATGAGCGCCGATCTGGAACAGGCCGTGGCGGCGGGCAGCACGCTGGTGCGCATCGGTACCGCCATCTTTGGTGGCCGCGCTTACCCGGCGGCGGCTGGCTGAGCGCGCCAGCGGCGCAGGCCTTCCAGTCCCAGCACCAGCAACGCCAGCCAGATCGGGCCGTAGGTCCACAGGTCGCTGGCCAGCATGCGTTCACCCACCAGCAGCGAGACCACGAACAGCAGCGCCGGTTCCAGATAGCCGAGCAGCCCGAACAGGCCCAGCGGCAGGCGCTGGCTGGCCATCAGGTAGCTGCCCAGCGCCACGCCACTGAGTATGCCCAGCAGGGGCAGCAGCAGCCACAGCAGCGGCCGTGTTGCCAGTTGCTGCAGGATCTGGCCATCGGCCAGCCACCAGATTGCCAGCGGCAGCAGCAGCAGGGTTTCGGTCCAGATGGCGGGCAGGCCGCTGACGCGCAGGCGGCGGTGCAGCATGAAATAGGGCACGTACAGCTGTACCAGCAGCGTGCTCCAGTGCAGGCCGCCGCTGCGCCACAGCGCATGCGCCACCCCGATCGCGGCCAGCAGCACCGCCAGCTGCTGCAGCGGACTCGTCACCTCGCGATAGGCCAGCCTTCCGGTCAGCACCAGCGACAGCGGCAGCAGGAAATAGCCCAGCGACACGTTCATCGCCTGGCCGTGCAGCGGCGCCCACATGAACAGACCCATTTGCAGGCCCAGCAGCGAGGCCGACAGCAGCATGCCGACCAGCACGCCGGGCTGCCGACGCATGCGCTGCCACAGCGCCGCCACGGCCGGGCCGGCGCGCAGCAGGTACACCAGCAGCGTGATGACGGGCAGGCCCAGCACCATGCGCCAGGCCAGGATTTGCATCGCATCCAGCGGATGCAGCAGCAGCGCGTAGTAATACAGCGCGCCAAACAACACCGAAGCGGTGATCGACAACAGGACTCCGGAAAGCATGACAGGCAGTGTACAGTGTTGGCTGCTACTTCAAGCGGCACCCCATGAGGTGCCAGGTGACCCGTCGTCCGCATGGCGGCAGGCACCCCCAACCGATACCGACAGGAGAGAGACAATGCCCGGACTGCTGCCCCACGTGGACCCCGACGGACTGCTGGAATTTTCCGTGGTCTATACCGATCGCGCCCTCAACCACATGTCGCAGCGCTTTGTCGGTGTGATGCAGGACATCATCGCCGGCATGCGCGAGGCCTATGGCGCGCACAGCGTGGCCATCGTGCCGGGCGGCGGTACCTACGGCATGGAAGCCGTGGCACGCCAGCTGGCCCATGACCGGAAGGTGATGGTGCTGCGCAACGGCTGGTTCAGCTTCCGCTGGACGCAGATCCTGGACACCGGCCGCATCGCGCAGGACGTGCTGGTAGCCAAGGCGCGCCCGGTGGACGGCAGTGCCCAGGCCCCCTGGTCACCGGCTCCGCTGGAAGAGGTGCTGGCCACCATCCGCGCCGAACAGCCGGCCGTGGTGTTTGCACCGCACGTGGAAACCGCCAGCGGCATCATGTTGCCCGATGACTACATCCGCCAGGTAGCCGAGGCCGTGCACGCCCACGGTGGCCTGATGGTGCTGGACTGCATTGCCAGCGGCGCGATCTGGGTCGACATGCAGGCCACCGGCGTGGATGTGCTGATCACGGCACCGCAAAAGGGCTGGAGCGGCACGCCGTGCGCGGCCATGATCGGTTTGAGCGAGCGCGCGCGCCAGGCGGTCGAGGCCAGCACCAGCAGCAGTTTTGCCTGCGACCTGAAAAAGTGGACGCAAATCACCGAAGGCTACGAGAAAGGCGCTGCCGCCTACCACGCCACCATGCCCACCGATGCCCTGGTGACGCTGCGTGACGTGATGCAGGAGGCGCGCAGCCAGGGTCTGGAGCAGCTGCGCCAGCAGCAGCTGGAGCTGGGCCGAGAAGTGCGTGCGCTGCTGGAGTCGCGCGGCTTCCCCAGCGTGGCCGCCGAAGGCTTCCAGGCGCCGGGCGTGGTGGTGAGCTACACCACCGATCCCGATATCCAGAATGGCAGCAAGTTCCGTGCGCAGGGGCTGCAGGTGGCGGCCGGGGTGCCGCTGCAGTGCGACGAGCCGGACAGCTTCCGCACTTTCCGCCTTGGCCTGTTCGGTCTGGAGAAGTGCCGCAACATCGGGCGTACCGTCAGCCAGCTGCGCGACGCGCTCGACCGCATCCAGGGCTGATCCCCGGCGGGCCGCCCGGGCGGCCCGTCATGCGCTGGCCTAGCGGAAGATCACCGTACGCTGCCCGTTCAGCAGCACGCGGTGCTCGCTATGCCATTTCACCGCACGCGCCAGCACCTGGCTTTCCGTGTCCTGGCCAATGGCCGTCAGGTCGTCCACCGTCTTGCTGTGGTCCACGCGTGCCACGTCCTGCTCGATGATCGGGCCTTCGTCCAGGTCTGCCGTGACGTAGTGTGCCGTGGCACCAATCAGCTTCACGCCGCGGTCATGCGCCTGGTAGTAGGGCTTGGCCCCTTTGAAGCTGGGCAGGAAGCTGTGGTGGATGTTGATGGCGCGGCCTGACAGCGCTTCGCACATGCTGTTGCTCAGCACCTGCATGTAGCGCGCCAGCACCACCAGCTCGGCCCCTTCGCTCTCGATGATTTCCAGCTGGCGGGCTTCGGCCTGCGGCTTGTTGTCCTTGTGCACCGGAATGTGGTGAAAGGGCACGTTGTAGCTGGCAGCAAGCTGGTAGAAATCGCGGTGATTGCTGATGATGGCGCGGATGTCGATCGCCAGCAGGCCGCTTTTCCAGCGGAACAGCAGATCGTTCAGACAGTGGCCCTGGCGGCTGCACAGGATCACCGTGGGCATGGGCTGGGCCCTGGCATGCAGGCTGGCCTGCATGCCCAAAGTCTCGGCAAAGCTGGCCAGACGCGTGCGCAACACCGTCACATCGGCCTCGGGGCAGACAAAGCCCACGCGCATGAAGAACAGGCCGGTCTGGCTGTCGTTGTACTGGGCGGCTTCTTCGATATTGCCGCCCTGTTCCATCAGGAAGCCGGACACGGCGTGGACAAGGCCCATGCGGTCGGGGCAGGACAGGGTGAGGATGTAGGGATGGCTCATGCAGGAGGGCAGGCCGGGTTGCGGCGCTGCGAACAGGAAAAAACGGCACGGGCCCTGGGCCACGTGCCGCTTATTGTAGGGGAGAGTGCTGCCGGCTCAGTGCAGGCGTACCGGGCTGCAGGCCAGCACGGCGTAATCTTCCAGCGTGTCCTCGACTTCTTCCTGTGTCGGCGTGTTGTCTTGCCAGGCAGCGATCTGCTGCTGGAACAGTTCGGCCCAGGTGCCGTCCAGGAACACGTGGCGACCGGAGCGCTTGTCCACGATCTCGAAGCCGTTGCGTGCCAGCGCCAGATGGTCGCGACCCTGCAGGCGAATGCTGTCGGCCCCGCTGAGTAGCGGGCTGGACTGCATGTGGACCACGACAAAGCTCTCGGAGTCATACAGCGTGTGCATGCCGGAAACAGTCTGGTCAAACAGGTCTTGGTACATCATGGTCTCCACATGGTAGCGGATTGGCCTGAATCAAGGGCAGAACGGGCTGCATCCCGCAGCCCGCCCGTCAACTACCGCACATCGGTCGGTCTCAGAGTTTCGGCAGTGCCTTGAGCGTCTGCTCGGCGTAATCGTTCGGGCCTTCGGAGATGCGCAGGCGCACCGGCAGGTGGTAGGTGCTGCCATTGGCGGCTTTCCACGGGCTGAGCCAGATTTCCACCAGCTTGTCTTCGCCATCTTCCAGCACCCGGCGCACGCGCCAGGCCTCGAACGACTGGCCGGCCGCCTCGATGGTTTCCTTGCCCTGCACGCGGAAGCGCCAGACCGGTGCACGGCGGTGATCCGACGCCTGGAAGGCGAAGATCTGGCCGGTGCCGTACTTGCCGGGGTTGGCATCCATCAGCGCCATCAGCTGGATGAACACGCTGATCTGGTCCTGTGCGCCGGGCAGCAGGGCGGCAGCGCTGTTGCCGTTGCTGTAGCTGATGCTGCCCTGAGAGCCGCTGCGCTGGAAGCTGGCGCTGTTTGTCTTGCCGCGCCACTTGTCGGTAAAGCGGGACGGACGCAGGCCGTTGGCCCCCACCGTGCCGCTGCTCGACTGGGTACGGCTGACCAGCGGAGCACGCGCCGTGAAATCGAGCGTGTAGCTGTTGCCCGAGAGGCGCCAGTCCAGCGTGGCATTGGCGCTATAGCCAATGCGGGACACGCGGCCCTTGAGCGCATAGTCCAGCTTCATGCTCGGCGGGGCCTTGCCGGCCAGGCGGGCGGTCGGGCTGACCTGCGCCAGCTGGCCGCTGTTCACCGTCTGGGCAGAGGCCTGCGGCGCAGCCAGCCAGGCGGATGTGCCCAAGAGCAGGCCGCCAGCCAGCAGGCGGGTCATGGCCGTACGGCGGGACAGCAGGGAATGCGTTGCGAAGCGGGTGGTAGTCATGGGCCTCCTCGGCACGAATGGGGCGGTATGCCCTTCTGGAATCGGAGCGATGCGATCGGACCAGCCAGGCAGATCCGGTGCGCACAGACTATTGGACCCTGTTGCCGGCCCCGGGTTTCGTTGCAAAAGTTTTCAATGGTGAAGCATTTCAACAAATCTCCACGCCCGGCTGGCTGAACGTCTGCTGCGCGCGGATCAGGCAGCTACCCAGTGAAAGTCGAAATGTTCGTTGCGGGCCATGCGCTGTGCGTGTTCGGCCACGACCTGCTGCAGGCGTGGCAACACGCTGGCATCGGGGCAGTGCAGGGTAAAGGCCAGACCGTCCGGCACCTGTTGCATGTGACAGGTGCCGTAGCCGGTCAGGTCAATCTGTCCCTGCTCTTCGTCGTAGCTGACGTTGAACTTGTGGCCCCAGTGCTTGCACAGCCGCAGGATGATGCGGGACGGCTCGATGGTGACAATCTGCGCCGTGCTGCGTGCACCGTGATCAGGTTCTGACATGAATCTCTCCGGAAACAGGCGTTCAGCCAAAGCGGAACGCGGAAATCGTGGTGCCCAGCACCTCGTCGCTGAAATCGCGCTGGCCGCGGTCGGTGCCGGCAGCACCGGCTACCACCATCAGCGGCAGCAGGTGCTCCTCGGCACGTGGCGGATGCGACTGGCGGCCGGACGGACCGCTGTCGCTATCCCACTGCGCCAGCCGTGCCGTGCGTTCCGGCTCCGGCAGGGCCACGGTTTCGGACAGCCAGGCATCAAACTGCTGCGATATCGGCGTGGCACGCGGATCGCCATAGGCGCGCATGTTGTGGAAACTCATGCCGCTGCCGATGATGAGCACGTTCTGCTCCCGCAGCGGCTCCAGCGCACGGCCCATGGCCAGATGCGCGGCGGCATCCAGATCCTGCCGCAGCGAGAGCTGCAGCACCGGGATATCGGCATCGGGAAAGGCCAGCAGCAGCGGGATGAAGACGCCGTGGTCGTAGCCGCGCTCGCCATCCAGTGCGGCAGGCAGGCCGGCGGCGCGGATCAGTTCGCTGACCTGCTCGGCCAGCGCCGGTGCGCCCGCGGCGGGGTAGTTCAACTGGTAGGTGTGCTGCGGAAAGCCGTAGTAATCGAACAGCATGCCGGGCCGGGCCGCGCTGCCGGCAGTGAACTGCGGTGCCAGCCAGTGGGCGGTGACCAGCACGATGGCATCGGGCCGCTGCGGCAGGCTGCCGGCGATGCTGCGCAGATAGGCTGCCGTGGCATCCCAGGCATCGGGCGGGTTCCAGTCCATGAAGAAACAGGGGCCGGCTCCGTGTGGAATATACAGGGCCGGTTGACGGGTAGGGGGGGTGTTCATGTTGGCCATTTTAATTAAGGATGATTCTCATTACTGGTTCAAGGGGCATGCGGTGGTTCCCGCAAGCCGGCTGGATGCCGCACAATGGCGACCTGATTGGCCCTCCCATGCAGACATGAAACTTGCTACCTATTCCGATGGCTCACGTGACGGCCAACTGGTTGTGGTGTCGCGCGACCTGCGTCATGCCCACTATGCTACCCATGTTGCAGGCCGCCTGCAGCAGGTGCTGGACGACTGGAACTTCCTGTCGCCGCAGTTGCAGGATATCTACGACAGCCTGAACAGCGGGCGCGCGCCGCATGCCTTTGCCTTCGAACCACAACGCTGCCTGGCCCCCCTGCCGCGTGCCTACCAGTGCCTGCAGGCCGATGCCTGGCTGCCCGAGGCGCCGACACCGCAGCTGCGCCAGGCCGTCAGTGACCCGCTCTACCCGGCGCATGCCGGTCTGCTGCTGCCCTCGGAACGCGCCCAGGGCGATCTGGCCGTGGGGCTGGCAGCGGTGACCGGCGATTTGCCGCCCTCTGCCAGCAGCGATCAGGCACTGGCCGGCATCCGCCTGTTGATGCTGTGCAGCCAGCTGCGCTGGCAGGGTCTGGACGATGCGGCCCTGGCACAGCCCCTGACCGCCTTCAGCCCGGTGGCGCTGACCCCCGACGAACTGGGCGACAGCTGGCAGGACGGCCGGCTGCAGCTCACGCTGCAGTTCAGCGGCAATGGCCGCAAGCTCGGCATGTGCGATACCGGCAGCGATATGACACAGGGCCTGCACGATTTGCTCGCGCGTCTGTGCAGCCTGCGGCCGCTGCGCGCCGGCAGCGTGTTGTGCGCTGCGCCGGTGCGCAACCAGGACACGCGCAAGGGCCAGTGCAGCCTGGCCGACCGCCGCGCGCTGGAACAGCAGCGAGACGGCCACATCAGCACGCCCTGGCTGCAGCCGGGCGATGTCTGGCGCGTCGAGGCGCGCAGCCGCCAGGGGACGGCGCTGTTCGGCGCCCTGGAGCACGAGGTGTTGCTGGCGGCCGACTGAGGCTTGTTGCCAGGCCCCGCTGACCGGATAATGAATGGATATGAGGACTCCAGCAGTATCCCGGCAGTTCGGGCGCGTGATGCGCTCTCCGGCTGCGCGTGCGCGACGCTGGGTGGCCATGGTCTGGCTGGCGCTGCTGGCCAGCTGGATCTCGCCCCTGGTGCATGCCGAGTCGATGCAGCTGGTCTGTACCAGTGCCGGCCATATCCGCTGGGTGGACATGGACAGCGATGCCCTGTCTACCGGTCTGCAGCATGGCAAGGAATGCGCGCTGTGTCTGGCGCTGGAAGCACCGCCGCCAGCCGTGGCGCGGCTCCTGTTGCCCCATGCCGGCGCGGCCACGCCGATTCCGGCCTGGCACCAGCCACAGCTGCCGGTCATGGCGGCTTCTCCGTTTGCGGCGCGTGCGCCGCCCCGTCTCGGCTGACTCCCGCCGGCGGGCAGGCGTGTGGCCTGCACTGCCGGCCTTGATTCGCCATGCAGCGCTGTCGTGCGCTGCTGGCAGCCGGATTCCCTGCCAATATTCCTGACGGAGCATGACCATGTCCACCATTCGTATGTCTTCCCTGCTGATCGCCCTGGCTGCTGCCGCGACACCGTTCGCCAGCCAGGCCCAGTCCACTCCGGCACGTGCTGCTGTTGTCGCCGCTGCTTCCGAACAGCAGCTGCAGGTGCGTGATCCCTGGATTCGCGCCACCGTGGCCGGCCAGAAGGCCACTGGCGCCTTCATGGTGCTGCAGCCCAGCCAGCCGCTGGTGCTCGTTGGTGCCCGTTCTCCGCTGACGCCGGTGGTCGAGGTGCACGAGATGGCGGTTGTCGACGGCGTGATGAAGATGCGCCGCATTCCCCAGCTGGCGCTGCCGGCTGGCGCAGCCACCGGGCTCAAGCCGGGCGGCTACCACATCATGCTGATGGACCTGCAGGCGCCGGTCCAGGCCGGCAGCGTCATTCCGGTCACGCTGGAGCTGCGTGATGCCCAGGGCAAGGCGCTGGAGCGCACGCTGCAGATCCCGGTCCGCCCTGTGTCGTACTCTGCCGGCAGCCAGCAGATGATGCACCACTGAGCGGCCTGACCGGCAGCCCTGCTGCCGGTCTGCGGGAATGCCTGCCTGTTCGGCTGCAGTGGCTTGCGGTATGCTTGCCGGATTCGTGCCAACCAGACAGGGGACCCGCCATGACCGTGAACGCCGCCGGTTTTGATTTCAGCAAGTTCGTACCCGGATTCGATTTCCTGCGCCAGATGACGCAGCCGCGTGCGCTGTCGCCGTCTGCGGCGCAGTGGGTTGCCCCCACCGTGGATCCGGAAGAAGTCGATCGCCGCATCCAGGAACTGCGTACCGTGCAGTTCTGGCTGGAGCAGAACACCACCGCCCTCAAGGCCACGATCCAGGCGCTCGAGGTGCAGAAAATGACGCTGAGCACCCTGCAGGACATGAATGTCAGCATGAACGACATGGCCCAGGTGTTCCAGCAGGCTGCTGCCGATACCGTCTCCAGCGTCACGCAGGCGGTCAAGAGCGTGGCGCCCGAGAGCAGCGCGGCGCAAGAAAGCGCTGCCGAGGCACCCGTGTCCCCGTTCGCGGCCTTCTGGCAACCGTTTGCTGCCAGCCCGGAGGCCGGATCGGCCAGCCAGCCGGACAAGCCTGCTGCCGCAGCCACTCCCCCCGCGGCGGAAGCGCCAGCCAGCGCCCAGTCTGAAGCGCCGGCCGGCCAGGAGATCCCCTTCAACGAAGCCTGGGCCCAGGCCGGGCAGTGGTGGGGCAGCATGATGAACACCTTCCAGAACATTGCCCAGCAGGCGCAGGCCGATGTGCTCAAGCATCAGGCCGATTTCGTGCAGGCACAGGAAGAGGCCGCTGCCCGCCTGCAGGCCGAAAACGAGGCGCGCGCCGCCAGGGAGGCGGCCGAGGCGAAAAAGGCCGAATCCGCCAAAACCGGCGAGGCCGTGACCAGGACGGCAGCAGCGCGCAAGCCGGCTGCGGCACGCAGCACTGCCGCCAAACCGACTGCCAGTGGCACCACCGCGAAGCCGGCGGCAAAGCCGGCCGCCAGCCGCAGCAAGACTGCAGCCGCCAAGCCGGTTGCCAGCAAGCCGGCCGCCGGCAAGAGCACTAGCGGCAGCAGCCGCACGCGCAAGCCCGGCGCAGCCTGAACCGGATGACCGGTGCGGCGGCAGCCGCCGCTGCACACGGTCTCAGCAGTCCAGCGGTGTTCCGTCCACAAAGGTGCGCAACTCGCCGCTGGCGAATGCCGTCCACTGCTCATTGGTGGTCAGGGGCAGCGTGGCAATCACGGCCACCCGGTCCTGCGGTGTGGTGACATCGGAAAAATCGATGCTCACATCCTCGTCGCTCAGCTGTGCCGTGGTGAACGGGGCCTGACGCACGATGTAATGCAGCTGGGTGCTGGCATGCGCCCACAGCGCCGTGCCATGGGACAGCAACATGTTGAAAGTGCCGTGGCTCGCCAGTTGTGGCATCAGTTCGCGCAGCGTGCGCGTCAGCTCTTCCACGCTCGGCATGGCGGCGTGCGACTTGGCAATCTCCTGCATGATCCAGCAAAAGGCGCGCTCGCTGTCGGTATCGCCGACCGGCTGGAACTGGCGGTGCAGATGGGGCTGGAAGTTTTCCAGGTTGCCGTTGTGGGCAAACACCCAGTAGCGCCCCCACAGTTCGCGCACGAACGGGTGGCAGTTTTCCAGCGAGATCTCGCCTTGCGTGGCCTTGCGGATATGCGCGATCACGTTGCGGCTCTTGATCGGGTAGCTGCGGATCAGCTGCGCAATCGCCGAGCGGCTGGCGGCTTCGTGGTCCACGAACAGGCGCACGCCCTTGTCGGGCGCTTCGGGCGGGGCATCATGGCGACCCTCGAAAAAGGCGATGCCCCAGCCGTCACTGTGGTGATCGGTCACGCCGGCGCGCTGCGAGAAGCCGCTGAAGCTGAAGGTGATGTCGGTAGGGGTGTTGCAGTTCATACCCAGCAACTGGCACATGGGGCGGATTCTCCGGAGTCAGGGGGTGGTGTCGGGGGTGGCCTGGAGCAGCGCCTGCAGGCAATCGGGGCAGTAGCAGCGGTCGCCGATCGGGGTGCCGGCGCTGATCGATGGCAGTACCGGCTGGTGCAGGCACCAGCAACTGCCCGCTGGCTGGCCGGCAGCCGCAGCGCATTGGTTGGCTTGGCCGCAGCGCGGACAAAGCAGGGCCGCTGCGGCCCTGGAGGACAGGGAAGGCGTGTTCATGCGTCTATTTTGTCGCAAGAGCCGGTTGCTGGCGAATTTCCTGCAACTGCGACATGGCGCGATTGACAGACTCTGGTAAGGTTGCGGGATGAATTCCCTGCAGCTGTTTTTGCCCTGTGCGGCCGGTGTCGAGGACTACCTCGCGACCGAGGCCCGCACCATCACCGGATTGGGCGATGCCCAGGTGCGTCCCCTGCGCGCTGGCGTGCTGGTCGACGGCAGCTGGCGCGAGGCCATGCTGCTCAACCTGCACAGCCGGCTGGCCCAGCGCGTGCTGGTGCAGCTGTCGCGCACGCCTTACGTCAATGAATCCGATCTCTACCAGGCCGCCTCCGAACTGGCCTGGGAAACCTGGTTCACGCCACGCCATACCTTCCGCATCGACATCACGGCGCAGCGCAGCCCGTTGCGCAGCCTGAACTTTGCCGCCCTGCGCATCAAGGATGCCGTGGCCGACCGCTTTCGCGAGCGTGCCGGCAGCCGCCCCAGCGTGGACACCCACTGGCCCGATGTGCGCATTTTCGCGCACCTCACCAATGACCGCATGGCCCTGTACATCGATACCTCGGGCGAGCCGCTGTTCAAGCGCGGCTGGCGTGAGGACAAGGGCGATGCGCCGCTCAAGGAAACCTTGGCCGCCGCCATGATTGCCGCCAGCGGCTGGCAACCCGATCAGGGCGTGCCGTTGTACGACCCCTGCTGTGGCAGCGGCACGATTGCCGTCGAGGCGGCACAAATGGCCTGCCGCATGGCACCGGGCAGCCAGCGCCGTTTCGGTTTCGAGCGTTTGTTGCCGTTTCAGCCGCATGTCTGGCAGCAGCTGCGCGAGCAGGCCCGCAGCGCGGAAATCCGGCCGCCGGAGCTGCTGGTGTTTGGCAGCGATGTGGCGCACCGCATGGTCGACTTTGCCCAGCGCAACGCCCAGCGCGCCGGTGTTGCCCATGCACTGGAGCTGCGCGGAGGGGATGCGCTGCAGCGCATGCCGCCCGGCAAGACCCCCGGCGTGCTGCTGGTCAACCCGCCGTATGGCGAGCGGATTGCCGCCGCCGGGGTGGCCGGCGAGCGCTCCCAGGAGCGCGCCCAGCGTGTGCAGGGCGGGTCGCGCATCGAAGGCCGGCTCGGCCTGAGTCGTGCGCCAGCAGCGACCCGTGGCGGCCGCGAGCACGCCCTGATGGCCGAGGACAACGACGATTTCTTCCAGCGCCTGTCCAGCCACTGGAAGCGCAACTACCCCGGCTGGACAGCCTGGCTGCTCACGCCCGATCGCGACCTGCCGCGCCGCATGCGCCTGCGCGAATCGCGCAAAATCCCGATGTGGAACGGCCCGATCGAATGCCGCCTGTTCCGTTTCGATCTGGTGGCCGGAGCCATGCAGCCGCGCAGCGCACCGTCGGCGGAGCCGGGTGCATGAGTCCGGGGCGTGTCGGGGGGGTGGCCGGCCTGGCGTTGCTGCTGGCCCTGGCCGGCTGCGAGCGGCCGGCGCAGAATGCCGAGACGGTGCAGCACCTGGGCATTGCCAACAGCCTGCACCCGAGCGCCCTGATGGATGCCGCCTTCGGCAATGACCAACAGCTGGTCGAGAAGGAACAGGTGCGCTGGCGCACCACCATGACGCTGCCGGAATTGCCGCCGGCACGCCTGCCATCCGCCATGCTGCCGGCCAGCACGCCCCAGGGGCTGCCGGAGGCCGATGCCGTTCCGGTGCCACGCCTGCAGCAGCGCATGCGCGTGGCCGTGGTGCCGCGCGAGGTGATCCGCTTCGGTCAGCAGCAGGCCATGCTGGTGATCGAATCGGTACCGCTGGAAAACGAGCAGCGCACGCTGCAGACGCCGACCACACGCGCCTATGTCGGTGCGATCCACTTCAGCCTGCTGCACGAGGCCGGCAAGGCGGGTCGCTTGCCGTCCGAGAGCGGGCGCTGGCGCATCACGCGCTGGCAACCGGTTGTCGATGCCATCGGCTATGACGGCACGGCTGGCGCCAGCCAGGTCTACAAGCTGGCGCTGGATGACTACCTGCTGACCTTCCAGCCCGCAGCCTGCTGGCAGGGCGTGTGTGGCCAGTGGCTGCATGGCTATACGCTGCGCCCCCAGGGCATGGAGCCCAGCCTGCATGAGCGCCTCGCAGCCAGCAATCGCACGCATGCCCACTGTGCCGACCGTCTGGGTCTGCCGCATCGTGCGGGCAAGAGCGCCGTCCGGCAGCAGCCGGCAGCCGATGCCGGTGCCGGTGCAACGGCAGCGGACTGTTTCGATGTGCAGGGCGAGGTCCATCCGATCTCGCGCGAGGGGCAGGTGGCCGACGTCAGCATCCGCTATCGCGGGCAGCTCTGGAATCCCCGCACCGGGCGCCAGGCCATCCAGCAGACCCAGCTTTACCGCTACCAGGAAGGCCGTTTCGAGCTGGTCGAGGGCGCCCCGAATCCGGTGCCGGAGTTCTGATGACACAGCTGCCTGTCATGACCAGCCGTGCCGTGGTGATCGATACCAATATCGTGCTCGACCTGCTGCTGTTTGCCGAGCCGGCGGTGGAGCCGCTGCGCCAGGCCTTGTTGCAGCAGCGGCTGCGCTGGCTGGCGATTGCGCACATGCGCAACGAGCTGGAGCGGGTGCTGCAATACCCGCAGATTGCCCCGCGCATGGCCTTTTACGGCCACAGCACGGAACAGCTGCTGCAGCGCATGGATGCCGTGGTGCAGTATGTGGAGCCGGCCGGCCCGGCGGGCGTCAACTGCAAGGATACGGACGACCAGTGCTTTGTCGATCTGGCCGCGGCGCACCAGGCGATCCTGCTGAGCAAGGATGCCCAAGTGCTGAAGCTGCGCAAGCGGCTGGCGAAGCAGCAAGTGCTGGTGGCACGGCTGCTGCCTGACGGCTGGGAGTGACAACCGGCCCGTCAGCGGGCCGGCGGGCGCTCAGGGCTGCTGCGTCGGGATGTGCTGGCGCAGCTCGATCTGGCGGTTGTTCTCGTCCACGAACACCAGCTGCGGCTTGTGGCTGTCCAGCTCGCTCGCATCCAGGCCGACGAAGGCGGCAATGATCACCAGGTCACCGGTGCTGGCACGACGCGCTGCCGAGCCATTGATCGAAATGATGCCGCTGCCACGTGCCGCCTTGATGGCGTAGGTGCTGAAGCGTTCACCGTTATTGATGTTCCAGATGGCGATCTGCTCGAACTCACGGATGCCGGAGGCGTCCAGCAGGTCCTCGTCGATCGCGCAGGAGCCTTCGTAGTGCAGCTCGCAGTGGGTGACGGTGGCGCGGTGGATCTTGCCGCTGAGCAGGGTGTGTTGGGGCATTGCGTGATGGTCCTCGTGGAAGGGGGAAAAACGGCATTCTAGGGGTTGTACGGATACCGTCCAGTACTTTGAGTGGTTTTGTATCGTCAGGTTCACATTGCCACAACAGATTTACTGGTCCATAATCGCGCCCGAAGCCTGCCAGACCGTCGCTGGTGCAAGCGTGGAAACACCGCACTGGAGGAACGTCCGGACTGCACAGGACAGCGCAGGAGGTAACACCTCTCCACCGAAAGCCGCAAGGCCCAAGGTGAGGATCAGAGCAACAGAGACGAGCCGGTTCAGTCCGGGTGAAACGGGCAATCTCTGCGCGCAGCAATACCAAGTAGGCCAGCGTTGATGTGGTTCCGCAGAGCTGGCGGGTAGGTAGCACCGAGCCGGTGGGGTGACTCCCGGCCCAGATGAATGGCGGTCACGCGGCGGGCAACCGTCGCGCACAGAATCCGGCGTATCGGCAGGCTTCCCTTTTCTTTCTTGCCAGGTTCAGATCTGGCCGAGCTCGCGCAGGTGCTGCACATGCGCCAGCAGCGAACGGCGTGCCAGCGGCCACAGCGCCTCCGGCGTGTCCTGGTAGGCCAGCGGCACCCAGTCTTCGGGCTGGCCATCCGGCAGCGCCTGGACGGCCGCCAGCACCTTGGCTTCGCGGATCAGGCGGTGGGCATGCAGGCGGCGGATCGCGCCGCTGGCATCTTCCATGACATGGCCGTGGGCCGGCAGGATGTACTGCAGGTTCTGGCCGGTGCAAAGCTGCTCCAGTCGCTCCAGCGAGGCCAGGTAGTCTCCCATGTGGCCATCCGGCGGATCGACGATGGTGGTGTTGCCATTCAGGATGTGATCGCCGCTGAACAGCAGCCCGTCTTCCAGCAGCGCCAGGCAGACGTGGTTGGCGGTATGGCCGGGCGTGTGCAGTGCCAGCAGCGTGTGCGTGCTGCCGTCCGGTTCCTGCAGCACCAGTGTCTGGCCGTCGGCCAGCACCACATCCGGGGCCAGGTGGCTGTCGGGGCGCGCATCGGGACCGTGTGGCAGGCCGTGCAGCGGCGGACGCGGATGGCCGCTGCGTTCCACCAGCTGCTGCAACAGCGGCACGCCCGGGCTGTGGTCCGGGTGCGAGTGGGTGCAGACGATGTGGCGGATATCGCCGCCACAGGCATCGTGCAGGCGCTGCAGATGGCCGGGCAGCGCCGGGCCGGGATCGATCACGATATAACCGCTGCTGGCGGTGCCGACGATATAGCTGTTGGTGCCGGGGCCGGTCATGCGTCCGCTGTTGTCGGCGGTCAGGCGCTGCACGTTGCGCAGCAACGGCACCGGGCGCTCGTGCTGCCAGTCCAGCGGGTGCACCGGCTGGCCGTGCGGCGTCACCAGGCCGATTTCGCCAAAGGGCAGCTCGTCGTTCACGATGCGCGCCTCTTCGCCATTGCGTTGCGCGCCGCGCGGCATGTAGTGCCAGCGTGGCTGGTGTGGGGTGCAGGCGTCGAGCAGCTCCTGCACGTCGGCAAAGTGCGCAATGCGCTGCAGCGTGCCGTGGGTCGGGAACATGATCGGGAACGCGTTGCGCTCATGACGCGCCAGCGCATCGGACGGGCGCACCCAGCAGGCCTCGAACTGCTCGTGGTCGTCGGTTTGCGCCTGCTGGCCGTCCGGCATGCGGGCTACCAGGAAGGGGGTATCGAATCGCTTGGGGATGTCCAGCGGCCCGGTCCAGCGCGCCAGCAGATAGACCTGGTCCACGCGCAGGCACAGGCCGGCGGCGTGACAGGCGTCGTAGAAGGCCTGTGCGGTGTTGCGGCGGCCGATGGCGGCATCGAGTGCCGCGACATCCTGCTGCGTGGCCGGGCTGCCATCGGCCCGTGTGGCCAGCAGCACGCCCACTTCCTCGAAGCTTTCGCGCAGTGCGGCCAGCGCCCAGGTGAGTGGCTCGCCTTCCTGCAGCGGCTGGTGGCGGAACAGCTGCTGCTGCTGCTGGATGGCCTGGTCGGCCGTGTCCACGGCACCGCCGGGAAACACGTACAGGTCGGCGGCAAAGCTGGCCCTGGACGAGCGCTTGGTCATCAGCACTTCCCAGCCGTCGGGCGTGTCGCGCACCAGCAGCACGGTGGCGGCCTGGCGCAGGGGGGCGGGGGTCAGTTCGGGATGGAGCAGTTGGCTGGCGCGTGGCATGAAACAGGTCGGAAAATCAGGTTGACGTTAGCGTCAACTATGCCACAAGCCCTTCGCCGATGGATTGCTGCAAACCCTGTCACCATGGCTGATAATGCCGACATGAAGATCCGCTTTACCAAGATGCAGGGTGCCGGCAACGATTTCATCGTGCTGGACGAGACGCGCGGCAGTCTCGGGCTGAACCGTGCGCACTACCGCTTCCTGGCCGACCGGCGCTATGGCATCGGTGCCGACCAGATCCTGAGCGTGCGCCCGGCCACGCGGCTCGATACCGACTTTGCCTACGCCATCCACAATGCCGATGGCGGCGAGGTCGAGCACTGCGGCAACGGTGCGCGCTGCTTCGTTCGCTACGTGCTGGAGCAGGGCCTGACCGGCAAGGACACGATTGCGGTCGAGGTCAAGCGCGGCACCATCGTGCTGCTGGCGCGCCAGGATGGCCTGGTGACGGTCGACATGGGCATTCCGGTGTTCGATGCTGCCGTGTTGCCGTTCCATCCTGAAGCGCTGTCCCGGCGCCAGCAACAGCAGGCAACGCTGTGGCAGCTGGACCTGTCGGCGGCCGGTCTGGCGCCGGTCGAGGCGGTGCTGCTGTCCATGGGCAATCCGCATGCCGTGCTGCTGGTGCCCGATACGCGCACAGCCCAGGTCGAGGCCATTGGCCGTGCGGTGCAGGCGCTGCCGGCCTTCCCGGCCAGCGTCAATGTCGGCTTTCTGCAGGTGCTGGGGCGTGACCACGCGCGCCTGCGCGTCTACGAGCGCGGCGTTGGCGAAACGCTGGCCTGCGGCACCGGTGCCTGTGCGGCGGTGGTCGCCGGTCACCAGCTGGGCCTGTTCGACAGCCGGGTGCAGGTCGATGCCCTGGGCGGCACGCTGCATATCGACTGGGAAGGTGACGGCAGCCGCGTCATGATGACCGGCCCCGCCACCACCGTCTTCCACGGCGAAATCGATCTGCCCGAATTTCCGGTCCTGCCGACCGACATGAACCACACCGCATGAATCCGAACGAATTTGCCCCCATCACCGAGCGCGACATCGCCGAGTACCTGATCCAGAACCCCGGCTTTTTCGAGCGCAATGCCGAGCTGCTGACCGCGGTGCAGCTGGGCAGTGCCCACGGCCAGCGCGTGGTCAACCTGCACGAGCGCCAGGCCGAGATGCTGCGCGACAAGATCAAGGTGCTGGAGCATCGCCTGGTCGACATGATCCGCCACGGCAGCAGCAACAGCCTGACCACCAATCGCCTGCTCAAGTGGGCCACCGGCCTCTATCTGCAGCATGATCCGCTGGCCTTGCCGGCCACGCTGTGCCGCAACCTGCAGGAGCAGTTCCAGGTGCCGCAGACCGCGCTGCGCGTCTGGGGTGTCACGCCGGAATATGCCAGCCAGGGCTTTGCCTGTGGCGTCAGCGAGGAGGGTCAGGCCTTCGCCAGCTCCCTGCAGTCGCCGTACTGCGGCATGCATGTGGGCGTGGAGGCTGTCAAATGGCTGGAAGAACCCACCCAGGCGGCATCGCTGGCGTTGCTGCCCTTGCGCACGCCGGGTACGGCTGTCACATCGGCGGCCTTTGGCCTGCTGGTGCTGGCATCGCCCGACAGCCAGCGCTTTACCGACGACATGGCCACCGATTTCCTGCAGCGCATTGCCGATATCGCCAGTGCCGCCCTGTCGCCGCTGGTCGTGCCGCGCGCGGCCAGCATGCCAGCCGCACCGGAGGCCGGGACTGCGGTCCATGCCTCACCCGAAGCAACCACCGCCGCACCGGCAGGTGGCAACCCGGCTGACGCCTGATGCAGCCAGCGGGTGCCCTTAATCCGGATCCGCTGCTGCAGCGCTATCTGGATTTTGTGCGCCATGAAAAGCGCTTGGCGGCACGCAGCGTGAGCCTGTACCGCGAAAACCTGCTGCTGTTGCAGGCGCTGTCCACCGAATCTGCCATTCCCTTGCTGCAGGTGCAGACGGCGCATGTGCGACGCTGGATCGCTGCCCTGCATGCGCGTGGCCGCAGTGCGCGCGGGCTGGCGCTCGTGCTGTCGTCCTGGCGCGGTTTTTACCGCTGGCTGGTGAACAGCCGGCAGATCAGCCACAACCCGGTACAGGATGTGCACGCGCCCAAGGCTGGCCGGCCGCTGCCCAAGGCGCTGCCGGTCGATGCCGCGATGCAGCTGGCGGACTACCAGGCCCCCTCAACAGACGGGGAGCAGCCCGATTGGCAGCAGTTGCGGGATGCCCTGATCGTGGAGTTGCTGTATGGCTGCGGCCTGCGCGTGGCCGAACTGGTGGGGCTGGATGCCGCAGCCGGGTCGCAGGCGCGCGGCTGGCTCGATCTGCAGGAGGGGCAGGCCCATGTGCTGGGCAAGGGCAGCAAGCGGCGCAGCGTACCACTGGGGCGGCAGGCACAGCTGGCGGCGCAGGCCTGGCTGCAGCAGCGCGCACAATTGCCGGCGGCGCAGCATGAGCCGGCGCTGCTGATCGGCCGTACCGGCAAGCGCCTGTCAGCCGCTTCGGTCTGGCAGCGCCTGCGTACGCGCGCGCAACAGGCCGGGCTGGAGACACCGGTGCATCCGCACATGCTGCGCCATTCCTATGCCAGTCATCTGCTGCAATCGAGCGGGGATTTGCGTGCGGTGCAGGAATTGCTGGGCCATGCCAATATCAGCACTACGCAGGTTTACACGCGGCTGGATTTCCAGCATCTGGCGCGCATTTACGATGCGGCGCATCCGCGTGCGCACAAGAAGCCGGACTAGACTGCCTTCAAGCGCGGGGGGGCCCGCTTGGGGCGGCTGCCTGCCGGTGCATGGCTGGCCTGCCAGTGCAGCAGCGAATCGTGCAGCTGGTCCAGCAGGCCGTTGAGCTGCTCCCATTCGGCCGCATCCAACTGCTGGAACATCTGCTGCTCCAGCGCCTGGCCAATCTGTTCACTGGTCTGCCAGACAGCCTGCCCGGCCTGGGTCAGGGACAGGCGATGCACCCGGTTGTCCTGCGGATCCAGTGTGCGCTGGATCAGGCCGCGCTGCTCCAGATCCGCCAGGTACTTGGACATCAGCGTTTTTTCCAGCACCAGCCGCTGGCCCAGCTCGGAGGCGGCCACGCCGGGCAGGGCGTGGATCAGGCGCAGCACCCGGAGTTCGCGCACCCGCATGCCGACTGCCTTCTGGTAATACTGATCGGCGGCCTTGGTGGCCAGCGTCTTGATCAGATCGAGCTTGTAGGTCAGATACGGCTTGTCCGCAGACACGGTGTCTGGCGGCGCGGAATCGGCAGAAGGGGGGGCGGCAGACATGGACATGGTGGTGGTCGGCAAGACGGGATCCTGCAAGGGATCACGAAAACTTGTTGCTTGGATACTAGGCCCGATGCGGTCTTAAGCCAATAGCCCGATTGGCGGAGCGGGAAGCAACAACGGGATCATGATGTTTATCATAATCCCGTCATATTCAAGAGGATTTTTTATTTCAGGAAATTATCATTTCAGATAACTTTCTGCGATGGCCACCCAGTATGCCGAGCCTACCGGTAGCACGGTTTCATCAAACACGTACATCGGATGGTGCACGTTGTAGGTATCACCGTTGCCGACAAAGGTGTAGACGCTGGGGACTTTTTCGGCGTAGAAGGCGAAGTCCTCGCTGCCCATGAAGGTCGGGCCGGGGTTCACCACCTGGTCATCTCCCAGCAGCTCGCGTGCGATCTGTGTGCAGCGATCGGTTTGTTCGGGGTTGTTGATCAGGATGGCGCCCGGAGGGCCTTCCCTGATCTCGGACTGGACGTTGTAGGCTTCGGCGGTGGCCCGGGTAATGGAGCGGATCTTGTCCAGCACCAGCTGGCGCGTTTCCGGCTTGCGTGTGCGCACGCTCAGGCGCAGCGTGGCGGTCTGCGGGATCACGTTGCCTGCATCGCCAGCCTGGAAAGCCCCCACGCTGACCACGGCGGCGTCCATCGGGGCCACGTTGCGCGACACGATGGTCTGCAGCGACATCACCAGCGCGGCACCGGCCACCAGCGGGTCGATGCTCTTTTCGGGCATGGAACCGTGGCTGCCGACACCGGTCAGCACGATTTCCCAGTTGTCCACCGCCGCCATGATCGGGCCGGAGGTGAAGTGCATCTTGCCGACCGGCAGGCCCGGCATGTTGTGCATGCCGAACATGGCATCCATCGGGAACTTCTCGAACAGGCCGTCGGCAATCATGCCAGGGGCACCGGCCATGATTTCCTCGGCCGGCTGGAAGATCAGGTTCAGCGTGCCGTTGAAATGCCTCGTTTTGGCCAGGTACTCGGCGGCGCCCAGCAGCATGGAGGCGTGGGCATCGTGGCCGCACATGTGCGACTGGCCCTCGATCCGGCTCTTGTAGGGCAGGTCGGCACCTTCCTGCACCGGCAGCGCATCGGTATCGGCGCGCAGGCCGATGCTGGCCTGGCCATCACCCACCTTCAGGCGAGCGACCACACCGGTCTGGCCGATGCCTTCCGTCACTTCGTAACCCCACTCGCGCAGTTTCCCGGCGATGTAGTTGGCGGCCACGGTTTCCTCGAAGGCCAGGCCCGGGTTCTGGTGCAGGAAATGGAAATGCTCCTGGATCCTGGATTGGCCTGCCGTGAGGGTGTCGAGAATCTGTTTCATGTCTTGGCTCCTTGCTGGTGCAGGAAATCGGGCCGGTCAGCGTGCACCAGCTGCGGCGCTGGCCGGTCGTCAGTGCAGTCGGAAAATCAGGCTTTCTTGCCCTTGGGAATGGTGAGCATGATGGACACCATGGCGAACACCACCATCAGCAGGTTGAAGCCCAGGGCGATGATGGCCGCTTCACGGATGGCCACGTTGTCCTGGCGGCCGACGAAGGTAATCACGCCTTCCAGCCAGTGGATGCTCTCGTTGTTGACACGCAGGGCGGTGAAGATGGCGGCCGAGATGGCCACGCCAAAGGCACCGCCGAGCGAGGAAGCCATCTTGTAGATGCCGGAACCGGAGCCGGCCTGTGCGGCAGGCAGGTTGGACAGGGCCGCATCGGTGGAGGGCGTGGCATAGAAGGCCAGGCCGATACCGAACAGGATGTAGGAAATGATGGCCAGGATCTTGTAGTCGCCCAGCATCAGGTTGGTGGGCATCAGCAGGAGGATGGACAGGCCGGTGATCAGGCAGCCCCACAGCATGGGTTTGCGCGAACCGAAGCGCTGCAGCAGTTTCTCGCCGACGCGGATGAAGGCAATGATGGCAATGGCGTAACCCAGGGTCAGCATGCCGGCCTGTTGCGCGTTCAGGTTGCCGCCCAGCTGTACCAGTTGCAGCGACACGATCAGCATGCCGGCCACGCCGTTGAGCATGAAGTTGGAAATCGTGGCGCCCGTGAAGATCTTGTTGTCGAACAGCTTGAAGTCGATGAACGGGCCGCTGGCCTTGCCTTCGGCCACGAAGAACAGCGCACCGGCGATCACCGTCACGGCGGCCATGGCCAGCATGAAGGGGCTGGTCCAGCCGAGCTTGTTGCCTTGCGTCACCAGAATCTGCAGTGCCACCATGGCGATCATGAAGGTCAGGATGCCGGCCAGGTCCAGTTTGGACTTGCTGCCGCCTTCCACCTTGCTTTCAGGCGTGCCACGGATCATCAGCATGCCCAGCAGCGATACGGCGGCACAGGCAAAGAAGATCGAGCGCCAGCCGAAGTTCTGCGTCATCAGGCCGCCGAACAGGGCGCACAGGCCGGAACCACCCCAGGAGCCGATGGACCACATGCTCACGGCACGTTGGCGCTCGGCACCGTCCCAGTAGGTTTTCACCAGCGCCAGACTGGCCGGCATGATGCAGGCCGCCGAGACGCCCTGGATGGCGCGTCCGGTCATCAGAAAGGGAATGGACAGGGAGCCGGTGGGAGCCAGCGCAATCATCAGGGCACCGATGATGCTGAGGATGAAGCCCAGGTTCATGATGCGCACGCGGCCGATGCGGTCGGCCAGGCCGCCCATGACCACGATGAACATGCCGGAGAACAGGGCGGTGATGGCCACCGCGATGTTCATCACGTTGGCCTCCATGCCCAGGTCCTGCTGCATGTCGGGGGCGATGTTGAGCGTGGTCTGGGCAAACAGCCAGAACGCGATCACGCCCATGATCATGCCGAAGAGCAGCTTGTCATTGCCCTTGAAGGGGACTGGGGTAGTTACAGTGTCAGACATGGCAATCTCCTTGCAGGGAGGTCGGGTAGAAGAGAATGGCTTGCGGCGTCGCGCCGGAGCGGAGGCTGCGCGCAAGGTGTGGCAAACAGGATGTCATGGAAGGCTCCTTTAGTCGTTGAAATAATCAACAATTGAAAATTTATACCTCTTCGTGCTCGTCTGCAAGCGGTCTTTCTGCACTCCTTGATGCAGATCAAGAAAAACACTTGCGCGATGTCCGGTCATGGGCTGGCGGCCCTGATGCCGGCCGGGCCATGTCCGGCGGCCGGTTCCGGCATGCCCGAAAGACAGTAATATCCCTGCATGCTGGCGCTGCTGACGGCGCTGCCCCTGTCAACCTCCGGCGCTGCCCGCGCAGCAGCCTTTCCCGCACACTGTCATGACCATGATCCCCGTTACCATCCTGACCGGCTTCCTCGGCTCCGGCAAGACGACCCTGCTCAAGCGCATCCTCACCGAGGCGCATGGCCAGAAAATCGCCGTCATCGAAAACGAGTTCGGCGAAGAAAACATCGACAACGACATCCTGGTCTCCGATACCGATGAGCAGATCATCCAGATGAGCAACGGCTGCGTCTGCTGCACCATCCGCGACGACCTGCGCAACACGCTGACACTGCTGGCAGCCAAGAAGCGCAAGGGGCTGCTCGATTTCGACCGCGTCGTGATCGAGACCACCGGCCTGGCCGACCCCGGCCCGGTGGCGCAGACCTTCTTCATGGATGATGAAGTCGCCGAAAACTACCTGCTCGATTCCATCGTCACGCTGGTCGATGCCAAGCATGCACAGACGCAGCTCGACGAGCGCCTGGAAGCACAGCGCCAGGTCGGTTTTGCCGACCAGATCTTCATCAGCAAGGCCGATCTGGTGAACAAGGCGGCATTGCACGACCTGCAGCATCGCCTGCAGCAGATGAATCCGCGCGCGCCGCAGAAGGTGGTGCACTTCGGCGAGGTGGCGCTGGACGAGGTGCTGGACCTGCGCGGTTTCAACCTCAATGCCACACTCGACCTGTACCCCGAGTTCCTGCAGGAAGAGGAGCACCACCACCATCACCACGACCATGATCACGCCGAAGACTGTGACCACCAGCACGCCGAAGGCGAGGCCTGCAACCACCACGGCCATGCGCATGACCATGCCGCCGGTTGCGACCAGCAGCATGCCGAAGGCGACGCCTGCAACCACCAGGCGCACAGTCATGCACACGACTGCGATCACCACCATGCGCCGGGCGAAGCCTGCAACCACCATGGCCACGCGCACCACCATCACCACGATGATGATGTGAAAAGCTTTGTCTACCGCGCCACGCGCCCGTTTGATCCGGCCAAGCTGGAGGACTTCCTGGGGGCCATCGTGCAAATCTACGGCCCCAAGATGTACCGCTACAAGGGCGTGCTCGACATGGTGGGCACCAACCGCAAGGTGATCTTCCAGGGCGTGCACCAGCTGATGGGCAGCGATCTGGGCCCGGAGTGGGGCAAGGACGAGGTGCGCGAAAGCCGCATGGTGTTCATTGGTGTCGAACTGCCGCGCGACATCCTGACCCAGGGGCTGGACCAGAGCCTGGCCTGAGCCGCATCGCACCGGCTCCAGGGGGCATTGGCTGGATAGTTGTAGTGATTTACCCTAGAATCGCTGCGATTTGCCCCCGAACATCGTTCAAAATGGCAAATTCCCATGAAGTAGGCAGGGTTGCTGGCCTGCTTCGGGGTTCATCCTGCAGCGGCTTGCTGCTGCAGTTTGCGAGCAAGCTGTCTGCCGTTCTGGACAGACCACCGACATGAGCGAAGTATGCCCCTGAAAAAAGACGCCAAGCTGGCCAACAACTGGAAGAAGAAGTCTCCTGAAGAGTTGACCGATGACGAAGTGCTGGCCATGCCGGATTCCGAATACATGAATGCCTCGCAGCTGGCCTTCTTCCGCCACAAGCTGTCGCTGCTGCGCGATGACATCCTGAGCAACGCCGGCAAGACGGCCGAGACCCTGCGCGAAGACGCCGTGGTCGTGCCCGATCCGGCCGACCGTGCCACCATCGAGGAAGAGCACGCCCTGGAGCTGCGCACGCGTGACCGCGAGCGCAAGCTGCTGAAGAAGATCGAGCAATCCATCGATCTGGTCGATTCCGGCGATTACGGCTACTGCGATGAAACCGGCGAGCCGATCGGCATCGGCCGCCTGCTGGCGCGTCCGACCGCCACGCTGTCGTTCGAGGCACAGCAGCGCCGCGAACTCAAGCAGAAGATGTTCGGCGACTGATGTCGCTGGCGCGCTTGCAAAGCCGCAGCGCGCCCTTATCTGTGCGGGATTGATCAACTTTTACCGGCCAGCCGGCAAGCGCTGCCGCTGGCATCATCCCGCATGGAACAATTTCACGGAACCACCATTCTCAGCGTGCGTCGCCAGACGCCGCAGGGCCTGCAGGTCGCCATTGGCGGCGACGGCCAGGTCACGCTGGGCCATATCGTCGTCAAGGGGTCGGCCCGCAAGGTGCGCAAGCTCTACAACGGTCAGGTGCTGGCCGGCTTTGCCGGAGCCACCGCCGATGCCTTCACCCTGTTCGAGCGCTTCGAGGCCAAGCTGGAAAAATACCAGGGCAATCTGGTGCGTGCCGCCGTTGAACTGACCAAGGACTGGCGCACCGACCGGGTGCTGCGCCGCCTCGAGGCCATGCTGGCCGTGGCCAACCGGGACGCCTCCCTCATCATCACCGGCAATGGCGATGTGCTCGAGCCGGAAAAAGGCATCGTTGCCATCGGTTCCGGCGGTGCCTACGCCCAGTCGGCGGCCATCGCGCTGGTGGAGCATACCGATCTGTCTGCCGAAGAGGTGGTGCGCCGTTCGCTGGGCATTGCCGGCGAACTGTGCATCTACACCAATATGCACCACACCATCGAGACGCTGGAATTTCCGGCCTGATGGTTCCGGCTGCACCTGTCGGATGCAGCTGTTTCTGTTCTCCATTCCCGCTAGCAGGACCCCGAGCATGTCTGCCATGACCCCCCAGGAAATCGTGTCCGAACTGGACCGCTACATCGTCGGCCAGCAAGAAGCCAAGCGTGCTGTTGCCATCGCCATGCGCAATCGCTGGCGCCGCCAGCACGTGGACGAGAAGCTGCGCCCCGAAATCACGCCCAAGAACATCCTCATGATCGGCCCCACCGGCGTTGGCAAGACCGAAATCGCGCGCCGTCTGGCACGCCTGGCCGATGCGCCCTTCATCAAGATCGAGGCGACCAAGTTCACCGAGGTCGGCTACGTCGGCAAGGATGTCGATTCCATCATCCGCGATCTGGTCGAGGTGGCGGTCAAGCAGACACGCGAGCAGGCGGTGCAGCAGATGCGCAACCGCGCCCAGGATGCCGCCGAAGAGCGCATCCTCGATGCGCTGCTGCCGCAGGCGCGCCCGGTTGGCGAGCAGCAGCCGCAGCCGGCGGCCGACAATGCCACGCGCCAGGTGTTCCGCAAGAAGCTGCGCGAAGGCCAGCTGGATGACAAGGAAATCGAGATCGAGCTGGCCGAGGCGGCTCCGGCGATGCAGATCATGGGCCCTTCGGGCATGGAAGAAATGACCGAGCAGCTGCGCGACATGTTCAGCCACATGGGGCAGGGCCGCCGCAAGTTGCGCCGCATCAAGGTGGCCGAGGCACTGCGCCAGTTGCTCGATGAAGAAGCCGGCAAGCTGGTGAACGAGGACGAGATCCGCAGCCAGGCCATGGAGAATGCCGAACAGAATGGCATCGTGTTCCTGGACGAGATCGACAAGGTGGCCGGCAGCGCCGAGCGCAGCGGCACCGACGTGTCGCGCCAGGGCGTGCAGCGCGACCTGTTGCCGCTGGTCGAGGGCACTACGGTCAGCACCAAATATGGCATGATCAAGACCGATCACATCCTGTTTGTCGCCTCCGGTGCCTTCCACCTGAGCAAGCCGAGCGACCTGATTCCCGAACTGCAGGGCCGCTTCCCGATCCGGGTCGAGCTGCAGAACCTGTCGGTCGAGGATTTCGAGGCGATCCTGAAGCAGACCCGGGCATCGCTGGTCAAGCAGTACCAGGCCTTGCTGGCCACCGAGCAGGTCACGCTGGATTTCACCGACGAAGGCATCCGCCGGCTGGCGGTGATCGCGCATGACGTGAACGAGCGTACCGAGAACATCGGCGCGCGCCGCCTCGCCACGGTCATGGAGCGTCTGCTCGATGAAGTCAGTTTCGACGCCAGCAACCGCGCCGGCCAGACCCTGGTCATCGATGCCGCCTACGTCGATCAGCGCCTTGGCGAGATCAGCCAGAACGAGGATCTGTCACGTTACATCCTGTAATGCGCGGAATTGTCTCAAGCCTTACATTGACTAGGTTCCGTAAGTACCGGTAGTTGAAGGGATTTTCTTGTCGAAAATCTCCCAATTGTTACCATAAGTTCTTGATTTCATTAAAAAATTCCGCCCACTTCAATTGTGGGCGGAGTCGTTTCCTGATACAGTGTCGAAAAGTGGGGAATAGTGGTGGAAAGTGTCATTCCACCTCCCTTTTGAGGCTGTTTTTCAGGAAATCACACCGTGTTGCTAGAGGGCGCCAGCACCATTGCCGTCGATGCCAAGGGCAGGATCGCCATTCCTGCCCGGTATCGTGACGACCTCGAGCAGGTCTGCGAGGGCAAGCTGCATATCACGCGTCATTTCCGTGAAGACTGCCTGTTGCTGTTCCCCGAAAACGAATGGGTCACTTTCCGCACCATGGTCGCGGCCTGGCCCAACTCGGCGGCCTGGCAGAAGCGCCGCATCCTGGGCAATGCCATGCCGGTGGAGCTCGATACGGCCAGCCGCATCCTGCTGTCCCCCGACCTGCGCGAGGAAGTGCAGATGGGCCGTGAAGCCAAGATCATTGGCAACGGCAGCCATTTCGAGATCTGGGATCTGGCGCTGTTCAAGGCCAAGGATGCTGCTTCCATGCAGCAGCCCGACCCCGAATTCCTGGACAACCTGTCGTTCTGAGGTGCGTTGTGCAGGCAGATTGGAAACACACCACAGTCATGCTGGGGGAGGCCGCCGAATTGCTGGTCGTCCATCCTTCCGGTCACTATGTCGATGGCACGTTTGGCCGCGGTGGGCACAGCCGCGCCATCCTGCAGTCGCTCGATGAGAGCGGTCGCCTGATCGCCTTCGACAAGGATCCCGATGCCATCGCCGAAGCGCGTCTGATCGAGGACAGCCGATTCGAGATCCGCCATGACAGCTTTACCGCCATGGCGGAGCTGCCCGCGCACAGCGTCGACGGCGTGCTGCTGGATCTGGGGGTGAGTTCTCCGCAAATCGACAACCCGGAACGCGGTTTCTCGTTCCGCAATGACGGTCCGCTCGACATGCGGATGGACCCTACCCGTGGCGAAAGCGTGGCCGACTGGCTGGCAGAAGCCGAAATCGACCAGATGACGGAGGTGATACGTGATTACGGCGAAGAACGGTTTGCTGCACAGATTGCAAAGGCGATTGCAGCTCGCCGACAGGAGCACGGGCCGCTCACGACCACCGCAGAGCTTGCCCAGCTCGTGGCTGGCACGGTCAAGACCCGCGAGCGTGGTCAGGACCCGGCCACTCGCACGTTTCAGGCTTTCCGGATTTTCATCAATGCTGAGCTCGAAGACCTGCAGTTGGCGCTGAATGCCGCCATGCGCATCCTGCGTCCGGGGGGCCGGCTGGTGGTAATCAGCTTCCATTCGCTGGAAGACCGCATCGTCAAGCAGTTCATGGCGCAGCATTCGCGCGAGGTGTTTGACCGTCGCCTGCCGGCGGCTTTCGCTACCGCGCCCAAGGTGATGCCGCTAACCGATGTGCAGCGCCTGCGCCCCACGGCACAGGAGGTGGAGGGCAACCCGCGTTCGCGCAGTGCCATCCTGCGCTGTGCGACCCGTACGGAGGCCTCGGCATGATCCGTACCCATCTCGCCCTGCTGGCGGCCGTGCTGGTCAGCGCCTTCTACCTGGTGCACCTGCAATACGAATCGCGCACGGTCTATACCGACATGGACAAGGCGCGCGCCGCCGCCCGCAAGCTGGAGACCGAGCGTGACACGCTCGAGGTGCAGAAACGCGCCCAGACTGCCGCGCTGCGCGTGCAGGGTATCGCGCGTGGCGAACTCGGCATGCGTGAATCGAGCCCGGCCGTGACGCAATACGTGACCATCCGCAATGGCGTGGTCAGCCTGAGTACGCCGGTTGCCGATCTGAAGGCCAGCGCACCGGGAGGCAGCCGATGAAACGCATTTTCGGCAGCCGTGATGACCGCATGGATCGCGCCCTGGAAAAAAGCCTGCGTGGTGCCACCAGTGTCAAGGCCGTTCGCGAGCGCGCCATGGGGGCCAACCCGCTGCTCACCAGCCATACGCCGGCCTGGCGCAGCCGCCTGGTGGTGGCCCTGCTGATGCTGGCCTTTGGCGTGATGGTGGGCCGTGCCGCCTATGTGCAGATCATCGGCAACGATTTCTTCCAGCGCCAGGGCCAGGTGCGCTTTGCCCGTACGCTGGAAATGCCGGCCAACCGCGGCCGCATCCTGGATCGCAATGGCCTGATCCTGGCCTCCAGCGTGCCGGCCCAGAGCATCTGGGCGATCCCTGAAGACATGGACCAGAAGGCCGACCGCAGCAAGCTGCAGCAGATGGCCAAGCTGCTCGACATGCCGCTGGCCGATGTGGAAAAGCGCCTCAACGGCAAGAACCGTACCTTTGTCTACCTGCGCCGCCAGATCGATGAAGACGTGGCGAAGAAGATCATGGATCTGGGTATCGAGGGGGTTTACCAGCGCAAGGAATACCGCCGCCAGTACCCCGAGGGCGAGGCGGTGGCGCACATCGTCGGCTTTACCGATGTCGAGGACAAGGGCCAGGAAGGCATGGAGCGCACCTTCAACGCCCAGCTGGCCGGCGAGGCCGGTTCGCGCCGTGTGCTCAAGGATCGCCTGGGCCGTGTGATCGAGGGTGTGGGCGAGGAAGTGCCGCCGATGGACGGCCAGGACATCCACCTCACCATCGACAGCAAGGTGCAGTACTTTGCCTGGCAGAAGCTGCGCGATGCCGTGACCGAGAGCAATGCCAAGGGCGGCAGCGTGGTGGTACTGGACGTGCAGACCGGCGAAGTGCTGGCGCTGGCCAACTATCCCAGCTATGACCCCAATAACCGCCGCAACCTGACGGGCGAGCAATTGCGCAATCGCGCCCTGACCGATATCTACGAGCCGGGCTCCACCATCAAGCCGGCCATGGTGGCGCAGGCGCTGGAGCTGGGTCGCGTCACGCCGCAAACCCAGATCCATGTGGGCAACGGCCGCATGAGCATGGGTGGCCACACTATCAGCGATACCCACAGCTACGGCACCCTGACGGTGCAGGGCGTGATCCAGAAGTCCAGCAACGTGGGCATGGTCAAGATCGCCGATCGCATGAGTTCCGAGGAAATGTGGAAGAACTACACCGCGCTCGGCCTGGGCCAGAAGCCGGATCTGCCTTTCCCCGGCATTGCGGCCGGCCGCGTGCGCAACTACAAGTCCTGGCGTCCGGTCGAAAAGGCCACCATGAGCTATGGCTACGGCCTGTCGGGCAGCCTGTTCCAGCTGGCGCGCGTCTACTCGGTGTTTGCGCGTGACGGCGTGCTGATGCCGGTCAGTCTGGTGCGCAAGGGCGCCATCGACGAAAGCGGCCGGTTCCAGCCCTCCAACCCTGAAGAAGGCAAGCGCATCTACAGCAGCAAGGTAGCCAGGGAAGTCATGCACATGCTGCAGATGGTGAGCCTGCCTGGCGGTACCGCCACGCGCTCGCAGACCGTGGGCTACTCGGTGGGCGGCAAGACCGGTACGGCGCGCAAGCAGGAAGGCCGTGGTTACGCTGACCGCAAGTACCGTGCCTCCTTTGTGGGCGTGTCGCCGATCGAGTCGCCGCGCATCGTGGTCGGCGTGATGATCGACGAGCCGCGTTCCAGCATCTATGGCGGTATCGTGGCGGCTCCGGTCTTCAGCGACGTGGTGCAGCAGACGCTGCGCATTCTGGGCGTACAGCCCGACATGACGGTGCAGCCGCAAGTGGTGGCCGCCGATGACGAGGCTGCCAAGGAGGTGACCCCATGAGCCGGAACCTCTCCCTGCCGATCCTGAGCTCTGCTGCAGATGCCGCCGCCTGGCTGCGCCAGCACACGGCTATCTTGTGCACAGACAGCCGCAAGGTGCAGGCCGGCCATGGCTTTGTCGCCTGGCCGGGTGCGGCGCACGATGCGCGTGCCCATGTGCTGGGGGCGTTGCAGCAAGGCGCGTCCGCCTGTCTGGTCGAGGCCGAGGGTGTCGAGGTCTTCGATTTCATGCAGCCGCAGCACCAGGCGCTGGTGCAGGGCCGCGTGGCCTGTGTGCCGGGCCTGCGCCGCCTGACCGGCCAGATGGCCGATCTGTTTTATGGCGAACCGTCCAGCCAGCTGGACATCGTGGCAGCGACTGGCACCAATGGCAAGACCAGCACCTCCTGGTGGCTGGCGCAGGCGCTGGCGCGCGTGCCGGCTGGCGCGGACGGTTGCGCACTGGTGGGTACGCTGGGCGTGGGCCGCTTTGTGCAGAATCGCGCCGAACTGGAATACACCGGCATGACCACGCCGGATCCGGTGCTGCTGCAGGGACTGCTGCAGCACAGCGTGCAGCAGGGCGTGCGCTACTGCGCCATGGAGGCGTCCTCCATTGGCGTGGCCGAGCACCGCCTGGATGGCGTGCGCATCGCCGTGGCGCTGTTCACCAACTTTACCCAGGACCACCTGGACTACCACGGCACCATGGAGGCCTACTGGCAGGCCAAGCGCGCCCTGTTCGACTGGCCCGGCCTGCGTGCTGCCGTGATCAATGTGGATGATCCGTTTGGCGTCACGCTGGCACAGGAGCTGGCCGACCGCGGCCTGGACCTGTGGACGGTGTCCTGTGAAGACGGCCGTGCGGCGCGTCTGCAGGCTTCGGACATCCGCTACGCCGACGATGGCCTGGTGTTCCGGCTGCATGAAGCCGGTGCGCCGGCGCTGGAGCTGCGCACGGCGCTGATCGGGCAATACAACGTCTCCAACATGCTGGGCGTGATCGCCGCCATGCGCGCGCTGGGCATCAGCCTGGAAGCCGCCGTGGCCGCTTGCGGCGGCCTGTTGCCGGTGCCGGGCCGCATGGAATGCCTGGTTGCCGAAGGCCAGCCGCTGGCCGTGGTGGACTACGCCCATACTCCCGATGCGCTGGAAAAGGCATTGCAGGCACTGCAGCCGCTGGTGCAACAGCGCGGTGGCCGCCTCTGGTGCGTGTTCGGCTGTGGGGGTGACCGCGATCCGGTCAAGCGCCCGCTGATGGGCCGTGCCGCGGAGGCCGCCTGCGACCAGCTGCTGGTCACCAGTGACAACCCGCGCAGCGAAGATCCGCTGCGCATCATCGAACAGGTCGTGGCCGGCCTGCAGCAGCCGGCACAGGCTCGGGTGGAGCCGGATCGTGCCCGCGCGATTGCGCAGGCGCTGCAGCTGGCGGCCGCGCAGGACGTGGTGCTGGTTGCCGGCAAGGGCCACGAGGACTATCAGGACATACAGGGCGTGCGTTCGCCCTTCAAGGATCAGGAACAGGTGCAGATGGCACAACAGCAACGCCTGCAGGCAGGCGTGACAGAAGGGGAGCAGGCATGAGCACGACTCCCATGATGACCTTGCAACAGGCAGCCGGCTGGCTGCCGCAGTCGCGTCTGCAGGGCGATGGCAACACGCCGCTGCTGCGCGTGCATACCGATACCCGCACGCTGCAGCCCGGCGACCTGTTCGTGGCGCTGCAGGGGGATCGCTTTGATGCCAACGATTTTCTGGCACAGGCCCGTGATGCCGGCGCTGCCGCCGCGCTCTGCCATGCCGGCCGGCTCGACGGCCTGGGCTGGAACGGCCTGGAAGTGGATGATACGCGTCTGGCGCTGGGCCGGCTGGCCGCCGCCTGGCGCAGCCAGTTCCGCTTGCCGCTGATCGCCGTGACGGGCAGCAACGGCAAGACCACCGTGACGCAGATGCTGGCCAGCATCCTGGCTGCCGCTGCCGGCGAGGCCGCGTTTTCCACCCGGGGCAATCTGAACAACGATATCGGCGTACCGATGACGCTGCTGCGCCTGCGTGACACGCACCGTCTGGCCGTGGTGGAACTGGGCATGAACCACCCCGGGGAAATTGCCGGTCTGGCCGCCATGGCCGCCCCCACGGTAGCGCTGGTCAACAACGCCCAGCGCGAGCACCAGGAGTTCATGGGCACGGTCGAGGCGGTGGCACGCGAGAACGGGTGCGTCATCAGCGCCCTGCCGACCGATGGCATTGCCGTCTATCCCGCCGATGAAGAATTCACCCCGATCTGGCGCGAGCTGGCCGGCGAGCGCCCCAGCCTGTGCTTTGGTGAAGATGCCGCCTGGGGCGCCCAGGTGTTTGCCACGGCAGTCTCCTGGCAGGGCGATCACTGGCAGGTCGAAGCTGCCACGCCGCAGGGCGCGCTGGCCTTCCGCCTGCAGGTGGCGGGCCGTCACAACATCCGCAACGCGCTGGCCGCCGTGGCCTGTGCCCAGGCCGCCGGTGTGGCGCTGGCACAGATTGCCGAAGGTCTGAGCGCCTTCGAGCCGGTCAAGGGCCGTTCGCGCGCGCTGCAGCTGCAGTGGCAGGGTCGCCCGCTGACCGTGGTGGATGACAGCTACAACGCCAATCCCGATTCGGTGCGCGCCGCCATCGAAGTGCTGCGCGAACTGCCCGCCCCGCGCGTGCTGGTGCTGGGCGACATGGGCGAAGTCGGCGACCAGGGCGAGGCCTTCCATATCGAAATCGGCCAGTTTGCACAGCAGCAGGGCATCGAACAGCTGTTCACGCTGGGTGCGCTGGCCCGCCACGCTGCTGGCCAGCATGGCGCGGCGCGGCACTGTGGCGACAGCGCGCAGGACATGCCGGCGCTGCTGCAGGCACTGCCGCCGGTGCTGGCACAGGCCGGCAGCGTGCTGGTCAAGGGATCGCGCTTCATGCAGATGGAACGCGTGATCGAGCTGCTGATGCAGGAACAACAACAAGAAAAGGACACGACATGCTGCCAGCACTGACCCAATGGCTTCTGGAACTGTACCCGCAGTACGGATTCCTGCGGGTGTTCCAGTACCTCACCTTCCGTGCCGTGATGGGTGCCATGACGGCGCTGATCATCGGCCTGCTGGCTGGTCCGTGGGTGATCCGCAAGCTGCGCGAGCTGAAAATCGGCCAGCCGGTGCGCGGCTACGCCATGGAAACGCATCTGAGCAAGAGCGGCACGCCGACCATGGGGGGCGTGCTGGTGCTGCTGGCCATCACCCTGTCCACACTGCTGTGGATGAACCTGTCCAACCGCTTCATCTGGATCGTGCTGGTGGTGATGATCGGCTTTGGTGCCATCGGCTGGGCCGATGACTGGCGCAAGGTGGTGCGCAAGGATCCGGAGGGCATGCCCTCGCGCGAGAAATTCCTGTGGCAGACCATCATCGGCGTGCTGGCGGCGTTCTACCTGATGTTCAGCATTTCCGAGACCAGCAACTACCGCGTACTGATGCTGGTCTATGACTGGGTCAGCTCCGGCTTTTCCATCAGCCTGCCGCCGGCCGCCAGCCTGCTGGTGCCCTTCTTCAAGGAAATCAGCTACCCGCTGGGCGTGGTCGGCTTTCTGGTGCTGACCTTCATCGTGATCGTTGGCAGCAGCAATGCCGTCAACCTGACCGATGGCCTGGATGGCCTGGCGATCATGCCGGTGGTGATGGTCGGCTCGGCACTGGGCGTGTTCGCCTATGTCACCGGCAGCAGCGTGTACGCCAATTACCTCTACCTGCCGCATATCCCGGGGGCCGGCGAGCTGCTGGTGTTCTGTGCCGCCATGGCAGGTGCCGGATTGGCCTTCCTCTGGTTCAATGCGCATCCGGCGCAGGTGTTCATGGGAGACGTGGGTGCGCTGGCGCTGGGCGGTGCCCTGGGCACCATTGCCGTGATCGTGCGCCAGGAAATCGTGCTGGCCATCATGGGCGGCATCTTTGTGGTCGAAGCCCTGTCGGTGATGCTGCAGGTGACCTACTTCAAGTACACCAAGAAGCGCACCGGTACCGGCAAGCGCCTGTTCAAGATGGCGCCGCTGCACCACCACTTCGAGAAGAACGGCTGGCGTGAAACCCAGGTCGTGGTGCGTTTCTGGATCATCACCATGCTGCTGATCCTGGTCGGCCTGACGACGCTGAAGCTGAGGTAAGCCATGACGACGAGCTCCCCCCTTCATGGTCAACGCGTTCTGGTTCTGGGACTGGGCATTTCCGGTCTGTCCATGGCGCGCTGGTGTGCGCGCCAGGGGGCTGTCGTGGTCGTCGCCGACAGCCGCGAAGCCCCGCCGAACCTGGAGCGCCTGCGCCAGGAGGTGCCGCAAGCGCAGTTCGTCAGCGGCCCGCTGACCGAAGCGCTGCTGGAGAACGGCCAGATCCGCGCTGTCTTCATCAGTCCCGGCCTGTCGCCGCAGGCAGTGGCCGCGGTAGCGGAGCCGGCGCGTGCCATCGGCCTGTGGGTGGGTGGCGAGCTGGACCTGTTCGCCCAGGCGCTGCGCCAGCTGCAGCAGGAACAGGACTATGCCCCGCAGGTGCTGGGCATTACCGGCACCAACGGCAAGACCACGGTGACCTCGCTCACCACGCAGTTGCTGGAGCGTGCCGGCCTGCGCGTGGCCATGGCCGGCAATATCGGCCCGGCCCTGCTCGATACCCTGGCTGGTTTCATCGACAGCGGCGAGCTGCCCGAGGCCTGGGTGCTGGAGCTGTCCAGCTTCCAGCTGAACGATTGCACCCGCTTCGAGCCGACCGCTGCCACCATCCTCAACGTGTCGCAGGACCATCTGGACTGGCATGGCAGCATGGAGGCCTATGTACAGGCCAAGGCCCATGTGTTTGGGCAGCAGGGCACGGCGGTGCTGAACCGCGATGATGCGCTGGTGATGGCGTTGCTGCCGCAGCTGGTGCCGGAACCGGTCAAGCCTGTCAGGGGGCAGCCGGCAGCCGTGGTCCGTGGCTGGAGCAGCTTCGGCATGGACCTGCCGCAGCGTCCGGGCGATTTTGGCCTGGAAGACGTGAACGGCATGCTGTGGCTGGTGCGCGCAGCCGAATCGGAAGAAGCCGCTGGCAACCGCCGCCGTTCCGCCGAGCCGGAGCCGCTGCATATCCAGCGCCTGATGCCGGCCGATGCCCTGCGCATCCGCGGCCGCCACAACGCCAGCAATGCGCTGGCCGCACTGGCACTGGCGGTGCAAACCGGTGCCGCGCTGGCTCCGATGCTGTTCGGCCTGCGTGAGTACCGTGGCGAGCCGCATCGCGTCGAGCCGGTCGGCATGATCGATGGCATCGAGTATTTTGATGACAGCAAGGGTACCAATGTCGGTGCCACGCTGGCGGCCCTGAATGGCCTGGGCCCGGATCGCCGTCTGGTGGTGATTCTGGGGGGCGATGGCAAGGGTCAGGACTTCACCCCGCTGGCCGAGCCGGTCCGGCGTTACGCACGCAGCGTGCTGCTGATCGGCAAGGATGCCGGCCAGATCGCCGCGGCGCTGCAGGATACCGGCGTGCCGCTGACACAGGTGGCCACGCTGGAACAGGCGGTCGAGCTGGCTGCCAGCCAGGCGCAGCAGGGCGATGCCGTGCTGCTGTCGCCGGCCTGCGCCAGCATGGACATGTTCAGGGATTACGCGCACCGCGCCCAGGTGTTCTGCGCCAGCGTGGAACAGCTGGCCGAGGCGCGCGGCATGTCACTGGAGGGTCGCGCATGAGTGCCGTACTGCCCGGACAGGACAGCCGCAAGGGCTGGAAGGACCGTCTGCCCTGGAAGCGCCAGGACGAGGACAGCGTGCCGGTGCGCATGCCCGGGACGCGTGCGCGCGTGTCGCAACAGCCGTTCAACCTGCAGATTGTCGACCAGGCCCTGATCTGGGTGGTGGCGGGATTGGTGTTGTGGGGCCTGGTGATGGTCTATTCGGCCTCGATCGCCATGTCCGACAACCCGCGCTTTGCCAACTATGCCGAGTTCCACTTCGTGTTGCGCCACAGCATCTCGATCGTGATCGGCACTGCCATGGCCATCCTGGCGTTCCAGGTGCCGATCAGCACCTGGGAGAAATGGGCGCCCTGGCTGTTCCTGGGCGCGATTGCGCTGCTGATTGCGGTGCTGATTCCCGGCATCGGCAAGGGCGTGAATGGCGCGCGCCGCTGGATTTCGCTGGGCGTGATGAACTTCCAGCCGTCCGAACTGGCCAAGCTGGCGATGGCTGTTTACGCCGCCGACTACATCCGTCGCAAGATGGATATCCAGGAGCGTGAGCGCAATATGGGCGAAATCAAGCGCTTCGTGCTCGCGGTGACGCCGATGGCGATTGCGGCTGGCGGCGTGGGCGTGCTGCTGATGCTGGAGCCCGACATGGGGGCCTTCATGGTGATCGCCGTGATTGCCATGGGCGTGTTGTTTCTGGGTGGCGTCAACGCCAAGATGTTCTTCCTGATTGCCGGCATTCTGGTCGGCATGTTTGGCCTGATCATCGCTTCGTCGCCCTGGCGGCGCGAGCGTGTGTTTGCCTATCTCGATCCGTTCAGCGAGGAGCACGCGCTGGGCAAGGGCTACCAGCTGTCGCACGCGCTGATTGCCATCGGTCGCGGCGAATTCAGCGGCGTCGGTCTGGGTGGCAGTGTCGAAAAGCTGCACTGGCTGCCCGAAGCCCATACCGACTTCCTGCTGGCCGTGATCGGCGAGGAATTCGGCTTTGTCGGTCTGGTGATCCTGATCGCGATGTTCTTCTGGCTGACCCGCCGCATCATCCGCATCGGCCGCCAGGCGATCGTGATGGATCGCGTGTTTGCCGGCCTGCTGGCGCAGGGCGTGGCGATCTGGATGGGCTTCCAGGCGCTGATCAATATCGGCGTGAACCTGGGGGCGCTGCCGACCAAGGGCCTGACGCTGCCGCTGATGAGCTATGGCGGCTCGGCCATCCTGATGAATCTGGTGGCGTTGGCGGTAGTGCTGCGCATCGACTATGAAAACCGTACGCTGATGAAAGGGGGCAGCCTGTGAAAGAGCAGGGACGCAAGACCGCGCTGGTGATGGCCGGCGGCACCGGCGGACACATTTTCCCGGGCCTGGCCGTGGCAGAGGCGCTGCGCGCACGTGGCTGGAATGTGCACTGGCTGGGCAAGCCCGAGAGCATGGAAAGCGACAAGGTACCGGCACGCGGCTTTGCCTTCGAGCCGGTGGAGTTTGGCGGTGTGCGCGGCAAGGGTCTGGGCACGCTGCTGCGCCTGCCGTTCAGCCTGGCCCGCGCCATCCGCGCCAGCCGCACGGTGATGGATCGGGTCCAGCCCGATGTCGTGATCGGCATGGGCGGCTACATCACGGCACCCGCCGGCATCGCCGCGGCCCTGCATGGCAAGCCGCTGATCCTGCACGAACAGAATTCGGTGCCGGGCATGGCCAACAAGCTGCTGTCGCGCTTTGCGCGTCGTGTGTTCACGGCCTTCCCGGACGTGTTCCTGCCGACCGCCGGCAAGCCCGATGCGCGCAACGGCAAGGTGCAGTGGGTGGGCAATCCGCTGCGCGAGCCTTTCCTGGCGCAGGCCGAACCGGCACAGCGCTTTGCCGGACGCAGCGGCCCGCTGAAGCTACTGGTCGTGGGGGGCAGCCTGGGGGCCAAGGCGCTGAATGACACGGTGCCACAGGCACTGGCCCTGATCGATCCCGCCGAGCGCCCGCTGGTGGCGCACCAGAGCGGCGAGAAGCAGCTGCAGGCCCTGCAGCAGGCCTATGCCGACGCCGAGGTCGATGCCGCCCTGCTGCCGTTCATCGACGACACGGCCCAGGCCTTTGGCGAAGCCGACATCATTGTCTGCCGCTCCGGAGCCAGCACCGTGACCGAGCTGGCTGCCGTGGGCGCGCCGGCCCTGTTCGTGCCGTTCCCGTTTGCGGTGGATGACCACCAGACCACCAATGCCCGTTTCCTGGTGGACCAGGGCGGTGGCTGGCTGATGCAGCAATCCGGGCTGACGCCGGAAAAGCTGGCCGACTTCCTGCGCGGCCTGACGCGCGAGGACTTGCTGGACAAGGCGCAGCACGCCAAGAAGATGGAAAAACGCATGGCCACGGGCGCAATCGTGGCCGCCTGTGAGGAGTTCGCTGCATGAAGCACGCTGTAGACAGCATCCATTTCGTCGGAGTCGGTGGCTCCGGCATGAGCGGTATCGCGGAAGTCCTGTCCAACCTGGGCTACCGCGTGTCCGGTTCCGACCTGGCCGATAACGCGACCACGCGCCGTCTGGCGGAGCTGGGCATCCGCGTCTTTGTCGGCCACGCCGCCGAGCACATCCAGGGAGTGGACGTGGTGGTGACCTCCACCGCCGTCAAGGCCGACAACCCGGAAGTCATTGCTGCGCGCGAAAAACGCATTCCGGTGGTACCGCGCGCCATGATGCTGGCCGAGCTGATGCGCCTGCGCAAGGGCATCGCGATTGCCGGCACGCACGGCAAGACCACCACCACCAGCCTGGTGGCCAGCGTGCTGCACGAGGCCGGTCTGGACCCGACGTTTGTCATCGGTGGCCGCCTGAACAGCGCCGGTGCCAACGCGCGCCTGGGCAGCGGCGAGTACATCGTGGCCGAGGCCGATGAATCCGATGCCTCCTTCCTGAACCTGTCGCCCATCATGGCGGTCGTCACCAACATCGACGCCGACCACATGGAAACCTACGGCCACGACTTCAACAACCTGAAGCGGGCCTTTGTCGACTTCCTGCATCGCATGCCTTTCTATGGCCGCGCCATGCTCTGTATCGACAGTCCGGCGGCACGCGAGATCCTGGATCAGGTCGGCTGCCCGGTCACCACCTACGGCATGACCGAGGAAGCCCAGGTGCGTGCGGTCAATGTGCGTGCCGACAACGGCCAGATGCGCTTTGCCGTGCAGCGTCGTGATGACAATGGCGAGCCCTATGGCCCGGATCTGGAGATCTGCCTGAACCTGCCCGGCGAGCACAACGTGCAGAACGCGCTGTCGGCCGTGGGCGTGGCCATGGCCCTGAATATTCCCGATGCTGCACTGCTGAAAGCCCTTGAAGAGTTCAAGGGCGTCGGTCGCCGCTTCCAGCGCTATGGCGAAGTACCGGCACAGGGCGGCGGCAGCTTCACGCTGATTGACGATTACGGCCACCATCCGGTGGAAATGGCCGCCACGCTGGCCGCAGCGCGTGGTGCCTTCCCGGACAAGCGCCTGATTCTGGCGTTCCAGCCGCACCGTTTCAGCCGCACGCGCGATTGCTTCGAGGATTTCGTCAAGGTGCTGGGTCGTGCCGATCTGGTGCTGCTGTCCGAGGTCTATGCCGCCGGCGAAGAGCCGATCGTGGCGGCTGATGGCCGTGCCCTGATGCGTGCGCTGCGCGTGGCCGGCCAGGTGGAACCGCTGTTTGTCGAAAACATCCAGGACATGCCCGATACCATTCTGCGCACCGCGCGCGACGGCGATGTCGTGCTGTGCATGGGTGCCGGCTCCATCGGCGCCGTACCGGCCAGGGTGGTGGCGCTGTCCAGGGAGAAGGAGCAGGCATGAGCTTCGTGATTCCTACCGATGTGAAAGCGCTGGGCAAGGTGGCCGTGCTGATGGGCGGCCGTTCGGCCGAGCGCGAGATTTCGCTGCGTTCCGGCAACGGCGTGCTGCAGGCATTGCGCAGCCAGGGCGTGGATGCGCATTCCTTTGATCCGGCCGAACGCGAGCTGGCCGAGCTCAGGCACGAAGGCTTTGACCGCTGCTTTGTGGCGCTGCATGGCCGCTACGGCGAAGACGGCACGGTGCAGGGCGCGCTTGAGCTGCTCGGCATTCCCTACACCGGTTCCGGCGTGATGGCCTCCAGCGTGGGCATGGACAAGGTCATGACCAAGCGCATCTGGCTGCATGAGAATCTGCCGACGCCGCGCTACCTGCAGCGTCCGGCACGCGCATTGCGTGATCCGCAGGCGCAGCAGGCGCTGGCCGAGCAGGCCGTGGCCGAACTGGGCCTGCCGATGATCGTCAAGGCACCGCATGAGGGCTCTTCGATCGGTGTCTACAAGGTGCATGATCTGGCCGAGACGCTGGAAGCGATCCGCCAGGTGGCCGCCATCGACAACGCCGTGCTGTGCGAGAACCTGATCGTGGGCGAGGAGCTGACCTGCCCGATTCTGGGTACCGGCGACCAGGCCCGCGCGCTGCCGCTGGTGCGCATCGTGGCACCGGGTGGCGACTACAACTACGAACAGAAGTACTTTACCGACCAGGTGCAGTACCAGTGTCCGAGCGGGCTGCCGGCCGATCTCGAGGCCCTGATCCAGAAAGAGGCGCTGGAGGCCTATCTGGCGCTGGGTTGCCGTGGCTGGGGCCGCATCGACGTGATGCTGCGCGCCGAAGACCAGCAGCCTTTCCTGCTCGAAATCAATACTTCGCCCGGCATGACAGACCACTCGCTGGTGCCGATGTCGGCACGCGTGTCCGGTATCGACTACCCGCAGCTCTGCCTGTTGCTGCTGGCCTCGGCCAGCCTCGACAACCAGCCTGCGGCCAGCGCCTGAAAGGACGATTGCGCATGAACGCCCAGCAAGCACCCGCCATCCCGACGACCAACATCAAGCTGATGAACGCAGCCGCCTCGCTGCTGTTCGGCCTGGTGTTGCTCGCCGCCGTGGCGGCCCTGCTGTGGTGGTTTGCCCGGCTGCCGATGTTTGCGCTGTCCGGTATCCGCGTGACCGGCCAGACGGCGCACAGCTCGGTCTATGTGCTGCGCAACCAGGTGGTGCCGCAGCTGCAGGGCAATTTCTTCTCGGTCAATCTGGATCAGGTGCGCAGCCTGTTCGAGGAACAGCCCTGGGTACGCCGCGCCGTGGTGCGCCGCGAATTCCCGAGTCGCCTGAGCGTGCATGTGGAAGAACACCAGGAAGTGGCCCTCTGGGGCAGCCAGGAACAGGGCTATCGCCTGATCGATCGCTATGGCGAGGTCTTTGATGCCAGCCCGGAAGAGGCATCGGGCCAGGAGATGCCCGAGCTGAACGGACCGGATGAACTGTCGCCGCAGGTGCTGCTGATGTATGGCCGCCTGGAGCCGCTGTTTGCCCCGGTGCAATCCCACATCACGGCGCTGACGCTGGAGCCGCGTGGCAACTGGACGCTGGTGCTGAATCGCAGCACCACGCTCAATCTGGGCGGCGGCACCGAACAGGAGCTGGCAGCACGCATCCAGCAATTCATCCAGACGATCGATCAGGTAGCGGCCCAGTATGGCCGCAGCTTTGCCGACCTGCAGTATGCGGACCTGCGCTACAAGACGGGCTACGCGATCCGGCTCAAGGGCATCACCACGGTAGATGCCAACCCTTCCAAGAAGACATAACCATGGCAAAAGAATACAAGGATCTCGTCGTAGGCCTGGACATTGGCACCAGCAAGATCATGGCGGTGGTGGCCGAGGTACAAGCGGACGCCACGCTCAAGGTGCTGGGCATGGGTGTTGCGCCCAGCAACGGCATGAAGCGCGGCGTGGTGGTCAATATCGAAGGCTGCGTGCAGAGCATCCAGCAGGCGGTGCGCGAGGCCGAGATGATGGCGGCCTGCAAGATCACCCATGTCACCACCGGCATTACCGGCAGCCATATCCGTGGCCGCAACTCGGTCGGCATGGTGGCGGTGCGTGACCGCGAGGTCAGCCCGACCGATGTCGCCAAGGTACTGGAAACGGCACGCGCGATCAACATCAGCACCGATCAGCGCCTGCTGCAGATCGAACCGCAGGAGTTTGTCATCGACGGCCAGGAGGTGAAGGAGCCGATCGGCATGAGCGGCATCCGCCTGGAGTCCAAGGTGCACATCGTCACCTGCGCCCACAGCGCCGCCGAGAACATCCTGAAGTGCGTGCGCCGCTGCGGCCTGGAAGTCGGCCAGCTGATGGTGAATCCGCTGGCGGCCAGCCTGTCGGTGCTGACCGAGGACGAGCGCGAGCTGGGCGTGGTGCTGGTGGACATTGGTGCCGGTACCACCGACATCGCCGTGTTTGCCGGCGGCACCATCCGCCACACGGCGGTGCTGCCGGTGGCGGGTGAGCTGATCACCAGCGACATCGCCATGGCGCTGCGCACGCCGACCGAAGACGCGGAAGACATCAAGCTGCAGAACGGCTGCGCCAAGCAGCTGATGGCCGATCCGGAAACCCATATCGAGGTGGCCGGCCTGAGCGGCCGTCCGCCGCGCCTGCTGAGCAAGCAGGTGCTGGCCGGCGTGATCGAGCCGCGCGTGGAAGAGATTTTTTCGCTGGTGCAAAAGGAAGTGCAGAGCTCCGGCTTTGAGCATCTGGTGTCGTCTGGCGTGGTGCTGACCGGCGGCAGCGCCGTGATGCCGGGCATGGTCGAGCTGGGCGAGGACATTTTCCTGAAGCCGGTGCGTGTGGGCACGCCGGGCTACCGGGGCGCGCTGGCCGACATGGTGTCGCAGCCGCGTGCCGCCGTCGTCATGGGCATGCTCGAGGACATGCGCATGTCGCAGCTGCGCGAGCACACCAGCATCCGCAAGAAGGACGCGTCCATGAAGGGCGTGTTCGGCCGCATCAAGGATCTGATCGTGAGGAACTTCTGATGCAGCACACCGTTTTGTTTCGCCGCAAGGCAAGCCCCGACAGGCTTTAAACGTCACCACAGGCAAACCAAGGCAACTTTTACTCAAGCAAGGAGAGTACAGATGGGCATCGAAATGATCGAAACCGAAGAGTTCCACGCAGGCACCCAGATCAAGGTGATGGGCGTGGGTGGCGGCGGCGGCAACGCCGTGCAACACATGATCGAGAGCGGCGTGCAGGGCGTGGAATTCATCTGCGCCAACACCGACGGCCAGGCGCTGGCCCGCAGCACGGCACACCGCGTGATCCAGCTCGGCACCACCGGCCTGGGCGCCGGCAGCAAGCCCGAGAAGGGCCGTGACTGCGCCGAAGTCGCGGTCGAGGAGATCCGCTCTGCCATCGAAGGCTCCCACATGCTGTTCCTGACCGCCGGCATGGGTGGCGGTACTGGTACCGGTGCAGCTCCCGTGATCGCGCGCGTGGCACGCGAAATGGGCATCCTGACCGTGGGCGTGGTGACCAAGCCCTTCGAGTGGGAAGGTGGCCGCCGCATGACCAATGCCGATTCCGGGGTCTCCGAGCTGGAAGCCAATGTCGATTCCCTGATCGTGGTGCTGAACGAGAAGCTGCAGGAAGTGCTGGGCGATGACGTGACCCAGGAAGAGGCCTTTGCCCACGCCAACGACGTGCTGAAGAACGCCGTTGGCGGTATCGCCGAAATCATCAATGTGCCCGGCCACGTGAACGTCGACTTCGAGGACGTGAAGACCGTGATGGGCGAGCCCGGCAAGGCCATGATGGGTACCGCCACCGCCAGCGGCCCGGACCGTGCCCGCATCGCTGCCGAGCAGGCCGTGGCCTGCCCGCTGCTGGAAGGCATCGACCTGTCTGGTGCCAAGGGCGTGCTGGTGCTGATCACCGCAGCCCAGGGCAGCCTGAAGCTGAAGGAATCGCAACTGGCCATGAACACCATCCGTGCCTACGCTTCCCCGGACGCACACGTGATCTACGGTACGGCCTACGACCAGTCCATGGGCGACGACCTGCGCGTGACCGTGGTTGCTACCGGCCTGAGCCGCCAGCAGGCGCAGCGTCAGGCGGTGCCGATGCAGGTCATCAGCAGCCGCACCGGTACCGACGACATGCCGGTCTACGTGAATACCAACGGCCTGCCGCAAACCGCCCCGATGCCCGCCATGAGCGGCGTGGCACCGTCCGGTGGCATGGGTGCCAGCGTGTGGGGCAGCAGCCGTGGCGTGGACCGCACCCATGCGGCCGAACGCGTCGACAAGCTGGCTTCCAGCGGCATGGACGATTTCGAGATCCCGGCCTTCCTGCGCAAGCAGGCAGACTGATCTGCGAGCATTGACCGGCCGGGGTCTGATCCCCTCGGCCAGAACGTCTGAGCCTGTCTGTCTGCAGACAGCGATGACGTGACGACTCCTGCTTGGTTGCGTGTGCACGGTTGCCTGTCCGTGCGCACGCAACACGCATCGCCTGCAGCGCCCTGTGCGTTTGTCCGGCAAACGGTTCCGCCCTGCCAGCAGGGATGGCTATCCGGTGCATAAACAACTTCAAACACGGCAGAAGCCTCGCGCTTCTACAATGGGGACATGCTAGAACAGAGAACCATCAAGACCCTGACCAAGGCAGTAGGCGTAGGCCTGCATGGCGGTCAGCGTGTCGAGCTCACCCTGCGTCCCGCTGCCGCTGATACCGGCATCGTGTTTCGCCGCGTGGACCTGCCGAATCCGGTGGATATCCCGATTTCGGCCGAATCCGTGACCGATACCCGCCTGGCCTCGACCATTTCCAATGGCGATGTGAAAGTGCATACGGTGGAGCACCTGATGTCCGCCTGCGCCGGCCTGGGCATCGACAACTTGTATATCGACATCACTGCCGAGGAAGTGCCCATCCTCGACGGTTCCGCGTCCTCCTTCGTCTACCTGCTGCAAAGCGCAGGGATCGTGAAGCAGCGCGCACCCAAGAAATTCATCCGCGTCACGCGCCCGGTCGAGGTGCGTGAAGGCGAGGGCGAGAAGGGCAAGTGGGCCCGTCTCGAGCCCTACCACGGCTTCAAGCTGCGCTTCCAGATCGACTTTGCCCACCCGGCGGTCGACTCCACCGGCCAGAGCGTGGAATTCGACATGTCTTCCGGCGTCTACACGCGCGACATCGCGCGCGCCCGCACCTTCGGCTTTACCAAGGACGTGGAAATGATGCGGTCGCACGGCCTGGCACTGGGCGGTAGCCTGGACAATGCCATCGTCATGGACGACTACCGCGTGCTCAATGCCGACGGCCTGCGCTACGACGACGAATTCGCCAAGCACAAGATCCTGGATGCCATGGGCGACCTGTACCTGATCGGTCACCCGCTGCTGGCCGCCTACAGCGCCTACCGTTCCGGCCACGCCCTGAACAACCTGCTGCTGCGGGAGCTGCTCAGCCAGCCGGACGCCTACGAGATCGTCAGCTTTGACAGCGAGCGTGCCGCGCCCAAGGGCTTTGGCGAACTCGCCATGCAGTGGTGAGCTGCGGCACCGGCCCGCAGTCCTGACTCATGGCGATTGTCCGCGTCCTGTTTTTCCTGATGCTGCTGCTCAGCGGCGGCACCATGGTGCTCTACCTGTTTACACGCAATGAACGCTACAAGCGCCAGAGCATCCGGCTGTTCAGCTGGACGATCGTGGTGCTGTGCCTGTTTTTTGCCGTGCTGGTGATCCAGCGCATCTGAATCTCCCTGTCGCGCAGCCTCAGTAGCTGCGCCCCCCCTTGTACAAGGCATGCGCCCGGCGCTGCAATGGCGTGGCCTTGGCCAGCTGCAGCATGGTGCCGCGTGCGTGCGCGTGCGTGATCGCCAGGCCGAGGGCGTCAGCGGCATCGGTGCCGGGCAGGCCGTTGAGGTTGAGCAGGCGGCGCGCCATTTCCTGGATCTGCGCCTTGCTGGCACGGCCGTGGCCAGCCACCGCTTTCTTCATTTGCAGCGCGGTATATTCGGCCACCGGCAGCTGGCATCCCACCAGCGTTGCCAGACAGGCACCGCGCGCCTGGCCCAGCAGCAGCGTGGCTTGCGGGTTGACGTTGACGAACACGATTTCCAGCGAGGCGACATCGGGGCGATAGGTCTCGATGACCTCCCGGATGCCTTCGCACAGCAGCTTGATGCGTGCTGGCAGATCGCCCTTGTGCGGCAGTTCGTCCTGCTGCTCGATCTTGCGGCTGACGGTGCGGATGGTGCCGCTGGCGACATAGCCGAGTTGCAGGCCATCGGCTTCGATCACGCCGAAGCCGGTGGTGCGCAGGCCGGGATCGATGCCGAGAATGCGGACGCTCATGTCAGGGCAGGGCCACGCCACGCGCGCGCGCGGCAATCGTGCTGGCGCGGCTGTTGAGGTAGCCGGAGCGGAAGTTCTGCTCGTAATAGCGCGGACGCGGCAGCATGACCGCCAGACGGGCCGCCTCCAGCGCCGAGAGCTTGGCGGCCGGCTTGCCGTAGTAGTGTTGCGCGGCGGCTTCGGCCCCGAAAATGCCGGCACCAAATTCCACATTGTTCAGGTAGATCTCGAGGATGCGGCGCTTGTCGAGGAACAGCTCCAGGTATTGCGTCAGCAACAGCTCCTGGCCCTTGCGCAGCAGGGTGCGCTCACTCGAGAGCAGCAGGTTCTTGGCCAGCTGCTGGCTGATGGTGGAGCCGCCACGGATCTTGGGCGGACGCACCCGGTCCACCGGCGAAGAGGCGCTGCCTTCGGCGACGGCACGCAATTTCTCGTCCACGGGGCGGCCCTGTTTTTCCAGGCGGTCGATGCGCTGTTGCGCACGCTGCTGGGCACGTGCCATCTGCTCTTCGGCGCGCTTGATCTGGGCCTGGGCGCGCGCTTCGGCAGCGGCGTTGCGGGCGCGGGCGGCTTCGATCGCTTCCCACTCGACGCCATCATGGTTGATGAAATCGCCATCTTCGGCGGCGATCACGGCGCGCTTGAGGTGATCGGACATCTCCTCATAGGGCACCCATTGCTGGCGCCAGCCGAATTCGCCCTGCGCTACCAGACGCGCCATTTCGGCTCGCTGGAAGCTGGTGGATTGCGGATCGACCACGCGCATCAGCAGCACACGCGCGACAAAGAACAGCTGCAGCAGCACCCCTGCCAGCACGATCCAGCCCAGCAGTTGCAGTAGGCGCTTCATGCAGCATCGACCTCCTGGCGCAGCGCGGACAGCAGCGGTGCAGTCGCGGGTCGCACGCCGCGCCACAGGCGGAAGGCTTCGGCGGCCTGTTCCACCAGCATGCCGAGACCGTCACGCGTCTGTGCGCCCAGGCTGGCGGCATGTTGCAGGAACGGGCGGGCAGCGGGGCCGTACATCATGTCGTAGACCAGCGCATGCGGTGCCAAATGCCGCGCCGCCAGTTGCAGCGGCTGACCGGACAGACTGCTGGAGGTACCGTTGATGACCACGTCAAACGCTTGCGGCAGGGCGGCATCGGCCAGTACCTGCTCCAGGCGGATCGCCTGCAGCGTGCTGCCATGCTGCGCAGCCCAGTTGGCATGCGAGGCGGCCAGCGCTTCGGCCTTGTCGATGCTGCGGTTGGCAATGGTGATGGAGGCCGGACGCTCGGCCAGCAGTACGCCAAGTACGCCGGCGGAAGCGCCGCCGGCACCGAGCAGCAGGATGTGCTGACCGGTCAGCGGTACACCGGCGTTGTGCACGATGTCGCGCATCAGGCCGATGCCGTCGGTGTTGTCGGCGTGCAGCTGCAGCTGGTCGCCGTGGCGCTGCCAGATCAGGGTGTTGGCTGCACCGGCCAGGGTGGCACGGGTGCTGCGGCGATCGGCCAGGGTAAAGGCTTCGAGCTTGAACGGCACCGTCACGTTGGCACCGGCAAAACCGTCCTGCTGCATGCGCTGCAGCGTACCGGCGAAATCGTCTTCCGGGCTGTCGATGGCGGTGTAGACCAGCGCCTGGCCGGTGAGTTCGGCAAAGCGCGTGTGGATCCAGGGAGAGCGGCTGTGGCTGACCGGGTGGCCGATCACGGCGTAGCGGTCGACAGGGGCGGAAAGAACAGTCATCGGCATGGACTCGGCAAGAAACAGGGGCACCGGAACAGCGCCTGCCAGCCATTGTAGGCCGGGGCCGGCGCTGCAGCGGCATCAGGAAGCGGTGGTCTCCGTGCTGTCCGCCTCGTTCACGTCCACCGCAATCGCCAGCGGGCCGGCTGCCAGATCGTCCTCGTCTTCCTCGCTGTTGTTCTCGCCGAGGCCGGCCTGCGGGCTGTCGCCCAGGCGCGTGGTGACGACGCCGGTCACGTCCAACGACATCAGGTTGACCGTGCCGAGCTTGACGCGCACCTGCGCGTTGCGTGGCATGGCATCGGTACCGATCACGTCGATCACCAGCGGCAGGTCATTGGCGCGCACCACGCCTTCCTTGATGACGCTGCAGGTCAGTTCGGTCATACCGTGGCGCTGGATGTGCTGCAGCGTCCAGAATCGCTCCATGTTGCGCTGGTAGGCCTGGTAACCGGCATGCGCGCCTTCAAAGGCCGAGATGATGCCGAACAGCTCGGCATCCTTGGGCTTGAACGGCACCACCAGCGCAGCCGTGGCACCGTGGCGGATGGTGGCAATCAGCTGCCACTGGTTCACCAGGTCCACGTAGCGGCGCAGCGGCGAGGTGCTCCAGGCATAGCAGGGCACGCCCAGGCCGGCGTGCTGGATCGCCTTGGTGCCCATGCGTACCTTGACGCCGGGGGCCAGCGCCGCCTGGCTGCGGTAGATACCGGGTACGCCGCTGGTCGCCAGCAATTGGCCCCAGTGGTGGTTTACCAGAATGGCGGCTTCGGCCACGATCAGGTCCAGCGGTGCGCCACGCTGGCGCTGCTCGATCACCACGGTTTCGCTGCCATCCGGCGGCAGCTGCTTTAGTGCCTCGTCGCGGATCAGGCGGAAGTTGTAGTCCGGGCGTGTCTGCACATCGGGCTTGCCGCGGATCACTTCGCGGCGTGCCTTGAGCTGCTGCGCCAGCTTCCAGAGGAACACCAGTTGTGGGCGCAGCGTCTGCAGTTCGGCGATATCGCTGCTGGCGGCCGGGTTGTCCAGCCACTGCGGTGTGACGACAGGGTCCAGCACATCCAGGCGCAGGTTGTGCGCGATTGGCACGCGCTCGACCGCGCTGCGCGTGTCCTGCAGCTCCAGCGTCTTTTCGTCGAAAGTGGCGTAGAAGGACAGCGCCGGGCGCGGCTGGCCGGCACCCAGCGTGTAGTGTTCGACCACATCGGCCGGCAGCATGGTGATCTTGTAGCCGGGCATGTAGACAGTGGACTGGCGCTCGCGCGCCACCTTGTCGATGGCATCGCCGGGCTGCACCGCCAGGCCGGGGGCGGCAATGTGCACGCCCAGCGTGACCCGGCCACTGCCCAGGCCGGTGACTGACAGGGCATCGTCGATTTCGGTAGTGCTGGAATCGTCAATCGAGTAGGCCTGCACCTCGGCCAGCGGCAGTTCGCTGTCATCGATCTGTACCGGCTGCAGCGGCGGAAATTCGGTGCCGCGCGGGAAGAATTCGAACAGGAAGCGCTGCCAGTGGAACTGGTAGGGCGAATCGATGGCGCCGGCGCGCTGCAGCAGCTCCAGCGGGGCCAGTCTGGCATCGCGCGCGGCCTGCACCACCGCCTTGTATTCGGGGCCGTTCTTGTCCGGCTTGAACAGGATGCGGTAAAGCTGCTCGCGTACCGGCTGCGGGCAATGGCTGGCCACCAGTTCGGCGGCCCAGGCATCGATCTGCAGCTGGAGCTGGCGCTTTTTCTCGATCGCCAGCAGCGCCTGCTGCACGATCTCGGCCGGGGCCTTCTTGAAGCGGCCCTTGGAGCCGCCGGCACGGCGGAAATAGTGCGGCGCGTTGAAAATCGCCAACAGCGCAGCGGCCTGCTCCACGGGGGAAGCAGGGTCCTGGAAATAGTCGCAGGCGATCTCGCGGAAACCGAATTCGTCTTCCGGGGCAAATTCCCACAGCAGCTGCACATCGATGTCGGCGCTCAGGGCTTGCGCCTGCGCCAGCAGTTCCGCCGGGGCAGGTTTGTCGAAAGTGAGCACGATGTGGGCCTGCTTGACCTTGACGCGCTTGCCGGAATCGAGTTCGATCTGGGAGGAGGCTTCCGCCTGGGAAAGGATGCGTCCGGCCAGATACTTTCCGGACTCTTCAAACATGGCAAACATAAGCGTGCCATTTTCCCATGTTTGCCTGCCCGGCGGGGGTTTTATGCAGGCTGACCCTGCGTATTGTCCAGTTGCAGGAAGGCGGCCAGCTCCGGCCAGTGCTGTGGAAAGTCGCTGATCGCGTGGTCATTGCCCGGCAACACGCGCTGCCGGGCATGTGTGTGGCGTGCCTGCATCTCGCGCCAGTCCAGCACCTCGTCGCCTTCGCAGATCAGCGCAAACGCCGGGGCCAGCGTATTGTCGGCCAGGCGCTGCGTCTCCAGTGCTAGCGTCTGCTGCTCGATGGCACGCAGTTCGTCGATGTAGGCTTGCTGAAAATAGAAGTGCTCGGACGGGTCATGCCAGGCGGTGTTGTCACCGATGTAGCGCGCCAGATCGCGAGCCGGGTGCACGGCCGGATTCAGCAGCACGCTGCGCCAGCCGCGCATGGCCGCCATGTGCGCCGCATAAAAGCCGCCCAGCGAGGAGCCGATCACGGCGCTGCCGTCCTGCGGCCAATGCTGCGTCAGCTGCTGCAGCAGCGCAATGGCCTCGGCGGGCGAGGGCGGCAGCTGCGGGCAGCACCAGACGACCGCAGGCTGATGCTGCTGCATCCAGCCGGCCACGTGGCGTGCCTTGGCCGATTGGGGCGATGAGCGGAAGCCGTGCAGGTAGAGCAGGTGGCTGGGCGTGTTCAGTGCCATGGCCACTCCTTGCGTGGCTTGTCTATCTTGTCATTCTTCTTTTTCGGCTTGTCGTCTGGCCGGGACTCGACCAGTTTCCACTGCTCCATCGGCTGCTCCGGCAGCGTGAACGGCAGCTCCAGCAAACGCTTGTCGCGCGCCACGATGGCGGTACAGCCTGGCGCGCCCCGGTCCTGGGCCGGCAGGTAGTTGCGCACCTCCTGCAGACTGCCGACGCGCCAGGCCGCATGCTGGCCGGCACCGTCTGTCGCCGGCAGGCGAATGCCCAGCCATTCGTCGCCGGCGGCCAGGCCCGCCTGTTCTGCGGCACCATCGCGCCAGACCGATTGCACTTGGATGCTGCTGCCTTCCTGGCAGCGCAGGCCCCACTGGCGGTCCAGACTGGCCGGGCTGCGCTCGACCTGGATGCCGTGCGCCTGCAGCAGTTCCTCCAGCGGCAATTCGCCACGGCCGTGCACCCAGGCCTTGATCTCGGGCGCCAGGCTGCGGCCGGCCAGTTGCTCCAGCACTTGCAGCACGTCCTTTTCGCGCATGCCGCGCTGTGCGGCATCGTCGACATCGGCATGGCAGCGCTGGTAGAGCGTGCGCATCACGGCATCGAGCGTGGTTTGTCCTTCCTGGCGCAGCGTCAGGTCCAGGCACAGACCGATCAGGGCGCCCTTGGTGTAGTAGCTGACGGTGGCATTGGCGGTATTGGCATCGGGCCGGTAGTACTTGGTCCATGCCTCGAAGCTCGATTGCGCCACGGTCTGCTGCAGCCGCCCCGGCGTGCCGCGTACCTGCTCGATCGCCCTGGTCAGCAGGCGCAGGTAATCCGCCATGTCGATGCAGCCGGCGCGCAGCAGCAGCAGGTCGTCGTAATAGCTGGTAAAGCCCTCGAAGAACCAGAGCAGGCTGGTGTAGTTTTCGCGGCTGTAATCGTAAGGCGTGAGGCTGGCCGGGCGCAGCCGCTTCACGTTCCAGGTGTGGAAGTATTCGTGGCTGATCAGGCCGAGCAGCGTGATGTAGTCCTCGCCGGTTTCCGCGCCGTGGCGTGGCAGGTGCTTGCGGCTGGCGATCAGCGCGGTGCTGTTGAGGTGTTCAAGGCCGCCGTAGCTGTCATCCACGGCATTGAGCATGAACACATAACGCGAGAACGGCAGCTTGTCCTTGGGCTTGTTGCCGTGCCAGAAGCGCGTCTGGGTGTCGCAGATGCGCTGCGTGTCGGCCAGCAGGCGTGCGCCGTCAAAGCCGGGCGGCGGCGTGGCCACGACGAAACGGTGCGGTACGCCATGCAGCTCGAAGCCGGCCTCCCAGAAATCGCCCAGCTCGAACGGGCTGTCGGCCAGCGTGTCGTAATCGGGTGCCAGATAGCGGCCAAAGCCGCGTGCATCGATCTGTTCCGGATCCAGCCCGGTAGCCAGCCGCCAGGCCGGGTCGGGCGAGATCACCGTGATCGCATGCGGCAGACGGGTGCGGCCCATGGCCTGCAGGCACAGGCTGGTCGGGTTGAAGAAGCCGCGGTTGGCATCAAGCCAGGCGGTGCGCACCGAGTTGTCGTGCGCGTAGACCTGGTAGCTGATCGTCAGCGGCTTGCCACTGCTGCATTCCACCACCCAGCGGTGCTTGTCCAGCTGCACCACGCGGCAGGGCTTGCCGTCCTGGGTGGCGCGCAGTTGCTGCAGGTGACGGGCAAATTCGCGGATCAGGTAGCTGCCGGGAATCCAGACCGGCAGCATCAGCTCCTGCTGTGCGGCGGGCTGTTGCACCACCATCTGCACCTGGAACAGGTGTTGCTGCGGCACGGGTGCCGAGATCTGGTAGCTGATGGGCGCAGCCGTGGCAACCGGGGCAGGCGGTGCAGCTGCAGCGGCAGGAACAGGGGATTTTTTCTTGGCCATGCGACAAGCATAGCGCAGCAGGGCACCGCGCGTGTCGGGGCAGGCGGCAGGCCTTACATGGAGCCGGCAGCACCTGCCAGGCAGCTCAGCACGGCAATCACGGTGGCGTGAAAGCGTGCCGTCAGCCACTCGCTCAGGCCGGCACGCACCCAGGTGCGATCGTCCACGATGTAGCAAATCACGAACATCAGCGCCAGAAAGGGCATGCCGGCAGCCGGCATCATCAGCGTGCCGAACCAGCCACAGAAGGCGGCAATCGCGCCCCAGATGAAGTGGAACTTGGGCGCATGCAGGCCAATGCGCAGGCCGATGCCCCAGTGCACGCCGCCCAGAAAGGCGACCACGATGCCGGCGTAGCTGGCCAGTGCCACGGCGACAAAGCCGTGCAGTTCGTCATGCACCAGCCACATCAGGATCGCCAATAACGCCATGGGCACGCAGCCCAGGTACAGGATGGCTCGGATGAAATGGCGACTGGTTTGGGGCAGCATGGCGAGGATCAGGCGGCGGCAACACGCTCCTGCCGTGCGGCTGACGTCAGGCTGCGTGTTGCGGGCAACCCCTGATTGTCGAGCAAATCGCCCCTGGCCGAGAGGAATTCCGCACGCCGGCCGACAAAATGCAGCGGCCCGCCCCGGTTATTGGCTTTCTGCCAACAGTTTTTCGATCTGCTCGACCGGAATCGCGCCACTGACGCGCTTGCCATTGGCAAAAACCAGGGCTGGCGTACCGGTGATGTTGTGCTGTTCGGCAAAGCGCACGTTGCGCTGCAGGGCATCGGTATCGCAACTGGCGGCGGCTGCGGGAGCCGTCTTGCGCAGCATCCAGTCTTCCCAGGCCTTGACGCGGTCCGGCGCGCACCAGATCTGTCCGGCGCGGCTGACGGAGTTTTCGCCCAGGATCGGCAGCAGATAGGTGTGGATGGTGATGTTGTCGACTTTGGCCAGCGATTCTTCCAGGCGATGGCAGAACGGGCAGTTGGGGTCGGAGAACACGGCGAGCTGGCGGCTGCCGTCGCCGCGCTTCGTGACAAAGGCGTCCTGTGCCGGCAGCTTGTCAAAGGCGATGGCGCTCAGCTGATCGATGCGATCCGCGGTCAGATCCTGCTGTGTGCGGGTATCGAGCAGGGAGCCGTTGAGCAGGAAATCGCCCTGGGCATCGGTATAGAACAGGTTGTTGCCGCTGGCCAGCACCTCGTACAAGCCGGGCATGGGGCTGGGGTTGACTTCCAGGATATGGCCGTTGAGCTGCGGAATGCGCTGCTCCAGTGCTTGCTGCAGGGCAGCCATGGCATCGGGGCTGGCGCTGGCCGCTGCGGCGGGACGCGCGGCAGAAGAGGCCGCAAGTGTCGCAGAGGCGGTTGCCGCGGGCCTGGCGGAATCCTGCTGGCAGGCGCTGAGCGCGAGCAGGGAGGCGGGAAGCAGCGCAGCGGCTGCCAGATGGCGGAAATTCATGGACAGGAGTGGGCCGCAGGCGGCCGGTTAAGTATGTAAAAGGTTCTACTTTACTGTAGTTGAAGCGGGTGTCAATCCATGGCGCGACGCGCTACCCAGTCCTTGACCGGGCCGCTGCGATCGAACAGCGCCATGCCGAGGTTGCGCAGCTGGCGCACGCCGGCGGCATTGTGCGAGAACAGGCGCTGGATGCCGTCCATGCCGGCAATCAGCGGCGCGCTGGCGGTCTTGCGCGCGCGCTCGTACTGGCGCAGCAGATGCATGTCGCCGGTGCTGCGCCAGAGCGGGCGTTGCCCCAGGATCTCGCCAAGCAGGGCGACATCGGCCAGGCCCAGGTTCAGGCCCTGACCGGCCAGCGGGTGCACGCTGTGCGCGGCATCGCCAGCCAGCGCCCAGCTCAGGCGCGTCTTGCCATCGGCGGCGAGCTGGCTGCCGACCCAGCGCTGTGCCATGCCGAGCTGCAGCGGCCAGGCGACGCGGCGCTGCACGGCGGTGACGTGTGGCGCTTCGTTGGCTTGCAGGTGGGCGGCGCTGTCCAGGGCGGCGGCAAAGGCGGCGTCATCCAGCGCCAGCAGCTCGGGCACGCGGCCGCGATCGACCGACCAGACAATGCCGACTTCCTGGCCATCCGGGCCACCCAGCGGCAGGAAGGCGAGGATCTCGCTGTTGTTGCCGGTGTGGGCAAACCACTGCCAGGCGATCTGGCGGTGCGGCGCGTCCAGTGTGGCGCGCGTGGCGATGGCGCTCTGGCGATAAGGCGTGACATCGTATTCCACGCCCAGTTCGGCGCGGGTCGTGCTGTGCTTGCCTTCGCAGATCACGGTGAGCGGGGCCGGATCGGCTTCGGCCTGTTCGGTCGTGATGACCTCGATGCCGCCCTGGTACTGGCAGGCCTGCTGCAGCATGTGCTCCAGCGTGGGCACATCGGCGATCCAGGTCACGGCCTCCTGTTGCAGCTGGCTGGCGCTGAACACGGTCTGCGACTGGGCATCACCCCAGACGCGCATTTCCCTGACCGGTGTGGCCTTGTCCGGACCAGGCCAGCACTTGAGGCTGGCGAGCAGCGCCTGCGACTTGTGGTTGATGGCGTAGGCGCGGATATCGGCCTGCTGGCCGGGGAAGGTAGGCGACTCGACCAGGCCCACATGCAGGCGATGGCGTGCCAGCAGCAGGGCCAGCGAACGTCCGACGATGCCGCTGCCGCGGATGCAGACATCATAGGTATGGAAGGACATGACAGGTTCCCATAGCAGAAAAGGCCATTTTAGGCCTGCTTCGCATACACTTGGAGGATTGGGCGCAAGCACGTCCAGACCTCCGATTTTTCGCAAGGTGCGGCCCCGCGTGTGGCCCCTTGCCAGCATCACCCAAGGAATCACCATGAGCCTCCAATGCGGCATCGTGGGCCTGCCCAACGTGGGCAAGTCCACCCTGTTCAACGCCCTGACCAAGGCCGGCATCGCCGCCGAGAACTATCCCTTCTGCACCATCGAGCCCAATACCGGCGTGGTGGAAGTGCCGGATCCGCGCCTGGACCAGCTGGCCGACATCATCACGCCCGAGCGCGTGGTGCCGGCCATTGTGGAGTTTGTGGACATTGCCGGCCTGGTAGCCGGTGCCAGCAAGGGCGAAGGCCTGGGCAACCAGTTCCTGGCCCACATCCGCGAAACCGATGCCATCGTCAACGTGGTGCGCTGTTTTGAAGATCCCAACGTGGTACACGTTTCCGGCAAGGTCGATCCGATTGCCGATATCGAGGTGATCCAGACCGAACTCTGCCTGGCCGACCTGGGCACGGTGGAAAAGGCGCAGCAGCGCTACACCAAGGCGGCCAAGTCCGGCAACGACAAGGAAGCCATCGCCATGGTCAAGGTGCTGGAGGTGGTGCAGAACGGCCTGCTGGAAGGCAAGCCGGTGCGCGTGCTGGACCTGAGCGATGAGCAACAGGCCCTGATCAAGCAGCTCTGCCTGATCACCGCCAAGCCCGCCATGTTTGTCGGCAACGTGGCCGAAGACGGTTTCGAGAACAACCCGCTGCTGGATCGTCTGAAGGAATTTGCCAAGGCGCACGGCGATGCGCCGGTGGTGGCGATCTGCGCCAAGATCGAATCCGAACTGGCCGAGATGGAAGACGAAGACCGCGCCATGTTCCTGCAGGAACTGGGCCAGGACGAACCCGGCCTGAACCGCCTGATCCGCGCCGGCTTCAAGCTGCTCGGCCTGCAGACCTACTTCACCGCCGGCGTGAAGGAAGTGCGCGCCTGGACCATCCGCATTGGCGACACCGCCCCGCAGGCCGCCGGCGTGATCCACGGTGACTTCGAGCGCGGCTTTATCCGTGCGCAGACGATTGCCTTTGATGACTTCATCGCCTACAAGGGCGAGCAGGGCGCCAAGGATGCGGGCAAGATGCGCGCCGAGGGCAAGGAGTATGTTGTCAAGGATGGGGATGTGATGAACTTCTTGTTCAACGTCTGAGCGTTCTTGCCAGGTTTCGCATCTGTTCACGTTGCTTCACGGTGGTTCAAAATAGTATTTGAAATCAACGACTTATATGCTATTTGACGGCGCTTCGTGTTGCATCACGTTGCACCGTTTTTCATGCTCTCCCAAGAAAAAATTGGGTACGAGCGTGGGTATGGTTCTTCCATGCTTACCGACATGCACTGCCGTACCGCCAAGCCACGCGAACGGCTCTACCGACTAAACGGCCGCGACGGCCTCTATCTGGAGGTCAAGCCCAATGGGGTCAAGGCCTTCCGATACCGCTTCAAGTTGGGCGGCAAGGAATCGATGATGGCCCTGGGTGAGTACCCGGCTACTCCCTTGTCCGAGGCCCGCGAGAAAGCCCATGCTGCACGCAAACTCGTCAAGGATGGGATCAACCCCGTTCAGCAAAAGCAGCTTGACAAGGTTCGCCAGGAACTGGATCGCAGCAATACTCTGGAGTTGATCGCAGTGGAATGGCTGGCAACCAAAGACTGGGAAGACGTCACAAAGAAACGGCGGCTAGACATGCTGCGTCGTGTGGTCTTTCCGGCGCTGGGCAAGCTGCCTGTTCGTGACATCACTGCGCATCAGGTACTTGCCATCCTACAGACCACGCACGCACCCCTTCGGTTGCCGCAGAAGCCAAGCGTACGCTATCGGCCATCTTTCAGTTTTCGGTTGCCACCCTTCGCGCCGATATTGATCCGGTCTGGCCGGTGCGCAATGCATTGCCGAAGAACAAGACGCGGCACAAGACGGCGTTGACCAAGGAGCAGGTTGAATCGACCCGGATCTACTAGACACTAGCGAGCCGCTGGTAGTGACGTTTTTCGAATTCTATCGGGGACACCGCCCCGCAAGTATTGTGGCGTCGTTTGGGGTTGTAGAACATCTCGATGCAGTTGAAGACATCGGCCCGCGCATCCTGCCGGGTTGAATAGGTCTGGCGACGAATGCGCTCGCGCTTGAGCAGTTGAAAGAAGCTCTCCGCCACCGCGTTGTCGTGGCAGTTGCCGCGCCGGCTCATGCTGCTGACCAGGTTGTGCGCGCGCAGAAACTTCTGCCAATCCTGCCCCGTGAACTGGCATCCCTGATCGGAATGCACCACAACCGGCTCTTTGGGCTGCCTGCGCCAGATGGCCATCGATCCGGCTTCCCATGGACCAGCCGATGACCTGCCTGGAAAACAGATCCAGCACCACCGCCAAATACAGCCAGCCTTCATGGGTGCGGATACAGGTGATATCCGTCACCCATGCCTGGTTGGGGCACATCGGCGTGAACTGCCGATTCAGATGATTGGGAGCCACCATGGCAGGCCTGCCGCCCCGGCTGTCATGGCGGCGGCGATAGCCTGTCTGTGAACGGGATACCTGCTGCGCGCAGCAGGCGTGCCACACGATGCTTGCCGCACGGCTCACCCAGATCGCGCATGTCCAGAGTCAGCTTGCGGTACCCATACACGCAGCCACTCTCCAGCCAAGCCTGCTTGAGCAGGCCCAGCAGACGCTGGTCATCGCGTTGCTTGTCGCTGCAGGGTTTGTGCTTCCAGGCGTAATAGCCGCTGGGATGGATCCCCAGCACCGAACATAGGCGGCGCACCGCGTGTACACCCTCATGACGCTGGATAAGCGCGTACCTCACCCGGATTGCCTGGCAAAGTACGCGGCGGCTTTTTTTAAAATGTCGCGCTCCTCGGTAACACGCTTGAGATCGGCCTTCAGGCGGCGCAGCTCCTCGGACTGGCTCAACTGCTCCTGGCGCTGGCCGGGGGACATCTGTCGCTGCTTGATCCACTTGTACAGGCTGTGTTGGCTAACGCCTGGACGTTCCGATACTTCGGCCACCGCATGGCCCCGCTCCACGATCTGTCTGACCGCTTCGATCTTGAATTCTTCCGGATATCTCTTCTGACTCATGGCACCTCCTGTCAGGCCTCAATTCTGAGGCTCGCAGGTGTCTACAGGATCCGGATCGATTCAGATAAAATTCAGAGTCCACTATTTCCATCAGGACTCCTTGGATGAAGCGCTGTGTAGTCGGGATTCGCCGCTCCGATGTCCCCAAGCCTGCAGCCACGGGCAGTGACGTACCGACTGTCTGGTTTCCGTCCATGCCCACGCTGGCAGCAGTGCTGTCCGAGGACAACCGGGCGCTGCTGCGGCTGATCCACGACCAGCGACCTCCGTCTCTGACGGCGTTGGCAGAACTCACCGGGCGGCAGGTGCCCAACCTCTCGCGTACGCTGAGGATGATGGAGCGCTACGGCCTGGTGACACTGAAAAAAAGCGCACGCGAGATTGCGCCGGTGGCGCTCGCGACCAGTTTCAAAATTTTGATCGACTGAGGGAGGGATGGCGATGCGAGACGGAGTGATCACCGAGGCGGACACCTGCCGCGAATTCGTCACGCCCAGGCTGGTCGAGGCGGGCTGGGGCACTGCCCCTCACGCCATCGGCGAGCAGCGCAGTTTCACCAACGGCCGCATCATCGTGGCGGGCGGCAAGGTGCGGCGCGGCCAGCAAAAGCGCGCCGACTACCTGCTGTACTACCGCCGCGACTACCCGCTGGCCGTGGTGGAAGCCAAGGAGGTTGGTTTGCCTGCTGAAACCGGCGTGCAGCAGGCACGCGAGTACGCCGAAATCCTCGGCCTCAAGTTCGCCTACGCAACCAACGGTCATCGCATCATCGAAATCGACTACACCACGGGCACCGAGAGAGAGGTGGATCGCTACGCCACGCCGGATGAGCTGTTCGCCCGCCTGACCAGCGCCGCGCACCTGCCGCAGGATGGAACCAAGCACCTGCTGGAACCCTTCAACCTGGTCTCCGGCAAGGTGCCGCGCTACTACCAGCGCATCGCCATCCAGCGCGTGATCGAGGCCATCCTGCTGGGGCAGAAGCGCATCCTCGCCACGCTGGCCACTGGCACGGGCAAGACCAATGTGGCCTTCCAGGTTTGCTGGAAGCTGTGGAACAGCCGCTGGAACCGAACCGGCGAGTACCGCCGCCCAAAAATCCTGTTCCTCGCCGACCGCAACATCCTGGTCGATGACCCGATGGCCAAGATGTTCGCGCCCTTTGGCGACGCCCGGCACAAGATCAGCGGCGGCGACACCAGCCAGAGCCGAGACATGTACTTCGGCATCTATCAGGCGCTGGCCACCGCCAACGCCGACGTGTTCCGCCAGTACCGGCCGGACTTTTTCGACCTCATCATCATCGACGAATGCCATCGCGGCTCCAGCCGCGATGAAAGCTCCTGGCGCGTGGTGCTGGACTACTTCGCGCCCGCCGTGCAGTTCGGCATGACAGCCACGCCGCTGCGCGAAGAATCGCGCGACAGCTACGAATACTTCGGCAACCCCGTCTATACATACAGCCTGCGCCAAGGCATTGAGGACGGCTTTCTCGCCCCGTACCGCGTGCATCGCGTCATCACCACCGTGGACGCTGCGGGCTGGCGGCCCAGCAAGGACGAACTCGACCGCTATGGCCGCGAGGTGCCCGACGACGAATACCAGACCAAGGACTTTGAGCGCGTCGTCGCGCTGCGCGCCCGCACCAAGGCTATGGCCCGTCACCTGACCGACCTGCTCAAGGGCACCGACCGCTTCGCCAAGACGCTGGTATTCTGTGTCGATCAGGAGCATGCCGCCGAGATGCGGCAGGAGCTCATCAACCTCAACAGCGACCTGGTGCAGCAGTACGCCAACTACGTCTGCCGCGTCACCGCCGACGAGGGCGACATTGGCCTGGCGCATCTGGCCGATTTTCAGGACGTGGACAAGACCACGCCCGTCATCCTCACCACCTCGCAGTTGCTGACCACCGGCGTCGATGCCGAGATGGTCAAGAACGTGGTGCTGGCCCGCGTGGTCGGCTCGCGCTCCGAGTTCAAGCAGATCATCGGGCGCGGCACCCGGCTCAAGGTGGACTATGGCAAGGAATACTTCAACATCATCGACTTCACCGGCACCGCCACCCAGCACTTCGCCGATCCGGATTTCGACGGCGACCCGGCGCGCATAGAGGTGGTGACGGTCAACGAAGCAGGCGAGCAGACCGGCGCAACCGCCACCGAGCCAGAACCGCCGGAAGAAACCAAGTATCCCTTGCCCGAGGAGCAGATCGGCCCCGGCACCGGTCATCTGGTCGGCGAGCCACCGCCCGAGCCGCGCAAGTTCTACATCGACGGCGGCGAAGTCGAGGTCATTGGCCATCTGGTCTATGACCTCGACACTGACGGCAAGAAGCTCCAGGTCGTCAAGTACACCGACTATTCGGGCCGTGCCCTGCGCACGCTCTATCCCACGCGCGAAGCGCTGCAATCCAAATGGGCCAACCCGGACACCCGCGCCGAGGTGCTGCGTGAGTTGACCGAGCGCGGCATCAGCTTTGAGGAACTGGCCTCTAGCAGCGAACAGCCTGACGCCGACCCCTTCGACCTGCTGTGCCACCTGGCGTGGAACGCGCCACTGCGCACGCGCCGTCAGCGCGCCGAAGCTGCCAAGCGCCAAACCCAAGACCTGTTCGCACAGTATGGCGATACGGCCCGTGAAATCCTCACGCTGCTGCTCGACCGCTACATTGAGCGCGGCATCATCCAATTCAATGCGCTGTCCGAGCTGATGAAGGTGCAACCCTTTGACCGCTATGGCTCCCCCGCCGAGATCGCCACCCGCCACTTCGGCGGCGTGCCTGCGATGCGTGAGGCCGTCACTCGGCTACAGACCGCGCTCTACCAATAAGAAGACCCCAACCCGATGGCAAAAGCCAAAAGCAAAACCCCGCTCACCACCCGCGACAATCTCTCCGCATTGATTGGCAGCGCACGCAAGATTTTGCGCAAGGACAAAGGCCTCAACGGCGACGTGGATCGCCTGCCTCTGCTCACCTGGGTGATGTTTCTCAAGTTCCTCGACGATCTTGAATTCAAGCACGAACAGGAAGCCGCACTCGACGGCAAGCGCTACCAGCCCATCATCGAAGCGCCCTACCGCTGGCGCGACTGGGCCGCGCGCGAAGACGGCATCACCGGAGACGAACTGCTGGACTTCATCGGGCAGGAACGCACCCACCGCGCCGACGGCAGCGTGGGCCAGGGCCTGTTCGCGTATCTACGCGCCCTGGCGGGCCAGGGTGAAAAAGGCAGCCAGCGCGAAGTCATTGCAAACGTGTTCAAGGGTGTGCAAAACCGCATGGTCAGCGGCTATCTGCTGCGCGACATCGTCAACAAGATCAACGGCATCCACTTCAACGCCAGCGAGGAAATCCACACCCTCTCGCATCTGTACGAATCCATGCTGCGCGAAATGCGCGACGCGGCGGGCGACAGCGGCGAGTTCTACACTCCGCGCCCCGTGGTGCGCTTCATGGTGCAGGTGACCAACCCGCACCTGAGCGACACTGTGCTTGACCCCGCCTGCGGCACCGGCGGTTTTCTGGTCGAAGCCTTCGACCACCTCAACGCCCAGGTCACCACCACCGAGCAACGCCGCACCCTGCAGCGTGACACGCTCGCTGGTCAGGAAGCCAAGCCGCTACCCTACATGCTGGCGCAGATGAACCTGCTGCTGCACGGGTTGGAAGCGCCGCAGATCGCCTACGGCAACACGCTGGAGCGGCGCATTACTGAAATCGGTCACGACGAGCGCGTGGACGTGATCCTCACCAACCCACCCTTCGGCGGCGAGGAAGAGGCGGGCATCAAGGCCAACTTTCCGCCGAACATGCAAACGGCAGAAACCGCGCTGCTGTTCCTGCAATACATCATGCGCAAGCTGCGCGTGGCGGGCGCCCCTGTGAAGGGGAAAAAGGCCGCCGTACATGGTGGCCGCGCAGCAGTGGTCGTGCCCAACGGCACCCTGTTCGGCGACGGCGTTGCGGCCGTCATCAAGGCCGAGCTGCTCAAGGAATTCAAGCTGCACACCATCGTGCGCCTGCCGCAAGGCGTTTTCGCGCCCTACACCGACATCCCGGCCAACCTGCTGTTCTTCGAGCGCGGCGGGCCAACCGAGACCATCTGGTACTACGAACTGCCGCTGCCCGAAGGCCGCAAGAAGTACAGCAAGACCGCGCCCTTGCAGTTCGACGAATTCGCGCCCGTGCTGGCGTGGTGGAACGCGCGGAAAGAAAACGCCCAAGCCTGGCAGGTCAGCGCCGCCGACATTGCCGCCAGCGGCTACAACCTCGATCGCAAGAACCCGAATGCAAGACGCTCTTTAGAGGATGTGGCTCCGTCCGAAGTCATTGAACGAATCTTTAAGCGCGAGGACGAGATTTCAAGACTATTCACGACCACCGACGTCAACTTGTCGTTTGGTATCGGTGATGACTCGACTTTGCTTCGGCTTCGTTCACTTGCCAAGAAAATCCAAGTCATAAAGGAAAACTTGGAGTCAATCGAGACTGATGGCGATTTGCTTCTCGCCGTGAGTTTCCGCGACGCCATTGCAAACGCCCCGCTGCGGCCCATGTCCGAAGTCGCCCCGCTGGTGCGGCGCGAGGTGGCGATCGATCTGGAAGTCAGCTACACCGAACTGGGAGTGCGGAGTTTTTACAAAGGCACGTTCCATCGCCGCACGGTCGCAGGCTCGGAGTTCACTTGGCAAAAGATGTTTCGCGTGGAAGAGGGTGACCTGATCTTCAGCAACATCATGGCGTGGGAACAGGGCATCGCTCTTGCCAAATCGGAAGACCATGGCTGTGTTGGCAATCACAGAATGCTGACCTGTGTTGCAGACCGGGCGAAGGCGGTTCCGGGATTTCTTGCCTACTACTTCATGACGGACGAAGGGTTTGCCAAGGTCTATGCGGCCTCGCCCGGTACCGCTGCGCGCAACCGCACGCTGATTGCCACCAACCTGGAGGCCATTGAAGTTCCCGTTCCGCCTTTGCCCATCCAGCAATCCTTCGTCCGCCTGCAAGCCGAGGTCACCGCACTCAAAGCCAAGCACGCCGCCATCCGCACCGCCAACGCCGCCCTGCTGCCCGCGACGCTGGAGCGGGTGTTTTCTTCACCAACCCCGTAGAGGTGGAATCGTGAGCAACGACAAGAACACAACGCCGCAGGAACCACCCATCCCGGAATCAGTGCGGGCGCATCCCGCATGGTTTCGCCTCATCGATCAGTTGAACTGGTATGACGGCAAGAGCCGGTATTGCCAACGATGGTTCAAGAACCTGAAGTTCACTCAAATCGCGCTGGCTGTCCTGATTCCAGTGACCAGCCTGCTACCTGCGGAATGTGCCAAATGGACGGCTTCCATCGCGGGGGCGCTGATCGCTGTGCTGGAGGCTGTACAGCAGATGAATCAGTATTCAACGCTGTGGGTGATGTACCGCGCTACTGCCGAACGGCTCAAGCACGAAAAATATCTGTTCCTCGCCGGCGCTGGCCCCTACAAGGGCTTGGCCGAACCGGAGCGGTTGGTCGCACTGGCGGAAAGGGTCGAGGAGCACGTCTCAACCGAGCACGCCAACTGGTTCAATGACACAAGGCGTATTGCCACGGTACAGAGGCCGGAGGGCGCGTGATGACTGTCGCGCGTCCTACTGGGTTGACCGTCGGAACACGGGTTCTGCCGTTACCCGTGTATTTTCCTTCCATCTCCTCCGTCAAGACGGCACTGCGCCCGCAGGAGTATTTGCAACTCTTGTCATCACTGGGCAGATTGAAAGGTCAGTTTCTCGTGTCGGCCTTTGATCTGGCTGGCATCGAGCAACCACAGCCGGCGCGCGATGCGCTGGCATCTGCTCGTCAGGCAGGAATCGTTACCTTGATGGATTCCGGCAATTACGAAAGCTTCTGGAAGGATGCGCAGTCGGACTGGAAACAGGCCGACTTTCACAAGATGTTGAGGAAATTCCCTTGTGACCTGGCCTTCGGCTTCGATGAGCAACAGCCGCCAGCGAATGCGGACGAGCACGTTGCTTTGATCGTGGAGCGCTGGCGAGCGGATCAAGCCGCAGCAGGCTCCTGCCAGATCGTCCCAATCGTCCACGCCTCGGCAAATGAATTGCCCGCGCTGTGTGCGGCGGTCGCCGCTGAAACCGGCGTCACGATGGTGGCGGTTCCAGAACGCCGACTCGGTGACGGAATTCTTGATCGCGCCCGTGCTGTGCAGACCATCCGGGCAGCGCTGAACGAACTCGGGCGCTACGTCGTTCTACATCTGCTGGGCACAGGCAACCCCATCTCCATCGGGTTGTATTCGGCAATGGGCGCCGACAGCTTCGACGGGTTGGAGTGGTGCCAAACGGTGGTTGATCATGAAACAGGCTTGCTCTATCACCTTTCACAAGCCGATTTTTTTGCCGGACAAACGGCATGGGGCGACGATGCCAGCTTGTCATTTCAAGCACGCACACTTGCCCACAACCTTGAGTTCTTCGCCGACTGGATGCGAAGACTGCGTGACGCGGCAGGCCAAGGCCGACTGAACGAATTCTGCCGTTCCAATCTTTCTCCTCGTGCGTTTCGATACATCGCCGATGTTGCAGGCTGGAGCCAGCCATGACTGTTGCCATCATCAACCAGACCATTCGTGAGATGTGCCTTGAGGTCAAGTCCCATGCGTCGGCCATGCAGAACTGGCGATTGATGACGGAAGAAGAATTGCTGTACGAAGCGGCGGTTTGTATTTTCGGCAGCCAGATGGTGTTCGAGATGGCTATAGCAACGGCGGATCGGCTGCGCGAACGGAGGTTGCTCCAGCCCGCGCCACGCGGCAGAAGCGTGGAAGTCATCGAGCGGAAGGTGGTTGAGGCTCTGTCCGATCCGTTGCCCATGCCCAAGGGCGATGGAACGCAGCGGTGGGCGCGGCCACGTTTCAAGAACCGGCTGGCATCCCTCCTTGCCACGACTATCGTCGAGATTTATGGACAGTCCCGAACGATCCGTGGATTCTTGTTCGATGCCGAAAGCGCAAGGGAAGCCCGAGAAACCCTGACACAGCACGTTTGGGGCTTCGGCCCCAAACAGGCCAGTTTATTCCTGCGGCGTGTGGACTATTGCGCCGACCTTGCTGTGCTGGACGTTCATGTGCTGGACTATTTGCAACTGGCGCGTGGTTTGTCGCTGTCTTCCAGCAAGCTTGGACATCTGTCGTTCTACGAGGAAATCGAGGACACCTTTCGGGAGATTGCGGCCGAGTTCGGCCATTCGGTTGGCTGCGTCGATCTGGCAACGTGGCTGACCATGCGCGTGGCCAAGAAGGAGGCGTTCATATGAGTTTCGTGAGCTTGGTTTCCGGTGGCCTTGATTCGACGCTCATCGGTGTATTGGCGAAGGAAGAAGGCATCGAGCACTTCCCGCTGTTCATCGACTACGGTCAGCGGGCAGCTCGCAAGGAATGGGAAACCTGCAAGCTCGTCCACGAAGCTTTGGGGCTTCCTGTGCCGGTGCGTATGGATTTGTCAGGGTTCGGGCATGTCATTGCATCTGGCCTGACCCGCAAAGAACTGGACATCAAGACCGATGCCTTCACTCCAGGCCGCAACCTGATGTTCTTGTTGATGGGTAGCGCGTATGCCTATCAACAGGGTGCATCGGCGGTAGCCATCGGCCTGCTGGCCGAGGAGTTCAGTCTGTTCCCCGATCAAAAACCACAGTTCGTGATGCAGGCTGAAGCCACTATCGCTACCGCGATGGGGCGGCATATCAAGGTGCTGGCGCCTTTGATCGAGTTCGGGAAGGCGGATGTTGTCCGGCTCGCACAAGGCAAAGGCATCACCGGCACCTACTCGTGCCACACCGGAAATTCAGAACCTTGCGGACGGTGCATCGCCTGCTTGGAGTTTCAATTCGACGAGGAGAAATGACATGGGCGGAAGCACTGGCGGCGGGTTGTATGGCTCTGACATCAAGAGCCTTGAAGAACGGGTGAAGCAGAAACTCACGGCAGCAAAGAACGACAGCAGCCGACACGTTTTCATCAGCTTCGATCACGAAGATTTGAACGAAGTGAATCTGTTTCGTGGGCAAGCGAAGAACGACAAGGTGGATTTGCAGTTCGACGACCACTCGGTGAAAGAACCCTTCGACAGCACCAATGCCGACTACATCAAGCGGCAAATCCGCGAGAAGATTGACCGCTGCTCGGTGACGGTGGTTTACCTCTCCGACAAGACGGCCTCCAGCAAGTGGGTGAACTGGGAGATCGAGGAAAGCGTCAAACGAGGAAAAGGCGTCGTCGGCGTTTACAAGGGCGACAAGACCCCAGCCAACATGCCTCCGGCGTTTCAGCAGAACGGCTGCAAAGCCGTGAAGTGGGAGCACGCCGCGTTGATGAAGGCAATTGAGGATGCGAGTACCAAGAGATGATCTCGAATGAACGAGGCTGAACTTCTGTCGATTCTCGCGCGCGGCGAAGACAGCCGCCACCAGTTCAAGCGCGACGAGACCAACGCCGACAGCATCGCGGCGGAACTGGCTGCGTTCGCCAACAGCGGCGGCGGCCTGTTGCTGCTGGGCGTGGACGACAACGGCAAGGTGACCGGGCTGGACGCGGTCAACGTGCGCCGCTTGAACCAGCTGATCTCGAATGCCGCGTCGCAGAACGTTCGCCCGCCGGTTCATCCGACCACCGAGAACATCCAGACGGCGCAAGGCATCGTGATCGCCGTCACTGTGCCCAATGGCCTGAGCAAGCCTTACCTGGATAGCCAGGGGCGCATCTGGGTCAAGAGTGGCTCGGACAAGCGCCACGTCACGGCGCGGGAGGAAATCCAGCGCTTGTTCCAGCGCTCCGGGTTGATCTACGCCGATGTGATTCCGGTGGAAGGCACCTGCGCCGCCGACATCGACGAAAAGGCGTTCAACGACTACTTCAATCGGCGCTACGGCCAGTTGCCCGACCAACCTTTGCAGCAGGCCTTGCAAAACATCGGATTGGGTGACGGGCAGGAGCTGAACCTCGCGGGCGTGCTGCTGTTTGGCAAGCACCCGCAGCGTTACCGGCCTGCGTTCATGGTCAAGGCCGTGGCCTTCCCCGGCACGTCACTGGCCAGTCACCACTATCTGGACAGCGAAGACATCGACGGCACGCTGTTGGAGCAGTACCAGCGCAGCCTGGGGTTTATCAAGCGCAACCTGCACCATGTCCAGCGTGACCAGAATTTCAACTCCCTGGGCCTGCTGGAAGTGCCGGAACAGGCCATCATCGAATTGCTGGTCAACGCGCTGATCCACCGTGACTACTTCACCAGCGCCTCGGTTCGTTTGCTGATTTTTGCCGATCGCATCGAGATCATCAGCCCTGGCCATCTGCCCGACAGCCTGAGTACGGAGCAAATTCGGCAGGGCAAGTCGAACCGGCGCAACCCCACCTTGACCCATCACGCGATCAGCATCCTGCCGTACCGAGGCATCGGCACCGGCATCCCGCGCGTGCTGCAAGACTGGCCGGAAACCCGGCTGGTGGATGATGTGGCGGGCAATGAGTTCAGGGCAGTGATTCCGAGGCCGGTGATGAGCACCATGGAAGTCACCACGGAAGTCACCACGGAAGTCACCACGGAAGTTGAGCGCGTGCTACGGGTGCTGGTTGGGGAGATGTCCCGCCAAGAACTGCAGGAGGGGTTGGCACTCAAAAACGACGAGCACTTCCGCAAAGCCTACCTGCTGCCAGCCCTCGGATCAGGCCTAGTGGAAATGACCCTGCCCGACAAGCCGCGCAGCAGCAAGCAGCGTTACCGCCTGACGGCCCTTGGGCGGCGATGGCTGGAGACGCATCCGGGCGCGTGAGTCAAAAGCGGCTTTGCTGAAAAAGCACCTGCAAGCCCGCAGCAACCTGCCGAGGTGCACACGTCACTTTTTCGAGCGGCAACCGTCCGCCCTGAGGCTCGTAGGTGTCTACAGGATCCGGGTCGATTCACTTCATGGCGCAATCGCACGTGTGGAATATGCTCTAATTTCCGGCGGGGGCGTCGCTGGTGCTCAAGCCTCCGTAGCAGCCAAACAAGAAGGAGGAGTTGTGGCGGAGACAATAAACATTGGTGAAATCGCACCGAGGCTTTCAAAGGATATTTTTAAGCATTTCTTGTGGGGAATTCACCCCAAGATGGATGACAACTTCGAGTGCTCAAATGATAGGCACCTCGGCGAAGGTGGCAAACCAAAGGCTACCCATCCCGGCGATGTTGTTTTCTTGTACCAAGATCCATATTTAGGCAAGACGGTTTATCTCCACACTGATTTAAAGAGCTACGCCGCTGATTCAATTAACTCTACTAGATTGCGGAGTGCCTTCAAATCACTGTGCATGACGATTGACTGTGCGCGAGGCTCAGATTCTTGGAGGTCAAAATACTCCGTTGACGAATCAGAGGCGTATGAGGTTCGTGGGCTGCTATTCGTTCACAATCATGACAATGGCTACGACAAGCCGTTTTATGAGGCTATCGACAAGGTCGATCTGCAAGCACTTCCAGTGGCACCTGGAACTCAACTGCATTACCTCGGGCCCCATGATATTCAGCGCCTGTACAGCATAGCGAACGACGTTCTTCGCCTGAAAGGCGAAGGCGAACTGCCGCAGACATATACGTTCTATTACCCTGATCTGGTGATGTCACGCCGACAGGGCGATGTTTGGGCGCAGCCGGCAACTGTAGAGACGCTGACGGCACCTTATATCATCATCAAGCACGCCGCAACGGAGAGTCAGACTGCGGGCTACATTATCTATTACAACGCACCTGCATCTAGTCCAGAAGAGTTCGAATACTTTCTCGACAGTTTGTCGAGGTTCCAGATGCTGGAGTCCGGTGAGCGAATTTTGCTGCGCGTCACTGACCCAAACGCACCCAATGATCTGAAATCCATCTTTCTCACGGCACAAAAGAAGTATGTAAAGGCCTGGGGGTTTGATCCTGCGCGTGAAGAAATTCTAGCGAAGATCCAGATCGAACGAATCACAAGCGTGACCAGTACGTATAACCCGGGAGATATGGGGTGGCGGGAATGAAAAAGAGGGCTCATGGTCCATCGCTTTATTACGCGAGTGATAAAAACGTCTTCGATGCGTTGAATCAGCATAAAGTTGATACGCCGACGGTCATTCGGCTGTTCCAACGCCGCAATATCGTGGTCAGCAAAAAGACACCGCGAGAAGACCTTGCGAAATACTTCTCCACGCTAACGCACGACTACTACGACCACAAGGAGATTGCGGCCAGACTTGGGGTCGTCGCGAGACGTGAGCGCACAACGTCAATGGATGTGTCGGGGGTAAGTGATACCGACGAACTGCAAGGCGTCGTTGAGCAGTTGAAGAAAGAAATGGAGGCGAGTGGCGACACAGTGCAAGTAACGCGAGAGGGCGACAATCTCAGCATTCGAGTTCAATACTCCCAGATCGATTACAAGCGCAGCGAGTTCTCGCAAGTTCAAGTTCGTGATGGAACCATTGAGTTCGTCAAATCTCCGGCAGGGTATGTTGTGCGAAATACGCAGAACGACTACCTGAACGGAGTCAGGGAAACGCTATTGGCAAAGGTGGAGAAGTCGACTTCGGAGCCCTTGACCAAGGTTGTTGTTGCGTTGTTCGACGTTCCGTCGGCAAAGCTTCGATCCAAGTTCTTTCATGAGCTGGCGATTTCATTGCCTGGCTTTGTACGGCGTGATGTGACTGACGTGTATGTATTCAAAGCAAAGCCAGAACAGGACGGTGTGGACGAAGAGGAAGAGGATGCCGAGGGTTCTGAAACCCATGTGGAACGAGTTTTTCTTCGTGGCAACGGAGTCAGTCGTTCGGAAATCCTGAATGGACTTCTTGATGAAGAAGATTACTACATCATCAAGATGGCGTGGACTGCAACCGAGACCATGGGGGCAGGCAATGTCTACGACATTGAAGCGGGTTTTTCTGATCTCAAGGATTGCACGGGTTTTTCATTCATTTTGAGTGGCATCTTCCCCGTCGAAGAGGGGAAAATCTCGACGCGACGACGACAACCGTACAAGCATGAAATTGATGTTTTCTCGCGGGTCATTGAATCGAAGGCTCGTGACCTTGTTGCGGCGCTCCGAGTTGAATTCCAGGGCCCTGACACCGGGAGCGAATGATGCAGATCAGGTATCGGTGGTTTTGTATTCAACTGCCAGCCCGCTCTCGGGATTTGGCGGTGATTGTCGCCAGCTGCCCTTTCGAGCCTGAATCCGCTTACGGGTTTGCGCGAGCGCCCAGTGGCGATGCCTCTTATCGGTATCTTTGGCGATCACGAGTCGTCGTAACCAAGCTGGATGCCGAAGGGACGCCGACCTACGAGCAGATAGAAAGCGTAAGTTTTACCGATTTTGCGGTTATCGAGTTGGATGGCCTGATCTTCCTGAGAATTGAGAATGCTGGAAGAAATATCCGCGATCTCCTCAACGCGCTCGAAACCTTGGTGGGTATGGGCTTCACTGCGAAATCGGTGACATTCGACAAGGGACGCCCCTCTTCCGTTTTCAATTCGGTCGATTCTTCCAAGCTCGTAGGCTTGAAGGTTATTGGTACAGTTCTCGCTGACGACCTCGTCGCTCGGATGGAGTTCGTGTCCAAAGAGGGGATGGTGGTTGAGAACATGGAAGTTCTCGCTGGCCTAAAGTACAAGGTCGAGCTTGCAGTATTTGAGCTTGTCTTGAGTGGACTGAGAGGGCAAATTTCATTTGCCGCGAACGGCACCGTCAAGATCAGTGGCCAAATCGCTCCAAAGTTGATAAGCCTCGTAGAGCAGGATCTCCCGCTGTTCGTTTGATTCAGGCTATTACCGGTGCGGAATGACTGCCTCAATTGCAATGCGATGACCGGCCTGTTGATGGCAAGGAACACGTAACGGCTAATCCTCGTCGTCGCGCGGTGTGCGGGTTTTTTGCCTGGATGTGGGTGCTCAGGACGACTTGAGCGTGTCGGCGCGATGCGCCGCCGGGCTCTCAGGTTGCCAAGGGCGACAAGGCCAACCTGACCAAGGCCGAGCGCAACGACCTGGCCGACTTGGTTGATGTGTTGGTCGAAATCTAGAGAGGAAAGACATCATGAGCACCGCATTCGAGAGCATCAAGCAGGGCTTGCAAGAAGCCATCGCCCACGCCAAGGGCGACGGGCGCGGCGTGCGCGTGCGCGTGCATCGTCCCCGCGAAGTCGACGTGAAGGCCGTCCGTGCGGAAGATGGGCATGACCCAGGAACAGTTCGCTGCCCGCTTCGGCTTCTCCACGGCGACCCTGCGGCACTGGGAGCGCGGAGACCGCACCCCGCACCCCGCACGGTCCGGCGCTGGTGCTGCTCAACGTGATTGAACGCAACCCGCAGGCCGTCATCGAGGCTTTGGCATGACCGGAGAAGGAGCTTCAAAAGTGGGTATGACGGCGGGTACGAAATGACAAGCCAAGCCAGCACACCCAGCATCCATGCGGCTTTCATGCCACACTTCTTGTTTAACGTCTGAGCGTTCTTTTCGCCTGACCACGACAAACCCGTGCTTTGGCGCGGGTTTGTGCGTTCTGGTGATGCTTGCGATGGAATGGCTTGACAATTCAAGGAATTTATCCAAAATATATAATTAGTCAATCTGAATAAAATCACCGAAATGCAGGAACCCACCACCGTCTACCACCGCACGCAGTACGCCGAAGAGATGGCGCAGCAGTTGCTGGCCCCTTCCGCCTTGCAGATGAATGTCCGCTCCGGGGTGTTCCTGGCGGGTATTCGTCGCGTCGGCAAAACCACCTTCCTGCGCCAGGATCTGGTGCCGGCACTGGAGCGGCGCAAGGCCGTGGTGATTTATGTCGATCTCTGGTCGGACATGTCCAAGAACCCGGCAGCCCTGGTGCATGAGGCGGTCAGGACCACCTTGCAGGAGCTGCAAACCCCGGGCTCGGGCCTGTTGCAGCGTCTCAAGAGTCTCAATCTGGGCGCGGCCGGGCTGAGCTTTGGTTTTGCGCTGGAAACGCTGGGTGCCAAGGGCGGTGCCACGCTGGCCCAGGCCTTTGTCGAGCTGGTGGAGCAGGCTGCCTCGGATGTGGTGCTGATCGTGGACGAAGTGCAGCATGCCATGGCTTCCGAAGACGGCCAGGTCCTGCTGCATGCCCTGAAAGCCGCCCGCGATGCGGTCAATGCCAGGATGGGTGGCAAGCACCACTTCATCTTTCTGGGAACAGGCTCGCACAAGTCCATGATCACCGCCATGACCACCAGGCGCACACAGCCGTTCTCGGGTGCGCTCATAGCACCTTACGAGGTGTTGGGCCGGGACTTCGTGGACTGGCAGCTGCAGCGCGTGGCAGCCTCTGACGTGGCCGTGCTGCCTGATCCGGAGGTGGCCTACGCCGGCTTCCAGCTGATGGGACATCGCCCGGAAGAGTTGCTGAAGGCCCTGGTGGAGTTGCAGGCGTACCCTGAACAGCCGAATAGCGTCTTCCCTGTCATTAGCTCCACCCTGGCCAGCGCAGCTGCTGATGTGGAGTTGCGCATGCTGGACGATCTGGGCGGGCTGGCTGAGGCGATTTTTGCGCGCATCGCGGAAGGCCCGGAAGAGGGCGTGTCCGGACTGTTTGGTAGTGAAGCCCTGGAACACTACAGGCAGACAGCGGGCACCTCCGTGGAAGCGGCCCACGTGCAGAATCTGGTCGACAAGATGATGGCGGCCAATCTGGTCACGCGCGCCGGACATGGCAAGTATGCCGTGACAGATCCTTTCGTGCGCCGGGTCTGGCGCGAGCGCCGTCAGCTGCTGCAGCCACCGGCGCAGAGCCGGTAACCACCGGCTCACCGCCAAACCCAAGCCTTATGCGGCCGCCGGCTTCTCCTTGATCATCACCAGCAGCATCTTGAACCCGCCCAACGGCTTCACCGCATGCGGAATATTCGCCGGCATCAGCAGCGAATCGCCTTCGCCCACGATATGCGGCACGCCGGCTACCGGAATCTCGGCGCGGCCTTCCACGCCGATCACCAGCGCATCGTAGGGCGCGGTGTGCTCGCTCAGGCCTTCCTCGCCGTCAAAGGCGAACAGGGTCACGCTGCCGGAATTGTTCTTGACCAGCATGCGGCTGACCACGGCGCGATCCTGGTAGGACAGCAGCTGCTTGAGGTTGAGGACTTCGGAAATCGGCTTATCGCTCATGGGGATACCTCCTGTCGTGATGCGTCCACTATAGGCCAGCCGATACTGTCATGGGCCGATACCCGCAGTCACCATGGCGGTACTCCGGCGGCAGGACGGGCGGCAAGCAAGCATAATCAGGCGCATACCCGCAACTGCCAGGAAGTTCCGCATGACCACAGACATCGCCTACGACTACGACCTCATCACCCTCGGTGCCGGATCCGGCGGCGTGGCCGCATCGCGCCGTGCGGCAGCCCTGGGCGCAAAGGTGCTGATTGCCGAAAACAGCCGCGTCGGTGGCACCTGCGTGATCCGCGGCTGCGTGCCCAAGAAGCTGATGATGTACGCGGCCAGCTTTGCCGACAGTTTCGACTACGCACGCGGCTACGGCTGGAGCTTTGGCGAGCCGGCATTCGACATGTCCCGCTGGGCCGATGCCAAGGCAGCCGAGCTGGATCGCCTGGAAGGCATTTACCTGGGCATGCTGGAGCGCGCTGGCGTCACGCTGGTACGCGGCCATGCGCGCATCGTGGCACCGCACACGGTCGAGATCGACGGCCAGCGCCACACCGCGCGCCACATCCTGATCGCCACCGGCGGCCACCCCAATACCGATACGATTCCGGGGCTGGAGCTGGCCATGACCTCCAACGGCATCCTGGACCTGCGTGAAATTCCCGAAAGCCTGCTGGTGGTGGGCGCCGGCTTCATCGCGCTGGAATTTGCCAGCATCATGGCGCGCCTGGGCAGCCAGGTGCACCTGGTCTACCGTGGCGAGCTGCCGCTGCGCGGTTTTGACGATGACCTGCGCCAGCGCGTGGCGCGGGCGCTGGAGACCAAGGGCGTGCAGCTGCATGCCGGCCATGCGCCGCAACAACTGGAGCGCGATGGCGCGGGCTATGTGCTGCACCTCGAAGGTGGCGGACAGGTGCGCGCCAGCGCCGTGCTCAACGCCACCGGCCGCAGCCCCAACAGCCATGACATCGGCCTGGAATCCGTGGGCATCAGTGTCAACAAGAAGGGCGCGATTCCGGTCGATGCCGACAGCCGCACCTGCGTGGACCATATCTGGGCCGTGGGCGACGTCACCGACCGCGTCAACCTGACGCCGGTGGCTATCGCCGAAGGCCGTGCCATGGTCGAATCGGTGTTCGGCAACACGCCGCGCCGGGTCGATCACAGCGTGGTGGCGAGCGCCGTATTCACCGATCCGCCGCTGGGGACGGTCGGTCTGACCGAGGCCGAAGCGGCAGACAAGGGCCCGATCCGCGTGTTTGAAAGCGATTTCCGCCCGATGAAGGATGCCTTCGTCGACGGCCAGGGGCGCAGCTACATGAAGCTGGTCGTCGATGCCGCTTCCGACAAGGTGCTGGGCATCCACATGGTAGGTGCCGATGCACCGGAAATCATCCAGAGCCTGGCCGTGGCCATCAGCTGTGGCGCGACCAAGGCCGATTTCGACCGCACCATTGCCGTGCATCCCACGGCGGCCGAGGAATTCGTGCTGATGCGCGAACCCAGCCGTTGATGCCACGGGTGTGGCACAGGCTGCACCTTGACATACAATCAGGCACAAATATTCCAGAAATATTGGCAGTCCGCTGCGCGTCATCCGGCAGTGTCCTCTCCGTCAGCCGGCCCTGCCCAACACCATCCAGAGGCATCATGCAAGTCTTCAAAGCACCCCAGGCCCAGGTCCTCAGCGCCCTGCAATCCGTAGCCGGCATTGTCGAGCGCCGCCATACCCTGCCGATCCTGGCCAACGTGCTGCTGCGCAAGCAGGATGACATGCTCCAGCTCATCACCAGCGACCTGGAAATCCAGATCCGCACCGTGGCCGAGCTGGGCGGTGATGCCGGCGAGTTCAGCACCACGGTGGGTGCGCGCAAGCTGATCGACATCCTGCGCACCATGCCGGCCGACCAGATCGTCACGCTCGAATCCAGTCAGAACAAGCTGATCCTCAAGGGTGGCAAGAGCAAGTTCACGCTGCAATCGCTGCCGGCCGAGGATTTCCCGCTGGTGCAGGAAGCGGCCAACTTCGGTCCGCAGTTCAGCGTGCCGCAAAAGGTGCTCAAGCAGCTGCTGTCGCAGGTCTCGTTTGCCATGGCCGTGCACGATATCCGCTATTACCTCAACGGCATCCTGTTCGTCGCCGAAGGCAACAAGCTGAGCCTGGTCGCCACCGATGGCCACCGCCTGGCGTTTGCCAGCGCCACGCTTGAAAGCGAAGTGCCCAAGCAGGAAGTGATTCTGCCGCGCAAGACGGTGCTGGAGCTGCAGCGCCTGCTGAGCGATGCCGATGGCGCCATCGACATGCAGTTTGCCGGCAACCAGGCCAAGTTCAGCTTTGGCGGCATGGAGTTCGTCAGCAAGCTGGTCGAGGGTAAGTTCCCCGATTACAACCGCGTCATCCCGCGTGACCACCGCAATCTGGTCACGCTGGGCCGCGCGCCGCTGCTGGCCGCGTTGCAGCGCACCGCCATTCTCACCAGCGAGAAGTTCAAGGGCGTGCGCCTCAACTTCGACAACGCCACGCTGCGCATTGCCTGCAACAACGCCGAGCAGGAAGAGGCGGTGGACGAGCTGGACATCGACTACGCCGGCAACCCGATCGAGATCGGCTTCAACGTCACCTACCTGATGGATGTGCTGGGCAACATGGGCCAGGACATGGTGCAGATCGCGCTGCAGGACAACAACAGCTCGGCGCTGGTAACGATTCCCGACAACGACCAGTTCAAGTACGTCGTCATGCCGATGCGCATCTGAGCAAGCGGTACGCTTGCCGATGTCGGGGCAGCCTGCGGGCTGCCCTTGTTTTTGCGGCCTTCCCAGCCTGCGTGCATCAAAAACATGCAAATGTCACTTTCAGGGCGTACAATGGCCTAGGGTTTACCCGCACGGATGCGCGCGCGGCAAACCGGAATTGTCTGCCGGCCGACAATTGCGCGGCAAAAAATGGCTCCCTTACGCGCCATGCAGACCCCACCCATGCCGCTCGTACCCTGGCAGCAGGAGACAAGTGCTGCGGCATGCTTTCCACCTGATTGAAAGACACGCCAGTATGACGACACCCTCCCGAGTAATGCACCAGGCCTTCCGCGACAAGATCATGTCCGCCGAAGAGGCCGCCCGTTTCATCAAGCATGGCGACAACGTCGGCATGAGCGGCTTTACCGGCTCTGGCCAGCCCAAGGTCGTGCCCTATGCACTGGCTGCCCAGATCGAGGCTGCGCAGGCACGCGGCGAACCCTTCCGCATCGGCGTCTGGACTGGTGCCTCCACCGCTCCCGAGCTGGACGGTGCACTGGCCAAGGCCAACGGCATCGAGATGCGTCTGCCCTACCAGTCCGACCCGATCTGCCGCCAGAAGATCAACGAAGGCACCATGCAGTACGCCGACATCCACCTGTCGCACGTGGCGCAGTATGTCTGGTTCGGCTTCTATGGCGGCCTGAATGTGGCGCTGGTTGAAGTTGCTGCGGTGCTGGAAGACGGCTCGCTGGTGCCATCCACTTCCATCGGCAACAACAAGACCTGGCTGGACCAGGCCGACAAGATCATCCTGGAGGTGAACAGCCGCCAGAGCATGGCGCTGCGCGGCATGCACGACATCTACTACGGCACCCAGCTGCCGCCGCACCGCCTGCCGATCCCGATGACGCACAGCGACAACCGCATCGGCGATCCCTATCTGCGCGTGGACCCGAACAAGGTGGTGGCCGTGGTCGAGACCAGTGCGCCTGACCGCAACACGGCCTTTACCGCACCGGACGCGCAGTCCGAGATGATCGCCGGTCACCTGGTCGAGTTCTTCAAGAGCGAAGTGAAAAAGGGCCGCCTGCCGGCCAGCCTGCTGCCGCTGCAGTCCGGCGTGGGCAATATCGCCAACGCGGTGCTGGACGGCCTGAACAAGAGCTCGTTCGAGAACATGACGGCCTACACCGAAGTGCTGCAGGACGGCATGCTGGACATGATTGCTTCCGGCAAGCTGCGCCACGCTTCCGCCACCGCCATCAGCCTGAGCGAAAACGGCCTGAAGTACTTCGAGGAAAATATCGAGGCCCTGCGCAGCAAGATCCTGCTGCGTCCGCAGGAAATCTCCAACCACCCGGAACTGATCCGCCGCCTGGGCATTCTGGCGATGAACGGCATGATCGAAGCCGACATCTACGGCAACGTCAACTCCACCCACATCATGGGCACGCGCATCATGAACGGTATCGGTGGTTCCGGCGACTTTGCCCGCAACGCCTACATCTCCGTGTTCATGACGCCGTCCACCGCCAAGAACGGCCAGATCTCCTGCATTGTGCCCATGGTCAGCCACGTGGACCACACCGAGCACGATGTGCAGGTGCTGGTGACCGAACAGGGCCTGGCCGACCTGCGCGGTCTGGCGCCCAAGGCGCGTGCCGAGCTGGTCATCCAGAACTGTGCCCACCCGGACTACCGCGACCAGCTGCTGGACTACTACCACCGCTCGCTGCGCGAGTCGCCCGGCAAGCACACGCCGCACATCCTGAGCGAAGCCCTGTCCTGGCACGAGCGCTTCGAGAAAACCGGCAGCATGAAGCCGTAAGCACGGCAGCAGGCTGATCGGCCAAGGCGAATGTCCGCACGGGCATTCGCCTTTTTGCTGATGCGGCCTGGTCCGTTAGCGTTTATCATTTGATCTTTCCGTCACGTTTTTTTGTCTGTTTACGCCATGAACCGTCGCCTTTTTACTGCCCGCACCCTGATGACCTCCGTGGCCGCCGCCGCCCTGCTGTGGGGCTGCAGCAAGTCCACGCCGGATGCACCGGCTGCTGCCAGCGCTGCTTCTGCCACCGCCGGCCTGTCGGCCAGGATCGTGGTCGGTCTGGACGACAACTTCCCGCCCATGGGCTTCCGTGACGCGAAGGGTGAGCTGGTCGGCTACGACCTGGATCTGGCGCGCGAAGCCGGCAAGCGTCTGGGGGTCGAGATGGAGTTCAAGCCGATCGACTGGAGCGCCAAGGAAGCCGAACTCAATGGCAAGCGCGTGGATCTGCTGTGGAACGGCATGACCATTACCGAAGAGCGCAAGAAGAACGTCAACTTCACCAAGCCCTACATGCAGAACCACCAGATCGTGATCGTGACGGCCCAGTCGCCGATCCAGGCCAAGGCCGAGCTGGCTGGAAAGGTGGTTGGCATCCAGGACGGCAGCAGTGCCGTGGAAGCGGTGCAGAAGGACCCGGTGTCCAAGGACATCAAGGAGCTGAAGAAGTTCGGTGACAACGTTGCCGCCCTGATGGACCTGACCACCGGCCGCCTGGACGCCGTGGTGGTGGACGAGGTGGTGGGCCGCTACTACACCAGCAAGAAGCCGGGCGAGTACCGCATCCTGACCGACAACTTCGGCAGCGAGGACTATGGCGTGGCCGTGCGCAAGGACGATGCCGAGCTGCTGTCCCGACTGGACCAGACGCTGGATGCCATGGCGGCTGACGGCTCTGCCAAGGCCATCTACGACAAGTGGTTCTCTGAAGCCAAGCAGTAAGCTGCTGCTGATGTCTGCCGGGCCCGCGCAACCCCAGCGCGTGCCCCGGCCCTGATGCGCTGATCTGGCATGGATAACATCCTCCACATGCTGCCCCCGCTGCTCGAAGGCGCGGGCACGACGCTCAAGCTGTTCTTCATCACCCTGATCCTGGCGATTCCGCTGGGTCTGGTGCTGGCGCTGCTGCGCATGTCACGCTTTGCCGTGGTGCGCCAGGCCGTCAGCGGCTATATCTGGCTGATGCGCGGTACGCCGCTGATGCTGCAGCTGCTGTTCATCTACTTTGCGCTGCCTTTCGTGCCGGTGATCGGCATCCGGCTGCCGGATTTTCCGTCGGCGGTGGTGGCGTTTGCGCTCAACTTCGCGGCCTATTTTGCCGAGATCTTCCGAGCCGGCATCCAGAGCGTGGACCGTGGCCAGTACGAGGCCGCCAAGTCGCTCGGCATGAGCTATGGGCAGACCATGCGCCGCATCGTGCTGCCGCAGATGGTGCGCCACATTCTGCCGCCCATGAGCAACGAAACCATCACGCTGGTCAAGGACACGGCGCTGATCTATGTGCTGGCCCTGAATGACCTGCTGCGCGCCGCGCGCAACATCGTGCAGCGCGAGTTCACCGTCACGCCCTTCCTGGTGGCGGCGCTGTTCTATCTCATCATGACACTGGTGCTGACCTGGATCTTCCAGCGCCTGGAGCAACGCTATGCACGACAAGACCAGTAAGGGCCAGCCGGCGCTGCTGCTGGAGGGCGTGCACAAGCGCTTTGGCGACAACCACGTGCTGCGCGGCGTGTCGCTGCAGGTGCAGCCGGGCGAGGTGATTGCCATCCTGGGCTCGTCGGGCTCGGGCAAATCCACGCTGCTGCGCTGCCTGAATCACCTGGAATCGGTGGAGCAGGGCCGCATCGTGATCGACGGCCAGACGCTGGTCGAGAACGATGGCAGTGGCAAGGCGCGCTATCCCGATGAGCGCCAGGTGCGCCGCATCTGCGCCAGCACCGGCATGGTGTTCCAGCATTTCAACCTGTTCCCGCACATGACGGTGCTGCAGAACCTGATCGAGGCGCCGATGACGGTCAAGGGCCTGAAGCGCGAGCTGATCGTGCCGCAGGCCGAGGAGCTGCTGCGCAAGGTCGGCCTGCTCGACAAGCGGGATGCCTACCCGAACCGCCTTTCCGGTGGCCAGAAGCAGCGTGTGGCGATTGCACGCGCCCTGGCGATGCAGCCGGCGCTGATGCTGTTCGATGAGCCCACCAGCGCCCTCGATCCGGAGCTGACCGGCGAAGTGCTGCGCACCATGCGCCAGCTGGCAGCCGAACACATGACGATGCTGGTGGTGACGCACGAAATGGCGTTTGCGCGTGAGGTCGCGCACCGGGTGCTGTTCATGGACCAGGGCGTGATCGCCGAAGACCGTCCGGCGCAGGACTTCTTCCGCGATCCCCGGCACCCGCGTGCGTGTGCCTTTCTGCAGCACATGCTGTAAGGCGGCCGTCTGCCGGGCGGGTCGTACCCGGCGGGTGTGCGGCAAGCGTCCCGCTCAGGCTTCGGGCTGCAGCGACGGATGTCGGGCCAGCGCCACGTACTCGTGCACCGGCACCTCTTCTGCGCGACGCTGCAGGTCGAAGCTGCCGGCAAAGCCGTGTTCTTCCAGCCAGCGGCCGAGCGAATGGCGCAACAGCTTGCGGCGCTGGCTGAAGGCCGATTGCACCAGGGCGGCATAGGTCGGCAGATGCAGCTGCGGCGGCTCTGCCAGTGGCACCATGCGCACCACGGCACTGTTCACCCTGGGCGGCGGATCAAAACTTTCCGGCGGCACGAACAACACCTGTTCCATGGCGTAGCGCCACTGCAGCATCACTGTCAGGCGGCTGTAATCGCCGCAGGCCGGTTCTGCCAGCATGCGGTCGATCACTTCCTTCTGCAGCATGAAGTGCTGGTCGCGGATCACGTCCACATGGTCCAGCAGATGGAACAGGATCGGCGTGGAGATGTTGTAGGGCAGGTTGCCGCATACGCGCACGCGCTCCCAGCCGCGTTCGGCGGCCAGTGCCGTGACATCGACCTTGAGCACATCGGATTCGATCACGTCCAGCTGCGGATGCTGGCGCAGGCGGGCAGCCAGGTCACGGTCCAGTTCGATCACGGTGAGCTGGCCGGCGCGCTCTACCAGCGGCTGCGTCAGGGCGGCCAGTCCGGGGCCGATCTCGATCAGCGGTTCGCCGGCACGGGGGGCAATCGCATCGACAATGCCGGCGATGATGCCGCCATCACACAGGAAGTTCTGACCGAAGCGCTTGCGCGCCACATGGCCACCACTGCCGCGCACGGCCTGCGGGCGCGCTGCCGTACCACGACGGGAGGATGAGGGCGCGCGACTCAACTCGGCGTCCTGCGCATCTCGATGTAGGCGCGACCGCGGATCTCTTCTTCCCAGTTGCGCAAGGCCTCGCCGGCGCGTTGCTCACGCAGGGCCGCGCGCGCCATGGCCACCTGCTGTGCCTGTGTCATGGGCGCCGAACGGCGCTCCAGCAGCTGCACCAGGTGCACGCCAAAGCGCGAGGTGAAGGGCTGCGTCATGTTGCCGGCCGCCTGCAGCTTGTCCAGGCGCTCCTCGAATTCGGGCACGAACATGCCGGGCTGGGCCCAGCCCAGATCGCCGCCCTGCTGGGCGCTGCCATCCATCGACAGGCGACGTGCCGCATCGGCAAAATCGGTCTTGCCGGAGGCGATGTCACGGCGTACCTGGGCCAGTTGTGCCGTGGCCTGCTTCTCGGACAGCTTGGCGCTGGGAATCAGCAGGATGTGGCGGGCACGCGTTTCCGTGATGCCGAAGGCCATGTCGATATGCTGGCGTTCGACCACCTGGATGATGTGGAAGCCGTCTTCGGTGCGCACGGCATCGGTGCTCTGGCCCAGCGGCACGTTGCGGATGGCCGCTGCCAGATCCGGCGCCAGCTGCTCCTGCGGCACCAGCGGGCTGGCCTGCGGCGGGATATCGCTGTATTCACGCGCCACCTGCAGGAATTCCTGGCCGTTGCGCAGTGCCTTCACGGCATTGTTGGCCTTTTCCTGCAGTGCCTGCACCTCCTGGGGGCTGCTGCCCGGCGGGACGGCAATCAGGATTTGCGCCATGCGCACGGCGGGCACCAGGGAGTCGGGCAGTCCCTGCTTGATGCGCTGCTCGCGCAGGGCGCGCAGGGCTTCGAGGTCGCTGACCTTGGCCATTTCCTGGTTCACACGGGCATCGCGCACACGCTCCAGCAGGAAGGCGTCACGCAGCGCGGCGCGGTACTGGGAAGGGGCGATGCGACGCTCCTGGATGAAGCGCGCGCGGTATTTCTCGACATCCAGGTTGGCCTGGCGGGCCAGGGCGCGTTCGCGCACATCCAGTTCTTCATCGCTGATGGCGATGCTGGTGGCGCGGGCCGACTGGATGGCGGCTTTCTGGAAGATCACGTCATCCAGGGCGCGCTGCAGCAGCGCCTGGCGGGTCGGTACCGGCTGCTTGGCGGCGCTCAGGCTGCGGGCCAGTTCGTTGGCGCGCACCTGCACTTCGCGGTTGGTGACCGGTTCCTTGTTGACGACGGCGACGATGTAGTCGCTTTGGACGCCGCTGCGGGCAGTCTGTGCCTGCGCGGCGGGCAGCACGGCCTGGCCGCCCAGCAACAGGGCGCAGGCGAATGCCGGGGCGTGAAAGCGGTGGAGGAAGGAGGACTTGCGTACAGTCATGGCATCTCTCAGAAGGGCGATCCGGAGCTGTTGCGGCGATCGCGCAGCAGCTGGTAGTTGGGGATATTGTCCGTGAAAGTCCGGACCGGGCTGGAGCCGAGTCGTGACAATCCGTTGAATTCGAGCTGGAACATGATGCGGTTGTCCATCTTGGACGGCTGGTGCTGGATCGCCTTGCGGTGCAGGGCAATGCGTCCGATCCAGCAGCAGCTGTCGTATTCGAGGCCGACAATCGATTCGACCAGGCGGCTTTCCTGCAGCGAGTAGAACAGGCGGCCGACCGTGTACCAGCGGCCCGGCCCCAGGCCCTGGCCGGCAGGTTTCTCGACATCCTGGCTGCCCCACAGGTCGTTCAGCGGCCACTGCCAGCCGACGTCAATCTGCTCGGTGCGCTCGCGCTGGTGGCGGTAGTGCGCCGTGATGCTGCGATACGGCCCGGGCGTGTAGCTGCCGCCGATCACGCCGCGCATGGTGCGACCGATTTCCGGATCCCACTGCATGCTGGCGCGCGTGCTCCACTGTGGTGTCCAGTTGACGGTGCCGTCCAGCAGCAGATTGCTGAAACTGTTGCTGTCCGGCGTGTCGTGCTCATCCAGCTGCACGCGTCGTGTCTTGAGCTGCTTGCGGGCGGCAAAGGTCAGGTTGGCCAGCTCGGCACCATCGGCGTTGTCATACAGGCGGCTGGTCACGCCCAGCGTGGCGGCGCGGGTGTCGGCGATGCGGTCATTGCCGGAGAACGGGTTCGCGCTGAAGATGCTGGACAGGTTGAAGTCCTTCAGCCAGCTGTCGTAGGCCGGCAGATGATTCTGCTCCCTGTAGGGCGTGTAGGCGAGGAACAGGCGCGGCTCCAGTGTCTGGCGCACGCTGCGGCTGAACATCTGCGTATCGCGCTCGAACACCAGCGAACTGTCCAGCGTGGCAGTCGGAATCACCACGCTGTCCGAGCGCTTGCCATTGGCCATGGCGGTATCCGTGCTGTAGTGGCGTGCATTGACTTCCAGCGCCGGCACGACATAGCCCCAGGGGCGTACCCAGGGGTAGCTGGCGCGGGCGCGGGCATAGCTGCGGTCGCCATCCGGGTACCGGGCCAGGCTGGAGTCGGCACGGAAGCGCGTGTGGTCCAGATCCAGCAACAGGTCGAAGCCGCGCACATCGTCGCGCGTGTAGTTCAGGTGCAACTGCGGCGTCTTGTCATAGGGCGGGACGATCTCGTCCGGCTGCTGCAGCGTCTGCCATTTCTCGTTGCGGATAAAGCCCGACCAGTCATCCTTCTTCCAGCCCAGCTGCATGTTGCTGGAGAAGGTGCGCTCGCTCAGCAGCGTGTTGCGGCTGTCGAAGTTGTAGAAGTCGCGCCAGTAGTTGTCATCGCTGACGCGTTCCAGGTGCATGTCTAGCTTGAACTGGCCGTAGCGTTCCGGCACCGAGGGGAAAGTCTGCGCGTGCTGGAAGATATAGTGCCAGCGGTTCTGGTTGTCACGCAGGTTGTCGCCCGGCAGGAAGTTGCCCTGCAGGCTGCCGGCGTACGTGTCTTCCAGATAGCGGAACTGGCCGTACAGGTCTACGCCCCGGTTGCTGTACAGCGTGGGCATGACGGTGGCATCGCGGTTGGGGGCGATGTTGAAGTAGTACGGCACGGCGACCTCGAAGCCGTCCTCGGTGCCCAGCGAGAAGGTGGGCGGCAGCAGGCCGGAGCGGCGCTTGTCCGACAGCGGGAAGCCCAGGCCGCCGGGAATCGGCAGGATAGGCACGCCATAGAACACCAGCGCGCCGTTTTCGACATAGCCCTCATCGGCCTCGGTGTCGATGATGATTTTTTCGCCACGGATATACCAGGCCGGGTTCCAGTCGCCCTGCTGGCGGTCGGCCCGGCGGCAGGTGCTGTAGATCATGTCGTGGCCGATGCTGTGGCTGCCGTCGATGAATTCGATCTTGCCGGCCCTGGCCAGGCCGCCGTTGCGCTGCAGCTCCATCTCCACGTTGTCGAAGCTGCCCGACTGGGTATCCAGCTGCAGTTGCAGCTGCTCGCCCTGGTAGACATTGCCGTCACGCTCGATGCGCACATCGCCGGTGGCCGTGACCTCGTTGGCGGGAATCGAGTAGTGCAGGGTCTCGCCCTGCACCACGGTGCCGGGCTGCCGGATGATGGCTGCGCCGGTGGCCGTGACATCCAGGTCGACCTGCCCCTCGATCTGGTTGGCCTCGATCACGGTCGGGCCGCTGGCGGGCTCCTGCGGGGCCGAGGCGGCCATGACCGGCGGCACGATGGCAATGTCATAGCTGCGGGAGCTGTCCGCCCAGACCGGTGTTGCCAGGCCGCTGCACAGCAGCAATACGCCATGGGCGACAGGCGTGCGCAGCCAGCGGATGCTGTGGCGTTGTGGGATGGCAGGGGAGTGCAGTCGGGAGCTCACGGTAGAAGAAGGGCAGGCTTGCGCCCACCAGACAATTCCTGAAAGGATTCATTCTGCCAGCCATTGGCCGGGCAGGGAGTGCGCTGTGACAAAAATGCCATGATGGCACGCCTTGCATACAATGGGCGGCATGCCGTGCGCAGGTGCGCCGGCCACAATTATTACCGACTTGAATCATGTCCCTGCAGAATGATCCCATCGCGGCCCTGAACTGGTCCGCGCCCGAACGTGGCCAGCAGTTTGGCCAATGGCTGGAAGCGATTGCCGCACGCCAGCAGATCCGTCCCGACAGCGTGGTGCTGGCCAATGCCGATGCCAGCTTCCGCCGCTACCTGCGCGTGCAGGGTGAAGCCGGCCAGCCTGCGCGCATCATCATGGATGCGCCGCCAGACAAGGAGAACTGCCAGCCCTTCGTGCATGTGGCCGGGCTGATGGAGCAGGCCGGCGTGCATGCCGCGCGCGTGCTCGAATGGGATCGCGCACACGGTTTCATGCTGCTGAACGATCTCGGCAGCCATACCATGATGACGGCGCTGGACGAACAGCAGCCGGTTGCCGCCATGCCGTACTACCAGCAGGCGCTGGAGGCGCTGCTGCCCTGGCAACAGGCCTCGCGTCCGGACCAGCTGCCCCCTTACGACGAGGCGCTGCTGCGCCGCGAGCTGCAGCTGTTCCCCGACTGGTACCTGACGCAACACCGCCAGGTCACGCTCACGCCCGCGCAGCAGCAGGTGTTGGCCAGCACCTTCGACCTGATCGTGCAACGCAACCTGGCTGCGCCCTGCGTGTATGTGCACCGTGACTTCATGCCGCGCAACCTGATGCTGGGCGAGACGCCACAGTCGCCGCTGGGTGTACTGGACTTCCAGGACGCGGTGTACGGCCCGATCACCTACGACATTGCCAGCCTGATGCGCGATGCGTTCATCAGCTGGGACGAAGAGCTGGTGCTGGACGTGACAATCCGCTACTGGGAGCGTGCGCGCAAGGCCGGCCTGATGGATTTCGAGGACTGGCATCAGGATTTTGGTGCCTTCTACCGCGCGGTGGAATGGATGGGGCTGCAACGCCATCTGAAAGTGGCCGGCATTTTTGCACGCCTGACACTGCGCGACGGCAAGGACAAGTACCTGGCCGATACGCCGCGTTTCATCGAGTACATCCGCCATGCCGGTCGTCGCTACCGCGAACTGGCTCCGCTGCTGCAGCTGGTGGACGACATCGAAGGCACGCAGGACGTCAGCGGCTACGCCTTTGGCCGCCTGTAAGCCATGCCTCGCTTTCACTGCCCCCTGCCGCTGATTCCGGGTCAGGAGCTGCTGCTGCCGGCCGGCGCGGCACGCCATGTACAGGTGCTGCGCCTGCAGCCGGGTGAGCGCATCGAGCTGTTCCACGGCGGCCTGCCCGATGCCGCCACGACCGCCGAAGCACCCTGGAGCCGGGGCCACGCCGAGGCCGAAGTGCTGCGCATGGGGCGCAGCGAGGTCGAAGTGCGCATTCTGCAGCTGCATCCGCCGCGCGATGTGCCGGAGGCCGAGGTGCATCTGCTGGTCGGCGTGCCGGCCAACGAACGCATGGACTGGCTGGTCGAAAAAGCCGCCGAACTGGGCGTGCGCAGCATCCAGCCCCTGCAGACCAGCCGCAGCGTGCTGCGCCTCAAGGGCGATCGCGCCGAACGCCGTCAGGCGCACTGGCAGGCCGTGGCGATATCGGCCTGTGAGCAAAGCGGCCGCACACGGGTGCCGCTGATCCAGCCGCTGCGCAGCCTGCCAGAGGCGCTGGCGGCGTCTGCCGGCCGCAAGGCGATGCTGTCCCTGACGGCCGGCAGCCAGCCGCTGCATACCTGGGTGGCCGGTCAGCGCCCGCAGCAGCCGGTCAGTCTGCTGTCCGGGCCCGAAGGCGGGCTCGATGCCGCGGAAGAGGCGTTGGCGCTGCAGCAGGGCTTTGAGCCGATCACGCTTGGTGCCCATGTATTGCGTGCCGAAACCGCCCCCCTGGCCGCGCTTTCCCTGCTGCAGCTGCTGCCTGACGCGCAGGCATGAAAAATCCCCCGGCAGCCAGGCTGGCGGGGGATGCTGCGAAATGCAGGCGGAACCGGGCGATCAGGCCTCGGCGGCGTTGGCCTTGCGCAGGATCTGGTACAGCTCGTCCTTCAGGGCCAGCTTTTCTTTCTTCAGGACATCAATTTCAATGTCGGTGGCCGGCTCGATGCGGGCTTCCATGTTCTTGATCTTCTGGTCCAGCTCGTTGTGCTTGTCGAACAGGCGCTCGAAGCGGGCATCTTCGGTCTTCAGCTTGGTAATAAGGTCGCGGTATTCGGGGAACATCAGAGATCCTCTTGAGGTTGGTTGCAATGCGGTAAGCAGGAATCCGGCAGGAACCTGCCGCATGCCTCCAGTATACCAAGGAGCGCTACTGGCGCGAAGCGCGCTGCACGGGCTCAGGAGGTCTTGCCCTGACGCAGTTCGCGCTCGTGTTGGGCCACATCGTGTGCAATCTTCTTGCGGAAAAACCAGACAAAGAAGACGGACATGCCAACGATGAACAGTATGGTAAACAGCGACAGCAGGCCGATATCGGTGCGGAACAGTTCGGTCATCAGGACGTCCATGATTTTTCTCCAGATAATAGTCAAATTGCATTGGGCCAGAGAAACCGGCAACCGGGTTTGACAGGTGTCAAATCATTCACGAATAGATGAAAGTGTCCGTGTGCGGGCACAATATACATTGACATATAGCATTTGAGCCGATCATGACGCAAACTTACGACACGCAGGACGCCACGCCTTCCTATGCCGGAGACATCACGCCGCAGCAGGCGCATGACTGGCAACAGCAGGGCCAGGGCGTGGTGATTGACGTGCGCACCCGTGCAGAGTTGGACTGGGTGGGCTTTGTGCCGGGCAGCGAGCCGCTGGCCTGGAAAGAGTACCCGGCGATGGAGGTCAACCCCGGTTTTGACCAGGGGGTGCAGCAAGTGGCGGCACGTCACCCGGGCAAGGCGCTGCTGTTCCTGTGCCGCAGTGGGGTGCGCTCGATCGATGCCGCGACCCGCGCCACTGCCCTGGGGCTGGGGCCGTGCTACAACATCCTGGAAGGATTCGAGGGCAGTCTGGACGCTGCCGGTCACCGCGGCCGGCTGGGAGGCTGGCGCTATCGTGGCCTGCCCTGGCAGCAGAAGTAATCGCCTGCCTATGGCGGGCATAGCGGGAATCGATTGCTGTCGTAGATGATAATCGTTATCATCTACTCATGTCTTCCGGCTGGAAGCGCAACAGGAGATCATCATGGCCCGCATTCGCAAGCTCGTCCTCACCCATCGCCAGACTTTGCTCAAGACGCTGAGCTATTCGGGCATGCACATGCTGGTGGCCGCTTCCGTGGCGTATCTGGTGACAGGCGACATCAAGGCCGCGATTGCCCTGTCGCTGCTTGAGCCGGCCGTGCAGACCGTGGCCTATGTGTTCCACGAGCGGGCCTGGGAGCGCGTGTTGCGCCGTCGCCGGCAAGAGGCGCAGCAGCCGTCTCCGGATCATCCTGCGGAGACGCTGGCGGGTGCGGTGCTTCAGGCGCGCTGAACCTGATAGACGGCGGTGCTGGCCAGCAGGTTGGGGCACCAGCGCACCACTTCGCCTTCGTGCAGGCCGAAGTTGTCGAGTACGCGCAGGCCGTTGCGGGCGGCCAGCACGCCGAAATCGGCATGGGTACCCACGCGGATGTTGGGCGTGTTGTACCACTCGTAAGGCATGCGCTTGCTCACCGGCATGCGGCCGCGCAGGATGGACAGGCGGTTCGGCCAGTGGGCAAAGTTGGGGAAGGCAATCACGCCGAGCTTGCCGACACGCGTGGTTTCGCGCAGCATGGTTTCGGCATTGCGCAGGTGCTGCAAGGTGTCGATCTGCAGCACCACGTCAAAGCTGTTGTCGGCAAACATCGGCAGGCCGGTGTCCAGGTTGATCTGCAGGACATCGACGCCACGCTGCAGACAGGCCTGCACATGGGCATCGTCGATTTCCACACCATAGCCGGTACAGCCGCGCTGCTCGTGCAGATAGGCCAGCAGACGGCCATCGCCGCAGCCCAGATCCAGTACATGGGCACCTTGCGGCACCAGCCGCGCAATCGCCTCGATCGCTACCAGTCCGCCGCTCATGCCGCGACCCTCCGTTCAAAATAGGTGCGTACGCCGTCCAGATATTGCGGGTTGTCGAGCAGAAAGGCATCGTGGCCGTGCGGGGCCTCGATTTCCAGGTAGCTCACGCGCCGGCGGTTGTCCAGCAGGCCCTTGACGATTTCGCGGCTGCGAGCCGGGCTGAAGCGCCAGTCGGTGGTAAAGCTGACCAGCAGGAAATCGGCCTGGGCACGCGCCAGGGTGCGAGTCAGGTTGCCATCGAAGTTGCGAGCCGGGTCGAAGTAGTCCAGTGCACGCGTGATCAGCAGATAGGTGTTGGCGTCAAAGTAGGTGCTGAACTTGTCGCCCTGGTAGCGCAGATAGCTCTCGATCTGGAACTCCACATCCTGCGTCGAGTACTTGTAGCCGCTCAGGTTGGTCGATACCGCATCGCGCAGCTCGCGGCCGAACTTGCTGTTCATCACGTCGTCCGACAGGTAGGTGATGTGGCCGATCATGCGTGCAATGCGCAAGCCGCGTGCCGGCACCAGGCCGTGCTCGTAGAAATGGCCGTTGTGGAAATCGGGATCGGTCACGATGGCGCGGCGCGCCACCTCGTTGAAGGCGATGTTTTCGGCGCTCAGGTTGGGTGCACTGGCGATCACGATGGCATGACGCAGGCGCTGCGGGTACTGCAGCGACCAGCTCAGCGTCTGCATGCCGCCCAGGCTGCCTCCCATGACGGCTGCCAGCTGGTCGATGCCGAGCGCGTCCAGCAGCAGGGCCTGGGCGTTGACCCAGTCTTCTACCGTGACGACCGGAAAGTCGGAGCCGTAGCGCTGGCGCGGGCTGAGAGGATCGGCATCGGGATTCAGGTCACGTGGGCCGGTGCTGCCAAAGCAGGAGCCCAGGTTGTTGATGCCGATGACGAAAAAGCGGTTGGTATCGACCGGCTTGCCGGGGCCGATCATGTTGTCCCACCAGCCGACATTGTTCGGATCGTCGGCGTAATGCCCGGCTACGTGGTGCGAGGCATTGAGGGCGTGGCAGATCAGCACCGCATTGCTGCGATCGGCGTTGAGGGTACCGTAGGTCTCGTACGCGAGCGTGAAGTCACGCAGCGTGGCACCACTCTGCAGGGTCAGCGGCCCGGCAAAGTGCATGGTCTGGGGGATGGCTACAAAGGACATGGCAAAAACAAAACCCGGTTGCCGTCATGAAACGGAAACCGGGCTGCAGGCTCCGTTTAGCGGCATTTATCAGGCGCCCGCAAGCAGGAAGCAAATCGGCGCAACAAGAAGCCTAGTATAGCAAGCGTGTCACGCCCTTGTCAGCATCAGGGCCAGAGCGCGGCGGTGAGTGCCAGCACGATGAAGATGGCGGCACAGATGCGATGCACCCACTGCATCGGCAGCAGCCGCGTGATGCGTTCGCCCAGGAACACCACCGGCACGTTGGCCAGCATCATGCCAATCGTGGTGCCGGCCACGACCCAGAGCCAGTCATCAAAGCGCGCGGCCAGGGCGACGGTGGCAATCTGCGTCTTGTCGCCCATTTCGGCCAGAAAGAACAGCGCCACGGTGGTCAGGAAGACGCCGTATCTGGGCTGGGATGGCTGCTCGTCCTCATCGAGCTTGTCCGGGATCAGCATCCAGACAGCCATGGCGACAAAGGACGCGACCAGCACCCAGCGCAGGATGTCGGGGCTGAGCAGGCCGGAAAGCCAGTTGCCCAGTGCACCTGCCAGCGCATGGTTGGCCAGGGTGGCTGCCAGAATGCCCCAGACAATCGGCCAGGGCTTGCGGAAACGGGCGGCCAGCACCAATGACAGCAACTGGGTTTTGTCACCCATTTCGGCCAGGGCAACCAGGCCGGTAGATACGAGAAAGGCTTCCATGACCAAGGGTAAAGTGGCAGATGCGGCATTCTAGCGATCTGCAGCTATTCGGGAAAGTCCGGATTTTAGATGCTTGCTAACAACACATCGTGCGCTGACATGGAAATGTCACGGGGCGTGTGGATACTCTTCGCGTATGATGTTCCAGACTACAGGAGTGCAGGGGCACATGTGGTGTTTTTTTGCGGTGATTGATTTGTGTGTGTATGGGCCTTTTGACGTTTATCCCGCCCAAACGGACATCGCTGTTTTTGAATCATGGAGAGTCCGTTAATGGGCAACAAACTGTACGTGGGCAACCTGCCCTACGCTGTGCGCGACAACGATCTGCAACAGCAATTCGGCCAATTCGGCAATGTGGTGAGCGCCAAGGTCATGATGGAGCGCGACACCGGCCGTTCCAAGGGCTTCGGCTTTGTGGAAATGGGCAGCGAGGCGGAAGCCCAGGCTGCCATCAATGGCCTGCATGGCCATGACATGGGCGGCCGTGCCCTGGTGGTGAACGAGGCCCGTCCGATGGAGCCGCGTCCCCCGCGTAGTGGTGGCGGTGGTTTTGGTGGCGGCGGTTACGGCGGTGGTCGCCGTGAAGGCGGCGGCGGTGGCTATGGTCGCGGTGATGGCGGTGGCTACGGTGGTGGCAACGACGGTTTCCGCAGCCCCTACGGCGGTGGTCGCCGTGACGGTGGCAGCCGCGGTGACGGCGGTGGCCGTCGCAGCTACGAAGACAACAACTACTGATTGTCGATGCCGGCTGCCATCCACGTGATGGCAGCAGCAGGGAACCCGCATGGCTTCATCGCCTGCGGGTTTTTTGTTGCCTGCGGAATCGGTTCAGCGTGAGGCGGGGAGCAACTCGGCCAGTGCGCGGCTGACCAGGCTGGCGGTCTGATCCGGCTGTTCCAGCGGAAACAGGTGGGTGCCGCCTTCCAGCAGGTAGATGCGGCCCTGGGTGATGCGGCGCGGCGTGTGCATGCCGATCTGGCGCAGTTCGCGCGAGCGGCTGCCGCCGATCATGGCGGCGGGTATCTGCAGCGGATGCTGGCGCAGCCAGCGGTCCAGGTTGTCGGGCAGGGTGTTGTAGATGGCGGTCTCGATGTCGCGGTCAAACGCCAGCTTGCGGCGCAGCGGCAGCTCCAGGCTGGGGTGCGGCTCGGTACCGTGCCGGATGTAGTCGCGCAGGGCCTCCGGGTGCCAGCTGGCGAACACCGGCTTGGTGGCAAAGTGCTGCAGCACGGCATCTTCACTGGGCCATTCCTGGCGCCGGCGATGGCTGGTGGCACCGGGTGACAGGCGTTGTGCCAGCGAGGTCTGCTTGGTGAGGCGCAGGACACCGGCACGCCAGCCGCCAAAAACGGGCGAGTCCAGCATCAGCACGGCCTGGGCGAGTTGCGGCACGCGGGCGGCGGCCATCACGCTGAGGATGCCGCCCATGGAGTGGCCGATCAGGTAGCGCGGCCGGCCCTGCGGATCGGGCAGGCCGGCGCAGAAATCGATCAGCTGCTGCACCATGTACTGCCAGTTGTTGCTCACCGGATAGCGCGGATCGTGGCCGTACTTGTCGATGGCGTAAACCGTGTGGCCCTGCTGCTCCAGCTGGCGCAACAACACGTTGTAGGTGCCGGCAGGAAAGCTGTTGCCGTGCGAGAAGACAATCTGGCCAGGCGGGGCGGAAGGCATGCTCATGGGGCGATCGGAGAAAAAACTGCAATGACTGCATTCTGCCAGCTTGGCCGGCAGGCTGCTCAGGCGCGCCGGTGCTGCTGTTTCTGGATGCGCGGCTGCAGCCGGCGTATCGGCGTGAGCTTGCGGTGATCGATGGGCCAGTCCAGCACTTCGGGGGCAAACCATTCGGTCACGATCAGGGGGGCACCACGGTGCAGGAATACCGAGTAGCGACGCCAGATGCCGCGTTGCGGCAACCGGTCGGCGTGTGCGCCGGCCTGCTGTTGCCACTGGCGCAGCACATGGCGCGTTTCTGGTGCATGTGGCGGATCGTACTGGTAGAACAGCGGCGTGCGCCGGATGCCGGGCGCGACGAACAGCAGATGGGCCAGCGGGCGGTTGCCGAGGCCGCGCAGGCTGCCCCAGGACAAACGTGCCTGCGGCGCCAGCACGGCCGAACGGGCAAAGACGCCGGGAAAGGCGGTGTCCGGCTCGCCGCACCACTGCAGCACGGTGCGGACGTGGGTAGCGCCGCCCTGCTGATGGCGCTGGCGGCTGAGCGCTTTCTTCTCAAGCGGCCACAGCGCCGCCTGGCGCTGGTGCAGGATCTGGATGTGGACGGTATCGCATACCGCCTTGAGCCGGCGTGTCAGCGAGCCTTCGGCGTTCAGCCACTTGCGCGCACGCGCCGGAATCGGGCGGCGGCGCATGCGCTTGAGCAGCGGGTTGGGCGTCAGCGGCAGGATGGGGGCGCGCTCTGTCATGCCTGGCCTCCCGGCGTGCCGGTATCGGTCAGGCGCGGCTTGCGCGGACGGTCCGCCAGCGCCCGATCCCAGAGTGCATCGGGCAGCACACGCATCAGGCCGGCCACCAGGCCCATTTGCCAGGGAATCACGCGGGAGCGGTCGCCGCGCGCGATCGCCTGGCGTGCGCGGCGCGCAAACTCTTGCGCAGACAGCAGGAAGGGCAGCGAAAACCGGTCACCGGCCGTCATTGGCGTGGCGATATAGCCTGGCAGCAGGGTGGTGACCTGCACACCACTGCCGCGCATGTCGCCGCGCAGGCTTTCGCAGTAGGCGATGACGGCGGCCTTGCTGCCACTGTAGGCCCCATGTCCCGGCAGGCCGCGCACTCCGGCGACACTGGCGATGCCGACCAGGCTGCCGCTGCCGCGTTGCCGCATCGGCATGACAAAGGGGTGAAAGGTGGCGGCCATGCCGGTGACATTGGTGGCGAAGATCTGCTGCATCACGGCGATATCGGCGCGCTCCGCCGTGTCCATGCCGTGGCTGATGCCGGCATTGGCGATCACGATCTGCGGCAGGCCGAGCTGCTGTAGACAGGCCTGGCCGGCCGCGATGATGCTGTCGGGCTGGCTGACATCGGCTGCGAACAGCTGGCAGCGAGCCGGGTCGATCGCGTGTTGAGCCATCCAGTCCTGCATCTGGCCGATACGGCGTGCCACCAGCGCCAGCTGCCAGCCCTGCTGGTAGTACTGCAGGGCCAGCGCCTGGCCGATGCCGCTGGAAGCGCCAGTGATGAAGACCAGCGGAGGCTGGCCCGCCGTGGTGGCTAGCGCAGCCGGATTCATGGCTGCTGCGTGGCCGGTCGCGCCGCCTCGAAGGTGGCCTGGACGCGGCCCTGGATGTTGACGTTCTGCTGGTCGTGCTGGTAGTTCATGCCGGATCCCTGCACCACGTTCGGGCCGCGTGTCAGGGTCACGGGCTGATCGGTCTGCAGCTGCCTGCCGCCTTCCAGGATGTGCAGGGTATCACTTTCGAATTGCAACGGCGGCTGGTTGCCTGCGTTGGCCGGGCCGCGCGTGACGCGCACCTGGCCCTGCAGCTCGACGGTTTCGGCCTGGCGATCGGCGACGCCGGTGTTGGCACTGGCGCGTGTCACCTGGCCGTCGTCGGACAGGTGGTAGCTGCGGATGCCATTGGCGCGCAGCAGGTCACCCTGCGGGATATGGTCGCCATGGTCGCCGGCAATTTCGGCGCGCAGCACGCCGGCCGCATCGTAGGAACGGATCTGGAAATCGTTCAGGTAGTAATCGGGCTTGTCCGAGGGCGGCGTGGCGCGGCCGCTGTCATCGGCGGGCATGCTGCGCACCAGCCAGGTGGTGCCCAGCACCAGCAGGGCCAGCAGCAGCAGCGGCAGGAAGTCGGTGGTGACGCGCAGTACGCGATCCAGCGTCTTTTCCCGGGCGCTGTGGTCGCTCAGGCTGCGCTGCGGCACTTCGGGGGCACGCAGCTGTCCGGTAGAGGGGTCTATCGTGGGGCTCATGCGGCGGCTACCTCAGGTCTCGGGGCCCAGATAGGGAGAGAGCAGGCTGGCGTAGCGGCCACTGGCCTGCAGCAGCAGGTCGCAGAGTTCGCGCACGGCACCCTGGCCGCCCTGGCGCGTGGTGACGTAGTGGGCGCGAGCCAGTACCTCGGCGTGGGCGTTGGCCGGGGCCACGGCAAAGGCGGCATGGACCAGCATCGGCAGATCCGGCCAGTCATCGCCCATGGCGGCGGCCTGCGACCAGTCCAGTCCCAGTTCGGCCAGCAGGCGTTCGGCGGCGGGCAGCTTGTCTTCGGTGCCGAACACCGCATGCTGCACACCCAGCGCCTGCAGGCGCGTGCGCAGCGGGGTGGAATCGCGCCCGGTGATGACGGCAGGCGTGATACCGGCTTTTTGCAGCAGCTTGAGGCCGTGGCCATCGAGCGTGTTGAAGCGCTTGATGGTTTCGCCGCTTTCGGTATAGAGCAGGCCGCCATCGGTGAGCACGCCATCGACATCGAAAAACACGATGCGCACCGATTGCGCGGCCAGCAGCAGGGAGGGATCGAGGGTGAGGGCCGGGCTGTGCATGTCAGATCACCTTGGCGCGCATCAGGTCGTGCGTGTTGAGGGAGCCTTCCAGGGTGCCGTCTGGCGCGGTGACGGGCACGCTGCTGATGCGGTATTCCTCCATCAGGCGGGCGGCATCGGCAGCGAGTGCATCGGGGCGGATGCTGCGCGGGTTGGCGTGCATCAGGTCGGTGGCGCGCAGCGGGCGCACATCGGTGCCGGCGGTGAGCAGGCGGCGCAGGTCGCCATCGGTGAAGATGCCGACGACCTTGCGCTGCGCATCGACCACCAGCGTGGCGCCCAGGCCCTTGGCGCTCATTTCCTGCATCACGCTGCCGAAGTCGGCATCGGGCATGACGACGGGCGATTCGGCAGCCGGGCGCATCACATCGGCCACGGTGGTCAGCAGGCGGCGACCCAGTGCGCCGCCCGGGTGCGAGCGGGCAAAGTCTTCTGCCTTGAAGCCGCGTGCATCGAGCAGGGCCACGGCCAGGGCGTCCCCCAGCGCGATCTGCACCGTGGTGCTGGCGGTGGGGGCCAGGTTGAGCGGGCAGGCCTCCTTGGCAACGCTGCTGTCGAGCACGATATCGGCGTGTTTCGCCAGGCTGGACTGCAGGCCGCCGGTCATGGCGATCAGCGGCACGCCCTGGCGCTTGAGCACCGGCAGGATGCGCGCCAGCTCGTCGCTTTCGCCGCTGTTGCTGATGGCGAGCACCACGTCCACCTCGCGCACCATGCCGAGATCGCCATGGCTGGCTTCGGCTGGGTGCACGAACAGGGCCGGCGTACCGGTAGAGGCCAGCGTGGCTGCGATCTTGCGCCCGACATGGCCGCTCTTGCCCATGCCCATCACCACCACACGGCCCTGGGCCTGCAGGATGGTGCGCATGGCCTGGACGAAGGCCGCGCCGGCGGCTTCGGTGTGCTGCAGGCGGTCACTGCAGGCGCGCAGGGCATCGGCCTCGATGGCAAAGGCCTGCTGCGCCAGTTGCAGGGCCTGCTGCGGTTCCAGCGTGCTGGCGGGGTGGGAGCGTGCGGTATCGGAAGTCATGCGGGAATTGTAGCGATTGCGCATGGCTGCGCCAGAGGGCAGATGCAGCGGAAAGTATCATTATCATGTGAGCATCGACATGACCTGGAGCAAGCCGTGAAGTATCCCTTTTCCCGTATCAGTCGCCTGGCGCTGCGCAGCCTGCCCCTGACGCTGCTGGCCGCTGCCGGCCTGGCGCAGGCGCAGGAGGCAGCGCCGCAGATCAACGAGGCGGCATTCCGCAGCTGTCTGGCGAACTTGCAGGGAACGCCGGCGTTCCGCCAGGTCAGTGCGGCCACCTTTGCCCGTTACACCGATGGCTTGCAGCCCGATCCCAGCGTGCTGCCGCTGCTCAACCGCCAGCCGGAGTTCAGCATGCCGGTGTGGGACTACCTGGCCGTGCTGGTGGACCAGGAACGCGTGGCCGATGGCCGTGCCGCCTACCGCAAGTGGCTGCCGACACTGCGCCAGATCCAGCAGCGCTATGGCGTGGAGCCCGCCATGGTGATGGGCGTCTGGGGCGTGGAAAGCAATTTCGGCCAGAACCTGGGCGGCCGTCCGCTGCTCAACTCGCTCGCCACGCTGTCCTGCGAAGGCCGCCGCCAGGCCTATTTCCGAACCGAATTTGCCAATACCCTGCGCATCCTGCAAAGCGGTGATGTGCCCGCCGACAAGCTGACCGGCTCCTGGGCCGGAGCCTTTGGCCAGACCCAGTTCATGCCGAGCACCTTCCTGAGCACGGCCGTGGACTTTGATGGCGATGGCCGCCGTGACATCGTTGACAGCGTGCCCGATGCACTGGCCTCCACGGCCAACTTCCTGCGCAAGGCCGGCTACCGCAGCAACGAGCCCTGGGGCTACGAAGTGCGCCTGCCCGATGGCTACACGCCGGCGGTCAGCGGTCGCCGCAACAAGCGCGGCCTGGATTACTGGGCCAGCCAGGGGCTGCGCCTGGCCGATGGCGGCGGTGCGCTGCCGCGCACCATGGCCAGTGCCGGCCTGCTGCTGCCGGCAGGCCGCAATGGCCCGGCTTTTTTGGTGGGCAAGAACTTTGACACGCTCTACAGCTACAACGCCAGCGAGAACTACGCGCTGGCGATTGCCCAGCTCTCCACGCTGGTGGACGGACAGCGCAACCGGGTCGGTTTCATCCAGGCCTGGCCGACCGATGATCCCGGCCTGTCGCGTGCGGAAAACCGTGAACTGCAGACCCTGCTGCTGGCCCGTGGCCACGCCATCGGGACTGCCGACGGCATGATCGGTGCCAAAACGCGCGAGGCGATCCGTGCCGAGCAGTCACGCCTGGGCATGAACGGCAACGGCCGTGCCGGCCAGCGCCTGCTGCAAGCCTTGCGCCAGCAACGCTGACAACAACCGGCTATCGGCATCGGGATAGCCCGAACAGGCCGGCTGCCGGGGGTGACTTGTGCAACAATTTGCACTGGGCCATTCCCGGCACCCTTGTCTCCATGACCACCCATACAACAATGACTACAGACAACGACACCCAGACCCCCACCGATCACAGCTTCAAGGAAGCTGCGCGCGACTACCACCGCGCGCCTTTCCCGGGCAAGATTTCCGTCAATCCGACCAAGCCGCTGGTCAACCAGCGTGACCTGTCGCTGGCCTATTCGCCCGGCGTGGCCGTTCCCTGTCTGGACATCGAGGCCGATCCGTCCAAGGCGGCCGAATTCACCTCGCGCGGCAACCTGGTCGGCGTGATCACCAACGGTACGGCCGTACTGGGTCTGGGCGATATCGGCCCGCTGGCGAGCAAGCCGGTAATGGAAGGCAAGGGCTGCCTGTTCAAGAAGTTTGCCGGCATCGACGTGTTCGACATCGAACTGGACGAGCGCGATCCCGACAAGCTGGTCGATATCATCGCCGCGCTGGAGCCGACGCTGGGCGGCATCAACCTGGAAGACATCAAGGCGCCCGAGTGCTTCTACATCGAGCAGAAGCTGCGCGATCGCATGAACATCCCGGTGTTCCACGACGACCAGCACGGCACCGCCATCATTTCCTCCTCGGCCCTGATCAACGGCCTGGAGCTGGTGGGCAAACAGATCGGCGAGGTCAAGCTGGCCGCTTCCGGTGCCGGCGCTGCCGCCATCGCCTGCCTGGACCTGATGGTGGCCCTGGGCGTGAAGCGCGAGAACATCCATGTCTGCGATTCCAAGGGCTTGATCTACGAAGGTCGCCCGGGCGGCATGGACGCCTCCAAGCAGCGCTATGCGCAACAGGATACCGGTGCCCGCACGCTGGCCGATGTGGTCCGTGACGCTGACGTGTTCCTGGGTTGCTCCACCTCCAACGTGCTGAGCGGCGAGATGGTCAAGACCATGGCCAGTCAGCCCATCATCCTGGCGCTGGCCAACCCCGATCCGGAGATCCGCCCCGAAGAGGCCAGGGCCGCGCGCCCGGACTGCATTGTGGCCACCGGCCGTTCCGACTACCCCAACCAGGTCAACAACGTCCTGTGCTTCCCCTACATCTTCCGCGGCGCGCTGGATTGCGGCGCCACCCGCATCACGGAAGAGATGAAGGTGGCCTGCGTGCACGAAATTGCCAAGCTGGCCAAGCTGGAAATCAGCGACGAAGTGGCCCATGCCTACGTCGGCCAGGATCTGCGCTTCGGCCCCGAATACATCATTCCCAAGCCGTTTGACAGCCGCCTGATCCTGCACATTGCCCCGGCCGTGGCCAAGGCGGCCCAGGAATCCGGTGTGGCCACGCGTCCGATCGAGGATCTGCGTGCCTACCGCGATTCGCTCAACACCTTTGTCACCCAGACCGGCATGTTCATGCGCCCGGTGTTCCACAGCGCCCGCAGCGTACCGGCCGGCCAGAAGCGCGTGGTCTACGCCGAGGGCGAGGACGAGCGCGTGCTGCGTGCTGCCCAGCAGGCGCTGGATGACGGCATTGCCGAACCGATCCTGATCGGCCGCCCCGACATCATCGAGAGTCGTATCGAGAAGCTGGGCCTGCACATCCGCATTGGCGAGGATGTCGGCGTGATCGATCCCGAGAACGATCCGCGCTTCCGCAGCTACTGGGAGGAATACCACCGCTGCATGGGCCGCCATGGCGTGTCGCCCGAGTCCGCCAAGGTCTCGGTGCGCCGCCGCAACACCGTGATTGCCTCGCTGGCCGTGCGTCTGGGCGATGCCGATGCCATGATTTGCGGCATGGTCGGCGGTTACGACAAGCATCTGGATTCGGTCTACAACATCATCGGCACCCAGCCGGGCGAAAAGTTCGCGGCGCTGAATGCGGTGTTCCTGGAAAAGCACACCCTGTTCATTGCCGATACCTACGTCAACGAGAACCCGACGGCGCAGGAGCTGGCACATATCGCCCAGCTGGCGGCCAAGGAAGTGCGCCGTTTCGGCATCGAACCGCGCGTGGCCTTCCTGTCGCACTCCAACTTCGGCAGCAGCAACCGTGCCAGTGCCATCAAGATGCGCGAGGCCTACCAGGCGTTCCGCGAACTGGCTCCCGAGATCGAGTGCGAAGGCGAGATGCAGGGTGACAGCGCCCTGAACGCCGAGCTGCGTAACAGCTTCCTGCCCGACAACCACATGACGGGCAGCGCCAATCTGCTGATCTGCCCGAACCTGGATGCGGCCAATATCCTGTTCAACGTGCTCAAGACCACCGGTGGCCAGGGCCTGACGATTGGTCCGCTGCTGCTGGGTGCGGCTGCCTCGGCGCATGTGCTGACGCCGAGCGCCACCATGCGCCGTGTGCTGAACCAGACCGCCCTGGCGGTGGTGGGCGCCCAGGCGCATCGCGCTGCCAAGTAAGCGCGCCTGACGCGCTGCCGGCCGATACCGGTGGCGCGCTCATCCAGGCAAGGGGAGCTGTCTGCAGTTCCCCTTGCCATTTGCATTCCCTGTTGCCGATTGCCGGAGTCCCTGATGGATAGCCAGACCTGGATCGCCTTTGCCATGGCATCACTGCTGATTTCGTTGTCGCCGGGTTCGGGCGCGATCCTGTCGATCAGCCATGGCAGCGTCTATGGGGTACGCGCGACCAGTGCCACCATCTGGGGCCTGCAGGCGGGCCTGCTGGGGGTGCTGCTGGTGGCGGGCCTGGGCGTGGGTTCGCTGCTGGTGGCCTCCGAAACCGCCTTTCTGCTGCTCAAGGTGCTGGGTGCGCTCTACCTGATCTACCTCGGCGTGAAACAGTGGCGCAGCCGGCATGGCATGCTGGAAGGCCATGCCGTGGAGGATGCGCTGAAAGAGGCGCGTGGCGGCTGGGGCCAGCGCTTCATGGCCGGCATGCTGACCAATCTGACCAACCCCAAGGGCATCGTTTTCATGGTGGCCGTGCTGCCGCAGTTCCTGCAGCCGGGCCGGCCAGTGGCGATCCAGTTGCTGATCATGGCGGCCACCATGGTACTGACCGATATCGTGGTGATGCACGGCTATGCCTTCAGCGGCAAGGCGCTGCGCCGTCTGCTGGTGACACCGCGTGCGGTGCGCTGGCAGAACCGCAGCTTTGGCGCGGTGTTCATGCTGCTGGGCGTGAGCCTGTTCTTCGTGCAGCGCCGCGGCGCTGCCTAAGCGGAATTCAGTGGATCAGCGCTGCGGCGGCGACGAACACGACAAAGCCGATCCAGTGGTTTTGCGTGAAGGCGCGGAAGCAGCGCTCGCGCTCGCGCGTGCGGATCAGCGCATAGTGCCACAGTACCTGGGCCACGGCGACCAGCAGCGTGATGCCCCAGACTGCCAGCTTCCAGCCGGGCGCATCGGCGCTGCCCAGGCCGGCATGTTGCCATAGCACGGTCCACCAGATGGCCGTATGCGCGGCATACCACAGCATGATCACCGGCACGTCCCAGCGGCCCAGCGTGATGGCCGAAGTCTTCATGCCGATCTTCAGGTCGTCGTCGCGGTCCACCATGGCGTATTCGGTGTCGTAGGCCAGCACCCAGCACAGGTTGGCCACCAGCAGCCACCAGACCACCGGCGGCGTGCTGTTGAGCACGGCGGCAAAGGCCATCGGCAGGCCCATGCTGTAGGCCACACCGAGCACCGCCTGCGGCATCGAGAAAAAGCGCTTGGTGAACGGGTAGATGATGGTGACGATCACCGCCGGGATCGACCAGAGGATGGTCAGCGTGTTGGTGGTGAGGACCAGCAGGAAGGCGATCAGCGTCAATACCAGGCCAACCAGCAGTGCCTCCTTGACGCTGATGCGGCCACTGGTGATGGGGCGGTTGACGGTGCGCTTGACGTGGCGGTCGAAATCGCGGTCGGCGACATCGTTGATGCAGCAGCCGGCGCTGCGCATCAGGATGGTGCCGGCGGTGAACACGAGCAGCAGATGCCAGCCCGGAAAACCGCGTGCCGCCAGCCACAGGGCGGCCAGTGTCGGCCACAGCAGCAGCAGCCAGCCGGCCGGACGATTCCAGCGGATCAGGTCCAGATAGAGTCGGATTTTTTCTTGCATGGCTGCCGATTGTATGACGCCGGCATGACCACGGGGTGTCAGGTCAGGCGCTCAACCCCGGCCAGACGACAGGCATAGACGGTATTGCGCAGGGCGGCAATCGCCTCGTAGCGGGTAAAGCTGCGGCGCCAGGCCAGCACCACACGGCGGCTCGGGATGTCGCCGCGGAAGGGGACGTAGCGGATGAAGCCGGCATCGGTATGTGCCTGTGCCGCCCTGCTCAGCTTGCGCGGTTTGGGCTGGGACTGGCCGGCCGCGTGTGCTTCCAGCTGCTCGGGCGGGACACTCAGCGCCGGCACCAGCGTCACGCCCATGCCGGCGGCCACCATGTGCTTGATGGTCTCCAGCGACGAGCCCTCGAAGCTCTTGCGGATGCCATCGGAATGGCTGGAATAGCGCGCAAATTCCGGGCAGACCTCCAGGACGTGGTCGCGGAAGCAGTGACCGGAGCCGAGCAGCAGCATGTTCTCGGTGCGCAGCATTTCGGGATCGACGGTTTCCGCTTCGGCCAGCGGGTGCGTGCTGGGCACGGCAGCCCAGAACGGCTCGTTGTAGAGCGGGGCCGTGGCCAGGCCGGTGTCCTGGAACGGTTCGGCCAGGATGGCACAGTCGATATCGCCCGAGCGCAGCATTTCGAGCAGCTTGGCGGTGAAGTTTTCCTGCAGGATCAGCGGCATCTGCGGTGTCTGTGCCATGTTCTGGCGTACCAGATCGGGCAGCAGATAGGGGCCGATGGTGTAGATGATGCCCAGGCGCAGCGGGCCGGACAGCGGATCCTTGCCGCGCTTGGCAATATCGCGGATCTGGTTGGCATGCTCCAGCACGACTTGCGCCTGGCGCACCACATCTTCGCCCAGCGGTGTCAGCGAGATCTCGCTGGCGCTGCGTTCGAACAGCTTGACGTCCAGCTCCTCTTCCAGCTTCTTGACGGCCACCGACAGGGTGGGCTGCGTGACGAAGCAGGCCTCGGCCGCCCTGCCGAAGTGTTTTTCGCGGGCAACGGCGACGATGTACTTGAGTTCGGTGAGGGTCATGACGCTGTGGCTGGGAGCCGGTAGTAGGATGACAATCTCCATGGTAGCAAACCAGGCTCTGCCCTGATGTCCTGATGACATTCCGGCAGCGGCGAGCGGTGTATCAGGATATACCCTGCAATTGCAGGCAAATGCTGCCGCACGGCTTTCAACTCGGCCAGAATCGGGATATAAACCGAAATCGAACGATCGTGCTAAAGATGGCGCCATGACCGGATGGACAGCACACGGCACATAGAACACAAGGGACAAGAAACATGAGTGCATTCACCGACAGCAGACCCTGGCTCCAGCAGTATCCGGAAGGCGTTCCCGCCGATGTGGACCTGAACCGCTACAGTTCGCTGGTACAGCTGCTGAACGAGAGTTTTGTGCGTCACGCCGACAAGCCGGCCTATACCATGATGGGCCGCGACATGACGTATGCCGAGCTGGATCGCGCCAGCCGTTCGCTGGCCGCCTATCTGCAGCAGCTGCCGGGCATGCAGCCGGGCGATCGCGTGGCGGTGATGATGCCCAACATCCTGCAGTATCCGATTGCCGTGGCCGCCATCCTGCGTGCCGGGCTGGTGCTGGTCAACGTCAACCCGCTTTACACGGCACGCGAACTGGAGCACCAGCTCAAGGACTCCGGTGCCAAGGCGATCTTCATCATCGAGAACTTTGCCCACACGCTGGAGCAGTGTCTGGCGCAGACCGATGTGCGTCACATCGTGCTGGCCTCCATGGGGGACCGCATGGGCGGTCTCAAGGGAGCCTTGATCAACTTCGTGGTGCGCAAGGTCAAGAAGATGGTGCCGGCCTACCAGCTGCCCGCGACCGTGCGCTTCAACGAGGCCGTGGCGCGCCACGCTCCGTCTGCACTGCGCGAGGTGACGCCGGGGCCGGATGACCTGGCGGCGCTGCAGTACACCGGCGGCACCACCGGTGTGGCCAAGGGAGCCATGCTGCTGCATCGCAACATCCTGTCCAACGTGTTGCAGTGCGAGGCCTGGTACCAGCCGGGCTTGACGCGTCGCCAGCTGAACCACCAGATCGGTTTTGTCTGTGCGCTGCCGCTGTACCACATCTTCGCCTTTACCGTGAACATGATGCTGTGCACCGAGATAGGGGGCAAGAATATCCTGCTGCCCAACCCGCGTGACCTGGATGCCGTGCTCAAGGAGCTGCAGAAACATATCTTCCACAGCTTCCCGGGCGTGAACACGCTGTTCAATGGCCTGGCGCACCATGCCGACTTCAACAAGGTGGACTGGTCGCACTTGCGCGTGACAGTCGGCGGCGGCATGGCGGTGCAGAGTGCCGTGGCCAAGGACTGGTACGCCAAGACCAACTGCCCGATCTGCGAAGGCTATGGCCTGTCCGAAACCAGCCCGGTCGCCAGCTGCAACCCGGTGACCAATACCGAATTCACCGGTTCCATCGGTGTGCCGGTGCCGAATACCTGGATGAAGCTGGTCGATGAGGATGGTCACGACATCGAGGCCATGGGGGAGCGTGGCGAGATCGCCATCAAGGGTCCGCAGGTGATGGCCGGCTACTGGCAGCGCCCGGAGGATACGGCACGCTCCTTCACGCCCGATGGCTATCTGCTGACCGGCGACATCGGCGTGGTGGATGAGCGCGGCTACTTCACCATCGTGGACCGCAAGAAGGACATGATCCTGGTCAGCGGCTTCAACGTCTACCCGAACGAGGTAGAGGATGTGGTGGCCTCGCTGCCGGCGGTGCAGGAGTGCGCCGTGATCGGGGTGCCGGACGAGAGCTCGGGCGAAGCCGTCAAGCTGTTCGTGGTGCTGCGCCCCGGCAAGACGCTGACCGAGAAGGAGATCAAGGCGCACTGCCGCGAGAACCTGACGCGCTACAAGCAGCCGCGCCAGATCGAGTTCCGCGATACGCTGCCGAAGACGCCCATCGGCAAGATTCTGCGCCGCGCCCTGCGCGACGAGGAACTGGCCAAAAGCTGAGCGCCGGGGACATGACGCACACACGCTTTCGTGCTAGGCTGCAGCCATGATCCTGTTCATTGCCAAATGGCTGCTCTACGCGGCGGCCCTCATGCTGGTCTCGCATCTGGTGAGCGGCATCACCATTGCCAGCTACGGCTCTGCCGTGCTGGCCGCCGTGGTGATTGCGCTGCTGGATCTGGTGCTGGGCTCCATCCTCAAGCTGCTGACCCTGCCGCTGACCATCATCACGCTGGGGTTGTTCCTGATCGTCATCAATGCGCTGCTGTTCTGGGCAGCGGGCAGCATGCTGTCCGGTTTTCATGTCGCCGGCTTCTGGACCGCCGTCCTCGGGGCGATCCTCTATTCGCTGCTGTGCATGGCGGTGGATGCCTTGTTACGGCGTGCTGCCTGAGCGGCCTTCCCAGTAGCCCGGGTCGCTGTAGGTGGCCTTGAGAAAATCGATCCACAGGCGCAGCCGCAGCGGCAGCAGCTTGCGTTGCGCGAACACGGCGTAGATGCCGTTGGGCGGTGCCGTGTAGTTGTCCAGCAGCGATTGCAGCCGGCCCGTCGCGATATCGCTGGCGACCTCCCAGGTGCTGCGCCAGGCAATGCCGTGGCCTTGCAGGCACCAGGTATGCAGCACCTGGCCATCGCTGCAGTCCAGCGGTCCGCTGGGCTTGATATGGAAGGCTTCCCCGTTCTCCTGAAAGGCCCAGCCGCGCGTCTGGGAGGCCTCGCTGCTCAGCGTCAGACACTGGTAGCGTGCCGTATCCAGCAGGTCGCGCGGGTGCTGTGGCGTACCGTGACGCTGCAGGTAGCCAGGCGTGGCCACACACAGGCGGCGGTTGTCGGCCAGCCGCGTGATCACCAGCGAGGAGTCGGGCAGATCGCCCACGCGCACGGCGCAGTCATAGCCTTCGGCCGCCAGGTCCACCACGCGATCACTCAGATTGAGCGAGATGCGGACTTCAGGGTGCAGGTTGTGGAAGCGCAGCACCAGCGGCGCCACATGGCGGCGGCCAAAGCCGGCCGGTGCCGTGATGCGCAGCTGGCCGCTGGCGCGCACGCTGCCGGCGCTGACGGCGGCTTCCATGTTGGCGATATCGGCCAGGATGCGCTGGCTTTCTTCCAGAAAGGCGCTGCCTTCGGGCGTGAGGCTGATGCGGCGCGTGGTGCGCACCAGCAGCTTGACGCCCAGGTGCGCTTCCAGCGCGTCCATGCGGCGACCGATCATGGAAGCGGCCACGCCTTCAGCCTGGGCGGCGGCCGTCAGGCTGCCTCGCTGGGCGACGGCGACAAAGGTTTCGATATGCTTGAGCTTGTCCATCCGGGCGGATCCTGGCTTCTGATGCTGCCTGTGCGACAAGACAGCAGGGGAGGTGGCAGACATTTGCAGTAACATGCAGAACCCTTTCTCTTGCTGCAAACGGGCCAGTACCGCATATTACCCGAGCACTCCGCCCACCCCGATCATGACCTCGCTCGAGCTCACCCTCATCTACCTGCTGGCTGCCGTGCTCGGGGTGGTGATTTTTCGCGCGTTCCGCCTGCCGCCCATGCTGGGCTACCTGGTGGTGGGGGTGGTGATCGGGCCGAACATGCTGGCCATGGTCGAGAACAGCAGCCGCATCCAGCACCTGGCTGAGTTTGGCGTGGTGTTCCTGATGTTCGTCATCGGGCTGGAGTTCAGCCTGCCCAAGCTGCGCACCATGCGGCGCCATGTGTTCGGGCTGGGCGCGCTGCAGGTGGGGCTGACCATGGTGCTCAGTACCCTGGTGCTGCTGGGTTTGCGCTGGTTCTGGCCTGATTTGTGGCATTTGTCCTGGCAGGGCACGCTGGCCCTGTCCGGCGTGCTGGCCATGAGCAGCACGGCGATCGTGGTGAAGCTGATGGCCGAGCGGCTGGAGCTGGATACCGAGCACGGCAAGCGCGTCATGGGGGTGCTGCTGTTCCAGGATCTGGCCGTGGTGCCGCTGCTGATTCTGGTGCCGGCGCTCGGGGCCAACGATGACGACATGGTGGTGGAGCTGCTGCTGGCCCTGCTCAAGGCGGCGGTGGCGGTGACCGTGCTGCTGACCGTGGGCCGCCACGTGATGAAACGCTGGCTGTACACGGTCGCCAGCTACCGCAGCAACGAGCTGTTCATGCTCAACGTGCTGCTGGTCACGCTGGGTCTGGCCTGGCTGACCCAGCTGGCCGGCCTGAGTCTGGCGCTGGGGGCTTTCATCGCCGGCATGCTGATTGCAGAAACGCCTTACAAGTACCAGGTGGAGGCGGATATCCGGCCCTTCCACGACCTGCTGCTGGGCCTGTTCTTCATCACCATCGGCATGATGCTGGACTGGCACGAGGTGGTGCGCCACTGGGGCTGGGTGCTGGGCCTGCTGACGGTGCCGCTGCTGTTCAAGCTGGCGCTGATCTGGCTGTGTGCCCGCATTCTGGGTGCTTCGGACGGGGTGGCGCTGCGCACCGGTCTGTATCTGGCGCAGGCCGGCGAGTTCGGCTTTGTGCTGCTCAACCTGTCGCTGCACAACAAGCTGGTGCCGGCCCCCTTGTTCAACGCGGTACTCGCCAGCATGGTGCTGTCGATGATTGCCGCACCCTTCATCATCCTGCACAGCCGGGCCATCGTGCTGCGGCTGGCGCGCAACGAGTGGCTGAACGAATCGCTGCAGATGACGCAGATTGCACGCGTCAGCATGGACCGCAAGGGCCATGTGATCATCTGCGGCTATGGTCGCGTCGGGCAGAGCCTGGCACGCATGCTGGATACCGAATCGATTCCCCATATCGCGCTGGATCTGGACCCGGAGCATGTGCGCCAGGCCAGTGCGGCCGGCGCACCGGTGGTCTACGGCGATGCCTCCCGCATGCCGGCGTTGATGGCTGCCGGCCTGGGACGTGCCCGTGCCGTGGTGATCACCTTTCTGGACTTGCCGATGGCGCTGCGGGTGCTGGACCAGTTGCGCAGCCATGCGCCCAAGTTGCCGGTGATCGTGCGCACCGAAGATGATCGCCATCTGGAAACCCTGCAGGCACACGGGGCCAGCGAGGTGGTACCCGAGGCGCTGGAAGGCAGCATGATACTGGCCAGCCACGCCCTGGCGCTGATGGGGGTGCCGCTGCGCCGGGTGCTGCGCATGGTGCAGTCCCAGCGCGGGCAGCGCTACCGCATGCTGCGCGGCTACTTCCGTGGTGGCGAGGAGCTGTTGCAGGGCGAGGAGGGCGACAGCAGCTACGAGAAGCTCAGCGTGGTGCAGCTGTCCGATACCGCGGCCTGCATCGGCCTGACCGTGAACGAGCTGATGCCCATGCTGGACAAGCACCAGGTGCTGCTGCTGAGTCTGCGGCGGGCCAACGGCGTCTCGTTGGCCCCGCGCCCGGAGATGCTGATCCAGCCCGAGGATACGCTGGTGCTCAGCGGTCGTCAGGTGGAGCTGGCCGAAGTGGAGGAGCTGCTGACGCGCTAGCGTGCTGGCGAGCCAGAGATGGGGCAAGGCGACGCACCTCCTCTGCGATGAGGCCGTGGGCCCAGTGCTCCGCACCCTGGGCCCGTGGAGGCAGAAGACTGGAACAACGCAATACCACATTACCAGGCATCCAGAATCCAGCCTTGTGCTGTGGCCTGCAAGCGATCTGTCAGCCCCAGCTTGTCCATGAATACATCGTCATGCGATACCACGATCATGGCCCCCCGATAGCTGCCCAACATGGCTTCCAGCGCCTGCACGGAAGGCAAGTCCAGATGGTTGCCGGGTTCGTCCAGTAACAGGAGTTGCGGTGTTTCGTCGGCATAGAGTGCGCAGGCCAGCGCGGCCTTCAGGCGCTCGCCACCGCTCAGCAATCCGCTGGGGACCATGATCTTCTGCGTGTCCAGATCGAGTTGTGCCAATCGCATGCGCAAATCACTGTCGGTCGCCTGGCGATTGGCCGCCTGCATGTGTTCCAGCACGGTGTGCTCCGGGTTCAGATGGGCGAGCCCCTGATCCAGCCAGACCGTGGCCGCCACGACCTTGCAAGTACCGGCGAGTGGGGCGAGCTGCCCCGCGATCACCTTGAGCAGCGTGGATTTGCCACAGCCGTTGGGGCCGACGATGCCAACACGCTGTTGCCCGTTCAAGACCAAATCGATGTGGCGCGTGGCATCCGGCACGAAGGGCAGCTCCACTGCGTCCAGCTCCACCACCCTCCGCTGAGCGACGCGCTCGACAGGCAAGGCGTGCAAGCTGATGAGCGCATCATGGTGTACTTGCTGCGCGGCTTCCCGGACTTGCTGGTCCAGCAGCTGCCGGGTGGCCAGCTGCTGCTGGCGCAACTTGCCTGCCGATGCTTCACTGCGCTCCTTCTGGCGGTCCAGCAGAATTTTGGCCTGGTTGGCCTCTTTTCCGTGTCGGTCGCCGCGGGCCTGCCTGCGGGACTGGCGTTCGCGTTGCGCACGCATGGCCTGGTCCTGGCGTTGCCTTTCCAGCTTGCGCTGTTCCAGTTGCTGCAGTGCATGTTGTCGTTCCAGCGCCCTGGCTTCGGCATAGAACGCGTAGTTGCCGCCGTAGCTGTGCAGGCCCAGGGACGACAGTTCCACGATGCGTTCCATGCCTTGGAGCAGTTGCCAGTCGTGGCTGACTACCAGCAGTCCACGCGGCCAGTGCAGCAATTGATCGATCAGCGCTTGTCGGCGGGGGCGATCCAGATGGTTGCTGGGTTCGTCCAGAATCAGGAAATCGGCATCCGAGAGCCAGGCGCCGATCAGGGACGCCCGCATGGCCTCGCCGCCGCTCAGCCTGCTGGCAGCGGCGCGCGGTCAATCGCGGACAGCTCGGCATTGACATCGAACAGCTGGCCCTGGACGCCGCGCACGCCAAAGGATTCGAGGCGGCGGGTGTGCATCTCCAGGTAGCTCCGTGCATGGGCGTGGTCGGTGAACAGGTAGATGCCACCGGTACGCCCGGTTTCGGCGTTTTCGGTCCAGATTTTCCAGAGCAGGCCCGGTTCCTGCGCGATGGAAGCGGCCAGTTCGCGCATCGATGCGCTCATGGCATCGCCCCAGGGGCCTTCAAACGGGAAATCGACTTGCAACAACACGGCCATGGCACATTCTCCGACAATCGAAAACAGCCAGCTTACCATGCAGCCTGCAGACATGTGCCACGGCTACACTGTGGGGCAGAACATCCAGATTTTCCGGAAGCTTTCACCATGACCTCTACCCAGTACAACGTCAGGGACTATCTCCGCAGCCATATCCGCACCGTGCCCAACTGGCCGGCACCGGGGGTGCAGTTCCGCGACATCACGCCCTTGCTGCAGGATCCGCGCGTATTCCGCATCCTGATCGACGCCTTTGTGCACCGCTACATGGACCCGGCACTGCGTCCGGATGTGGTGGCGGGGCTGGATGCGCGGGGTTTCATCATCGGTTCGGTGGTGGCCTACGAGCTCAATGTCGGCTTCATCCCGATCCGCAAGCAGGGCAAGCTGCCCTACGAGACGCTGGAAGAAACCTACGAGCTGGAATACGGCAGCGCCACGGTCGAACTGCACACCGATGCCGTGCAGCCCGGCCAGAAAGTGCTGCTGGTGGATGACCTGATTGCCACGGGCGGCACCATGCTGGCCGGCAAGAACCTGCTCAAGCGCCTGGGGGCCGAGATCATCGAGGGGGCCGCCATCGTGGATCTGCCGGAGCTGGGAGGCAGCCGCCGCTTGCGTGAGGCAGGCCTGGAGCTGTTTACCCTGGTCGATTTCAACGGGCATTGAGCGTCGGACATGTTTTGTTACGCCTGCAGCTGAACGCCAGCGCCGGTTCGGCAGTCCAAACCGGAAGGCCTGCCGCACCGGAGCGTGCAGGCCAGTGGCTTCAGGAGAACTGCCATGTCGATGCCCCCCGTTGATATCCCTGCCCGCGACAGCCTGTCGCGCTGGCGTCAGCGCCTGATGCTGGCCCTGCTCACCGCTGGTGGCCTGTCGCTGGCGGGGTGTACTGTCTACACCGCCAGCCCGCGCGTGCTGACCAGCGCTGACGGCCAGATTCTGGAGGTGACCGAAGACCAGCAGGGCTATGTCACGCAGGCCCCGCCGGCCCCGCTGCAGGAAACCATCACCGTGCGGCCTTCGGTCAACGTGATATGGCAGCCGGGCATCTGGCTGTGGGGTGGCAGCAGCTATTACTGGCGCCCGGGAGCCTGGGTGCGTCCGCCGCTGGGCTACTACGGCTGGTCACCCGGTTACTGGCGTCATACGCCGCGTGGCTATCTGTGGCAGAACGGCTACTGGCACCAGCGGCGTGCGGCCTACCCGCAGCGACACCGGCTGGAGCGTGATCCGCGCTGGCAGCGGCCCGATCGGCCCGGCATTCGCCCCGATCGCCCGGCTGTGCGCCCGGAGCGGCCGGACGGCCAGGTGCGCCCCGGCCCGCGTCCCGGTCGTGACGGGGTCACACGCCCCGCCGAGGGGATGAACCGGCCTGGAGTCCGCCCCGATCGCCGGCCCGGCATGCGTCCCGAGGGCATGGCACCCGGCAGCCGGCCCGGCATGCGTCCTGATGGGGTGCGCCCGGATCGCTCCGGTGCCGGACGGCCTGCAGGCATGCGCCCCGAACGTGGTCCCGGTGCCCGTGCACCAGGGGCTGGCCGTGGGGACTGGTCGCGTGCCCATCGTCCTGAGGGTGGGCAGCGCATGATGCGTCCATCAGGCGGCATCGGCGGGGAACGCATGGGGCCGCGCGGCATGGGGCGCTCTCCGCACTGAGGCGAATCGGCCTGTCACTCCTGCTGTGGCCTGGCCAAAACAAACAAAAGGCCTGCCGGATGATACCGGCAGGCCTTTTGCCTGGAGAGCAGACCGCGCTTACGCTGGCGTGCTGTTGCGGATCAGGTAGTCAAATGCCGACAGCGAGGCCTTGGCACCTTCTCCCATGGAGATGATGATCTGCTTGTACGGCACCGTGGTGCAGTCGCCGGCAGCAAACACGCCCGGCACATTGGTGGCACCACGGGCATCGACCACGATCTCGCCAAACTTGCTCAGCTCCACCGTGCCCTTGACGAAGTCGGTGTTGGGCAGCAGGCCGATCTGCACGAAGATACCGGCCGGATCCAGCTGGTGCTCCTCGTTGGAGGCGCGATCCTTGTAGCGCAGGCCGGCCACCTTGGTGCCGTCACCGATGACTTCGGTGGTCTGCGCGTTGGTCAGGATGTCCACGTTCTTCAGGCTGCGCAGCTTGTCCTGCAGCACGGCATCGGCCTTCATCTCGGGCATGAACTCGAACAGGGTCACGTGCTCGACAATGCCGGCCAGGTCAATCGCGGCTTCCACGCCGGAGTTGCCACCGCCCACCACGGCCACCTTCTTGCCCTTGAACAGCGGGCCATCGCAGTGCGGGCAGAAAGCCACGCCCTTGGTCTTGTACTCGGATTCACCGGGGATGTTCATTTCGCGCCAGCGGGCACCGGTGGCCAGGATCACGGCGCGCGATTTCAGCACGGCACCGTTTTCCAGCGTCACCTCGATCAGGCCACCTGCCTGTTCGGCCGGCTTGATGGCGGCAGCGCGCTGCAGGGCCATCACATCCACATCGTACTGGCGCACATGGGCTTCCAGCGCGGCGCTCAGTTTCGGGCCTTCGGTTTCCTGCACCGAGATGAAGTTCTCGATCGACAGCGTGTCCATCATCTGGCCGCCAAAGCGTTCGGCCAGAATGCCGGTGCGAATGCCCTTGCGAGCCGCGTAGATGGCAGCGGCGGCACCAGCCGGGCCGGAACCCACCACCAGCACGTCAAACGGGGCCTTCTGGTTCAGCTTGGCGGCATCGCGGGCGGCGGCACCGGTATCCAGCTTGGCCAGCAGTTCTTCCACCGTCATGCGGCCGTTGGCAAACATCTCGCCATTCAGGTGCACCGTGGGCACGCCCATGATCTGGCGCTCTTCCACTTCCTTCTGGTAGAGCGCACCGTCGATGATGGTGACCTTGATGTTCGGGTTCTGGATTGCCATCAGCGTCAGGGCCTGGACCGTATCCGGGCAGCTGTGGCACGACAGGCTCATGTAGACCTCGAAGTTGTATTCGCCGGGCAGATCGCGGATCGCCTGCAGGGTTTCTTCGCTTTCCTTCGGCGGATGGCCCCCGGTCCACAGCAGGGCCAGTACCAGCGAGGTGAACTCGTGGCCCAGCGGAATCGCGGCAAAGCGCAGCTGGGTGTCCGTGCCCTGGCGCTGCAGCGAGAAGGAGGGCTTGCGTGCGTCGTTGCCGTCGGTGCGCAGCGTGATCTTGTCGCTCATGCCGGCAATCTGCTCCAGCAGGCTGCGCAGTTCGGTGGAGGACTTGCCCTCGTCCAGCGATGCCACCAGCTCGAATGGCTGCGTGACACGCTCCAGATAGGCTTTCAGTTGGGCGGCGAGTTGCTGGTCAAGCATGGGAATCTCCTTTCCTGTTCACTCAAAAATGCTGTTTTCAATCATGGCTGCTTGTGGCAAACATCATTCAAAGCAGCACGTTCACGTTTCTTTCGGGTAAAAAAAGGCCAGACGGCGCAGCGGCGAATGCTGCGTCGCCGTCTGGCGCGGCGTTGTCAGGATGGCCGGCCGGCCATCCGTTCAAGGCGTGGGACTCAGATCTTGCCGACCAGGTCCAGGGAGGGCTTCAGCGTCTCGGCGCCTTCCTGCCACTTGGCAGGGCAGACTTCGCCCGGGTGCTCGGCCACGTACTTGGCAGCCTTGACCTTGCGCAGCAGTTCGGTCGCGTCACGGCCGATACCGCCAGCGTGGACTTCGACGATCTGGATCTTGCCTTCGGGATCGATCACGAAGGTGCCACGATCGGCCAGGCCGGCTTCCTCGATCATCACGCCGAAGTTGCGGGTGATGCGGCCGGTCGGGTCACCGATCATGGTGTACTTGATCTTGCCGATGGCGTCGGAGGTGTCGTGCCAGGCCTTGTGGCTGAAGTGGGTGTCGGTGGACACGCTGTACACTTCGCAGCCCAGCTTCTGGAACTCTTCGTATTGGTCGGCCAGGTCTTCCAGCTCGGTCGGGCACACGAAGGTGAAGTCAGCGGGGTAGAACATCACGACAGACCACTTGCCTTTCAGGTCGGCGTCGGACACTTTGATGAACTCGCCATTCTTGAATGCGTCGGCGGTGAAAGGCAGCACTTCGGTGTTGATCAGTGACATGGATATCTCCTGGTGAGTTGGGGTGAAAAAACGGTCGGGATGGAATGGCCCTGCAAGTGTTGTAGCAGGTGCCCTTGAAGGCCCTGTGACAGCAGCGACTGACCATCAACCGAACACAACTTAATGATAGCCGATTGCTATCGATTTGTGTTTTGTATAAATCTAATCAATGCATAGTCTGGGGCTATCGGCACACCAGCCCGGTACGGATTGCGTCAGGCCGAGCATGCCATGCCATTGTTGCAGACCGGCAAAAAGCTTCAAGCCGGCAGGTGTTTCAAACCGTTGCCTGCGCCAGCAGTTGCGTGCTGTCGGTGCCGAAGGGAAAGGGGCCGGCAAACGGGGTGCTGGTCCCCAGGTGGCTGACCATCAGGCCCTGGTCGTCCAGCAGGTGCAGGCCGAAGCCGGGGGGCTCCATGGTCCATTGCGCCGGCGCATCGTCCGGCAGATCCAGCGCCAGCTGATGCGCGGTGGAGGGCAGGGTACAGGCCAGCGTGCCGCCAAACAGGCACTGGATCGGGCGGTGCATGTGGCCGCACAGCAGGCGCTGCACCTGCGGATGGCGGCGCAGCAACGCGTCCAGTTCGGACACGCCTTCCAGCAGGCCGATCTTGTCCATGTGGTCGATGCCGGTGGTGAATGGCGGATGGTGCATGGCGATCACGACCGGACGGTCGCGGCAGTCCTCCAGCGCGTCGGACAGCCAGGACAGGCGGCGGGGACACAGGGCGCCGTGGCTGGCCTCGGGGACCAGGGTGTCCAGCACGATCAGGCGCAGCCCGCCAATGTCGGCGGTGTACTGCACGAAGCCATCGGCATTCAGCGGCGCTGCCTCCGGAAAGGCCTGGTGCAGCTGCTGGCGGTCATCATGGTTGCCGGGCAGCAGGTACAGCGGCATGTCCAGCGGGGCCAGCAGTGTGCGCAACTGGGCATAGGCTGCGGCGCTGCCATTGTCCACCAGGTCACCGGTCAGCACGGCGGCATCGGGGCGGCGCTCCAGGGCGGCTACGGCACGCAGGGTTTGCTGCAGCAGGCCGGCAGTATCGATCTGGCCATAGGCCAGTTCACCTGCGGGCAGGATATGCAAATCGGTCAATTGGAGCAGTAATGCGGACATGCCTGATGGATCGGAAAATTTCTGGAAATAACAAAAAGCATCTTATCCCCGGAAGTGCGGGAGTAGTGTGAATTATGTTACATACTCGCACTGAATTTCCCGATTTCTCCGTGCCAAAACACCAGACTGCCCATGCCGATGCAAATCAGCCATTGCTCCAGCGTCATTGGAGTCGTGCCAAAGCTCACATTCAGCCAGGCCAACTCTACCACGGCCACCTGCAGTACCAGCGACAGTGCCAGCGCCGCCCAGAGCCAGCCATTGCGCCACAGGCCATGGAAGGCGCTGACATGTTCGGAGCGCACGTTCAGGCAGTTGAACAGCTGCGCCATCACCAGCACGGTAAAGCCGGCCGTACGCGCCAGGGTCAGGTCGTGCGTTGCGCTACCGAACAGGTTGGGCAGCAGGCCGCCAGGCAGGAACAGGTCCATGGTCAGCAGCACGGACAGGGCCATGACCAGACCGGTGACGGCAACCTGCCGCCACATGCGACCATCCACCACCCGTTCGCTGGCGGGGCGTGGCGGGCGCTGCATCACGTCGTCATCGAGGGCGTCCATGCCCAGTGCCAGTGCCGGGGCGGAATCGGTGATCAGGTTGATCCACAGGATCTGTGTTGCCAGCAGCGGCAGCACCAGCGCGCCGCTGGCGGCTTCGGGGCCGGCGTTCAGGCCGATCACGCCAGCACCTACCACCCCCAGGAAGACCGTCAGCACCTCGCCCATGTTGGAGGAGAGCAGGTAGCGCAGGAATTCGCGGATATTGCCGAATATGCCGCGCCCGATGCGCACCGCCTTGACGATGGTGGCAAAGTTGTCGTCGGCCAGGATCATGCGCGCTGCCTCCTTGGTGACTTCAGTGCCGGTCATGCCCATGGCGATGCCGATATCGGCGCTCTTGAGCGCCGGCGCATCGTTCACGCCGTCACCGGTCATGGCGACGATATGGCCAGCGTCCTGCAGCGCATCGACAATGCGCAGCTTGTGGGCCGGCGCCACGCGCGCATACACGGAGACTTCGCGGATGGCCGCGGCAAAGGCGGCTTCGCCTTCGGTCAGCAGCGCATCCAGCTCGGGGCCGGTGAGCACGCGGGCAGTGTCCGGCACGATGCCCAGATCGGCCGCAATGCGCAGCGCCGTGCGCGGGTGGTCGCCTGTGATCATGATGACGCGGATGCCGGCCTGGTGTGCTTCGCGGATCGCCTGGCGCGCTTCCGGCCGTGGCGGATCGATGATGCCGACCACGCCGGCGAACGTCAGCCCGTGTTCCAGCGACAGATCGGCTTGCTGCGCCTGCTCCGGCGTCAGCTCACGCCAGGCCACCGCCAGCGTGCGCAGGGCGGCGTCGGACAGGGCATCGGTTTCGGCCTGGAAGCGCTGCTGCCAGCGGCAGTCGAGATCGACTTGTGCGTTGCCGTGCTGCACGCGCACGCAGCGCTGCAGCAGCACGTCGGGGGCGCCCTTGGTGAGCAGCAGCAGGCGGCCCGTGGCCGGTTCGCGCAGCACCACCGACATCAGCTTGCGATCGGAATCGAAGGGCAACTCGGCCAGACGCTCGAAACGCTGCAGATCGATGCCGGCGGCACCGAGCTTGCCGGCGGCGACCAGAAAGGCGCCTTCGGTCGGATCGCCCAGAATGTGCCACTGGCCTGCGGCATCCTGTTCCAGCGTCGCATTGCTGGCCAGGCTGCCGCCGCACAGCACCCATTGTTGCTCGTGGCACAGGGCTGCCTGGCTTGCCAGAGCCTGGCCCTGATGCGTGATCTCGCCCTCGGGGGCATAGCCGATACCGCTGACCGTGCAGATGCCGGAGGCGCTGACGATGCGCTCGATTGTCATCTCGGATCGGGTCAGCGTACCGGTCTTGTCGCTGCAGATCACCGAGGCCGATCCGAGTGTCTCCACCGAGGACAGTTTCTTCACGATGGCCTTGTCGGCAGACAGGCGCTGCACGCCCACGGCCAGTACCACCGACAGCACCGCCGGCAATCCTTCCGGCACCGCCGCCACCGCCAGCGAAACGCCGAACAGCAGCACTGTCATCAGCCCCTGCAGCGTATGCACATTTCCCAGCAGCAACAGCGTGACAATCACCAGCAGCGCCACCGCGATGACGATGATGCCAAGCATGCGGCCGAGCCGGGCTACCTCTTTCTGCAGCGGGGTTTCCTCTTCGTGTGTGCTGCTCAGCATGTCGGCGATTTGGCCCATTTCGGTCTGCATGCCGGTGGCCGTGACCAGGGCCAGGCCGCTGCCGCCTGCCACTGCCGTGCCCTTGAATACCATGTTGATGCGATCCCCCAGCGCCACCGGCGCTGTCAGTGTGACGGCCTGCTTCAGCACCGCTTCACTTTCGCCGGTGAGCGAGGCTTCCTGCACCCGCAGCGCGTGCGCCTGCAGCAGGCGCGCATCGGCACCAATGGCATCGCCCTCGGCCAGCAGCAGGATGTCGCCCGGCACCAGGGCGCTGCTGGCAATGCGCTGCGGGCGGCCATCACGCTGTACCGTGGCCATGACTTCGGTCATGCGGGCCAGCGCTGCGGCCGCGTTTTCGGCCTTGTTTTCCTGCAGAAAGCCCAGTAGCGCATTCAGCAGCACGACGGTGGCGATCACGAGGGCGTCCACCGGCCAGCCGGAAAAGTCCTCCAGCGCCCAGACCACGATGGTGATGCCTATGGCGGCCAGCAGCAGATAGATCAGCGGATCCTGGAACTGGCGCAGAAAGCGTCGCCAGCCGGGGAGCGGCGGTGCGCTGTTCAGCAGGTTGGGGCCATGCTCCTGCAGCCGCCTGGCGGCCAGACGGCTGTCCAGCCCGCGTGCGGGATCGCACTGCCACAGCGCCAGCAGCTGTGTTTCATCCGACAGGCTGGGATCTGCGTGGTGGTGTGACTGGCTGGCGGACATGACTACTCCCGGGACAGACGGTTGCTGTCCTCATTGTGCATTGCAGCAGGAAGACGCGCCAGTCCGGCAGCGTTCAGACCAGGTCTTCGGCCAGCGGATCCGTGGCTTCCAGCTCGTAGCTGGCCGCCAGCATGCCCAGACGCGCAATCACGCCGTACATGTAGAAGCGGTTCGGGGCGCTGGCACCGGGTTGACGACCGGGCTCGGGCAGGTGGGCGCTGTTGTGGAAGGCCAGCGGCACGAAATGCGCGCCCGGCGCGTTCAGGTTCTCGTCTTCGCCCAGATCGGCATGGACGCGGTAGAAGCCGCCCACCACATAGCGGTCCATGGTGTAGACCACCGGTTCGGCCACCGCATCATTGATGCGTTCGTTGGTCAGGACCCCTTCCTGCACGATCACGCTGCGCACCTGCTGGCCATTCTTGCCGGCGCGCATGCGTTCCAGTACGCGCACGGGCAGATCGTCCAGCTCCTTGCTGTCCCGGATCGTCATGATGCCCATGCCTTCGGTGCCGTTGTCGGACTTGATCACCACGAAGGGGCGCTCGTTGATGCCGTATTCCTTGTACTTGCGGCGTACCTTGCCCAGCACCGAGTCGGTGGTGGCACGCAGGGCGTCCATGTTGCCCTGACCGCTGAAATCGACATCGTCACAGGTGGCGTGCAGCGGGTTGATCAGCCAGGGGTCGATACCGAGCAGCTTGCTGAAGCGCTTGACCACTTCCTCGTAACAGGCAAAGTGGCGGCTCTTGCGCCGGATGCTCCAGCCGGCATGCAGCGGCGGCAGCAGGTACTGCTCGTGCAGGTCTTCCAGGATGCCGGGGGTGCCCCGGCTCAGATCGTTGTTGAGCAGGATGGTGCAGGGATCGAAATCCTTCAGGCCGAGGCGGCGATCCGTGCGGACGGCGGGCTCGATCACCAGCTGGTCGCCCATCGGCAGCTTCAGCGTCAGCGGCTCGGTCAGGTCGGCATCGATGGAGCCGATGCGCACATGCAGGCCGGCCATGCGGAACACGCGCGCCAGCTGCGCCAGATTGGTCAGGTAGAAGCTGTTGTGCAGGCGATTGTCCGGCACCAGCAGCAGATTGCGTGCTTCCGGGCAGATTTTCTCGATCGCGGCCATGGCCGACTGCACCGCCAGCGGCAGCATGTCTTCGCTCAGGTGATTCCAGCTGCCGGGAAACAGGTTGGTATCGACCGGTGCCAGCTTGAAGCCGGCATTGCGGATATCGACCGAGGTGTAGAACGGAGGCGTGTGCTCCATCCATTCCAGCCGGAACCAGCGTTCTGTGGCAGGCATCGAGTCGATGATGCGCTGCTCGAGCTCGTTGATGGGACCGCTCAGGGCGGTGACAAGATGGGGAACCATGCAGGACCTGTAGGAGGAAAGGCGGGCGGATTGCTGCAACCGCTGCAGCAGCATGCCCGGTCAACAGGCATCATAAAGGATACACCCTCAACGCCGCCAGTACGAAGGCATCAGCAGCACGAAGAAGCTCAGCAGCTCCAGGCGGCCCAGAATCATGCCGATGCTGCACAGCCAGACTTGGAAATCGTTCAGCGCCGCATAGTTGGAGGTGGGGCCGACCTGGCCCAGGCCCAGCCCGGTACAGTTGACACTGGCCAGGGTGGCGGCAAAGGCCGACACCAGATCCAGGCCGCTGGCCAGCATCAGCAGCGTCATGATCAGTACCGTGCTGACATACAGCACCATGTAGGCCACCACGGCCCGGATGATGGTGTCGGGAATGCGGGTCTGGCCGATGCGCGGCGTCTGGACGGCACGCGGGTGCACGATGCGGTTGAGTTCGTGACGTGCGGTCTGGAACAGCACCATGCAGCGCAGCGTCTTGATGCCGCCGCCGGTGGAACCGGCACTGGTGGCAAAGCTGGACAGCAACAGCATGAAGACCGAGGTAAACGGAACCCAGGCCTCGTAGTTCCAGGTCGAATAACCGGTGGTGGTGCCGATCGAGATGGTGTGGAACATGCCCAGTCGCAGTGCCTTGCCCAGGCTGTAGTCCTGCGTGCTCCAGATCACCAGGGACACCAGCAGGCCGCCGCCCACCAGGCAGATCAGCGTCATGCGCAACTCCGGGTTGCGCCACAGGATGCGGGCATCGTTGCGGCGCAGCGCGCTGAAGTAGAGCGCAAAGTTGCAGGCCGCCAGCAACATGATCACCATCGCCACCGCTTCCACCGCTACCGAGTTGTAGTGGGCAAAGCTGGCATCGTGGCTGGAGGTGCCTCCCAGGCTGACGGTGGTGAACGTGTGCATGATGGCGTCGATCGGCGGCATGCCGGCCATCCAGTAGCCGATGTAGCACAGCAGCGACAGGATGGCGTAGATCATCCACAGGCCGGCGGCGGTATCGGCGATGCGTGGCGTCAGCTTGGTTTCCTTCATCGGGCCGGCCATTTCGGCACGGAACAGTTGGCTGCCGCCCATGCCCAGCAGTGGCAGCACCGCCACCACCAGCACCAGAATCCCCATGCCGCCCTGCCATTGCAGGAAGCAGCGCCAGAAATTGAGCGACACCGGCAGCTTGTCCAGCCCGGTCAGTACCGTGCCGCCGGTGGTGGTCAGGCCCGATGTGGCTTCGTAGTAGGCGTGCGTCAGGCTGATCGGCCGGCCGATCTCGTGCATGCCGATCAGCAGCGGAATCGTGGCAACCAGCGGCAGGAGGCTCCAGGTCAGTACCACCAGCAGCACGCCGTCACGCGGCTGCAGTTCGTTGCTGGCGTTGCGTGCACCAAACCAGAGCAGGGCGCCGATACTGGCGGTCAATGCGGCACTTTCCAGATAGACCCACTCCATGCCGTCGTGCATGACCAGCGCCACCAGCACCGGCAGCAGCATGCTGGCGCTCATGTACAGGATCAGCATGCCGAGCAGGCGCAGGATCGGAAGCAGGTGACGCACGGTGGGCATGGTGGCTCAGAGCAGGGTCGGGCGGGCGCGGAACAGTTTTTCCACGGCGCGGATGGTGCGGCGATGCGGCACGAAGATGATCAGGTGGTCGCCCGGCTGGATTTCGGTGTCGTCGCGGGCGGCCAGCACCACCGGCGTGGCCGGCGACTGGCTGTCGCCGTCATCGGGCAGATCCTCGGGATGCAGGCCTTCCGGATCCGGCAGGCCACGCACGATCAGGCCGATATGGGTATCCGGCGGCATGCGCAGGCTGCCCACGGTGCGCCCGACCACATGCGAGCTGCGCGAATTGCCATGCACGGCAATCTCGATCGCCTCGGCATTGCCGCGCCGCACACTGTGTACCTGGTGCACATCGCCCTGGCGGATATGCGCCAGCAGTTCGCCCATCATGGCCTGGGCCGGAGACAAGGCGATATCGATCTGGGTGCCGTGCACCAGGTCGGCATAGCTGCGCCGGTTGACCAGCGACAGCACGCGTGTCACGCCGAGCTGCTTGGCCAGCAGGCCGGACATGATGTTGTTCTCGTCGTCGTTGGTCAGCGCGCAGAAGAAATCCACCTCGCTGACGTTCTCGTCCATCAGCAGGTCCTCGTCGGTGGCATCGCCCTGCAGCACCAGCACCGAGCTGTCCAGGGTGGTGGACAGATGCTCGCAGCGCGACAGGCTGGCATCGACGATCTTGAGCTGGATGTGATCCTGCAGCGTGCGAGCCAGCTGCAGGCCGATATTGCCGCCACCGGCAATCATCATGCTGCGCACCGGCGGCAGCGCCTGGTGGAACAGGCGCAGCACCGGGCGGATATCCTCCATGGCAACCAGGATGAAGACCTCGTCGCCGGCCAGGATGCGGGTGTCTGCGCTGGTCGGCACAAAGCGGTCCGGCTCATTGGCAAAACGCCGGTAGACGGCTGCCACGTGGGCGCGCGCCTCGGGCAGCAGCACCTCCAGCTCGCTTGGCGGGTTGCCGTGCATCGGGGCCTTGTAGTCCACGCGGACCGAGATCAGCGCGGCCAGTCCCTGGGCAAATTCGCGCACCTGCAGCGCTTCCGGATACTCCACCAGCTTCCGGACGTATTGCGTGATCGAGGCCTCCGGGCAAATCACCTGGTTGACGGCGAAACCGTCCTCGTCCAGCAGGTTGCGGAAGGCGTGCCAGCCGGCGGCGCGCAGGCGGGCAATGCGGTAGGGCGTGTTGAAGCTCTGGTGGGCCACCTTGCAGGCGGTCAGGTTCAGCGCATCCACCGTGGTACAGGCCAGCAGCACATCGGCATCGGCTGCCCCGGCTTCGGCCAGAATCGCCGGTTCCACGCCGTTGCCGACAATGCCGCGCAGGTCAAAGCGCTCCTGCAGGCGTGACAGCATGTCGGCGTTGTGGTCGATGATGGTGATCTCGTTCTGTTCGGATACCAGCTGTTCGGCCACACTTTCACCGACGCGCCCGGCGCCGAGAATGATGATTTTCATGTTGAATGCCCCAAGTGACGATGCAGCCTGTGGCGGCTCCGGCAACGGCCTGCCGTGCGCACGGCAGCCGCCTGCCAGCCGGCATCACAGACCCAGCATCAGTTCCAGGTTCTGCACGGCAGCACCGCTGGCGCCCTTGCCCAGGTTGTCCAGGCGGGCAATGGCGACGGCCTGCCGGTGGCCGTCATTGCCGTAAACCCGGATTTCGAGCTGATTGGTGTCCTTCAGCGCCACGGCATCCAGCTTGTTGTCTTCGGTGCGATCCGGTGCCGTCACGTACTGGCAACCGGCGTAGTAGGCGCGGTAGATCGCGTGCAGGTGCTCCACCGTCTGTTCACCCTGCAGCAGATCCAGATGCAGGGGCAGCTGGACCAGCATGCCCTGATCGAAGTTGCCCACGCTGGGCACGAATATCGGCTTGCGTTCCAGACCGCTGTAGGCCATGATTTCCGGCAGGTGCTTGTGCGACAGGCCGAGCGCGTACAACTCGTAGGCCGGGGCCTTGCCGCCTTCGTATTCCTCGATCATCTGGCGACCGCCGCCACTGTAGCCGCTGACCGAAGGCAGGGCCACCGGATAGTCGGCCGGCAGGACGCCAGCCTGCACCAGCGGGCGCAGCAGGGCGATTGCGCCCGTGGCGTAGCAGCCCGGATTGGCCACCCGCTCGGCCTTGCGCACGGCATCGGCGTGTTCGGGCGACAGTTCCGGGAAGCCGTAGACCCAGCCCGTGGCAACGCGGTGCGCCGTGGAGGCATCGATGATGCGCGGCTTGCGGCCGGGCAGGGCATCGATCAGCGCCACCGACTCGCGAGCGGCGTCGTCATGCAGGCACAGGATGACCACATCCACGCCGGCCATCAATTCCTGCTTGGCGAGCGGATCCTTGCGCAGGGCCGGATCAATGCTGACGACCTGGATGCCGGCCATGCCAGCCAGACGGTCGCGGATCTGCAGGCCGGTGGTGCCGGCTTCGCCATCAATGAAAACGGTATGCGCACTCATGCTTGCTGCTCCTGGGTTACGGGAAAATTGTTGCATGCCCAGATCGTAGCAATTTTTACAAGGGTACACCGTGATACATTTATGGGTGGAATAATTTTTTCCGGGTCCGATCTGTAGCCTGCCGGCCAGAAGCGGGCATCTTTTCCCTACCAAGAGAGACATCGCATGAAAATTCATGAATATCAAGGCAAGGAGATCTTGCGCCAGTTCGGAGTGCCGGTCCCGCGCGGCATTCCCGCTTTCACCGTGCAGGAGGCTGTCGAGGCCGCCCAGAAGCTGGGTGGCCCGGTATGGGTGGTGAAGGCCCAGATTCACGCTGGTGGCCGCGGCAAGGGCGGTGGCGTGAAGGTGGCCAAGTCCATCGAGGACGTGCAGAAGCACGCCGGCGACATCCTGGGCATGCAGCTCAAGACCCACCAGACCGGCCCCGAAGGCCAGAAGGTGCGTCGCCTGTACATCGAGGAAGGCGCCGACATCCAGAAGGAATACTACCTGTCCGTGGTAACCGACCGTGGCACCCAGAAGGTGGCCTTCATCGCTTCCAGCGAAGGCGGCATGGACATCGAGGAAGTGGCCCACAGCAACCCCGAGAAGATCATCAAGGTCTTCATCGATCCCGCCATCGGCCTGACCGCCGAGCAGGGCGAGGAGCTGGCCCAGGGCGTGGGCATGCCCGAAGACTCCAAGGCGCAGTTCATCGACGTCTGCCAGAAGCTGTACAAGTGCTACATGGACACCGACGCTTCCCTGGTCGAGATCAACCCGCTGAACCGTGACGGTCAGGGCAACATCATCGCCCTGGACGCCAAGTTCAACTTCGACAGCAACGCCCTGTTCCGTCACCCCGAAATCGTCGCCTACCGCGATCTGGACGAAGAAGACCCGGCCGAAGTCGAGGCTTCCAAGTTCGACCTGGCCTACATCAGCCTGGACGGCAACATCGGCTGTCTGGTGAACGGTGCCGGCCTGGCCATGTCCACCATGGACACCATCAAGCTGTACGGCGGCGAGCCGGCCAACTTCCTCGACGTGGGCGGCGGTGCCACCACCGAGAAGGTGACCGAAGCCTTCAAGATCATGCTGAAGAACAAGAACGTGAACGCGATTCTGGTCAACATCTTCGGCGGCATCATGAAGTGCGACACCATTGCCGAAGGCGTGGTGGCCGCTTCCAAGGCGGTCGGCTTGTCCGTGCCGCTGGTCGTGCGCATGAAGGGCACCAACGAAGACGCCGGCAAGAAGATCCTGGCCGAATCCGGCCTGCCGATCATCACTGCCAACACCATGGCCGAAGCCGCCGAGAAGGTCGTGGCCGAAGTCAACAAGGCCTGAGCCTTCCCGAAACCCATTCTGGAGCCCCATTCATGAGCATCCTGATCAATAAAGACACCAAGGTCATCACCCAGGGTATCACCGGCAAGACCGGTCAGTTCCATACCCGCATGTGCCGCGACTACGCCAACGGCAAGAACTGCTTCGTGGCCGGTGTGAACCCCAAGAAGGCCGGCGAAGATTTCGAAGGCATCCCGATCTACGCCAATGTGAGCGAAGCAGCCAAGCAGACCGGCGCGACCGTTTCCGTGATCTACGTGCCGCCGGCAGGCGCTGCGGCTGCCATCCTGGAAGCGGTGGACGCCGACCTGGATCTGGCCATCTGCATCACCGAAGGCATCCCGATCCGCGACATGCTGGAAGTCCGCAACAAGATGAAGGCCAAGGAAGCCGCAGGTGGCAAGCGCACCCTGCTGCTGGGCCCCAACTGCCCGGGCACCATCACGCCTGACGAAATCAAGATCGGCATCATGCCGGGTCACATCCACAAGAAGGGCCGCGTGGGCGTGGTGAGCCGTTCCGGCACGCTGACCTACGAAGCCGTGGCACAGCTGACCGAACTGGGCATTGGCCAGTCGAGCGCTGTCGGTATCGGTGGCGACCCGATCAACGGCCTGAAGCACATCGACGTGATGCGCATGTTCAACGAAGACCCCGACACCGATGCCGTGATCATGATCGGTGAAATCGGTGGCCCGGACGAGGCGGAAGCCGCCTACTGGTGCAAGGAAAACATGAAGAAGCCGATCGTCGGTTTCATCGCTGGCGTGACAGCGCCTCCCGGCAAGCGCATGGGCCACGCCGGTGCGCTGATCTCCGGTGGTGCCGACACGGCCGAAGCCAAGCTCGCCATCATGGAAGAGTGCGGTTTCACCATCACGCGCAACCCGTCCGAGATGGCCAAGCTGCTGAAGGGCCTGCTGTAATCCCCCTGCAGGGAGGCGATGGCTCCAGCCATTGCCGCAACCCTTGAACAAGCCACTCCGTCTCAGGCGGAGTGGCTTTTTTGCGGCCAACCTGGTGTTTCTTCGGATGTGATGCCATTTTCTTCGTGAGCTTGTCATGAAACTGAAGTCTTTTGCTGATGTGCTGCTGCGCTGGCGACGGACCAGTGCGGCCTGGCTGCTTGGCAAGAGTGGCATGCTGCGCGCGCTGATCAGTCTGCTGCCCATGCTGGTGCTGTTGCCGCATACCAGCGGTGTCCTGAGCTATGTGCCGGTCACGCGGCTGGAGCAGCATATCTACGACCGTGCGCTGCTGGGGCAGCAGGGGCCTCCCATGCTGGATCAGCGCATTGTCATCGTCGATGTCGATGAAAGCAGTCTGCAGCAGGACGGTCGCTGGCCATGGAGCCGCGAAAAGGTGGCGCTGCTGATGGACGAGCTGTTCGACCGCCAGCAGGTGGCCCTGCTCGGGGTCGATATCCTGTTCGCCGAGCCGCAGCAGGACGATCACAGTGTCCGGGCGGTGCGCCAGTGGCTGCGTGATATCGGCCAGGCCGATCGCTTCCAGACTGGCGAGATGATGCAGGGCCTGGAGCAGCGGCTCAACCGGGACGCCATTCTGGCGCGATCACTCCAGGGCGAGTCTGCCGTACTGGGCTATTACTACACCCAGGAACAACCGCCGCAGCGATCCGGCCAGCTGCCGCAGGGGCTGCACCTGTCCTGGCCTCCGGGGCAGCTGACACAGGGTTTTGCCGAGCTGCCGGAAATGACGGGCTATGCCAGCAACCTGTCCTTCCTGGTCGATGCGGCATCGCGTGGCGGTCATATCAACTCCTATACCGACAGTGATGGCATGTTGCGCAGCATTCCGCTGCTGGTGCGCTATGAAGAGGGCGATAGCACCAGCTACTATCCCTCGCTGTCACTGGCGATGTTCCTGGCGCTGCTGGGGCCCGAAGAAACGCGCTTGCGTCCGGTCGATCCGTCGCTGCCCGACTCCCAGCTTGCCGGGCTGGAAGTGCGGCAGGGCGAAGTCCGGCTGTTGCTGCCAACGGCGCGCAATGGCAGTTTCCTGATCCCGTTCCGCAGCCCTGGCGGACGCCATGGCGGGCATTTTCAGTACTACAGTGCGTCCGACCTGCTGGCGGGCCGGGTGGCGCCCAATACGCTCAAGGGCAAAATCGTGCTGCTGGGGGCTACCGCGCCCGGATTGCGTGACCTGCGAGCCACGCCGGTCAGCAGCCAGTTCCCCGGGGTGGAGGTCCATGCCACGGCGTTGGCGGCGATGCTGGACGGGGATTTCCTCCATGTGCCGGATTACCGGGAAGCCTATGACACCACGGCGGTGCTGCTGACCACGCTGGTCCTGATTCTGGTCCTCAGCAAGATGGGAGCGGTGGGCTCGCTGTTCTGGAGTGTGGGCGTTGCCGGTGCCTGGATGCTGCTGACCCAGCTGATGTTCTGGCGGCTCGGGCTGGTGCTGCCGGTGGTGCCGGTGCTGCTGACCGTGCTGGCTACCTACCTGTTGCATGCCAGCTACGGTTTTTTCCTGGAAAAGCGGACCAAGCGGCAGCTGGTGCGCCTGTTTGGCCACTATGTGCAGAGCGAGCTGGCCGAGCGCATGGCGCGGCAGCCGGATGCCTACAGCATGCAGGCCCAACTGCGGGACATGACCGTCATGTTCTGCGACCTGCAGCACTTCACCAATCTGTCCGAGGGCATGGATCCGCAGCGGGTGCAAAGCATGCTCAACACTATTTTCAACCGCATGGCCGAGATTATCGCCGAGCACAACGGCACCATCGACAAGTACATTGGCGATTGCGTGATGGTGTTCTGGGGCGCTCCGGTGCACGATCCCCGGCATGCCCGGCATGCGGTACAGACGGCACTGGATATCGGCCGAATGCTGCAGGCCTTCAATGCCGAACTGTCAGCGCGGGATGAATCGCCCATGGCCGTCAACATTGGCATCAACAGCGGCTCCATGAGCGTAGGCGACATGGGTTCCGACATGCGTCGCAGCTATACCGTGATCGGGGATGCCGTCAATCTGGCGGCGCGACTGGAATCGCTGGCCAAGTGGTATGGCGTGGGCACACTGGTGGGGCAGGATACAGTGGCGCAGTGCCCGGCCCATACCTGGCGCTGGGTCGACTGTGTGCGCGTCGTCGGGCGTGCGCAGCAGGTGGAGTTGTACACACCGGAAATTTCAGCTGTTCACGATGCCCGTGCGGAGGCCGAATGGGCGGTCTGGCAGGATTACACCATGGCCTATCTGCAGCGTGACTGGCAGCGCGCTGCGGCCTTGTTGCAGCGGTCTGATGAACAGTTGCCGCCCGGGCTGCAACGTCTGCACGCCATTCACCGCCAGCGCATGGAGCGTTTTCTGGAGCAGCCTCCCCCGGAAGACTGGGATGGTGCCATGTGGCAGCATGAGCAGATGCATGTGTCATTGGCTTATCCTTCAAAATATGAGTTGAAAAGTATTATATAGATAGTCAATAATGTATACTGCAGTATCTTCCAACTGCTGCAGTCCAGGCGGGCTGCCGGCACCCATCCTGCAAGAGGTCTGTCATGCGCCAAGGCATTTCCCGCGGTTTCACCCTGATCGAGCTGATGGTGGTGGTCGCCCTGATCGGCATCGCCGCCACTTTTGCCCTTACTTCCTACCAATCGCATCTGGTGCGCACGCGCATCGTCGAGGGTCTGCAGCTGGCAGAAGCGGCGCGCAACCAGATTGCCACCGAAGGCATCGCTTCGCAGGACGAGCTGGATCGCATCAGCAACGCCTGGAACCGCCAGGCCGGGGGCAGCGGAGCCAATTCCAAGTTCGTCGAACGCATCTGCATCAGCAACCCGGATTGCGAGCCGGTGCCGCCTGGTGATGGCAATGGCAATATCACCATCGTCTATCGCGGCGATGCCAGTGGTACTGGTGTCAACAACCAGCTGCAGCTGATTCCGCTGATACGCTCTGCAGCTGGCGCTGCCGCCGCCGTGGGTCTGCCGGCAGCACTGGCTGCCGGTCAGGGCGGCGCGCTCGACTGGGCCTGTGTAGGAGAAACCCACGCGGCGGCACTGAATATGGCCGATGCCGCCCTGGTGCCGGTTCTGGCGCAAGGCGTACGCCAGGACTTGCTGCCCGCGCAGTGCCGCTAGCGGTGCGCAGGCCGGTGGCGGCGGCATAATACCCGGGTTGTGCCCGACCCTGTTGTCACCATGCAAACCCCTTCCCCTGTTGTTGCCCAGCCGCTGTGCCACTTCCCGCGCGAGCAGCGGACCCTGGCGGCCTGGCTGTTCCTGCTTTGCGCCTGCATCCCGTGGCTGAATCCGGTCGCCGGCGGGGCCATGACGCCGGCCATACCGCTGATCACCGGCTGGGTCTGCATCGCCGTGCTGTTGCTGTTGTTCCCGGCGCTGCATGCGGGAGCCATGGCCGGCTATCTGGCGGCGTTTCTGGTCACCGGGGCGGTGCTGGGCATTCTGCTGGACGTGTCCTGGCAACTGCTGATGCTGGGCTGTCTGATGCTGGGCGCGGCCGCCCTGGTCGGCGCCCGGCTGGCGCAGCAGGATGTCCTGGAGCCGCAGCAGCAAGGGGGTGACGCGGTCGCCCTGATCGCCTGGAGCTGGCTGATGGCCGGCCTGCTGAGTGCTCTGATCGGCCTGTTGCAGTATTTTCAGCTTACCGCCTGGCTCGGTGGCCTGGTCAACCATGCGCCTGCCGGGCAGGTGTATGGCAACCTGCGTCAGCGCAACCAGTACGCCTCCCTCATGAATATCGCGCTGTGGGCGCTGTGGTACCTGTGGTACAGCGGCAGGCTGCAGCGTTTGTGGGGGCATGCCGGGCAACTTCGTCCGCGCACTGCGGGCCTGGTGGCGCTGCTGCTGATGCTGCCCTTGGCGGTCAGCATGGGCCTGACGCTATCGCGTACCGGCATGGTGCAGATGCTGCTGACCATGGTGCTGATGCTGTGGTGGACCTGGCGCCTGCCGGAGCAGGGCCGTATCGGTCGCCGCCGCAATGTGCTGCTGTGGCTGTTGGCACTGGCGCTGACCTATCTGGTGTCCAGCTATGTGCTGCCGCACTGGCTGGGCGGCGTGGACATCATGGTACGGGTGCAGGGAGCGGACAGCCGCATGTGCATCAGCCGTACCGTGCTGTGGGGCAATGTGCTGGATCTGATCGCGCAGCGACCCTGGAGCGGCTGGGGCTGGGGCCAGCTGGACATTGCCCATTATTACGCCAACTATGGCGATACGCGATTCTGCGACATGCTCGACAATGCGCACAACCTGCCGTTGCATCTGGCCATCGAGCTGGGTTTGCCGGTCGCCGTGCTGTTCTGTCTGCTGCTGGCCGGCTGGGTACTCTGGAGCCGCCCCTGGGCCGAGCGTTCTGCCCGACGCCAGCTGATGTGGGGTGTGCTGGCCGTGATCGGCATCCACAGCCTGCTGGAATATCCGTTGTGGTATGCACCGTTCCAGCTGGCCTGTGGTCTGGCGCTGGGGGTGCTGCTGGCCAGCCAGCGTCCGCTGCGCGCCAGGGCTGAGGGGGCAGGCCTGCAGGGCCGCTCCTGGCTGCTGGCGCAGCAACTGGTGGCGGTGGTCATGCTGTCTGGCCTGGCCTATGCCAGCTTTGATTTTGTGCGTGTGACGCAGCTCTATACGGCACCCGAGGCGCGCGCCTGGCTGTTCCGCGACAACACCCTGGCGCAGGCGCAGCGCACACCGCTCTACCAGAATGCGGTCAACTTCGCCATGCTTTCCACCGTGCCGCTGACTCCCGCGAATGCCGGGGCCGAGCTGGCGCACGCCCAGGCGCTGATGCACTACAGCCCGGAGGCGCGGGTGGTGCAGCGCATCATCGAGGCCCAGCTACTGCTGGGGCAAACGGCCGCCGCCGAACAGACGCGCCAGCATTTCCGGCAGGTCTATCCGCAGCAGCATGATGCCTGGCTGGCCCGGCGGGCTTCGGCAGCAGCCGGACAATAGGTGGGCAGCAGCAGTGGCTGTACCGCCCTGTAACAGGATTGTCCTGTCCGGAAAAGCCGAAGGATTTACAATAACCGGTTGCATGCCTGCCATTCGTCCGACCGGAAGCGTGGCCGGGCTACCCCATATCCCCCATAAACAGGAGTTTTCGTGTTCATTTCCAATGCTTACGCACAGGCGGCTGCCGGTGCCGATACCGCCTCTTCCCTGATGTCCTTCCTGCCCATGATCGCAATGTTCGCGGTCCTGTACTTCATCATGATCCGTCCCCAGATGAAGAAGCAGAAGGAGCACAAGGCCATGGTCGAGGCGCTGGCGCCCGGCGACGAGGTCGTGACCGCTGGCGGCATCCTGGGTCGCGTCACCAGCGTGCGTGACACCAACATCAATGTGATGGTGGCCGAAGGCGTCGAGATCCAGCTGCAGCGCAGCGCCGTGGTGCAGGTGCTGCCCAAGGGTACGCTGAAGTAATTTCCGCCGGCGGCACCGGCAGCCCGCCGGCATGCCGCCACCCGGCCACGCCCCGGCCGTACCAGGGGCGACTGGTGCCTGCCGCCTGCCGGCAGCACCGCTAGATGGAAAGAATCAACCATGAACCGTTATCCGGTCTGGAAATACCTTGTCATGCTGTTTGCGGTGGTGATCGGCCTGATCTACACCCTGCCCAACTTCTTTGGCGAGGCACCTGCCGTGCAGGTGTCCTCGATCCGCTCCACGGTTGTCGTGGATGCCGGTGTGCAGCAGCGCGTCTCGGACGCCCTCACGGCTGCCCAGCTCACGCCTGACGTCACCACGCTGGAAAACAGCCAGCTGATGGTGCGCTTTGCCACCCCCGACCAGCAGCTCAAGGCGCGCGACGTGATCGAGCGCACGCTCAATCCCGATGCGACCGACCCGTCCTACGTGGCGGCGCTCAATCTGGTCTCGCGCTCACCGCAGTGGCTCACGTCCCTGCACGCCAAGCCCATGTACCTGGGCCTGGACCTGCGCGGCGGTGTGCACTTCATGCTGCAGGTGGACATGCAGACGGCGCTGAACAAGCGCCTGGACTCCTTTGCCAGCGATATCCGCACCCTGATGCGTGACAAGCAGCTGCGCTACACCGATGTGGCACGCAACGGCGACAGCATCGAGGCCAGCTTTGCCGATGCCGCTACCGCCGAACAGGCGCGCAACGTCATCCAGGACAATGTGCTGGAGCTGCAGCCCGAGCTGCAGGGCAACCGTGTGGTGGCGCGCTACAAGCCGGCCGAGGCCACGCGCTTCCAGGAGCAGGCCCTCAAGCAGAACATCCTGACGCTGCAGAACCGCATCAACGAGCTGGGCGTGGCCGAGCCGGTGATCCAGCAGCAGGGCCTGGACCGCGTGGTGGTGCAGCTGCCGGGCGTACAAGACACCGCCAAGGCCAAGGAAATCCTGGGCCGTACCGCCACGCTGGAACTGCGCATGGTAGATGAAAGCACCGAAGGCCGCGCCGCCGAAATGGGCTCCGGTCCGGTGCCCTTTGGCAGCGAGAAATTCCTCAACCGCGAAGGCCGCACCGTGATCGTCAAGAAGCAGGTGGTGCTGACCGGCGAGAACCTGACCGACGCCCAGCCCGGTTTCGACAGCCAGTCCCATGAGCCCACCGTCAACCTGACGCTGGACAGCAAGGGCAGCACGATTTTCCGCAACATCACGCGTGACAACGTGGGCAAGCGCATGGCCATCCTGCTGTTCGAAAAGGGCAAGGGGGAGGTGGTGACCGATCCCGTGATCCGTACCGAAATCGGCGGTGGCCGGGTGCAGATCAGCGGCCGCATGACGACACAGGAAGCCGCCGATACCTCGCTGCTGCTGCGCGCCGGTTCGCTGGCGGCCCCGATGGAAATCGTGGAAGAGCGCACCATCGGCCCCAGCCTGGGTGCCGACAACATCGAGAAGGGCTTCAAGAGTGTGGCCTGGGGCTTCCTGGCCGTGGTGATCTTCATGGTGGTGTACTACCATGTCTTCGGCGTCTTTTCGGCGATTGCCCTGGGGGTGAACCTGCTGCTGCTGGTGGCCATCCTGTCCATGCTGCAGGCGACGCTGACCTTGCCCGGCATGGCGGCCATGGCGCTGGCGCTGGGCATGGCCATCGATGCCAACGTGCTGGTCAACGAGCGTATCCGCGAGGAGCTGCGGGCAGGGGTGTCGCCACAGGCTGCCATTCTGGCCGGTTTTGACCGTGCCTGGGCCACCATTCTCGATGCCAACGTGACCTCGCTGATCGCCGGTCTGGCACTGCTGGCCTGGGGTAGCGGCCCGATCCGCGGCTTTGCCGTGGTGCACTGCCTGGGCATTGCCACCTCCATGTTCTCGGCCGTGTTCTTCTCGCGCGGCCTGGTGAACTTCTGGTATGGCCGCCAGCGCAAGCTCAAGTCGGTGTCGATTGGCACGGTCTGGAAACCCGAAAACGAACAGACCGCCAAGGCCTGATCCGGACATAGAAAAAGGACAGCATCATGGAATTTTTCCGGATCAAGAAAGACATCCCGTTCATGCGCTATGCATGGATCTTCAACCTCATCTCCTTTGCCACCTTTGCCCTGGCGGTGTTCTTCCTGGTCACGCGCGGCCTGCACCTGTCGGTGGAGTTCACCGGTGGTACCGTGATGGAAGTGGCCTACAGCCAGCCGGCCAAGATCGAGCAGGTGCGTGAAACCGTCAGTGGCCTGGGCTACCAGGAAGTGCTGATCCAGAACTTCGGTTCCTCGCAGGAAGTGATGATCCGGCTGCCGCTGGTGGAAGGCGTGACCTCGGCCCAGCAGAGCGAACAGGTGTTGCAGGCGCTGCAGACGGCCAGCCCCGACGTGCAGCTGCGCCGGGTCGAGTTCATCGGCCCGCAGGTGGGAGAGGAGTTGCTGCACAACGGCCTGAAGGCGCTGGCCTTCGTGGTGATTGGCATCATCATCTACCTGGCGGTCCGCTTTGAATGGAAGTATGCCGTCTCGGCGGTGATTGCCAACCTGCACGACATCATCATCATTCTGGGCTTCTTTGCCTTCTTCCAGTGGGAGTTCTCGCTCTCGGTGCTGGCGGCGGTGCTGGCCGTGCTGGGCTATTCGGTGAACGAGTCGGTGGTGATCTTTGACCGTATTCGCGAAACCTTCCGCCGTTATCGCAAGATGAATACGGTGGAGGTGATCAACCACGCTATTACCAGCACCATCAGCCGCACCATGATCACGCACGGTTCTACCGAGGCCATGGTGCTGGCGATGCTGATCTTCGGTGGCCAGGCACTGCACTACTTTGCCCTGGCGCTGACCATCGGCATCGTGTTCGGCATTTACTCCTCGGTATTCGTGGCGGCAGCCATTGCCATGTGGCTGGGCATCAAGCGCGAAGACCTGGTCAAGCCGCAGCGCAAGGATCCGCGAGACGATCCGAACGCGGGTGCCGTGGTCTGACGGCAGACAGCTGTAGATAACAGGGCCTGCGTGTTGCAGGCCCTGTTGCTTTCCGATCAGGAGTTAGCCATGGACTGGTTCATTGTCATTGCAGCCTCGCTGTTCGCCGGATTCGTCGATGCCATTGTGGGCGGGGGCGGCCTGATCCTGGTGCCGGCCCTGTTTGCCACCTTCCCGAACATGGTGCCGGCGACCTTGCTGGGTACCAACAAGTCGGCCTCGGTCTGGGGCACCAGCTTTGCCACCTGGCAGTTCAGCCGCCGCGTGCGCATGCCCTGGCGTGCCATGCTGCCGGCGGCGCTGGCCGGTTTCGCCGGCTCCTTTGTCGGGGCCTGGCTGGTGACCATGGTGAATCCGGACTTCCTGCGCAAGGCACTGCCCTTTGTGCTGGTGCTGATTCTGGCCTACACGCTGGTGAAAAAGGATCTGGGCACGCAGCACACGCCACGCTGGGCCGGACGCCACGAGATGCTGGCGGCCAGTCTGATCGGCCTGGCGCTGGGGGTATACGATGGTTTTTTTGGTCCGGGTACCGGCAGTTTTCTGGTGTTCCTGCTGGTGCGCGTGCTGGGCTATGACTTCCTGCACGCCTCGGCCGGGGCCAAGCTGATCAACGTCAGCACCAACGTGGCGGCGATTGCGCTGTTTGCCAGCAAGGGCCACGTGTGGTGGCAGCTTGGGCTGGCCATGGCCGTGGCCAATGTGGCGGGCAGCCTGATCGGCTCGCGCATGGCGCTGCGCCATGGCAGCGGCTTTGTGCGCATCGCCTTTATCCTGGTGGTGCTGGCGCTGGTGCTCAAGACCGGCTACGACGCCTTTGTGCAGGTTTAGCGCACGCCGTAGCGCTCGCGGTAGGCCAGCACCTGTGCGTGGCTGGCCGCCAGTTCCGCGCTGGCGTTGACCGGCTGTTGCAGATAGCCCAGCAGGTCATCCAGCGTGGCAATGGCGCAGACGTCCATGCCCAGCTCGCGGCGCACGTACTGCACGGCGCTGTAGGGCACGTCCTGGCCGTTCTCGGTCGCCATTTCCTGCCGATCCAGCGCCACGGCCACGGCACCCGGCGTGGCACCGGCGGCGCTGATCAGCGCAATCGATTCGCGTACGGCGGTGCCGGCCGACATGACGTCATCCACGATCAGTACCCGGCCCTGCAGCGGCGCACCGACCAGGCTGCCGCCTTCACCGTGGTCCTTGGCCTCCTTGCGGTTGTAGGCAAACGGCCGGTTGTGGCCCAGACGCGCCAGTTCCACCGCCACGGCAGCCACCAGCGGGATGCCCTTGTAGGCCGGGCCAAACAGCATGTCGAAACGGATGCCGCTGTCCAGGATGCGTTGCGCATAGAATTGAGCCAGCCGGCCCAGCATGGCCCCATCGTTGAACAGGCCGGCATTGAAGAAGTAGGGCGATTGGCGACCGGCCTTGGTCGTGAAGCTGCCAAAGCGCAGCACCCCGCAATCCACCGCAAATGCCACAAAGTCCTGGGCAAGAGAGTCCTGGGAAGGGGTGGAGGCTGCGTGGTTCATGGGTATCGTCCGTCAGGAATAAACAGGAAAAAAAGGAGTGCACGCCAGGTGTTTCGCTTGACCAGTCTCAACCTCAACGGCATCCGCTCGGCCACCACCAAGGGTCTGGAACCCTGGCTGGCAGCGCATGCCCCTGATTGTATGTGTGTCCAGGAGGTGAAGGCACAGCAGGCCGATATCGTCGGCAAGTTCGAGGTGCTGGCCGAGATGCAGGGCTACTTCCACTTTGCCGAGAAAAAAGGCTATTCCGGTGTGGGCATCTACACGCGGCATGAGCCCAGCGATGTGCGTGTGGGCTTCGGCTCGACCGAATTCGATGCCGAAGGGCGCTATCTGGAGCTGCGCTTTGACACGCCGCAGCGCGCGCTGTCCATCATCAGCTGCTATTTTCCCAGTGGCTCTTCGGGCGAGCTGCGCCAGGAGGCCAAGTACCGCTTTCTGGACGAGATGTATCCCTACCTGCTGGAGCTCAAGCAGGGGCGCGAATTCATCCTGTGCGGCGATGTGAATATCGCGCACAACGAGATCGACCTGAAAAACTGGAAGGGCAACCGCAAGAACAGCGGTTTCCTGCCCGAAGAGCGCGCCTGGATGACGCGCCTGCTGGCCGAGGCAGGCATTGTGGATGTGTACCGCCAGCTCAAGCCGGAAGCCACCGACGAGTGCTACACCTGGTGGAGCAACCGCGGCCAGGCCTACGCCAAGAACGTGGGCTGGCGGCTGGACTACCATCTGGCCACGCCGGCGCTGGCGCGCCATGCGCATACCGAGTCCATCTACAAGAGCGAGAAGTTCTCGGACCACGCGCCCATCACCATCGATTACGACTTTACCCTCTGAGGCATTCCCATGCTGCATTACCACACCATTCCCGTGACCCCGTTCCAGCAGAACTGCTCCATCCTCTGGTGTGACCAGACCATGGAAGGCGCGGTGGTGGACCCGGGCGGCGACCTGCCGCGTCTGCTGGCCTTCGTCGAGAAGCAGGGCATCCGCCTGACGCAGATCCTGCTGACGCACTGCCATGTGGACCACTGCGCCGGCACCGCCGATCTGGCCGAGCAGCTGCAACTGCCCATCATCGGCCCGCAGGAGGGCGACCAGTACTGGATCGATGCCTTGCCGCAAACGGCGGTCAACTACGGTTTTCCGCCGGCGCGTGTGTTCACGCCCACGCGCTGGCTGCAGGATGGCGATACGGTGCAGCTGGGCCAGAGCACGCTGCAGGTGCGCCACTGCCCCGGTCATACGCCGGGCCATGTGGTGTTCCACTCGGCCGAGGCGAATCGCGCTTTTGTGGGTGATGTGCTGTTTGCCGGTTCCATTGGCCGCACCGACTTTCCCGGTGGCGATTACGACACGCTGATTGCCAGCATCACGCAGCGCCTGTGGCCCATGGGCAACGACACCGTGTTCATTCCCGGCCACGGCCCGGAAAGCACATTTGGCCGCGAGCGCGTCAGCAACCCGTTTGTGGCGGGCACCTGATCGGGCTCCTCCATGGCATCTGCCGCAGTATGGCAAAAGATGCCGCCAGCCCGCTGAATTGGCTCCGGGGCGTGATACAACGTTGACCATGTCTGCATCTTCCGAAACTGCCGCTGCCACGCGCCCGACCTGGCGCGAATCCCTGCGCGTCTACCTGGAGCCGGCCAGCCTGCGCATGCTGGCGCTGGGCTTCTCGGCCGGCCTGCCCTTGTTGCTGGTATTGGGCACCCTGAGCTTTCGCCTGCGCGAGGCCGGTATCGACCGTGCCACCATCGGTTTTCTGAGCTGGGTGGGCCTGGCCTATGGCTTCAAGTGGGTCTGGGCCCCGCTGGTGGACCGGGTGCCGATTCCGCTGCTGACACGCTGGCTGGGCCGGCGGCGCAGCTGGCTGCTGCTGGCCCAGCTGGGCATTGTGGGCGGGCTGGTGGCCATGGCGCTGGGCAACCCGCAGCAGGGCCTGTTTGCCGTCACGGCGGCGGCGCTGGTGGTGGCCTTCAGCTCGGCCACGCAGGACATTGCGCTCGATGCCTTCCGTATCGAATCGGCCGAAACCGAAAAACAGGCGGCGCTGGCCGCCACTTACCAGACCGGCTACCGCTTGGCCATGATCTGGGCTGGTGCCGGTGTGCTGTGGCTGGCAGCGGGGGCGGAAACCGCCGGCAGCGGCTACCAGAACCAGGCCTGGATGACCGCCTATCTGGTGATGGCAGCTTCCATGCTGGTGGGCATCGTGACGGTGCTGCTGGCCCCTGAGCCGGTACCGGTGGCACAGCCCAGTCCGCGCACCCCGGGCGAATGGCTGCGCCAGACCCTGGTCGATCCCTTTGCCGATTTCTTCCGCCGCTACCGCTGGCAGGCGGCGCTGATTCTGGCGCTGATTGGCGTGTACCGCATCAGCGATGTGGTGATGGGCATCATGGCCAATCCCTTTTACGTGGACATGCAGTACACCAAGGCCGAAGTGGCGGCGGTGACCAAGATCTACGGCGTCATCATGACGCTGGTGGGGGCGTATGTAGGCGGCGTCCTGTCCATGCGCTTTGGCGTGATGCGCATCCTGATGCTGGGCGCGATTACCAGTGCCATCAGCAACCTGCTGTTTGCCTGGCTGGCCGGACACGGCCATGACGTCAACGCCCTGATCCTGGTGGTCTCGGCCGACAATCTGGCCGGCGGCATCGCCTCGGCAGCCTTTATTGCCTATTTGTCCAGCCTGACCAATATCCAGTATTCCGCCACGCAGTATGCGCTGTTCTCGTCGCTGATGCTGCTGCTGCCCAAGTTCGTGGCCGGCTGGTCTGGCGCGTTTGTGGACCAGTTTGGTTACGCCACCTTCTTTACCAGCACGGCGCTGCTGGGGCTGCCGGTGCTGGTGCTGGTGTGGCTGGCGGGGCGGGTGCTGGTGGTGCAGGAGAAGCGGCCATGAAGCATATTCTGGTGGTAGGGGGTGCAGGCTATATCGGCTCGCACATGGTGTGGCTGCTGGGCCAGCGCGGCGTGCGCGTCACGGTGCTGGACAACCTGAGTGCCGGCCATGCCGATGCCGTGTTGCATGGCGAACTGGTGGTGGGCGACATGGCCGATGCCGCCTTGCTGGACCGCCTGCTGGCCGAGGGCGCTTTTGATGCCGTCATGCATTTTGCCTCCTGCATCCAGGTGGGCGAGTCGGTGGCCGATCCTGGCAAGTATTACGCCAACAACGTCTCCAACACGATCACGCTGCTCAATGCCATGCAGCGGCACGGTGTCAGGCAGTTTGTCTTTTCCTCTACCGCGGCCACCTTTGGCGAGCCGCAATACACGCCCATTGACGAGCGCCATCCGCAGCAGCCCATCAACCCGTATGGCCGCACCAAATGGATGATTGAGCAGGCCTTGGCCGATTATGAGCAGGCCTACGGGTTCCAGTCGGTGTGCCTGCGCTATTTCAACGCGGCAGGCGCGCATCCGGATGGCCTGCTGGGGGAGCGCCACGAACCGGAAACGCACCTGATTCCGCTGGTGCTGCAGGCGGCCTCTGGTCGTCGCAGCCATATCAGCGTGTTCGGCCGCGATTACGACACACCGGACGGCACCTGCATCCGCGACTATATCCACGTGATGGACCTGGCCGATGCGCATTGGCTGGCGCTGGAGTACCTGGCTGCCGGTGGCCGGAGTACGGCCTTCAACCTGGGGAACGGCGATGGCTATTCCGTGCAGCAGGTGATTGATGTGGCGCGGCAGGTGACGGGACGTGCCATTCCGGTGCAGGAAGGGCCGCGTCGTGCGGGCGACCCGGCCCGGCTGGTGGCGGATGCCGCAAGGGCGCGGGAGGTGCTCGGGTGGCGGCCCGGGCGGGCTGATCTGGCGCAGATTGTGGGGGATGCTTGGGGATGGGAGTGCACGTCCTAGAAGGGCGATAGATGTGCCTTTGCTAGAATTCAAGACATGCTGCATGTCATTGCCAACACCAATTTTTTCCTGACGGAATTTGTCATGCAGAGGTTGCGGGGCGTGCACGACATACGTGTACTGGCGCATGATGGTCGCCGCCGTGGCAAATCAGTCTTGAAGATGGCCGAAGCCTATGCGCCATGGCTGGTTGACCGAATGCGGGCTGCCCGTTACTTTTCACCAGAATATTACGCACAGCTGCGCCAGATAGAGCCCCACGATGGGGTGCTGATCTTTGGTGTGGAGAACATCAAGGAGCTGCACATCCTGCAAGGCCATTTGCGTTCGTCAAGGTGCACTATCTTTACCTGGAATCCGGTGAGGGATTACCAGCAAAACCACTGGAAGCGTCAGCTGCATGTCCGCGCACTCAAGGGGTTGGGCATGCGGGTGGTGACATTCGATCCGGAAGATGCCAGAAAGCATGGGCTGGAATTGGTGCCGCAGGTCTACCGTGACGTATCCGTTCATGTGAAGCCATCGGTTCCGGAAGAGATCGACTTGTTCTTTGTCGGGCAGGACAAGGGCAGGTTACCAGTACTGCGGCGTTTGCTGGATTGTGCCAATGCGGCAGGTTTGCGTGCCTATTTTCATATCACGCCCGACAAGAATCGAAACTATTCTGCAGAAGATCAACAGCTGCTGACGAACATGCCCTTGTCATACGAAGATAATCTGTCGTGGGTCAATAAGTCGCGCTGTTTGGTAGAGGTTGTGCAGTCCCATCAAAGTGGGCCTTCGGTGCGCAGCATGGAGGCGGCCTTTTTTGACAAGAAGCTGCTGACAACAAGAAAAATGGCCCGGACGGATGCGCTTTATGCAGCAGACCGTGTTTTCATCGACAGCATGGACGATGCTGCCCAGTTGTCATCTTTTCTGCATGCGTCGCACGCTACCGTGGACCCTGTGCTGCTTGCCAAACACGATGTGTTGTACTGGTGTAGGCAGTTTGCGTGATGATTGGAATAAAGGAAGCCCCATGAGTGAACAGGCTAATGTGCATGCAATGTACTGGGACAATATTCCGCAAGGAATATTAAAGAAGCAGCAGGATGTTTTTGCCCATCTGGGCATCCCGTTGCGTCAGGAGCGCGCGCACAAGAAGCCCCATGGCGTCTGGATGCGGGAAGTGCTGGAGCGTCATGCATCTGAAGATATCGTTATCTTCTGCGACATAGACGCCTTCCCGTTGCACCAAGATGCCTACCTGCAGGCGGTGTCCCATGCGCAGCGCGGAGCCCTGTTCGGCCTGGCGCAGTTCTCCAACCACAAGCCGGGCAATGAGGTGTATGCCGGCCCCATGTTCATGGCGCTACGCAAGCAGTTGTGGGAGGACCTGGGCAAGCCCGATTTGCAATCCAGCAAGCAGCATGATGCTGCAGAGGTCCTGAGTGCGCTGGCGCGTGCTCGGGGTGTTGAAGTCGTGATGTCCGAGCCCACGGCTACCCTGATATCCAAGTGGGCGCTGGGATCGGAAGGGGTGTTCGGCATTGGCACCTTTTATGGCAGGCGCGACTTCTTTCATCTGTTCGAATCCAGGAAACCGGCATATGAGGCGTTGCTGGCGGCCGTGGCTGATGATGTCATCAAGGGCGGGCAGTTGAATTTTGCACATTATCTGGAGCTGGCACACACGCTGGCGACAGAAGCTCCAGCCAAGCGTCCTCGTTGGCAGTTCTGGAAGTCATGAGTATGTCGTTCTGGAGTCGCTGTTTGATCACCTTCATTAACCTGGACAAGGATGTTGAAAGACGCCAAAGGGTAGAGCGGGAGTTTGCGCGCCTGGGCCTGCCTGGAGAACGCTTTCCTGCTGTCTGGTGGGCAGATGTGCCCGAAGCTGAGCAGGCCAAGCTGTACAACGCTGCGCTTAACAGTGAGCAGTATTACAAGCCGCTGGTAAACGGCGAGAAAGGCTGCTATGCGAGCCATATACATGTTTGGCGAAAGTTCCTGGCGTCAGAGTCGGAATGGCTGGTGGTGCTGGAAGATGATGTAGTTCTTGATGACAGCTTTCCGGCCGTAGTACAAGCGATTGCCGGCGTCCAGGGCCAGTGGGACATGGTCAAGCTCATGGGGCGCTTGCAAGGTGAAAAGGTGCGTGCAAGAAGGCCCTTGACGCCGCAGCATGATCTGATCGCTTATCAAAGAGTGCCCAGCATGACGGCAGGCTATGTGCTGAGCAGGGAGGGGGCCCGCAAATTGCTGCAGAGCCGGATACCCTTCGGACGCCCGATTGATGTGGATTTGCGATTCTGGTGGGAAAATGACCTGACCATTCTGGGTGTGCTTCCCCCTGTGGTGCTGCTGGATGAAACCAGTGAAGTGTCGAGCATAGAGGGGGTGCGCCCGCCTGTGGGCTGGCTCATGCGCTGGCGCAAAATCCGCATGAAAGCGGCTTTGACATTAGGCAATATGCGCCACCTCGCGATGCGTGCCAAGACGCTGGATTGAGCTGGGACAGGCTATTCCGGATGACAGGGAGTGAATGACATCGTCAGGGCTTTGCCAGACTGTACGGCGCGTAGCAAGGATGCGTGTCTGGCTTGCATGACGGAAAGGTCAAATTCGGTTTCTGCTTGCTGGCGCGCTGCCAAAGCCAGGTGTTGTGCTTGAACCGGGTTGTTCAGCAGGCCATGAATCGCTTCCGCCATGGCGGAGGCGTCTCCCTCGGCCACCAGCAAGCCGGTACGCCCATGCTCAAGAACTTCGCGGACCCCCACGACATTGCTGCCGATGCAGGCACAGCCGGCTGCCATGCCTTCCAGCAAGGCCAGAGGCATGCCTTCATAGTGCGTGGATAAGACGAAAATTTGCTGCTGCATCAGGAATTGGGGCAGATCCTGCACCTGGCCAAGAAATTGCACTTGATCAGCAATTCCCAGCTTCGTAGCCAGTGTGCGGGCACGCTGCTGCTGCCGCTGCTTGCCACCTCCCGCCAGGTAGAGCGTGGGTTTTAGTCCCTGTTGCGCCAGCAGGGCCAGGGCATGGAGCAGGGTCTCGTGATCTTTCTGGCGTGCGAAACGGGCGGCCATGACAAGCGCCGGCTGCCGTTGATCCCAAGGGAGCAGGTCTTGTTTCGGGAAGCGCTGCATGTTGATGCCATTGGGGATGGCGACACAACGCTCGGCTGGAAAGCCAAGCTCCAGCAGACGCGCCTTGACCCCCTCAGAGACACCAATGCTGACGGCCGTATATCTGGCCAGCCACAGCGCCTGCTTCAATCGCCATGCTGTATACCGTTCCCGGGAGTTGTGCTCCACATGCACCAAATGGGGTACCTTGGCCAGAATGCCGGCATAACGCCCCCACAAATGGTCACTGAAGCCGTGCGCCACCAGAATATCCGGCTGCCACTCCAGCGCTATCTTGCGCAGGCTCAGCACCGTGGCCAGGTGCGACCAGCCGGGTACCACGCGGACATCCAGCCCCTTGTCGCGCAGGGCCTGGACGCGTGCCGCATCGGTATTGCGTTTGCGGCGCAATACCAGCAACACCTGCATGTCCTGGCCTTGCTGCGCGGCCAGACACAAGTCCACCGCTACCTGGGTAGCGCCGGAAAAGCCCCCGGTGACAAAGTGCAGGACGCGCATGAAAGCCTGTCAGGCCTCAATGCCCGTGCGCGACAACTTCACCTTCCTTCAGCTTGTACACCGTCCCGCAATACGGGCACTTGCCCTCGCCATGCTTCGACACATTGATGTACACGCGCGGATGGCTGTTCCACAGCTCCATGCCGGCCAGCGGGCTGGGGCAGAACACTTCGCCGGCCTGGTTCAGGTCGCTGGCCTTGATTTCTACAGCTTTGCTCATGGGGTATCTCCGTGCAGGGGGTTACACCAGCGCCAGCCAGTGTGCGTACTTGGGATTGCGACCGTTCACGATATCGAAGAAGGCGCTCTGGATCTTTTCGGTGATCGGGCCGCGGCGGCCGATGCCGATCTGCACGCGGTCCATTTCACGGATCGGCGTGACTTCGGCGGCGGTGCCGGTAAAGAACATTTCGTCGGCAATATAGCATTCGTCACGCGTGATGCGCTTCTGCACCACCTCGATGCCCAGATCCTGGCAGATGTGGAAAATGGTGTTGCGCGTAATGCCGTTGAGGGCGCCGGCGGACAGGTCAGGGGTGTAGACCACGCCCTCCTTGACGATGAACACGTTTTCGCCCGAGCCTTCGCTGACAAAACCGGCGCTGTCCAGCAGCAGGGCTTCGTCGTAGCCGTCGTCGGTGGCTTCCATGTTGGCCAGGATCGAGTTGGTGTAGTTGCTGGCCGTCTTGGCCTGCGTCATGGTGATGTTCACATGGTGACGCGTGAAGCTGCTGGTCTTGATGCGGATGCCCACGGCCATGCCTTCTTCGCCCAGGTAGGCGCCCCAGTTCCAGGCGGCGATCATCACGTGGGTCGTGTTGCCCTTGGGCGAAACGCCCAGTTTCTCGGAGCCCAGCCACACCAGCGGACGGATGTAGGCGCTTTCCAGCTGGTTTTCGCGCAGCACGGCCTTGTGCGCATCATTCACTTCTTCCTGCGACATCGGCATCGGGATGCGCAGGATCTTGGCGCTGTTGAACAGGCGCTTGGTATGGTCTTCCAGACGGAACACGGCGGTGCCCTTGTCGGTCTGGTAGGCGCGGACGCCTTCGAATGCGGCGCAGCCGTAGTGCAGGCTATGGGTGAGCACGTGCACCTTGGCGTCACGCCAGTCCACCAGCTGGCCGTCCAGCCAGATCTTGCCGTCGCGGTCGGACAGGGCAATAGGTGCGCTCATGGGTGATTCCTTTTCTTGTCAGTTGCCGGCAGGCCATGCTGCCGTTCTCGAAAAATAAACAAATGCAACTGACAAGTTTACGCCTAATTGACGCCTGTTGCAGCCCCCGCCAGCCAGCGACGGCGGGGGCACGCCGGTACGGCTTAGCGGGCGGCAGCGCGCGCCTGGTCCAGCCAGCTGTCGAACAGGCGCTGGTGCGCCTTGATCCAGCCGTTGGCGTGCTTCTCGATATCGCTGCGCTTGTTGGCGCCGTTGAACATCGCCATGTTCTGCGTGTTGATGTTGGCCACCGGCAGCTTCATCACGCTGAACAGTCTGGCGGCGGCCGGGTTGGCCTCGATAAAGGCGCGGTTGGCCATGATGTGCTGGTTGTTGACGATGAAGCCGTAGTCCTTGCCATTAGGCAGGGCAGTGCTTTCCTCGCCTTTGGCCGGCTTGACCCTGGGAACTTCCAGCCAGACCACATCCTTGCCGGGCTTCATCACGTTGCTGACCCAGTAGGGCGTCCAGGTGTAATAGAACACCGGCTGTCCCTGCTGGTAGCGCGTGATGGTATCGGCAATCAGCGCCGAGTAGTTGCCCTGCACATGCTGGATGCTGCCGCGCAACTGGAACTTGTCCAGATGGGATTCGATCGCCTTTTCGCAGCCCCAGCCGGGGTTGCAGCCGGTCAGGTTGGCCTTGCCGTCGCCATCGGTATCGAACAGTTTGGCAATGGCCGGATCCTTCAGCTGGCCGATATGCGTGATCTGGTGGGCATCGGCGGTCTTCTTGTCGATCAGGTAGCCTTGCAGCGCGCCGGGCGAGTAGATGCCCTCGCGCCACAGCTTGGCATCGCCACCGGAGTTCTGGTAGAAGCTTTCGTGCAGGCGATCCCAGTGCGAGGCGAGGAAGGTGGCGTCGCCATTGGCAATGGCCAGGTGGGCGGCGGTGTATTCGACCTCGCGGATCGGCTGCACGTCGTAGCCGAGTTTTTCGAGCGCCTTGACCACCAGCAAGGCCTGGAAAGTCTCTTCGGCGATATTGCTTTGCAGCGGGTAGACCTTGACGCCCTTGCCGGGCTGGGCGGCATCGGCGTGGGCAGTCAGGGCGGTAGCGGAGAGCAGGCCGGCGAGCAGCAGGCTGCGGGCGAGGGTGCGGATGGAGCGCAGGGAAATCGTCATGGGGTGTCCTTGTTCTGGGGTGTGTCGGGAGTCAGGCTTGTGCCGTGGCCGATGTGGCGGGAGTAGCAGGGTGGGCCGGCTGGCGCTGCAGCAGGCGTGCGGCCAGGCCGATCGGGCCGCGCTGGTGCCAGCGCAGGCTGCGGCGATCGTGCCGGCCCATGGCCTGGGTCACGCGGTCCAGCAGAATCGCCAGAATCACGATGCCGATGCCGCCCACGGTGGCCAGGCCCATGTCCAGGCGGCCAATGCCACGCAGTACCATCAGGCCCAGACCGCCCACGGCGATCATGGAAGCGATCACCACCATCGACAGGCTGAGCATCAGCGACTGGTTGATGCCGGCCATGATGGAGGGCATGGCCAACGGCATCTGCACCTTGGTCAGCATCTGCCAGGGCGAGGCACCGTAGGCGCGTGCCGCTTCGATCAGGTCAGGGCGCACCTGGCGGATGCCGAGCGAGGTCAGGCGCACCAGCGGGGCCAGCGCAAAGATGATGGTGACGATCACGCCGGGCACGTTGCCGATGCCGAACAGCATCACCACCGGCACCAGGTAGACGAAGGCGGGCGTGGTCTGCATGGCGTCCAGGATCGGCCGGATGATGCGCTCGGCGCGGTCGCTGTTGGCCAGCCAGATGCCCAGCGGCAGTCCCAGCACGATGCAGAAGAACAGCGAGGTCAGCACCAGTGACAGCGTCACCATGGCTTCGGACCAGATGCCGAGCATGGCGATCACGAACAGCGAGACCAGTGCGCCGATGGCCAGGCGTGCGCCGGCCAGTTGCCAGGCCAGCAGCGCCAGCAGCACGATCATGGCCCAGGCCGGCGGGAACTGCAGCGCTGCTTCCACGCCGCCCAGAATCGCATCCACCGGTTCACGCAGGGTTTGGAACAACGGGCGGAAACGCCCGACGAACCAGTCCAGGCCCTGGTTGATCCAGTCCTGCACCGGCAGGCTGCCGTCAAGCAGCTGGCCGATCGAAAAACCGTCTTCACCGGCGGGAGCCTGTGCCAGTTCGGCTGTGCCGGTGGCGAGGCCGTCGAGGGCCTCGTTTTCCTGCACGGCGTCGGGACCGTTGATCCAGTTGTCGCTGCTGTCCGGTGCGGTGATCGTGTACGGGTCGACAAAATCGCTGGTGCCGGTTTCGGCTTCCAGCGCCTCGTTGGTGATCACGGCATCGGGGCCGTTGATCCAGTTGTCATTGGTATTGGCAAAGACGGCTTCGTACGGATTGCCGGTATCGACCGGGGTGGCCGTATCGGCCTGGTTCCAGGGGTCTTGGCTGGTACTGCTCATGTGCAGGGGCTCCTTCAGGGCTGGGCCGATGCCGTGTCTTCGGGCAGGTCGGCGTCAGCGGTTTCTGGCAGGGGGTTGCCATGGATGTCGGTATCGGGATCGAGAAAGCGCAGCAGGGTGTTCTTGCTGATGCTGCCCTGGTAGCGGTTCTGTTCATCCACCACCGGCAGCGGGCAGGGGCTGGCCAGCACCTTGCTGTACAGCTCCTTGATCGGATGGCTGCTGTCCACGGCTTTGACATCAGGCAGGTAGGCGTGCTGCAGGCCGAGCGGTCCGTGGTGGCCGCGCAGTGCGGCGCGGATCGAATCGGCCGATACGGCACCGAGAAAGCGGTGCCGGGTATCGACCACATAGGCCCACTGGTGGTCGTGGTCTTCCAGGCGCTGCAGGGCAGGACGGCAGCCGCGCTCCTGGCTGACGGCCACCTCCACCGGCATGCGGCGGGCAATATCGCCCGCCTTGAATACGGCCGAGGTGTCGACGCCGCTGATGAAGCTGCGCACGTAATCGTCAGCCGGATTCAGCAGGATTTCTTCGGGCGTGCCCACCTGCATCACCTGGCCATCCTTCATGATGGCGATGTGGTCGCCAATGCGCATGGCTTCGTCCAGATCGTGCGAGATGAAGACGATGGTGCGGCGCTTGTCCTGCTGCAGTCGCAGCAGCTCGTCCTGCATTTCGGTGCGGATGATCGGGTCCAGCGCCGAAAACGCCTCGTCCATCAGCAGGATGGCCGGATCGGCGGCCAGTGCCCGCGCCAGACCCACGCGCTGCTGCATGCCGCCCGAGAGTTCGTCCGGGTAGCTGTCGGCCCAGACTTCCAGCCCGACCTGGGCCAGCGCCTCGCGCGCCTGACGCAGCCGGACCTGCTTGTCCACGCCGGCCAGTTCCAGGCCAAAGGCGGTGTTGTCCAGTACCGTCAGGTGCGGCAGCAGGGCGAAGGACTGGAACACCATGCTGATGTCCTTGCGCCGGAAGCCGCGGAGTTGCTGCTCGTTGTACTGGTTGATGTCTTCGCCATCGACCAGGATGCGGCCGGCGGTCGGTTCGATCAGCCGGTTCAGCATGCGCACCAGGGTGGATTTGCCGGAGCCGGACAGGCCCATGATGACGAAGATCTCGCCGGCCTCAATGGTGAAACTGGCATCGAATACGCCAATCGAGGCGCCGGTTTGCGCCACGATGTCCTGCTTGCTCAGGCCCTGCCGGGCCAGCGCAAGCGCCTGCTCGGGCTCCTTGCCAAAGACCTTGAACAGGTGTTCGATGGAAATGCTTTTTGCCATGCGCGCGTCCTCTTTGCGGGGACAGACGACGGGGTGACGCTGTTGCGTGAATGACGAGCCCGGGGACACGCCAACAACAGGCCGGTGATGCCGACTGCCTGTGATGGGGGTGGGGTGCCGGCATCGCCTGGATGACGGACCCCGTGCGAGTGTGGAATGCGTGGTGATTCCCGTGGTGCCCGACGCGCAGGAAGGCTGGCGGGCAGCTCCGGCGACGGGCGGACACCGGCATGCGGGATGCCGGCGTGTGGCAGCTATTCTAACATGTCACAAAATACCGACAAATTGCGTCTTTTGACAGCAGATGGCAGCAAGATGTTGCATTAATCCAGTGTGCGCACCAGTTCCATGGCCTGCTCCACCCGTTCCACCGGGTAGATCGTCAGTCCGTCCAGCTCCTTGCCGGGCTTTTTCGGGGCGTTGGCCTTGGGCACGATGGCGACGCTGAAACCCAGCTTGGCCGCTTCCTTCAGGCGCTCCTGGCCACGCGGTGCCGGCCGGATCTCGCCGGCCAGGCCGACTTCGCCAAAGGCCAGAAAGCCCTTGGGCAGCGGCTTGCCGCGCAGGCTGCTGGTGATCGCCATCAGCACCGCCAGGTCGGCGGCCGGTTCGCTGATGCGCACGCCGCCTACCGCGTTCACGAAGACGTCCTGATCGCCGGTGGCCACGCCGCCATGGCGATGCAGCACCGCCAGCAGCATGGCCAGCCGGTCGCGCTCCAGACCGACACTGAGCCGGCGCGGCGAGGGGCCGCCGCCGTCCACCAGCGCCTGCACTTCCACCAGCAGCGGGCGGCTGCCTTCCAGGGTCACCAGCACGCAGCTGCCCGGTACCGGATCGCCATGCGTGCTCAGAAAGATCGCACTCGGGTTGCTCACGCCTTTCAGGCCCTTGTCGGTCATGCCGAACACGCCGATCTCGTTGACGGCACCAAAACGGTTCTTGATGGCGCGGATCATGCGGTAGGCACTGTGTGTATCGCCCTCGAAATACAGCACGGTATCGACGATATGTTCCAGCACGCGCGGCCCGGCCAGCTGGCCATCCTTGGTCACGTGGCCAACCAGAATCACCGAGGTGCCGTTGGCCTTGGCAAAGCGCGTCAGGTGTGCAGCGCATTCTCGCACCTGCGCCACGCTGCCGGGGGCGCTGCTGAGCGCATCGCTGTACATGGTCTGGATCGAGTCGATCACCGCCACCTGCGGTTGTTCCGTTTGCAGCGTACCGAGGATTTTTTCCAGCTGGATCTCGGCCAGCACGCGCACCTGCGAGCCGTCCAGGCCCAGCCGCTGCGCCCGCAGCGCCACCTGCGAGGCGCTTTCCTCGCCGGTCACGTACAGCGTCTGCTGGCCCTGCAGTTGCAGCGCATCCAGCGCCTGCAGCAACAGCGTGGATTTGCCGATGCCGGGATCGCCGCCAATCAGCACCACGCAGCCTTCCACCACGCCGCCGCCCAATACCCGGTCCAGTTCGCCCATGCCCGACGGCGTGCGCGCCACCGACTGGGCGCGGATATCGGACAGCGTGGCCACTTCGGAGGCGCCGCCCAGCGCCTGCGGCTGGCCGCTGAGCCGGTTCTTGCCGACCACGCCCTGCGTTGGGTTGGTGATGACTTCTTCGAGGCTGTTCCAGGCGCCGCAGGAAGGACACTTGCCCAGCCAGCGCGGACTGGCGGCACCACAGGCGTTGCAGATGAATTGGGATTTGGGGGAGGCCATGGGGGGATTGTAGGGGTGGCGGCCACGGGGTTCGCTCAGATCCCCGGTGCCATCCAGGCCAGTGTCGCCACCAGATCAGGAGAGGGCAGCGGCAAAGTCTGCGTGCTGCAGCGCTGGCGTTCGCGCTGTGTCTCGGTTGACCAGGGGCGCAGGCCATGATGCCGGCATTTGTCGGCAGCGACCAGGGCGGTCCAGCGCAAGGCGGCTGCATGCGGATGCAGCGGGGCAGCTGACGGACCATCATGTCGCGCCAGCGCCGTCTCCCAACCGGCCTGGTCGTGCAGTCCGCTGGCCGTCACGGCCACACCCAGCGGCAGGGGCCCGATCGCCAGCAGCGCCTGTCCTGGCTGCCCATCCGGCATCGGCACATACGACCAGGAGAGCCACAGGTCCGGTGATGACGTTGGCGCGTGCCAGGCTTGCGCGGCATAGGCCAGATCAGGTGGATGCTGTGCGCCGGGTGGCCAGTGGATCTGCCCCAGGCTGCTGGCCGGAAACTGCCGGTTCAGGATCTGTGCGGCCTGCTGGCGCACCTGGATGCCTTGTGCCTCGCGCCGGGTTGCGGACAGCGCCAGCCACCACAGCCCGATTTCACCGTGCGGCGTGGTGACATGAAAAGCCGTGGGCAGCGCTGTCTGCATGCCGGACTCAGTGCCCGGCCTTGAGCGCCAGCGCACGCTCGTACAGGGTATTGCGCGCCGCACCGGTAATCTCCGCCGCCAGCTTCACCGCCCCCTTGGTCGGCAACTCGGCCAGCAGCAGGCGCAGCACGCGCTCGCTTTCCGCGTCCAGACCGGTATCGGCTTCTGGCTGCGGGGCCGCCGCATGCACGATCACGACAAACTCGCCCTTGCTGCGCTCGGGCAGCTCGGCCAGCCAGCCGGCCAGCTGCCGCGCCGGCAGCGTCGTGATCGTCTCGAACTGCTTGCTCAGTTCGCGCGCCAGCGTCACCGGGCGCTCCTCCAGCAGCGTCAGACCCTGCGCCAGCGCCTCGATCCGGTGTGGTGCTTCCAGCAGCACCACGGCGCGCGATTCCGCCGCCAGCGCCTGCAAGGCCTGCTGGCGCTCCTGTCCTTTCACCGGCAGGAAGCCGGCAAAGATCCAGCCATCGGCCAGTCCGTTCACGCCATTGGCCTGCCCGCCGCCCATCACGCCGGAAGCACTCAGCGCCGTGGTCACGCTGCTGGCACCCGGCAGCGGCATCACGCGGTAACCCGCCGCTGTCACCACCTGTACCAGTCGCGCCCCGGGATCGCTGATGCCCGGTGTACCGGCATCGCTGACATACGCCACGCGCTGCCCCTGTTGCAGACGCTCCAGCACCTGCTGTGCCGCCGCTTCCTCATTGTGCTGGTGCAACGCCAGCAGCCGGCGTGCGCCGGCATCCACGCCATAAGTGCGCAGCAGCCGCGCCGTGTGACGCGTATCCTCGCAGCCCACCACATCAGCCAGTTGCAGCACATGCAGCGCACGCAACGTGATGTCGGCCAGGTTGCCGATCGGCGTCGGCACCAGATACAGCGTGGCCGGCGGATAGGACTGGCGGCCGGCGGCAGCGCTTGCGGCAGCCAGCGCTGGTGCAAAATCGGTAGTCAGGATTTCGGACAAGGATCTTCCTCGATGAGCAATACGGCACCCACCACCCGCCAGAGCGGCCAGCAGGCCGAAGACAGCGCCATCGCCTGGCTGCAGCATCAGGGGCTGGTGCTGTTGCAGCGCAATTTCCGCACGCCGGGCCGGGGTGGTGGTGAGATTGACCTCATTATGCGGGCAGCCGATGGCACCCTGGTATTTGTCGAGGTGCGTCACCGCGCCGATGCCCGCCATGGCGGTGCCGCCGCCAGCATCAGTCACGGCAAGCGCCGTCGCATCATCCTGGCGGCGCGCCACTACCTGATGCAGCAACGGCGTGAACCTCCCTGCCGCTTCGACGCCATGGTCTGCGACGGCCCGCTGCCGGAACAGGGCGGCAGCTGGCAGTGGCTGCAGGCCGCTTTTGATGCCTCATGAACGTCTGGTTGCACCAGACGGGCAGGCGGAGGCAGTATCATCCAGACCATGCCTATCCAGGATTCCCCCCACGACCCCCGGCAGGAAGCCATGCTGCGGCAATTTGCCGAGCATGCCGAGGCCTGCATGCAGACCGCGCGCGAAAACGGCTACCAGCTGGATCTCGCGGCGCAGTTGCTGGCCGATACCGTGGCGCGCGGTGGCCGCATCCTGCTGTGCGGGGCGGGTGACACCGCGTTCTGGCCGGCCTATACCGGCTCGCGCCTGAGTGGCGTACTGGAACGCGAACGGCCGCCGTTGCCCGCGCTGGTGCTGCATCACGATGCCGGCTGGCCGCTGCTGCACCCGGCCGGCACCGCGCAAGCCCTGCCGCCCGACCTGCTCGAACAGCAGCAGCAGGGCGTCGCCCAGGCCATCGTGCAGCAACTGCAGCAGCTCGGCCAGCCCGACGATGTGCTCTGGCTGTGCAGTGCCGATGATGCCCAGCCCTTTGCCCAGCAGGCCCTGGCCGTGGCGCAATCGCGTGACATCCCGGTGCTCTGGTTGCATGGCGGCGACAGCGCCATGCCCCTGCTGTCCGAACTCGATGTGGACATCCTGCTCGCCCAGCCGCGCGGCCTGCGCCTGCTGGAACAATGCCTGCTCGCCACCCATGTGGTGTGCGACGCCCTGGACCGATACCTGCTCGGAGAAGAGGAAATCTCATGAACAAGACCATCCGTACTGCTGCCGGCCGCTGGCTGCGCGTTTCCGTCCTGGCCGCCCTGCTGGGCAGCACCCTGAGCGCCTGCGTGCCGCTGGTCGTCGGCGGCGCTGCCGGCGCCACCGTGCTGGCGCTGGATCGCCGTACCTCCGGGGCCCAGCTGGAAGACCAGGGCATCGAGACGCGCGGCAGCAGCCGCATCAACGATGCGCTGCAACAACGTGGCCGTGTCTCCGTGACCAGCTACAACCGCGTGATGCTGATCACCGGACAGGTGCAGGCCGATGCCGACCGCGAACTGGTCAGCAGCGTGGCCGCAGGCGTGCCCAATGTGCGCCGCATCGTCAACGAAGTCATCGTCAACCCGTCGGCCACCCTGAGCCAGCGCTCGGTCGACAGCATGACCACCACCCGCGTCAAGACCGCGCTGGTCAGCGCCCGTTCGCTCGACGCCAATGCCATCAAGGTCACGACCGAGCTCGGTACCGTGTTCCTGATGGGCATCGTCACGCAGGAAGAAGCCGATCGCGCGGCCGAAGTGGCGCGCAATGTCGGCGGCGTGCTCAAGGTGGTCAAGGTGTTCGAGATCATCAGCCCGAGTCAGCTGCAGCCCGTGGGCGCTGGCGTACCGGTCACCAGTACCGCGCCGGCGGGCGTGCAGCCGCAGAACGTCGGCACCACCACGCCCTGAGTCGCAGTCGCTTACAGCCAGCGCCGCACGCGCTGGCGATAGCGCCGGAACGCCTCGCCAAAACGCTGCTCCAGAATGCGCTCCTCCGGCTGGATCTGGAAGCGCTGCAGCCAGGCCATGGCCAGTGGAATGCAGGCCAGCGCCAGCGGATGTGCCAGCCAGCCGGCCCAACCCAGCAGCGCCAGGGCCATGCCCAGGTACATCGGATTGCGCGTGAAGCGGTAGATGCCATCTGTCACCAGCGTTGACGCCTGCTGCGGTTGCAGCGGGTTCGGCGTGGTGCGTGCCCGCAGAAAGGCGATCAGGCCGGCCAGTGCCATGCCCCCGCCCACTGCCAGTCCGGCCAGCAGCAGGCCCCAGCGCCAGCCGTCGGGCAAGGGGAGTTGCCATTTCGGCGTGGCGCGCGCCAGCAGCCACATCAACAGCGCACAGCCGGCATCGATGACCGGCGGCGGTATGCGAAATTCGAGAGGGTGTTGACGGCTGACCATGTGGCCTATGGTACGTCGTCGGACTCCACCATCCGCCGTCTGCCGGCAGGATGTTGTCCCTGTGCAAAAAACGCACAGCAGTGCTTGACCCAGGTGGGGAGCTGTGCAACAATACAAGGCTTCGCATCATTTCGGGTGCGATGTTTGTCTGCCCAACTGCAGCGCAGTGCGCAAGCGCGGCGTGAATGACGGGCCCAAGACTGGCTTTGGGGTGTCGTCAATGGGGCGGCACAACCAGGTACAAGTTGGGAAATTAAAAATGATCCAAACAGAATCTCGTCTAGAGGTTGCCGACAACACGGGCGCCAAGTCCGTGCTGTGCATCAAGGTGCTGGGTGGCTCCAAGCGCCGCTATGCAAGCGTCGGTGACATTATCAAGGTCAGCGTGAAGGAAGCTGCTCCGCGTGGTCGCGTCAAGAAAGGCGAGATCTACAGTGCAGTGGTAGTCCGTACCGCCAAGGGCATCCGTCGTCCGGATGGCTCCCTGATCAAATTCGATGGCAACGCCGCCGTGTTGCTGAACAGCAAGCTGGAGCCCATCGGCACCCGCATCTTCGGCCCCGTGACGCGTGAACTGCGTGGCGACCGCTTCATGAAGATCGTGTCCCTGGCTCCCGAAGTCCTGTAAGGAGTAGAAGACATGAACAAGATTCGCAAAGGCGATGAGGTGATTGTCCTGGCCGGCAAGGACAAGGGCAAGCGTGGCACCGTGGCACTGCGCAAGGATGAGTCGTACCTCGTGGTCGACGGCATCAACATGGTCAAGAAGCGCGTCAAGCCGAACCCCATGAAGGGCGAGCAGGGCGGCATCGTGGAAAAGGCCATGCCTATCCACCAGTCCAATGTGGCCATTTTCAACGCGGAAACCGGCAAGGGTGATCGCGTAGGCATCAAGACCCTGGAAGACGGCAGCAAGGTGCGCGTGTTCAAGTCCAGTGGCGCAGAAATCAAGGTGGCATGAGCATGGCACGTTTGCAAGACCAATTCCGCGACAAGGTCGCTCCCGAGCTGATCGAGAAGTTCGGCTACAAGTCCCCGATGCAGGTGCCCCGCATCACCAAGATCACCCTGAACATGGGTGTTGGTGAAGCCGTTGCCGACAAGAAGGTCATGGACAACGCCGTGGCTGACCTGACCAAGATTGCCGGTCAGAAGCCTGTTGTCACCAAGGCCAAGCGCGCCATCGCCGGTTTCAAGATCCGCGAAGGCCAGCCGCTGGGCTGCATGGTCACCCTGCGTGGCGTGCAGATGTACGAATTCCTGGACCGCTTCATCAACATCGCGCTGCCGCGCGTGCGTGACTTCCGTGGTATCTCCGGCCGTTCCTTTGATGGCCGTGGCAACTACAACGTCGGCGTCAAGGAACAGATCATCTTCCCGGAAATCGAATACGACAAGGTGGATGCACTGCGTGGTCTGAACATCAGCATCACCACCACGGCCAAGACCGACGAAGAGTGCAAGGCACTGCTCGCCGGCTTCCGCTTCCCCTTCAAGAACTGAGGTAAGACATGGCTAAAGTTGCACTTATCCAACGCGAGCAGAAGCGTGCCAAGCTGGTCGCCAAGTTTGCCAAGAAGCATGCCGAACTGAAGGCGATCGCCAACGACGTCAGCAAGTCTGACGAAGAGCGCGATGCCGCCCGTCTGGCGCTGCAGAAGCTGCCCCGCAATGCCAACCCGACCCGTCAGCGCAACCGTTGCGAACTGACTGGCCGTCCCCGTGGCACGTTCCGTCAATTTGGTCTTGGCCGCGCCAAGATCCGTGAAATCGCCTTCGCCGGTGGCATCCCCGGCGTCACCAAGGCCAGCTGGTAATCGGCAGGAGAACAAGAATGAGCATGAGTGATCCCATTGCCGATCTGTTGACCCGCATCCGTAACGCACAAATGGTCAGCAAGGCCAGCGTCCGCGTGCCGTCTTCCAAGGTGAAGGCCGCCATCGCGCAAGTGCTGCAGGATGAAGGCTACATTGACGGTTTTGAAGTCAAGAACGAAGACGGCAAGCCCGTCCTGGAAATCGCCCTGAAGTACTACGCCGGTCGTCCGGTCATCGAGCGCATCGAGCGCGTCAGCCGTCCCGGCCTGCGCGTGTACAAGGGTAGCAAGACCCTGCCCCAGGTCATGAACGGCCTGGGCGTCGCCATCGTTACCACGCCCAAGGGTGTGATGACCGATCGCAAGGCACGTGCTGCCGGCGTGGGTGGCGAAGTGCTGTGCTACGTGGCGTAATCGAAGCGAGGAGAATACAGAATGTCCCGTGTAGGTAAAATGCCCGTTGAAATCCCCCAGGGTGTAGACGTCGTGATCGGCGAAGGCCAGATCAGCGTCAAGGGTTCCGGTGGCCAGCTGGCTACTGCTGCCAACAACCTGGTGAAGGTCGAGAGCAAGGATGGCAAGCTGTCCTTCGTTCCCGCAGACGACTCCCGTGAAGCCAACGCCATGTCCGGCACCATGCGTCAGCTGGTGAACAACATGGTGACTGGCGTGAGCAAGGGCTTCGAGAAGAAGCTGACCCTGATCGGCGTGGGCTACAAGGCTTCCGTCCAGGGCAACAAGCTCAACCTGAACGTCGGTTATTCCCACCCCGTGATCATGGAAATGCCCGAAGGCATTACCGCGGTCACTCCGACTCCTACCGAAGTTGTGATCAAGGGTGCCAACCGCCAGGTTGTCGGTCAGATTGCCGCTGAAGTGCGTGCTACCCGTCCGCCGGAGCCCTACAAGGGCAAGGGCGTGCGCTATGCCGACGAGCGCGTGATCATCAAAGAGACCAAGAAGAAATAAGGAACGGCATCATGTTGAACAAGAAAGCACAACGTATTCGCCGTGCGCGCCAGACCCGTATCCGCATTGCAGCGCAGGGCGTTCCGCGCCTGATGGTGAATCGCACCAACCTGCACATGTATGCTGCCGTGATCTCCGGTTGCGGCACCAAGGTGCTGGCTTCTGCCTCCACCGCCGAAGCCGACATCCGCAAGGAACTGGGCGCTGCCGGCAAGGGTGGCAACGTCGCTGCTGCCGCCATGATCGGCAAGCGCATTGCTGAGAAGGCGAAAGCTGCAGGCGTCGAGAAGGTTGCCTTCGATCGCGCAGGCTTTGCCTACCATGGTCGCGTCAAGGCTCTGGCCGACGCAGCCCGTGAAGCTGGCCTGCAGTTCTAAGAGGGATCGAAAATGGCTACAAAAATGCAATCCAAACCGCAAGACGACGCACGCGACGACGGCATGCGCGAAAAGATGATCGCGGTCAACCGTGTGACCAAGGTGGTCAAGGGTGGTCGTATCCTGAGCTTTGCTGCACTGACCGTGGTCGGTGATGGCGACGGTGGCGTCGGCATGGGCAAGGGCAAATCCAAGGAAGTGCCCTCTGCCGTGCAGAAGGCCATGGAAGAAGCTCGTCGCAACCTGGTGAAGGTGTCCCTGAAGAACGGCACCGTGCACCACACCGTGATGGGTCACCATGGTGCAGCCCGCGTGATGGTGTCTCCGGCTCCCAAGGGTACCGGCATCATCGCCGGCGGCCCGATGCGTGCCGTGTTCGAAGTGATGGGTATCACCGATGTCGTGGCCAAGAGCCATGGCACGTCCAACCCGTACAACATGGTTCGTGCAACCCTGGATGCCCTGCGCAATTCCACGACTCCGGCCGAAGTGGCCGCCAAGCGTGGCAAGAGCGTGGAAGACATCTTCGCGGCCTGATGGAGAGAAACATGTCTGACAAGCAAACCGTCAAAGTGCAGCTGGTGCGCAGCCCGATCGGCACCAAGCAGTCCCATCGCGACACCGTGCGTGGCCTGGGCCTGCGCAAGCTCAACAGCGTCAGCGAGCTGGAGGATACTCCCGCAGTTCGCGGCATGATCAACAAGATCGCCTATCTGGTGAAAGTTCTGTAAGGACTGACAATGGAACTCAACAACCTCAAACCCGCAGAGGGTTCCAAGCAGGTCAAGCGTCGCGTTGGCCGTGGCATTGGCTCCGGCTTCGGCAAGACGGCTGGTCGTGGTCACAAGGGTCAGAAGTCCCGTGCTGGCGGCTACCACAAGGTCGGCTTCGAAGGTGGCCAGATGCCCCTGCAGCGCCGTCTGCCCAAGCGTGGCTTCAAGTCCCATCTGCTGAAGTACAACGCCGAGATCAACCTGACCGAGCTGGATCAGCTGGGTCTGGATCAGGTCGACATGCTGGCTCTGAAAGAAGCCGGCCTGGTGGGCCAGCTGATCAAGGTGGTGAAGGTCATCAAGAATGGTGAACTGACCCGCGCAGTCAAGCTGACCGGTATCGGCGCTACCGCTGGTGCCAAGGCTGCCATCGAGGCGGCTGGCGGCAGCCTGGCCTGATTTTGCAAAGCATAGAGAAGGCGCAAAGTGGCGACGAGTCTGTCTAACACGGCCAATGCTCCCAAGTACGGTGACTTGCGTCGCCGTCTGGGCTTCCTGCTGCTGGCTCTGGTGGTGTACCGTATCGGGGCGCATATCCCGGTTCCGGGCATCAACCCCGACCAGCTGCAGCAGCTCTTCAGCGGGCAGCAGGGCGGCATCCTGAACCTGTTCAACATGTTCTCTGGTGGTGCCCTGTCGCGTTTCACCGTGTTTGCCATCGGGATCATGCCGTACATTTCGGCATCGATCATCATGCAGCTGATGACCTATGTGGTGCCGACCTTCATGCAACTCAAGAAAGAGGGGCAGGCAGGTCAGCGCAAGATCACGCAGTACACCCGTTACGGCACACTGGCCCTGGCGATCTTCCAGTCCTTCGGTATCGCGATTGCACTGGAAAGCTCTCCTGGTCTGGTGATCGATCCCGGCATGATGTTCCGCCTGACCACCGTGGTCAGTCTGACAGCCGGTACGCTGTTCCTGATGTGGCTGGGTGAGCAGATCACCGAGCGTGGTCTGGGCAATGGCATCTCGATCATCATCTTTGCAGGTATTGCCGCCGGTCTGCCGGCAGCGATTGCCGGTCTGCTGGAACTGGTCCGCACCAATGCGATGAGCATCATCGTGGCGCTGATCATTCTGGTGGTGGTGGCTGCGGTGACCTACTTCGTGGTGTATGTGGAACGCGGACAGCGCAAGATCCTGGTGAACTATGCGCGCCGTCAGGTGGGCAACAAGGTCTATGGTGGCCAGTCGTCCTACCTGCCGCTCAAGCTGAACATGGCTGGCGTGATCCCCCCGATCTTCGCCTCGTCCATCATCCTGCTGCCGGCCACGATCGTGAACTGGTTCAGCGCCGGAGAAAGCATGCGCTGGTTGCGCAACGCGGCCTCCGCCCTGGTACCGGGTCAGCCGATCTACATTGCGCTCTATGCTGCTGCGATCATATTCTTCTGCTTCTTCTATACGGGACTGGTTTTCAACAGCCGTGAAACCAGCGACAACCTGAAGAAGAGCGGCGCGTTCATTCCGGGCATCCGTCCGGGCGAGAACACGGCCCGCTACCTGGACAAGGTGCTGTTGCGCCTTACGCTGGTCGGAGCAATCTACATCACCTTCGTGTGTCTGTTGCCCGAATTCCTGATCCTGAAATACAACGTGCCGTTCTATTTCGGCGGAACATCCTTGCTGATCATCGTGGTCGTCACCATGGACTTCATGGCCCAGGTGCAGAACTACCTGATGACGCAGCAGTATGATGCGCTATTGAAGAAGGCGAACTTCAAATCGGTCCGGGAACGTTGACCATGGCCAAAGACGATGTGATCCAGATGCAGGGCGAGGTGGTTGAAAACCTCCCCAACGCCACCTTCAAAGTGAAGCTGGAAAACGGACATATAGTCCTCGGCCACATTTCCGGCAAGATGCGCATGCACTACATCCGCATTCTGCCGGGCGACAAGGTAACGGTCGAACTGACCCCATACGATTTATCCAAAGCGCGCATCGTGTTCCGCGCGAAGTAAGAAAGCATTAGAGGAGAGAAGAATGAAAGTCTCAGCTTCGGTAAAAAAGATTTGCCGTAATTGCAAGGTTATCCGCCGCAAAGGCGTGGTGCGCATCATCTGCACCGATCCCCGTCACAAGCAGCGTCAAGGCTGATCAGAGTTAACAGAGGAATCACATGGCACGTATTGCTGGTATTAACATTCCGCCGCACCAACACGCTGAAATCGGTCTGACGGCGATCTACGGCATTGGTCGTACGCGCGCTCGCCAGATCTGCGAAGCCTGCGGCATCGCCTTCGACAAGAAGATCAAGGAACTGACCGACGCCGATCTGGAAAAGATCCGTGACGAGCTGGCCAAGTACACCCTGGAAGGTGACCTGCGCCGCGAAACCACGATGAACATCAAGCGTCTGATGGACATTGGCTGCTATCGCGGTTTCCGTCATCGTCGTGGCCTGCCGATGCGTGGTCAGCGTACCCGCACCAACGCCCGCACCCGCAAGGGCCCGCGCAAGGCAGCCCAGTCCCTGAAGAAATAATTGAGAGCGTAGAGTCACCATGGCTAAAAATTCCAACAGCGCTGCATCCCGCGTCCGCAAGAAGGTCCGCAAGAACATTGCTGACGGCATTGCACACGTGCACGCTTCCTTCAACAACACCATCATCACCATCACCGATCGTCAGGGCAACGCACTGTCCTGGGCGTCTTCCGGTGGTCAAGGCTTCAAGGGCTCCCGCAAGTCCACGCCGTTTGCAGCACAGGTCGCTTCCGAAGTGGCTGGCCGCGCGGCGCAGGAACAGGGCATCAAGAACCTGGAAGTTGAAGTGAAGGGTCCCGGTCCGGGCCGCGAATCCTCCATTCGCGCACTGGCCGCACTTGGTATTAAAATCACGTCTATCTCTGATGTGACGCCGGTGCCGCACAACGGCTGCCGTCCCCAGAAGCGTCGTCGCATCTGATCCCGGTTCTCCAACCCAAGCCCACTGCCGCCAACCGTTCATCGTTGTTGGCGGCTCCTGCTTTTTCCCGAAAGCAGTAGTACATAACCAAAGGAAAATACTGTGGCACGTTACCTCGGCCCCAAGGCCAAACTCGCACGCCGTGAAGGCACCGACCTGTTCCTGAAGAGCGCCCGTCGTTCCATCGGCGACAAGTGCAAATTCGAAGCCAAGCCCGGCCAGCATGGCCGCACCTCCGGCCAGCGTACCTCCGACTACGGTCTGCAACTGCGCGAAAAGCAGAAGGTGAAGCGCATGTACGGCGTGCTGGAGCGTCAGTTCCGCCGCTATTTCGCTGAAGCCGAGCGCCGTCGTGGCAACACCGGTACCAACCTGCTGTCCCTGCTGGAATCCCGCCTGGACAACGTGGTGTTCCGCGCCGGTTTCGGCTCCACCCGCGCTGAAGCGCGCCAGCTGGTGTCCCACAAGGCCATCCTGGTGAACGGTCAGGCCGTGAATATCCCTTCCTACATGGTCAAGGCCGGCGACGTGATCTCCGTGCGTGAAAAGTCTGCCAAGCAGGCGCGCGTGATCGAAGCCCTGCAACTGGCTGCCCAGGTGGGCTTCCCGGCATGGGTGGAAGTGAATGCCGACAAGGCTGAAGCAGTGTTCAAGAAGACGCCGGACCGCGACGAGTACGCTGCCGACGTCAACGAATCGCTGATTGTGGAATTGTATTCACGCTAATCCGGAAGATGCGGCTGCGGCCGCATTTCCATTGCCTGGCGAGCGCCGTCAGGCACCCGATCCGGTTCCTGGCACACCTTGCATCCAGTGTCAGGGGCTTCGCCAGCCTTACCGGTGTAACGAGCCGGGGGTATTGAGAGGAAGTCAGAATGCAAACCAATCTACTGAAACCCAAGAACATCACTGTCGAGCAGCTGGGCGCCAACCGCGCCGAGGTCACTCTCGAACCGTTCGAGCGTGGCTATGGCCACACGCTCGGCAACGCGCTGCGTCGCGTGCTGCTGTCGTCCATGGTGGGCTATGCCCCGACCGAGGTGACGATTGCCGGCGTGCTGCACGAGTACTCCTCCATGGACGGCGTGCAGGAAGACGTGGTCGCGATCCTGCTGAACCTGAAGGGCGTGGTGTTCAAGCTGCACAACCGTGACGAAGTGACGCTGAGCCTGCGCAAGGACAGCGACGGTCCGGTGACGGCTGCCGACATCCAGATCCCGCACGACGTCGAGATCATCAACCCCGAGCATGTGATCTGTCACCTGTCCCAGGGCGGCAAGATCGACATGCAGATCAAGGTGGAAAAAGGCCGTGGCTACGTGCCGGGCAACATGCGCCACCATCCCGATGATGCCTTCAAGTTCATCGGCCGCATCGTGCTGGACGCGTCGTTCTCGCCCGTCAAGCGCGTGAGCTACGCCGTTGAAAGCGCCCGCGTGGAACAGCGTACCGACCTGGACAAGCTGGTCATCGAAATCGAGACCAACGGTGCCATTTCGGCCGAAGATGCCGTGCGTTCTTCCGCCAAGATCCTGGTGGAACAGCTGGCCGTGTTCGCGCAGCTGGAAGGCGGTGTGCTGGACGTGTTCGACCAGCCTGCTTCCCGCAGTGCTGCGCAGTTCGATCCGGTGCTGCTGCGTCCGGTGGACGAGCTGGAGCTGACCGTGCGTTCTGCCAACTGCCTGAAGGCAGAAAACATCTACTACATCGGCGACCTGATCCAGCGCACCGAAAACGAGCTGCTGAAGACGCCGAACCTGGGCCGCAAGTCCCTCAACGAAATCAAGGAAGTGCTGGCCTCCCGTGGCCTGACCCTGGGCATGAAGCTGGAAAACTGGCCGCCCGCAGGTCTGGAAAAGCGCTGATTTCTCCCTTGCCTGCCCCTTGCGGTGCAGGCTGTTCCGGGCTCCGGCCCAATGTGTGCCCGGGCAGTACCTGATACGGCTGCCCGCTAATAACTGAAAGGAAAGCACCATGCGTCACGGAAAGAAACTCCGTAAACTGAACCGTACCTCCGCTCACCGCCAGGCGATGCTGCGCAACATGATGAACTCGCTGATCGAGCACGAGGCCATCAAGACGACGCTGCCCAAGGCCAAGGAACTGCGCAAGGTCATCGAGCCGATGATCACGCTGGCCAAGACGGACACGGTTGCCAACAAGCGTCTGGCATTTGACCGCCTGCGTGACCGCGACAGCGTCGTGAAGCTGTTCAACGACCTGGGCCCGCGCTTTGCGGCTCGTCCGGGCGGTTACACGCGTATCCTGAAGATGGGCTTCCGCGTTGGTGACAATGCGCCCATGGCCTATGTCGAGCTGGTGGATCGTGCTGAAGCTGTTGCAGAAGAAGCACAAGAATCTGCACAAGCCGAATAAATGGTGTTATACTAAGAGCTTGCCGCGCGATGGAGCAGTCTGGTAGCTCGTTGGGCTCATAACCCAAAGGTCGGAGGTTCAAATCCTCCTCGCGCAACCAGCTTTGAAAAACCCGCATGTTGAAAGACATGCGGGTTTTTTTGTGCCTGCCGGTATTTGCCGCTTTCCGGGGATTCACGCATGGGTGGGGCGCACCCCGGTCATTCCCCGGTGTTGCCAGGATCCGCTCTGTGGTGAAATGTGGCAGGACTATGGCAGGAGACAAGATGCAATTGATTGATGTGCAGCAGTGGCGAACTCTGGCAGCTGGCCTGCCACACTGGCACTACCAGGAAGCGGGCGGTGGATCGATTTGCCGTGAACTGCTGTTTGACGACTTCGTGCAGGCTTTTTCCTTCATGACCCGGGTTGCGCTGCTTGCCGAGCGGCAGGGGCATCATCCGGACTGGTGGAATGCCTATAACCGTGTTCGTATCGAGCTGAGTACGCACGATGTGGGCGGCTTGACGAGCCGCGATCTGGCGCTGGCGCAGGCGATTGATCGCGCTTATCTGGCCATGGTGGCCTGAGTCATCGGGCAAGCCCTGCGGATTGTTACGTGTGCCCATCGCGGCCATGGCCTAGAATGGGCTGAAACCCATGTCATAAGGAGGAGACCATGCTGTACAAGTTCAAATCCGCCGCCGCCGGCGATGTCATCATGATGGAAGCCAATGGCAACCAGGTACTGGAAGCCATTGGCCGTGAGCCTGCAGAGCGGGGCGTGATCCAGGCGAAAGCCATGCAGGACGCGATCGACAAGCTGAAGCTGGCAATCCAGGCATCCCATGCCAAGGCCAGCCAGTCAGCCGATGAGCGCGATGAGGAGGATGACGCCAACACCGACCCGATTCCCTTCCATACCCGCGCCCAACCCTTCCTGCAACTGCTGGAAATCAGCCTGGCCGAAGGCAAGGACGTGGTCTGGGGCGTGTAACCGCCACCGGGTCCCTGTTACCGAACCTGCCCAAGTGGCAGGTTTTTTCTTGCCATGCCCAAAGCATCAATCGGCATTGATCTGCATCGATCTGCGACGAACAGATGTGAATTTCGTTGGATTTGTCACGTTTTTGGGCTAACCTGCAGCTGTAGCCAGCCGCTGCACAGGCGTCCGGACGTGTTTCCACCTACTCCGTTTGGTGTAGACTCCCCTTCCAGCGGGGAATGTCCTCTTGATGGGTAAGGGCGTATTGTTAACGCCGGTAACAGAACGAAAAGGATCTGCGATGGCCTCTCAAACCTACAAACAGTACGCCGTGCTCACCTCGAGCACCATCTCGTTCACGGTGTGCTTCATGATCTGGATGATGTTTGCCGTACTCGGCATTCCGATCAAGGAGCAGCTGGGTCTGAACGAAACCGAATTCGGCCTGCTGGCGGCAACGCCGGTGCTGTCGGGTTCCCTGATCCGGGTGCCGCTGGGTATCTGGACCGACCGCTTCGGTGGTCGCATCGTGCTCTTCGTGCTGATGCTGGCCTGCGTGATACCGATCTACCTGATGCAGTTCGCCACCGAGTTCTGGCAGTTCTTGGTGATCGGGCTGTTTGTCGGTCTGGCGGGTGGCTCCTTCTCCGTGGGGACGCCGTATGTGGCACGCTGGTTCAACAAGGACAAGCAGGGCCTGGCGATGGGCGTGTTTGGTGCCGGTAACGCCGGTTCCGCTGTCAACAAGCTGATTGCCCCGGCCATCATCGTCGCCGCCGGCTGGCAGATGGTACCCACGGTGTACGCCGTCATCATGCTGGTCACCGCCGTGCTGTTCTGGTTCTTTTCCTATAGCGATCCCAAGCATCTGGTGTCGTCCAAGGTGTCGCTGGGCGAGCAGCTGGCGCTGATGAAGGATCCGGCTGTGCTGCGCTACTGCCAGTATTACTCGGTGGTGTTTGGCGGCTACGTGGCGCTGGCGCTGTGGATGGTGCGCTACTACGTGGGCGAATACGGTTTCAGCCTGCAAAGCGCTGCCTTCCTGGCTGCCTGCTTCTCGTTGCCGGGCGGCGTGCTGCGCGCCCTGGGTGGCTGGCTGTCCGACAAGTACGGTGCCTACAAGGTGACCTGGGGCGTGATGTGGGTGATCTGGGTGGTGTGCTTCATCCTGTCCTACCCGCAAACCGATTTCGTGATCCAGACCGCCAAGGGTCCGCAGACCTTCCACATCGGCCTGAATGCCACGATGTTCACCATTCTGCTGTTCGTGGCCGGTGTGGCCATGGCGGTGGGCAAGGCTTCGGTGTTCAAGTTCGTGGCCGACGATTTCCCGACCAATATCGGCGCCGTGTCCGGTGTGGTGGGCCTGGCCGGCGGCCTGGGTGGCTGGCTGCTGCCCATCATGTTCGGCGTACTGCTGGACCTGACCGGTATCCGCAGCAGTGCCTTCATGCTGCTGTATGGCACGGTGTGTGTCAGCCTGGTCTGGATGCACTTCTCCTTCAAGGCCAAGCGTCCTGCTGCACAGGCCGCCTGATAGTCCCGCAATTTTCTCTTGCAAACTGAAGGGCCGCCTGGCGGCCCGGGAGCATACAACATGGCATCCTCTCGCGTATTGACCCAGTGGGAGCCGGAGAATCCGGCGTTCTGGGAGCAGACCGGCCGCAAGATTGCGCGTCGCAACCTGTGGATCTCGATTCCGGCGCTGCTGCTGGCCTTTGCCATCTGGCAGGTCTGGAGCGTGGCAGTGGTGAACCTGCCCAATATCGGCTTCAAGTATTCGCCCAACCAGCTGTTCTGGCTGGCGGCGGTGCCGGCGCTGTCCGGTGCCACCATGCGCATCTTCTACTCCTTCATGGTGCCGATTTTTGGCGGCCGCCTGTGGACCACGCTGAGCACGGCCAGCCTGCTGATTCCGGCCATCGGTCTGGGCATGGCAGTGCAAAACCCCGAGACCAGCTTCACCCACATGATGATCCTGGCTCTGTTGTGCGGTTTTGGCGGCGCCAACTTCAGCTCCAGCATGGCCAACATCAGCTTCTTCTTTCCCAAGTCGGAAAAGGGTGGCGCGCTTGGCATGAACGCCGGCCTGGGCAACCTGGGCGTGTCGGCCGTGCAGTTCCTGGTGCCGGTGGTGATCACCTTTGCGCTGTTCGGCGCCCTGGGTGGCGAGCCGCAGACCTGGGTCAAGGGTGACCAGACCAAGCAGTTGTGGCTGCAGAACGCCGGTTTTGTCTGGGTGCCCTTCATCATCCTGTCGGCGCTGGCGGCCTGGTTCGGCATGAACGATATCGCCTCGGCCAAGTCCTCGTTTGCCGATCAGGCGATGATCTTCAAGCGCAAGCACAACTGGCTGATGTGCTGGCTCTACACCGGTACCTTCGGCTCCTTCCTGGGTTTTGCCGCCGGTTTCCCGCTGCTGATCAAGAGCCAGTTTGCCGGCGTGGATCCGACCCAATACGCTTTCCTGGGCCCGCTGGTCGGTGCACTGGCGCGTCCCATCGGAGGCCGCCTGTCCGACAAAATCGGCGGAGCCAAGGTGACCCAGCTGGTCTTCATCGGCATGATCATCGGTGTGGTGGGGGTGCTGACCTTCCTGCCGCAGAACGGCCAGGGTGGCAACTTCTGGGGCTTCTTCGCCAGCTTCCTGGCCCTGTTTGCCCTGACCGGCATCGGTAACGGCTCCACCTTCATGCAGATTCCGGCGATTTTCGGCAGCCTGCACATGCGCAACGCCAAGACGCCGCAGGAACAGGAGACCGCCAAGCTGAATGCCAACCGCGAATCGGCTGCCGTGCTGGGCTTCACCGCCGCGATTGCCGCCTACGGTGGTTTCCTGATTCCCAAGAGCTACGGCACGTCGATGGACCTGACCGGTGGCGTCGAGGGCGCACTGTATGCCTTCATCATCTTCTACATCAGCTGTGTAGTGATTAACTGGTGGTATTACGCCCGCAAGGGTGCGGAAGCTCCCTGCTGATCGCAGGCCGGACGGCTGCGGCCCTCCCCCAAAAGGAGTAGGGCTGCTTCCGTCTTTTGCCTGCGGAGCCGGTAACCACTGGCGGATGGGGTGAAGGACGGATTTTTCTTAGACTTCAAAGAACGGGCATGGCGGGGTTTGTCACTGCCACCCAGGACACACGGAGGCGACATGAGCCACTTTCTCGACCGACTGAAATTCATGAGCAAGGTGAAATCCACCTTCTCCAACGGCCACGGCGCGGTAGTCAAGGAAGACCGCCAGTGGGAAGATGCCTATCGGCAGCGCTGGCAGCACGACAAGGTGGTGCGTTCCACCCATGGCGTGAACTGCACCGGCTCCTGCAGCTGGAAGGTGTACGTGAAGAACGGCCTGATCACCTGGGAAACCCAGCAGACCGATTACCCGCGCACCCGTGCCGACCTGCCCAACCACGAGCCGCGTGGCTGCCCGCGTGGCGCCTCCTACAGCTGGTACGTGTACTCTGCCCAGCGCGTGAAATACCCCATGATGCGCGGCAAGCTGGCGCAGATGTGGCGCGAGGCGCGCAAGACCATGAGCGCGGTCGAGGCCTGGGAATACATCAGCCAGGATCCGGAACGCGCCAGGGAATACAAGTCGCGCCGCGGTCAGGGCGGTTTTGTGCGCGCCACCTGGGAAGAAGCCAACGAGATGGTGGCTGCTGCCAACGCCTACACCATCAAGAACTACGGTCCTGACCGCGTGATCGGTTTCTCGCCGATTCCGGCCATGTCCATGGTGAGCTATGCCGCCGGCAGCCGCTACCTGAGCCTGATTGGCGGCGTGCCGCTGTCCTTTTATGACTGGTACTGCGACCTGCCGCCGGCCAGCCCGCAGATCTGGGGCGAGCAGACCGACGTGGCCGAATCGGCCGACTGGTACAACTCCACTTACCTGATGGTGTGGGGTTCCAACGTGCCGATGACGCGTACCCCCGATGCCCACTTCTACACCGAAGTGCGCTACAAGGGCACCAAGACCGTGGCGGTGTCCAGCGACTTTGGCGAAATGGCCAAGTTCGGCGATATCTGGCTGGCCCCCAAGCAGGGTACCGATGCCGCCCTGGCCATGGCCATGGGCCACGTGATCTTCAAGGAATTCCACCTCGATAACCCGTCCGAGTACTTCACCGACTACATCCGCCGTCTGACCGACATGCCGATGCTGGTGCGCCTGAAGGAAGAGGGCGGCCATTATCTGCCGGAGTATTTCCTGCGTGCCAGCCAGCTGGCCGACAATCTGGGCGAGGACAACAACCCCGATTGGAAGACGCTGATGATCGACGAGCTGACCGGCGACGTCGTGGCGCCCAACGGCTCCATCGGTTTCCGCTGGGGCCAGGCCGAGGGCAAGACCGGCAAGTGGAACCTGGAAACCAGGGAAGGCACCACCGACCGCGAGGTCAAGGGCCAGCTCAGCCTGCTGGGCCGGCACGACGAGGTGGTGGGCGTGGCCTTCCCGTACTTCGGTGCCGAGCACGACGACCAGCTGACCCGCAACATCCCGGCCAAGCGCGTCCAGCTGGCCGATGGCAGCAGCGCGCTGGTGACCACCGTGTTCGACCTGATGGCGGGCAACTACGGCATTGACCGCGGCCTGGGTGGCGGCAACGTGGCCACCAGCTACATGGATGACGTGCCCTACACGCCGGCCTGGCAGCAGAAGCACACCGGCGTCAAGCCCGAGATGGTGATCCAGGTGGCGCGCGAGTTTGCGCAGAACGCCGACCAGACCCAGGGCAAGAGCATGGTGATCGTGGGTGCCGGCCTGAACCACTGGTACCACATGGACATGTCCTACCGCGGCATCATCAACATGCTGATGCTGTGCGGCTGTATCGGCCAGAGCGGCGGTGGCTGGTGCCACTACGTGGGTCAGGAAAAGCTGCGTCCGCAAAGCGGCTGGGCTCCGTTGGCCTTTGCCCAGGACTGGAATCGTCCGGCGCGCCAGATGAACGGCACCAGTTTCTTCTATGCGCACACCAGCCAGTGGCGCCACGAGAAACTCGGCGTGAACGAGATCCTCTGCCCGACCGCTGCCGGCAACATGGAGCACATGTCGCTGATCGACTACAACGCCAAGGCCGAACGCATGGGCTGGCTGCCGTCTGCCCCGCAGCTGGAAACCAACCCGCTGGACCTGACGCGCATGGCAGCCGAAGCCGGCATGGATCCCGCTGCCTACACGGTGCAGGGTCTGAAGGACGGCAGCATCGACATGAGCTGCAATGACCCGGACAACCCGAAGAACTTCCCGCGCAACCTGTTCGTGTGGCGTTCCAACATCCTGGGTTCTTCCGGCAAGGGCCACGAGTACTTCCTGAAGTATCTGCTGGGCACGCAGAACGCCGTGATGAGCGACGAGACCCAGTGCATCCAGCCGAGCGAAATCACCGTGCGCCCGGCTGCCGAAGGCAAGCTGGACCTGCTGGTGGTGCTGGACTTCCGCATGTCCACCACCTGCCTGTATGGCGACATCGTGCTGCCCACGGCCACCTGGTACGAGAAGGATGACCTGAACACATCCGACATGCACCCGTTCATCCACCCGCTGTCCGAGGCCGTGCAGCCGCTGTGGCAGAGCAAGACCGACTGGGAAATCTACAAGGGCTTTGCCAAGGCGATTTCCGAGGTCGGCAAGGATTACCTGGGCGTGCAGAAGGATCTGGTGCTGACGCCGCTGATGCACGACTCCCCGCAGGAGCTGGGCCAGCCCTTTGATCCGCGCGACTGGAAGAAGGGCGAGTGCGACCCGATTCCGGGCAAGACCATGCCGGCCATGACGGTGGTGGAGCGCGACTATGGCGCCATCTACCAGAAGTTCACCTCCATCGGTCCGCTGATGGAGAAGGTGGGCAACGGCGGCAAGGGCATGGCCTGGAAGACCGAACGCGAAGTCGAGCAGCTGCGCAAGATGAACAAGGTGGTGGCCGATGGCGTGGCCAAGGGCCAGCCCAGGCTGGATACCGCCATCGATGCGGCCGAGATGATCATGACGCTGGCCCCCGAGACCAACGGCCACGTCGCCGTCAAGGCCTGGGAATCGCTGAGCAAGATCACCGGTCGCGACCACACGCATCTGGCGATCCCGCGCGAGCATGACCACATCACCTTCCGCGACATCCAGGCGCAACCGCGCAAGATCATTTCCTCGCCGATCTGGTCCGGTCTGGAAAGCGAGGAAGTGAGCTACAACGCCGGCTACACCAACGTGCACGAGCTGATCCCGTGGCGCACCCTGACCGGTCGCCAGCAGTTCTACCAGGATCACCAGTGGATGCGCGCCTTTGGCGAAGGCATGTGCGTGTACCGTCCGGCGGTGGATCTGAAGACCACGGCTGCGGTGCACAACCACAAGCCCAACGGCAACAAGGAAATCCTGCTGAACTTCCTGACGCCGCACCAGAAGTGGGGCATTCACAGCACCTATTCCGAGAACCTGCGCATGCTGACGCTGTCGCGTGGCGGCCCGCACATCTGGATCTCGGAGAAGGATGCCAGGGAAGCCGGCATCGTGGACAACGACTGGGTCGAGGTGTTCAACGTCAACGGCACGCTGACGGCGCGCGTGGTGGTGAGCCAGCGCATCCCGCAGGGCATGACGCTGATGTACCACGCCCAGGAAAAGATCGTGAACGTGCCTGGTGCCGAGATGAGCGGCAAGCGCGGCGGTATCCACAACTCGGTGACGCGTGCGGTGACCAAGCCGACGCACATGATCGGTGGTTACGCGCAGCTGGCATATGGTTTCAACTACTACGGAACCGTGGGCTGCAACCGCGATGAGTTCATCGTGATGCGCAAGATGAAGAACGTGGACTGGATGGACCAGCCCTTGTCCAAGTAAGGCCAGCGGGCGGCAGCCGCCGCCCGTTCACCAAGATCTCAGGAGATACGCAATGAAAATCAGAGCCCAAATCGGCATGGTGCTCAACCTGGACAAGTGCATTGGTTGCCACACCTGCTCGGTGACCTGCAAGAATGTCTGGACCAGCCGCGACGGCGTGGAATACGCCTGGTTCAACAACGTGGAAACCAAGCCCGGCATCGGCTTTCCGAAGAACTGGGAAGACCAGGAACAGTGGAAAGGTGGCTGGGAGCTGGATGGCGGCGGCAAGCTGCGTCCCAAGCAGGGCGGCCAGCTGAAGATTCTGGCCAACATCTTTGCCAACCCCAACCTGCCGCAGATCGACGAGTACTACGAGCCTTTCACGTACGACTACGAGCATCTGCAGAATGCCCCCGAGATGCCCACGCCGCCTACCGCGCGCCCGGTGTCGGTGCTGACCGGCAAGAAGATGGACAAGATCGAGTGGGGCCCGAACTGGGAGGATGACCTGGGCGGCGAGTTTGCCAAGCGCGCCAAGGATACCCTGTTCGAAGGCATCCAGAAGGAAATGTACTCGGCCTTCGAGAACACCTTCATGATGTACCTGCCGCGCCTGTGCGAGCACTGCCTGAACCCGACTTGCGTGGCATCCTGCCCGTCCGGCTCGATCTACAAGCGCGAGGACGATGGCATCGTGCTGATCGACCAGGACAAGTGCCGCGGCTGGCGCATGTGCATCAGCGGCTGCCCGTACAAGAAGATCTACTACAACTGGACCAGCGGCAAGGCCGAGAAGTGCATCTTCTGCTATCCGCGTATCGAGGCCGGTCAGCCGACCATCTGTTCCGAGACCTGCGTGGGCCGTATCCGCTATCTGGGTGTGCTGCTGTACGATGCCGACAAGATCGAGGAAGCCGCCAGCGTGCAGGATCCGCAAAGCCTGTACGAGGCCCAGCTCGGCGTGTTCCTGGACCCGAACAACCCCGCCGTGATCGAGGAAGCCCGCAAGCAGGGTATCCCCGAAGCCTGGCTGGACGCTGCGAAGAACTCGCCGGTATACAAGATGGCGATGGAGTGGAAGGTGGCCTTCCCGCTGCACCCGGAATACCGCACCATGCCGATGGTGTGGTACATCCCGCCGCTGTCTCCGATCCAGAGCGCGATGGAAAACGGCCTGATTGGCGAAAACGGCATCATTCCCGATGTCAAGGATCTGCGCATCCCGATCCAGTACCTGGCCAACCTGCTGACGGCCGGCAAGGAAGAGCCGGTGGTCAAGGCGCTGGAAACCATGGTCGCCATGCGCCGCTACATGCGCAAGAAGTCGGTCGAGAAGGTGACCGATCCCGATACGCTGAAGGGCACGCACCTGACGCCGGAACAGGTCGAGGAGATGTACCAGATCATGGCCATCGCCAACTACGAGGACCGTTTCGTGATTCCCACCACCCACAAGGAGCTGGTGGAAAACACCTTCGACGAAAAGGCGGCCTGCGGATTCACCTTTGGCAACGGTTGTTCTACCGGTACCAGCAACGAAAGCCTGTTTGGCCGCAAGAAGGCAACGCCCATCGTGTTCCACGAGATGCGCCGCGCACTCAAGGAAAACCGCGAGAAGTAAGGAGGACCGCATGAGCCAGATTCATTACCAGGCGCTGTCTGCCCTGCTGTGCTATCCGGAGCAGGAGCTGCTGGACGCGCTGCCGGAGATCCGCAGCGCACTGTCCACCCAGCCGGCGCTGCTGCAGGCGGTCGAACCGCTGCTGGCGCACCTGTCCGGCGGCGACCTGATCGCGCTGCAGGAAGCCTACGTGGCCACCTTTGACCGCAACCCGGCGCATTCGCTGCACCTGTTCGAGCATATCCATGGCGAGGATCGCGCCCGCGGCCAGGCCATGGTGGACCTGATGGAAGAGTACAAGACGCACGGTTTCGAGATGAGCAGCGAGGAGCTGCCCGATTACGTGCCGCTGTTCCTGGAGTTCCTGTCGCAGTGCGAGCCGGACGTGGCCAGCCCGCTGCTGGGCGATGCGGTACACGTGCTGCACCATGTGGCCGGCAAGCTGGCGGACAATGCCTCGCCTTATGCCAGCGTGCTGCAGGCGGTGGTCAGCCAGTCACCGGTGGCTCCCGAGCCGCTGGTGACGCCGCCGGTGCGTGACATGGACGAGGCCATGGAAACCTTCGGCCCTGGCGTGGACGGCATCGAGCCCTTGCTCAAGCCGGCTTCGCCTGCCACAGCCCCCCTCAATTTCTACCGCCAGATGCCGCAGACGGCCTGACTGGAAGGAGATACATCATGAGCTATCTGCACCAATTCGTTTTCGGAATCTATCCGTATATCGCGCTGACCGTGTTCCTGCTGGGCAGCCTGATCCGCTTTGACCGCGAGCAGTATTCGTGGAAGTCCGAGTCCAGCCAGGTGCTGTACAAGGGCAACCTGCGCGTGGCCAACATCCTGTTCCACGTTGGTATCCTGGGCCTGTTCTTCGGCCACCTGTTCGGTCTGCTGACCCCGATTGCCATCTGGGATGCCCTGGGCATCACGCACGGCCAGAAGCAGGTGTTTGCCATTGTGATGGGCGGCATCTTTGGCGTCATGTGCCTGATTGGCGTGCTGATGCTGCTGGCGCGCCGGTTCGGCAACGAGCGCCTGGCGGCCAACACCACCTGGCGCGACAAGCTGGTCATGATCTGGATCCTGATCACGCTGCTGCTGGGCCTGTCCACCATTTTCGTGTCGCTGGACCACCTGGACGGCCATGAAATGGTGACGCTGATGAGCTGGGCGCAGCACATCGTGACCTTCCGTGGCGGTGCGGCTGACTTCATCGTGAACGCATCCTGGGTGTTCAAGCTGCACCTGTTCATGGGCATGACGCTGTTCGTGATCTTCCCGTTCACCCGTCTGGTGCACGTGTGGAGTGGCTTTGCCAGCGTGACCTACCTGGGCCGCGCCTGGCAGCTGGTGCGTCCGCGCCGGGTGTAAGCAGCACGCAGCGCAAGACGCGTAGCGATTGACAAGACAGATTCACCTCTTGGCCGCCCTTCCGGGCGGCCGTTTTTTTGCCCCTGCAGCGGGTGGCCGGGCAGGGCTAAGCCATTTGGGGGAATCGGGCAGCAGGCTCCACGTGATATATTGTTGTATACAACGAATCCCTTTCCTGGAGACCATGACCATGTCCGCCATTCGCCCCGTTCTTCGCGCCGTGTCCGTGTTGGCCCTGCTCGGTGCCAGCGCCTTGACACACGCAGCCGAAATCACCGTCTCGGCCGCTGCCAGTCTGACCAATGCCTTCAAGGACATGGGGCAGGCCTACGAAAAGCAGTATCCCGATGCCAGGGTGCGCTTCAACTTTGCGGCCTCCGGCCCGTTGTTGCAGCAGATCGCCAAGGGCGCGCCGGTGGACGTGTTTGCTTCGGCCGACCAGGAGACGATGGATCGCGCCCAGCAGCAGGGCTTGCTGCAGGCCGGTACGCGCCAGGATTTTGCCCGCAACACGCTGGTGCTGGTAGTGCCGCGCGACAGCCGTGTGCCGCTGCGCCAGTTGGGCGATCTGCGCCGCGCCGATGTCAAGCGCATTGCCCTGGGCAACCCCGACAGCGTACCAGTGGGCCGTTACAGCAAGCAGGCCATGGAAGCCGCCGGCCAGTGGACTGCGTTGCAGCCCAAGGTGATCAATACCCAGAGCGTGCGCCAGTCGCTGGATTACGTGGCGCGCGGCGAAGTGGATGCCGGCTTTGTCTACGCCACCGATGCGGCCATCATGCCGGACAAGGTGCGCGTGCAGTTCACGGTGCCCACCACCAAGCCGGTGAGCTACCCGGTTGCCACCATCAACAGCAGCACCCAGCAGGTCGAGGCCAAGCGCTTTGTGCGTTATGTGCAGTCGCCTGCCGGTCAGGCCGTGCTGCAGCGCTACGGTTTCAGCAAGCCCTGAGCGCGGCAATAAGGGCAGATATCCATGGACCAGGTGGCATCGGCGCTGACACTCTCGCTCAAGGTGGCGGGCATGGCCACGCTGGTGTGCCTGGTGCTGGGCGTGGCCGTGGGCTATCTGCTGGCGCGCAAGCGTTTTCCGGGGCGTGAGCTGCTGGATACGGTGCTGACACTGCCCATGGTGATGCCGCCCACGGTGCTGGGCTATTACCTGCTGGTGCTACTGGGCCGCAAGGGCTGGCTGGGAGGCTGGCTGCAGGACACTTTCGGCATCAACCTGATCTTTACCTGGCAGGGTGCGGTGATTGCGGCCAGTGTGGTGGCGTTTCCGCTGGTATTCAAGCCGGCGCGTGCCGCGTTCGAGGCCGTGGATGGCCAGCTGGAGCAGGCAGCACGGGTGCTGGGGGTGAGCGAGTGGGGCATTCTGTGGCGCGTGACGCTGCCACTGGCCTGGCGCGGCATTCTGGCCGGCCTGTTGCTCGCGTTTGCGCGGGCCATGGGCGAATTCGGGGCCACGCTGATGGTGGCCGGCAGCATTCCGGGCGAGACCCAGACCTTGTCGATTGCCGTCTATGAGGCGGTGCAGGCCGGTCAGGATGATGTGGCCAACATGCTGGTGCTGATCATTTCCGTCACCTGCGTGGCGATCCTGCTGGCCGCCGGCAAGCTGGCCCCCGGGCGTATCGTGTCGCGGGAGGGCTGAGCCATGTTCGATATCGCCATCGACAAGGTTCTGCATTCGGGAGAGCGGCGCTTCCATCTGCAGCTGCAATGGCGCTCGGCGCATCGCCGGGTGGTGCTGCTGGGGGGCTCGGGCGTGGGCAAGACGCTGACGCTCAAGGCCATGGCCGGCCTGCTGCAGCCGGATGCCGGCCATGTGCGGCTGGCGGGCCGCACCCTGTTCGATGCGGAGCAGGGCATCAACCTGACGCCGCAGCAGCGCCAGGTGGGCTATCTGTTCCAGGACTATGCGCTGTTTCCGCACCTGACGGTGCGCCAGAATATCGGCTTTGGCCTGCAGCGGGGCTGGCGCAATCCGCGTGCCCGCGAACGCCTGCCCGAGGTGGAGCAATGGTTGGATGCCCTGCACATCACGCAGCTGGCCGATCAGATGCCGTACCAGCTCTCGGGTGGCCAGCGCCAGCGCGTGGCCCTGGCCCGTGCCCTGGCGGGACGGCCCGGCGCCTTGCTGCTGGACGAACCATTTTCGGCGCTGGACCCGGCCTTGCGCCAGGCCTTGCGCAGCGAACTGGACGATCTGCAGCGCCGCCTGCAGCTGCCCATGGTGCTGATCACCCACGATCCCGAAGATGCACGCCAGCTGGGCGAGCACATCATCCACCTGCAGGACGGGCGCGTGTTGCGCGAAGAGTTTGCCGAGGTGGCACCATCGGCATCGGCGCTTTCCGATCGGGTGCCTGATTTTCGGGAGGCCAGTGATGTCCGATTGCCCCTTGCCCCTGCTGCTACGCCCTGACGGCAAGCCCGTTACCCTGCAGAGTTATCTGGCCCGGATGGCGAGCGAGCCGGTGGAGCGGGTCGTGATGCACGTGATGCGTGCGGCCCAGCAAGGCGATCTGCCCCTGTACGCCTGGACCCTGGCCCTGCCACAACATCGCTTGCTGGTGCTGTTGCGTGCGCTTTATCCCGAGTTGCCGGTTCTGCAAGGCCTGCCGGTTGCCGCCTACCGACGGCTGGTTGCCCGGGTGCCGCCCTGCCGGCAGGCGCTGGTGGATCATTTGCTGGCCCATGCGGACCCTGATGGGGATCACCTGCGCCAGGAAGCCCTGGCGCGCGCCCTGGCCATGGCCGGCATGGGAGAGGCAGAACTCTGGCAAGATGCAGGCATGCCCAGCCCGCAGGCGCTGCAGCAGTTGCTGAAGACCCACTTCCCCGATTTGCCGGCTTCCGGCATGGTGTGGGGCAGCATCGGGCAAGGCGGCAGCGTCGGGCTGCAGGGCTAATGCTTTCAGGGAGAACGCCAGCATGTCCACCATTTCCAGCCCCGTGATTGGCCTGCAGGGCCAGCTCAGCATGACCGTACAGGGCGAATTGCTGGGCGGCGCGCGCCAGGTCGCCTTGCTGGAGGCGATTGCCGGCACCGGGTCCATTACCCAGGCGGCCAAGGCCATAGGGATCAGTTACAAGGGCGCATGGGACACCATAGACCACATGAACCGGCTGGCCGGCGAACCGTTGCTGGAGCGCAGCAGCGGTGGCAAGGGCGGCGGAGGCACGCGACTGACACAGCGCGGCCTGCAGCTGGTAGACAATTTTCGCCAGATCGAGGCCGAGTACCAGAAATTTCTCGCCTTGCTCTCCCAACAGGCCGCCGGTATGGCGGACGATTACTTGCTGATGAGGAAATTAGCCATGCAAACCAGTGCACGCAACCAGTTTACCGGGACCGTTCATGCCATCCAGACCGGAGCAGTCAATGACGAGGTCGTGATCGATATCGGCGGTGGCAACCAGGTAGTGGCCATTGTCACGCATGACAGCACGGTCAGCCTGGGGCTGCAGGTGGGCGGTCCGGTGATCGCCCTGGTGAAGTCCTCGGCCGTGCTGCTGGCCACCGAAGTGGAGGATGTGCGCTTCTCGGCGCGCAACCGCCTGACCGGTGCCATCAGCCGCCTGCATCCCGGCGCGGTGAATACCGAGGTGGTGCTGGATCTGGGCGAGGGCCAGTCGATTGCCGCCATCATCACCGTGGGCAGCGCCGAGGCGCTGCAGCTGGCCGAAGGCCAGCGTGTCACGGCGCTGTTCAAGGCCTCCAGCGTGATCCTGGCCGTACCGGTCTGAGTTCGCGGCCGGCCATGGAGACGATCGTGATGACGCCGATTGGCGTCATCCACACGCCTTTCCGGCAGATGCGCGATACGCCGATCCAGCCCCTGGGCGGGCAGGCGGTGCGCGGCCAGATCGTGCTGGACCCGGCCTATGCCGAGGGGCTGGCCGATGTCGAGGGGTTTTCGCACCTGACGCTGGTGTACTGTTTTGACCGCATCACGCAGCCGGCACTGCGCGTGGTGCCCTACATGGACACGCAGGAGCGCGGCATTTTTGCCACCCGTGCGCCCAAGCGGCCCAACCGCATCGGCCTGTCCACGGTGCGGCTGCTGGGGGTGCAGGGTGGCGTGCTCGACATTTGCGATGTGGACATGCTGGACGGCACTCCGCTGCTGGATATCAAGCCGTTTTACCCGCGTTATGACAATCGGCACGATGCGCGCGCCGGCTGGCTGGAGCAAGTGGCCGAGCCGCCGGTGGCGCAGTTGCGGGCTGATGACCGCTTTGCCCGCTGAAGGTCGGGGCGCTCAGTCGCGCTCCAGCTTGTCCAGGCCGTTTTCCACCGCATAGACGGCGGCCTGCACCCGGCTGTGCAGGTTGAGCTTGCGCAGAATGTTCTGCACGTGCACCTTGATGGTGCTTTCGGCCACGTCCATTTCGCGCGCGATCTGCTTGTTGCTGACACCTTGCGCCAGCCAGGACAGGGTTTCGCGCTCACGCGGGGTGAGCGATTCGTATTCGGGCGCCTGGCTGCTGGCGGCGGGTGCACGCAGGCGCTGTACCAGCTTGGCGGTCATCTCGGGCGAGAGCACGTTGTCGCCATCCACGGCGCGACGGATGGCGGAGAGCAGGAAGTCGGCATCGATCTTTTTCAGCAGATAGCCGCGGGCTCCGGTTTTCATGCACTCGGCCAGGTCTTCGCTGTCTTCCGACACCGTCAACATCAGCACCGCCAGCTGCGGCTGGGTGTTGAGCAGCTGTGCCAGGGCATCGCGGCCATGCATCACCGGCATGTCCAGATCCAGCAGGACCACATCGGGGTGCAGCTGCTCGGCCAGCTTGACCCCTTCCAGGCCATCGCCGGCTTCGCCCACGACCTGGAAATCGGACTGGCGTTGCAGCAGCGCCTTGAGGCCGCTGCGGAACAGGGTGTGATCATCTACCAGCAGGATGCGGATCGGGCTGGAAGCGGTATCGGTAGTCATGTGGCGTTGCGTTCCTTTTCCGGGAGGTGCAGGGTGACGCGGGTACCCCCCTGCGGCACGTGTTCGATGCGGATGCTGGCGTGGATGCGACGGGCGCGTTCCTGCATGATGGACATGCCGACGTGGCGTGCCTGGCGCGACTGCATTTCTGCCAGGTCGATGCCGCAACCATTATCGGTCACCGTCATCACGAGATCGGCATCGTTGCGGATGCGGACATCCACGTGACTGGCCTGGGCGTGCTTGCGCACATTGGAGAGTGCTTCCTGCAGGATGAAGATCACCTGCAGCTGCTCCTGCGGGCTCAGCGGCAGACCGTTGCCACCGATTTCCAGGTGGACGGCGACGCGCGTCTGCTGCTCGAAGCGCTGCAGCAGGCTGCGCACCGCATCGGGCAGCTCCTGCTTGCTGATGCGGACGCGGAAGTTCAGCAGCAGCTCGCGCACATCCTCGTAGCTTTCCTGCACGCCGGTGCGGATAAAGGCCAGATTTTCCTGCGCCTGCTCCTGCTTGCCACTGGCCAGGGCCGATTCCAGCATTTGTACCTGCAGGTTGAGGAAGGAGAGCGATTGCGCGATGCTGTCGTGCAGGCCCTGGGCCATCAGGCTGCGTTCTTCCATCACGGCGAGCTGGCGGTCACGGGCGGCCAGGCGCAGGTTGTTGATGGTCACGCCCAGATGGCTGCCGAGCGCTTCCAGTAGCTTGTGCTCGTCCTGGGTCAGGTTGTGTGCGCGGCGGAAGAACAGGGTGTAGATGCCGAGATCCTGCTGCTTGGTGCGCACATGGAAGATGGCAAAACCCTGGAAGCCGGCCTGTGCGCAGTGCAGCGGCTCGCCGTTGTCCTGCAGTACGCGGTCGGTATCGGTATGCAGCGTGATCGGTTGTATCGCCTGCAGCGAGCGGCCACAGTAGCAGCCGCTGGTGTGCTTGCAGTCGGACTGCTGCAGCAGCTCTTCCGGTACGCCGATTTGCGCGACCACATCCATCATGTGGCGCTCCGGATCCAGCAGGCGCACAAAGCCGGCGTCGGCTCCGGTCAGCCGCATCACCTGCTCCAGAAAGCCGTTGGCGGCCTGTTCCAGCTCCTGCTTCTGGTTCAGCAGGGTGGTGACGGCATACAGGGTGCGCAGCTGCAGGTTGTTGTCCTCCAGCTCGCGGGTTTTTTCCTGCACCTTTTTTTCCATGTCCTGCAGCAGTTCCTGCAGGCGCTCTGCCATGGTGTTGAAGCCGGTGGCGAGCACGCCGAATTCGTCCTGGCTGTCGAGCTGGACGCGGCTGTCGAGCGAGCCTTGGCTGAGGCGCAGCGTGGCGTCGTGCAGCTGACTGACCGGCAGGATCACCATCAGGTAGAGCAGGTAGATCATGGTCAGCGCGCCGATCAGGGCAAAACCGATCAGCAGGAACTGGAACATGCGCAGCATGGCGGTGTTGTGTGCATTGTGCTGCTCGACCAGGCGCACCAGCTGGTTGATGTGGCCGACAAAGCGATCGACCTCGGTGTTGAGCTGTTCCGGACCGATCTGGCGCGCATGGATCGGTTCCAGCAGCGACAGCATGTCGTCCTGCCACTGGCGCTTGATGACCTGGGCCAGTTCGCGGATTTCCGGCGTGTCGGGCAGCAGCAGCGGGCGTGACGGATCACCGGCGATCAGGGTGTTGAGGGTTAGCTCGAAGACGCGCTTCTCGGCATCGATGATTTCGCGTGGCTGGTCCTGGCTCAGCATCACCAGCAGGTGGTAGCTGCGCATGCGCAGGCTGCCGGCATCGTTGATGGCGGCACCACCGCCCTGCAGCTGCCAGGACAGCACCAGCGTGTAACCGATGGACACCGTGGCCACCACCAGCCACAGCACCGACAGCACGATCAGCTTGGTACTGAGGCTGTGGCGGCTGGGCAGGTTAGACAGGTTCATGCGGGATGACGAGGGCGCTCAGGCCGCCTGCATGGTCACGGGGGTCAGCGGGCAGACCAGCTCGGTGAATGCGTGCTGCTCGGGATCGTAGCCCCAGAGCGCGCCTTCCCGCAGGTCGAAATACCAGCCGTGCAGCACCAGACTGCCTTCGGCCACGCGATCGGCCAGCCAGGGGTAGCTGAGCAGGTTGTTGAGCGATACCAGGATGGCGGCCTGTTCGGCCAGGCGCTGCTGTTCCTTGGCATCGGCATCGGGGTAGTGCTGACAAACGTGCTGGCGTGCCGGCTCGGCCATGGACAGCCACTTGCCCAGTGCGGAGTCGGCAATCGCCGTGCGGTTCATCAGGGCGCGAATGCCGCCGCAGGAGGAATGGCCCATCACGATCACGTGTTCGACTTCGAGGGCGAGTACGGCAAATTCCAGCGCGGCCGCCACGCTGGCATGCGGGTTGTCCGGCTCGCACGGCGGCACCAGGTTGGCCACATTGCGCACGGTAAAGACTTCGCCCGGTGCGGTATCGGTCAGCATGGGGGGGTGCACGCGTGAATCGCAGCAACCGATGATCAGGGTGCTGGGGCGCTGGCCTTCGCTCAGCGTGTCGAATACCGAACTGGAGCCGAAGTAGTTGTGCTGAAAACGCTTGAAGCCTTCTACCAGGTGGTCTACGGATTGGGGCATGGTCAGCCTCCTGTCATGGACATGAAACGCACGATCTTCTCGGGTTGGCGCAGGAAGTCGTGCTGTTCGGGCTTGAGTTCGATGGCCTGCCGGAGGGTGGCTTCCAGTTCGGCATCGGAGCAGCCGGCACGCAGCAGCGGGCGCAGTTCGACACGTTGCTCCTGTCCCAGGCACAGATAGAGTATGCCATCGACCGACAATCGCACGCGATTGCAGGTGGCACAGAAATGCTGCGACATCGGCGTGATCAGGCCGAGCGTGAAACCGGTATCGGGAGCCGTCCAGTAGCGTGCCGGCCCCCCACCCAGCGGCACGGTACAGGGCAGCAGGCCGAATTGCTGCTGCAGGCGCTGCAACAATGGCTGCAGCGGCATGCCCTGGCTGGCCTGGCCGGTGCTCCCCATGGGCATGGCCTCGATCAGGCGCAGCACAAAGCCGTTCTCGATGCAGTAGGCCACCATGGCCTCCATGTCGCCATCGTTCACGCCGACCAGCGGCACCATGTTGATCTTGATGCGCTCGAAGCCGGCGGCTTTGGCGGCCTGCAGGCCGTCCAGCACATGCTGCAGGCAGTCGCTGCCGGTGATCTGTTGCACGCAGTCGTGGCGCAGCGAATCCAGACTGACGTTGAGCCGCTGCACGCCGGCGGCGCGCAGGGCCGGCGCCAGCCTGGTCAGCTGGGTGCCGTTGGTGGTCAGGGACAGATCCTCGATGCCGGGCAGGGCGGCCAGGCGTTGCGCCAGCCCGGTCAGGTTCTTGCGCAGCAGCGGCTCGCCACCAGTCAGGCGGATGCGGCGCGTTCCCAGGCGGGCAAAGGCCGCCAGCACACGCTCGATTTCGTCGAAGGTCAGCCAGTGCTCGGGCTGTTCGAAACCGCGAAAGCGCCTTGGCATGCAGTAGCTGCAGCGCAGGTCGCAGCGGTCGGTGACCGAGACACGCACATAATCAACCTGGCGACCGAAGCGGTCACGCAGCACGGCAGAGGGGGTGACGGCGGCTTGCTCCATATACGGTTTATAGGGCAAAAGACCGCGCACCACAGCCCGCGTGATGGCGGGGATGGGCTAGTCCTTTCGGTGGAGTTCTGCCGGGGAGGCCAGCAGACCGGGCCGGCCTGTGTTACTGTTGCGCACATTCGAAAAAGTGTGGCCTGTGCCACCATCCAATCACCATGACCGACCTGCAAAAGAAGATGGGGCAACTGACCCCTGAGCAGCTGAAAGGCATGCGCCGCGGCCTCGAAAAGGAAAGCCTGCGCGCCCTGCCTGATGGCAAACTGGCCCTGACGCCGCATCCGGCGCAGCTGGGCTCGCCGCTCACGCACCCGCACATCACCACGGACTTCAGCGAATCGCAGCTGGAGCTGGTGACCCAGGTGCATGCCAGTGCCGAACAGGCCCTGGGCGAGCTGGAGCGGGTGCACCGCGAGGTCTACCAGGTGCTGGCGGAAAACGGTGACGAGATGCTGTGGGTGGCCAGCATGCCCTGCGGCCTGCCAACGGACGAGACGATTCCGCTGGGGCGCTACGGCAACTCCAACGTGGGCCGGGCCAAGAGCGTCTACCGCATGGGGCTGGGCCATCGCTACGGTCGTCGCATGCAGACGATTTCCGGCATCCACTACAACTGGTCGATGCCCGGCGTGGACAGCGATGGCTATTTTGGCCTGATCCGCAACTTTCGCCGCCATGCCTTCCTGTTGCTCTACCTGTTTGGCGCATCGCCGGCCGTGTGCAAGACCTTTGTCGAAGGCCGCGACCACATGCTGCAGCCGCTGGGCGAAAAGACCATGTACCTGCCGCATGCCACCTCGCTGCGCATGGGCCGGCTGGGCTACCAGAGCGATGCCCAGTCCTCGCTGCACGTGAGCTACAACAGTCTGGAAGGCTATGCCGCTTCGCTCAACAATGCCCTGACACAGCCCTACGCTCCCTATGAGGCAATCGGCATCACCAACCCCGGTGGCGACTACAACCAGCTCGATACCGCCCTGCTGCAGATCGAGAACGAGTTCTACGGCACCATTCGTCCCAAGCGCGTGATCCGCCAGGGCGAGCGCCCCTTGCATGCGCTGCGCGAACGCGGCGTGGAATATGTGGAAGTGCGCCTGATGGACCTGAATCCGTTCCTGGATGTGGGTATCGATCTCGATACCATGCGCTTCCTGGATGTGTTCCTGCTGCATGCGCTGCTAAGCGACAGCCCGCCCGACAGCCTGGAAGAAATCGAGGCGCTGGGCCGCAACCAGCAGCTGGTGGCGGCGCGTGGCCGCGAGCCCGGCCTGCGCCTGGAGCGCAACGGTGCCGAAGTGGTGCTGACCGAATGGGCGCAGCAGCTGCTGGACGAGATGCAGCCGCTGGCGCAGCAGCTGGATGCCCAGCTCGGCGGAACCGGCCATGCCCAGGCCCTTGCCGCAGCCCAGGCCAGTCTGGATGATCCGGCACGCCTGCCCTCGGCGCGCGTGCTGGCGCAGACCCTGGCGACGGCCGATCAGACCTTTGTGGCCTTTGTGCGCGAACGTTCGGCGCAAGTGCGTGCGCGCATGCTGGCGCAGCCGCCGAGTGCCGAAGAGCGCGCGGTCTTTGCCGGCCTGGCCGCTGACTCGGTCAAGCAGCAACAGGCCATCGAGGCGGCCGACACCATGCCGTTCGAGGAGTACCGCCGGTTCTACGTGTCGCCGGAACGCCTGGGCTCGCCCGTCCCGCGTAGCGCCTGATTACTTCTGCTGCTGTTGGCGTGCCCGCAGCAGCGGTTTCGGCAGTCGCGGGTCACCGGCCTGGCGGTGCCGGAACACGGCGGCGCGTGCCAGCAGCACGGTGGTGATCGGCACCGAAATCGACAGGATGATGATGATCAGCCAGGTGCTGAGCGACAGCCGCGCATTGACCGTGCTGAAATAGATCACCGAGGCCAGCGTGACGCACCAGGAGGCCGCCGTGGTGACCAGGGCGGTCGGGTGCAGGCGCTTGAAAAAGCTCTTCAGCTGCAGCAGTCCCCAACTGGCCAGCAGCGTGAAAATGCCGCTGGCCACCAGCAGCAGCGAGACCACGGTCTCGATCCACCAGGGCAGTACCGTATTCATTCGATCACCTCCCCGCGCAGCAGGAACTTGGCCAGTGCTGCCGAACTGACAAAGCCGGTCAGCGCGATCAGCAGGGCCGCCTCGAAGTACATGGTACTCATGTTGCGGATGCCCAGCGCCAGAATCGCCAGCATGGCTACCATGTAGATGTAGTCCAGCGCCAGGATGCGGTCCTGGGCGGAAGGCCCGTGCAGCAGCCGCCACAGCGCCATGCAGACTGCCAGGGCATAGCAGAACAGCGTGAACAGCAGGGCCACATGCAGGACCGGATTCATGGATTGCATCAGGTCGATCATTGGAAAATCTCCAGCAGGGCAGCTTCGTAGCGGGACTTGTACATCTGGATGAATTCGGCTTCATCCTGCAGGTCCCAGACGTGCAGCATGACGGCGCTGCTGTCGCGCGCCAGTTCGCACCAGACGGTGCCCGGTACCACGGTGGTGATCACGGCCAGCGAGGCCAGCGCGCTGGGATCGCGCAGCTCCAGCGGAATGACCACGAACTGGCTGTTGGGCTCGCGCCGACTGGACAGGAACACACCATGGGCGACTTCCCCGACCGAAAGCAATACATCGTAGCCCACGCGCAGGATCAGGCGCGTGAGCAGCAGCGGGCGGCGGATGCGTGGACGTTGCGGCCGCAGCGGGGCAAACAGCAGCGGCAGCAGCCAGCCCAGCAGCAGCGCCAGGATCCAGTTGCCGGCAGACAGCGATTCGTTCATCAGCAGCCAGATGGCGACCAGCGAGGCCGACAGCAGCGGGGCGGGAAACAGGCGGCGCATCATGAGGAAGCTCCTGGCAGGGCCGGCGGCACCGTGGCCGGCGGGCTGGCCGCGGGCATCGGTACCGGCGCGATGCGCGGTGTGAGCACCGGGGCGGATACGGCCGGCTGCTGCGGCACCGGTACCGGATGCGGCACGGCGGCCGGCTGCGGCTGCGAGGTCGGGCCGGGCTTGACGCGCGTGGCCTTGGCGGCATCGATGTAGGCGGTGGGCACATGCAGCATGTGCGCGGTGCGTTCGGTATAGCGCAGCACCGAGCCGACATGCACGATCAGCAGTACGCACAGGCCGAGCAGCACCGTGATCGGCACGATCTCGATCACGCGCAGCCAGGGGGCCGGCCGATCCTGCGGAGCCCAGAAGAAGCGGATGCCGGCGCGCGAGTAGGCGATGGTGGCGAGCAGGCCGGAAACGATGAGCATGACCAGCAGTACCCAGGCCGTGGTCGGGATTTCGGTGCCGTAGACACCCAGGCCGTGCGGGTTGAGCAGGCCGGTCAGCATCACCACCTTGCCGACAAAGCCGGACATGGGCGGCAGGCCGGCAATCAGCAGCGCGCACATGATGAAGGAGACGCCCAGTACCGCAATCGCTCCCGGAATGGCCCGACCGATCAGCGCTTCTTCCTTTTCGTCCAGGTTGGTTTCGGGCGGTGGTTCCAGCAGCCCGATCGGGAATGGCAGGCTTTCCTCGTCCGGGTCGTAGGTCGGGACTTTTTCCTCTTCCTGGCGGGCGCGTTCGATCAGGTCGATGACCAGGAACAGGGCGCTGATGGCGAGTGTGGAGCTGATCAGGTAGTACAGTGCGCCGCCGGTGACGGTTGCCTGGCCAAAACCGAAGGCTGCCAGCAGCGTGCCGGAGGAGGCCAGCACCGAGAAGCCGGCCAGCTTGCCGAGGCGTTGCGAGGCCAGCATGCCGATGGAGGCGAAGCCGACGGTGAGCAGGCCGCCCCAGGTCAGCCACTGGCTGCCGAACAGCTCGGAGCCGGTGGCGCTGGGCGGGAACAGCAGCGTCCACAGGCGCAGCAGCGCGTACAGGCCGACCTTGGTCATCACGGCAAAAAGCGCCGCCACGGCCGGACTGGCGGCCGAGTAGGCCGGTGCCAGCCAGAAGTTCAGCGGCCAGATGGCAGCCTTGGACAGGAAGGCCATCGCCAGCAGGGCGGCTCCGGCATGCAGCAGGCCGCGGTCACTGTCCGGAATCAGCGGGATCTTGGTGGCCATGTCGGCCATGTTGAGCGTGCCGGTGACGCCATACAGCATGGCGGCACCGAGCAGGAACAGCAGCGAGGCCATCAGGTTGAAGGCGATATAGTGCATGCCGGAGCGTACCCGTGGCCAGCCCGTGCCATGCAGCAGCAGCCCGTAGGAGGCCGTCAGCATGATCTCGAAGAACACGAACAGGTTGAACAGGTCGGCGGTCAGGAAGGCCCCGTTCAGGCCCATCAGCTGCAGCTGGAACAGCGAATAGAAGTGCACCCCGGCCCGATCCCAGCCGGCCATGGCAAACAGCATCGCGCACAGGCCGATCACGGAGGTGATCAGCAGCATCATGGCGGAAAGCCGGTCGGCGACCAGCGAGATGCCGAAGGGCACCTGCCAGTTGCCCGGCAGATAGACGCCCACGCCGAGTGCGCCATCGCCGCCGCGCACCCAGATCAGCAGCAGCAGCGCGATGACCACGCCCAGGGAACAGGACAGGAGCGCCGTGATGCGCTTGGCCCAGCTGGTGCGCTCGCCCAGCATCAGCATGAGGGCGGCGGTCAGCATCGGCAGCAGCACCGGTGCCACCAGCAGGTGCGGCATCAGGCCGGAAATCCACTCCCTCACGGCTGGTACTCCTTCGGCTTGTACTCCTTGCCGTCCACATGGTCGGTGTCGGCCAGGCCGCGCGCGGCCAGCATCACCACCAGGAACAGGGCGGTGGTGGCAAAGCCGATCACGATGGCGGTCAGCACCAGCGCCTGCGGCATCGGGTCGGTGTAGTTCTGCAGCGTCGGCAGCAGCCAGGACAGCACGATCGGTTCACGCGCAATGGTCAGGCTGCCGGACACGAAGATGAACAGGTTGACGGCATAGGACAGCAGGGACAGCCCGATGATGAGCTGGAAGGTGCGCGGACGCAGCACCAGCCAGATGCCGGAGCCGGTCAGGATGCCGATGGCGATGGCCATGACGATTTCCATCAGGTGTTCTCCTTCTCGTATTCTTCGCGTTCCTCGCGGTCCGGGGCCACCGATTCGGAGGTGGCGCCTTCGTCGCGCACCGGCTTGCGCTGGCGGCGGATCGACTGGTGGGCAATCGCGGTCAGCATCAGCAGGGTGGAACCGACCACCACCATGAACACGCCCAGGTCAAACAGGGCTGCGGTCGGCAGGTGGACCTCGCCCAGCAGCGGCAGCGTGAGGTGTGCGGTGTGCGTGGTCATGAACGGGTAGCCCAGCGCCAGCGAGCCGAGACCGGTCAGGCCGGCAATCAGCAGGCCGTAGGAAATCCAGCGGCGCAGGTCCAGGTTGAAGTGCGCCTCGACCCACTGCGTGCCGGCAATCATGAATTGCGCCAGCAGGCCGATCGACATCACCAGGCCGGCGACAAAGCCGCCACCAGGCGCGTTATGGCCGCGCAGGAACAGGTGGGCCGCCAGCAGCATGGTGATCGGCAGCAGCACGCGCGTCAGTACCGCCGGCACCATCAGGTAGCCGACCGCGGTATCGGACACGTTGCGCGGGTTGACCAGATCTGTCAGCAGGTCGGCCGGGGTGGCGGCCTGCTGGCGTGGCATTTCGATGCTTTCCAGCGGCGGGCGGAAGCGGCGCAGCAGCGCATACACGGTCAGGCCGACCGCGGCCAGCACGACGATTTCGCCCATGGTGTCGAAGGCACGGAAATCGACCAGCATCACGTTCACCACGTTGGTGCCGCCGCCCTCGGGCAAGGCGCGCTCCAGGAAGAAGGGCGAGATGCTCTGGGGTGTCTGGCGCGTCATCAGCGCATAGGACAGCACGGCCATGCCGCTACCCACCACGATCGCCAGGATCAGGTCGCGCAGGCGGCGCACGCGGGCGCGCAGGTCCAGGCCGTCATTGCGCGGTTCGCGCTTGGGCAGCCAGCGCAGGGCCAGCAGGAACACGATGGTGGTCACCACTTCGACCGACAGCTGCGTGAGGGCCAGGTCGGGGGCGGAGAACCAGACAAAGGTCAGGCAGGTGGCCAGGCCGGCGCCGCCCATCAGGATCAGCGCTGCCAGACGGTGGAACTTGGCCTGGGCGGCAGCACCGATGGCGCAGGCAGCGCCCAGCAGCCACAGCAGGGCAAAGTCGGCCGTCAGCGGCAGCCCCGGGCGATCGCCCCAGCTCAGGCCGGATACCGCCAGCGCGGCCGTGACGACGATGATGCAGGCCAGGATCAGCATGAACATCTGTGCCTGCAGGCGGCGCGTATAGGCCACGCGCTGGAACCTGCGCGCGCTCTGCTGCACCAGCGCCATGGTCCAGTTGAACATGCGCTCGCCATCCAGACGGCCCAGGAAGGGCACCTTGCGGATGCGGTCGGCTTCCTGCGGCTTGCGCAGCAGCAGATACAGCGTCAGGCCGCCCGCCATGGCGATCAGGCTCATGATCAGCGGGGCGTTGATGCCGTGCCACAGGGCCAGGCTGTACTCGGGCAGCTGGCCGCCCACGACAGGGCCTGCGGCCAGATCCAGCACCGGACCGATCACGGTGCCGGGCAGCATGCCGACCAGCAGGCACATCAGTACCAGCAGCTCGATCGGGATGCGCATCCAGCGCACCGGCTCGTGTGGTTCGCGCGGCAGGTTCTTGGACAGCTTGCCGAAGAACACGCTGGCGGTAAAGCGCAGCGAATACACCATGGCAAAGATGGAAGCCGACAGCGCCAGCAGCGGCAGCGCCACTTCCACCCAGCCCACGCTGGACAGGTGCACGGTTTCGGCAAAGAACATTTCCTTGGACAGGAAGCCGTTGAGCAGCGGCACGCCGGCCATGGCGGCACTGGCAACGATGGCCAGCGTGCCGGTGATCGGCATCACGTGGATCAGGCCCGACAGGCGGCGGATGTCGCGCGTGCCGGTTTCGTGGTCGATGATGCCGGCCGTCATGAACAGCGAGGCCTTGAAGGTGGCGTGGTTGATGATGTGGAACACGCCGGCGACGGCCGCCATCGGGCTGTTGAGCGACAGCAGCACCGCGATCAGGCCCAGCTGGCTGACCGTGGAGTAGGCCAGCAGCCCCTTGAGATCGTTCTGGAAAATCGCCTTGTACGATCCCATGACCAGCGTGATCACGCCGGCCGTGCCGAGTATCCAGAACCAGGCATCGGTGCCGGCGAGTGCCGGCCACAGCCGCGCCAGCAGGAACACGCCGGCCTTGACCATGGTGGCCGAGTGCAGATAGGCCGATACCGGCGTGGGGGCCGCCATGGCACGCGGCAGCCAGAAGTGGAAGGGGAACTGTGCGCTCTTGGTCAGCGCGCCCAGCAGCACCAGCAGCAGCATCGGCAGGTAGAGCGGATGGGCGCGGATGCGGTCGCCCGCAGCCAGCACCACATCGAGTTCGTAGCTGCCGGCGATATGACCCAGCAGCAGCACACCGCCCAGCAGCGCCAGGCCGCCGGCGCCGGTGACTGTCAGCGCCATGCGTGCGCCACGGCGTGCATCCTTGCGGTGGTGCCAGTAGCCGATCAGCAGGAAGGAGAACAGGCTGGTCAGCTCCCAGAAGAACACCAGCTGTACCAGGTTGCCCGACAGGACCACGCCGAGCATGGCGCCCATGAAGGCGAGGAAGAAGGAGAAGAAGCGCGGTACCGGATCCTCCTTGGACATGTAGTAGCGCGCGTAGAGGGCTACCAGCATGCCGATGCCGGTGACCAGCATGGCAAACATCCAGGCGAAACCATCGACCCGGATGATGAAGTTGAGTCCGACGTTCGGCAACCAGACCCACTCTTCGCGCAGCACCTGGCCGGCCTGCAGTTCGGGGAACATCAGTGCCACCTGCACCATGGCGGCAAGAGCCACCAGCGCAGACAGGGTCGCGGCAGTATTTCGGGCGTGGGTAGGCAGCAGGGCTGCCAGGGCGCTCCCTAGGAACGGCAGCGCCAGCAGGAGCAGCAGGGTCATGCGGGCGTCGGAGGTTGGGGATGGGCAGATAGTGCCACGGGCAGATGCACCCGCTTCCGACCCATGCAGCATGGGCCAAATGGCTGTAATGCCTGATTTTATAGGTATTTGCCTGCGGTTATGCCGAAAACCGCAGGCAACCCGTCAATCAGGTCGGACTTATTCGGCGAATTCCGACAGCGGAATGCAGCTGCAGAACAGGTTGCGGTCGCCGTAGACGTTGTCCACGCGGCCAACCGGCGGCCAGTACTTCACCGAACCCGGCAGGCGGCCGGCCAGCGCGGCAGCGGCTTCGCGGCTGTAGGGATGCGCCCAGTCGGCAGCCAACAGGCGGTCGGCCGTGTGCGGCGCATTCTTCAGCGGGTTGTCGTCCTGCGGCCAGGCACCCTGTTCGACCTGGCGGATCTCCTCGCGGATGGCGATCATGGCGTCGATGAAGCGCTCCAGCTCCTCCAGCGTCTCGCTCTCGGTCGGCTCGACCATCAGCGTGTTGGCCACCGGGAAGCTCAGGGTCGGCGCGTGGAAGCCGTAGTCGGCCAGGCGCTTGGCCACGTCTTCGGCCATCACGCCGCTGGTTTCCTTCAGGCCGCGCAGGTCCAGAATGCACTCGTGCGCGACATGACCGTTGGCGCTGGCGTACAGCGTCGGGTAGTGGTCGGCCAGACGCTTGCTGATGTAGTTGGCGCTCAGGATGGCGGCTTCGGTTGCCTGGGTCAGGCCGTCGGCACCCATCATGCGGATGTACATCCAGGTGATCGGCAACACGCTGGCGTTGCCGTACGGGGCGGCGCTGACGGCACCGATGGTGCGCTGGTCGCCGCCGGTCTGGTGGCCGGGCAGGTAGGGCACCAGGTCTTCCACCACGCACACCGGGCCGACGCCGGGGCCGCCGCCGCCGTGCGGGATGCAGAAGGTCTTGTGCAGGTTCAGGTGGCTGACATCGCCGCCGAACTCGCCGGGCGCGGCCACGCCGACCATGGCGTTCATGTTGGCACCGTCCAGGTAGACGCGGCCGCCATGGCTGTGCACCAGCTTGCATAGCGCCTTGACCTGCTGTTCGAAGACGCCGTGCGTGCTCGGGTAGGTGATCATGACGCAGGCCAGCTGCTCACTGTGCTTCTCGCACTTGGCCTTCAGGTCGTCCATGTCGACGTTGCCCTGGGCATCGGTGGCGGTGACCACGACCTTGAGGCCGGCCATGATGGCGCTGGCCGGGTTGGTGCCGTGGGCGCTGGCCGGGATCAGGCAGATGTTGCGCTGGCCCTGGCCGCGCGCTTCCTGCCAGGCCTTGATCGCCAGCAGGCCGGCGTATTCGCCCTGCGAACCGGCGTTGGGCTGCAGGCTGACATCGGCATAGCCGGTGATGGCCGACAGCCAGCGGCGCAGCTGCTGGTCCAGTTCGGCGTAACCGGCCTGCTGCTCCAGCGGGGCAAACGGGTGCACGTTGGCGAATTCGGCCCAGGTGATCGGGATCATTTCACTGGTGGCGTTCAGCTTCATGGTGCAGCTGCCCAGCGGGATCATGCTGCGGTCCAGTGCCAGATCCTTGTCGGACAGGCTGCGGATGTAGCGCAGCATGCCGGTTTCGCTGTGGTGCGAGTTGAACACCGGGTGCGTCATGAAGTCGCTGTCACGGCGCAGGGCTTCCGGAATCAGGTCGGCAGCGGATGATTCCAGCGCGGCAAAGTCGGGCGGGGTTTTGCCTTCGCCGAAGATGTTCCACAGCAACTCGACATCGGCGCGCGTGTGGGTTTCGTCCAGCGAGATGCACAGGTGCGTGTCCCAGGCCTTGCGCAGGTTGGCGCCCAGTTGCACGGCACGTGCGGCCAGGGCATCGGTGGCGTCGCCGGTTTTCAGGCAGATGGTGTCGAAGGCGGTATCGCCATGCAGGTCGGCATGGCCGAGTTGCTGCAGGCCTGCTTTCAGGATCGCGGTCAGGCGGGCCACGCGGCTGGCGATGCGTTTCAGGCCGGCGGGGCCGTGGTAGACCGCGTACATGCTGGAGATGATGGCCGGCAGCGCCTGCGCGGTACAGATGTTGCTGGTGGCTTTCTCGCGGCGGATGTGCTGTTCGCGCGTCTGCAGGGCCAGGCGGTAGGCCGGCTTGCCGTGCACGTCCACGCTGACGCCGACCAGGCGGCCCGGCATGCTGCGCTTGAAGTTGTCCATGCAGGCCATGAAGCCGGCGTGCGGGCCACCGGCGCCCATGGGCATGCCGAAGCGCTGGGCACAGCCGACGACGATGTCGGCACCCATGTCGCCCGGCGTCTTGAGCAGCGTCAGCGCCAGCAGGTCGCTGGCCATGATGACGGCCGCGTTCTTTGCGTGGATCTTGTCGGATTCGGCGCTCCAGTCCATCAGCCAGCCGCTGCTGGCGGGGTACTGGATCAGCGCGGCAAAGTAGTCGTCAGCAGCGATGGCGGCATCCCACTCGGCATGCGACGACACCACCTTGACCACCAGTTCCAGCGGCGCGGCGCGCGTCTGCATGACCTCGATCGTCTGCGGGTGCGTGTCGCCGCTGACGATGATGACATGGCCCTTGGCCTTGACCGTGCGTTTGGCCAGCGTCATCGCTTCGGCGGCGGCGGTGGCTTCGTCCAGCATGGAGGCGTTGGCAATCGGCATGCCGGTCAGCTCGGCCACCATGGTCTGGAAGTTCACCAGTGCTTCCATGCGGCCCTGGCTGATTTCGGCCTGGTAGGGCGTGTACGAGGTGTACCAGGCGGGGTTTTCCAGCACGTTACGCAGAATCACCGTGGGCAGGTGGTTGCTGTAATAGCCCTGACCGATGAAGCTCTTGATCTGGTGCTGGTTCTTGCCGGCAATCGCCTTCAGTTCGGCCAGTGCATCGGCTTCGGTCACGGCGGGGGGCAGGTCCATCGCGGCAGAGCGGCGGATATTGGCCGGCACGATGGAATCGATCAGGGACTGGCGCGAGGCTTCACCGATCACCGACAGCATGTGCTGTTCGTCTTCGGCAGTGATGCCGATGTGGCGGGCGATGAATTCGCTGGCATTTTCCAGGGAGGACAGGGCAGGGCGGGACATGGGGGCTCCGGCAGGACGACAGGAATGGATGAAGCGGCCTGTCCCCAGGGGAGCAGGCCGCGGTATGGCGGGACGGAAGGCCCGGGATCAGGCGTTCTTCAGCAGTTCGTCGTAGGCGGTCTGGTCCAGCAGCGCATCCAGCTGGGACGCATCGGACAGCTTGATCTTGAAGAACCAGCCGGCATTCAGCGGATCGCTGTTGATGACGGAGGGATCGTCCTGCAGGGCTTCGTTCACTTCGGTGATTTCGCCGCTGACCGGCATGTAGACGTCGGCGGCGGCCTTGACCGACTCGACCACGCCGATGGCGTCCTTCTGCTCGTGGCTGCTGCCGACTTCGGGCAGCTCGACGAACACCACGTCACCCAGGGCATCCTGCGCGTGCAGGGTGATGCCGACGGTGGCGATATCGCCTTCGATCTTGATCCATTCGTGGTCTTCGGTGTACTTCAGGCTCATGGGTTTCTCCAGTAACAGGAATGTGAATTGGGGTGGGACAGGAAAAGTTTACTTGGCGCGCTTGTAGTTGTGTGCGACAAACGGCATGTCGGCCAGCTGCACCGGCACGGCCTGCTTGCGCACCTGCGCGAAGATCTCCTGGCCGTTGCTGAGGTAGTCGGGCTGGATATAGCCCATGGCGATCGGCTGGCCCAGCGTCGGGCTGGGCAGGCCGCTGGTGATGACACCGATCTGTTCGCCGGCGCTGTTGACCAGCGTGGCCGGCTCGCGCACCGGGGTGCGACCGTTGCTGATCAGGCCGATGCGCTTGCGCGTGACCGGCAGCGTGCCGTCGATCTGGCCCAGCACCACATCGGCACCGGGGAAGCCGCCGGCGCGTTCGCCGCCAGTGCGGCGCACCTTCTGGATCGACCAGCCGAGCACGGCTTCGGTCGGGGTTGTGCTGGTGTCCAGGTCATTGCCGTACAGGCCCAGGCCGGCTTCCAGGCGCAGCGAGTTGCGCGCGCCCAGGCCGGCCGGCTTGACTTCGGGCTGGGCCAGCAGGGCGCGGGCCAGCGCCTCGGTGCGGTCGCCCGGCACGGAAATCTCGAAACCATCTTCGCCGGTATAGCCGCTGCGCGTGATGTAGAGCTCGACGCCCTCCCACTGGAAGGCGGCACCGGTCATGAACACCAGCTCCTGCACGCCCGGTACCAGGCGCTCCAGCGCCACCACGGCCTGCGGACCCTGCAGTGCCAGCAGGCCCTGCTCCGGCATCGGGGTGATGGTGCAGCGCGTGCCGATGCGTTCCTGCATGTGCTGCAGGTCGCCGGCCTTGCAGGCACCGTTGACGATCAGGAAGTAGTGCGTGCCACGGTTGACGAACATCAGGTCGTCGATGATGCCGCCCTGGTCATTCAGCAGCAGGCCGTAGCGCTGGCGATCGACGCCCAGGCCGATCACGTCCATCGGCATCAGGCTTTCAAGCGCCAGGCCGGCATCGGGGCCGGAAATGCGGATCTGGCCCATGTGGGAGACATCGAACAGGCTGGCGGATTCGCGCGTCTGCTTGTGTTCGGCCAGCAGGCCTTCGTATTGCACCGGCATGGAGTAGCCGGCAAACGGCACCATGCGGGCACCCAGTTCCAGGTGCAGGGCGTTGAGGGGAGTCAGCTGCAGATCAGTTTCCGGCGTGGCATGGGACATGGCGTTTCGCTTTCACAAAAGGACAGACAACCTGCACGGCACAGGCCGTGGCAGGCAGGGCAGGCCCCGCTGTCCCTGGTACCTGAGAGATTCACTGCCTAGCAGGCAACTTGCTCCTTCGGTGGCAGCTCCGGGCTGCGCTCTCCAGCGGGGCACACTTTCCGGACAGAAAAGTGGCTGTCAGTCCTTGGTACCTGAGCGTTCTGGCGTGCAATGCACCCTGCGCCTTCGGCGGCCACGCATGACGTTACGCGACACTCTCCTGACAAGCGCGATTATAGGGACTGTCCCCGCCAAAGTGCTAGCCGGTTACCCGCGGAATCGCAAAACGGCTGCCGGCTGCAGCATGTTTTATTCATCCATAGAATATGGGTATTCCTTGACTCCTGACGGCTCCGCCATGTCCACCACCGATTCCGTATCCGATACCCCTGTGCGCCAGCTGGTCAATGAGCTGGAGTTGCTGAAAGAACTGGTGCCGCTGCAGTCGGCGCGCGTGATCGAGCTGGGCTGTGGCAATGCGCGGCTGGCACGTGACCTGTTGCAGACCTATCCGGACAGCCAGCTGGTCGGGCTGGAGGTGGACCGCATCCAGCACGCCGCCAACCTGGCCGCGCCGGCAGAACGGCTGACGTTTGTCGAGGCCAGCGCACACCAGATCCCGTTTGCCGATGCCAGCTTTGACCTGGTGATCATGCTGAAGTCGCTGCACCATGTGCCGCTGGAACGGATGGAGCAGGCGCTGGCCGAGATCGGACGCGTGCTGCGCCCGGGCGGCTACTGGTACGTGTCCGAGCCGGTGTACGACGGCGCGCTCAACGAGCTGGTACGCCTGTTCAATGACGAGGGCGAAGTGCGCGCTGCGGCGCAGGCGTTGCTGGATCGTGCCGCCAGCAGTGGCGGCTGGGAGCGCGTGCAGGACGTGTATTTTGATGTGCCGGTGTCCTACCGCGACTTTGCCGATTTCGAAAACCGCATGGTCAACGTGACCTATGCCGAACGCCGTTTCGATGCCGCCATCCGCGATCAGCTGCAGGCCCTGTTTGCCGCGCAGCAGGGGCCGGACGGCGCGCAGTTCGTGCGCCCGATGCACGTGACGCTGCTGCGTCGCCTGCCGGAGGCCGCATGATGCAGGAGATGGATCTGGCCACGGCGCAACAGATGGTGGAGCGCCTGCAGCAGCAATTGCAGCTGCAGCACCCGCAGGAACCGGTCGAATGCCTGCAGACGCATATCTCCTGGATTTTGCTGGCTGGCGAACGCGCCTACAAGCTGCGCAAGCCGCTGAACCTGGGTTTTCTGGACTACAGCACGCTGGCGCTGCGCCGCCAGGGCAGCGAGGAAGAACTGCGCCTGAACCGCCGTACCGCGCCGGAACTGTACGAGGCCCTCATCCCGATCACCGGCACGCCGCAGCAGCCGGTCTGGGGCGGCACGGGCGAGGTGATCGATTACGCGGTGCAGATGCGCCGCTTTGCCCAGGACGGCCTGCTGGCCACGCTGGTGGCGCGCGATGCGCTGCAGCCGGAACAACTCGATGCGCTGGCGCTGCAGGTGGCGCAGATGCATGCCGTGGCCGAGGTCTCGCAGCCCGGCGCGCCCCATGGTGATCCGCTGGCGATTTGCCATGCTGCTGCCGACAACTTTGGCACCCTGCGTGGCCGTCTGCACGGCGCGACCGAGCGCGCCACGCTGCAGCGCCTGCTGCGCTGGACGCGGCGCGAAAGTGCGCGGCTGGCGCCGCTGTTTCACCAGCGCTGGGAGCAGGGCTGGATCCGCGAATGCCATGGCGATCTGCATCTGGGCAATCTGGTGCTGCTGGATGGCAAGCCGGTGCCGTTCGACGCCATCGAGTTCGCACCGGCCTTCCGCTGGGTGGACGTGATGGCCGACATGGCCTTTCTGGTGATGGACCTGCTGTACCGTGATCGACCCGATCTGGCCTGGCGCGTGCTCAACACCTGGCTGGAGCAGACCGGCGACTATGCGGGGCTGGAAACGCTGCGCTATTTCCTGGTGTACCGGGCGCTGGTGCGCGCCAAGGTGGCGGCGCTGCAGGGCCTGCCCGAAGCCACGGCCTATCTGCAACTGGCCGATCGCCTGAGCCAGCCGGGTGCGCCACGGCTGTGGATCATGCATGGGCTGTCGGGATCGGGCAAGAGCTACCAGGCACTGGCGCTGTCGGCGCAGGCCGGCACGATCCGCATCCGCGCCGATGTCGAGCGCAAGCGCCTGTTCGGTCTGGCGCCCTTGGCCAGCAGCCGCGGCCAGGCCAATATCTATACCGAAGCGGCCTCGGAGCAGACCTATGCCCGGCTGGAGCAGCTGGCGCAGCAGGTGCTGCAGGCCGGCTATCCGGTGGTACTCGATGCCACCTTCATGCAACGCCAGCACCGCGCGCAGATGCAGCAACTGGCGGCCCGCGTGGATGTGCCGTTCCGGATCATCAGCCTGCAGGCGACGCCGGAACTGCTGCGCCAGCGCGTGCAGCAGCGCCAGCAGCAGGGACAGGATGCATCGGAAGCCGATCTGGCCGTGCTGGAAAGCCAGCTGGCGAGCTACCAGCCGCTGGCTGCCGGGGAATTGCCCCAGGCGCTGGTGCTGGATGTGTCACGGCCAGCGGACTGGGCGCAGCTGCTGGCCGCAGCTGCATGAGGACCTGCTTGCAGACTCTTGCATCTGGTAACGGCTGCCTGCGCAAGGACGGCAGTAGCATGGCGACAACTGCCTGAAGTCTGGGCAGTGTCATCTAGCAAGGAGAACACTATGCGTAACTGGATTGCCATCACTGCTGTTGCGGCAGCTTCCCTGGCCACTGTGGGTTGCTCCACCTGGGACGACATGAACCGTAGCCAGAAGGCGGCCACCATTGGTGCCGGTACCGGTGCCGTACTCGGCGCCACCACGGGCTCCGGCAGCGTGGGCCGTACCGTGGGCGGTGCTGCCATTGGCGGTGCTGTCGGCTACGGCATTGGTGAAGCCACCAAGTAAGCGGGTATCGATTCCGCACAAGGCAATGGCACCCTGCGGGGTGCCATTGCTTTTGGGGCTGCGGCAGCCGGAAAATCAGTGCAGCACGCGCGCGATCCAGCTGTCCGGCACCGCCCACAACAGCAGCCCGGTCATGGTCAGGTAACGCAGGAACTTGCCCAGCGCCATCCAGCCCAGACAGGGCCAGAAGGGCAGGCGCAGCCAGCCGGCCACGGCACAGAGCGGATCACCGATGATCGGCAGCCAGGCCAGCACACAGGCCTTGGGGCCAAGCCGTTCCAGCCACTCCAGGGCGCGCAGGTGGGTCTTGTCCTGGCGTGCCTTGTCCACCGCCTTGTGCGTGCCCAGGCCGATCCACCAGTTGAGCGCGCCGCCCAGGGTGTTGCCGACCGTGGCAACCAGAATCGTTGGCCAGAACAGCGCGGGGTTGAGTTCGATCAGGCCGAATACCGCGGGCTCCGACCCCATGGGCAGCAGCGTGGCCGACACGAAGGCCACGACGAATACCGTGCTCAACCCGTATTGCGGCAGCGACAGCGCGGCCATCATCGCTTGAAAGAAGGATTCCATGGCGCGCAAGTATACGCAGGCTTGTGCATAAAAATTGTGCACGATAGAATCGTTGGTTTTTTTCCGTTGCAGACCCGACCCATGCAGATTGCCCAGTTCACCTTGCCGAACCAGCTGTTCGTTGCTCCCATGGCGGGGGTGACGGACCGGCCGTTCCGGCAGCTGTGCCGTCGCTTTGGCGCCGGTTATGCGGTGAGCGAAATGGTGACCTCGCGCAAGGATTTGTGGAAAAGCCTCAAGACCTCGCGCCGCGCCAACCACGAGGGCGAACCGGGTCCGATCGCCGTGCAGATCGCCGGTGTCGATCCGCAGGAAATGGCCGATGCGGCGCGCTACAACATCGATCGTGGCGCGCAGATCATCGACATCAACATGGGCTGCCCGGCGAAGAAGGTGTGCAACAAGTGGGCCGGTTCGGCGCTGATGCAGAACGAGACGCTGGCGTTGCAGATCATCGAGGCGGTGGTGCAGGCCTGTGCGCCCCGGCAGGTGCCGGTGACGCTGAAAATGCGCACCGGCTGGGCCGCGGACCGGCGCAATGCGCCGCAGCTGGCGCGTCAGGCCGAGCAGGCCGGCATCGCCATGCTGACCGTGCATGGCCGCACGCGCGAGCAGGGCTACAAGGGCGCGGCCGAGTACGAGACCATGGCGGCCATCAAGGCCGAGCTGGGCATTCCGGTGGTGGCCAATGGCGACATCGACAGCCCGGAAAAGGCCGCCGCCGTGCTGGCACAGACCGGTGCCGATGCGCTGATGGTGGGCCGTGCGGCGATGGGTCGTCCCTGGCTGTTCCGCGAGATCGCGCATTATCTGGCGACGGGCGAACAGCTGGCGGCACCGCGCGTGGCCGAGGTGCGCGAGGCGCTGTTGCAGCATCTGCAGGACCACCATGCGCTGCATGGCGAGTTTTCCGGCGTGCGCAGCGCGCGCAAGCACATCGGCTGGTACCTGGCCGGTCTGCCGGGAGCGGAGGCGTTCCGTCAGCAGATCAACCAGGTCGAGGACGCACAGCTGCAGTCCGAGCTGGTGGAGGGCTATTTCCGCACGCTGGAGCAATCGCATGAACGCTTGCCCTGCATCAAGTCCGATGCCGGACGGACTGCCGAAAATTGGCGGCAGGCGGCATAATCTGCATAAAAAATAGACAATCGAACAAAGGGATTCATGGGACACGACAAACTGGAAGCCTGTGTGCGGGGTAATCTGCACCAGTACCTGGATGACCTGCAGGGGCAGGAACCCAACAACATGTACGAGATGCTGCTGCGCACCGTGGAAAAGCCGCTGCTGGAGCTGGTGATGGAGCAGACCCGCAACAACCAGAGCAAGGCGGCCCAGTGGCTGGGCCTGAACCGCAATACCCTGCGCAAGAAGCTGGTGGAGCACGGCATGCTGGATGCCGGTCCGCGCGGCTGAACGCCTCTTTCTTCTAACCGTCATTCACGACAACAAGGAACAACACATGACTACCCTGACCGCACTGCTGTCCGTATCGGACAAGACCGGCATTGTTGAACTGGCCAAGGAGCTGAACGCGCTGGGCGTGAAGCTGCTGTCCACCGGCGGGACGGCCAAGCTGCTGGCCGATAACGGCCTGCCCGTGACCGAGGTGGCCGACCACACCGGCTTCCCGGAAATGCTGGATGGCCGCGTCAAGACGCTGCATCCCAAGGTGCATGGCGGCCTGCTGGCGCGCCGTGACCTGCCGGAGCACATGGCGGCCCTGCAGCAGCACGACATTCCGACCATCGACATCCTGTGCGTGAACCTGTATCCGTTCGAGGCCACCGTGGCCAAGCCGGGCTGTACGCTGGCCGATGCGATCGAGAACATCGATATCGGTGGCCCGGCCATGGTGCGCTCGGCTGCCAAGAACTGGAAGGACGTGGCGGTGCTGACCGACGCCAGCCAGTACGCACAGGTGGTGCAGGACCTGAAGGCGACCGGCAAGGTCAGCCTGGCGACCCGTTTTGCGCTGTCGGTGGCGGCATTCAACCGCATTGCCCAGTACGACGGTGCCATCAGCGACTACCTGTCTTCCATCACCTTTGACGAAGCAGCCGTGGATGCCACGCCAGAGCGCAGCCTGTTCCCGGGCCAGAGCAACGGCATGTTCGTCAAGCTGCAGGACCTGCGCTATGGCGAGAACAGCCACCAGCAGGCGGCCTGGTACCGTGACCTGTACCCGACAGCCGGCTGCATCGTGACTGGCGAGCAGCTGCAGGGCAAGGAACTGAGCTACAACAACATTGCCGATGCCGATGCAGCGTGGGAATGCGTCAAGCAGTTCGACGAGCCGGCCTGCGTCATCGTCAAGCACGCCAACCCCTGCGGCGTGGCGATTGGTGCCGATGCCGCCGAAGCCTACGGCAAGGCCTTCAAGACCGACCCGACCAGCGCCTTTGGCGGCATCATCGCGCTCAACCGCACGTTGGACAAGGCCGCTGCCGAGCTGATCGTCAAGCAGTTCGTGGAAGTGCTGATGGCGCCCGATTTCACCGAGGAAGCGCTGGAGGTGTTCAAGCCCAAGACCAATGTGCGCCTGATGAAGATTGCGCTGCCGCAAGGCGCGCGCCGCGTGGCCAACTCGATCGAGGCCAAGCGCGTGGGTGGCGGCATGCTGCTGCAGACCGCTGATAACCATGAGCTGCAGCGCGAAGATATCAAGATGGTGACCACGCTGCAGCCGACCGAGCAGCAGGTACAGGACCTGCTGTTTGCCTGGAAGGTGGCGCAGTTCGTCAAGAGCAATGCCATCGTGTTCTGCAAGGACGGCATGACCATGGGCGTGGGTGCCGGCCAGATGAGCCGCCTGGATTCTGCCCGCATCGCCTCCATCAAGGCCGAAGCGGCCGGCCTGAGCCTGGAAGGCACGGTGGTGGCCAGCGATGCCTTCTTCCCGTTCCGCGACGGTCTGGACGTGGTGATTGACCACGGTGCCACCTGCGTGATCCAGCCGGGCGGCTCGATGCGTGACCAGGAGGTGATCGACGCTGCCAACGAGCGTGGCGTGGCCATGGTGTTCAGTGGCGTGCGCCATTTCCGTCACTGATGTGATGGCCTGACTGCTGCCCAGGGCAGCAGCAAGGAGAGGGGAGGCCTGAGGCCTCCCTTTTTTTGTCCGGACCGGCGCTGTGACGCGGCAAGCGCAGCAAACCTTGATTCATATCATGTTTTTTGCAATTGAGACGCTGCAGAGCTTGCAACAGCATGTGTCTTGCGTATGATGCGCGCCATGCGACAGCAGAATCGCCCCTTCCCGGTCCGATCCCGTCTGGCATGGCTGCTGGCCATGCTGGCGCTGCTGTGGCATGTCGGCATGGGCGTGCAAAGCGCCGGCCACCAGACCCGCATGGCGCTGGCCCCCACGCCCGAGGCGATGCTGGAGGTGTGTACGGCCGATGGCATGGTCTATCTGCCGATGCCCGACTGAGGCGGCAATGCGCCGGACGATGGCGATACGCCAGACCCCGGCGTGGTACCGCCCTACTGTGCCTTGTGCGCCGCTGCCGCCATGGTGGCGCTGCCGGAGGTCGATAGCGTACTGCCGGTCCCGGTGCTGTGGCTGGTACGCCAGCTGCAAGCCGTGGCACCGGACCGGCTGGCCGGTCACCAGCCCTGGGCGCTGCCGCTGGCGCGCGCGCCTCCCGCGCTTTCCTGAAACCTGCTCCCTGATCTGCAATCCGCGTGACGCGTGGCGAATGCTGCCCGCGTCTGCCTGACGGCGACTGCCGCCAGCGTGGCTTGCCTGGCTGTTGCGTGCCATTTTCCCCTCCGGGGCGGCGCGCGTTTCTGGAAAGTTCTATCATGCGTACCCGTTTTTCGCACCTCCCGGTGCCTGTCCTGACCCCTGTTGCCCTGGCCGTTCTGGCCTGGCCTGTTGCCCTGCTGGCGCAGACGCCCGAAGCTGCTGCCGCCCCTGCCAGCGACGATGCCACTTATCGCGTTGTCGTGACCGGTGCCGGTACCGGCTCCGGCCAGCCGCTGACGGTCGTCACCGATCCGCGCCAGGCGCGCCAGCCGATTCCGGCCCAGGACGGTGCCGACATCCTCAAGACCATTCCCGGCTTCTCGGTGATCCGCAAGGGCGGTACCGATGGCGACCCGGTGCTGCGCGGCATGGCCGGATCGCGGCTGAACGTGTTGCTCGATGGCGAGCAGATTCTGGGTGGCTGCGGTGGCCGCATGGACCCTCCCACCGCCTATGTGTTTCCCGATGCCTATGACCGCCTGACCGTGCTCAAGGGTCCGCAAACCGTGATCCATGGCCCCGGCAACGTGGCCGGCACCGTGTTGTTCGAGCGCGACCGGGGGGATCGCCCGACCCGGCCCGAGTTGACCGGCAATGCGAGCGCCACCGTGGGTGCCTTTGGCCGCCGTGACATCCTGGGCGACCTGCAGTACGCCACGCCGGACTTTTATCTGCGCGGTACCGGCAACTACACCACGTCGGGCAACTACAAGAATGGCGATGGCAACACGGTGCATTCGGCCTACGAGCGCTGGAGCGGCCGCATGGCACTGGGCCTGACGCCTGATGACAACACCCTGTACGAACTGCACTATGCGCGTAGCGATGGCGAAGCCGCCTATGCCGATCGCATGATGGACGGCAGCCGATTCGACCGCGAGAGCATCGGCCTGCGATTTGAGAAACGGAATATCTCGCCGCGGCTGCGCAAGCTGGAGGCGAATGTCTATCGCAATTACATCGATCATGTGATGGACAACTACAGCATGCGTGCCTTGAAACCGGGCGCCAAACCTGCGCTCAGCAACCCGGACCGGGACACGGTGGGTGGCCGTGTGGCCGCCACCCTGCAGCTGACGCCGGCAACCCGGCTGGTGACCGGCCTGGATGCGCAATCCAACCAGCATACGCTGCGTACCGGCACCGACTATCAGTCCAGGCCGCGTATCGACAATGCCGAATATCGCCAGCTGGGTGTCTTTGGTGAAGTGCGTCATGAGTGGGATGACACGCAGCGCCTGATCGGCGGCCTGCGCGTTGATCACTGGAAGGCGGATGATGAGCGCAGCACGCCCGGACTGGCGACCGCCGGCGCGTCGCGCAGCGAGACCCTGCCGAGCGGTTTTGTGCGCTGGGAACGCGATATCGACCAGGGCCAAGGCACGGTGTATGCCGGCCTGGGGCATGTGCAGCGTTTTCCGGACTTCTGGGAAACCGTGGGCGGCAACCGCTTCAGCGAAACCGGCAACAGCGCGTTCCACACCAGGCCGGAAAAGACCACCCAGCTCGATGTTGGTGCCAGCTGGAAGGGGGAGCGCCTGTCGGCCAGCGTGTCGGCCTTCTACAACCGCATCAACGACTACATCCTGATCCGGAGTACGCCCGCGCCAGCCCAGGTGCGCAACATCGATGCCAGCAGTCATGGCCTGGAAGCTGCGTTGAGCTACGCCCTGGCCCCACAGTGGACGCTGGACGCCAGTCTGGCCCATGTGCGCGGCAAGAACCGTACCGATGGCACGGCGCTGGCACAGCAGCCGCCGCTGGAGGGCAAGCTGGGCCTGAACTGGAACAACGGCACCTGGAGTGCCGGTGCGCTGTGGCGCCTGGCCGCCAGGCAGGATCGTGTCGATATCGGCAAGGGCAATATCGCCGGCCAGGATATCGGCCCGACTCCGGGCTTCGCCACCCTGTCGCTCAACGGCAGCTATCGCCTTCACAAGCGCGTGCGCGTGATTGCCGGGGTCGACAATGTGTTCGACAAGACCTATGCCGAGCACCTGTCGCGCGCCGGAGCCGGTATTCCCGGTTATGTGCAGACCAGCCGTGTCCATGAGCCTGGCCGCACCTGGTGGCTGAAGACCACGGTGGCGCTGGACTGAAGCGGTTTGGCGCGGATAGCCGCCGGCCGGCGTCAGTGCTGGCGGAGGGTGGCCGCCTGGGCCGGCGGCGGCATCAGCCAGAACACCAGCACTAGCGACAGCAGCTGCGCCACCAGAATCACGGCGACGGTCAGCGGCCAGGCCCCGGCGGTATAGGCCAGGCCGCAGACCCAGGCCCCGACCGAGCCGCCGGCGTAATAGCCCATGTAGTACAGGCCGGAGGCCAGCGAGCGCCCGGTCGGCACCCGGTGTGCGATGAAGCTGATGGTGGAGGACTGCGTGATGAAGATGCCGCAGGACATGATGGCCAGCGCCACAATGATCATCCAGGCAGCCGGCAGCAGCGTCAGCAGCAGGCCGAGCACCGAGATGCTCATGGCGATCAGGATCGTCTTGCGCGCGCCCAGCAGCGGCAGGATCTTGCCCGAGATCGGCGTGATCACCACGCCCAGCAGGTAGACCGCAAACACGTTGGCCAGATCGGCGGTGCTGAAATGGTAGGGCGTGGCCGACAGGTGCAGGTTGATGTAGGTAAAGCCGCCGACCAGCGAGAACAGGATGCAGAAGCCGACCGCGCAGGCGGTGAGCACGGCCGGGTTGCGCAGGTGGCTGCCCAGCGTCTGCAGGCTGCTGTGCAGATGCCGGTTGGCGACAAAGCGGCGCGAACGCGGCAGGATGCGCCAGACCAGCAGTGCGCCACAGACGGTCAGCGCGGACATCACCAGAAAGGCGCTGCGCCAGTCCATCCATTCCACCAGGTGGCCGAGCAGGAAACGGCCCAGAAAGCCGCCCAGTACGGTGCCGGCGACATAGGCCGACATCATGCGTGTCATGTCCTTGCCGCGGAATTCCTCGCCGATATAGGCAATCGTCACCACCGTGATGCCGGGGACGGCCAGGCCTTGCAGGAAGCGCAGCAGCGTCAGCAGCTGGATGCTGTCAGTGGCCGCGATCAGGCCGGTAGGGATGGCCAGGAACAGCAGCGAACCGACGATGATCTTCTTGCGCCCGATGGCATCGGACAGCATGCCGACGAACGGGGAAGTCAGCGCCACCGCCAGCACCGTAGCCCCGACGGTGTTGCCCACCTGGACCACGCTGGCCTGGAAGTCCTGCAGCAGCAGCGGCAGGATCGCCTGCACCGAATAGACCTGCAGGAAGGCGAACACGCCGATCAGGCCGAAGCAGAGCAGCAGCAGACGGGAGAACGGATGTCCGGGCGTGCCGGTTGCGGTGTCAGACATTCAGGCCACAGGCTGGTCGGCACCGGGATGCAGCATGCGCTCCAGCTGGGCATCCTTCTGCTTCCACAGCTGCATCACCCAGCGCTGCACCGCCATGGGCGACAGCGACTGGCCTGCTGGTGGCTGCAGCGTGTCGGGTACCGGCAGGGCGCGCACATGCAACTGCACACGGCCCATGCGGCCGGCCATCACGTCGATAAAGCTGGGTACGCCATCGGGATAGGCGATCGTCACGTCCAGCACCTGGGTGAACTTGTCGGCCAGATGCTCCAGCACCACGCCAATGCCGGCGCCCTTGGGCTTGAGCAGGTGGCGGTAGGGCGATTTCTGTTCGGCATGCGTTTCCGGCGAAAAGCGCGTGCCTTCCAGGAAGTTCATCACCGAGGTGGGTGTCTGGCGGAATTTTTCGCAGGCCTTGCGGGCGGCTTCCAGATCCTGCTCCACCGTGTCGGCACGGCGGCGCATGAAGGGAAAGTCGAGTGCCCACCAGGACAGGCCGATCACCGGCACGTAGATCAGCTCGTGCTTGATGAAGAACTTGAGGAAGGGAATGCGGCCATTGAACACCTGCTGCATGGCGATGATGTCGACCCAGCTCTGGTGGTTGCACAGCACCAGGTACCAGCCGCGCGGGTCCAGCGATTCGATGCCGCTGACCTCGATGCGGCCGCCGTTGACCACGCGCACCCACCAGTCATTGACGCTGATCCAGAGCGCGGCGGTGGCCGCCAGCATGCGGTCGCAGAGCTTGCGCACGCCGGTGAAGGGCAGCAGCAGCTTGAGCAAGGCCCAGGGCAGCATCAGCAGGCTCACCAGCAGCGTGTTGAGGGCCAGCACGCTGCCGGAAAACAGGATTTTCAGGAAGGACATGATGGGTTTGCCGTTCAGGCCAGGGTTTTGAATACCCCGGCGGCCATGGCCACGGTCTCGTCGATATCGGCATCGGTATGGGCAGCGCTGACAAAGCCGGCCTCGTACAGCGCCGGGGCAAAGTGCGCGCCGGCATCGAGCATGCCGTGGAAAAAGCGGTTGAAGCGGGCGCCATCGCTGCGCATCACCTGGCTGTAGTTCTGCGGCAGCTCGGGCAGCAGGAAGAAGCCGAACATGCCGCCTTCGCAGTCGGTGCGGAAGGGCACGCCAGCGGTATCGGCAGCCTGTTGCAGGCCGTCCATGAAGCGCTTGGTTCTGGCACCCAGGGCCTCGTAGAAGCCGGGCTTGCGGATTTCGCGCAGCGTGGCCAGACCGCAGGCAGTGGCCACCGGGTTGCCGGACAGGGTGCCGGCCTGGTAGACGGCGCCCAGCGGCGAGATGTGTTCCATGATGGCGCGCTTGCCACCAAAGGCTGCCAGCGGCATGCCGCCGCCGATGACCTTGCCCATCACCGTGATGTCGGCCTCGATGCCGAGCACCGATTGCGCACCGCGCAGCGCCACGCGAAAGCCGGTCATGACTTCGTCGATGATCAGCAGCGTGCCGTATTCGGTGCACAGTTCGCGGCAGCGGCGGGCAAACTCGGGCGTCGGGCGCACGAAGTTCATGTTGCCGGCAATCGGCTCCATGATGATGCAGGCCAGCTCCTTGCCGTGCAGCGCAAAGGCCTCTTCAAGCTGCGGCACGTTGTTGTATTCGAGCACCAGCGTATCCTGTACCACCGCCTGCGGCACGCCGGCACTGGTGGCCGCGCCAAAGGTCGCCAGGCCGGAGCCGGCCTTGACCAGCAGGGCATCGGCATGGCCGTGGTAGCAGCCCTCGAACTTAACGATGCGGTTGCGGCCGGTGGCACCGCGCGCCAGACGGATGGCGCTCATGCCGGCCTCGGTGCCGGAAGACACCAGGCGCACCATTTCCAGACCGGGCATGATGGCCAGGATTTCCTCGGCCAGCTCGATCTCGCGTTCGGTCGGGGCACCGAAGGAGAACCCTTCGAGGGCGGCCTTTTGCACGGCCTCCAGCACGGCGGGGTGGCCGTGGCCGAGGATCATCGGACCCCAGGAGCCCAGATAGTCGATCAGGCGGCGGCCTTCGGCGTCCCACAGATAGGCTCCCTGGGCGCGCTCGATGAAGCGCGGCGTGCCGCCGACAGCGCGAAAGGCGCGTACCGGCGAGTTGACGCCACCCGGAATCACGCGCTGGGCGCGCTCGAACAGTTGCTGGTTGCGGTCGGAAGTGGAGGAGGACATGCGTTTGACTCGGCTGACAGGGCGCGGCCGGCAGCACCTGTTGTGCTGCCAGGACAATCTCCGGCCCAATCCGCAAGTTTACCGCGCCCCTGTAAAAAAGTCAGTGCATGACCGTACATGCAACAGATAGCCCATGTAACTTGTCAGACTGGATAGAATCGATTCCATTGCAAGAACAAACGAACTGGAGAATGGTGTGGCCGAACCCAAGACCTGGATGTGTCTGATCTGTGGCTGGATTTACGATGAAGCCGTGGGCGATCCCGAACACGGCATCCCCGCCGGCACGCGCTGGGAAGATGTGCCGGATGACTGGAAATGCCCCGAGTGCGATGGTGGCAAGGCCGATTTCCAGATGGCCGTCTTCTGATCCGGTCGCGACCCTGACATGAGTGCCGGCCCCTTGTCTGCCCAGCCTGAACGGCTGCCCGCCCTGGCTGCCTGGCCCGAACCGCCCAGCCTGCCGGCGCTGGATGCCGCGCTGGCGCTGTTGCAGGCGTCACCGGCGGAAGTGCACTGGGAGCAGCTGACACAGCAGTTCCGCCAGCTGGCGGTCAGCCTGGCACAGCAGCAGCGCCCGGCGTCTTCCTGGTATGCGCTGACGCTGGCACTGGCCGCGGTTGGCGCGCCGCGCCAGCCCGATGGCGGTGCGCAGGCAGTCGGCCTGCTGCAGGTGGCGACCGATGCGCTGCGCGGTTATCTGGAATGGCATGCTGCCGATGCTCCGGCTGCCTACGAGGACGCGCGCGAGCTGCTGTCCAGCTACCGGCTGCTGGCTGATCTGGCCGGTCTGCGCCGCATCGAGGCGTCCGACCTCTGGGCCATGAGCCGTACCGATTGGCAGTGGCTGGATCTGGCTCCGGTCGGGCAGGACAACGACCGCCTCGAACCCGATTTGTACGAGACCGTGCTGCGCCTGTTCCGCAGCCATGGCGGCAGTGGCACGCGCGAACTGTTCGCGCTGGCCGGCGCGCGCATGCAGCAGGGCGATCAGCCCGAGTCCGCACGCGCCTTCTGGCAGCTGCTGGCCGGCGTGACGCAGCTGCTGGCGCTGGCCGTGCTGCCCTGGGACCTGTTTGCGCGCCGCCTGCTGGCCGGCGTGGTCACGCGCCAGACGCGGCTGGAGCAGGGTCAGCCCGATGACGAGGCGGTACGGCACCGGCTGGCCGGCATGATGCTGTACCTGCTGCACGATGGCATGGCGCGCCTGCCACCCGGCAGCAGTGCCACGCTGGCGCGTGCGCTGGCATCGCACTATGGCGTGCTGCCGCTGCAGCAGGAGCCGGTGGTGGTGCAGGTGGACATCACGCCGCAGCGTGCCTGGCTGCAGAAGCTGGCGGCCTGCCTGCCAGCCGACGAGCTGCGCGGCAGTGGCGAACAGCGCCTGCCGATTCATCTGTACAACTGTTTTCTGCAGGATGCCGATGACTGGTCGCGCCAGCTGCTGGTGACGCTGCAGGAATGGGCACTCGAGCCTGGCAGTGCCTTCCCCGAGGCGGCGATTGGCCTGGCCGAACAGCTGGCTTCGGGCGCGGCGGCCGTCGGGCTGCAGGAGCTGGCCACGCTGGCGCATGGCATGGAGCGGGCGTTGCATGGCGTGCGCTGCCGCCGCTCGGTCAGCGGCCAGGGCTTGCACACCTTGCGCAGCGGTGTCGAGGTGCTGCGCCTCGGGCTGCATCAGTTTGCTGCCGGTCTGTCACGCCCCTTGCCGCCGGCGTTGCTGCGCGAACTGGCCGCGCTGGCGGTGCCGAGCCGCCATGCGCGCACCGTGCTGCCGCTGGTGGAATGGCCCAGCCTGGTGCAACTGTCGGCGCCGGAAGCCGCGGCTGCGCCCACGCTGACCGTGCATGCGCCCGCCGTACCGGAACAGCGTCGGCAGGCCCGGGCCACCGTGCTGCGTCAGGTGTTGCTGGACGAGGTGCGCGATCGCCAGATCCAGCTGCAGGCGGTACTGCGCCACTGGCAGGCGCGTCCGGACAACGAAGGGGCCGGCGCCGAATGCCTGCGCCTGCTGCAGTCCCAGCTTGATGTTGCCCAGCAGCTGGAGGACGGCGCGCTGCAGGCCGCGATCCGGCAGGCCATGGGCGCCTGCAGCCTGGTGCGTGCCACCGGGCAGGGACAGGCCGGATGGCTGGCGGAGCTGCAACTGGCCGTCGCGGCCATCGATACCGCCTTGCAGCCGCTGGCGTCGGCGGCCTGAACGTCAGCGCCTGGGTGCGCGCGAGCCACGCAGGCTGGCACGCCGCTCCAGCGCGGCACGGCGCGAGGCCTTCAGCTCGACGATCGGCTTCGGGTAGCTGTTGCCCAGAATCACGCCGGCGGCTTCCAGTTCCAGCGGCCCGGTTTCCCAGGGAGCATGCAGGTCTTCATCAGACAGCGCAGCCAGTTCCGGCAGGTAGCGCCGGATGAATTTGCCCTGCGGATCCAGCTGCTGGCTCTGTCGTACCGGATCGAGAATGCGGAACCAGGGCAGGGCGTCCGGCCCGACACCGGCGGCCCACTGCCAGCCCAGCAGGTTGCTGGCCAGTTCGGCATCGTTGAGATAGGTATCGAAATGGCGCAGCCCCCAGCGCCAGTCCACGTTCAGGTGGCGCGTCAGGAAGTTGGCCGTCAGCACGCGCAGCTGGTGGTGCATATAGCCGCTTTGCTGCAGCTGGCGCATGGCGGCATCGACCAGCGGGTAGCCGGTCCGGCCTTCGCACCAGGCCTGGAACAGCTTCTTGCCGTGCGGACCATGGTCCCAGGGCAGGCGGTCAAGCTCGGGGTGGAAGGCCTTGTCGGTCAGCTGCGGCAGGTGGTAGAGCAGCTGGAGACAGTAGTCGCGCTGCGCCAACTGGGCCAGCCAGGCGCCGGCACCGGTATCGCCCTGCAGCTGGCGTTCGCGGGCACTGCGTGCGGCTTCGCGGATGCTGAGCGTGCCAAAGCGCAGGTGTACGCCCAGGTAGCTCGGGCCGCGCACGGCCGGAAACTGGCGTCGCAGCGGAAAGTCCTGCATGCGGTGCATGAACTCCTCCCATTGGCGATGGGCGCCGCTGGTGCCGGGATGGATGGCCAGGTCATCCAGGTTGGTGGCATGAAAACCCAGCGCTTCCAGTGTCGGCGGCGCTTGCCGCCAGGCCGGTGGTCGTGCCGTCAGCCGCTGGCTGTATTGCGAACTCGGGTAGCTGGACAGATACCAGGGCGTGAGCCGGGCCAGCCAGTGTTCCAGGTAAGGCGCAAAGCTGGTGAAAGGCGTCTGGTTGGCCGTGAGCAGCTCGTCGCGGCCAAAGATCACGTGGTCCTTGCAGGTGCGCAGCGAGATGCCGCGATCCGACAGGCCGCCGCGCACCTGGTTGTCGCGTGCCATGGTGGCCGGCTCCTCGTCGTGGTTGGCAAACACGGCTTGTACGCCCAGGCTGTAGGCCAGTTCGGGCAGCAGCACCTGGGCGCGGCCCCGCAGGAAGATCAGGCCGGCGTGTTCGGCATCGGGCACATGGTGGATCTGTGCCAGCCGGCGCAGCTGACTGTCCAGCTCGTCCAGGCTGTGGTGGATGAACTCGACGCGCCGGTCGGAGCGCGGCAGCGGATCCAGCATGTCGCTGTCCCAGGTGAAGACGCAATAGACCTTGCGGCAGCTGCGCAGCGCCAGCCACAGCGCAGGGTTGTCGTGGCAGCGCAGATCGCGGCGGAACCACATCAGGCCGGAGTCGAATTCGGGTTGGGCGGGGATCGGGGTCATGCGCTGCAAAAGGGTGTCGCCGGAGCGTGAAACCTCTAGAATCGGGACATGGCTACAGATTCTGCACCAGCTCTGCAATTGGCACAGCATTTCCTGATCGCGATGCCGGGCATGGAGGATGATGCCTTCGCTGGCAGCGTGGTCTATATCTGCGAACACGGACCCGAGGGCAGCCTCGGCCTGTGCATCAACAAGACGGCCGACGGGGTGCTGCTGGACGATCTGTTCGACACCATGGGCCTGCCGCTGCATCGCCCTGATCTGGCCGGCTCTGCCGTGCTGTGGGGCGGTCCGGTACAACCCGAGCGCGGCTTCGTGCTGCACCACCGGCTCGAGGATCCCGACAGTACACTCTCGCGCTACACCTCCAGCCTGAGCCTGCCAGACGGCCTGCAGGTCACCACCTCGCGTGACATCCTGCAGGACATGGCCGAAGGCGGCGGTCCGCCGCAACTGCTGTTCACGCTCGGCTATGCCGCCTGGGATGGCGGCCAGCTGGAGGACGAACTGCTGCGCAACAGCTGGCTGACCGTGGCGGCCAGCGCCGACGTGCTGTTCGATACGCCGCTGGAACAGCGCTACGACCGCGCGTTGGCCCTGCTCGGCATCCAGTCCTGGATGCTGTCCAGCGCTGCCGGGAGCGCCTGATGCAGCCCGAAGACCTGTTCCAGCAGCCCGGCCAGCCGCCGGCGGTGCCACCCGAGCGCTACCAGAGCTTTCTGGCGCTGGATTATGGCAAGAAGCGTACCGGTATTGCCGTGGGCAACCGCATCCTGGGCACGGCCAGTCCGTGCAAAAGCATCACGGCACAGGGCGATGAGCGCTTTGCCGCGGTTGCCGCGGTGTTGCAGGAGTGGCAGCCCGAGGCGCTGGTGCTGGGCATTCCCTGGCATCCGGATGGCGCCGCGCACCAGAACACGAAAAAGGCGATCGCCTTCGGCAAGCAGCTGGCCACGCGTTTCAAGCTGCCGGTGTTTACCGTGGACGAGCGTTACACCACCACGGAGGCGCTTTCCCGCGGGGCCGCCGATGCCGATGCCGCCGCAGCCTGTATCATTCTTGAACAATTCCTGAACCCGATCCCATGACCGACACCACACCCGCCAGTGGCGCCCTGATGCTGGACGCCGAAGCCCTGTTCCAGACCCTGAGCCAGCAAATCGAACGCATCCGTACCCCCGAGCTGAAGCTCGCCGGCATTACCTCCGGCGGTGCCTGGATGGTGGAGCGCCTGCAGCAGCAGTGGGGGCTGGATGCCGTGGGCACCATTTCCACCGCCATGCACCGCGACGACTTTGCCAAGCGTGGCCTGGCCGTGACGGCGCAGACCCAGCTGCCGTTCGAGGTGGAAGGCGCGCACATCCTGCTGCTGGACGACGTGCTCTACACCGGCCGTACCATCCGCGCGGCGCTCAACGAAATTTTCGATTACGGCCGTCCGGCCAGCGTGCGCCTGGCGGTGCTGGTGGATCGCGGTGGCCGCCAGCTGCCGGTCGATGCCGATATCGCGGCCGCGCGCCTGCTGCTGCCGCCGACCCAGTCGCTGGCGCTGCTGCGTGCCAGCGACGGCAGCTTCAGCTTCCGTCTCAAGCCCAGCAAGTCCTGATTTTCCTTTCTTGTTCCGGGAAAGCCTCCATGTTCCTCTCCAAGAATCCCCAGCTCAACAGCCACGGTGAACTGATCCACCTGCTGTCCACCGAAGGGTTGTCGCGCGAGCACCTCACACACATTCTCGATACGGCAGCGCAGTTCGTCAGCATCAACGACCGCGAGGTCAAGAAGGTGCCGCTGCTGCGTGGCAAGAGCGTGTTCAACCTGTTCTTCGAGAACAGCACGCGTACCCGCACCACTTTCGAGATCGCGGCCAAGCGCCTGAGTGCCGACGTGTTCAACCTCGATATCGCGCGTTCGTCGGCCAGCAAGGGCGAGTCGCTGCTCGACACCATCGCCAACCTGAGCGCGATGGCGGCCGACATCTTCGTGGTGCGCCACAGCGAAAGCGGCGCGCCTTATCTGATCGCGCAGAATGTGGCACCGCACGTGCACGTGGTCAACGCCGGTGACGGCCGCCACGCGCACCCGACGCAGGGCCTGCTCGACATGTACACGATCCGCCACTACAAGGGCGATTTCACCAACCTGCGCGTGGCCATCGTCGGCGACGTGCTGCACTCGCGCGTGGCGCGCAGCGACATCCATGCGCTGACCACGCTCGGTTGCCCCGAGGTGCGTGTGGTCGGCCCGAAGACCCTGGTGCCGGCCAGCTTTGCCCAGCTGGGCGTGCAGGTCTTCCATGAGCTGGAAGAGGGTATCCGCGACTGTGACGTGGTCATCATGCTGCGCCTGCAGAACGAGCGCATGAGCGGTGCGCTGCTGCCCAGCAGCCAGGAATACTTCCACAGTTTCGGCCTGACGCACGAGAAACTGCTGCGCGCCAAGCCCGATGCCATCGTGATGCACCCGGGCCCGATCAACCGCGGCGTGGAAATCGATTCTGCCGTGGTCGATGGCGCGCAAAGCGTGATCCTGCCGCAGGTGACTTTCGGTATTGCCGTGCGCATGGCCGTGATGAGCATCGTCGCCAGCCATGACGCCTGAGAGAGACAACGCATGAAAATCCGCATTCAGGGTGGCCGGGTCCTCAACCCGGCAGACGGAACCGACCAGCTGGCCGATATCGCCATTGCCTCCGGTCGCATCATCGGGATCGGGCGCCTGCCGCAGGACTTTGCGCCGCAGCGCACCCTGGATGCCAGCGGCTGCTGGGTGTTGCCGGGGCTGGTCGATCTGGGCGTGCGCCTGCGCGAGCCCGGCCAGGAGCATGCCCACATGCTCGAAAGCGAACTGGCTGCCGCCGTGGCTGGCGGCGTGACCAGCCTGGTCTGCCCGCCCGATACCGATCCGGTACTGGACGAGCCCGGCCTGGTCGAGATGCTGCGCTTCCGCGCGTCGCGCCTGCGCCAGAGCCGGGTCTTTCCGCTGGGGGCGCTGACGCGCAACCTGCAGGGCGAGGTGCTGACCGAGATGGCTTCGCTGACCGAGTCCGGCTGTGTCGGCTTCTCGCAGGCCGATGTGGTGGTGCGCAACACCCAGGTGCTGCAGCGTGCCTTCCAGTACGCCGCCACCTTTGGCTATACCGTCTGGCTGCGTCCCGAAGATGCCTGGCTTGGCGGCGGCGTGGCCGCGGCCGGTGCGCTGGCCACGCGCATGGGCCTGTCCGGCGTGCCGGTGCTGGCCGAAACCATTGCCATCATGACCATCGTCGAGCTGATGAAGGTCACCGGCGCGCGCGTGCACCTGTGCCGCCTGTCCAGTGCGGCAGCCGTGGAGCTGGTGCGTCAGGCCAAGGCGGCCGGCCTGCCGCTGAGCTGCGACATCAGCATCAACTCGCTGCATCTGGCCGAAGCCGATATCGGCTATTTCGACAGCCGCGCGCGCCTGTGTCCGCCGCTGCGCCAGCCGTCCGACCGTGCGGCGCTGCGTGCCGGTCTGGCCGATGGCACGATCGATGCGCTGGTCAGCGACCACACGCCAATGGAGGCCGATGCCAAGGTGCTGCCGTTTGCCGAAGCCGCGCCCGGTGCCACCGGCGTCGAACTGCTGCTGGCACTGGCGCTCAAGTGGGCCGCAGAAGACGGCCTGAGCCCGTTGCAGACGCTGGCTACCGTGACCCACCGTTCTGCCCAGGTGCTGGGCCAGTCGCTCGGCACGCTGTCGGCCAGTGCCGGCCAACTGGTGGTGGGCGGCATGGCCGATATCTGCATCTGGGATCCGGAGCAGCTCTGGCAGGTGACGCCGCAGGCGCTGCGCAGCCAGGGCAAGTTCACGCCGTTCCAGGGCTTCGAACTGCAGGGTCGCGTGCGTGCGACCGTGGTGGATGGCCAGATCGCCTTCGAAGCAGAACGCAGCAAGGTGGCGCAGCCGGCCTGATTTCCGCAGCCAGAGTCCGGGAAGAAAAAAATGGAGACAAACACCTGGCGTGGCCTGGGGCGCCTGTGGCGTCTGCTGGCCCACATTCTTGCGGGCTTCTGGATCGTCTATACGCGCTTTCCGCGCCTGGGCGAGGCCGAGCGCCGGGCCACCGTGCAGCGCTGGGCGGCCGAGGCGGTGCGCCGCTGCGGCATCACGCTGCAGGTGCGTGGCACTCCGGCCGAGGCCGGGCCGGATGGCCTGATGCTGGTGGCCAATCACATTTCCTGGGTGGACATCCCGACCATCCATGCGATCCGCTTCTGCCGTTTCATTTCCAAGTCGGAAGTGAAGCACTGGCCGGTGGTCGGTCGTCTGGCGGACTCGGCCGATACGCTGTACCTGCAGCGCACCTCGCGCCGTGATGCACACCGCGTGCTGCACACCATGGCGGAGCGGCTGCAGCAGGGCGATGTGCTGGCCTTCTTCCCCGAAGGGACGACCAGCGACGGTGTCGATCTGCTGCCCTTCCACGCCAACCTGCTGCAGGCCGCCATCAGCGTGGATGCGCCGGTGCAGCCGGTGGCGCTGCAGTTTCTGGATGCGCAGGGAAGGCTGAGCCAGGCGCCGTGCTACATCGGGGACGACACGCTGCTGGAATCACTCTGGCGCACGGTGCGCGCCGAGGGCGTGGTGGCACGCGTGACCTTTGGCGAGCCGGAGCGGGCGCAGGGGCGCAGCCGGCAGCAGTGGGCGCAGGATTTGCAGCGGACGGTGGCGGAATTGCGGCGCTGAGCGAGCGATAAGGGCGCCCCAAGTTCTGCCGCTATAAAAAACGCCCCCGCGTGCTGCGTCAGGACGCAGGGCAGCGGGGGCAAACGCTGGCATCCAGGCCAGCGCAACAGGAGCCAGGACGATCAGCGCGGACCGTAGGCCTCGGCAAAGATGCCGACGATCTCGGCGTGGCTGGCCTGCACCGGGTTGGTGAATCCGCACACGTCCTTGAGCGCGTTTGCGGCCAGCACGTCGAAGTCCTCGCGCTTCACGCCCAGCTCTTCCAGCGATTTCGGAATGCCGACGATATCGGCCAGCTTCTTGATGGCCGCCACCGGATCCAGACCCGCCAGTTGCGGGTTGTTGGCCTGCAGAATGGCGCCGACTTCGTTGAGCTTGCCGGAAGCAGCGCTCATGTTGAAGGCCTCGACATGCGGCAGCAGCAGCGCGTTGCAGACGCCGTGCGGCAGGTCGTAGAAGCCGCCGAGCTGGTGCGCCATGGCATGCACGTAACCAAGCGAGGCGTTGTTGAAGGCCATGCCGGCCAGGAACTGCGCATAGGCCATCTTCTCGCGCGCTTCCTGGTTCTTCGGCTCGCTCACGGCGGTGGGCAGGTAGCGTGCGATCAGTTCGATGGCCTTGACGGCGCAGGCATCGGTCAGCGGCGTGGCGGCGGTGGAGACATAGGATTCGACCGCGTGCGTCAGCGCATCCATGCCGGTGGCGGCGGTCAGCGAGGCCGGCATGCCTTCCATCATGCTGGAGTCGTTTACCGACAGGAAGGGGGTGACGTGCTTGTCGACAATGGCCATTTTCACGTGGCGCGTCTCGTCGGTGATGATGGTGAAGCGCGTCATCTCGGATGCCGTGCCGGCCGTGGTGTTGACCGCCAGCAGTGGCAGCTGCGGCTTGGCGGACTTGTCCACGCCCTCGTAGTCCTCGATCTTGCCGCCGTTGGCCGCGACCAGCGCAATGCCCTTGGCGCAGTCATGCGAGGAGCCGCCGCCCAGCGACACCACCAGATCGGCCTGCGCCGCCTTCAGTGCTTCCAGGCCGGCATTGACGTTGCTCACGGTCGGGTTGGGCTGGGCACCGTCAAACACGGTGGCGGGAATGCCCTGGGCTGCCAGCTTGTCGGACACGGTGTTGGCCACACCGATCTTGCTCAGGCCGGGGTCGGTCACGATCAGGGCCTTGCGAAAGCCCATCTTGCCGACGATCTGCAGCGCCTCGTCGAGTGCGCCGGGGCCGATGATGTTCTGCACGGGCATGAAGAAATGGGATACGGACATGGGAGTCTCCTTGTAGGTATGGAAAAAAGCCAGAGGATGGGAACTGCAGGGGTCAGAAGAAGCCCAGCTTGTTTTCGCTGTAGCTGACCAGCAGGTTCTTGGTCTGCTGGTAGTGGTCGAGCATCATCTTGTGGTTTTCACGGCCGATGCCGGATTCCTTGTAGCCGCCGAAGGCAGCGTGCGCCGGATAGGCGTGGTAACAGTTGGTCCATACGCGGCCGGCCTTGATGCCACGGCCCATGCGGTAGGCGACGTTGCCGTTGCGGCTCCACACGCCGGCGCCCAGGCCGTACAGCGTGTCGTTGGCGATTTCCAGCGCCTCGGCTTCGTCCTTGAAGGTGGTCACGGCCAGCACCGGGCCGAAGATTTCCTCCTGGAAGATGCGCATCCTGTTGTGGCCCTTGAACAGCGTGGGCTGCACGTAGTAGCCGCCAGCCAGGTCGCCTTCCAGTTGGGCCGGAGCGCCGCCGATCAGCACCTGCGCGCCTTCCTGCTTGCCCAGCTCCAGATAGCTGCTGATTTTTTCCAGCTGGACCTTGCTCGCCTGTGCGCCCAGCATGGTGTCGGTATCCAGCGGGTTGCCCTGCTTGATGGCGGCCACGCGCTGCAGGCAGCGCTCGATGAAGCGGTCGTAGATCGATTCCTGGATCACGGCGCGCGAGGGACAGGTGCAGACCTCGCCCTGGTTGAAGGCGAACAGCACCAGGCCTTCGATCGCCTTGTCGAGGAAGGCATCGTCCTTGTCCATGATGTCGGCAAAGAAGATGTTGGGGGACTTGCCGCCCAGCTCCAGCGTCGCGGGAATCAGGTTGTTGGCAGCGGCCTGGGCAATCACCCGGCCGGTGGCCGTGGAGCCGGTGAAGGCGATCTTGGCAATGCGGCGGCTGGTGGCCAGCGGCATGCCGGCCTCGCGGCCGAAGCCGTTCACCACGTTGAGCACGCCGGGTGGCAGCAGGTCGGCGATCAGCTCGGTCAGCACCAGAATGCTGGTAGGGGTCGACTCGGCCGGCTTGAGCACCACGCAGTTGCCGGCGCCCAGGGCAGGGGCCAGTTTCCAGGCGGCCATCAGGATCGGGAAGTTCCAGGGGATGATCTGGCCGACCACGCCCAGCGGTTCCTGGAAGTGGTAGGCGACCGTGTTGGCGTCGATCTCCGACATGTGGCCTTCCTGCGCGCGCAGGCAGCCGGCGAAGTAGCGGAAGTGGTCTGCGGCCAGCGGAATGTCGGCATTCAGCGTTTCGCGTATCGGCTTGCCGTTGTCCACGGTTTCGGCATAGGCCAGCTTTTCCAGATTGGCTTCGATGCGGTCGGCAATCTTCAGCAGGATGTTGCTGCGCTCGCCAGCCGAGGTCCTGCCCCAGGCGTCGGCGGCGGTGTGGGCGGCGTCCAGCGCGAGTTCGATATCCTCGGCGGTGGAGCGGGCTGCCTGGCAGTAGGCCTGGCCGTTGATCGGCGTGATGTTGTCGTAGTACGCGCCCTTCACCGGCGGTGTCCACTGGCCGTTGATGAAGTTGTCGTACTTGGCCTTGAATTGAAGAGGGGCGCCAGCCTGGCCGGGTGCGGGATAGATCATGGGGTGTCTCCTTGGATATCGGTTGTGGTTTGCAACGGCTTGAAGCACGCCGTCGCCCTTTCCGATGCAAGGGGTGTGCCAGGTTGGCCGGAATGCGGGTTTGTCCGGAGATGAAGTGGCCTGCACAGTGCTGCATGACCTGTACGCAACGGGATTTGTTGTGCCAGGCTGTGCCAGCTGTACCAGCGCGGGTGTGCCGGATCTGTACCAGTTGTTCCGTTTTGGCACAGTGCAAACGCCAAGACGGGACCGGAAGCCGCCGTGCTAGCATCGTCCGATCGATGACAGACAAAGAGGCAGGAACCCTTTCCCCGTCCTGCACAAGGAGACAGCCATGAACGCACTTGGCACTGTCGAATCAGAGGCCCTGCTGCGCCGCGCCCGCCATGCGCTTTACGAGCGGGACGCATTGCCCGAGGATTTGTTGCCCGCATCGCTGGCGCATGTAACGCGCTCGTGGCGGCGCAGCCTGGACGCTGGTGTGGATGCCTTCACCGCCCGCCCGCATGTGCCGCACCTCTCGCGTTTCGAGGTGGAGCGCGCCACCGAGCGCCAGCACGAACTGCTCGCCCATGCACGCCCGGTGATGGAATACCTGCACGGGCAGACGCGTGGCAGCGGCAGCGTTCTGCTGCTGGCTGATGCCGATGGTCTGCTGCTGCATGCCTTGGGTGATCCGGGCTTCATGACGCGTGCCGAGCGTGTGGCACTGATGCCGGGAGCTTCCTGGCATGAGCAGCACCGCGGCACCAATGCCGTGGGCACGGCGCTGGCCGAGGGCGTGCCGGTTGTCGTGCATGGAGGCGAACACTTTCTGGAGTGCAACAGCTTTCTCACCTGCGCTGCGGCGCCGGTGGTGGCGCCCGATGGCAGCGTGCTGGGCGTGCTCAACATGTCCGGCGAGCGCAGCAGCCGGCATCCGCATACCTTCAGCATGGTGCGCGCAGCCACGCAGATGATCGAGAACCGGCTGTTCGAGGCGTGCCACGGGCGGCATATGCGGCTGCACGTGCATCCGCTGGCGGAAGGAATCGGCACGCTGGCCGAGGGGGTGCTGGCCCTGTCGGAAGCGGGCGTGCTGGTGGGAGCCAACCAGGCAGCACTGGCCTTGCTCAACTTGCGTGCCAGCCAGCTGGGAAGGGTACGACTGGACCAGGTAGTGGATGTGGACCGCGAACAATTGCTGCGCGCCAGCTACCGCAATCCTGCGCCCATGCGCGTGCGCTGCCTGAGTGCGCCAGCCGTGCCGGAGTTGCATGTGCGGGTGGAGCAGGGCTGGTCGCGCGCCAGCACGCTGGACATGCCGGCACGCGCCACGATCCGCGAACCCGATGCGCTGCAGGCGCTTGATACCGGCGATGCTGCCTGGCACTGCGTGCTCGAGAAAGCACGCAAGGTGCTGGACAAGCCGATTGCAGTGCTGCTGCATGGGGAATCCGGCTCGGGCAAGGAGGTGCTGGCCAAGGCCATCCATGCCAGCAGCCAGCGTCGCGGGCAAGCCTTTGTGGCGGTGAACTGCGCCGCCCTTCCGGAAAACCTGATCGAGGCGGAACTGTTTGGATACGCGCCCGGTGCCTATACCGGGGCACGGCGCGAGGGGGCCCCCGGTAGCATCCGCCAGGCGCACGGCGGAACCCTGTTTCTGGACGAGATCGGCGACATGCCGCTGGCCATGCAGACCCGCTTGCTGCGTGTGCTGCAGGAGCGCCAGGTGGTGCCGCTGGGCGGCGGGCAGCCCGTGGCGGTGGATTTTGCGCTGGTCTGCGCCACCCACCGGGACCTGAAGGAAGAGGTGGCTGCTGGCCGTTTCCGTGCCGACCTGTACTGGCGCCTGAATGGCCTGACGTTGCGACTGCCAGCCCTGCGCGAGCGCAGTGACTGGGACACGCTGGTGCAGCGCATGCTGCAGCGGCATGCGCCACATCGTGCCATCGAGCTGGATCCGGCGCTGGCGCGCGTGCTGCGGCAGCATCCCTGGCCCGGTAATTTGCGCCAGCTGGACAACACCTTGCGCACCACCGTGGCACTGCTGGACGATGCCTGTGTGATTGGCATGGAGCACCTGCCGGATGACCTGGTGCAGGAACTGCAGGAGGCACGGCAAGCTTCAAGCGCAGATCGCTTACCGGGTGTGTCCTATAGTCAAGGCCAACGCGTCGCTGAGGGGGATGCTGGAACGCAAGCGGGAGTCCAGGCGGAGGGTGGGCTGTCCCGCCTGCGTTCGGGCTGCGTGCCGCTGGCTCAATACACGCGCGACGTGATGGAGCAGGCCCTGCGCGAGGCGGAGGGCAATCTTTCCCTGGCGGCGCGCCGGCTCGGTATTAGCCGCAACACCTTCTACCGTCGCATCATGCGCAAGCGGCCGGACGCCTGAGCAGGCCTAGAAGGTCAGGTGCGCCGTTCCAGCGCCCGCACCAGCCCGATGCTCCCCAGCAGCCAGATGCTGCCCGACAACCAGCCGCCCAGCACATCGGTGAGATAGTGCACCTGCAGGCCGATGCGGCTATAGCCCACGGCGGCGACGGCGAGCGCGGCCAGGGTGATCAGTGCGGCACGCAAGCCCCGTGGCCAGTGCGGATGCTGGTGCAGCAGGATCCACGCCAGCATGCCGTAGGCCACCAGCGAACCCGAGCTGTGGCCGCTGGGAAAGCTCAGGCCACCGGCCATGGTGTAGCCCTCCAGATGCTCCGGCCGCACGCGGCCCACCCATTGCTTGAGGCCGGTATTCAGCAGCGCGTTGCCGGCAATGGCCCAGACCCAGCCGATGGCCATGGGCCGTTCTCCGCGCCAGATCCAGAACAGGGCACCCGCGATGCAGGCGGCTGTCAGCACGGGCGTATCGGCCAGATGGCTCACGCTGCCAAACAGGTGGAGCAGGGTAGGATGCACATGCAGGCTGAGCGTATGCGCCAGAGTGGTGTCGAGTCGGGTCACCGGGCCGTTGTGCACCACCTGCCAGGCCAGCACGCTCCAGAGCGTCGCGGCGAGGAGCATCCACGCAGTAGCCGAGTTGCCGAGTGGCGCGTAAAGGGGGCGACGGATGGCACTGTCGCGCTGCATGTAGCTGCCCAGGGGCAGGGCGATGGTCACCACCGTCAGCAGCCACAGCACGAAAACATTGCCCGGTGCCTGTCCCCAATGCTGCGCCACGGAAGTCCAGAAAGCGCTGTGCGTGGCCAGTGCGTCGGGGCTGGCCGGTATCGGAACGCCGCTCATCGCAGCCAGGTGGTGGCGACGCAGGCAAAGGCCTGCAGGCTGGCGTCGAAATCCCAGCGCTCCACCTGCCATTGCGGGTTGCGCAGTTGCAGCGGGTTGTGCAGATGCCCCTGGGGCGCGGCGGTGGCGGGTCGGATCAGGTTCACGGAGTTCGGGTAGTTGTCGCGGATGCGGTCGGAAAGGGCGGTGCCGGATTGCAGCGCCCACAGCGGGGTGGGGGCGTCCTGCGGCCCCAGCGGAATCAGCTCCACATAGGGTTCATGGATGTGGCCGCCCAGCACCCCGGCGGCACCGGCAGCGCGCCAGCTGGCGTTGGCTTGCACGGCGCCGCGGAGCAGGTTCTTGCGCTCTTCCTCCTCGATCACGAGTGCGGGCTGATGCACGGCGACGAGCTTGAGCGCATCGCTGGGGAGGGCCTGCAGGCGCCGGCTGACGTTGGCAATCTGCGCGGGCGAGGCTTCGCCCTGGATATGCCGGTAGCGCCGCGTGGTGCGAACGCCGATCAGCTGGATGGGGCCCAGATCCCAGTGGATCACGCCATCGGCATCGAAGGCGGTGGGGAAGTATTGCTGGTACAGACGGTACGGCCACAGAAAGCGGCGCCAGGGCAACCAGAGCGAAATGTCGTGGTTGCCAGGCAGGGCCATGCGCGTCTGCACCGGCAGGCCGTCCATGAAGGCGCGTGCGGCGGCAAACTGGCCGCGGCGGGCGCGCATGGTGATGTCGCCGGCCAGCAGCACATGCTCCACCTGCTCGGCCTGCACCAGTGCGCGCAGGGCATCGGCCACGGCAGGTTGCTCGGTGCCGAAATGCGTGTCGGAGATCTGCAGCAGGCGGCTCATGCGGGAGCTCCCTGGGGCAGTGGCGAGAGCAGGGATTCGAGCAGCGAAGGCTCTTCGGCTGCGGGTTCGGCGGGCACGCGTAGCGGAGTCGGCACGATCAGCTGCAGGGCGTCGTTGTCCACCTCGAAGCGCAGTGGCGCGCGCATCCAGTGGACCTCGCCGTCGGTTGCCACCTTGATGCGGCGTCCGCCCAGATAGCCGCGCGCCTGCACGTCCAGCTGGCGGAACGGGAAATGCCGCACGGCATCTTCCGCATCGCCCAGCGTGCCGAAGGCGCCGCGCAGTGCCAGGCCGATCAGGCGCGGCGTGCTGACGGGGGCCAGCAGCACGGCATGCAGGCGGCCGTCGAGTTCGGAGGGCTGCTCCCCGTCTTCGGGTGCGGGCATCAGCCCGGTCTGCTGCAGCTGCAGCGCATTGTTGGCCACGAACAGGGTGGGGGTCTTGCGCACGCCGTCATGGCCTTCGCCGCTCAGGCGCAGCGTCAGTTGCACCGGGCGGCGCAGCAGGCTGAACAGGGCGGCCAGGCCGGCCACGAAGCGGCTGCGGCCCAGCGTGGCCTTGAAGCTCTCGCGGTCTTCCAGCACCTGCGGATACAGCCCCAGGCTGGCGTTGACCAGGAACAGGCGGCCATTCACGCGCCCGGCCTGCACCGGGCGCACCACGCCATCCAGCATCTGCTGCACGGCTTCGGCCGGGTCGGGGGAGATGCCGTAGGCACGGCAGAAATAATTGAAGGTGCCCTGGGGAATCACGCCCAGCACGCAGCCGCTGCCGGCCACCTCATGCGCCACCGTGCTGATGGTGCCGTCACCACCCGCCGCCACCACGATGGCGCCCTGCTCGCAGGCCTGCTGCACGGCGGCGCGGATCTGCTGGGGCAGGGAGCGCCCGGGCTGCAGCGGAATCAGGCGGAACGCGCGGCCGGAGGCCTCCAGCGCGGCGCGGATGGGTTGGGCTGCATCTTCCTCCGCATGGCGCCCGGCGCCCGCGTTGAAAAGAACCAGCAAGGGAGCGTCGGGGACAGGTGTCATGGGCAGACCCGGGCGATACACTGCATCTTGTTCTTGTGGCAATTCATCCAGAAACGGAGTGACAGGCATGGCGCGATTGGTAAGGCTGAGTGTGGCGGGCTATCCGCATCACGTCATCCAGCGGGGCAACAACCGCCAGGCCATCTTTCTGGATGAGACTGATTATGAGCGCATGCTGCAGCTGTTGCGCGAGGCGAGTGCGCGACACCGTGTAGGACTGCATGCCTGGGTGCTGCTGCCCGGCCAGATGCAGTTGCTCGCCACCCCGCAGGACGCCGACGGCCTGCCGCGCATGATGCAGGACGTGGGCCGCGCCTATGTGCGCACCTTCAACAACCGCCACTTGCGCAGCGGCACCTTGTGGGAAGGGCGCTATCGCAACACGGTGGTGGACCCCGACCTGCTGCTGCACGCCATGGCCTGCCTCGACAGCCTGCCGGTGCGTGAGCAACTGGCCCGCTCGCCGCAAGGCTACGCCTGGAGCAGCAGCGCCCATTACACCGGCGAACGCAGCGAACGCATGGTGACGCCGCCCACGCAGATCTGGCAGCTCGGCAACACGCCGTTTGCACGCGAGGATGCCTACCGAGCGCTGCTGCACGAGCACGAGTCGGGGCATGGTTGCGCGCAGTTTCAGGAGGCGGCGCTGGGGGGCTGGGCGCATGGATCGCCCGATTTCGTGCTGCAGCTGCAACAGCTGACCGGACGCAGATTGCAGAAGTCACAGGCTGGAAGGCCGGCCAGAAAGGCTCCTGAGGCCGGGTGAAGGGGTCATCGGGGTATTGGAAAAAGCGGTTTTCTTTTTAAAAACAATGAATTGAATATGCCCCCAATTAAATTGCCTGATGGTTCTTCAAGGAAATTAATGGGTATCTGACCCCATTTATTCTTGATGCAATCCCGCTTTTTTTGCCGTATTCTCCGATCTGTCAAGGGATGCACCATCCCTCCACTCTCTGAACGGGATATTTCGTATGAGCTCTACGGCAGAAAAAAACCATCTGGAACAGCACGGCCTGTATGCGGCCAGCCAGGAACATGACGCCTGTGGCGTGGGCTTTGTGGCCCATATCCGTGGCGAGAAAAGCCATGCCATCGTCACCCAGGCCCTGAAGATCCTGGAAAACCTGGATCACCGCGGTGCCGTGGGTGCCGACAAGCTGATGGGTGATGGTGCCGGCATCCTGATCCAGTTGCCCGATGCGCTGTATCGCGAGGAAATGGGCCAGCAGGGCGTGGAACTGCCGCCGGTGGGCGAGTACGGCGTGGGCATGATCTTCCTGCCCAAGGAGCATGCCAGCCGTCTGGCCTGCGAGCAGGAAATGGAACGCGCCATCAAGGCCGAAGGCCAGGTGGTGCTGGGCTGGCGCGATGTGCCGGTGAATGCGGAAATGCCGATGTCTCCGGCCGTGCGCGAGAAGGAGCCGGTGATCCGCCAGGTGTTCGTCGGACGTGGTGCCGATGTCATCGTGCAGGATGCGCTGGAGCGCAAGCTGTACGTGATCCGCAAGACCGCCAGCGCCAACATCCAGAAGCTGCAGCTGAAGTACAGCAAGGAATACTATGTGCCCAGCATGAGCAGCCGTACCGTGGTGTACAAGGGCCTGCTGCTGGCGGATCAGGTCGGCGTCTACTACGACGATCTGGCAGATGAGCGCTGCGTCTCCGCGCTGGGCCTGGTGCACCAGCGTTTCTCCACCAACACCTTCCCCGAGTGGCCGCTGTCCCACCCCTACCGCTACGTGGCGCACAACGGCGAGATCAACACCGTCAAGGGCAACTACAACTGGATGTTGGCGCGCGAAGGCGTGATGTCTTCCCCGGTGCTGGGTGAAGACCTGCAGAAGCTGTACCCGATCAGCTTTGCCAGCCAGTCCGATACCGCCACCTTCGACAACTGCCTGGAGCTGCTGACCATGGCCGGCTACCCGATCAGCCAGGCCGTGATGATGATGATTCCCGAGCCCTGGGAGCAGCACGAGTCGATGGATCCGCGCCGCCGCGCCTTCTATGAATACCACGCCGCCATGCTCGAGCCCTGGGACGGTCCGGCCTCGCTGGTGTTCACCGATGGCCGCCAGATCGGCGCCACGCTGGACCGCAACGGCCTGCGTCCGGCGCGCTACTGCGTCACCGATGACGGCTTTGTCATCATGGGTTCCGAATCCGGCGTGCTGCCGGTGCCCGAGCACAAGATCGTCAAGAAGTGGCGTCTGCAGCCGGGCAAGATGTTCCTGATCGATTTCGAGCAGGGCCGCATGATCGACGACGAGGAAATCAAGGCCCAGATGTCGAACAGCAAGCCCTACAAGCAGTGGATCGAGAACCTGCGCATCGGCCTGCATGACCTGCCGGTGCAGAACGTGGTGCGCGGCCAGAGCAATGTCGGCGTGTCGCTGCTGGATGCGCAGCAGGCCTTCGGCTACAGCCAGGAGGACATCAAGTTCCTGATGGCCCCGATGGCAGCGCAAGGCGAGGAAGGCGTGGGCTCCATGGGCAACGACAGCCCGCTGGCGGTGCTGTCGGATCGCAGCAAGCCGCTGTACAACTACTTCCGCCAGCTGTTTGCCCAGGTCACCAACCCGCCGATCGATCCGATCCGCGAAGCCATCGTGATGTCGCTGGTGTCCTTCATCGGCCCCAAGCCCAACCTGCTGGACATCAACCAGGTGAACCCGCCGATGCGTCTCGAGGTGGCCCAGCCGATCCTCGATTTCGATGACATGGCGCGCCTGCGCAACATTGCCGAGCAGACCCAGCGCAAGTTCAGCAGCTATACGCTGGACATCACCTACCCGGTGGAGTGGGGCGCTGACGGCGTCGAGGCCAAGCTGGCTTCGCTGTGCGCCGAAGCGGTTGATGCCATTACGGCCGGCAACAACAACGTGCGCGGCATCCACAACATCCTGATCATCAGCGACCGTGCCATGGGCCCGGGCCGCGTGGCAGTGCCGGCCCTGCTGGCGCTGTCCGCCATTCACCAGCACCTGGTGCGCTCCGGCCTGCGTACCACCACCGGCCTGGTGGTGGAAACCGGTTCCGCCCGCGAAGTGCACCACTTCGCCGTGCTGGCCGGTTACGGTGCCGAAGCCGTGCACCCCTATCTGGCGATGGAAACCCTGCAGAACATCCACAAGGAACTGCCGGGTGACCTGAGCGCTGCAAAGGCGATCGCCAACTACGTCAAGGCGATCGGCAAGGGCCTGAGCAAGATCATGTCCAAGATGGGCGTGAGCACCTACATGAGCTATTGCGGTGCCCAGCTGTTCGAGGCCATCGGCCTGAACACGGCCACCGTGCAGAAGTACTTCACCGGCACGGCCAGCCGCGTGGAAGGTATCGGCGTGTTCGAGATCGCCGAAGAGGCCCTGCGCCTGCACCAGGCGGCGTTCGGCAACGATCCGGTGCTGGCAAAGGCGCTCGATGCCGGTGGCGAATATGCCTGGCGGGTGCGTGGCGAACAGCACATGTGGACGCCGGACGCGATCGCCAAGCTGCAGCACAGCACGCGGGCCAACAACTTCAACACCTACAAGGAATACGCCCAGATCATCAACGACCAGAGCCGTCGCCACATGACGCTGCGCGGCCTGTTCGAGTTCCGCTTCGACCCGTCTGCCGCCGTGCCGCTGGAAGAGGTCGAGCCGGCTGCCGAGATCGTCAAGCGCTTTGCCACCGGTGCCATGTCACTGGGCTCGATCTCCACCGAGGCGCATGCCACGCTGGCGCTGGCCATGAACCGCATTGGCGGCAAGAGCAACACCGGCGAGGGCGGCGAGGATCCGGCGCGTTATCGCAACGAGCTCAAGGGCATCCCGATCCAGCAGCAAACCACGCTGGCCGCCATCATCGGCACGGACAAGGTGGCCGCCGATATCGCCGTGCAGGCCGGTGACAGCCTGCGCAGCAAGATCAAGCAGGTCGCCTCGGGCCGCTTCGGTGTCACCGCCGAGTACCTGAGCAGCGCCGACCAGATCCAGATCAAGATGGCCCAGGGTGCCAAGCCGGGCGAGGGCGGCCAGCTGCCGGGCGGCAAGGTGAGCGATTACATCGGCTTCCTGCGCCACAGCGTGCCGGGCGTGACGCTGGTGTCGCCGCCGCCGCACCACGACATCTATTCGATCGAGGATCTGGCGCAGCTGATCCACGACCTGAAGAACGTTGCGCCGCATGCCGATATCAGCGTCAAGCTGGTGTCCGAGGTCGGTGTTGGCACGATTGCCGCCGGCGTCACCAAGTGCAAGGCCGATCACATCGTGATCGCCGGCCATGACGGCGGTACCGGTGCCTCGCCCTGGTCCTCCATCAAGCATGCCGGCAGCCCGTGGGAAATCGGCCTGGCCGAAACCCAGCAGACGCTGGTGCTGAACCGCCTGCGTGGCCGTGTGCGCGTGCAGGCCGACGGCCAGATGAAGACCGGTCGCGACGTGGTGATTGCCGCCTTGCTGGGCGCCGACGAGGTCGGCTTTGCCACGGCACCGCTGGTGGTCGAGGGCTGCATCATGATGCGCAAGTGCCACCTCAACACCTGCCCGGTGGGCGTGGCCACGCAGGACCCGACGCTGCGCGCCAAATTCACCGGCCAGCCCGAGCATGTGGTCAACTACTTCTTCTTCGTGGCCGAGGAAGTGCGTCAGCTGATGGCGCAGCTGGGTATCCGCAAGTTCGACGAGCTGGTCGGCCGCAGTGATCTGCTGGACATGCAGAAGGGGCTGGCGCACTGGAAGGCGGGTGGCCTGGACTTCAGCCGCCTGTTTGCCCAGCCGCAGGTGGCCGCCGAGGTGGCGCGCCTGCACGTCGATACGCAGGAGCACGGCCTGGAAAAGGCGCTCGACCAGACCCTGATCCACAAGTGCCGTCCGGCCATCGAGAAGGGCGAGAAGGTCAAGTTCATCGAGCATGCCCGCAACGTCAACCGCACCGTCGGTGCCATGCTGTCCGGCGCCGTGACCAAGCTGCACCCCGAGGGCCTGCCGGATGACACCATCCACATCCAGCTGGAAGGCACGGGTGGCCAGTCCTTTGGTGCCTTCCTGTGCAAGGGCATCACGCTGAGCCTGATCGGCGAGGCCAACGATTACACCGGCAAGGGCCTGAGCGGCGGCCGTGTGGTGGTGCGCCCGAGCCTGGATTTCCCCGGCGTGGCGGCAGACAACATCATCGTCGGCAACACCGTGCTCTACGGTGCGACGACCGGTGAAGCCTTCTTTGCCGGTGTTGGTGGCGAACGCTTTGCCGTGCGCCTGTCCGGTGCCACCGCCGTGGTGGAAGGGACTGGCGACCATGGCTGCGAATACATGACGGGCGGCACCGTGGCCGTGCTCGGCAAGACCGGCCGCAACTTTGCTGCCGGCATGAGTGGCGGCGTGGCCTATGTCTATGATGAAGATGGCCAGTTCGCCACGCGCTGCAATACCGCCATGGTGACGCTGGAGCCGGTGCTCAAGGCCGAAGAACAGCACACCCGCATCGATGCCGGCATCTGGCATCGTGGCCAGAGCGACGAGGAGCAGCTGAAGAAGCTGCTGCAGGACCACAGCCGCTGGACCGGCAGCCGCCGCGCCCGCGACATCCTGGAAAACTGGGACACCAGCCTGAAGAAGTTCGTCAAGGTGTTCCCGCACGAGTACCGCCGTGCCCTGGCCGAAATCCATGCACGTGGCAGGACCGGTGCCGGCGAAAGCCCGATTGCCGACATCACCCAGCAGGTGGCAGCCACTGCCGTCGAGATGAAGTCGGCTGGTGGCCCGGCCAAGAAGCCGGCGGCCCGCAAGCCCGCCGCACGCAAGCCGGCTGCCGGCCGGAAGAGCTCCGGCAAGACCGGCAGCAAGACCGAATAAGCCCCGCAACCTTCATCAGACAAGGGAAGACGATCATGGGAAAAATCACTGGATTCATGGAATACGAGCGGCTGGAAGAGGGTTACCGTCCGGTCAGGGAACGCCTCAAGCACTACCGCGAATTCGTCATTGGCCTGGACGACGCACAGGCCAAGGTGCAGGCGGCACGCTGCATGGACTGCGGCACGCCGTTCTGCAACAACGGTTGCCCGGTCAACAACATCATTCCGGACTTCAACAACCTGGTCTATGCCCAGGACTGGCAGGATGCGCTGGAGGTGCTGCACAGCACCAACAACTTTCCCGACTTCACCGGCCGCATCTGCCCGGCCCCGTGCGAGGCGGCCTGCACGCTGAACATCGACAAGTCTCCGGTCGGCATCAAGTCGATCGAGCACGCCATCATCGATCGCGGCTGGGAAAATGGCTGGGTCAAGCCGCAGGTGGCAGCGCAGAAAACCGGCAAGAAGGTGGCCGTGGTGGGCGGTGGCCCGGCTGGCATGGCAGCGGCCCAGCAGCTGGCCCGTGCCGGTCACAGCGTTACCGTGTTCGAGAAGAATGACCGTGTCGGCGGCCTGCTGCGCTACGGCATCCCCGATTTCAAGCTGGAAAAATCCCATATCGATCGCCGCATCGAGCAGATGCAGGCCGAAGGCGTGGAATTCCGCACCGGCGTGGTGGTGGGCGACTGGCCGGCAGACAGCAAGGTCACCAACTGGGCCAGGGACAGCATCAGTGCCAGACAGCTGCAGAAGGATTTCGATGCCGTGCTGCTGACTACCGGCAGCGAGCAGAGCCGTGACCTGCCGGTGCCGGGCCGCGCGCTGGATGGCGTGCACTTTGCCATGGAGTTCCTGCCGCAGCAGAACAAGGTCAACGCCGGCGACAAGCTGCCCAAGCAGCTGCGTGCCGACGGCAAGCACGTGATCGTCATCGGCGGTGGCGACACCGGCAGTGACTGTGTCGGTACCAGCAACCGCCACGGCGCGGCCAGCGTGACCCAGTTCGAACTGCTGCCGCAGCCGCCCGAGGAAGAAAACCGTCCGCTGACCTGGCCCTACTGGCCGCTCAAGCTGCGCACCAGCTCCAGCCACGACGAGGGCTGCACGCGTGAATTTGCCATCGCCACCAAGGAATTCGTGGCCGGTACCGGCAAGGACAAGGGCCGTGTCGTGGCGGTCAAGACCGTGCGCCTGGAATGGCAGGACGGCAAGCCGACCGAGGTGCCCGGCAGCGAGGAAACCCTGCCGGCAGATCTGGTGCTGCTGGCCATGGGCTTTGTGCACCCGGTGCCTGCCGTGCTCCAGGCCTTTGGTGTCGAGGCCGATGCACGCCACAACGCCCGTGCCACGACCGAGGAGCAGGGCGGCTATGCCACCAGCGTACCCGGCGTGTTCGCTGCCGGTGACGTGCGCCGTGGCCAGTCGCTGGTGGTCTGGGCCATCCGCGAAGGCCGCCAGGCGGCACGTGCGGTGGACCAGTACCTGATGGGTTCCAGCGTGCTGCCGCGCTGATCCGGCCGCTCAGCGCCCGTGCCTGCAGCCCCCGCTCCGCCAGGAGATGGGGGCTGTTTTTCGGCTCAGCTGTCGGCCTGTTCCGACACGTGGATCAGCGCTGCGCCGATGGCTGGCCGGCAGGCTGCCCATCAGAATGGAGGCCATGCAACAAACACACATGAGGAGGTTGCCATGTCTTTCGTTCTCTACATGATCGGTTTCCTGATCTTCATTGGCGGCCTGGCCTGGGGTGCGTCCGTGGCCGGCGTGCCGGAGATGTACATCATCATCGGTGCCGTGACCCTGTTCGGTCTGGGCATCCTGTCCGCCGTGGCCCGGACCCGCGCCAAGGACCCCAATTAAGCCAGCGCTCCACATTCAGGGTGTACGCTTGCCGCCAGAAGCAGGCTGCAAAAAGACAAATGGCTCCGCATCGACGGAGCCATTTGCATGACGGGCCAGCGGGCAGGCCGGCTTAGCGTGGCAGGCCGCCACCCGGAGGGAAGCCCCCCGGCGGGAAGCCGCCCGGAGGCAGGCCACCGCCGCCACCGAACATGCCGCCCATGCCCTTCATGCCGCCCATGCGGCGCATCATCTTCATCAGGCCGCCGCCCTTCATCTTCTTCATCATGTCCTGCATCTGCTCGAACTCCTTGAGCAGACGGTTCACTTCCTGCACCTGCACGCCGGCGCCCGCCGCAATGCGGCGCTTGCGTGTGGCCTTGATCAGCTCGGGCTTCTTGCGCTCCTGCGCCGTCATGCTGCAGATGATGCCTTCCTTGCGCTTGATGTCCTTCTCGGCACGATCCATGTCGGTCTGCGTGGCCTTGGCGGTGAGCTGGGTCGGCAGCTTGTCCATCAGGCTGGACAGGCCGCCCATCTGCTTCATCTGCTGCAGCTGGCCGAGGAAATCGTTCAGGTCGAAGGTATCACCCTTCTTGACCTTGGCCGCCAGCTTCTGCGCGGCCTCCATGTCGACGCCGGAGGTGACCTGCTCGACCAGCGCCACGATGTCGCCCATGCCCAGAATGCGACCAGCGTGGCGTTCGGCATCGAACTGCTCCAGGCCGTCCATCTTCTCGCTGACACCGGCAAACTTGATCGGGGCCTGCGCAATCTGGCGCACCGACAGCGCCGCACCACCGCGCGCATCACCGTCGAGCTTGGTCAGCACCACGCCGGTCAGCGGCAGCACCTCCTTGAAGGCACGCGCCGTATTGGCCGCGTCCTGACCCTGCATGGCATCCACCACCAGCAGCGTTTCCACCGGGTTGATGGCCTCGTGCAGCGCCTTGATCTCCGCCATCATCGCTTCGTCGATCGCCAGACGGCCGGCCGTGTCCACCAACAGCACGTCGATATAGTGCTTGCGCGCATAGTCGAGCGCAGCCCGGGCGATGTCCACCGGCTTCTGGTCGGGCGCACTCGGGAACCATTCGGCCCCCACCTGCTGCGTCACCGTCTTGAGCTGCTCGATGGCAGCAGGGCGGTACACGTCGCCCGATACCGTCAGCACCTTCTTCTTGCGCTTCTCGATCAGGTGCTTGGCCAGCTTGGCGGTGGTGGTGGTCTTGCCCGCGCCCTGCAGGCCGGCCATCAGGATCACCGCCGGCGGCTGCACCGACAGGTTCAGATCGCTGATGCCTTCGCCCATGGTGGCGGCCAGCTCGCGGTTGACGATGCCCACCAGGGCCTGGCCGGGCTTGAGCGATCCCAGCACCTCCTGGCCCATGGCCTTGTCCTTGACGCGGGCGATGAAATCCTTCACCACCGGCAGCGCCACGTCGGCCTCCAGCAGGGCCATGCGCACCTCGCGCAGCATGTCGGAGACGTTGCTTTCGGTAATGCGCGCCTGGCCGCTCAGGTTCTTGACGAGGCGCGAGAGTTTGTCGGTAAGGGCAGAGGCCATGGCGGCGCTTTCGCTTTCAGAAAAGGGGAAACAGGCAGGCGCAGCAGCGGCGCATGCAGAAAACATCCCGCCGGACGCATGCGGTGCAGCGGAAGGGATACACTTTAGCCATGATTGTAGCCAGTGCCCAGTCCGCCGTCCCCCTGCTGTCGCTTGCCAGTGTGCTGGCCTACCTGGCAGCGGCCGGCGTCAGCCATGCGCGCCAGCGTCTCGGGCATGGCGGCAGCGTGCTGCTGGGTACCGCCGCCGTGCTGCATGCGCTGGTGATCGCGCTCGGCCTGACCCACCCGCTGCGCTTCGGTTTCGGTCCGGCGCTGTCCATGACGGCACTGCTGGCACTGCTGGCCTATGCCATCGAAAGCCGCAACTACGCGCTGCAGCAGCTGCGCTGGCGGCTGGCCCTGATCGGCGCGGTGACGGTGCTGCTGGCCTGGCTGTTCCCCGGCCCGCTGTTGCAGTCGCCGGCATCCGAGTGGCTGCCGCTGCACCTGGCGCTCGGTGTGGCGTCCTATGGCCTGTTTGCCGTAGCCGTGCTGCACGCCTGGCTGATGTCGCGTGCCGAACTGCGCATGCGTGACGGCCCGGCGCTGCTGCAGGAAGATGCCGCCACCAGCACTCCGATGCTGCCGCTGCTGACGCTGGAACGGCTGACTTTCCGTTTCGTCACGCTCGGCTTCATTTTGCTCACCATCACCATCGTGCAGGGCTGGCTGTTTGGCGAGCAGCTCTATGGCCTGACCGGCGGTTGGCGCTGGAGCCACAAGACCATTTTCTCGCTGCTGTCCTGGCTGGTGTTTGCGGCCCTGCTCTGGGGCCGCTGGCGACTCGGCTGGCGTGGCAGCCGGGCCGTGCGCATGGTCTATGCCGGGGCCGGCCTGCTGCTGTTGAGCTATGTGGGCTACCACTTCGTGCTCGAGGTGCTGTTGCGCCGCCTGTCCTGAGACACGTCTCCCATCATGAAATATCTGGTCGTTCTTCTCGTCATTGGCGCGGTATTCTGGCTCTGGCGGCACAACCGCCGGCAGGACATCCGCGAGGCGCAGGCGCAGCAGCAGGCACCGCGCGTGCCGCAAGCCATGGTGCGCTGCGCCCACTGCGGCGTGCATCTGGCGCGCCAGGATGCCTTGCAGCAGGGCGGACAGTGGTACTGCGGCCAGGAACACGCGCAGCAGGCCCGTCAGGCCGCGCGCAAGGACACGGCATGACAACCCCCTTGTGGCAGGATGGCTGGTGCCGTCTGGCGCAGCAGCAGCCATCGCCCAATTTCGGGCCGCGTCCGGCAGGGGCGCAGATCGACTTGCTGGTGGTGCATTCCATCAGCCTGCCGCCGGGCCGGTATGGCGGCCCGGAAATCCTGCAGCTGTTCGCCAACACGCTGGACTGGGATGCGCACCCGTATTTCCAGCAGATCCGTGGCCTGGAGGTATCGGCCCATTTCCTGATCCGGCGCGATGGCCAGATCTGGCAGTTTGTCAGCTGCGATGACCGGGCCTGGCATGCCGGCACCTCCTGCTGGCGCGGCCGCAGCAACTGCAATGACGATTCCATCGGCATCGAGCTGGAGGGGCTGGAGGGCGAGCGCTTCGAGCTGGCGCAATACGTTGCGCTGGCCGAGCTGGCACAGGCGATCCGCCAGCATTACCCGCTGGCGCATGTGGCCGGCCACGAGCATATTGCGCCCGGTCGCAAGTGCGATCCCGGTGCCGGTTTTGACTGGCCGCTGCTGGCGCGCCTGAGCGGCTGGCCGGAGGCGGTCTTTCCGCCCGGCGTACTGGACGCAGATCGTCAGTCCTGAGTTGCGGTCATGCGGTGTGTGGCAGCCATACCGCAATTCTGGCGTGTACAGCAGGTGAACTGCTTGAAACCATTGCATCTGACAGCACTTGGTTCCATAATACAAAATTAAACCTGCTGCTCAGGAGAGTCCCATGGCTAGCGCCAAGAAACCGGCCGCATCCGCAACTGCAACAAGTCCGTCCGCCCCCGCTGCGCCGCGCAAGAAGCCGGCCGCCAAGTCGGCGACTGTTGCCGTGACTGCACCGGAAGCTGCCAGCACTGCAGCAGCACCAGCCAGCCGCACCCGCACGGCGGCGGCAAAAACGGCTGCTGCCAAAACCACTGCAGCCAAGACAACGGCGACCAGGGCAACGGCCACCCGCAAGACGGCCGCCAAGCCGGCGGCCGAATCTGCAAGCGCTCCCGCTGTCGCCAGGCCCACCACGGCCACGCGCAAGCGCGCCAGTGCCGCCAGCAAACCCAATGCCAATGGCAAGGTCGCTGCCGTCAGCACGGCCACAGCACCGGTTGCGCGTACCCGCATCAGCCCGCTGGGCAACTGGCCGTTTCCGACCGGTCCCAAGCCCTGAGCCGGCTCAGTAGCCGGCCACTACCTGCGGATCAGGCTGGTAGTTTTGCGGGCCACGGTGGGCAATCTTGAGTGCGCCCAGGTAGTTGCCCAGCTTCGCGCAACGTACCAGATCCCAACCCTGTTCCAGCCCGTACAGCAGGGCACCACGCCAGGCATCGCCGCACCCGGTCGGATCTACCACGGCAGCAGCTGCTACCGGCGGCACTTCGCGGCAGGCGCCGTCCACCCATACTTCACAGCCGTGTTCACCCAGTGTCACGGCCAGGCCGCGCAGCTGGCGTGACAGCGCGGCGCGGTCATAGCCCAGACGCTCGCACAGCAGGTGGGCCTCGTAGTCGTTGACCGTGACCCAGGTGGCCAGATCGACCAGCTGCTGCAGTTCCTCGCCGTTGAACAGCGGCAGGCCCTGGCCCGGATCGAAGACAAAGGGAATGCCGGCGGCATGCAGCTGCCGTGCGTGCTGCTGCATCGCTTCCTTGCCATTGGGCGAAACCATCGCCAGCGTGATCGGCGTGTCGGTTGGCACCGGGTTCAGGTGCGCCTGCGACATGGCTCCGGGGTGAAAGGCGGTGATCTGGTTCTGCTGCTGGTCGGTCACGATGGTGCACTGTGCCGTGTAGCAGTCCTGCAGCACCGCCACATGCGCCGTGCTGATGCCGAGCTGGCGCAGGCGGTCCAGATAATGGCCGCCATCGCGACCCACCGAGGCCAGCGGCAGCGGCGTGCCGCCCAGCTGCTTCAGCGCGTAGGCGATATTGCCGGCGCAGCCACCGTAGTCACTGCGCATCTGCGGGGCGAGGAAGGAGACGCTGAGCTTGTCGATCTGTTCGGGCAGGATATGGTCGGCAAAACGGCCGCCAAATTCGAGAATGATGTCGATGGCCACGGAGCCGGAAATCAGGATGGACATGGGAATGCGTGCGGGAATCGGGTACGGAAAGGCCGCTGACAACGTCAGCGGCCAGGAGAGGAGGGCGTGATCAGGCCGCCTTGTGGCCGGTCATCAGGATCCAGCCGTCCTCGCTGTCGGCGACCTCCAGCGGGATGTAGGGCGCGTAGGCCGCCTTGAGTTCATCGGCCTGGCGCTCCAGGATGCCGGCCAGTACCAGATGGCCGCCTGCTGCCACATGGGCAACCAGCAGCGGTGCCAGCACCTTGAGCGGCGTGGCCAGGATGTTGGCCAGCACGGTCTGGTAGCGGCCCGCGGCAGGATCGACCAGCTCCGGCAGGCCGGCGTTGAGCTGCACATGGTTGGTTTCGGCATTGATGCGCGTGGCTTCGACGGCAGCCGGATCGATATCGACGGCGTCGATGTCTACCGCGCCGAACTTGCCGGCGCCAATCGCCAGAATGCCGGAGCCGCAGCCGTAGTCCAGCACGCGTCCCAATGGCTGCGGATCGCCGGGGATGCCGTGCTGCGCAATCCAGCGCAGGCACATGCGCGTGGTCGGGTGGGTACCGGTGCCAAAGGCCAGGCCCGGATCCAGGCGGATCAGCTGTTCGGCTTCGGCCGGCGGTTCATGCCAACTCGGCACGATCCAGAAGCTTGGTGTGATGTCCACCGGCGCGAACTGGGACTGCGTCAGGCGCACCCAGTCCTGGTCCGGCACATGTTGTACGCCGATGATGCGGGAATCGGCAAAGAAGTCCTGCAGCGCCAGCAGGCGTGCCGCCTCCTGGGCAGCGGCCTCGGCCGGAAACAGGGCCACCAGCAGCGAACGCTGCCAGCCTTCACGCGGGGCCGGCATGCCGGGTTCGCCAAACAGCGGCTGTTCGGCATCGGTATGGGCATCGGCATCCTCGACCGAGACGCTGAGCGCATCCAGCGCATCCAGTGCATCGCACAGGGTTTCAATGTGGGTTTCCGGGCAGAGCAGGCGCAGTTCGTACATGGTGATGAATCCGGGGCAACAGGAAAAAGACCCGCACGCGGCGGGTCTGGTCTCGGGCGATCAGCGTCCGCGCTGGTGCAGCCACTCTTCCAGGTAATGGATGTTGGTGCCGCCTTCGCAGAACTTGGCATCCACCACCAGCTCGCGGTGCAGCGGGATATTGGTGTTGATGCCTTCCACCACGGTCTCGTTCAGGGCGTTGTGCATGCGCGCCAGCGCCTGTTCGCGCGTGTCGCCGTGCACGATCAGCTTGCCGATCATGGAGTCGTAGGTGGGCGGCACAAAGTAGTTGGTGTAGACATGGCTGTCCACGCGCACGCCCGGGCCACCGGCCGGGTGCCAGTGCGTGATGCGACCCGGCGAGGGGTAGAACTTGTACGGATCCTCGGCGTTGATGCGGCACTCGATGGCGTGGCCCTTCATCTGGATCTGGCGCTGCGTGAACGGCAGCTTCTGGCCCGCAGCCACCTCGATCTGGGCACGCACCAGGTCAATGCCGGTTACCATTTCCGTCACCGGGTGCTCGACCTGCAGGCGCGTGTTCATCTCGATGAAGTAGAACTCGCCGTTCTCGTAGAGGAACTCGAAGGTGCCGGCGCCACGGTAGCCGATCTTGCGGCAGGCCTGGGCGCAGCGTTCGCCGATACGCTCGACGGCGCGGCGCAGCAGGCCGGGAGCCGGTGCTTCCTCGATGATCTTCTGGTGGCGACGCTGCATGGAGCAGTCGCGCTCGCCCAGGAACACCGCGTTGCGGTGCGTGTCGGCCAGTACCTGAATCTCGATGTGGCGCGGGTTCTCCAGGAATTTTTCCATGTAGACCGCGGGGTTGCCGAAAGCGGTGCCGGCTTCGGCCTTGGTCATGGCGACCGCGTTGATCAGCGCCGCCTCGGTGTGCACCACGCGCATGCCGCGACCACCGCCACCACCGGCGGCCTTGATGATCACCGGGTAGCCGATGCGCTTGGCAATGGCCCGGATGGCGGCCGGATCATTCGGCAGCTCGCCATCGGAGCCGGGCACGCAGGGCACGCCAGCCTTGATCATGGCCGCCTTGGCCGAGACCTTGTCGCCCATCAGACGGATCGATTCGGCGGTCGGGCCGATGAAGACGAAGCCGCTTTGCTCGACACGCTCGGAGAAGTCGGCGTTTTCGGACAGGAAGCCGTAACCCGGGTGGATGGCTTCGGCATCGGTGACTTCGGCGGCGGCGATGATGGCCGTCATGTTGAGGTAGCTTTGCGCCGAAGGGGCCGGGCCGATGCAGATGGCCTCGTCGGCCATCTTCACGTACATGGCATCGCGGTCGGCCTCGGAGTAGACCATGACCGCCTTGATGCCCATTTCGCGGCAGGCGCGCTGGATGCGCAGGGCGATCTCGCCTCGGTTGGCGATCAGGATTTTCTTGAACATCGTCGTGTCCTCACTGTTCAGGGGCCGCGCAACAGGCTGCGCGGAAAGGGATCGTGCAGGGGTGCCGCCAGCTCAGTGTCGGCACGGCATGCATCACTCGATCACGAACAGGGGCTGGCCGAATTCGACGGCGTCGCCGTTGTCGCACAGGATGCTGGTCACGGTTCCGGCCTTTTCGGATTCGATCTCGTTCAGGATCTTCATGGCCTCGACGATGCACAGGGTCTCGCCTTCCTTGACCGTGCTGCCGATTTCGACAAAAGGCTTGGCACCAGGGCTGCTGGCACGGTAGAAGGTGCCGACCATGGGGGATTTCACCTGGAAGCCGGTTTCGACCGGTGCTGCTTCAACGGCGGGGGCAGCGGCCTGTGCGGCAGCCGGAACGGCGGCCGGCATCTGGGCCGGGGCGGCGACGGGCATCATGGCAGGCACATAGCCTGCTGCCATTTCGGGGCCGCCCTTGACGATGCGGACTTTGCCTTCGGCTTCCGTGATTTCCAGTTCCGCGACATTGGAGTCGGATACCAGATCAATCAGGGTTTTGAGTTTGCGGAGATCCATAGTGGCCTTTCTCAGGGCAGGGCCCTTGTTTGCTGGCAACAGTCAGTAATTTTGGCTGATTTGCGCCTAAATGCAAGGAAAGTAGCGTTAACTACCTTTATGTGGCTGAGCCTGGATAATCGTGGTCCAGGCTGGAAGACACCTCAAAAGAAGTGTGGAATGTATTGATTTTACGTAAAAATCCGTCAACTGTGCGTATTTCACGAAAAAGCACGCTGGTGCCATTTCAGCAGGCGGGGCAAATCCAGCTGGCCGGTATGGGCCTCGAGCGGCTGGCCACGGGCATCCAGCAGCAGGCTGAAAGGCAGGCCGCGCGCCGTATTGCCCAGGTCGGCGGCCAGCTCCATGCCCAGGCGGTTGCCGGCCAGCAGCACCGGAAACTGCACCGGCGTGCGTTGCAGGAAGCGTTCCACGGCTTCCGGCTTGTCTACGGCAATTCCCACGGTTTGCCAGCCTTTTGCTGCATTTTGCCGGTAGAAGGCGTCAAGAAGCGGCATTTCCTCGATGCAGGGCGGGCACCAGGTGGCCCACAGGTTGATCAGCAGCGGTTGGCCACGGAAGCTTTGCAGCGTGCGTGTGCTGTCCTGGCCGGGCTGCGCAAACGCGTGTGTCCACCAGCGTTCGGGCACCTCGTTGATGGAGGTGGGCACCGGGGCCTGGCGCGGCCCGAATTGCCGCCATGCCGCCACGCCGGAGGCGCCCAGCGCCACCGAAGCCAGCGTCCAGGCCAGCCAGCGCCGGCGGTTCATGGGGGGCTGGGGAGGGGTGTCGGGGAGGGGTGTTTGCATGAAAATAGGCTGAGAAGCAGGAAGTTGCTGAAAGATAGGCTGATTTCAGGCCTGTTCGATCAGCTCGCGCAGCTGCTTGGCGGTGCCACGCGGCTTGCGCTGCTGCTGGTCCGGCTGCAGTGAGCCGCGCTGCGCCAGCGTGTCATGTACCAGCAGATGCACGCCGATATCTTCGCCCAGGGTATCGCTCCAGGCGTGGATGCTCAGTGCATCGGCCTCGGCACCGCGCAGCCCGGCGACGCGGGTGGCTTCGTAGGCCACGCCTTCGTTGATCAGGGCAATTTCCACCGCCTTCGGGTCATCGCTGAACAGGTGCAGATAGATATCGCTCAGGCGTGTGGCCGTGCCGTGCCAGACGGCACCGGACAGCAGCGGCTGGAAGGCCTGCAGCCGGTCCATCCACTGCAGTGCCAGTTGGCGCAGGGCCAGCAGCTCGGCCGGCTGGGTATCGGTGCAGAACACTGCCAGATACTCGCGCACGGCGGCTTCGACCAGATCGTTGGCGGGCAGGGCCGTGCGCGCCGGCAGCTTGAGCTGCTTCAGGGCGCGCTGCTTGGCCGGACCGAATTCCAGCCCTTCCTCGACCACCAGCCGGGCGGCTGCCTGGGCCAGTTCTTCGTCGAAACTGCCGGCCACGGCTCAGCTCCGGACCTGCAGCGCGTCGAGCAGCTTGCCGTGGATGCCGCCAAAACCGCCGTTGCTCATGCACAGCAGGTGGTCGCCGGGACGGACGGCAGCCAGCACCTGGGCGATCAGCGTATCGACGTCGCCGGCCACGCTGGCGCGTGCGCCCATCGGGGCCAGTGCTTCGGCAGCGTCCCAGTCCAGACCGCCGGAGTGGCAGAAGGAAAGGTCGGCCTGCTCCAGGCTCCAGGGCAGCTGGGCCTTCATGGTGCCCAGCTTCATGGTGTTGCTGCGCGGCTCGAAGATGGCCAGGATGCGTTCCGCCTGGCGGCCATCGCTGTCGAGCTTGCGGCGCAGGCCGTCCAGCGTGGTGCGGATGGCGGTGGGGTGGTGGGCAAAATCGTCGTAGACGGTGATGTCGCCAGCGTCATGCGTTACCGTGCCGCGCACTTCCATGCGGCGGCGCGCGTTGACAAAGCTGGCCAGGGCCTCGGCGGCGACTTCAGGTGCCACGCCGACATGGGCGGCAGCCGCGATGGTGGCCAGCGCGTTGAGCTGGTTGTGGGTGCCGGTCAGGCCCCAGCGTACCTGCGCGACCTGGCGGCCCTGGTGCAGCACGGCAAAGTCGTGCGGTTCGCCTTCGGCCACATAGTCGCTGACGGCCGCGCCAAAGGTCTGTACCTGGCTCCAGCAGCCCTGGTGCAGCACGCGCGTGATGCTTTCTTCCAGACCGTTGGCGACGATGCAGCCGCTGCTCGGAACGGTACGCACCAGATGGTGGAATTGACGTTCGATGGCAGCAAGATCGGGGAAGATGTCGGCATGATCGTACTCGAGGTTGTTGAGTACGGCGGTGCGCGGACGGTAGTGCACGAACTTGCTGCGCTTGTCGAAGAAGGCGGTGTCGTACTCGTCAGCCTCGATCACGAAGTAGCCGCGCGCATGGCCGGCTGCCACCTGGCCCAGGCGCGCCGAAATGCCGAAGTTCAGCGGCACGCCGCCAATCAGGAAGCCGGGTTGCAGGCCGGCATGTTCCAGCACCCAGGCCAGCATGGAGGAGGTGCTGGTCTTGCCGTGGGTGCCGGCCAGCGCCAGCACGTGCTTGCCCTGCAGCACATGCTCGGCCAGCCATTGCGGGCCGCTGGTGTAGGGCAGGCCCTGTTCCAGGATTTCTTCCATCAGCGGGAACTTGGGGCTGCCGTCCTCCAGGCGGGCGCGGCTGACCACGTTGCCAACCACGTACATGTCGGGCCGCAGCGCGGTCTGTTCTGCGCCAAAGCCTTCGATCAGGTCGATGCCGAGCGCACGCAGCTGGTCGCTCATGGGGGGATACACACCGGCGTCGCAGCCGGTGACCTTGTGGCCGGCCTCGCGTGCCAGCGCGGCAACACCTCCCATGAAGGTGCCGCAGATACCGAGAATATGGATGTGCATGCGCTGATTGTACGGTCTGACTGCCGCTTGCCGCGTCAGGGCACCACGTGCATCGTGCCGCGGACGGCATGACGCTTTTCTTCCTGCAGCAGGGCCAGCAGCAGGCCCATGCCGAGCACCATCACCAGGGCGGTGACGATCAGGGCACCGTGGTAGCTGCCGGTGGCATTGGCGATGTAGCCGGCCATGGCCGGCGCGACAATCTGGGCCACGCCATAGCTCAGCGTCATGCGGGCCATGGCCTTGGCGGGATTGGCCGGGAAATGGCGTCCGGTAAGCGTCAGCGTCAGGCTGACGATGCCGACAAAGGTGATGCCATACAGAATGGCGCCGATCACGTTGAGCGTGGCACTACCGGTCAGCACCGGCAGAATGATGGACACGGTTTGCAGCGCGTAGGCCAGCAGCAGTGCCTGCACCTGGCCGGTGGCGGCGGCGATACGGTCCCAGAGAAAGCAGGACGGCGCCGCGGCAACACCGGCAATCACCCAGATCCAGTTGCCCTTGCCGGCCAGCAGCGGCAGTTCCGCCAGGATGGCGACGATGAAGGTGGCGGTAACGACATAGCCGAAACCGGCACAGAAATAGGCTCCCGTCATCAGGCGCATCCAGCGGCCGCCCGGACTGGCGTTGGTGGCTGCCGTCGTGCCCGCAGGAGCTGCCGGCATGCTGGCCGGGGCCGGCATCCACCACCAGGCTGGCACGAAGAACAGCAGGCCGAGCACGGTCAGCCAGAACCATTGCCCTTGCCAGGAGAGCTGGTCCACCATGCTGGCAACGGCCACGCCGGTGATCACCAGGCCCAGGCCCATGCCCATGAAGTGCAGCCCCAGCTCCGGCTTGAAGCCATGGCGGATCAGCCAGTTCAGTACCAGGCCGGAAGCCAGCAGCAGACCGGCGATATTGGAAAAACCGGCCAGATAGCGCAGCAGGGCCCACAGGTAGACATTGTCGGTCAGCCCCATGCCGACGGTGCTGACCAGTGCCAGCAACAGGCCGTGCCGATACAGCCGGTATTTCTGCTGCAGGTCACCGACGGTGGCCGCCAGCAGCACGCCGCTCATGTAGCCGGCATAGTTCAGCGTTGCCAGCCAGCCACCTGCCAGGATCGACAGGCCGGCCTGTTCGTTCATGATGGGCAGCATTGGCGTATAGGCAAAGCGGCCCATGCCGACAGTCAGGATCAGGGCGCAGATGCCGGCGATGATGACGCGGCGGCGCTCGGCGAGGAGGGATGGGGCAGGTTGGGCAGTCACGAAAAGAATGGGAAGCGGCAAAAAGACGAAAGATGGTGAATGATGCGGCAGTTTCAGAGCTGATCACCGGGAATGGCTGGCGGCAAGTGGGCCAGCTCCTCGTCGGTAAAGACGCGCGAACGGGTATGGAACGCCTTGCCGGTGCTGCCTTCGAGCGAGAAGGTGCCGCCATGGCCGTCGATCACGTCCAGGATCAGCTGGGTATGCTGCCAGGTCTCGAACTGGGACTTGCTCATGTAGAAGGGGACGCCGCCCACCTCGCCGAGCTTCACGTCATGGGCACCAATACCGAGGTCGGTGGGCAGATAGCAGTTGGCGGCGCTGTTGTCGCAGCAACCGCCAGACTGGTGGAACATCAGCTCGCCATGCTCTGCCTGCAGCTGTGCAATCAGCTCCAGTGCGGCAGGTGTCGCTATCACGCGCTCAACCATCATGATCTTCCTTTAAAAAGCGGCCAGCCGCTTGCCCGGCTGGCCGTTGGCGCTTCAGAAGAAGCCGAGTTTCTGCTCGCTGTAGCTGACCAGCAGGTTTTTGGTCTGCTGGTAGTGGGCGAGCATCATCTTGTGGTTTTCACGGCCGATGCCGGATTCCTTGTAGCCACCAAAGGCGGCGTGTGCCGGGTAATGGTGATAGCAGTTGGTCCAGACGCGGCCGGCCTTGATGGCGCGCCCCATGCGGTAGGCGATATTGCCGTTGCGGCTCCAGACACCGGCGCCGAGGCCGTACAGGGTGTCGTTGGCCAGTTCCAGTGCCTCGGCCTCGTCCCTGAAGGTGGTCAGGGCCAGCACCGGGCCGAAGATTTCCTCCTGGAAGATGCGCATCTTGTTGTGGCCCTTGAACACGGTCGGCTGCACATAGTAGCCACCGGCCAGGTCGCCATCCAGCTGCGCCTGGGCGCCGCCGATGAGCACCTCGGCCCCTTCCTGCTTGCCCAGGTCCAGGTAGCTGGTGATCTTGGTCAGCTGTTCCTGCGAGGCCTGGGCGCCGATCATGGTGTCGGTATCGAGCGGGTTGCCCTGGCGGATGGCGGCAATGCGCGGCAGGCAGCGTTCCATGAATTTCTCGTAGATCGACTCATGGACCAGCGCACGGCTCGGGCAGGTGCAGACCTCGCCCTGGTTGAAGGCAAACAGCACCAGGCCCTCGATCGCCTTGTCCAGGTAGCTGTCGTCGTGGTCCATCACGTCGGGGAAGAAGATGTTGGGCGACTTGCCACCCAGCTCCAGCGTGGCCGGAATCAGGCTGTTGGCGGCGGCCTGGGCAATCACGCGGCCGGTGCTGGTACTGCCGGTGAAGGCGATCTTGGCAATGCGCTTGCTGCTGGCCAGCGGCATGCCGGCTTCGCGGCCAAAGCCGTTGACGATGTTGAGCACGCCAGGGGGCAGCAGGTCGGCGATCAGCTCCATGAACACCAGGATGCTGGTCGGTGTCTGCTCCGCCGGCTTGAGCACGATGCAGTTGCCGGCCGCCAGCGCCGGCGCCAGCTTCCAGGCCGCCATCAGCAGCGGGAAGTTCCACGGGATGATCTGCCCGACCACGCCGAGCGGTTCGTGGAAATGGTAGGCCACGGTGGTGGCGTCGATCTGGGAGATGGCTCCTTCCTGCGTGCGTACGGCGCCGGCAAAGTAGCGGAAGTGGTCGGCCGCCAGGGGCACGTCGGCATTCAGCGTCTCGCGGATCGGTTTGCCGTTGTCCACGGTTTCGGCATAAGCCAGCTTGTCCAGGTGGGCATCGATGCGGTCGGCGATCTTCAGCAGGATGCCGGCACGCTCCTGCGCCGAGCTGCTGCCCCAGCCGGCGGCTGCAGCGTGGGCGGCATCCAGCGCCAGCTCCACGTCTTCGGCGGTGGAGCGGGCCGCCTGGGTATAGACCTGGCCGGTAATCGGGGTGACGTTGTCGAAGTACTGGCCCTTGACCGGCGGAGTCCACTGGCCGCCGATGAAGTTGTCGTAACGGGCCTTGAACTGCACGGGGGCATCGGCCTGGCCAGGTGCGGGATAGATCATGTGCTGTCTCCTGTCGTTATGGGAGCCGCCTGCAGACGGCAGAATCATCATAGGGGCAGGCTGCAGGCGCTACGCACCGGGGAAAACCCTGTGCGGACAGGAGGTGCGGACAGCAAAACGCCAGCACGAGGCTGGCGTTTGCGGGGAGCGATGAATCTCAGAACGAGATCATGGTGTTTTCGGCATCGATGCTGATGATCTGCTTGGCCAGGGCCGTCTTGGCGGCGCTGGCGAAGTGGGTTGCCCATTCCTGGTTCTCGAAGCCGGAGGGGCCGGCGCTCTGGGCGATGCGTACCACCTTGTCGGCATTCAGCACCTTGCCCGAGGAACGGATCGGCTCGCAGTCGAGGCGCACGAATTCCTGGTCGAGCCAGCTGCGCGCCTCCTGGGCGTCCATGTCTGGTACCGATTCGAGCGGGATGATGAATTCCTGGGTGGGGCTGAATTTGACGATCAGTTCGCTTTGCATGTCGCGTGTCTCCGTTGACTGGAGCCAGTCGCAGCAGGCGACCGGCATCCAGACATTTTAGAAAGACTTGACGTGAACGGAACCCGAATCAGGGAAAGCACTAGGCGCTTATTTCGCCTGCTTGCGGCGCGCCTTGACCCCTTCGGACAGCAGTTCCAGCGCCTGCAGCGTGTCATCCCAGCCCAGGCAGGCATCGGTAATGCTCTTGCCGTACTCCAGCTGGTCCAGCGAATCCTTGCCCGGGGTGAACTTCTGCGCACCGGCGCTGATATTGCTTTCCAGCATCACGCCGAACACCTTGTCGGAGCCGGCAGCCAGCTGGCGGGCGATTTCGCGCGTCACGTCGAGCTGCTTCTCGTGCTTCTTGCTGCTGTTGGCGTGGCTGCAGTCCACCATCACGGTCGGGCGCAGGCCGGCTTCCTTCAGGTCGTTGCAGGCGGCATCGACGTTGGCCTCGTCGTAGTTGGGCTGCTTGCCGCCACGCAGGATCACGTGGCAGTCCGGGTTGCCTTCGGTGTGCACGATGGCGACATGGCCGCTCTTGTGCACCGACAGGAAGTGGTGGCCGCGCGATGCCGCCTGGATCGCGTCGGTAGCAATCTTCAGGTTGCCGTCGGTACCATTCTTGAAGCCGATCGGGGCCGACAGGCCGCTGGCCAGTTCGCGGTGAATCTGGCTTTCGGTGGTGCGGGCACCAATCGCGCCCCAGGAAATCAGGTCGCCGATGTATTGCGGCGAGATCACGTCCAGGAATTCGCTGCCGGCCGGCAGATCCAGGCGGTTGATGTCGATCAGCAGCTGGCGGGCAATGCGCAGACCCTCGTCGATGCGGCAGCTTTCGTCCAGGTAGGGATCGTTGATCAGGCCTTTCCAGCCCACGGTGGTACGCGGCTTCTCGAAGTAGACGCGCATCACGATTTCCAGCGTGTCGGCGTAATGGTCACGCTGCTGCTTCAGGCGCAGGGCGTAGTCCAGGGCGGCCTTGGGATCGTGGATCGAGCAGGGACCGACGATGACCAGCAGGCGGTCGTCCTTGCCGCGCAGGATCTGGTGAATCGTCTTGCGGGTGTTGCTCACCAGTTTTTCAACCGGGGAGCCCTTGATCGGGAAGAAGCGGATCAGGTGTTCGGGAGGGGGCAGCATGGTCAGGCTCTTGATGCGGGCGTTGTCAGTCGTTCCAGTCTTGTCGGCCGGCTGCGCATACAGAGTCGTGTCGCTGGTCTTGGGCGGGGTCATCGGAGAGCTCCTGTGTAGGTAAAGTGACTGGTCAAAAAGCGGGGGCGAAAAAAAACCGCCAGGGGTTTCCGGGCGGTTCAGGAGGGTTACGCTTTGCAGGTGTGCTCAAGCTTCTCGTCCGCCAAAGACTGAGAACCAAAAGCCAAAATAGAAAGCGCGTGAAACTTGCATGGAGCTGACTATACCATGACCCTATTCCCGCATGTCAAGGTCGGAAATGCAATTTCCGGCCTGACATGTGGATTCGGTCACGCCGTGCCGCCAACCGTCAGACCGTTGATGCGCATGGTCGGCTGGCCAACGCCAACCGGCACGCTCTGGCCTTCCTTGCCGCAGGTGCCGACACCGCTGTCCAGCCGCATGTCGTTGCCGATCATGCTGACGCGGGTCAGGGCGTCCGGGCCGTTGCCGATCAGCGTGGCCCCCTTGACCGGATACTGCAGCTTGCCGTCTTCCACCCACCAGGCCTGGCTGGCCGAGAACACGAACTTGCCGCTGGTGATATCCACCTGGCCGCCGCCGAAGTTGGTTGCATACAGGCCGCGCTTGAGGCTGCCGATAATGGCTTCGGGCTCTTCCTGACCGTCCAGCATGTAGGTATTGGTCATGCGCGGCATTGGCAGATGGGCGTAGCTTTCGCGGCGGCCGTTGCCGGTGGATTTGCCGCCCATCAGGCGTGCGTTCATGCGGTCCTGCAGGTAGCCCTTGAGAATGCCGTCCTCGATCAGCACGGTCTGGCGCGTGGCGTGGCCTTCGTCATCCACGTTCAGGCTGCCGCGGCGGTCGGGCAGGGTGCCATCGTCCAGCACCGTCACGCCCTTGGCTGCCACGCGCTCGCCGATGCGGCCGGCAAAGGCGCTGCTGCCCTTGCGGTTGAAGTCGCCTTCCAGGCCGTGGCCGACGGCTTCGTGGATCAGCACGCCGGGCCAGCCGGAGCCGAGCACCACGTCCATCTGGCCGGCCGGGGCCGGGCGCGCTTCCAGGTTGGTCAGCGCGGCACCCACGGCTTCATCCACGTACTGCTGCAGCAGGACATCATCGAAATAGTCCATGCCCAGACGGCCACCGCCGCCGGCCGAACCGACTTCGCGGCGCACCGTACCGCCAATCTTCTGCTCCACGATCACCGTCAGGCTCAGCCGGATCAGCGGGCGGACATCGGCGGCCAGCTTGCCGTCGGCACGTGCCACCAGGACCACGTCGTATTCGCCGGCCAGACCGGCCATCACCTGCTTGACGCGCGCATCCTTGGCGCGTGCCATGCCCTCGATGCGCTCCAGCAGCTGGATCTTGGCGCTGCTGTCCAGCGTCAGGATCGGATTCTCGGGCGTGTAGAGGCGGCGGCTCCTGGACAGCTTGCCGATCTTGCTCGCCGGGGCAACCTTGATGCGGCCGTTCTGGCCGGCCGAACCGATGGTGCGCACGGTGCGTGCGGCATCTTTCAGCGAGGCCAGGGAAATGTCATCGGAATAGGCAAAAGCGGTTTTTTCGCCCGCCACGGCACGCACACCGACACCCTGGTCGATGCTGAAACTGCCGGTCTTGACGATGCCTTCTTCCAGACTCCAGCCTTCGCTGCAGGTGTACTGGAAATACAGGTCGGCATCATCGACGCCGCGCGAGCGCATGCTGGCCAGCACCTTGTGCAGCTGTGCCGGGCTCAGATCAAAGGGAGCCAGCAGCAGTGATTCGGCAATCTCCAGGGGCTGGCGGGTGTTCTTGGATGTAGGCGCGGGCATGGCCGCAGACTGGACGCTGGTCAGGTTCATGGGCGGATTGTAGGCGCAGATGCACCACCGCTCCAGCAGTGTGGAGCGGATATCCGACGCCAGCCGGGGGGATGGCGTGCGGGGCCGGGCGAATCAGTCCGCGACGGTCAGGTCGTTGACGCTGGCATCGGGGGCGTGCTTCATCACCGATTCGATGCCGTTGTCGCGCGAGGCTTCACTCTTGTACATCTGGCTTTGCCCGATGATCTGGTGGTTGGCGGCCTTGAGCACGAAGTAGGGCGAACCATCCTTGCCTTCCAGACGCTGGAAGCGCGCGGCATCGGCCGCATTCTTCTGCACCGAGGCGATGCCCTTGCTGGCGCTGGCACGGGTTTCGTACATCTCGCTGCTCAGGATGGCCTGGCCGTTGCTGGCCTTGAGCGTGAAGAAGAACTTGCCGTTGCTGGATTTTTTCAGATCGAACTGGCCTGCCATGTGCGTCTCCTGTGGGAAGGTGCAGACACCTGTGTCCGGCCCCTGCCAGACAGGTCTGCGCGCCTATGGTAAGACGAAAAAATCGGCAGTGGAACAGGTACTTGCGTGCATATGTCACGCAAGCTGGCAGACAAGTGCGGTTCAGCTGTGGAAGGTGCGCCGGTCACGCGCAATCGAGAACAGGATGCCGAGTGACAGCCCCAGCGTGACCATGGCGGTACCGCCATAGCTGATGAAGGGCAGCGGCACGCCCACCACCGGCAGAATGCCGCTGACCATGCCCATATTGACAAAGCTGTAGGTGAAGAACATCACGCCGATGGAGCCGGCCATCAGCCGGCCAAAGCGCGTGCTGGCCTGGGCGGCGATGATGAAGATGCGCGCCACCAGGAAGATGAAGGCCAGCAGCAGCACGATGTTGCCGAGAAAGCCGAACTCCTCCGAATAGGCGGCAAAGATGAAGTCGGTGGTGCGCTCCGGAATGAATTCCAGATGGGTTTGCGTGCCCTGCATGAAACCCTTGCCCCAGACGCCGCCGGAGCCGATGGCGATCATGCCCTGCAGGATGTGGAAGCCCTTGCCGAGCGGGTCGCGCGTCGGGTCGAGCAGGGTGCAGACGCGCTGGCGCTGGTATTCGTGCAGCACATGCCAGTCGACCCCGGGCTGGCACAGGGCATCGCCATTCCAGACCAGCAGGGTGATGGCGATGGCGCCCAGCATGATGGGCGGCAGTACCAGTTTCCAGCTCAGGCCGGCAAAGAAGATCACCGAGGCGCCGGTCATCAGCACCAGCAGGGCGGTGCCCAGGTCAGGCTGTTTCATGATCAGGCCGACCGGCAGCAGCAGCAGGCCGAAGGCGATCACGTAATCCATGGTCTGCGGTGTGCCTTCGCGGCGCTGGAACCACCAGGCCAGCATCATCGGCGCAGCAATCTTGAGCAGCTCGCTGGGCTGGATCACGATGCCGATATTGATCCAGCGCGTGGCGCCCTTCTTGGTAATGCCGAACAGCAGCACCGCGACCAGCAGCACCGCGCCCAGGGTGTAGAGCGGCAGCGCCAGCTGCTGCAGCCGCTGTTGCGGCACCATGGCCACGGTCAGGATGATGCCCCAGGCCAGCAGCATGTTGCGGCCGTGGTCGACAAAGCGCGTGCCATGGTCGAAACCGGAGGAGTACATGGCCGTCAGGCCGATGCCCATCAGCAGCAGAATGGCCAGCGCAAGCCAGCCGTCAAAGCCCTTGAACAGGGACAGGGCGGTACGCCAGAAAGGGGGCTTGTCGATGACAGCAGACATGGCGCAAGATTATCCCAGCTATTGTGGCCGTCTGCCGCGTGCGCAACTGACGTATACGTCACCGTTGTCGTTTATAGTGCAGGTGGAATCATCGATATCCCCCCATGATCTAGAGGAGAGACACCCCCATGAGCTATACCTGCATTGAAACCCGCGTGGAAGGCGAGAAGGTCGGCATTGTCACGCTGAACCGCCCCAAGGCCCTGAACGCCCTGAACGACACCCTGATGGACGAGCTGGGCGCGGCGCTGAAGGCGTTTGACGCTGACGACAAGATCGGCTGTATCGTCGTGACCGGCAGCGAAAAGGCGTTTGCCGCAGGTGCCGACATCGGTGCCATGGCTTCCTACAACTTTGCCGATGCCTACGGCGGTGACTACATCACCCGCAACTGGGAAGGCATCCGCACCATCCGCAAGCCGGTGATTGCTGCCGTGAGTGGCTACGCCCTGGGTGGCGGCTGTGAGCTGGCCATGATGTGCGACTTCATCATCGCTGCCGACAATGCCAAGTTCGGCCAGCCGGAAATCAAGCTGGGCGTGATTCCCGGTGCCGGCGGTACGCAGCGCCTCCCGCGCGCCGTGGGCAAGAGCAAGGCCATGGACATGTGCCTGACCGCGCGCATGATGAACGCCGAGGAAGCCGAGCGCGCCAGCCTGGTGAGCCGCGTGGTGCCGCTGGACAAGCTGATGGAAGAAACCCTGGGTGCCGCCCTGCTGATCGCCAGCATGCCACGCCTGACCGTGTACGCTGCCAAGGAAGCCGTGAACCGCGCCTTTGAAGGCTCGCTGAACGACGGCGTGTGGTTCGAGCGTCGCCTGTTCCACAGCCTGTTTGCCACCAACGACCAGAAGGAAGGCATGGCCGCCTTCGTCGAGAAGCGTCCGGCGAACTTCACCAACAACTGATTTTTTTTGGGTCGGCAGCACATTTTTGTGACACGCCGGCCAAAATACTGCTACAATGTCGATCTTCGGCGCTTTAGCTCAGTCGGTTAGAGCGATGGAATCATAATCCACAGGTCCGCGGTTCGAATCCGTGAAGCGCCACCAGACATGTCAAGGGTTTAGCTGCTCAGGCGGCTAAACCCTTTTTGTTTGCCCCTCGCCATGCGGGGCAGCTGCCGTCCCGGGCCAGGGGCGGCATGTCGCGGGCCCGAGTGCCCTGCACACCGGAGGCCTGCGGCTTCCTGTTCCGGGTGTGCGTCTGGCCTGTGCAGGCCTTGTTGCCTGTATGCCGATCTGTGGGACAGCCCTGATGCTGTCGTGTCCGCCCGCCTGGCCTGCGCCGGACACCCCGCCATTCCCGTTTCCATGACGCACCCGCTACTGCGGGCAGGGCGCAGCCTTGCCTGCTTCCATAACGATAACCAGGAGATATATCCATGATGCCCATGATGCATACACATGTCCAAGTGACTTCTACCAACCACTGCAGCCACCAGCAATGGCTGCGTGTCCAGGCCGTCACGGCCCGGCAGTGGGAATTGCCGGCGGCCGGGCGCTGCCATGATGCTGATCCGTGCAGCGCGCGCGGCGTGTCGCCACGACGACAGGCAGAGCTCGCCTGACGGGCGCGCATTCAATCCAGCCCGCGCGGATCCGCCTGCAGGATCAGCCGCGCCAGTTCGGCGGCGCTGCTCAGGCCGGTTTTTTCCATCACGTGCTGGCGGTGGATATGCACGGTTTTTTCGCTGATGTCGAGTTCGCGCGCGACCAGCTTGTTGGGCAGGCCGCGCGCCACCAGCCCGGGCGGCAGCCTGGTCGGTGTGGCCATCGTGCGTGACGGTATCCGGCAAGGCGCGATTGCCATCGAGCATGGCTATGGTCACTGGGAACTGGGTGCGCGCGAGCACCATGTCGATGGCAAGCCCATGGCGACCAACCCGGAGCTGGCTACCGGCGTCTGCCTGAACACGCTGGGCTTTGCCGATGCCACCCGCAACGGCCACGTCAACACCTGGGTGGAGACGGTGTCGGGCGGCGTGGTGCGCCAGGGCCTGCCGGTGCGCGTGGAGCGCGCCTGAGTCAGGCGTGTTGCCTGAGCCTCATCCTGCCGTCTGCATTCCCGGCGGCAGAATGTCGCTACCCAGCGCCACCCAGCCGCGCTGCAGGCCTTCCTGCGCCAGCGAGGCCACCAGCGTGCCGTCCTGGGTGAAGATATTGCCCACGGTCAGGCCCCGGCCATGGCCGGTGGCCGGGCAACGCGCGTCCACCAGCAGCCACTGGTCGGCCCGCACGGCGTTGTGGAACCAGATGCCGTGGTTCAGGCTGGCCAGGAACAGGCCGGAGGTGAACTTGTTGTCCAAGTGCGGCGACAGGGCGGTAAACGGGAACCAGTAGTCCGACATGTAGCCGAGTGCGGCCAGATGCAGTTGCGGATCGTCCGGCAGCGTGTCACGGATGCGCACCCAGTAGCGGAACGAGTGCGTTTCCACGTGCTGCAACAGGAAATCCAGCCCGTCCAGCGGGCGCAGATCCACGATCGAGGCATGGCGCAGCGCGCCTTTCACGTGGCCTGGCACCAGGCCGCTTTCGTCGGTCAGCACCATGTCGCGCATGGTCGGCAGCGATTCGGGATCGGGCACGTTCTGCGGCATCCTGACCTGGTGCGTCGGGCCCAGCTCGCCGCGGTGGAAGGACACCGTGGCCACGATGATGCGGCGCTCATTCTGCCAGCCGGTCACCTGCTGCACCGAGAAGTTGCGGCCATGCATCAGCGACAGCACCTCGTAGCGCATCGGCGCGCCCGGGCGGCCCGGCATCAGGAAGCTCAGCTGCATCTGGTGCGCAATCAGGTCTTCCGGCAGATCCTGGCAGGCGGCCATCAGGGACTGGCCGATCAGCTGGCCGCCAAACAGCATGCCGTTGATGTTCACATCCGGAATCGCGTTGCTCAGCAGGCCGTCGGGATCGCGTTGCAGGCGCAGCAGTTCGCCCAGCACCTTGTGCTGGTGCGGCAGGAAAGTCGGGGTATCGGGGGAGGGGGAAGACATGAGGCGGGAATTACCAGAAACGTCACAGGGTGTATCCACATGGTAATGCGAAGTTTGGACCTTTGCAGGCCTCGCATTAAAATGCGCAGTTCCCTTATTTTCTCCCAGCCTCTGGATCAACACCACGAACCGCTGCAGCACCATGACCGATACCACCACCGCCCCCAAGAAAGTCTTTATCAAAACCTTTGGCTGCCAGATGAACGAGTACGACTCGGACAAGATGGCCGATGTGCTGGGCGCTGCCCAGGGTTACGAGAAGACCGACAACCCCGAAGAGGCCGACCTGATCCTGTTCAACACCTGCTCGGTGCGCGAAAAGGCGCAGGAAAAGGTGTTCAGTGACCTGGGCCGCGTCAAGCACCTGAAGGCCCGGGGCGTGAAGATTGGCGTGGGCGGCTGTGTCGCCAGCCAGGAAGGTGCCGAGATCATCAAGCGTGCGCCGTTCGTGGATGTGGTGTTCGGCCCGCAAACCCTGCACCGCCTGCCGGAGCTGCTCGACAGCAGCAACGCCCAGCACAAGCCGCAGGTCGACATCAGCTTTCCCGAAATCGAGAAGTTCGACCACCTGCCGCCGGCGCGTGTCGAGGGCGCATCGGCCTTTGTTTCCATCATGGAAGGCTGCAGCAAGTACTGCAGCTATTGCGTCGTGCCCTACACGCGCGGCGAGGAGTTCAGCCGCCCGTTCGAGGAAGTGCTGATCGAGGTGGCCGGCTTGGCCGAGCAGGGCGTGAAGGAAATCACCTTGCTGGGGCAGAACGTCAACGCCTACCGCGGCGCCATGGGCGACAGCGGCGAAATCGCCGACTTTGCCCTGCTGATCGAGTACGTGGCCGATATCCCCGGCATCGAGCGCATCCGCTACACCACCAGCCACCCGAACGAGTTCACCCAGCGCCTGATCGACGTGTACGCCAAGGTGCCGCAGCTGGTCAGCCACCTGCACCTGCCGGTGCAGCACGGCTCCGACCGCATCCTGATGGCGATGAAGCGCGGCTACACCGCCATGGAGTACAAGAGCATCATTCGCAAGCTGCGCGCCGTGCGTCCGGACATGTCCATGAGCAGCGACTTCATCGTCGGCTTCCCTGGCGAGACCGAAGAGGACTTCCAGAAGATGATGCGCCTGATCGGCGACGTTGGCTACGACACCTCCTTCAGCTTCATCTTCAGCCCGCGCCCCGGCACGCCGGCCGCCAACCTGCATGATGACACCCCGCACGAAGTCAAGCTCAAGCGCCTGCAGCACCTGCAGGCCACCATCGAGCAGAACGTGCGCGCCATCAGTGCCAGCCGTGTCGGCACCGTGCAGCGCATCCTGGTCGAAGGCCCCTCGCGCAAGAACCCCGAAGAGCTGATGGGCCGCACCGCCTGCAACCGCATCGTCAACTTTGCCGCCGGGCCCGGCCGCGACCGTCTGCTCGGCCAGATGATCGATGTGCGCATCACCGAGGCGCTGCCGCACTCGCTGCGAGGCGAGGTGCTGGTGGGCTGAGTCAGCCGTCAGCCGACTGTGAATCACGTCCGGAAATGGACCATTGGCGCAACAGGTCAAGTCATGACGTGAACTGCCAATCGGTAAAACCACTAGAATCGTCCGATGCAAGAAACTTCGCAACTTTCCCCGCAGGCGGGAACGGAGTCGGCTGCGCCGTCCACGGCGCTGGTCGCGCTGCGGCATGTGCATTTCGGCTATGACGGCGGGCGCAAGATCCTGGATGACGTGTCGCTCGAGGTGCCACGCGGCAAGGTCACGGCCATCATGGGGGCATCCGGTGGTGGCAAGACCACGGTGCTGCGCCTGATTGGCGGCCAGCAGCGTGCCCAGCAGGGCCAGGTGCTGCTCGGCGGCCAGGATGTCGGCCAGTTGTCGCAACAGGAGTTGTACGCGCTGCGCCGCCGCATGGGCATGCTGTTCCAGTTTGGTGCCCTGTTCACCGACATGAGCGTGTTCGACAACGTGGCCTTCCCGCTGCGCGAACACGCCCGCCTGTCCGAATCCATGATCCGCGACATCGTGCTGATGAAGCTGCATGCCGTCGGCCTGCGTGGTGCGCGTGACCTGATGCCGAGCGAGATTTCCGGCGGCATGGCGCGGCGTGTCGCGCTGGCACGCGCCATTGCGCTCGATCCCGAACTGGTCATGTACGACGAGCCCTTCGCCGGCCTGGACCCGATCTCGCTGGGGACCATCGCGCGCCTGATCCGCCGGCTGAACGACTCCATGGGCCTGACCAGCATCATCGTGTCGCATGATCTGGAAGAAACCTTCCACATTGCCGACCACCTGGTGATCCTGGCCAATGGCGGCATCGCTGCCCAGGGTACGCCGCAAGAGATCCGCAACAGCAGCGATCCGCTGGTACACCAGTTCGTGCACGCCGAGCCGGAAGGCCCGGTGCGTTTCCACTACCCCGGCCCCGATTTGGCGGCCGATCTGGGCCTGTCCGGCCGGAAGGAGCAGCCATGAGCCTGTTCAATCCTGCCGATATCGGCTTTGCCCTGCGCCAGCAACTGGTACGACTCGGCACCGGAGCGCGCCTGTTCGCGCGCCTGCTGCTTTCGCTCGATGCCTGGAAACGCCCCGGCCTGATTCGCGACCAGGTGTTCTTTCTGGGTAACTATTCGCTGTCCATCATCGCGGTGTCCGGCCTGTTCGTCGGCTTTGTGCTGGGGCTGCAGGGCTACTACATCCTCAAGAGCTTCGGCTCGGCGGAAACCGTTGGCCTGATGGTGGCGCTGAGCCTGCTGCGTGAACTCGGTCCGGTGGTGACCGGGCTGCTGTTTGCCGGCCGTGCCGGTACCTCGCTCACCGCCGAGATCGGCCTGATGAAGGCTGGCGAGCAGCTCGATGCCATGGAGATGATGGCGGTCAACCCGGTCAAGCGCATCCTGGCCCCGCGATTCTGGGGCGGCATCATCGCGATGCCGGTGCTGGCGCTGATTTTCAGTGCCGTCGGCATCATGGGCGGCTGGCTGGTGGCGGTGCCGCTGATCGGCCTCGATGCCGGTGCCTTCTGGGGCCAGATGCAGGCTGGCGTCGACATCTGGGATGACATCGCCAATGGCGTGATCAAGAGCGTGGTGTTCGGCGTGGCCGTGACCTTCATCGCGCTGCTCGAGGGCTACACCGCCCGCGCCACGCCCGAAGGGGTTTCCCGCGCCACCACGCGTACCGTGGTGGTCGCTTCGCTGACCGTGCTGGGGCTGGATTTCCTGCTCACGGCGATGATGTTCGGCGCGTAACTGGACAAGACAAGCAAAGGAAGCGTGCACATGCAACGTTCAAAAATCGATATCTGGGTAGGCCTGTTCGTGATGCTGGGGGCGGCGGCGCTGCTGTTTCTGGCGCTGCAGGCCGGTAATTTGCTGACGGTGGCTCCGCGTGATGCCTACCAGGTGCGCGCCGAGTTCCAGGACATTGGTGGCCTGAAGCCGCAGGCTGCGGTCAAGAGCTCCGGCGTGGTGGTTGGCCGGGTCAACCGCATCGAGTTCGACAACACGAGCTACCAGGCGGTTGCCGTGCTCGACATGGACCAGAAATACCACTTTCCCGATGACAGCATGCTGAAGATCATGACCAGCGGCCTGCTGGGCGACCAGTACATCGGCATCGAGGCCGGCTATTCCGACAAGCAGTGGGCGGATGGCGCGGTCATTGCCAACACCCAGTCGGCGGTGGTGCTGGAAAACCTGATCGGCCAGCTGATCAACAGCACGGCGCTGGATTCGGCCAAGGAAGATGCCGCCAAGGGCGGTGCCGAAGCCGATGGCAGCCTGCCGCCGGCCGAAGAACCTGCCTCCGGAGCCAGCCAATGAATACCCCCCGTACAACTCCTCCCGCGTCCGGCCGTCTGCTGTTGACGCTCAGCCTGTCGGCCACGGCCGTGCTGGCTGGTTGTGCCACCGGCCCCGATGCCCATCCGCGTGACCCGATGGAGCCGTGGAACCGCGGCGTCTACAAGTTCAACGATGCCGTGGATCGTGCCGTGTTGAAGCCGGCCGCCCAGGCCTATGACTTTGTCACGCCCACCCCGGTGCAGACCGGCGTGAACAACTTCTTCAACAACCTGTCGGATGCCTGGTCCACGGTCAACAGCCTGATGCAGTTCAAGGGTCAGGAGGCCATGAACAGCTTCTGGCGCTTCACCATCAACTCCACGTTCGGCCTGGGTGGCCTGCTGGACATTGCGACCGAAGCCCAGATCCCGCGCGTCAAGCAGGATTTCGGCCTGACATTGGCGCACTACGGCGTCCAGTCCGGCCCGTACGTGGTGCTGCCGCTGCTCGGCCCGTCCACCCTGCGCGATACGATTGCGCGTCCGGTGGATTCCTTTGGCAATCCGGTGGGCCACCTGGACGATGTGGGTGCACGCAATGCACTGCTCGGTCTGGATGTGGTCAGCACGCGTGACAAGTACATGGAAGTCAGCGATCTGCGCGACCAGATCGCGCTGGATCCCTATGTCTTCACGCGGGATGCCTACCTGCAGAACCGCGATTCCCGCGTCACCGGCGCTGATGCAGCTGGTGGGGAAGGGGGCGAGGATGATGGCTACCTGCCGCCGGTAGACGGCGATGAGGGTGCCGGTTATATCCCCCCGACAGATGACGGTGCGGACAGCGCCGCTGCGGCTGCGGCTGATAGCGTTGCTGCGGAAGCAGCCGTGCCAGTGGCGGCTGAAGCAACGGCCGCCTTGCCGACAGCTGGTGTCCGTACCGAACTGCTGCCTGTGGCCGCTGCTCCCGGCAGTGTCATCCGCATGACGGTGGAGCCGCTGCCGGCAGGTGCGCCGGTATCCGCGCAGCCCTGAGGCGTGGCGCAGGCGCAACAGGCGCGACCAGATGTGACAGGCAGGCGTATTCGGCTTGCAGCTTGTTGCATCTGTTCTGCCAGACAGACGGAACCTGCGGCACCATGACACATCCAAGACATACCTGAGCCATGGAGGGAGGGCGAATGCCCGGACCATGGTAGCAACGAACAAGGAGAATATTGCATGATGAATCGTCGTACCCTGAACAAGTCCCTGGGCGCAGTGGCGGGTGCCCTGCTGGCCGGTGGTGCCATGGTGCTGCCCACCAGCGTGCTGGCTGCCGACCTGGGTCCGCAGGCCATGGTCGAGAAGGTGGCTGGTGACATCCTGTCTGCCATCAAGGCTGACAAGTCGGTGCAGGGCGGTGATGTCAACCGCATCATGGCGCTGGTCGACAGCCGTGTCATGCCGCACGTGAACTTCGAGCGCATGATGGGTACCGCCGTGGGTCCGGCCTGGCGTCAGGCCACGCCTGCCCAGAAGAAGCAGGTGCAGGACGAATTCAAGAAGCTGCTGGTGCGCACCTACGCCGGTGCCTTCAAGATGGCCGGCAATCGTTCTCTGAAGGTGCTGCCGGTGCGTGCAGCCAGCAACGACGTGCTGGTGCGCAGCGAACTGCTGGGCGGCTCCAGCCCGGCCAAGATCGACTATCGCCTGGAGAAGGCCCCCAACAGCGCACTCGGCTGGCGTGTCTACAACATCGCCATTGAAGGCATCTGGCAGGTCAACTCCTACCAGCAGCAATTTGCTCCCATCGTGCGCTCCAGGGGGATTGACGGCCTGATCGCCTCCCTGCAGCAGCAGAACCGCGAACTGGCGCGCAAGTAAGATGGCGCAGCCGGATCAAGCCGCCATGCTGGTACTGCCCGCCGAAGTGACCATGGGCACGGCCCGTCAGGTGCAGCAGGACTTGCTGGCGCAGTGTCGCCAGCTGTCGGGCAGTGAGGTGGTGCGCGTGCACGCAGGAGGCCTGCAGCGCTTCGACTCCTCGGTGCTGGCCGTGCTGCTGGAGCTGGAGCGTACCACCGGCCGCCTGCAGCTGGAGCAGGTACCGCAGCGCCTCGAATCGCTGGCGCAGCTGTACGGCGTGGATGCGCTGCTGTGGCCGGATTCGGCAGTGGCAGCGGCCTGACGGTTCATGTCCTGACGGCTGGATGCGCAAGAAAAAGCGACCTGTGTTTCCACCAGGTCGCTTTTTTGTGGCCGTTTCGTCAGGCGGTGCCGTGTTTAGCTGGCGTCAGACTTGCCGCGCTTGCTGGCGGCCTTGGTCTTGGCTGGCTGCTTCTTGTCGGCAGCAGCTTCGGTCTTGGCGGGAGCCGCCACGGCTTCCGGCTTGCTGTCGGTCTTGTCGTCAGTGCTCTTGCCGTTCTTGGCCTTGGCGGGGGCGGCAGCGGACTCGCTGGCGGCAGCCGGTTTGCCCAAGTTGGCATCGGCAGCCTGACGCGAGGTGTCCAGCAGCTTGGACTTGCCGGCATAGTGGCGGTCCAGACGCCATTCTTCCAGGATCTGCAGGGCAATCTTGAAGTTGCTGTAGTCCAGCAGGTAGATGTCGGCAATCGGGAAGTCGGCTTCGGATTCGAGCGCCAGTACCAGACGGGACAGGGTGACGGCACTGGGATCAGACGGATTGGCTTTGATGAATTTTCGCGCTTCCTTGATGGCACGCATGGTTTTTTCCTTTTCCGGATAGTTGTGCTACCCGGGGTCATGTTGCAGATGCAAGAATTCTACCGGGGTGACCCGATTTGCGGCAGGGGCTGTCATGAATGTGTCATTTCACTTTCGCAGACATGATAATGCCCCGGCGTTGCACTGTGTTACAGGCATGCTAGGGCTTGAATATGACAGATTCGTGAATGTGTGCAAAACCTTGGAGGCTACGGGTTTTCACCCGGCATCGGTATAGGCGATGCGGATATGCGGTACCGCAACAACACCCGGCTGTTTGGCCAGAAAGTCACGCAGGAATTCCGTCAGTTTCTTCTCGCACAGGGCCATGACGGCCGGATCCGATGCCAGCCGTTCTCCTTGCGCCTGTGCCTGACGTGCCGCCTGGGCATAGAGATTGATCACGGCGGCTTTTTCATCGGTAAACAGGCCGCCTGACAGGATCTGGTAGCGCAGGTCGCGCACTGCCGGCGTGGCCACCAGGCGCGGCCGTTTTACCCGCACCTCGATGTCGGTGGAGGTGGGGCGGATATCGTATTGACCGGGTTGCAGGTCAAAGCCGAACGGGTATTCGGCGGTGTACCAGATGGCGACCGTGCCACTGGACGGGATGCCGAGGATGTTGCGCTCCAGCACCTGTGTCACACCTTCGGCGCGCACCATGGTGGCGGTGAGCAGCTTGACCTGGGCTTCCAGCGTCTGCTTGCTGACCGTCAGGTAGCTGGTGTAGCGCGAGTAGCCCAGCAGCTCTTTCTGTTGGCGCGTGATTTCCTGGGCCAGAATCTGCGCCTGCAGGGTACGCTGGTCCAGCTGGCGGTCCATCCACCACCAGCTCAGGCCGGCACCGGCCAGCAGCGCGAGCGCTACCGGCCCTGCCAGTAGCCAGCGCTTGCGACCGGTGCCGGTGCCCATGTTCAGGCCAGCAGGGCGTGTTCGATCTTGGTGCACTTGTCATGCACCACCTGCAGCCCGGCGTCGGCCGCCTTTTGCTCGGCCTCCGGGTGCGTGATGGCCAGTTGCAGCCACAGGGTCCTGGCACCGATGGCAATGGCCTGGTCGGCAACCGGCGGCACATCCTCGCTCTTGCGGAAGACATCGACCATGTCGATCGGGGCTTCGCCGGCAGCCTGCAGTGCCGCTGCCGCAGTGGGCAGATCGGCATGGACGGTTTCGCCCAGCACCTGCTGGCCGGCCAGCAGCGGGTTGACCGGCACGATGCGGTAGCCGTGCTTCTGCAGGTAATGCCCGACTTCGTGGCTGGCCCGGTTCGGTTTGTCGGACATGCCGACGATGGCGATGGTGCGGTTGCTTTCCAGGATCTGGCGGATGCGGTCGGACATGAGGTGGTCTCCTTGGTGCTTATGTGGTCATGACAAGGCAGATAAGGCCTGTTGCACGTTTTCCAAGCGCAGGATTTCGGTCAGGACCAGCGGTTGCCGCGGTTTGGCCGGGTCATGCAGCACATACACCGGCACGCCGTTGCGGCCCAGGGCATTCAGCGAGGCGGTGATGGCCGGATCGTTGCGGGTCCAGTCGGCACGCAGCAACAGCAGCTGCTTCTGCTGTGCCGCCTGCAGGAATTCCGGGCTGGACAGCACGGTCTGCTTGTTGAACTGGCAGGTGATGCACCAGGCGGCGGTGTAGTCCACGAACACCGGCTGGCCTGCCGCCAGCGCCTGCTGTACGCGCTGTTCCGACCAGGGCTGCCAGTTCGCATCGGCCGTTGTGCTGGTGCTGGCCACCGGTGTTGCCAGACGTGCGCCATGCTGCCAGCCGAGCCAGGCCAGCAACAGCGCAAAGATGGCCGCCAGCCACCAGCGGCTGCGGCCCGGCAGCGTCAGCGCCCAGATCAGCGCACTGCCGGCCAGCAGCAGCGCCAGCAGCGTGACGGCACCGTTGATGCCGCTTTGCTGCCCCAGCACCCAGACCAGCCAGAGCACTGTGGCCAGCATCGGGAAGGCCAGCAGCTGGCGAAAGGTCTGCATCCAGGCACCAGGGCGCGGCAGCCAGCGCAGCAGCGCGGGGAACAGGCACAGCAGCAGCACCGGCAACGCCAGGCCGAGGCCGAGCAGCAGGAACAGCAGCATCGCCTGCCAGGCCGGCAGGCTGATCGCCAGGCCCATGGAGGCCCCCATGAAGGGCGCGGTACAGGGTGAGGCGACGATCACCGCCAGTACGCCGGACAGCAGCGCATCCAGCACCGGATGGTGTTCCTTGTCGCTGCGGTACTGGCCGGAGGACCACAGGTTGCCAAACTCGAACAGGCCGGACAGATTGAGGGCAATCAGCGTGAAGAGCGCGGCCAGGCCGGCCACCATCCACGGATTCTGCAGCTGGAAGCCCCAGCCCAGCTGCTCGCCGGCAGCGCGCAGCGCCAGCAGCAGCACGCCCAGCAGCAGCACGCTGGCCAGCACGCCCAGCGTATAGGCGATACCGCTTGCGCGCAGCGCTGCCGGACTGTGGGCGTGACGCGCAAAACCCATCACCTTGATTGCCAGCACCGGGAAGACGCAAGGCATCAGGTTGAGCAGCAGGCCGCCCAGCAGCGCGCCGCCCAGGGCCAGCAGCAGTGAAACCGGAGCATTGCCGGAGTCTGGCGGCGCGTTGCCCGCCTGCAGTGCTGCCGTCAGCTCGGGGGACAGGCCGCTGACGGGCTGTGCCGCCGGCCAGCTGCCCTGCACCGGGGCGCTGGCCAGTATGCCTGCGGCATTGGGCAGATTGCGGATCACGCCGTGCGCATCGGCTCCGGCCTGCGGCACCAGCACCACGGACAGCGTTTCCGGGCTGGCCGTGCGATAGGACTGCAGCGGCACGCTCAGACTCCACTGGCCCTGGTTCCAGGCCTGCTCGCCGGCAGCGGCCGGCTGGGTGATGCCGTGATCTTCCGGATACAGGTTGAGCGCGCGACCCTGCCAGTCCGCCGGCAGCTGGCTGGCCTCGAAACGCAGCATGTTGTCCTGCACATGGGCCTGCACCCGGGCTTGCGGATGCGCTTGCGGTACCTGCTTCAGGGCCGCGTCGAACAGGGCGGCGTGGCTGGCGATCGATTGCCGGACCGGCAGCGTGATCTCGAACTGGCCGCTTTGCGGAATGCACTCGACGCGGCACACCAGCCAGGAGGCTTCCAGTTGCACGCGCAAGGCCTGTTGCGGTGTTTCGGACAGCGTCAGCGGCACCGGCAGCAGCACGCTGGCATCGTAGCCGTAGTTGGCCAGATGACCGATCGGGAACTTGCTTGGCATCGGCCACTGGATCTCACCGGCGCTGACCCCGGCAGGCAGGTTCCAGCTCAGCGTGGTGGCCTGGCCGCTGTCGCCGGGATTTTTCCAGTAGGTGTGCCAGTCGGGCTGGTGTGTCAGCTGCAGGCCGAGCCAGACCGGCTTGCCGGCGGCCACACCCTCGGGCGCATGGGCCAGCAGGCGCGCCTGGATCTGGTCGGTATGAACTTCGGTGTTGCCGCCGGGCAGCGGGGTCTGGGCCTGGCTGACGCCTGCCAGCAGGCCGGCAGCGGCCAGGCCGGTCGTGGCCAGCCGGCGCAGGCTGCGGGAAAAATCGGAAGAAAACAGGGGCATGGAATCTGGGTAGTCACAGCCGGTCCGGGGACAGGCCGGGTATCGGGCAAACCATTATCGCGTCTGGCATGCTGCGGCAGGCAACCGGCCGACAAAGGCCTGTGCAGCGATAGCGCTTTCGGTATCATGCAGGCATGCAAGTTCCCGCCATTTCCGCATTTCCCCGCTTCTGGGCCGATTGGGTCAGTGCCGATTTTGCCCGGCTCGACAAGGACCGCGCCATCGCCGTGTTGCCGGTAGCGGCGATTGAGCAGCATGGGCCGCATCTGCCGCTGTGCGTGGATACGGCGCTGGCCGACGGCATGCTGCAGGCCACGCTGCCCTGGCTGCCGCAGGACTTGCCGGCGCTGTTCCTGCCCACGCAGGCGATCGGCTACAGCCCGGAACACACGGCATTTGCCGGCACGCTCACGCTCAGGGCCGAGACCGTGATCCGGCTCTGGACCGAAATCGCCGAGTGCGTGCACGCCAGCGGTGTGCGCAAGCTGGTGCTGTTCAACACGCACGGCGGCAATGTCGGCCTGCTCGATGTGGTGGCGCGCGACCTGCGGGCGCGTCTTGGCATGCTGGTCTACAGCTGCAGCTGGTTCAACCTGCCGCTGGGTTCGGCCGGTGCCGCATTTGACGATCACGAGCACCGCTTCGGCATCCATGCCGGCGCGACCGAAACCAGCCTGATGCAGGCGCTGCACCCGGAGCTGGTGCGCAATGAGGCGATCCGCGATTTTGCCAGCAGCTCCGAATACCGCGCCGGGCATTTTCCGATTCTGGGCAATGGCCGCAGCGCCAAGCTGGCCTGGCAAATGCAGGACTACCACCCAGACGGCGCGGCTGGCAAGGCCACGCAGGCCAGCGCCGCCAAGGGGCAGGCGCTGCTGGAAGCGGTCGGCCAGGGCCTGGCCAGCCTGCTGCAGGAAATCGACCGGCTGCCGGCCGATACCCTGCGCGATTCAGCTGGCTGAGCGGCGCGTCTCCAGCGCCTCGTTCACGGTACGTGCCAGCTGGGCGATGCCCTGATCGATCTCTTCCATGCTGGCCGTGACAAAGCTCAGGCGCAGGGTGCGCACATCGGCACCGGTGTCGTAGAACGCCGCGCCGGGCACATAGGCCACGCCGTGCTGCACTGCCAGCGGCAGCATGTGCGTGCTGTCCAGGCCTTCGGGCAGGCGCAGCCACAGGAACATGCCACCGCGCGGCACGTTCCAGGTCACGCCTTCGGGCATGTGGCGACGCAGCGCGTCCAGCATCGCCTGGCACTGGTCACGATAGAGCTGGCGCGTGCGTTGCAGATGGCCGTCCAGAAAGCCGGGGCGGGCCAGCACTTCGTAGGCTAGGCGCTGGTTCAGCGTCGGACTGTGCAGGTCGGCAGCCTGTTTGGCTTGCAGCAGTTTGGGGTAGACATGCGCCGGAGCGACGATAAAACCCAGACGCAGGCCCGGTGCCAGCACCTTGGAGAACGAGCCCAGGTACAGGCTTTGTTCCGGCAGCAGGCTGCTGATGGGGGCAGGCGGCGGGTTGTCGAACCAGAGTTCGCCGTAGGGGTTGTCTTCCACCAGCGGCAGCCCGAGCGCGTGCAGCGAACTGGCCAGCTCCTCGCGGCGGCTGGTCGGCAGCGTCAGGCCGGTCGGGTTCTGGAAGGTCGGCAGCAGGTAGAGAAAGCGCGCGCCGTAGCGCAGTTGTTCGCGTTCCAGCGTGGCAATCTGCACGCCCTGGTCATCGTTGGGCAGGCCGATCACTTCCGGCTCGAATACGGAGAAAGCCTGCAGCGCGCCCAGATAGGTCGGGGTCTGCGTCATGACGCGGCTGCCCATGTCGAGCATGACCTTGCCGACCAGGTCCAGCGCCTGCTGGCTGCCGGTGGTGATCAGCACCTGATCCGGATGCACCGGCCAGGGCAGCGAGGCCGCCACCCATTCGCGCAACGGGGCGTAGCCTTCGCTGGAAGAGTACTGCAAGGCTGCACGCGGATGCTCGCTCATCACCTTGTCGAAGGCCTCGCGGAACTCCTGCACCGGAAACGCCTGGGGCGAGGGCAGCCCGCCAGCAAAGCTGATGATGTCCGGACGCTCCGTCACCTTGAGAATCTCGCGGATGATGGACGGCGTCATGGCGGCTGCGCGGTTGGCGAATTGCCAGCTCTTCATGGGGGCTCCTTGTGTTCCTGCTGCGGGGCGCTTGTTGCAATGATTGTAGGCTGCGCCGCGGGATCGTGACAGCCATCAGGATGTCACAAAGGCGAATAAGTGCGGGACGGGCGCCTGTTTTTCAGGCAACAAAAAGGCCAGCTCCTGGTGGGAAACTGGCCGACTGCCGGGATAGAGACAGTTAAATAAGTTATTGATTTTATTGATGATGGGTGCTGCATTTGTCATCTTCCAACAAATCTTGTCGCTGCCCCTATTTGTACCCTGTAGATGGTCTGCAACAGGTTGCCATGGCCGGGATAGCTACTTCCCGGCTGGGGCTGGCAGATCGTCGTCCATGCATTGCGCATGGACTGTCTGCATGTTTTCCAGTGTAGTGGAATGCCCAAAGAGGGCCAATGGGACGCCACGAAGATTGCCATGGTGTACCTTATCCGGTATGATCATCTATCAAAATGATAGGTAAAGAGTGGCCGATCCCAGCATCTCCCAACTTGAAAAGCACATCCGCAGGATGGCCGCAGATAGCGCCAATGTGGTGTTTACCGGCCATGCAGAAAAGCAGATGCGCAAGCGGCATGTGAACCGCTCCATGGCGTTTGACGTGCTACTGAGGGGGAAGATAGCCATCCAGCCAGAACCGGACATCAAGCACGCTGGGCTCAACTGCCGGATGGTTCGCTATGTGGCAGGCATGAACGTGGCGGTGGTGGTGAACGTGGAGTATCCCGCACCTGATTTGGTCATCGTGACCGTGATCGACATTACGAAGGAATAGCCATGATGCAGTACAAGGACGGCGGCCTGCGCAATGTGTGGCTTGCCAATGGATACGAAGTGCGTCAGACGCGCTTTGGCGAAGCTGTGGCCATTCACGATCAGGAGGGACTGACCAAAGCCGTCTGTCTGGCGCTCACCCGCAAGCACAGTCATCTGACAGGCGTGGAATTCCGCTTTGTGCGCAGTGCGGGCATGCTGGCTTCACAAGCTGCGCTTGGCCATCATCTGGGGGTTGATGCACAAAGTGTTGCCCGATGGGAAAAAAGCGGCAAGGTGCCCCGCTGGGCGGACAAGTTGGTGCGTCTGCTCTATGCGGCTCATGCCGATGGGAATGTGCCGATTCGCCGCGCCATGGAGCGTACCAATCAAGTCGAACGGCTGGCAAACCAGAAGATCATCATCCAGGAATCAAATAAAGGCTGGGAAAGCACCATTGAAGATTGCGACGAATTGCCTGCCTGAGTGCTCAATGTCGATTGGCAAGGATCGTCCTGATCCCGCCTGCGCCATGTGCACCTTGTGTCGCCTGTTTTAACAATGGTCAGGGTACAAACCGATTTCAGGCCGTGCGCCTGGGCAGTGAGATGCTCTTGTCCCTGGTGCAGTTGTCCACGTAGTTGCCCCACCAGTTCATGAGCTTCACCCGCTGCTTCTGGTGCGCCAGCTGGGCATTGATGTGGTCGGTATGGAAGTCCGCTTCATGCAGAATGGTGCTGGTGTTCATGTGGCTTACCGGACCACTTTGGACAAAAAAAGGCCACTTCCTAGTGGGAAGTGGCCTTTTTGCGGTCATTGTTGGATATCAAAAACCGTTGCCTGGTGCCGACTGCCGGGATCGAACTGGCGACCTACGCGTTACGAGTGCGTTGCTCTACCAACTGAGCTAAGTCGGCGTACTGCACTTGCCGTGCAGTGAAGCCATCATTCTAGCGCATTCGACATGCTTTTCGCAGGGTTCAGAGCAGTTCGTCGGGTGCCAAAGGGGAAATAATCCACAGAATGGAGCGCAAAAGTACGCTGGAGTCGGGATCCTGGAATTGGTCGGGTCCGCTGCCGGGGGGCTGCATCTGCCACAGCAGGCTGCCATCGGGCTGCTGCAGCACTTTCCAGGTGCCGTTGTCGAGCAGCGGCTGCATGCGCTGGATGATCTGTTCCGACAGCGCACGGCTGCGGATGATCAGGGCCACCTCGGTGTTCTGCAGCTTGGAGCGCAGGTCCAGGTTCATGGAGCCGATGCTCAGGATGCGGCCATCAACGATCACCAGCTTGGAGTGCAGGCTGGCACGGCTGGGCGAACCGGAGGAGCCGAAGGCCGAGCGCACCGAGCTTTCCTGCAGGGCTTTCATCTCGTAGAGTTGCACGCCCAGCTGCAGCAGGCGTTTGCGGTAGCGTGCATAGCCGATATGCGCAAAGGCCGCATCGGTGGACGACAGCGAATTGGTCAGTACCACGATCTCCACGCCACGCTGGCGCAGTTCGGCAAAGCGCTCCATCATCTTGTCGCCGGGCACGAAATAGGGTGACACAATCACGACCCGTTGGCGTGCCTGCTGCATCATGTCCAGCAGGCCCTCGACCACGGTCGGGCTGTCGTTGCTGCTCTCGTCTTCCGGGTCCAGCTTGGCCGGGCTGTCGCTCAGCAGTACGCTGGGTGCCCAGATCCAGTTCTGCGCGGCCAGATTCATGGGGGCCGGGAAATGGCGCGCAGCCGGTTCCGGCGTCAACGGGCCGACGCCGTGGTTGTCCGGTACCGGATCAGCGTCGGAGGCTGGCGTCAGGGCGGCAATCTCCTTCTTGCTCAACAGCGTTTCCACCGGGTAGGCCAGCGGATTGTTCCAGTACTTGTCGAAACTGGCCGACATGGCGCGTACCTGCCGGCCGGTGGCTATCACGTCGAGGTCGATGAAATTGCTGCGATCCCCCTGGCCGAAATAGACATCGCCCAGATTGCGGCCGCCGGTGATGCCGAAGGCATTGTCGGCCAGGAACAGCTTGTTGTGCATGCGGTGCTGCATGCGCTTGAAATCGTGCAGCGAACTGAGGATGCGCAGAAAGCCGTTGCTGCGCGGACCGCGGATCGGGTTGAACAGGCGGATTTCCACGCCGGGCACGAAGACCAGCTGCAGCACCCGGGCATCCGGGCCCTGGGTGTTGAAGTCGTCCAGCAGGATGCGCACCCGCACGCCGCGTTCGGCAGCATCGCGTACAGCCGCCAGCAATTCGCGCGTCGAGGCATCGGCATGGATGGCGTAATACTGCAGGTCCAGCGTGCGTTCGGCCTGCCGGGTCAGCGCAAGCCGGGCGGCAAAGGCGGTATCGGCACTGCCGAGCAGGCGGAAGCCGGTGTCCTGTCGGCTACCGGACTGCTGGCGCAACTGGCTGGCGAGCCGTCCCAGCGTGGTGGCCTGGCTGATCGGCAGGGCATGGGAGGGCGACTGCTGGTCATTGGCCGGCAGCGAGCCACAACCGCCCAGTGCCAGCAACAGGCCGAGCAGCAGCGCCAGCAGCCAGCGCGGCTGGCGTGATGTCCGGAGGTGCGGGCGCGGCGGCATGGCTGTGCTCCGTGTATCAGCCGATCTCGCCGAGGATTTCCCAGCGCTCCAGCGCGGTCATCAGGGCGTCCTCGATTTCGGTATCCCGTGCCTGCAGCGCCAGCGCGCGTTCCAGATTGCTGCTGTAGAGCGTGCCATCGGCCAGTTCGGCCTGGATCGTGGCTTGCTCGGATTCCAGCGATTCGATCAGCGCCGGCAGGGCGTCGAGCTCGCGCTGCTCCTTGTAGCTGAGCTTGCGCTTGCCGCCGCGCGGTGCGGCAGGGGCAGCCGCTTCGGTGGTGGCCGGCTTCGGGGCCGTTTTGGCTTCGGGGGGACGGTTCAGTTCGGCCGCGCGCTGGGATTGCGTCAGCCAGTCCTGCACGCTGCCTTCGTATTCGCGCCAGCGGCCATCGCCCTCGCTGACGATGGTGCTGGTGACCACGTTGTCCAGGAATTCGCGGTCGTGGCTGACCAGGAACACCGTGCCCTCGTAACTCTGCAGCAGCTCTTCCAGCAGCTCCAGCGTATCGATATCGAGGTCGTTGGTCGGCTCGTCCAGCACCAGCACGTTGGCCGGGCGCGCAAACAGGCGTGCCAGCAGCAGGCGGTTGCGTTCGCCGCCGGACAGGCTGCGCACCGGCGAGGCGGCGCGCGCCGGACTGAACAGGAAATCGCCCAGATAGCTTTTGACGTGCTGCTTGCGGCTGCCGATCTCGATCCATTCGCTGCCGGGGCTGATGAAATCTTCCAGCGTGGCATCCAGGTCGATGCTGGCGCGCATCTGGTCAAAGTAGGCGACCTGCAGATTGGCCCCCTGGCGCACGCTGCCGGTGTCCGGCGCGATCTCGCCCAGGATCAGCTTCAGCAGCGTGGTCTTGCCGGCACCATTGGCACCGATCAGGCCGACCTTGTCGCCGCGCAGGATGGTGGCGCTGAAATCACGCACGATGACGCGATCGCCATAGGACTTGCCGACCTGCTTCAGCTCGGCCACGATCTTGCCGCTGGGCATGCCGCTGTCCACGTCCAGCCGCACGCGGCCCACGGCCTCGCGTCGCTGGGCCCGCGCATCGCGCAGCTGGTGCAGGCGGGACACGCGGCTCTGGCTGCGCGTGCGGCGCGCTTCCACTCCCTTGCGGATCCAGACTTCTTCCTGTGCCAGCAGCTTGTCGGCACGGGCGTTGATCACGGCTTCCTGCGCCAGCTGCTCTTCCTTGAGCAACTGGTACTGGGCGAAGTTGCCGGGGTAGCTGGTCAAGTGGCCGCGATCCAGCTCGATGATGCGGGTACAGACGGCATCGAGAAAGGCGCGGTCGTGGCTGATGGTGACTACGCTGCCGCGGAAATTCTTCAGCAGATCTTCCAGCCAGAGGATGGAATCCATGTCCAGGTGGTTGGTCGGCTCGTCCAGCAGCAGCACGTCGGGACGTGTCACCAGCGCCTGCGCCAGCGCCACGCGCTTGCGCGTACCGCCGGAAAGATCGCCCACGGTGGCGGCACCGTCGAGGCGCAGGCGTTGCAGGGTTTCTTCCACACGCTGCTCCCAGGTCCAGCCGTCCAGCGCCTCGATGCGGCCCTGCAGCTGGTCCAGCGTGTGGGTGTCGGTGGTTTGCAGATAGCGTTCGCGCAGCTCCAGCACTTCGGCCAGGCCGGCGCTGACCGCTTCGAACACCGTGTGCTGCGGATCCAGCAGCGGCTCCTGCGCCACGTACACCACGCGCACGCCCTGTTGCAGCTGCAGCTGGCCATCATCGGCCTGCTCCAGCCCGCCCAGAATGCGCAGCAGCGAGGACTTGCCGGCACCGTTGCGGCCAATCAGACCGACACGCTCACCGGGTTCCAGGGAAAAATCTGCGCCATCGAGCAGGGCCACATGGCCGAAAGCCAGATGCGCGTTCAACAGGGTAATCAAAGCCATGGCGGAATTATGCGGCCTGTGGCCGACAGACGGTAGAAGGACTTCCACCCACAGCCGTGCCACCCGGCAGCTGGGCAGGGGAATACAACGGGGTGGGAGAGGGGGCATGGAGCGCGGCAAGTGCCGGCGCAGGACATGCAGGGAGGTGGTGCCGCTGTGCCTGGATGCAGGCCTTGCGTTTGGTGCCCCGGGTCGGACTCGAACCGACAAGCTATCGCTAGCGGGGGATTTTGAATCCCCTGTGTCTACCAATTCCACCACCGGGGCCTGGAAAGCTCTCCATTGTGCCATAGGTGTGCGCCAGCTTCCAGGGAAATTGCGTTGGCAGTCCGGCTTGCGCCAGTGGGTGCGGTAGACCTATCCGGCGTGCGGTTCCGGGGACGGAAGTAGAATCGGAAGCAGTAATTGATACCTCTTATCAGGCCAACTCCCATGACCTATCCCACCATTGAGCAGTTCATCGGCGCTACCCCGCTGGTGGCGCTGCAGCGCATCAACGCACAAGAGAATGCCGCCCGCGGCAACGTTATTCTGGGCAAGCTGGAGGGCAATAACCCGGCCGGCTCGGTCAAGGACCGCGCAGCGCTGTCCATGATCCTGCAGGCCGAGGCGCGTGGCGAGATCCGCCCCGGCGATACCCTGATCGAGGCGACTAGCGGCAATACCGGCATCGCGCTGGCGATGGTGGCAGCCATCCGTGGCTACCGCATGCTGTTGATCATGCCCGAGGACCTGAGCATCGAGCGTGCGCAAAGCATGCGCGCCTACGGTGCCGAGCTGATTCTCACGCCCAAGAGCGGTGGCATGGAATACGCGCGCGATCTGGCGCTGCAAATGCAGGCCGACGGCAAAGGCAGGGTGCTGGACCAGTTCGGCAACCACGACAACCCGCTGATGCACTACCAGACTACCGGCCCGGAAATCTGGCGTGATACTGCTGGCCGCGTCACGCACTTTGTCAGCGCCATGGGCACCACCGGCACCATCACCGGCGTCGGGCGCTACCTGAAGGAGCAGAATCCGGAGGTGCGCATCATCGGTGCGCAGCCGGCAGAAGGCTCGCGCATTCCCGGCATCCGCAAGTGGCCGGAAGAATACATGCCCGGCATCTACGATGCCAGCCTGGTGGACGAGCAGATCGCCGTGACCCAGGCCGATGCCGAGGACATGTGCCGCCAGCTGGCGCGTGAAGAGGGCATTTTTGCCGGCATCTCCGCCGCCGGTGCGCTGTGGGTGGCGCAGCAGGTGGCTGCCACCGTGCGTGATGCCACCATCGTGTTCGTGGTCTGTGACCGCGGCGACCGCTATCTTTCTACCGGGGTGTTCCCGGCCTGAGCCTGATCATGACGACCGACATTCCCTTTGACGCCGAACTCGACGCCAGCGGCCTGACCTGTCCGCTGCCCATTCTCAAGACCAAGAAGGCGCTGAACGCGCTAGCCAGCGGGCAGGTGCTCAAGGTGGTCACCACCGATCCCGGCGCGCCGCGCGATTTCCAGGCCTTTGCCGTGCAGACTGGCAACGCGCTGCTTGGACAGCAGGAAGCGGATGCCGGCTGCACCCATTACCTGAAGCGCCGCTGAGGCCGCACGCCGCTGCCCACTGCCGCGGGGCGAAAAAAAACCCCAAGTCCGGGGACTTGGGGTGAATCCACCTGATAAGAGGGTGGAGGAGACAACTATTGCATGAAACTGAATATGCAACGCACTCGAGTGTAGCCACAATTGCAGTTTTGTGCACGGGCGTTCGTTAAAAGTTTGCTGCATCGCGTCAAAATTCACGATATCCCGCTGATATTTGTCTGCAAAAGACAACGATGGCACCTGCTTTTCCGTAAGAAAGACATGGTTTTCACGGATGTGTCATGAAAAATTCATGAGTTGTCGTCCAGTGTCAGTCCGGTCGTGATAGTGGCGGTCTTGCCCAGCATCTGGCTGGCAGAACAGTACTTGTCGTGGCTCATGGCCACCGCGCGTTCGGCGGCGCTGGCCGGGATGCCCTTGCCGCGAATCGTGAACTGCATGTGGATGCGCGTGAACACCTTGGGGTCGGTGTCGGCGCGCTCGGCCTCGATGGCCACGCTGCAGCCTTCCACCTGGTGGCGGCCACGCTTGAGGATCAGCACCACATCGTAGGCGGCACAGCCGCCCAGGCCGCTCAGCAGCAGCTCCATCGGGCGCGGGGCCAGATTGCGGCCGCCATTCTCCGGCTTGGCAGCATCGGGCGCGCCATCCATCATCACCATGTGGCCACTGCCGGTTTCGGCCACAAAGCCCATGCCCGAACGGGTATCCAGACCGCCGGTCCAGCTTACGGTACATTCCATCGTCTTGCCTCCCCTGGGTAAATCTGGCAGATTGTAGGAGCAGAACAGATCACCCTGCTGATGCTGCTGCACATTCCCGCCGCAGGCACAATGGAAGCCTGTTCCTGCGGCCATACGGAGTCCATCCCATGCGATTGTTACTGGTAGAAGATGATCAGATGCTGGCCGACGGCATCAAGCAGGGCCTGACCTCGGCCGGCGGCTATGTGGTTGATGCCGTTGGCAGTGCCGAATCGGCGCTGGACGCGCTCACCTCCGATACCTTTGATGCGGCCATCATCGACGTCGGTCTGCCGCAGATGGACGGCATGGCGCTGACCCAGCGCATGCGCGAGCGCGGCCTGTCGATTCCGGTGCTGATGCTGACGGCGCGCGATTCGCTGGATGACCGCGTGCAGGGACTGGATGCCGGTGCCGACGATTACATGGTCAAGCCCTTCGAACTGCCCGAGCTGCTGGCGCGCCTGCGTGCGCTGCTGCGCCGCTCGCAGGCGGCCACCAGCTCCGTCCTGACGCTGGGCCGCATCTCGCTCGATACCGCCGCACGCCAGGTCATGGCCGACGATCAGCCGCTCGATGTCGGTCCGCGCGAATGGACCGTGCTGCAGTACCTGATGCTGCACGCGCCCAAGCCGGTCAGCAAGGAAAAGCTGCTGCAGGCACTCACCGGCTGGGACAAGGAAATCACGCTCAACGCGGTCGAGGTCTATATCTCGCGCCTGCGTGCCAAGCTGGATCCCTATGGCATCGCCCTGCGCTCCATCCGGGGCTTTGGCTACCGCATCGAACAGCGTCCCGAATGAGCTGGAGATCCCGCTGGTTGCCGGCGCAGGAGGGGCTGGTCAAGGTCGATACCGTCCGCATCCAGCGCCGCCTGCTGTACATGCTGATCCTGCCGCTGGTGCTGCTCGGGCTGATCAACGCCTGGGTCGACTACCGTTCGGCCGACAGCCTGGCGGGCGAGCAGGACCAGCAGCTGCTGCGCCTGGTGCCGCTGCTGGCCGATTCCATCATTGCCGTCGGCGTGCATTCCGATGACCCGCCGGTGCTGGTACTGGCCGCGCCGGTAGAGGAGTTCCTGCGCGAGCGTGAAGGCCTGGTGACCTACAAGATCTACACCCCGCAACGGCGGCTGCTGCACGGCAACGACAACCTGCCGGCGGTGATGCCGCTGACGCAGGAACCCGAATTCTTCAACCAGGAAGTCAACGGCATCAACTACCGCATCGTCGCGCAGCGCATGCCCAGCGTGGCCGGTGACGTCATCGTCGAGGTGGCCGATGCCTCCAACCCGCTCAAGCGCTGGCTGTCACAGGTGTTCTTCAAGGTGGTGTTTCCCAACCTGGTGCTGATCGTGCTGTTCTCGCTGCTGATCAGCTGGGCGGTGCGGCGCGCTTTCCGGCCGTTGCGGCTGCTCATCATGGCGGTCGAAAAGCGCTCCCCGCGTGACCTGAGCAGCATCGATGTGCGCAGCACGCCCGAGGAAATCCGCCCGCTGGTGAAGGCGCTCAACCGCCTGTTCGGCCTGGTCAACACCCAGGCCGAGACGCAGCGCCGCTTCATCGCCGATGCCGCACACCAGATGCGCACGCCGCTGGCCGGCCTGCAGGCGCAGATCGATGCCTGGAGCGAGTCGCTCAAGTCGCCGTCGTCCGGCAAGCCGGCGGCAGCCGGGCAGGCGGTGGCACATCCGGCCGATGCCCTTGCCGGCAACCATGCGCAGCTGGTCTGGAACGAGGCGCTACAAAAGGACATGGTGCAGCTGCCGCTGCACGATTTCTACCGCCTGCGTGCCGCCACGCACCGTACCTCGCAGCTGGTGCACCAGCTGCTGTCGCTGTCGCGTGCCGATTCCGATGCCATGGAAGCCGGCCATCTGGCTCCGGTCGACCTGCAGGATCTGTGCGAAAGCCTGCTCGAGCAGTACATCGATGCCGCCCTCGACAAGAATATCGACTTCGGACTGGATCTGCAGCAGCCGGTCACGGTCCAGGCGCATGCGCTGTGGCTGCGCGAGCTGCTGTCCAACCTGCTGGTCAATGCGCTGCATTACACGCCCGAAGGCGGTGAGATCACGCTGCGCTGCGGCATCCGCCAGCCGCCGCGCACTCGCTGGGCCGCCAGCAGCGCCGGGCGGGCCTTGCCACAGGCCTTTGTCGAGGTCGAGGACAACGGCCCCGGCATTCCGCCAGAGCATCGCGAGCAGGTCTTCGAGCGCTTCTATCGCATGCCCGGCACCCGCGGCGAGGGCACCGGCCTCGGGCTCGCCATCGCGCGCGAGATCGCGCATCGGCACCAGAGCCAGCTGAACCTGTCGGACGGCGTGCCGCATGCCGATGGCCAGGGCTGTGGCCTGCGCGTGACGCTGCTGCTGGCCCCGCATCTGCTGCTGCAACCCGGCAGTTCGCCATCGCCCTGGCGCAGCCCGGCCAGCCAGGATGCACCGGCCCCTGACGTCTCGCTCTGAAGGTGGACTCACCAGTTCTGGTGCTTGTGGGTATGCACCAGTATCAGCACGGTCGTGCGGACGTTACCATGCCCTCATTCCGGTGGTAGCGTCCTGGCGGCGTGTGTCACAGTCCTATCGGGATTTACCCGGAATCTTCCTCGTTTCATGAGAAAAATAGAACGACCGTTCGATATTTTTTGCTATAGTCCGCACCATGTCTGCCACCACCAGCAATTCTTCTATCAACGCCCCTTCCGGCAAGGGTCGCCGCAACCTGCACAAGGGACAGCACACGCGTGGCGTCCTGCTGGATGCCGGTCTGGGGCTGGCCAGCCGTTTCGGGCTGGAGGGTATCACCATTGGTGCCCTGGCCGACATCGTCAGCATGAGCAAGTCCGGCGTGTTCGCTCATTTCGGTTCGCGCGAGGATCTGCAGATTGCCATCATTGACGAGTACTACCAGCGTTTCGAGGAAGAGGTGTTCCACCCGGCGCTGCAGCAGCCGCGCGGCTTGCCGCGCCTGCGCGCCATGTTCGAAAACTGGATTCGCCGTGTCACCGAAGAGGAAGTCCACTCGGGCTGCATCTTCATCAGTGGCGCGGTCGAATACGACGACCGGGAAGGCCCGGTCAGCGACGCCCTGCGCAAGGCGATCCAGACCTGGATGGCCGCGCTGGGACGGGCCGTGGAGCAGGCGCGTACGGAGGGGCATCTCGCCTCCGGTACCGATGCCCACCAGATGATTTTCGAGATCCACGGACTGATCCTGTCCGTGCACTACGAGGCACGTTTCCTGCACAAGCCGCAGGCGATCGAACGCATCCACACCAGCTTCGAGCGTGTGCTCTCGTTTTACAAGACCCCGCCCGGCACGCCGGGCTGTTCCTGAACCCCGCCACACAGAGCGGCCCGTGCCGCCGGCAACTACCTAGGAGACATTCATGCCCAGCTACACCCCTCCGCTGCGCGACATGCAGTTCGTACTGCACGAAGTGTTCGATGTGACCAGCGCATTCGGCGAGATGCCGGCCCACGCCGATGTGGATCGCGCCACCATTGATGCGATCCTGGAAGAGGGTGGCAAGTTCGCTGCCGAGGTGATCCAGCCGCTCAACGTCAGCGGTGACACCGAGGGCTGCACGCTGGACAAGACTACGCACGAAGTCACGCCGCCCAAGGGCTACAAGGAAGCCTACCAGCAGTACATCCAAGGCGGCTGGCCGGCGCTGAGCTGCGATCCCGAATACGGCGGCCAGGGACTGCCTGCCACCATCAACGGCTGCTTCTACGAAATGCTGAACGCCGCCAACCAGGCCTGGACCATGTACCCCGGCCTGAGCCACGGCGCCTACGAGGCCCTGCTGGCCCACGGCACCGACTGGCAGAAGAAGGTCTACCTGCCCAAGCTGATCAGCGGCGAGTGGACCGGTACCATGTGCCTGACCGAGCCGCACTGCGGCACCGATCTGGGCCTGCTGCGCAGCAAGGCCGAACCCGATGGCGACAGCTACCTGATCAGCGGCGAGAAAATCTTCATCAGCGCCGGCGAACACAACATGGTGGACAACATCGTGCACCTGGTGCTGGCGCGCCTGCCTGACGCCCCGGCCGGCAGCAAGGGCATCAGTCTGTTTGCCGTGCCCAAGTTCAACGTCGATGCCGATGGCAATATCGGCGAGCGCAATGGCATCTACTGCGGCGCGCTGGAGCACAAGATGGGCATCCATTCCAACGCCACCGCCCAGCTGGTGCTGGACAAGGCGCGCGGCACCCTGATCGGCCAGCCCAACAAGGGCCTGCAAGCCATGTTCGTGATGATGAACGCAGCCCGTCTGGGCGTGGGCAACCAGTCGCTCGGTCTGACCGAAGTGGCCTACCAGAATGCGCTGGCCTATGCCAAGGATCGCCTGCAGATGCGCAGCCTGTCCGGCGTCAAGGCCAAGGACAAGCCGGCCGATCCCATCATCGTGCACCCCGACGTGCGCCGCATGCTGCTGACGGCCAAGGCCTATGCCGAAGGCGGTCGCGCCCTGAGCGTGTACGCCGGCCTGCTGCTGGACAAGGAGCACAACCACCCTGACGAGAAGGTGCGCAAGGAATCGGGCGAAATCCTGGCCCTGCTGACCCCGATCGTCAAGGCCTTCCTGACCGAAAACGGCTTCAAGGCCACGGTGGAATGCCAGCAGGTGTTTGGCGGCCACGGCTACATCAAGGAATGGGGCATGGAGCAGTTTGTGCGCGATGCCCGCATCAACATGATCTACGAAGGCACCAACACCGTCCAGGCGCTGGACCTGCTGGGCCGCAAGGTGCTGGGCAACCAGGGTGCCACGCTGAAGAAGTTCGGCAAGGAGATTGGGGCCTTCATCGCCGCCGAAGGCGTGAACGAGCAGATGGCCGAGTTCATCAACCCGCTGGCCATGCTGGCTGACCAGATGACCAAGTTCACCACCGAACTGGGCTTCCGCGGCTTCCAGAATCCCGATGAAGTGGGGGGTGCCGCCTTCGATTACATGAAGGTCGCCGGCCATCTGGTGTTTGCCTACATGTTCGCCCGCATGGCGCAAGTGGCGCAGCAGAAGATCGCCGAAGGCAGCAATGACCCGTTCTACCTGGGCAAGCTGCAAACCGCGCGCTTCTACTTTGCCAAGCTGTTCCCGGAAACGCTGACGCTGATGAAGACAGCGCGCAACGGCGTCAAGGTACTGCTTGATACCGACGCGGCCCTGGCCTGATCGGTGACTGCCGCAGGCGGCCTGGTCTGCCTGCGGAGCCTTCCCTCTATTGCCTTTCCATCCCCCTGCATACAGATAAAGACAGGGCCACACTCAGGAGACAAGGATGAAAAAGACCACCACTTTCGCCCTCGGCCTGCTGCTGGCAGGCGGCAGCTTCGCTTCCGGCATGACGCCGGTCGGTACCTGGCGCAGCATCGATGACGCCACCGGCCAGGCCAAGGCCCAGATCGTCATCAGCGAGCGCGGCGGAGTCCTCAATGGCCGCATCGAGAAACTGTTGCGCAAGGGCGCCGATCCGGCGGCCGTGTGCGACAAGTGCAGCGACGACCGCAAGGACAAGCCCATGGTCGGCCTGGAAATCATCCGCGGCGCCAAGAAGGCGGATGGCAAGGATGTCTGGGAAGGCGGCAAGATTCTCGATCCCGAAAGCGGCCGCAACTACACCCTGCGCCTGACGCCGGTGGCCAATGGCAGCAAGCTCGAAGTGCGCGGTTCGGTGATGGGCATCGGCCGCACGCAAACCTGGGTGCGCGTGCAGTAAGCACGCCTTCAGTAACCCGGCCGGCCTGCGGGCCGGCCCTTAGTAAAGACCACCATGTCCCGATTCCAAGTCAAGAAAGTCGCCGTCCTGGGTGCCGGCGTCATGGGCGCGCAGATTGCCGCCCACCTGGTGAACGTGAAAGTGCCTGTGGTGCTGTTCGATCTGCCGGCCAAGGAAGGCCCGAAGAGCGGCATCGCCCTCAAGGCCATCGACAACCTGAAAAAGCTCAAGCCCTCGCCGCTGGGCTCCACGCGTGATGCCGGGCTGATCCAGCCGGCCAACTACGAGGAACACCTGCATCTGCTCAAGGAGTGCGATCTGGTGATCGAGGCGATTGCCGAACGCATGGACTGGAAATCCGATCTGTACCACAAGATCGCCGCCCACGTCGCGCCGCACGCCATCCTGGCTTCCAACACCTCCGGCCTGAGCATCACCAAACTGAGCGAAGCGCTGCCCGAGCAGCTGCGCCCACGCTTCTGCGGCATCCACTTCTTCAACCCGCCGCGCTACATGTATCTGGTGGAGCTGATCGCCACGCCGGCCACGCAGCCGCAGATCCTGGACGATCTCGAAACCTTTGCCGTCAGCGTGCTGGGCAAGGGCGTGGTGCGCGCCAAGGACACGCCCAACTTCATCGCCAACCGCATCGGCATTGCCGGCATGCTGGCGACCATGGTCGAAGCCGACAAGTTCGGCCTGACTTTCGATGTGGTCGATGACCTGACCGGCAAGAAGCTGGGCCGTGCCAGCTCCGGCACCTTCCGCACCGCCGATGTGGTGGGCCTGGACACCATGGCCCACGTGATCCGCACCATGCAGGAGAACCTGTCGGTCGAGACCGATCCGTTCTACCCGCACTTTGCCACGCCGCCGGTGGTGGCACGCCTGATCGAGAAAGGTCAACTCGGCCAGAAGACCAAGGCCGGCTTCTACAAGAAGGTGGGCCGCGACATCATGCGCTACGAGCTGGAAAGCGACGAGTACGTGCCGGCCGGCCAGAAGTCCGACGATGTCTATGGCCGCATGCTCAAGCGTCCCGCCGCCGAGCGCCTGCGCCTGCTGCGTGACAGCCAGGGCGCGCAGGGCCGCTTCGTCTGGGCGGTGCTGCGTGACCAGATGCACTATGCTGCCGTCCACCTGAAGGACATTGCCCATACCGCCCGCGACGTGGACTTTGCCATGCGCTGGGGCTACGGCAGCAAGCAGGGCCCGTTCGAGCTGTGGCAGGAAGCCGGCTGGCTCGACGTGGCGAAGATGATCCAGGAAGACATCGACAAGGGCGAAGCCCTGAGCAGCGCACCGCTGCCCGATTGGGTCTTCAACGGCCCGGTGGCCGAAGCCGGTGGCGTGCACACGCCGCAGGGCTCGTTCAACCCGACCACTGGCCAGTTCGAGGCACTGTCCAATCTGCCGGTCTACCAGCGCCAGTACTTCCGCGAGGACGTGCTGGGCAGCCAGGCGCCCGATCCCGCCACTGCCGGCACCACCGTCCACGAAGACGATGGTCTGCGCCTGTGGACGCTGGACAACGAGGTGCTGATTGCCAGCATCAAGACCAAGATGCATACCATCAGCCCCGCCGTGGGCGAGGGCCTGATGCACGCCGTCGATCTGGCCGAGCGCGATTTCCAGGGCCTGGTGATCTGGTCCAATGACGAATGGTTCAGCGCCGGTGCCGATCTGCAGACCGTGATGCAGGGCTATGTGGCCGGCGGTGCCATCACCGTGGGCGGCATGGAAGAAGAGCTGCAGATGCTGATGCTGCGCCTGCGCTATGCCCAGGTGCCCACCATCGCCGCCATCCGTGGCCTGGCGCTGGGCGGCGGCTGCGAGCTGTCGGTCTACTGCAGCGCCCGCGTGGCCGCCATGGAAAGCTATATCGGCCTGGTGGAAATGGGCGTGGGCGTGATCCCCGGTGGCGGTGGCATGACCTACATCGCCCGTCGCGCTGCCGAAAAGGCTTCCTACAGCACCGGTACCGATCTGCTGCCTTTCCTGACCGAAGGCTTTACCGCCGCGGCCATGGCCAAGGTCGGCACCAGCGCACTGGAAAGCCGTGACCTGGACTACATCCTGCACAGCGACACCATCGTCGCCAACAAGGACGAGTTGCTGTATGTCGCCATCCAGCGCGCCCGTGCCATGTTCCAGTGCGGCTACCGTCCGCCGCTGCGCCGCCTGTTCCCGGTGGCCGGCCGTGACGGCAAGGCCACCATCCAGGGTTCGCTGGTGAACATGCGCGATGGCGGCTTCATCAGCGCGCACGACTTTGATATTGCCAGCCATATCGCCCACATTGCCTGTGGCGGTGATGTCGATCCCGGCACGCTGGTCAGCGAAGAGTACCTGATGCAGCTGGAACGTGAAGCCTTCACCGCGCTGGTCGCGCATCCCAAGACGCAGGATCGCCTGCTGCACATGATGAACACCGGCAAGCCGCTGCGCAACTGAGGACGGAAGGACACCGATTCATGAAACAACTGCAAGACGCCTACATTGTTGCCGCGACCCGCACCCCGATCGGGCGCTCGCACAAGGGCTTTTTCAAGCACACCCGCCCCGAGACCCTGCTGGTCAAGGCGATCCAGTCGGCCATGGCCCAGGCTCCCGGCCTGGATCCGCAGGCGATCGAGGACGTGATCTGTGGCTGTGCCATCCCTGAGGCCCAGCAGGGCCTGAACGTGGCGCGCATTGGTGCCGTGCTGGCCGGCCTGCCCAACAGCGTCGGCGGCATCACCGTCAACCGCTTCTGCGCCTCCGGCCTGAGCGCGGTCGCCATGGCAGCAGACCGCATCCGTGTCGGTGAAGCCGACATCATGATCGCGGCTGGCGTGGAAAGCATGAGCATGGTGCCCATGATGGGCAACAATCCCTCGCTGCACCCCGATATCTTCAGCGGCAACCAGGACGTGGGCATTGCCTACGGCATGGGCCTGACCGCCGAAAAGGTCGCGCAGCAGTGGAAGGTCAGCCGCGAGGCGCAGGATGCCTTCGCCGTCGAATCGCACCGCCGCGCCATTGCCGCCATGCAGGCCGGCGAGTTCAAGGACGAGATCACCCCGGTCGAGATCGAGGAACGCCAGCTGGACCTGGAGACCGGCAAGGTCAATATCAGCAAGCGCATCGTTGATCTGGACGAGGGTGCCCGCCCGGACACCACCATGGAAGGCCTGGCCAGGCTGCGCACCGTGTTTGCCGCGCGTGGCTCCGTCACCGCCGGCAACAGCTCGCAGACCAGTGATGGCGCAGGCGCGCTGATCCTGGCCAGCGAAGCCGCGATCAAGAAGTACAACCTGCAGCCGCTGGCGCGCTTCGTCAGCTTCGCCAGCAAGGGCGTACCGCCGGCCATCATGGGCATCGGCCCGATCGAGGCGATTCCGGCCGCGCTGCGTTACGCCGGCCTGAAGCAGGAAGATATCGACTGGTACGAGCTGAACGAGGCCTTTGCCGCGCAATCACTCGCCGTGGTCAATACGCTGGGCCTGGACCAGAGCAAGGTCAACCCGATGGGCGGCGCGATTGCACTGGGCCACCCGCTGGGCGCCACCGGTGCCATCCGCTCGGCCACCGTGGTGCATGCGCTGCGCCGCCACAAGCTCAAGTACGGCATGGTCACCATGTGCGTTGGCATGGGGCAGGGCGCCGCGGGCATTTTCGAGCGCGTTTGAGCGATTCGGAACGGCTGCGCCTGTCCAGGCAGGCGTAGCGCGCAAAAACAGAACAGGGGCCATCATGGCCCCTGTTTCACGTCGGTTGTGCGGCAGGGCGCGTCAGATCCGGTGCGCCACCGTGGTCATTACCTTCGCCATCAGGCGCATCAGCCCCTGCACCGGCGGCGGCAGCGGCGTGGCACCGGCTTCCAGCGCGTTGTTGGCATGGCGGTCTTCATCTTCCTTCATCTGTGCCACGATCAGGCGCGATGCCTGGTCGGCCATGGGCAGGCGGCCCAGGTGCTCCTGCAGGTGCGATTCGACCTGGCGTTCAGTTTCCACCACAAAGCCCAGGCTGTTGCTGTCACTCACGCGGCCCATCGCCAGGCCCAACGCAAACGAGCCGGCATACCAGAACGGGTTCAGCAGCGAAGTGCGGTCACCTAGTTCCTTGAGCCGATCGGCGGTCCAGGCCAGGTGGTCGATTTCCTCGCGCGCGGCTTCCTCGAAGTGGGCGCGCAACTCCGGGTTGCGTGTGGCCAGCGCCTGCGACTGGTACAGTGCCTGCGCACAGATCTCGCCCACATGGTTCACGCGCATCAGCGCGCCCGACAGTTTCTTTTCATCATCCGACAGCGCCGCATCGTCCATGGCAATCTGGGCATGGCCCAGGCGATTGGCCGGTGAGGGCTGGCTCGCATGCGTGGGCGCAAACAGCGTGCGCAAGGTGTTGTCGGCCGCCTCGATCCAGGCGTCCAGCGGGGAAGGGGTACGCATAGTTTCTCCTGACAAATTCCCTGCGCCAGGCGGCAGCAGGGCCATGGGGCATTGTAGCCAGCCGCATTTTGCCGGCCTTGCGCCAGCGCAGAAGTTGCGGCCTTCGCCGGCATCGCCTGAATCGGTCAGGCCAGCGCGGTTGGCAGGGCCTGAGTGGTGTGCATGCAACAGATGCATCCGGCCTGTAGCTGCCATGCAACAGCCGGTACAACTTCAAGTAGTTTCTCAACTGCACCCGGCAAACGCTGACAACTGGACTTGGCCAGCGCGTCACCAGTCAGCTGGCAGCAGGCGCACCAGCGGCCCCTGGCAGGGGGAGGGCCCGTGGTTTTGTGGCCTGATCGCAACAGGTTTGTGGCGGATGCGCTACAAAATCAAGATAAAACCTGCTTTCCCTTTGCAGACCGGTCCAAGCTCTGGTGCAATAGAGACAACTTCCGAAAAGGAGGTTGGCCCGGGGAACCGGGGGCTGGCACAACAAGGCTCAAAGCCGACGCCAACCCACTCACCGGAGCCCCATGTTTAACCTTGGAGAAACTTGCAATGAAAAAATCTCTGATCGCACTGGCCGCTCTGGCTGCTGTGGGTGCTGCTTCCGCTCAATCTTCCGTGACTCTGTACGGTATCGCTGACATCTCTGCTGGCGTTTCCGAAGTGGACGGCGTTAGCCGCGACACCGGCTTCAACAAGGCCAACCTGCAGCAATCTCGCGTGGGTATCAAGGGCTCTGAGGACCTGGGTAATGGCCTGAAGGCAGTGTTCAACTACGAGCACGGCTTCAACTCTGCCAACGGCGAGTTCGCCGGTGGTGAGGCTCGCCGCGCTGTGGTGGGTCTGCAAGGTGGTTTCGGCTCCGTGCTGCTGGGCCGCGACAAGCTGCCGCTGTACCGCCTGACCGAAGATACGTCTGCTGACAGCATCTCCGACTTCTCCACCACCAACCTGGTGGGCGAAAAGCGCACTAACGGTATCCACTACGCTGGCAACTTCGCTGGCGTGGGCGTGTCCGCAGCTGTTGGCTACGACCGTCACGACGACATCCAGGTCGGCGCTAACGACAAGCAAAGCACGACCTACGGTCTGGGCCTGAGCTACAGCACCGGCCCGTTCATGGTTGGCATCGCTGGCGAAACGGCTGAAGTTGAGAACCCTCCCTACACTGGCGCCAAGACCAAGGATGTCACCAACTACGGTATCGGTGGTACCTATGACTTCACCGCTGCCAAGGTGTACGCTAACTACCTGGTGTCCGACGACGACTTCGCTGCTGGCAAGGACAAGGAAGCCAACGTTGGCGTGAAGGTTCCGTTCGGCGCCGCTTCCCTGGTGGCTGAAGTTGGTTACAACGACGGCGAAGGCTACGACGGCATCGACTACAACGTCGGCGCTAACTACGCTTTCAGCAAGCGCACTGACGCTTATGTCCGTTACGCTCGTATCAACGACTACGACCTGGACAACAACGCTGGCTCTGGCCACGACACCAAGTACGCTGTTGGTCTGCGTCACAAGTTCTAATCCAGCACTGGCTTCTGCCAGTACTGCTTAGCACTTAAGCGAAAGCCACCCTTCGGGGTGGCTTTTTTGCGTCTGGTAGTGTCCGTTCTGTCCGTCAGGGTAATGAACAGTTCAGCATCCTGTTGTGGATAAGCGGCAACAAGGGGCCAAGCCTAAGCCGTGATAAATACACGGTTTTCTGCTGGTTGAGGCATAAAAACGACAAATAGAACGACCGTTCTGGATTATCCCTATGGGGGAGATATGTCGCAATTTTTACAATCAACAGCAACGTATCGCTGGATGCGCCATTTGGATAACCTCAGGAGACAAGATGAAACGCAAACTGATCAGCACCGCCGTCCTTCTGGCCATGCTGCCCGCCTCTGGTGCCTTTGCCGCCGCGCTGGATCGTTCCGGTCAGTCCGTGGCCCCGCTGTTCCAGCCGGGCAACCTGGTGGAGTTTGGCTATACCTGGATCAGCCCTACGGTGGAAGGCACGGAAAGTGGTGGCCTGAAGCGTGATATCCCGGACATGGGCAGCAGCTACGACTTCCCGTCTGCAGCCATCAAGTACCAGGCCAATGACAAGCTGTCGTTTGCACTGCTGTATGACCATCCGTTTGGTGCTGCTGCCGCGTATAGTGGCGTGAACAACTTCACCACCACACCCCAGGCCTATGGCACCGTGGCCAAGGCCCTGGCAGGCCAGCAAGCCTTGGCCACTGCTACCGCCAAGGCGACCCAGCAGCTGGCCGGCATGGGCATGAATCAGGCGCAAATTGATGCCATGTTGCCCACCGTGCTGGCTTCGCCGGATGTGCAGGCACAAATGGCTGCAGGTGCAGCAGCCGGGGCGGCGGCCCTGACGCCTCAGGCTGCGGGTTCGCACAACACCAATGTGACGGTCAACACGCAAAGTTTCTCGCTGCTGGCCGCTTACCAGCCCAACGATAACTGGACGGTGTATGGCGGCCCAGTCTATCAGACCATCAAGGGCGATGTACACCTGCGCGGCGCAGCCTATTCGATTTTCAATGGCTATGACGCCAGCCTCAAGACTACTGGGGGCTGGGGTGTGCTGGCAGGTGCAGCCTACGAGATTCCGGATATCGCCTTCCGTGCGGCCATGACCTATCGCTCGGCCATCAGCCATGATGTGGACACCAAGGAAAACTTCGTCAACTTCCCGGGTGCCCCGGTCAATGGCACTACCAAGATCGAGACCCCGCAGTCCATCAACCTGGATGTGCAGAGCGGTATTGCTCCCAATACGCTGGCATTTGCCAACTTGCGCTGGGTGGACTGGTCCAGCTTTGCCATTCGTCCGGGCCAGTTTGGTGCCGTCTCCAAGACCGTGGGCCCGGCCGTGGGCAAGCCCAACGGCTTTGATCTGGTGAGCTATGACAAGGATCAGTACAGCGCTACTGTAGGCGTGGGCCGCAAGTTCAATGAGCAGTGGACCGGCAGCGTCTCCCTGGGCTGGGACAGCGGTACCGGCGAATACGCCACCACCCTGGGCCCGGTTGATGGCAACTGGAACATCGGTGCCGGCGTGCAATACAGCCCCACCAAGAATTTCTACGTGGGCGTGGGTGCCAAGTACCTGTGGCTGGGTGATGCCAAGGCCCAGGTCAGCTCCAAGATGGGCACCCCCGACTATGACGGCGACTTCAAGGATAACAACGCCGTGGCCGTCGGCGTGAAAGTGGGCTACCGCTTCTGATCGTCAAGTCAGTGTGAGTCAGCAGGGGGCGCTTCGGCGCCCCTTGTTGTTGTGCGACAGGCAATGGACCCACAAAAAAGGAGCGCCGCAGCGCTCCTAGTCATGTCAGGCCCAGCCCGTCAGCTTACAGCCCAGCCGCCGCACGCAGCACCGCCGCGCGATCGGTCTGCTCCCAGCTGAACTCCGGCTCATTGCGGCCAAAGTGGCCGTAGGCGGCAGTCTTGGCGTAGATCGGGCGCTGCAGGTCCAGCATCTGGATGATGCCGCGCGGACGCAGGTCAAAGTGCTCCTGCACCAGTGCCTCGATGCGGTGGTCGTCGATCACGCCGGTGCCCTTGGTATAGACCGTGATGTTGATCGGGCGTGCCACGCCAATCGCGTAGGACACTTGCACCTCGCAGGTGCTGGCCAGGCCAGCCGCCACGATGTTCTTGGCCACGTAGCGTGCCGCGTAGGCGGCAGAGCGGTCCACCTTGGTCGGGTCCTTGCCGCTGAAGGCACCACCGCCGTGCGGGCAGGCGCCGCCGTAGGTATCGACAATGATCTTGCGGCCGGTCAGGCCGCAGTCGCCCTGCGGGCCACCCACGACAAAGCGGCCGGTCGGGTTGATCAGGTACTCGGTGCCTTGCAGCAGCTCGGCCGGAATCACCGGCTTGATGATTTCCTCGATCACCGCCTCGATAAAGGCCGGCTTCATGGTCTTTTCGTCCAGGCTCATCTCGGGGCTGTGCTGGCTGGACACGACCACGGTCTGCACCGTGGTCGGCTTGCCGTCCACATAGCGCATGGTGACCTGCGCCTTGGCGTCCGGGCGCAGAAAGGGCAGCTTGCCGCTCTTGCGCAGCTGCGCCTGGCGCTCCATCAGACGGTGCGCGTAATGGATGGGCGCGGGCATCAGCTCGGGCGTTTCGTCGCAGGCAAAGCCGAACATCAGACCCTGGTCACCAGCGCCGATGTTGAGCGGGTCGTCATAGGCGGCATCCACGCCCTGGGCAATGTCCTGGCTCTGCTTGTCGTAGGCGACCAGCACGGCGCAGCCCTTGTGGTCAATGCCGAATTCGGAGTTGTCGTAGCCGATGCGCTTGATGGTTTCGCGTGCCACATCGATATAGTCGACCGTGGCATCGGTGGTGATCTCGCCGGCCAGCACGACCAGACCGGTGTTGGTCAGGGTCTCGGCGGCCACGCGGCTGAGCGGATCCTGCGCCAGGCAGGCGTCCAGGATGGCATCGGAGATCTGGTCGGACACCTTGTCGGGGTGGCCTTCGGAAACGGATTCGGAGGTGAAGAGGTAATCGTTCGCCATGCTTGTAAAAGTCCTTGTAGTGGCACGGAACGCGTTGCCAAAAGAACGATGGCGAACGCTTTAGCAGTGGAGCCGGTGTGCCAGAAAGGCGGCCCGTCCGGGTATTCGTGGTGAATACGCCACATCCATGCGACAATCGCATGAAGGTATCGCCCTGCAAGTTGCTCGTTTAACTCGGCGATCCGTACATTGTAGCAATTCTGTCAAATCTGCCCAAGCCGGGCCGAGAGACACCATTTACCTTGTGTCAATGGCATTCCTGTTCCGAATCCTTTCCTGGTTCCCGCTCTGGCTGCTGCATGGCATGGGTGCCGTGCTGGGCTGGCTGGGCTGGTTCGCTGCTGCGTCCTATCGCCGCCGCGTGCGTGACAACGCTGCGCTGGCCGGTCTGACGCTGGCCGATGTGCGCCCGTCCATCGCCCACAATGGCCGCATGCTGTCCGAGCTGCCACGGCTGTGGCTGGGCAAGCCGGTGCATTGCGAGTGGCGCGGGCTGGAGCACGTGGAGCAGGCTTATGGCGCGGGCAAGGGCATCATCTTCCTGACGCCGCACATGGGCTGTTTCGAGATCACGGCACAGGCCATGGCCGAACGTTTCCACCAGCAGTACGGCAACCTCACCGTGCTCTACCGTCCCGCCAGCCAGCCCTGGCTGGCCGAGATGATGGAGACCGTGCGTGAGCGCCCCGGCCTGCGCTCCGTGCCCACCAATATCAGCGGCATTCGCCAGATGATCAAGGCCTTGCGCCACAACGAGGCCGTTGGCCTGCTGCCCGACCATGTGCCGCCACCGGGGCAGGGCGTCTGGGTGCCGTTCTTCGGCAAGGACGCCTACACCATGACGCTGGCCGCCAAGCTGATGCACCAGACGCAGGCCGCCGTGATCGTGATCTGGGGTGAGCGCCTGTCCTGGGGCCGCGGCTACCGCTTGCACTGCAGCCCCTTGAGCGCGCCGCTGCCGCAGGAGCTGGAGCCCGCCGTGGCGCAGATCAACCGCGAGATGGAGCGCGTGATCCTGAACTGCCCGCAGCAGTACATGTGGGGCTATGCGCGCTACCGTGAGCCCTATGGCTGGAAGGATTACGTGGCCAAACAGGCGGCACAGGAGGAATCTGCACCGTGAGCGAGAACACCCCGGACAATACGACAGCGCAAGCGGATGAGGCATGGAGTTGGCAGGTGCGCCTGATCAACCTCGTGTTTGGCATGCTGGCCTGGCTGCCGCTGTGGGTCTGGCGTGGCCTGGGCTGGCTGCTGGGCAAGCTGGCCTGGCAGCTGGTGCCGCGCCGCCGCCATGTGGCGCTGGTCAACCTGCGGCTGTGCTTCCCGGACAAGACCGAGGCCGAGCGCGAGCGCATCGCGCGCCTGCATTTCGTGCGTTTCATGCAGACTTTCCTGGATCGCATCTGGATCTGGCATGGCAGCCCGGCGCTGTTGGGCAAGCGCCTGCGCATGGTGGGCGATGTCGATGCGCTGCGGGACGGCAAGTCGACCATCCTGTTTGCACCGCACTTTGTCGGACTCGATGCCGGCGGCATGGCCTTGTCGGGCCAATTGCTGGAGCGCATCTTCATTTCCATTTACACGCCGCAGAGCAACAAGACGATTGATGCCTGGGTGCGCCGTGGCCGTACGCGCTTTCCGAACGCGCAGGTGGTGTGGCGGCGCGATGGCGTCAAGCCCATCATTGCCAAGCTGCGCAAGCAGGGCCTGCTCTACCTGCTGCCGGACATGAACTTTGGCCCGCAGGAATCGATTTTTGTCACCTTTTTTGGTGTGCCGGCAGCCACCGTGCCCTCGCTGTCACGCTTTGCCCGACTGGGTCGCGCGCAGGTGGTGACCACCATCACCTATATGGAATCGCATGGCTACACCCTGCATGTGGAAGGCCCGTGGCAGGATTTCCCGACCGAGGATGTGGTGGCCGACACCCAGCGCATGAACGACTACCTCGAAGGCTGGGTGGCGCGTCGCCCCGAGGAGTATTTCTGGGTGCACAAGCGCTTCAAGACGCGTCCGGAGGGCTTGCCGGAGGTGTACTGAGGCCGTCGTCTGCCGCTTCGGCATCGTCTGCGGCGCTGTCTTCCTGCGGCGGGTGGGTCCAGTCCCACAGGAGTTGCGCCACCTGTTCCATGCCCTGTTTCTTGAGCGCCGAGAACAGCATGGCTTCGCCGCCGCCGGCATTCAGCCGTGCGATGGACAGCGCCTTGGCGCCTTCGGCACGCGTCAGCTTGTCGGACTTGGTCAGCAGCAGCAGGAACTCCAGGCCGTCTTCCACGCGTGGGCGGATCGCTTCCAACAGCAGTTCATCCAGCTCGGTGAGGCCGTGGCGGGGATCGCACAGCAGCACCACGCCGACCAGGTTTTCGCGCGTCATCAGGTAGTTGGCCATGACGCGCTGCCAGCGCAGCTTGTCGGCCAGCGGCACCTGGGCGTAACCGTAGCCGGGCAGGTCGGCCAGCACGGCATCGGTCTGGTTCTGGCGACCCAGGGCAAACAGGTTGATGTGCTGGGTGCGTCCTGGTGTCTTGGAGGCAAAGGCCAGTTGGCGCTGCTGCGTCAGGGTGTTGATGCAGGTGGACTTGCCGGCGTTGGAGCGGCCGACAAAGGCGATTTCCGGTACGTCCAGCGCCGGCAGCTGGTCGAGCTGGGCGGCGGTGGTCAGAAAGCGGGCGGTGTGCATCCAGCCGAGTGGCGTCGGGGTCTTGGGCGGCTTGGCCGGTGCGGCAGCAGGCTTGCGGGGAGGGCGTTTGGACGCGGCCATGGCGGGTCTCGGGCAGGGGCCGGTTCTTGCCGTGGCAGCAGCCAGTGCAGGGGAAATCCGGCCAATTGTTGACTACGATCCGCGACAGTTACGGTGAATCTGTCAATTTTGGTTACGGGCCGTTGTAGAATGGCCAAGTTTACCCGGATTGCGCAGCACCGGTTGTTCCGTTCACCCCAGACTGATGCCGACTATGAAGCCCGTATCCACTATTGCCGCTTCCCTGATTTCCGCTCTGCTGTTCACGGCTGCAGGTGCTGCCGTGGCAGCCACGCCGACGGCCAAGCCGAAGCCTGACCTGGCCAAGGGCAAGGCCATCGTGAACAGTGTGTGTATTGCCTGCCACAACGCCGATGGCAACTCCGTGATCGCCGGTTACCCGGTGGTGGCGCAGCAGCATCCCGAGTACATGATCAAGCAGCTCAAGGAATTCAAGAGCAACGCCCGCAAGGGTACCGTCATGAACGGTTATGCTGCCGCCCTGAGCGATCAGGACATGGTTGACGTGGCCTACTATTTTGCCTCCCAGAAGGCCAACAAGCTGGCCGCAACCAACCAGGAAAGCCTGGCACTGGGCGAAAAGATCTGGCGCGGTGGCATTGCCAGCCGTGCCGTGCCGGCCTGTGCCGCCTGCCACGCTCCCAACGGTGCCGGCATGCCGATCAAGTACCCGCGCCTGGCAGGCCAGAAGGCCGACTACACCGAGCTGCAGCTCAAGGATTTCCGTGACGGCGTCCGCAAGAACGACCTGGTCATGCCGCATGTCGTCAACGGCATGAACGATGCCCAGATCAAGGCTGTGGCAGACTACATCCAGGGTCTGCGCTGATCCTGCCATCGAGTGTGCAGCTCGCCAGTTTGCGCTGCCTCCCGTCCGGCACCATAAAAGGCGGGTTGCGTACCCGCCTTTTTCGTGCGCGTTATGATGACGGATTCCAGTCCACAGACGCCAGGCGGGTGACGCCCCCGCACCAGCAGCCCGTATGCCGGGCCCATCCTGCATGACAACATTTTCCACACAAGGTTACGAGGTTCGCCGGGGCGGTCGCTGGATGCGTGCTGCCGTCGAGCTGCTGTCCTCGATGCGCTTTGCGATTGCGCTGCTGACCGTCATCTGCATTGCCTCGGTGATCGGCACGGTCATCACCCAGCACCAGCCGTTCAACAACTACATCAACCAGTTCGGGCCATTCTGGGCCCGCGTATTCGAGCAGCTGAACCTGTACTCGGTGTACAGCGCCTGGTGGTTTCTGCTGATTCTGGCGTTTCTGGTGATCAGCACCTCGCTGTGCATTGCGCGCCATACGCCCAAGATCCTGGCGGATCTCAAGAGCTACAAGGAAAACATCCACGTGCGTGCGCTGCAGGCTTTTGGCTACAAGGCCGAAGCCACGCTGCCGCAGGAGCCGGCACAGGCCGCACGCAGCCTGGGCGAGAAACTCGCCGGCAAGGGCTGGAAGGTCAGGCTGCAGCAGCGCCAGGGCGCGCAGGGTGGCTGGATGGTGGCCGCCAAGAAGGGGGGCGCCAACAAGATCGGCTATCTGGCGGCGCACAGCGCCATCGTGCTGATCTGTCTGGGCGGCCTGCTGGATGGCGACCTGATGGTGCGCATGCAGACCTGGTTCAATGGCAAGCAGCCGTTCAGCGGGGCCGGCATGGTGGCTGATGTGCCCGAGCAGCATCGCCTGAGCGTGCGCAACCCGACTTTCCGCGGCAACCTGTTCGTGCCCGAGGGCAGCACCGCCGATGCCGCCATCCTGTTGCAGAAGGATGGCGTGCTGATCCAGGAGCTGCCGTTTGGCCTGGAGCTGAAGAAGTTCATCGTCGAGTATTACCCCACCGGCATGCCGCGCGTGTTTGCCAGTGAAGTCGTCATCCACGACAAGGAAACCGGCGAAGCGATTCCGCAGCGCATCGAGGTCAACCACCCGGCCAGCTACAAGGGCATCCAGATCTACCAGTCCAGTTTCGAGGATGGCGGTTCGCCGGTGAAGCTGAAGGCCGTGGCCATGGGGGGGCAGGTTGCTCCGTTCTCGGTGGATACGGCGGTCGGCCGCGCCGTGGAGATCACCAATGGCCAGGACAAGCGCACGCTGGAAGTGACGGATCTGCGCACCATCAACGTCGAGAACTTCAGCAACCTGAATTCCGGTGCTGTCGATGTGCGTGGCGTGGATCTGCAGCAGAAGCTGCACGACAACCTGGGATCGGCGCAGAACCGCAAGGCGCATGAGCTGCGCAACGTTGGCCCGAGCGTGGTCTACAAGCTGCGCGACAGTGCCGGACAGGCGCGTGAATTTGTCAACTACATGCTGCCGGTTGCGGCAGGGGATGGCAGCCCGGCCGAATTCCTGTTCGGCGTGCGCAATGACACGGACGAGAACTTCCGCTACCTGCGCATTCCGGCCGATGACAACGGATCGCTCGACGAATTCCAGCGTTTGCGCCTGGCCCTGAATGATCCGGCGCTGCGTGCCGAGGCGGTGCGCCGCTATGTGACACAGGCCACCGGGGTGGCGAACCAGCAGGTGCAGGAACAGCTGGCCCTGTCGGCCGGCCGTGTGCTGGACCTGTTTGCCGGTGATCCGGCCAACCTGGACGCGGCTCGCCGCGACAGCAATAGCGAGGCGGCGCGCAGCTTCGGCCTGCAGGCGGTGGCCCGCTTTATCGAGCAGACCATCCCGCCGGAAGACCAGCAGCGTTTTGGCGATGTGCTGCTGCGCATGCTGAATGGTTCCATGGTGGAGCTGCTGCAACTGTCGCGCGAACGCAGCAAGCTGCCGGCGCTGGACATGGACGAGGAGCGGCATCGTGCCTGGCTGGCCCAGGCCGTGGTGGCATTGAGCGATGCCCCGCTGTACCCGGAGCCGGTGCTGTTCCAGCTGGAGACCTTCACCCAGGTGCAGGCCAGCGTGTTCCAGGTCACGCGCGCGCCGGGCAAGTGGGTGGTCTATCTGGGCTGCCTGTTCCTGATCCTGGGCGTGTTTGCCATGTTGTACATCACCGAGCGCCGCATCTGGGTCTGGGTGCGTCCGGCCGCACACGAAGATGGACAGCCGGAGGCCTCGGGCGCTACCATGGCGCTTTCGAGCAATCGTCGCAACCTGGACAGCGACAAGGAATTTGACGCATTGAAGCAGTACCTGCTGGGAGAACGCCCGTCATGAGCACGTCCATGAGTTCCACTACCAAGCTGCCCTCGCACGAGGTGCAGAACATCACCCTGAACGAGGGTTTCTTCAGCCGGCGCAGCCTGTTCGACTGGCTGTTTGCGCTGCTCGCCGTGGTGGGCGGGGTGTATGCGCTGATGCATTACAACCACGCCATGGACGTTTATGAAAAGGCGATCCTGATCGGCACCATTCCCTGCGTGATCTGGCTGGGCTGGTTCTGGCGTCCGGCGGCACGCCTGATGCTGGGCGTGGCGGTCGTTTCGCTGCTGGCGATCTGGCTGTATGGCGGCGACCTGCAGCGTTCCGAGGATGTGTTCCTGCTGAAGTACTTCATCTCCAGCCAGTCGGCCATCCTCTGGATGTGCATGCTGTTCTTCATGAGCACGCTGTTCTACTGGATCGGCATGTTCACGGGCGGCAAGGACGAGGCCGACCGTTACAGCGGCAATGCGCTGGAGCTGCTGGGATCGCGTCTGGCCTGGGCCGGTGTGGCGCTGGCGCTGATCGGCACCATGGTGCGCTGGTACGAGAGTCACCATATCGGCGCCGGCATTGGCCACATTCCGGTAAGCAACCTGTACGAGGTGTTCGTGCTGTTCTGCTGGATGACGGCGCTGTTCTACCTGTACTACGAGATGCAGTACCGCACGCGTGCCCTGGGCGCGTTCGTGATGCTGGTGGTGAGTGCCGCAGTCGGCTTCCTGCTCTGGTACACGCTGGTACGCGAGGCGCAGGCGATCCAGCCGCTGGTACCGGCGCTGCAGAGCTGGTGGATGAAGCTGCACGTGCCGGCCAACTTCGTCGGCTACGGAACGTTTGCGCTGGCCGCCATGGTGGCTTTTGCCTACCTGATCAAGAAGCAGGCGACCGAGACCAGGTGGTACAAGCTGGCTCCGTTGTGGCTGCTGGGTATCGTGCTGTGTTTCGAGCCGATCGTGTTCCGCAGCAGCGTAAGCGGCATGAGCAGCTACTGGGCGGTGTACTTTGGCGTCTCGGCGCTGATCGTGGCCACCATCATCCTGGGCCGCAAGACGATTGCCGCACGCCTGCCGGCCCTGGAAGTGCTGGATGACGTGATGTACAAGTCGATTGCGGTCGGCTTTGCCTTCTTCACCATTGCCACCGTGCTGGGGGCGCTGTGGGCCGCCGAGGCCTGGGGTGGCTACTGGAGCTGGGACCCGAAGGAGACCTGGGCGCTGATCGTCTGGTTGAACTATGCGGCCTGGCTGCACATGCGCCTGATGAAGGGGCTGCGCGGTACCGTGGCGGCCTGGTGGGCGCTGGTGGGTCTGGCCATCACCACCTTCGCCTTTATCGGCGTGAACATGTTCCTGAGCGGCCTGCACAGCTACGGTACGCTTTGATCCCCCGGCGGGATCGCCCGCATGAGGCGCATGGCCAACCGGTCATGCGCCTTTTTCGTGGACGGCACTGACCGGCCCGGGGATATGCGCTTTGCGTTAGGATCGTTGCAGGGGCATTCCGGCCCTGTCTGGAGAGGCACGCACCATGCACCACCACCGCGATCGCGGCTATGAACATCCTGTCCCGAGCGAGATCACGCCGCCGCAGGCCTACGCGGCTCGGCGACGCTGGCTGCAGCTGATGGGGCTGGCGGCGGCAGGAGCGGCCGGCGTGGCGGCGTTCCCCCTGTACCGGCGCTGGCAGCAGCCGGCGCTGCAGCCGCAGCCGGGCGTGGCGCTGTCGGCCGTGCCATCGGACGTTGCCGGTGCCACGAGCGAGGAGGTGCTGACCACGCAGCACGATGCCACGCATTACAATAATTTCTACGAGTTCGGTACCGGCAAGAGTGATCCGGTCCAGCATGCCGGCAGCCTGCAGACCACGCCCTGGAGCGTGCGCATCGAAGGTCTGGTGCACAAGCCTGTCACGCTCGGGCTGGAGGAGCTGCTGCAACTGGCCCCGATGGAGCAGCGCGTCTACCGCTTGCGCTGTGTCGAGGGCTGGAGCATGGTGATTCCCTGGATCGGCTATTCGCTGTCGGCGCTGCTGAAGCAGGTGGAACCGATGGGCAGTGCGCGCTATGTCGAGTTCAGCACGCTGGCCGATGCGCAGCAGATGCCCGGTTTGCGCAGCCGGATCCTGGACTGGCCCTATGTGGAAGGTCTGCGGCTGGACGAGGCCATGCACCCGCTGACCCTGCTGGCGTTTGGCATGTATGACGAGGTGCTGCCGAAGCAGAACGGCGCGCCGCTGCGGCTGGTAGTGCCCTGGAAATACGGCTTCAAGAGTGCCAAGTCCCTGGTACGCATTCGCCTGACCGAGCAGCTGCCGGTCTCGGCCTGGATGCGCGCCGTACCCAACGAATACGGCTTTTATGCCAATGTGAACCCGGAGGTGGCGCATCCGCGCTGGAGCCAGGCAACTGAGCGTCGCATTGGCGACAGTCTGCGCAGCCCGCGTCGCCAGACGCAGCTGTTCAATGGCTATGGCGAGCAGGTCGCCAGCCTGTACCAGGGCATGGATCTGGCCACCTATTACTGAAACGGAATCGATGACAAACCGCCCTGCGGGGCAGAACGGAAAGAAAATGGAATCGCTGAAACGCCTGCTGGTCCAGTCCTGGACCCGTCCCCTGGTCTGGCTGCTGTGCCTGCTGCCCCTGCTGTGGCTGTGGTGGCAGGCCGCCAGCGGAGCCTATGTGAACCCGGAGGAGGCGCTGGTGCGTGGTGCCGGCGACTGGGCCTTGCGCATGCTGTGCCTGACACTGGCGGTCACGCCGCTGCGCGTCACCTTCAGCTTGCCGCAGCTGCTGCGTTTCCGGCGCGTGTTCGGTCTGTCGGTTTTCCTTTATGCCAGCGTGCACCTGCTGCTGTATGTCTGGCTGCAAATGGGCTTCAGCCTGTCGGAGCTGCTGGCGGACGTGGCGGATCGCGCCTTCATCCTGATGGGAATGTTGGCCTATGCGCTGTTGCTGCCGCTGGCGCTGACGTCGAACAATGCCGCGATTCGCCGGCTGGGCGGTGCCAACTGGCAGGCGCTGCATCGCATTATTTATCTGGCGGCAGGCTTTGCCATCGTGCATTTCCTGTGGATGCGTGGCAGCAAGAATGATGTGCTGGAGGTCTGGATCTATGCGCTGATCCTGACGGCTTTGCTGGGCTGGCGGCTGTGGTACTGGAACCGCGGCAGCAGCGGCGGCTCCTGCGGTCACCACTGAGCGCGCCGGCAGCATGCATGCAACAGGGGCTGCCGTGGCAGCCCCTGTGTGTCGGGAAAGTCGGGTAGGGCACCCGGCCCGGCAGCGGCTTACAGCAGGCGTTCGCGCTGGTAGATGTCCCGGACCGATTCGCGCGGCGCTACCAGGTGCGCCTGGCCGTCAGCGATCAGCACTTCGGCGGCGCGGCCACGGCTGTTGTAGGTGCTGGCCATGCTCATGCAGTAGGCGCCGGCAGACAGTACTGCCAGCAGATCGCCCGGCTGCACGGCCAGATCGCGGTCGCGGCCCAGCCAGTCACCGCTTTCGCAGATCGGTCCGACCACGTCGTAGGTGACCGGGCTGGCAGGGCGCTGCTGCACCGGCACGATCTGGTGGAAGGCTTCGTACATGGCGGGGCGCGGCAGGTCGTTCATGGCGGCATCGACGACGCAGAAGTTCTTCTCTTCGCCATCCTTGAGATAGAGCACTTCGGTCAGGCAGATGCCGGCGTTGCCGACCAGCGAGCGGCCGGGTTCGATCATCAGCTTGCGCTGGCCCAGGCCGCGTGCGTCCATGCGTGCCAGCAACTGCTGCCACAGTGCATCGGCGGCCGGCGGCTGCTCGTCGGTGTAGGTGATGCCCAGACCGCCGCCAAAGTCGAAATGCTCCAGCGGGATGCCGGCAGCCTCGATCTGCTGGAACAGGTCCAGCATGCGCTCCATGGCATCGAGATAGGGATCCATCTCGGTGATCTGCGAGCCGATGTGGCAGTCGATGCCGACCACGCGCAGGCCGGGCAGGCTGGCGGCGTGCTGGTAGGCCTGCAGCGCATCTTCGTGCGCGATGCCGAACTTGTTGCCCTTGAGGCCGGTGGAGATGTAGGGGTGGGTTTTGGCATCGACGTTGGGGTTGACGCGGATGCTGATGGGGGCGCGCAGGCCCATGCCGGCGGCAACTTCGGACAGCACGTCCAGCTCGGGCAGGCTTTCGATGTTGAAGCAGCCGATGCCGGCCTGCAGCGCCTGGCGCATCTCGGCGCGTGTCTTGCCGACGCCGGAGAAAATGATTTTGGCCGGATCGCCACCGGCGGCCAGCGCACGCTCCAGCTCGCCACCGGAAACGATGTCGAAGCCGCAGCCGGCCTGGGCGAATACCTGCAGCACGGCCAGCGTGGAGTTGGCCTTCATGGCGTAGCAGATCTGGGCGTTGCGGCCCTCGAAGCCACGCTGGTAGGCGGCCAGCGCGTGCAGCATGGCGGCCCTAGAGTAGATGAACAGCGGGGTCGCGTGTTCGCGTGCCAGCTCGGCCACGGAGACGCCATCGACAGTCAGGGAGCCGGCGGCGTCACGGGCCAGGAAAGGGGATCCGGGGAGGGAGGTCATGGGCAGAAAGGGCAGTGCCGGCCGGTTTACAGGCCGGGGTTGGAGGGAATGGTGCTCTGGATGCGGTCCGCTTCGGTGGGGACTGGTGGCGGTGCGGGTTCCGTATCTGCAACGGCAGCCGGGTTGCCGCGCTTCAGCCCCGGAATGATCAGCTCGTGCAGGCGTGCGCGCTGCGCTGCCCCGGGTTCCGTGGGCAGGTAGAGATCGCCGGTTTGGCCGCAGGCCGATAGCACTGCTGCAGTCAAGGGCAACAGGGCGATGCGTACAATGTTTCGGACTTTCACCATAGCTGGAATTGTAATGACTGACCTGGAATATCTTGAGGCTGCCGAGCAGGTATTGCGCCGCGTCGAGGCCTGCTGCGACCGTATCAATGACGAGACCGATGCCGATATCGACAACCAGCGCGTGGGCGGCATGATCACGCTGGTGTTTCCGAACCGCAGCCAGATCGTGATCAACCTGCAAAAGCCCCTGCACGAAATCTGGATGGCGGCCAAGGCGGGTGGTTACCACTATACCTTTGATGGCCAGGCCTGGCAGGACACCAAGGGCCATGGCGAGTTTTTTGCCCACCTGAGCCAGCTGGCCAGCGAGCAGTCCGGTCTGCCACTGCAGTTTGCCTGACCCTGAAAACCGGCAGCGGCAGGGGATGCCTGCCGCTGATGACGTTTAGTTGCCGCCGAACGGATCGGTGGAGTGTGCGCCGACATTGTCGGCAGGTGGCGGAGCGCTGTCGCTGCCGCCACTGGGACTGCCGCCGTTCCTGCGTGCTGCCGGTGCCGCGCTGTAGTTGCTGGCCACGCCAATGCGTGCAATGCCGCGACCACCGGCATATTCGGTGTAGACCCAGTCGCCCTGGCGCGTCACGCCTTCCGGCGGGTTGGGCGCCTTGGCCAGCGGCACGCCCTTGAGTGCGACCTTCATGTAATCGATCCAGATCGGCAGGCTCAGGCCGCCACCGGTTTCGCGGTCGCCCAGGTTGCGCGGGTTGTCGAAGCCCATCCAGACCACGGCGGTGCGGGTCGGCTGGTAGCCGGCGAACCAGGCGTCCTTGGAGTCGTTGGTGGTACCGGTCTTGCCGAACAGGTCACGGCGGCCGAGCTGGCCACTGGCCTTGGCCGCGGTACCGGTGGTGGTGACCTCGTTCAGCAGGCTGTTCATGATGAAGGCGTTGCGCGCCGGGATCACGCGGCGCTGCTCGGTCAGCTCGGCCGGCTGCACCTCGGACAGCACGTTGCCGCGCTGGTCCTTGATCATCGAGATCACGTAGGGGCTGACACCATGACCGCCATTGGCGAACACCGACATGCCGACCGCCATTTCCAGCGGTGTGGTGGAGTTGGCGCCGAGCGCCATCGTCAGATAGGGCGGTGTGCGGTCTGCCGGGAAGCCGAAGCGGCCCACCCAGTCCTGGGTCTTCTGGGTGCCGACCGACTGCAGGATGCGGATCGAGACCATGTTGCGCGACTTGGCCAGGGCCTGGCGTACCGTCAGCGGCGGGCCGAAGCGGCCATCATAGTTTTTCGGCGACCAGGGCTTGCCACCGGTGACGCTGGAATCGAACACCAGCTCGGAGTCGCTCACCACGGTGCTCGGCATGATGCCTTCTTCCAGACCGGCCGAGTAGATGAAGGGCTTGAAGCTGGAGCCCGGCTGGCGGAAGGCCTGCGTCACGTGGTTGAACTTGCTCTTGTTGAAGTCGAAACCGCCGACCAGGGCCTTGATGGCACCGCTTTGCGGATCCAGGGACACCAGCGCGGCTTCCACTTCAGGCAGTTGGCGGATGGTCCAGCTGCCCTTGTTCTCGACCACGCGCACGATGGCACCGGGGCGGATCTTCTGCTTGTCGTTGGCCTTGTTCGACAGCGAGAAGCTGACGAAGCGCAGGCCGTTGCCGGTGATGCTGATGGGATCGTTGTCGCTGCGGCGTACCACGACCTTGCGGGGCGAGGCCTCGGTGACGACGGCGGCCTTCATTTCACCGGCATCCGGGTATTCGATCAGCGCATCGGAAATCGCTTCCTCGAGCAGGTCCGGATCGGTCGGCAGGGTGATGAAGTGCTCGGGGCCGCGGTAGCTGCGGCCTGTATCGTAGTTCAGGATGCCGGTGCGCACCGCCTTGTAGGCGGCGTGCTGCTCTTCGGTGGAGATGGTGGTGTAAACGTTCAGGCCGCGCGTGTAGGTATCGGCACCGTACTGGTCATAAATCAGCTGGCGCACCATTTCCCCCACGTATTCGGCGTGCACGTTGTCACCGTAGGTGGCGCGCTGCAGCACGAGTTCGGTGTTTTTGGCTTCGTCAGCCTGTTGCTGCGTGATGAAGCCGGTCTCGACCATGCGGTCCAGGATGTAGAGCTGGCGCACGCGGGCCCGGCTCGGGTTCACGATCGGGTTGTAGAGCGAGGGGGCCTTGGGCAGGCCGGCCAGCATGGCGGCTTCGGCCAGGTTGATCTGCTGCAGCGGCTTGCCGAAGTAGGCTTCGGAAGCGGCAGCAAAGCCGTAGGCGCGGTTGCCCAGGAAGATCTGGTTCATGTAGATCTCGAGGATCTGGTCCTTGCTGAGATTGCGCTCCAGCTTGAACGCCAGCATCATCTCGTAGATCTTGCGCGTGAAGGTCTTTTCGGAAGAGAGGTAGACGTTGCGCGCCACCTGCATGGTGATGGTGGAAGCGCCCTGACTGCGTGCCTTGCTGAAGTTGGCCAGGCCGGCACGCATCACGCCGACATAGTCGATGCCGTTGTGTTCGTAGAAGCGGGCGTCCTCGATCGCCAGCACGGCGTTCTTCATGATGGCCGGAATTTCGTCGAACGGCACGTAACTGCGGCGTTCTTCACCGAATTCGTTGATCAGATTGCCTTCGGACGAGTAGATGCGCAGCGGCAGCTTGGGCTGGTAGTTCTGCAGGCTGGAGACATCCGGCAGGTTGGGGTAGGCGACGGACAGGGCCACGGCGGCCAGCAGGGCCACGGTGGCGGCACCGGCAGCCAGCAGGCCGATCAGCCACAGGAACAGGCGGACCAGCCAGTGGCGTTTCTGCCGGGGCGGCTGGGCAGGGGTCTGGGAAGAATCGTTGGATGGGCTCATGGCGGACACGGGTACGGGCAGGAGCCGGCTGCAGGCGCAACCACCCCTTGCCCCAAAAAAGTCATCCCGCATTGTGCATCAAGGCGGCGCTTGTGGGGTGATCCGGGCGTGCAAAGGCTGTAACAAGGCTGCGCGGCAGCAACGGGATCGTCTGGATGCAAACCGCACGATTTAATACTAAAATACTAAATCATGCGATATCCTTTTTTCTCCTCCCGGCCTCTGGCGGGCCGTTTCCGGCGCGCACAGGCCCATGTCGGACTGGACTGGTCCGATGCCGGCTTGCGTCTGGTGCAGGCCGCTGCCGGCCGGCAGACAGTGCAGCACCATCAGCTGGACTGGCCGCTGACAGCCATGCCGGCCGGTAGTGCCGGGGCGCAGCAACTGGCAGATTGCCTGCAGCAGCTCTGGCAGCAGGGGGACGGGTTGCCGCGCCGTGTGCGTGCGGCATTGCCGGAATCGATGTTGCAACGGCGCTGGCTGCGCCTGCCGGCGGGCGTGTCCGCCTCCGAGCTGGAGGCGCTGGTGCAGGCCGAATGGCAACGCCAGGCCGGGGCGGATCAGCTGGAGCTGCCGGCGCTGGACTTCCAGCTGCTGCCGGGCGAAGCTGGTGCCACGCGGCAGGAGGTGCTGGTGGTGGCGGCAGACCGGCAGCGGCTGGAACAGCTGCAGCAGGCTGCACGTGTGGCGGGATTGCAACTGTTGTCGGTCGATGCCGCCTCGCATGCCGCGCACCGGGCGGCGATACATGGCCTGCGGCAACAGCCGGCCGCCTTGCAGTTGCTGCTGTTGCATGCGGGATCGGGCCAGTTGCTGCTGCAGGTGTTGCAGCAGGGGCGGCCCTGGTGGCAGCAGCGCCTGCCACAGCAGCGTGCAGGTACGGACGGAGCCTGGCTGGATCTGGTGCCGGCCTTGTTGTCGGCCTTGCCGGATCCAGGCTGGCTGCTGGCGGCCGAGGCCTGGGTGGCGGGTACGGATGTGGATGCGGAGCATGTCCTGTCATCGCTACAGGCACAGACTGGCAGGGCCTGGCGTTGTCTGGAGCCGGCCGCCGGTTTGTCGCCCGCTTGGCTGACGGCCTATGGTCTGGCCTGGCAGCAGGAGCCGACATGGACGCCCTGAACTTTCTGCCCTGGCGCGCGCAGGCACGGCAACGGCGCTTGCGCTTCTGGCAACTGGGGTTGGCGCTGGCCGTGCTGTCCGGGCTGGCGCTGAATGTCATGGTGTATACCGGCTTGCAGCAGGCCTTGCAGCGCGAACAGACGCGCGCGGAGCAGGAACGACAGCAGCTGCAACAGGCCCGGCAGGCGATGCAGCAGTTGCACACCGAGGAAGCAGCGCTGCACCAGTTGCAACAGCAATGGCAATGGCGGCAGGCCTTGCAGCCCTTGCGTGAATGGCCGCAGCTGCTGATGCAATGGCTGGCGACCGGCATGCCGGAAGGCGTGCAACTGCGGCAACTCGAATGGCAGGAGGCGGGCTGGAGCCTGCAGGGAGAAACCGCCCGTGCCGATGCCTTGCCGGCACTCGGGGATGCGGTGGCCGAGGCCGGGCTCGATGGACGGCTGTTGCAGCAGGAGCATGGCGTGACGCCAGGATCCGGTGGGCAGGGAACCTGGCTGCTGCGCTGGGAGTGGGGTCAGCGCATGCTGCCGGATTTGCGTCCGTTGCCGGCCATGCCGGCCGGGGCGTCGTCATCGGCATCGGCTGCGACGGAGGACATGCCATGAGCCGCCTGTCAGCGATCGACTGGAGTGGATGGCGCTCGCGCCCGCCGCAGGACTGGTCCTGGCAGCTGCGCCTGCTGTCCTGCTTGCTGGCGGCGGTGTTGACCGCGGGAGCGGGCTGGCTGCTGTTGTTGCAGCCGCTGGAGCAGCAGCGCCAGCTGGCCATGGCAGAGCAGCTGAGCCTGCAGCAGCAGCGCGAGAGCTTGCAGCGCCAGTTGCAGCGTCAGCCGGAGGTTGTCCGCATCCGCCAGCAGCTGACCGGCCTGCAGGAGCAGCTGCAGCGTGAGCTGCCGCAGGATTGGCAGGAATCGGTCTGGCAGGCGCGCTTGCAGTTTGCCGTGCCGGGACTGCAGCTGCGACGCTTCAAGCCGATGAAGCCGAAGCGGCTGGAAGGCGGGCTGATGGAGCAGCCAGTGGAGCTGGAGTGCAGTGGCAGCTTCGCCGCGATGCAGGCACTGGCCGTTGCGCTGGCGCAACTGGAGCCGGTGACGGTGGTGCGGCGCTGGCAGCTGGCAGCCGAAACCGGCAGGAGCAGAACGGCGACAGGCGAACTGCGGCTGAAGCTGCGTCTGGTGGGCTATCGGCTGGCCAGCCCGCAGGAACAACAACAGGGCAAGCGCGGCAAGAGCAAGCGCAATCAGGGAGAGGCAGCATGAACAGGGGTCAGACAGGATGGGGCGGGGCGCTGCTGGTGCTGTGCCTGCAGGGGTGCAGCGAGCCGGTGGCAGGGGAATTGCCGCAGTTGCCGGCCAGTGCCGCGGTGCCGCAGCAAGGCCTGGCGCTACAGGAGCCGGCGCAGCAATATGCCGGGCTGCTGCAGGCCGAGCTGGCGGCATCGGCATCGGCAACAGAGCGAGGGACGGTGGGGCGTGATCCGTTCCGGCCGCTGTCGGGGCATGCCGTGGCCAGCACGGGCGATGCGCAGGCGCTGCCGCTGGAGCAGATGCGTTACCAGGGCTGGATGCAGCAGGACTCGCGGCGGGTGGCGCTGGTGCAGGCCGGCAGTCTGCTGCATCTGGTGCGCGCCGGCGAGGCGCTTGGGGCTGAACAGGCCAGGGTGCTGTCCATGGATGACACGCAATTGCTGTTGCGCCTGCCCGACGGAGCGGGCGTGCAGCGCCTGGCACTGCAGCAGGAGCAGCCATGAAGGCCGATGGGTTGATCCGACGCTTGCTGCCGGCCGGGCTGCTGTGGCCCGTGTGGTGTGGCGCACAGCTGCTGCAACCGGCCCCGGCCATGCCGCCGCCGCAGACCGGGGCGCTGGTAGGCACCGCCGGAAATGCCGTGCTGCCGCCGCAGCGACTCGCTACCGTGGTGGCGGGAAGCGCGACGCCCCCCGTGGCGGCCGCTGCCGATGTGCTGAAGCCGGCCGCGGTGCAGGCACCTGCCGAGGCAACCCGCTACGCGCAGCCGGGATCGCCCACGCCACGCAACCCGGTGCGCTATCGCGGCAAGCGCCTGTCGCTGCAGTTCCAGGACATCGAGGTGCGGGCGCTGCTGCAGGTGCTGGCCGACTTCACCGGCATCAATATCGTCGCGGCTGATAGCGTGCAGGGGCGCATGAGCCTGCGCCTGAAGGACGTGCCCTGGGAGCAGGCGCTCGATGTGATCCTGCAGACGCGCGGGCTGGCGATGCAGCGCAATGGCCTGGTGATCTGGGTGGCGCCGCAGCAGGAGCTGACGACGCTGCAGCAGCAGGCGCAATCGGAACCTGCCGATGGCGTGCTCGAATCGCGCAGCTACCGGCTCAGCTATGCGCGTGCCACCGATCTGGCGCAGCAGGTGCATGGTGGTGGTACCCAGACCGGGCGTATGCTGAGTGCACGTGGCTCGGCATTTGCCGATGCCCGCACCAACCAGCTGGTGGTGCAGGATGTGGCGGCGGTGCAGGCACAGATCGGGGATCTGATCCAGCGGCTGGATATTCCGGTGCGGCAGGTGATGATCGAGGCGCGCATCGTCGAGGCCGGCGAGAACTGGGGCCAGTCCCTGGGCGCGCGGCTGTCGGTGCTGGGGCAGCCGAACGGGCCGTCGGGCATGGCGCTGGGCCACGACCACCGGCTGGGCGTGGCGGCGGCTCCGGGGCAGGCCGCCACCCCGCTGTACCAGCTGCCAGCCCTGGGACAGAACGGCTTTGCGCCGGCAGCCCTGGGCCTGTCGCTGTTCAGTGCCGGTGCCTCGCGCTTGGTGACACTGGAGATTTCGGCGCTGCAGGCCGATGGCAAGGGGCGGTTGGTGTCCAGCCCGCGTGTGGTTACGGCGGACCAGACCCGGGCGCTGATCGAGCAGGGCACCGAACTGCCCTACCAGGTGGCCACCGCCAGCGGGGCGACTTCGCTGGCGTTCCGCAAGGCCAATCTGAAGCTGGAGGTGACACCGCAGATCACGCCCGAGGGCCAGATTGCGCTGGAGCTGGATGTGAACAAGGATTCGGTCGGGCGCACCACGCTGAATGGCTTTGCCGTTGATACCAAGCACATCCAGACCCAGGTGGAGGTGGAAAACGGCGGCACGCTGGTGATTGGCGGGATTTTCGAGATCAGCGAGCGCGAGGACGTGACCAGAGTACCGCTGCTGGGCGATATTCCCTGGCTGGGAGGGCTGTTCCGCTCGCGCAGCCAGGTGACGGAAAAGAAGGAGATGCTGGTCTTCATCACGCCTACAATCGTGGAAAGCCGGCGCATGGCCCTGCGCTGAGCACACAGGAGACAGCAAGGTGATCGTATTGGTAGGCATGCCCGGCTCGGGCAAATCGTCGGCAGGGCGCCAGGTGGCGCGCCGTTTCGGCTTGCCCTTCGTGGACAGCGACCATGAAATCGAGCAGCAGATCGGCATGAGCATCCGGGAATACTTCGAGACGCAGGGCGAGCAGGCCTTCCGCGATCTGGAAACGGCGCTGCTGCGCCGCGTGGCCGAAAGCGGCGAGCAGATCGTGCTGTCCACCGGCGGCGGTGCGCTGCTGCGCGAGGAAAACCGCGAGATCCTGCGCCAGCACGGCACGGTGCTCTACCTGCGTGCCTCGCCCGAGGAAATCTACCGTCGCCTGCGCCATGACACCAAGCGTCCGCTGCTGCAGGTGGCGGACCCGCGGCAGAAGCTGCAGGAGCTGTTTCAGACGCGTGATCCGCTTTACCTGAAAGCCGCGCACTACGTGATCGATACCGGCCGTTCCTCGATCCAGGTGCTGGTCAGCCATATTGCCATGCAGCTGGAGATGGCCGGGCTGGTGCAGCCGTCGCCACAGCGTCCGGCCAGGAAACATCCGGGCTCCTGATGGCGCTGCTGGCGGGAGTCGGCAAGCGGGCCTGCAGGCCATGCAGTTTTCCGACTTGGGCGACAATACGGACATGAATGCCACTGCCCTGACCCGATTCGATATCACCGCTCCCCTGGTTCCGTTTGACGCCGTGCCGGCGGACGGCGAGGAGCGTGTGTCCATTGCGCTGGATACGCGCAGCTACGACATCCATATCGGCAGTGGTCTGCTGGCGCAGGGGAGCAGCTGGCAGGGTCTGCCGGCTGCGCGCAGTGCCGTGATCGTGACCAACACCACGGTGCAGCCGCTTTACGCAGCGCAGCTGCAGCAGGCCTTGCAGCCGCTTTACCCCCAGGTGCATGTGGTGGCCTTGCCCGACGGCGAGGAGTACAAGACCTGGGAATCGCTGAATCTGATTTTTGATGGCCTGCTGGGCCGGCAGTGCGACCGCAAGACCGTGCTGTACGCGCTCGGTGGTGGCGTGATCGGCGACATGACCGGCTTTGCCGCCGCCTGCTACATGCGCGGCGTGCCTTTCGTGCAGGTGCCGACGACGCTGCTGGCGCAGGTGGATTCCTCGGTGGGTGGCAAGACCGCGATCAACCACCCGCTGGGCAAGAACATGATCGGGGCCTTCTACCAGCCGCGCCGCGTGGTCTGTGACATGGATACCTTTGCCACGCTGCCGGATCGCGAACTCAGCGCCGGTCTGGCCGAGGTCATCAAGTACGGTCCGATTGCCGATATGGGCTTTTTTGACTGGCTGGAACAGCATGTCGATGCCCTGCGTGCGCGTGATCCGCAGGCACTGGCGGTGGCGGTGCGCCGCAGCTGCCAGATCAAGGCCTGGGTGGTGGGACAGGACGAGCAGGAAAGTGGCATGCGCGCCATCCTCAACTATGGTCATACCTTTGGTCACGCGATCGAGGCCGGTCTGGGCTTCGGCAGCTGGCTGCATGGCGAGGCGGTTGGTTGCGGCATGGTGATGGCGTCCGAGCTGTCGGCGCGGCTCGAACTGGTCGATGGCGCTTTCGTGCAACGGGTGCGCGCGCTGGTGCAGCGCGCCGGCCTGCCGGTGGTGGCACCGCGCCTGGCCGCAGACGATGCGGCCAATGTGGAAGAATGGCTGCACCACATGCGCGTGGACAAGAAGGCCGAAGCCGGCGAGATCCGCTTCGTGGTGATTGCACAAGCGGGCGAAGCGGCGCTGGCCAGGGCCCCGGACAGTCTGGTGGCCGAGGTGATCACCGCCTGCAGCCAGGGCTGAGATGGCGATCTACAGCGCACCGCTGCCAGGCGTTCCGGACAGCGGCCAGCACAGCCACGCCGCCTGGGCCGCCTTGCCCTGGCAGTCGCGCGGTCGGCGTCATCCGGAGGCGGATGCCCCCACGCGCGGATCGTTTCAGCGCGACCGTGATCGCATCGTGCACAGCTCGGCGTTCCGTCGGCTGGTCTACAAGACGCAGGTGTTCCTGAACCACGAGGGCGATTTGTACCGCACCCGGCTGACGCATTCGCTGGAGGTGGCACAGCTCGGCTGCAGCGTGGCGCGTGCGCTGGGGCTGGATGAGGATCTGGTGGAAGCGATTGCGCTGGCACACGATCTGGGCCACACGCCGTTCGGCCATGCCGGGCAGGATGCGCTCAACGGCTGCATGCAGGAGCACGGCGGCTTCGAGCACAACCTGCAGAGCCTGCGTGTGGTGGATGTGCTGGAGCAGCGCTATCCGGCGTTTGATGGCCTGAACCTGTGTTTCGAGACGCGCGAAGGCATTCTCAAGCACTGCTCGGCGCGCAACGCCCACTGGCTGGAGCAGCAGGAGCCGGGCGGTGTCGGCCGGCGCTTTCTGCTCGGGCAGCAGCCCAGCCTGGAGGCGCAGCTGTGCAATATCGCCGACGAGATTGCCTATAACGCACACGATATCGATGATGGCCTGCGCTCCGGTCTGCTGCAGTGGGAGCAGGTGCTGAGCGTGCCGCTGGTGGCGCGCCACCATGCCGGCACACTGCGCGACTGGCCGCAGCTGACCGGCCGGCGCGTGATTTACGAAACCATTCGCCGCATGCTGAGCGAGCAGGTCTACGACGTGATCGCGGCAACGCGCGCGGCGCTGGAGCAGCAGCAACCGCAGAGCGTGGACGAGGTGCGGCAGTGCCCGCCGCTGGTGAGCTTCAGTGCCGCCATGCGGGCCGAATCGCTGCAGCTCAAGCAGCTGTTGCTGAAGGCGCTGTACCGCCATCCGCAGGTGATGCAGACCATGGAGCTGGCGCAGCAGGTGGTGCGTGATCTGTTTGCCATCTACCTGCAGCAGCCGCAGCAGATGAAACCCGATTTCGCCACGCGTGCCGATACCGAGCGTGCCGTGGCCGACTATATTGCCGGCATGACGGACCGCTTCGCGCTGCGCGAGCATGTGCGTCTGACCGGCCGGCAGGTGCTGATGTGAATGTGAGCGGACCGGAGGGCGGCATGCGTGCCGCGTGGATCGTCATGGCGGCCGGCGTGTGCGCGGCGCTGATCGTGGGCAAGCTGCCACCGGCGCTGCCGGTGTTGCAACGTGATCTGGGCGTGACGCTGGTAGAGGCCGGCTTTCTGCTGTCGCTGGTGCAGGTGGCCACGCTGACCACGGGCCTGTTTCTGGGGCTGGCGACAGACCGCTTCGGCCTGCGCCGTGCCATGCTCTGCGGTCTGGCTTTGATGACGGGAGCCAGCCTGGCGGGCGGCTGGGCAGACAGCGCATCCCTGCTGCTGGTGCTGCGCGCGGTCGAGGGCCTGGGCTTTCTGCTGACCACGCTGGCGGCGCCGGCGCTGATCCGGCGCGTCGTGCCGCCAAGCCAGGTCACCCGGATGATGGGAGTCTGGGGCTCGTACATGCCGTTTGGCACGGCGCTGGCGATGCTGTTCGGCCCGGTCGTGATGCAGGCCAGCGGCTGGGCCGGCTGGTGGTGGCTGATCGGCCTGCTGTGCGCGTTGTGCCTGCTGGCGGCCTGGCTCTGGGTGCCGGCAGATCCGCCACATGCCGCAGCGGCAGCGGCGTCGGGCGGCTGGGTGGACAAGCTGCGCCTGACGCTGACCAGCGCCGGGCCCTGGTTGCTGTTCCTGACCTTTTGCGCCTACTCCGCGCAGTGGCTGGCGGTGATCGGCTTCCTGCCCTCGATCTATGCCCAGGCCGGCATCAGCGGCTGGCTGCTGGGAGCGCTGACGGCGCTCGTGCCGGCGATGAACATCATCGGCAACATCGTGGCGGGCAACCTGCTGCACCGTGGTGCGCGCCCGACCGGGCTGCTGATCACCGGCTTTGTCGCGATGGCGATAGGCGGTTTTCTGGCATTTGCCGCCTTCGACTTTGCGCCGCAGCTGCGTTATGCCGGCATGTTGCTGTTCTCGCTGGTGGGCGGGCTGATTCCGGGCACCATGTTCGTGCTGGTGCCGCGCCTGGCACCCAATGCCGGCCTGATTTCCACCACCGTGGGCTGGATGCAGCAGGGCTCGTCGATCGGCCAGTTCTTTGGTCCGCCCGCGGTCGCCTGGCTGTCCGGCGTGGCGGGCGGCTGGCACTGGACCTGGGTTGCCACCGGCATGGCCTGTGTGCTGGGCTGCGTGCTGGCGCTGCAGCTTGCCCGCCTGCAGACCACGCATGCCGTAGCCCGCTGAGGCCCTGCGTGGCACAATGGCGCGCATGACTACAGATCTTGCAAACACCGTCGTGGCCGATACCCGCCACTGGCTGGAGCAGGCCGTGATCGGCCTGAACCTGTGCCCCTTTGCCAAGGCGACCTACACCAAGGAGCTGGTGCACTATGCCGTGGCCGGCGCGCTGACCGAGGACGACGCCTTGCAGGCGGTGCACGACGAGCTGGTGGCACTGGCCGAGCGCCCCATGGACGAGCGCGAAACCACGCTGCTGATGTTCCCGGCCATGTTCGACGATTTCCTGTATTTCAACGACTTTGCCGGTGCCGCCGAGGACATCCTGGCCGATCTGGGGCTGGAGGGCGAGCTGCAGATTGCCAGCTTCCACCCGCGCTACCAGTTCCTGGACACCGAGCCGGACGACATCAGCAACGCCACCAACTGGGCACCGTACCCCACGCTGCACCTGCTGCGCGAGGCCAGCATCGACCGTGCGGTCGAGAGCTATCCGGATGTGGATGCCATTCCCGAACACAATATCGAGCGGCTGGAGGCCATGGGCCGTGCCGGCTGGGAACAGCTGGGCATCCAGACCCGTGTCAGCGGCGAAGAATGGGTGCGCCGCTGCCCGGCCGGCGGGCGCAAGCCGCAGCCTGGCGATGGCGGTGAGCGCGACGAGGCTGGCGATGGCGACGGCGGCGAATAAGCCGGCTGGCCGCCGCGAACGCCCGGCACGCGGCCCGTCCAAAGCCGAGGCCATGGCACGCCAGGTGCAGGAAGCCATCCGCCCCGGCCAGTCAATCGCACTGCTCAAGGAGCTGCACATCCTGACGCGTGATGGCGCACTCAACCAGGATTCGCGGCGCAAGCTCAAGCAGGTCTACCACCTGTTCGGCTTTATCGAGAAGATTCTGCTGGAGCTGGAAGCCGCAGGCCGCAGCAACATCACGCTGGCCGACCACGGTGCGGGCAAGTCCTATCTGGGCTTCATCATCTACGACCTGTTTTTCCGCCAGCGTGCCGAGGGCACGATTTTCGGCATCGAAACCCGCGAGGAGCTGGTGCAGCGCTCGCGGGCGCTGGCGCAGCAGCTGGGTTTTGATCGCATGCAATTCCTGCCGTTGACCGTGGCGGAATCGGCGCACAGCGCCGACTTGCCGCAACGCATCGATGTGGTGACCGCGCTGCACGCCTGCGATACCGCCACCGACGATGCCATCGCCTTCGGCCTGCAGAAGCAGGCCGGCCACATGGTGCTGGTGCCGTGCTGCCAGGCGGAAACGGCCGGTTTTTTGCGTCAGAACAAGGCCTTCAACCTGTCGCGCACGCCCCTGGCCGAGCTGTGGCGCCATCCGCTGCATACGCGCGAAATGGGCAGCCAGATCACCAATGTGCTGCGCTGCCTGTATCTGGAGTCGCAAGGCTACAGCGTTACCGTGACCGAACTGGTGGGCTGGGAGCACAGCCTGAAGAACGAGTTGATTCTGGCGCGTCATACCGGCCAGAAAAAGCGCAGCGCGACCGAGCGCATGCAGGCCATGGCTGCCGAATTCGGCTTGCAGGAGCTGCTGGCACTGCGCTATCCGCTGGTGGCTGCCTGAACGGGCCGTGCCGGGCGGCAGAGGCTGCCAGCTGGCAACTAGGGAACAATGCCTACACGCAAGTGCTGTGCGGCAGGCCAGAATGGTTGCAGGCATGACGACATGCCATCGACTTGCAAGGAGGAAAGCATCATGTATCCCACTTCCGGCTACACCATGGAAGAGCTGTTCAGCCAGCTCGGTCTGCCCAATGACGAGCAGGCGATCGCCGAGTTCGTGAAAACCCACCGTCTGGATGCCAGCTGTGTGAACCTGTGCGATGCGCCGTTCTGGAACGAAAGCCAGGCGCACTTCCTGAAGGAGGAGCTGGCACGCGATGCCAACTGGGCCGTGGTGGTGGATGACCTGGCGGCGCGGCTGCAGGGCGATCCGCCGGATGCCTGCCCGGTGCCCTGAGGGGAGTGTCCGGGCACGGCGGTCGTTCAGCCCAGTCGCAGGCGCCGGGCCAGCCCGGTGACGCGCAGCAGCCATTTTTCCAGTTCGGCTCCCAGAAACACCAGCAGGCCGGCCGCCAGCACCTTGAGCCATTCGCCTGCGCTCAGGCCGGCAGAGCCGAAAATGCCCTGCATCCAGGGCAGGTAGGTGTAGGCCAGCTGCAGTGGAATGCAGGCCAGCAGCGCAGCCAGCACATAGGGATTGCCGGTCAGGCCTTCGCGGGTCAGCACCGGCTTGAGGATGAAACGGCTGTTGAGCAGGTAGAACATCTCGCAGGCCACTACCGCATTCACGGTCATGGTGCGTGCCACTTCCAGCGAGGTGCCGGCGCGCAGTTCCCACAGGAACAGGCCGAGTCCGCCGATCATGAACAGTACCGATACCAGCAGCAGGCGCCAGATGAAGAAGCCTGACAGCAGCGGCTGGTGCGCCGGCCGTGGCGCGCGTTGCATGATGCCGGGTTCGGCCTTCTCGAACGCCAGCGCCATGCCCAGCGCACTGGAGGTGACCATGTTGATCCACAGCACCTGTGCCGGTGTCAGCGGCAAGGCCAGCTGGAACAGGATGGCGGCGATCACGATCAGCGCCTCACCGCCATTGGTGGGCAGCATGAACAGGATGAACTTGCGGATGTTGTCGTAGACGGCGCGGCCTTCGCGCACGGCGGCGGCAATGGTGGCAAAGTGGTCATCGGCCAGCACCACCGAGGCGGCGTCCTTGGCCGCTTCGGTGCCTTTCAGGCCCATGGCCACGCCGACATCGGCGCGCTTGAGCGCGGGCGCATCGTTGACGCCATCGCCGGTCATGGCCACCACCTGGCCGCTGTCCTGCAGCGCCTGCACCAGCCGCAACTTGTGTTCGGGGCTGGCGCGGGCAAACACGTCCACTTCCATCACCACGCGGCGCAGCTCCCTGTCGTCCAGCAGCGCCACTTCGTTGCCGGTGAGCGAGGGCTTGCCCACGCCAATGCCGAGCTGGGCACCGATGGCACGCGCGGTTTCGGCATGGTCGCCAGTGATCATCTTGACGCGGATGCCGGCCTGATGGCATTCGGCCACGGCGCGGATCGCTTCGGTGCGCGGCGGATCGATGATGCCGACCAGGGCCAGCATGACAAAGTCCTGCGTCAGGTCGTCGTGCGTGAGGCGTTCGCCCTGTGGCCGGGCGCGGCGCATGGCCAAGCCCAGCAGGCGCAGGCCATGGGCGGCGGTGTCGGTCGCCATGCGGCGCCAGGTGTCTACCTGCAGTGGTTGCAGGCTGCCGTCCAGCGCCATCTCGTGGGCGCACATGTCCAGGATGCGCTCGGGTGCGCCCTTGACGAAGATCCAGGGTTGCGCATCGGCATCTTCATGAAAGCTGGCCATGAAGCGGTGCTCGGACTCGAAGGGGATGGAGTCCATGCGGGGCCAGCGGGCACGGGCTTGCGACTGGGGCAGGCCGGTCTTGCCCCCCAGCGCCAGCAAGGCCCCTTCGGTCGGATCGCCGGTGAGCTGCCATTGGCCATCTTCCTCGATCAGGCTGGCATCGTTGCACAGCACGCCGGCCTGGATGGCCAGTTGCAGGGGCGGAAAGTCGTTGGCCTGCACCGGGGCATCGTCCAGCTGCAAGTGCCCTTGCGGGGCATAGCCGACGCCGGTGACCTGGAATACCGTGTGGTCGGCGCAGACCACGCGCTGTACCGTCATTTCGTTGCGGGTCAGGGTGCCGGTCTTGTCGGAGCAGATCACGGTGACGGCGCCCAGCGCCTCCACCGCCGGCAGGCGACGCACGATGGCCTTGCGCCTGGCCATGCGCTGCACGCCCAGCGCCAACGCCACGGTGATGATGGCGGGCAGCCCTTCCGGAATGGCAGAGGCGGTCAGCGCCACCACCATCATGAACATGTCCGATGCCGGATGGCCACGCCACAGCGTGCCGAGGGCAAAAGTCAGTGCCGAGATGGTCAGCACGCCGATGGCCAGCGTCTTGCCAAAGCGGTCGATCTGGCGCAGCAGCGGTGTAGTCTGCGCCTCCATGTCGGACAGCATCTGGTTGATCTGGCCCAGCTCGGTCTGGCTGCCGGTGGCCACTACCACGCCGGTGGCCTGGCCGTACAGCACCAGGGTGCCGGCATAGGCCATGCAGAAGCGATCACCCAGCGGGGCATCGGTGGCCACGGCCTCGGGGGACTTGTCTACCGGCAGCGATTCGCCGGTCAGGGCTGCCTCTTCGACCCGCAGTTCGTGCACCTGCAACAGGCGCAGATCGGCCGGTACGCGATCGCCCGAGGCCAGCAGCACCACATCGCCGGGCACCAGCTGGTCGGCTTCCAGTTCGCGGTAGCTGCCGTCGCGCAGCACGATGCAGTGCGGCGACAGCATGTTGCGGATGGCATTCAGCGCCTTTTCGGCCTTGCCCTCCTGGATGTAGCCGATGATGGCGTTGATCAGCACCGCGCCCAGCAGCACGCCGGTATCCACCCAATGCCCCAGCAGGGCCGTGATCAGGGCCGAGCCCATCATCACGTAGAGCAGGATGTTGTGGAATTGCAGCAGGAAGCGCTGCAGGGCGCTGCGCCGCTTGGGCGGCGTCAGGCGGTTGGGGCCATGGAGCTGCAGCCGTGCGTCGGCCTGCGTGCTGTCCAGACCCTGCGGGCTGGTGTCGAGTTGCTGGCAGACCTGTTCAGGGCTGTGGGTGTGCCAGGACGGGCGGGGTGTGGGGGTGGAGGTACTGCGGGAATCCTTCATGCCGGTATGCGATGCCATGCCGCCCGGCGGCAGGAGGCAGCCGGGTCAGGATGTAATGGGAAAGACAGCTGTCATGGGGCTGATAAGCGGATGTGCTCATCCCATTCTAGCGGGCCGGTTCCGGTGATCAGAGGCAGATTTGCATGTTTGTTGCAGCCGGCGGTGATGAAGAGGTGTATTGTTTAGAGAGTTGTTGTATAGTTCAAGCATGTTGCAAGCTTCTGCCCTGGCCATCTTCGAATCCCTGTCATCCGGCGTCCGGCTGGATGTGTTCCGCCTGCTGGTGGAGCGCGGACCGGAGGGTATGGTAGCGGGTGAAATCGCCACCGCGCTGGATATCCCGCCGGCCAATCTGTCCTTTCATTTCAAGGCCTTGCTGCAGTCCGGCTTGCTGACCGTGGAGCAGGAGGGGCGCTTTCAGCGCTACCGGGCGAATATTCCGCTGATGCTGGATCTGATTGCCTATCTGACCGAGGAGTGCTGTGCGGGTCATCCCGAGCAGTGTGCCGACATGCGGCAGGCGGCTGGTTGCGCAGCGGTTTTGCTGCCATCGCTGGACAAGGCCTGCTAATGAGACAGGTATTTTTGGCATCAATATTTCAACTTTAGATCAATAGTTAAAATGAAAACCATCCAGATTTATGATCCTGCCATGTGCTGCAGCAGTGGCGTGTGTGGTATCGAAGTGGACCAGACGCTGGTCAACCTGGCGGCTGATGTGGAGTGGGCGCAGCAGCAGGGCGCGCAGATCACCCGCTTCAACCTGGCGCAGGAGCCCTTGGCTTTTGCCAGCCAGCCCGTGGTCAAGGCGTTTCTGGAGCGTTCCGGCCAGGAAGGGCTGCCACTGATTCTGGTGGGTGGCGAAGTGGCGCTGGCCGGTCGCTATCCGGCGCGTGCCGAGCTGGCGCGCTGGGCCGGTCTGGCGCAGCCTGCAGCGCCTGCCACGGATACCGGCTCCGGCTGCTGCTCCGGCAGCCGTTGTTGCTGAGAGGGCAGCATGAAGTTCCTGCAAGACGTACCACGCTACCTGTTCTTTACCGGCAAGGGCGGGGTGGGCAAGACCTCGCTGGCCTGTGCCACGGCGCTGCAGCTGGCCGAGAGCGGCCGCTCCGTGCTGCTGGTGAGCACTGATCCTGCTTCCAATGTGGGGCAGGTGTTTGGCCTGGAGATTGGCAACCGGGTGGTGCCGGTACCTGCCGTGCCGGGCCTGTCCGCCCTGGAAATCGATCCGCAACAGGCGGCACAAGGTTACCGGGACCGCATTGTCGGGCCGGTGCGCGGGGTGCTGCCGGATGCCGTGGTGAAGGGCATCGAGGAGCAGTTGTCCGGTGCCTGTACCACAGAGATTGCCGCCTTTGACGAGTTTACCGCCCTGTTGACCGATGCCGCGTTGACGGAGGATTTTGCGCACATCGTGTTTGATACAGCCCCGACCGGCCACACCATCCGTCTGCTGCAATTGCCCGGGGCGTGGTCCGGTTTTCTGGAAGCCGGCAAGGGCGATGCTTCCTGCCTGGGGCCGTTGGCCGGGCTGGACAAGCAGCGCACCCAGTACAAGGCCGCGGTCGATGCGCTGGCCGATCCGCAGCGGACCCGGCTGGTGCTGGTGGCGCGTGCCCAGCAGGCGGCCTTGCGCGAGGCGGCTCGCACGCATCAGGAATTGGCTGATATCGGCCTGACGCAGCAGTACCTGGTGGTCAATGGCGTGCTTCCGGCTTCCGAGGCGGAGCAGGACACGCTGGCCGCCGCGATCCGGCAGCGCGAGCAAGCCGCACTGTCTGCCCGGCCCGATGCCCTGCATACGCTGCCCACCGACCAAGTGGCGCTCAAGCCCTTCAACCTGGTCGGACTGGAGACGCTGCGCCAGTTGCTGCAATCAGGATCTGCGACAAAGGCCGAGGTGCCGGAGCTGCCTGGACTGCAGGCTCCCAGCCTGTCGAGTCTGGTGGATGACATCGCAGCAGCAGGCCACGGCCTGATCATGCTGATGGGCAAGGGCGGGGTAGGCAAGACCACGCTGGCTGCCGCGGTGGCGGTGGAACTGGCGCAACGCGGGTTGCCGGTACACCTGACCACCTCGGACCCGGCGGCACATCTGGCAGAAACGCTCGATGGCACGCTGGAGCACCTGACGCTGGGCCGCATCGATTCGCATGCCGAAACCGAACGCTACCGCCAGCACGTGCTGGCCACCAGGGGGGCCGGGCTGGATGCGGAAGGCCGTGCCCTGCTGGAGGAAGACCTGCGCTCGCCCTGTACCGAGGAAATTGCCGTATTCCAGGCTTTTTCGCGTGCCATCCGCGAGGCTGGCCGCAAGTTCGTGGTGATGGATACGGCACCGACCGGCCACACCTTGTTGCTGCTGGATGCCACGGGTGCCTATCACCGCGATATCGTGCGGCAGATGGGGGGCGGTGGCATGCGCTACACCACCCCCATGATGCAGTTGCAGGATCCGGCACAGACCAAGGTACTGATTGTCACGCTGGCGGAAACCACGCCCGTGCTGGAGGCGGCCGCCCTGCAGGCCGACTTGCAGCGCGCCGGCATCACGCCCTGGGCCTGGGTGGTGAACAACAGTGTGGCTGCCAGCCAGACCCGCTCGCCGCTGTTGCGTCAACGTGCTGTCAACGAAATGCGCGAAATTGCCACTGTGGCCCAGTGTCACGCCCAGCGCCATGCCGTGGTGCCCCTGCTGGCGCAGGAGCCGGTGGGCATTGCGCGCCTGTTGCCCCTATCCCATACCCACAAGGAGAATCTCCCATGACCGTCGACCGTGTTTTCAATGTGCTGGTGCTGTGCACCGGCAACTCTGCCCGCAGCATCATGGGCGAGGCCCTGTTCAACTTTATTGGCAAGGGCAAGTTCAAGGCCTACAGCGCCGGCAGCCATCCGGCGGGCCAGGTGAACCCGTTTGCGCTGGAGCTGCTGCAGGCCTCACATCTGCCGGTAGAGGGCTTGCGCAGCAAGAGCTGGGACGAATTTGCCGGCCCGGATGCGCCCAAAATGGATTTCATCATCACCGTGTGTGACCAGGCAGCTGGTGAAGTCTGCCCGTATTGGCCTGGTTCTCCGGTGAGTGCCCATTGGGGCTTCCCGGATCCGGCGGCGGTCGAGGGTAGCGATGCCGACAAGCGCCGCGCCTTCAACAGCACGCTGCATGGCATGGCCAACCGCATCCGCGAATTTGCCAGCCTGCCGTTGGCGTCGCTGGACGCGCTGGCACTCAAGCACGAGATGGACAAGATCGGCCAGCAGGCCATCGATACTACTGACAGGCGCTGAGCCAACGGGCGCGGCGGCCTCAATCGCCCGCGCCTGAACCCGGTGGCCGGAAGGGTTCCGGCCATTGTCATGGCCTGCCACGGCAGGCCTTGTTTTTCTGGAAGCAAGATGGGACTGTTTGAACGTTATCTGACCCTCTGGGTGGGTCTGGGAATTGCCGCCGGCGTGGCGCTGGGCATGGTGGTGCCGGATCTGTTTGCCGCGGTGGCGGCGCTGGAGTATGCCCACGTCAACCTGGTGGTGGCGGTGCTGATCTGGGTCATGATTTATCCGATGATGATCCAGGTGGACTGGTCATCGGTCAGGGATGTGGGCAAGAAGCCGAAGGGCCTGATGCTGACGCTGGTGATCAACTGGCTGATCAAGCCGTTCACCATGGCGGCGCTGGGCGTGCTGTTTTTCAAGTACCTGTTTGCCGACTGGGTCGATCCGCAATCGGCCAGCGAATACATTGCCGGCATGATTCTGCTGGGCGTGGCACCGTGTACCGCCATGGTGTTTGTCTGGAGCCAGCTGGTCAGGGGCGATGCCAACTACACGCTGGTGCAGGTGTCGGTGAACGACATCGTGATGATTTTTGCCTTTGCCCCGATTGCCGCCTTTCTGCTGGGCGTGACCGACGTGACGGTGCCCTGGGAGACCTTGCTGCTGTCGACCGTGCTGTACGTGATCCTGCCGCTGCTGGCCGGCGTGCTGACGCGCCATGCGCTGCTGCGCCGCTCGCCCACAGCCGTAGCCGACTTCACGGCCAGGCTCAAGCCCTGGTCCATGATCGGCCTGATTGGCACCGTGGTGCTGCTGTTCGGCCTGCAGGCACAGACCATCGTGGCCAAGCCGCTGGTGATCGTGCTGATCGCGATTCCGCTGCTGCTGCAGACGTATGGCATCTTCTTCCTCAGCCTGGCTGGCGCGCGCCTGCTGAAGCTGCCGCATGAGGTGGCCGGCCCGGCCTGCCTGATCGGCACCTCCAACTTCTTTGAACTGGCCGTGGCGGTGGCGATTTCGCTGTTCGGCCTGCATTCCGGCGCGGCACTGGCGACCGTGGTGGGGGTGCTGGTGGAAGTGCCGGTGATGCTGTCATTGTGCGCGCTGCTCAATCGCATGGCGCCGAGGCAGCGGGCGGCCTGAGTATCAGGCGTGGCGGCGGAACACCTGGCTGCTGCCGTCGCGCTGTACCAGCAGGGTGTCGTAGCGGTCGCGGCGGCCGCCATAGACCGGGCCGTCCATGCCCGGCGAGCCGATCGGCATGCCGGGTACGGCCAGGCCCAGCGCCTTGGGCTTGTCGCGCAGCAGACGCTTGACGTCATCGGCATGCACATGGCCCTCGATCACGTAGCCGCCCACCACGGCGGTGTGGCAGGAGCCGAACTTGCTGGCCAAGCCCAGGCGCGCGCGCATCGTGGTGTTGCCGCTGTCGTGGCTGGTGACGCGGAAACCGTTGGCTTCCATGTGCGCGATCCAGTCCTTGCAGCAGCCGCAGCTGGGGTCTTTCCAGACCTGTAGCGGGATCGGGCTGGCAGCAGGGCGGGCCCACAGTGGGGTACTCAGGGCAGCGGCGCTGCCGGCCGCCAGCAGGCGCAGGGCGTGGCGGCGGGAGGAGAGCGGGAATCGCATGGCGTGTTCGGAACAGGGTGGTGAAAGACGATAGCTTACCATGCGGCGCAAGACCATGCTGCACTGTCGACTACGCTGTGGCAGCCCGGTGCGGCGTCGCGCGCGGCTCAGGGGTTAGCATAGGCGCATACCCAACGGCAGGCCATGATCCTGCCTTACCAGGAGACCCCCATGTTCGTATCGATGGTGACCTTTCATCTGGCCCGGCCCTGGACCGTGGAGCAGGCCGCAGCCGTGTTCCAGTCCACCGCGCCCAAGTATGTGCAGCTGCCCGGCCTGCGCCGCAAGCACTATTTCCTGTCCGAGCAGGGCGATCGCGCTGGCGGCATCTACTTCTGGGACAGCCGCGCCGCTGCCGAGGCCTGCTACAGCGATGCCTGGAAGGAGATGGTCACGGCCAAGTACGGTGCGCCGCCGGAGATCCGCTTTTACGAGGTGCCGGTATCGGTTGATAACCTGAGCGGCCGGATCGAGACCGATTGAGCGGCTGTCTCAGGCGGCACCAGGCTGGCGCGACGCCTGCCACAGCCAGGCGGCGGTGAGCAGCAGCAACACGGTGGCCGAGGCGTGGCCCCAGGCCAGCGCATCCCAGCCCAGCCAGCGCTGCTCGCCAATGGCCCGGACCAGCAGCGGGCCCAGGATCTGGCCGGCGGCGAAAGCCACCGTCATGCGCGCCAGCAAGGGCGTCGGGTTGTCGGGCGCGTAGGCGCGCGCCAGTTGCAGGCCGCCCATGTTGGTGAGCAGGAAAGTGCCGCCGACCAGCACCGCCGACAGTGCCAGCGACCACAGTGCCGGATGCAGCAGCGGCATCAGTGTGCCGATGGCCATGATGGCCTGCGCCACGGCCCATAGCCGGTGACGGCTCCAGCCGGACATCCAGAGCGCCGCCACGGCGACCGAGATCGCGGCGGCTGCACCAAACAGCGGCCAGGTCAGGCCGAACACCATCGGATCGCTGATCTGCTGCCGTGCCAGCGTGGGCAGAAAAGTGGCCGGCATGATGTAGCCGAAACCGAAAATGCCGTAGCAGACGATCAGGCCCAGCGTGCCGGGCGGCGTGGTCTGGCTTGGTGTGGCCGGGGCGGCAGTGGTGCTGGTGCCGGGTGGCGAGGGCCTGGCCAGAAAGTGCAGCAACAGTGCGCCCAGCAGTGTGACCACACCAAACTCCAGCCACAAGGCCTGCGCGCGCTGGTGGCCGCCGAGCCAGGCCACCACCCCGGCCAGTGCAATCCCCTTACCCACGCCCACGTAAATCCAGGCGCCACGGTGCGAAAGATGCCGACGCGCCATTTCTCCCAGGCACCAGCTGCTGGTACATACCAGCGCCCAGGCGCTGAACACGCCGGCCACGGTGCGCAGCAGTGCGCCGGACCAGACGGGCAGGCCCTGGCCCACCCAGGCGACGGCCAGCGTGGTTGCGGCCACGCCATACAAGGCCAGTTGCAGACCGCGCAGCGGCTGTGCCGAAAACCGGGCTGCCGTCAGGGCCCCCAGCAGATAGCCGACATAGTTGAGCATGGCCCATTCGGCTCCCTGGGCAGCGGTCAGTGTGCCGTCGCGCAACTTCAGTGGCATCAGCGGGGTAAAGGCGAATCGGCCGATGCCCATGGCCAGCGCCAAGGCCATGGCGCCGAGCACGAGGATCAGCCAGTCGGGCAAGTCGGAAGCAGGACGGGAACTGTGGGGCATGGAGGCTCCAGAAGCGGGATCGCAACGATCATGCCAGAGGAGCTGGCCCGGGTGACAACCCTGGTTGTTACAGGGGTTTGACCCTGAAGTGACTTCAGGGTTCATCATGATGGGCATGAAGCATGATTCCCATTCCCATGACGTTGTGGGTGGCTGCCAGAGCCATGCCTGTGGCTGCGCTGCGGCCAAACCCGAGGTGCCGGTGAGCACGACGGCGGCTTGCCGCGGTTCTGCGGCAGCTGCGGAAACCGCCAGCTGCTGCGGTCATGAGGCGGCCGCAGCCACACCGTGTGCGAGTCCGGCGGCAACCGTAACCGACTGTTGTGGCAGCAGTTCTGCCACGCCGATGCAGCCTGGCACCAACGCGGCGGACACGCTGCAGTTGCGCATCCCCGACATGGACTGCCCGAGCGAAGAGGCGATGATCCGCCGCGCCCTGGAGGGCATGGCGGTCGGCAGCCTGCGTTTTGACCTGTCGGCGCGCACCGTCACGGTGCAGGCTGCGGAAAGCGCCTGGGGCGGTATCGAACAGGCGATTCAGGCTGCTGGCCTGAAAACCGAACGCCTGAGCCAGGCGGTATCGGTGCAAGAGACGCAGCGTCGCCAGCAGCGCGAGATGCTGAAACTGGGCGCGGCGCTGGTGTTGGCGCTGGCCGCCGAGCTGATCCACTTTCTTGCGCCCGAGATGTTGGGTTGGGAAATCGCCAGCATGGTGGTGGCTGCCCTGGCGATTGCGTTGTCCGGCTTTGCCGTGTATCGCAAGGGGCTGGCAGCGCTGCTGCGTGGCCAGCTCAATATCACCGCGCTGATGACGGTGGCGGTGACGGGGGCCTTCCTGATCGGCCAGTGGGCCGAGGCAGCGATGGTGATGGCGCTCTACGCGATGGCCGAACTGATCGAGGTGCGCGCGGTGGACCGGGCGCGCAACGCCATCAAGAGCCTGCTGGAGCTGGCGCCGTCCGTTGCCGAGGTGCGCCAGCCGGATGGCAGCTGGCACAGCCAGCCGGCCGCCGTGATCCGCGTGGGCGCGATCGTGCGCGTGAAACCGGGCGAGCGGCTGGCGCTGGACGGCCGCGTGCTGGCCGGCCACAGCGCCATCGATCAGGCTCCCGTGACCGGCGAAAGCGTGCCGGTGGAAAAAGGCCCGGGTGACGAGGTGTTTGCCGGCACCATCAACCAGCATGGCGCGCTGGAATTTGAAGTCACGGCGCCGGCGACCAATACCGTGCTGGCACGCATCATCCACGCCGTGGAACAGGCGCAGGGCTCGCGTGCGCCGACACAGCGTTTTGTCGACCGCTTTGCGGCGGTGTATACGCCGGCGGTGTTCATCATCGCGCTTCTGGTGGCGCTGCTCGGCCCCTGGCTGGCCGGCTGGAGCTGGCTGACCGGGCTCTACAAGGCGCTGGTGCTGCTGGTGATTGCCTGCCCGTGTGCGCTGGTGATTTCCACGCCGGTGACGGTGGTGAGCGGCCTGGCGGCGGCGGCACGGCGCGGCATCCTGATCAAGGGCGGTGTCTGGCTGGAAGAGGCACGCCAGATCACGCACATGGCGCTGGACAAGACCGGCACCATCACCGAAGGCAAGCCACGGCTGGTGGCGCAGGAAAACCTGCGCGCTGCTACCGATGCCGAGCAGGTCTGGCGGCTGGCAGCGGCCATGGCGGCGCGCTCCGACCATCCGGTATCGAAAGCGTTGGTGCAGGGATTGGCGCTGTCGGGCGGGCTGCCCGAGGTGACTGATTTTGCGGCCGAGCCGGGCCGTGGCACACAGGGCCGGATCGACGGCCGGGCGCTGGTGCTGGGCAACCGCCGCTGGATCGAGGAGCGCGGCCAGCTCACGCCGGCACTGGCCGGGCGGCTGGCGCTGCATGAGCAGCAGGGCCGCAGCATCAGCCTGCTGGCCGATGAGGAGGGCGTGCTGGGCCTGTTTGCCGTGGCTGACGCGATCAAGCCCGGTGCACGGCAGGCGATCCGGGAGCTGCGTGATCTGGACATCACCCCGGTGATGCTGACCGGCGACAACCCGGCCACGGCGCAGGCGATTGCCGCCGAAGCCGGTATCGATCAAGTGCAGGCCGGCCTGTTGCCGCAGCAGAAGCTGGATGCGATCCGGGCCATGGCGGCACAGCAGCAGCAGGTGGTCGGCATGGTCGGAGACGGTATCAACGATGCGCCGGCACTGGCAGCGGCCCGCATCGGCTTTGCCATGGGCCAGGCCGGCACCCATACCGCCACCGAAGCCGCCGATGTCGTCATCATGAACGACGACTTGCGCCGTGTCCCCGAAACCATCCGCCTGTCACGCCGCGCCCATGGCGTGCTCTGGCAGAACATCACGCTGGCGCTGGGCATCAAGGCGGTATTCCTGCTGCTGGCGGTATTTGGCAATGCCAGCATGTGGATGGCCGTATTTGCCGATGTGGGCGCGGCGCTGCTGGTGGTGTTCAACGGCTTGCGGATGTTGCGCTGGGGCCGCTAACCTGTTGTCTTGAGGGGATGCCCATGTCTTCAGCCAAGCTGTCCAGGTGGCATCCACAACTTGCCTTTGGCGCTTTCCTGCACATCATCAGACAGTTGCTGATCAGCATCTCATGGCCGTTTTCTTGTCCAGGAACTTGTGCTGCTGCTATAGTTGTGGGCTTGCGTCCCTGTAGTTCAATGGATAGAACAGGTTCCTCCTAAGAATCAGATCCAGGTTCGATTCCTGGTGGGGACGCCACTATCGCCAGCTCCTGGTGATAGTCTCGCTGCATCCATCAGCGCATAAAAAAACAGGTAGCCACATGCTACCTGTTGTCGTTTTCAGGGTACTGCTTCCTCACTTCCAGGGGCCACCGCTGTTCCATGAACAGGCTGGAACAGCGGTGATCTGGAAGGATGTCAAGGACTTTAGCCCTGGCGTGCTGGCAGGATGGTCGCCTCGCATTCGCCAAAGCCGATGCGGGCGGCGCCGGCCTTCTGGCACCAGCCACGCAGCACGATGCTGTCACCGTCCAGCAGCCAGGTACGGCTTTCGCCGTTGGCCAGCGTGACCGGGTGCTTGCCACCGGTGGTCAGCTCGATCAGGGCACCGGCCTGGTCCAGCGTGGGGCCGGACAGGGTGCCGCTGCCGAACAGGTCGCCCGACTGCAGGTTGCAGCCGTTGACCGTGTGGTGCGCCACCATCTGGGCAATCGTCCAGTAGGCGTGGCGGTAGTTGGTCTGGATCAGCGATTCGGCAGGCACGCCCTGGTCGCGCATCTGCGGCGTCTGCAGCAGCACTTCCAGTTGTACATCCACGGCACCTTCGGTCCACAGTTGCGGGGAGTCCAGATAGGGCAGAGGCTGCGGATCGTCCGCCGGGCGCGTGAAGGCCGTGCGGTAGTGGGCCAGTGCTTCCAGGGTCACGATCCACGGCGAGATGGTGGTGGCAAAGTTCTTGGACAGCAAAGGGCCCAGCGGCTGGTATTCCCAGGGCTGGATGTCGCGTGCCGACCAGTCGTTCAGCCGGCACAGGCCAAACACGTGCTGTTCGGCATCGGCCATGGCGATGGGCTCGCCCTGGGCATTGCCGCTGCCGATGAAGATGCCCAGCTCCAGCTCGATGTCCAGGCGCTGGCTGGGGCCGAAGCCGGGAGTGTGGCTGCCTTCGGGCGGGCGGGTCTGGCCTTGCGGACGGCGGAAATCGGTGCCCGACACGTTCATGCAGGAAGCACGGCCGTGGTAGCCGATCGGAATCCACTTGTAGTTGGGCAGCAGCGGGTTGTCCGGGCGGAATTGCGCGCCAATGTTGGTGGCATGGTAGACCGAGGTATAGAAGTCGGTGTAGTCGCCGATGCGGGCCGGCACGGTGTATTCGGCATCGGCTTGCGCTACCAGACAGGCCTGCAGCGCGGCCTGTTCGGCAGCGCCTTCGCGCAGGGGGCGCGACAGCGCCAGGCGCAGGGCCGACCAGGCCGGCTGGCCCATGGCCATCAGCGCGTTCAGCTGCTCCCGGGCGCCGGCCTGGACGGCTTCGGCAGCCAGGCCGCTGAAGATGCCGGCTTGTGCCACGGCAGCCAGATCGACGATCTGGTCGCCAATCGCCACGCCGCCCCGGTAGGCTTCGTCACTGCCCTGGCGGCGGAAGGCGGCAAACGGCAGGTTCTGCAGGGTGAAATCGGCGCCTTCGGCCTGGGCGCTGCTGACCCAGCTGCGCAGGGCGGGGTCTGGGTTTCGTTCAGGGTATACATGTCGATGGGGTTCCTTGCAATGGGTGGGGCTACCGGTGGGGCAGCGGCAGGGTGTCCATGGCTGCACCGGGCAGCCCATGGGCAAGCATAGTGCCGCGCCCGGAAACAAGTTGCATATGCAACTTATACCCGCGCGCAGCAGGGGACTTACAGATCCTGCAGGGCGGCAGCGATGTGGCGGCCAAACTGTTCGGCATCGGCCAGGGCGTTGGCATTCAGCAGCGCCAGCTTGACCAGAAACAGCTCGGTCTTGTCGCTGCCGGCCTGGTCGATGGCCTGGGCCAACTGGTCGTACACGGTTTCCAGACCGCCGCTGGTGAGGGTGGCTTGTGGTGTTGTCATGGGGAATCTCCTTATTGGGGCAGGGCAGTGTCAAGGGCGGCTTGCAGGCGGACGGCGTCCAGCGTGACCCAGCGGGCGCACACGTGCTGGTCGGGGCGCAGCAGGTAGGCGCCGCCATCGGCACGCACGCCGTAGCGCTGGCGGAAGTGGCCATCGGCATCGGCCAGGGTCTGGTCGGCACCGGCCACCGGTTGGGCGGCACCGATGGCCGTGACGCGCAATTGGGCACCACGGGCGCGGAAGTTGGCCACCACTTCCTGCAGGGCGGCGGGAACGGCATCGGCGGTGGTTGTAGCCTCCTCGAATTCTTGAGCCAGTCAGAAGTAGAGGTTGGGGAATTGTGACACACGGTATTCGACGGGCGGGATTCGACCCAATGATTCGTGTGGCCGGTGGTGGTTGTACCGGTGCAGCCAGTCCTGCGTCATCTGCCGTACTTCATGCAGTGAGTCGAACACATAGCAGTCCAGCACTTCGGTGCGATAGGTCTTGTTGAATCGCTCGACATAGGCATTCTGGGTGGGTTTCCCGGGCTGGATGTGATTGAGCCTGATGCCCTTGGTCTGTGCC
>NZ_KB894765.1 GCF_000374625.1 Allobrachymonas chironomi DSM 19884 | reverse complement strand
TAACCTCCCTCGAATACGCCAGTTTCGAGCATGAGCGATGAAAATTCCGCCAATTCGGCCAATTTGCCCGGCTCAAACATGGCGAAGAGCCGCTTTTGCGGCCCCATTACCCCTTTCAGGGCGCACCTACCCCTGCAAGCTCCATCGCTTTCAACTTGCGATGCGCCTTCAGCAAGTTCATCCCCAGCGCCGCCCAACACATCTGCGCCTGCACTTTCGCTGCGCCAAAATACCGCGCCCGCGCCAGGTTGAACCGCCGCTTCATCGTCCCGAAGGCCTGCTCCACCTTGAAGCGGATCGTGCCGATCTTCTTGTTGAACTGGCTGTACAGCGGGTGCAGGGGATGACCTCGGCTGCCCTTGTACTGGATCAAGTCGCCAATGCCACGCTCCTGCAGGAAACGACGATTGGCCGCACTGGCATAGCCCTTGTCCGCCAGCACCGCCACCACGCCTGGTGCCAGCGCCTCCACGATCTGCGGCAGCTGCCTGATCTCCGCCTCATTGGCCGGGCGCACATGCACGTGCTCCACATAGCCATCTTCACTGTCTGCCGCCGTGTGTCCGCGATAGCCAAAGAAGGCATCCTTGCCCTTCTTGACCCAGCGTGCCCCCGCATCCGGACTGTCCACCACCCGCAGCGGCTCACCTTCTTCCAGATGGCGGTTCGGTCTGGCAGCACTGGGGATAATGGTGGCGTCCATGATGGCCCCGCGTACGCCTTGCACCTTCAGGCCCAGATGTTCGAGCTGACCGTTGATGAGCGAGAGCAGCTTCTGATCCAGCCCGGCTGCTACCAGCCGATTACGGAATCGGCAGATGGTACTGGCGTCGGGCAGTTCTCCGGCAGAAGGCTCAAAGCCGGTAAAGACCATGAAGTCCAGGCGCACGCGCAAGGCCTGTTCCAGCTGGGCATCGGACAGGCCGTGCCCATTGGCCCAGCAGCATGAGCTTGAACATGCCCAGACAGTTATAGGGTTCAGGGCCGCCAGCACCCGACTTCTCTCGCTTGTACAGACCCTTGAGGTGACCGGCGATGGAGTGCCAATCCAGCAGATCGTGCAGCTTCATGCTGGGGCTATCTTGCACCAGCGGTCTGGCACCCATCAAGAAGAAACTTTCCATCGCGATCATCCTCCTGACGACATTGGAACACAGCTAGGTGGGCTTCTGAGGGGGTTATGCAACGGTCTTGCTATTTGGATTTCTGCTCAGGTCGATCACCGAAGAAGCGACGATTGGCGGCTTCGGCCGCACGGCGGGAAAGTTCATCGCCGACCTTCACACGATCTTCCTTGCATTGCCGTTGAATCTCCTTGATGCGCTCGGGATTGGCGACGAGCGCGTCCACGGTTTCCGAGGGATGAGAGGGGCCGCATGCAGTCAAGGTGGCGGCCAACATCAGCAACATCACTTTGTTCATGGTTCCAGTCCTTTCATTGGATGGGGTAGGAGTCCTCGACGTCGAGGCTATCCGCCGAATCAATGAAGGCTACTCGTTCGATGAACCGAGCCAGCACCTCGGAAGGCTCCGCATGGCTGCGCAGCAGATAGGTCGTGAGCATGGGGGGCGTGCCCGCCAGGCGTCGAGCCACGACACCTGGCTAGCGGCTGGAAGCGATATGCGCCTCGCCCGCCAGTCCCAAGGCCAGACCAGCGGAAACCAGAGTCATTATCACGTCGAAGGTCGCCACGCGCTGCGCGATCAGCGGCTCCTGATCGAGCTTGCGTAGAAAGCGATCAACCTGGCGTGCGTGACCCTCGCAGACTGCCGGGTCGCCCAGTGTAAGCGGATAGCGCAGCACTTCCTCCAGCGGCACTTTCTTGAAAGCAAGCAGCGGATGGCGGGCTGGCACTGCCACCATCAGTTCGTCCTCCCACGCAGGCGTAACCACGATGCCATCGCCCGCGTGTTCGGCCATCGAGAATCCGGCGTCGTACAAATCATCATCCTGCAAACCTCTAATCTGCTGGGCCAGTGGCACCTCGCACAGTCGGACCTTAACCTCGGGATCTTCCTCGCGGCATTGCGCTAGCAGCGCCGGTAGTCGCGATGGCGTGATACCGTCCGACAAGCGATGCGCAACTGGCCGTGAAAACCATTGGCGGCCGATCTGACGCTATCGCGTGCCTGCTTTATGGAGGCAAAGACGCGTGGAACGTGTTCCAGGAAAAGTCGCCCCGCACGGGTCAGTTGAGTGCTGCGGGTGGTGCGAACAAACAGGCGTGCTCCTAGTTCCTCTTCCAGCTCCTTGACGGCGCGGGACAGGGGCGACTGATCAATATGCAACCGTTCTGCAGCACGGGCGAAGTGGAGCTCCTCAGCAACCGCCAAAAAGTAACGAAGGTGACGTAATTCCATAATTACGCGCCTTCATGAAATTTCGCTTTCTGAAAGAATCGAAAAACGCATCAGCGTGCGCTGGCGCGCTCGCGCGTGGTCCACCACGGGCAGCGGGTAGTCCACGCCCAGGCGCAGGCCGCAGGCGGCCAGAGTGGCGGGTTTCATGGCTGCGGGAAAGTGGATGTGCGCATCGGGGACGCGCGCCAGCTCGGGCAGGTAGCGGCGAATGAAACCCCCGTCGGGGTCGAAGCGCTGCGACTGCGTGATGGGGTTGAAGATGCGAAAGTAAGGCTGGGCGTCGCACCCGGTGGACGCTGCCCACTGCCAGCCGCCGTTGTTCGCCGCCAGGTCGTAGTCGTTCAGGTGCTGGGCAAAAAAGCGCTCGCCGCGGCGCCAGTCGATGCCCAAATCCTTGGTCAGAAAGCTCGCCACCACCATGCGCAGGCGGTTGTGCATATAGCCGGTTTGCAGCAACTGGCGCATGGCGGCGTCGACCAGCGGGTAGCCGGTGCGCGCCTCGCGCCAGGCCTGCCACAGCGCGGGCGCTTCGTCCCACTGCACGCGGTCGTACTCGGGCTTGAACGACTGCGTGACGACCTGCGGGTGGTGCCACAGAATCATGAAGTAGAAGTCGCGCCAGGCCAGTTCGGATAGCCAGGTCTGTGCGCCCTCGCAGCCCTGGACAGCCTGTTTTGCCGCCAGCCGCGCCAGCTGGCGGATGGACACGGTGCCAAAGCGCAGGTGCACCGACAGGTAGGACACGCCCTTGCGCCCAGGGTAGTCACGCGCCTCCTGGTACGCCGCCATGCGCGGCACAAAGTCTCGCAGCAGCCGCTGTGCGCCGCTCATGCCCGTGGGCAGGGGTAGCTCGTGCAAATTGGTGGGGCCAAAGCCCAGCTCTGACAGCGTGGGCAGGCGTTCACCGGCGGGCAGCGGCGCCAGGTGCTGGGCGTAGCGATCGACGGGGTAGGGTGTGAGCTGGAAATCGTCAAGACTTTGCAGCCAGGCGCGCTTGTAGGGCGTGAACACGCTGTAGGGCCGGCCCTGCTGGGTCAGCACCTCGTCCCGGTCGAGCAGCACCTGATCCTTGTAGTCGCTGAAGGCAATGCCCAGCGCATGCAAGGCCTGGGCCACGTGCTGGTCCCGGGCAACGGCCTGGGGCTCGTAGTCGCGATTGACCAGCACCTCCTGCACTCCCAGCTCTTGCGCCAGCTGCACGATGCATGGCAGCGCGGGGCCATGGCGCACGATCAACCCGCCGCCGGGCGCGCCGCTTTGCGCGGCCAGCCGCTGCAGGCCGTCGTGCAGCTCCAGCACGCTGGCGTGGATGAATTCCACACGGCGATCCTGGCGCTGATTCCCGTGATTGGGCAGCGCGTCCAGGATGTCGGTATCGAACACGAAGGCGCAATACACCCTCGGATACCGGCGCAGCGCGTGGTACAGCGCGGCATGGTCGCCGCAGCGCAGGTCGCGGCGCAGCCAGACCAGGGCGCTTGTTGCCCTGGCAGGCAGCTGTTGTTGATCGGTGTGGGCTGGGGCTGTCATCTTGGTTGGGCTTCAGTCTTGCATCAACACCGGCCCGCCCTTGTCCAGCGCTCGCTGGTAAGCCGGCCGTTCCTGCATGCGCTGGCGGTAGGCAACGAGGTGCGGCCACTGGGACTCGTCGCCGCCCCGCGCGAGGGCGGCCTCAACGGCAAAGCTCATCTGAAAATCGGCCATGCTCAGGTGCTCGCCGGCAAACCAGCGGTTCTTGCCCAAATGCCCATCGATGAACACCAGCGCGGTTTGAACGTTGGGGTGAATGAGTTTTTGCTGCACTTTGCTGCATAGGGCGCGTGCGATCGGGCGCACAAAAAACGGCATGGGCTGGCGCGGAATGGTGTCGAAAACCAGCTTCATGACCAGCCAGTTCATCAACGAGCCTTCCGCGTAGTGCATCCAGAAGCGGCACTGGCGATATTCGGGTGTCCCCCGCGCCGGCTCCAGCTGGGCCAGTTCGTTCCGTGCCTGGGCGCCAAAGCGTTCCACCAAGTATTCGATGATGGCGCCCGATTCGGCCACCACGGTATCGCCATCGGTCACCACGGGCGACTTGCCCAGGGGGTGGATTTGCTTGAGCGCCGCAGGTGCCAGTCGGCTCACCGTGTCGCGCCGGTAGAGGCGGATGTCATAGGGAACGGCCAGCTCTTCAAGCAGCCAGAGGATGCGCTGCGAGCGCGACGTTTCAAGGTGATGGACGGTGAGCATGGGACACCTTGGTGGTTGAAGTCGCCGAGGCGGATCGACGCAGCCAGCGCATCAGGCCGCCCAGCACGGGCAGTTTCTCGTACAGCTCCTGGGCGGTATCCCAGTAGTCGCGGTGCAGCGTCACGCGGCCCTGGGCGTCAAAGCGCACCAGGGTGGCGCCGTGGATGCATTGCTCCACATTCGGCCGCCAGCGGCGCATGCGAAAGCGGAACTCCCAGCCCAGAAAGGCCTGGTCGCCCTGCGCGATGTGCTGGTTGACGGTGAAGCGTGGCTGATCCAGCGTGGCGAACATGTGGGCAAAAATCTGCGCGATGGCGGGCACGCCGCGCACGTCGTTGAAGGGATCTTTGAAGTGCGCGTCGGGTGCGTAATAGGCATCCAGCGTGGCCAGGTGCGCGGGCGAGAGCTGTTCGTACAGCGCAATCAGCTTCTGGGTGGCGGTCTGCGTGTCGTTGCCAGCAAGCGGTAGGGATGTCTGCATGTTCAAAGCCCTGTGAATCGGTGCACCAAGGGGAAATACCAGCGGTACGGCATGCAGCGCATGAGCTTGAGCACACCCGTGAAGCGCTTGGGAAAGTGCACCTCGAACTGCCCCCGCTCCCAGCCGCGCACGATGGCCTGTGCTGCCTGCTCGGGCGTGAGCAGTGCCGGCATGGAAAACTGGTTTTGCGCCGTCAGCGGCGTATCGACGAAACCGGGGTTGATCAGGCTCACGCCCACGCCCTGTGGACGCAGATCAAGAAACAGGTTTTCCGCCAGATTGATCAGCGCCGCCTTGGTGGGCCCGTAGGCCAGGCTTTGTGGCAAGGCGCGCCAACCGGCCACGCTGGCCACCAGGCTCAGGTGCGGCGCGCGCCCAGCGCCGGCGGCCTGGAGCAACGCGGGCACCACGGCGGCCAGCACCTGCAGCGCGCCCGTGACATTGACGCTCTGGTGCTGCAGCAGCTCGGGCAAGTCCAGCGCGCCAGCCGACATGGGGCGGTAGTGGCCGGCGCAGTAGCAGACCAAGTCCAGCGGGCCGCCCGCCAACAGCCGCTGCGCCGCGCTGGCGACGGCCTGCGCGTCGGTAACATCCAACGCCAGCGCCTGGCTGCCGGGGTGCTCGCGCACGAAGGCATCGAGCAAGGCCTGCTGACGCGCCGACACGCTCACCTGCGCGCCACGTGCGTGCAGCAGCGACGCGACCGCGCGCCCGATGCCGCTGGACGCACCGACCAGCCACACGCGGTGGCCGCGCCAGTCGGTGATGGGGGGGTTGAGGGGCACGGCGTTAGTCCTTGGTGAAAGACAGCAGCACCTCGCCCAGCGTGATGCCAAACTTGCTCATGCTGGCGCGGTTGAGCATCACCCGCTCATCGACCAGGAACATCCAGTCGTCAAACTGCACGTCGTACTCCTTGCCGTCCACCGGCAGGCGCAGCGTGTAGTTCCAGCGGAAGGCGTTGCCTGATTCCTGCCCCTCGGCCTCGCCCACCACGTCGTCGGCACGGCCGGTGTAGCGGCCATCGGCGTGCTTGGTCAGGCGCCAGACGCGGCGCTGGGTGCTGCCGTCGGAATAGCTGAAGGCCTCGTCCAGCACGCCCTGGTTGCCCTCCCAGTGGCAGTCCATGACCACGGTGAAGCGGCGCACCACCTCGCCGCCGCGCTTTTGAAAGATGCCGTGGGCGCGGATGCGGCCATTGAAATATCGATCCAGCTCCAGCTTGGGGCGCTGTTGGGCGTAGTCGCTCACCTGGGGGCTGGCGCAGCCGGCCAGCACAGCCGAGCCCGCGAGCAGGGCAAGCAAGACATGGCGGCGTGTGTTCATGGTGTCACTCCTTGGGGTGGGTTTCGAGAGGTGATCAACAGGCGATGCAGCAACCAGGCCGCCATCAGTTTGAGCGCGCACGGCAGCAGCGCATAAATCCATGCCAGGCGTTGCAGTGCCAGCGGATCCTGGCTGCCCGGCAGGTAGCCCAGCCATTGCAGCAGCGGCAGCGTGGCCCCGGCGGCCAGCGCCAGGTTGAGCTTGGTGGCCAGGTTCCACCAGCCCAGGTAGGCACCGTCATTGGTTCCCTGTGCGCCGCTGCGCTCGATCAGCAAGGCCAGCAGTGCGCCGGGCACGGCCAGGTCGGCGCCCAGCGCCGCGCCCGACAGCACGCAGATCACGGCAAATGCCGCCACCTGCCCGCCCTGCAGCGCGGCCGCCCAGCCAAAGCAGGCCACCGCCAGCAACATGCCGGCCAGCCAAGCCCGCTCCAGCCCGAAGCGGCGCACCACCCGCAGCCAACCGGGCATGGACAGCGCACCGCTGACGAAATACAGCACCAGGAACAGCGCAATCTGCGGCGACGTAGCCTGCAGCCGATCCTGGGCGAAGAACAACATCAGCGCGGCTGGTATGGCGCTGGCGATGCCATTGCATAGAAACACCGCCAGCAGACGGCGGAAGGGCGCCTGGGTCAGCGGCTGCCAAAGTAGGCGATAGCGCGGCTCCCGTCCCTCATGCCCGTCCTTCGGCGCGGCTGAAAACGGCGGACGCGGCGCCTGCCACAGCGCCAGCCAACCGGCCAGCAATGCCAGTGCGAACACTCCCAGCATGGTGCCCGCGCCCCAGGCCACCGAGAGCGCGCTGGCCGTGACCACGCCGATCAGGCCCGGCCCCTCGCGCCAGGCCACGATGCGGCTGCGCTGCACGGTGTCACCCCCCAGGCGCACCCCCCAAGCCTGGTGGGCGATGACCAGCAGACTGTGCGCCAGGCAGGTGAACAAGAGGCCCGCCACCGTCCACGCCGCCAGTGCCCCCGGCCCCTGCACCGGCGGAAAAAACAGCCCCGCCATGCCGCCGCCCAAGAGCAGCGCCGATGCGCCAACCACCCACAGCACGGTGTGCGCGGTGCGGCGGTACAACCGGTCGCTCACGCGCCCCAACAGCGGCTCGGCCCCGGCATCCATCAGCCGCACCAGCAGCAGCAGCGCCCCCACACTGGCCAGCGGCAGGCCAAGGTTGCTGGCGTAGTAGTGCGGCAGCACCACGTAAAGCGGCAGCGCGGCAAAGGCCAGCGGCAGACCCAGCAGCCCGTAGGCCAGCCCGGCGCGCCAGGGCAGCACCTGCGAAGCATCCCATGGCACGGTGTGGGTCATGGCCCGGCTCCTGGCTTGCGCGCCAGCTCGGCGTCGTCAATCGCACCCAGGGCCTGCTGGCCGCGCCACAGGCGCATTCCCAGGCCAGGCTGGTACAGGCCCGTGAGGCGCTCGCCCGGCTGCACGTCGGGCAGTACGGCGGCCAGCGCCCTTTGCCAGCGCTGGGCCTGCGCTGGCGCCAGATCTCCCTGGCGCTCGATCTCCTCGATGGAGCGCTGGGCAATGGCGGCGCCGGTAAAGGCGCGGTGGTAGGTCAGCTCCAGGGCCAGGGCGTAGGCGCCAAAGTCGACCGCTTCAAACTGCGGGCCGGCCCACAGGCGCGCGTCGTAGATGCCCAGCCCGAAAAATCGCATCTGCCCCTGGCCCCACAGCGTTGCCTCGGGCAGCGCCTGGTGTATGAAGGCGGGCGGCGCCGATGCGTCCGCTGCCGATACGCCAGGGCCCGCGCTGGCAACAGCCACCCCCATGGCCACCGCTGCGGCCAGCACGCGGACTCTTGCCAGGTAAATCAATGGTGAAATCAGGCGGTAAGGCATATGTATCAAGCGCTGGCAGCTATCATTTTTTAATTTTTCACCAAGGTGTACTGCACCACATCGATGCTGCCGCTGTCGAAGGCGGCTTCGCAGTACGCGAGGTAAAACTCCCAGGTGCGCAAGAACTTCGCATCAAAACCCTGCGCCAGCACCTGGGCATGCTGCTGGGTGAACTGGCGGCGCCAGCGGCGCAAGGTCTCGGCGTAGTCGGCGCCAAAGGCCAGCTCCTCCACCACGCGCAGACCGGCCTGCTGCGCCGCCGCGCGAAAGCGCGCCGGGCTGGGCAGGCAGCCGCCGGGGAAGACGTACTGCTGGATGAAGTCCGTACCCTGCACATAGCGCTCGAACAGCGCGTCGTCGATGACGATGCTTTGCACGCAGGCGCGCCCGCCCGGTTTGAGCAAGCGCGCCACGGTGCCAAAGTAGCTGGGCCAGTAGGCCTGGCCCACGGCTTCGACCATTTCGATGGAGCAGATGGCGTCGAACGGCGCGTCCTGGATGTCGCGGTAGTCCTGCAGGCGCAGCTCGGCCCGGGCCGCCAGCCCGGCGCGCTGCAAGCGCTGCTGGCCAAACGCCAGTTGCTCGTTGGAGAGCGTCACGCCGGTCACCCGGGCTTGAAACTCGCCCGCCGCCATCTCGGCCAGCGCGCCCCAGCCGCACCCAATCTCCAGCACCCGGCTACCCGCTTGCACGCCGGCGCTGTGCAGCGCGCGGCGCACCTTGGCATGCTGCGCGGCGGTCAAGTCGCCCGCCAGATCGCCCTGGAACCAGGCGGACGAGTAATTCATGCTCGGGTCCAGCCACAACTGGTAGAAGGCGTTGCCCAGGTCGTAGTGGGCCTGGATGTTGCGCCGGCTGCCGGTGCGCGTGTTGCGGTGGAGCAGATGGCGCAGCCGGTAGGCCAGCCGCCCCCACCAGGCGCCGTACACCAGCGACTCCAGTGCCTCGCGGTTGGCCATCAGCAGGCGCAGCAAGTCACCCAGGTGCGGCGTGCTCCAGTGCTGATCGATATAACCCTCGGCCAGGCCGATGTCGCCCGAGCGCAGCACCGCGCCAAACACCCGCCAATCGTGCAGGCGCAGGCTGGCGTGCGGCTGCTTGCCCTGGCCCAGCTGCAGGGTGCTGCCGTCGGGCAGCTCCAGGTGCAGCGTGCCGTGCTGCAGGCGCTGCAGCAGGCGCAGGCCGTGGCGCGCAGGGGCCGGCAGGCCGTCTGGCAGTGGGAGTTGAAACGCGGTGGTGGTCGTGTTCATGGTCAGTGGTCGGATGAAGATGAGCGGGAAGATGAACGGGACACAGGCATCGCCGGCGCCTGGGGCTTGGTGTGGAACGGCACCTGCTTGAGCCACAGCAGCAAGGCGTTCCAGAGAATGCGGGCCATCACGCCCAGCGTCAGCAGGGGGTAGCGCCACAGCGCGCGGCGGCGGCTGGCGGCGGTGAGCGGCTCCAGCCGCCCGGCCATGCCGGTGAGCAGCACGGGGCCCTCGGCGTCGTGGTAGTCGATGCGCACGCGCGCCGATTGCAGGCCGTCGGCCCCACTCCGGCGAAACTCAAAGCGGTAGCCGCCATCGATGGCGCAAAACGGTGAGACGTGGAAGGCCTTGCGCGCCCGCAGCTCCTGGCCGTAGTGCGGGTGGTCGAGCAGGTAGGCGTGGCGCTCGCCAAAGGTGTTGTTCACCTCGGCCACGATGGCGCGCAGGCTGCCGTCCTGGCGGTGGCAGTACCAAAAGCTCACCGGCTTGAAGCTGTAGCCCAGCACGCGCGGGTAGCACTGCAGCCAGATTTCACCCTGCGCATCGGTGATGCCCTCGGCCTGAAGCAGCGTCTCCAGCCAGGCCAGCGCGCCGCCCTGGCGCGGGTTTTTGCCGCCGCCATGGTCGGCGTCGCGAAACGACAGCGCACCCGCGCGGTTGAGCGCCAGCACGCCCGCTGTCTCGGGCCGCCCGCGCAGCGTGCGCATGGGCAGCAGCAGAAAGAAGGTGGGCACGATGAAGCGGTGGCGGCGCGGGCGCAGCCGGGTGTGCCACACATGGCCAAAGCCGATGTGCGGCACGTTGCCCGCCGGGGCGGCCAGGTGCATTGCCGGGGTCACGCCGCCTCCCGCCGGCGCAGTTGCGCCAGCAGCGCATCGGCGGCGCGGTAGCCCGACTGCAGGCCATCCTCATGAAAGCCATAGCCGGTCCATGCGCCCGCAAACCAGGTGTGCTGCGCGCCTTGCAGCAGCGGCAGCTGCTTTTGCGCGGCCAGCGCCCCCAGGTCGAACACCGGGTGGTCGTAGTCGAACGCGCCCAGCACCCGCGCCGGGTCGATGCCGCGCACGGGGTTGAGCGACACCAGCACCGGCTGCGCAAACGGCAGCGGCTGCAGGCGGTTGAGCCAGTAATGCAGGCAGACGCGGGCAGACTCCTGCGTGCCGTTGGCTGCGCGCTCGTAGTTCCATGCCGCCCAGGCGGCGCGGCGCCCTGGCATCACGCGGGTGTCGGTGTGCAGTACGGCGCGGTTGGGCTGGTAGCGGATGGCGCCCAACACCTGCTGCTCGGCGGCGCTGGGCCGCGCCAGCAGGCGCAAGGCCTGGTCGCTGTGTACGGCCAGCACCACGGCATCGAAGTGCTCCAGGCCGCTGCCAGTGCGGATGAATACACCAGCGGCATTGCGCTCGATGCCCTCTACAGGGGTTTGCAGCCGCGCATCCAGGCCGTCCAGGATGGCATGCACATACTGCCGCGCCCCGCCCGCCACGGTGTGCCACTGCGGCCGGTTCTGCACCTGGATGAGGCCGTGGTTGTGGCAAAAGCGCACCATGGTGGCCACGGGAAAGCGCAGCATCTGATCGGTCGGGCAGCTCCAGATACAGCCCAGCATGGGCAGGAAATACCAGTGGCGAAACGCCGCGCCAAAGCCGTGCTGGTCCAAAAACTCACCCAGCGGCTGGGCCAGCGCCTGCTCCTGGCCACTGTCGGCCAGCGCGGTGCACAGGCGGTTGAAGCGCAGCAGCTCCGACAGCATCCCCAAAAAGCGCGGGCGCAGCAGGTTGCGCCGCTGGGCAAAAACGGTGGCCAGGCTGGAGCCGCTCCACTCCAGCGCCCCGGCGCCCAACGCGCCCGCGCCCGGCACCTGGACGGAAAACGACATGTCCGACGCGGCCGTGGGCACCTGCAACTCGTCCAGCAGCGCGATCAAGCCGGGGTAGGTGCGCTCGTTGAACACCAGAAAGCCGGTGTCCACCCCGTGCGTCACGGTTTGGCCATGCGCATCGGGCAAGGACACATCCACGGTGTGGGTGTGGCCGCCGAAGTAGCGACCCGCCTCGAACAGCGTGACCCGAGCCTGCCCGCGCAGCCGGTGTGCGGCCGCCAGGCCCGAAATGCCCGATCCAATGACTGCGACTTTCATGGACTTTTCCGATCCGTGATGCTTGCCCGTGCAGCACGGTTGCGCTGCTCCTGTGGCGTAATGTACTAGACAAAAACATTTTTGTCCTAGACAATTAAACGAACCAGCCCCAATCGCCATGAATTCACTGACCCTTCCGACCGTCACGACACCGCCCGCGCCCGGCAATGCCGGGCTGCCGATTGCCGCTGTCGAACGCGAGACCGGCCTGGGCAAGGACACGCTGCGCGTGTGGGAGCGGCGCTATCGGTTTCCCACGCCGTCGCGTGATTCCTCGGGCGACAGGCTGTACAGCCTGGAGCAGGTGCAGCAGCTCAAGCTGATCAGCCGGCTGCTCGATTCCGGCTTGCGCCCTGGCAAGGTGGTCGGCCTGGGTCAGGCTGCTTTGCAAGACCTGTTGACGCAGCACGCCCCGGTATCGGCTGTCATTTTGTCCAAGACAATCATGGACGATGCAGGCGCTGATCCCCTGATTGAGGCGCTGCTTCACGCCATTGGCACGCACGACCCGCGCGCCCTGCGCCACAGCCTTAGCCATGCCCAGTTGCGCATGGGGCTGGCCCCCTTCGTGACCGATCTGGTGGCGCCGCTGACGACGGCGGTGGGCGAAGCCTGGGCGCAGGGGCGTTTTGAAGTCTTTGAAGAACATCTGTACACCGAGGTCATCACCGGCGTGTTGCGCCATGCGATCGCCTCGCTGACCCCGCAGCCCGTGCCACAAGGCCCCAAGGTGCTGCTCACCACCGTGCCGCAAGAGCAGCACAGCCTGGGACTGCTGATGGTCGAGGCGCTGTTGGCGCTGGAGGGCTGCACCTGTGTGTCGCTGGGCACGCAGACCCCGTTGACCGACATCGCCCAGGCGGCGCTGGCGCATCGCGCCGATGTGGTGGCGCTGAGCTTCAGCAACCTGCACAAGGCGGCCGTGGTGCAGACCAGCCTGCGCGAGCTGCGCGCCCAACTGCCGGCCACCACCGCACTGTGGGTGGGCGGCGCGTGTACCGCCCTACACCAATGGCCGCTGCCCGGCATCAGCGCCGTACAGCATCTTTCGGGCTTGCAGCCCTTGGTGGCGCAGTGGCGCCACGCCCATTGACCGAAGGAAGGATTGGCCATGCAGTTCATTGCACGCACGTTAGCCAGCGCACGCACCCCCCTGTCGCGCCGCCAACGCCTCGGGCTGCTGGCCCTGCTGGTTGTCGGCACTGGCCTGCTGCTGGCCGGCTGCGCCAGCACGCGCCCGCCGCCCGGCGTCACGGCCGTCACCCCTTTTGACGTGCAGCGCTACGCGGGCCGCTGGTACGAACTGGCGCGGCTCGATCACGCGTTCGAGCGCGGTATGACCGATGTCACTGCCACCTACACCGCGCAGGCTGACGGCAGCGTGCTCGTGGTCAACCGCGGCTATGCGCCCGCCACCAGCCAGTGGCGCGAGGCCGTGGGCAAGGCCTTGTTCACCGGCGCGCCCACCACGGGCTCCCTCAAGGTATCCTTCTTCGGGCCGTTCTACGGCGGCTACCACGTCGCCGCGCTGGACCCGGACTACCGCTGGGCGTTGGTGCTGGGGCCGGACACCAACTACTGCTGGATTCTGGCGCGCGACAAGCAGCTGCCCGCCGCGCAGCGCGACGCCATCGTGGCGCGGGCGCAGGCGCTGGGCGTCGATACCTCGTCGCTGATCTGGGTACCGCACGAGCGCCAGGATCCGGCGCATTGAGAGGATGTGAGTCATGGGCTACACCGTCGTCTGGTTCAAGCGCGACTTGCGGGTACACGACCATGCCCCGCTGGCACATGCCGCCGCGCATGGCCCGGTGCTGTGCCTGTACGTGCTAGAGCCCAGCCTGTGGACGCAGCCAGACAGTGCGCTGCAGCACTACCAGTTTCTGCGCGAGAGCCTGCGCGACCTGGCGCAGCAGTTGCGCAGTTGCGGCGCGCGGCTGCAACTGGCCGTGGGCGAAGTGCCCGAGGTGCTGGCCCGGCTGCACGCCCAGCAGCCCTTTGCCCGCCTGGTATCGCACGAGGAAACCGGCAACGGCGCCACTTACGCCCGCGACCTGGCCGTGGCCCGCTGGTGCCGCCGGCTGGGCGTGGCCTGGCAGGAATGGCCGCAGCACGGGGTGGTGCGGCGCCTGCCCTCGCGTGAGCAGTGGCACGGCCTGTGGCAGGCGCATATGCAGGCACTCTGCCTGCCGCCGCCGCTGCCGGCCAGCCTGCAATCCATTTCTTTAACGTGGCGCGACACCTGGCCCGCGCCGGAGACCATGGGGCTGTCTGACGCCCACGACCCGCCCCAGCGCCAGCGCGGCGGGCGCGCGTCGGGCCAGCAGGTGCTGAACGACTTCCTGCACGCACGCGCAGCCTTTTACCGCGGCGGCATCTCGTCGCCGCTGACGGCGCCCACGGCTTGCTCGCGCCTGTCGCCCTATCTGGCGCTGGGCTGCCTGGGCATGCGCGAAGTGGTGCAGGCCACGCAGCAACGGCAAGTGCAGCTCAAGTTGCAGGACGCACAGCAAGCTGCGCATGTGCGCCAGTGCTTGGCGGCCTTCATGAGCCGGATGCACTGGCACTGCCACTTCATTCAGAAGCTTGAATCCGAGCCCGAGCTGGAGTGGCGCAACCTGCACCGTGGCTACGACGGCCTGCGTGAAGAGGACTGGAACCCCGCCCACTTCGACGCCCTGCAGGCGGGCCGCACTGGCTGGCCCATGGTGGACGCCTGCGTGGCCATGCTGCGCGAGACCGGCTGGGTCAACTTTCGCATGCGCGCCATGCTGGTGTCGGTGGCTGCCTACCCGCTGTGGCTGCATTGGCGCGCCGTGGGGCTGTGGCTGGCGCGGCAGTTTCTGGACTACGAGCCCGGCATTCACTGGAGCCAGATGCAGATGCAGGCCGGCACCACCGGCATCAACACCACGCGCGTCTACAACCCCATCAAGCAGGCGCAGGATCACGACCCCCATGGTGTGTTCGTGCGCCGCTGGCTGCCCGCGCTGCGGCGCGTGCCCGATGCCTGGCTGTTCGAGCCCTGGCGCATGCCGCCCGAGGTGCAAGCGCGCTGTGGCGTGCGCGTTGGGCAGGACATTGCGACGCCATTGGTCGATCTGGCCAGCGCCACCAAGGCCGCCAAGGCGCGCTTACACGCCTTGCGCAACCAGGAACCGATACGTGCGGCCAAAGCAGCGATCGTGGAAAAACACGGCTCGCGCCTGGTGCGCCACACCGCCGGCCGCCGCCAGCTGCCGTTCACCTCCCCCCAGCAAAGCCTGGATTTTTGAGCCATGCACCGCAAGCCGCTTCTGCCGCAAAAGCACTGCCTGTGCTGCGGGCGCCCCTTTGCATGGCGCAAAAAATGGGCCAAGGTGTGGGACGAGGTGAAGTTCTGCTCCGAGCGCTGTCGCCGCCAGCGCAAGGCCCCGCATCCGCCATCGGGGTTGCAGGAATGACGGCCGCCCACACCCTGCGCTTGGTGCTGGGCGACCAACTGCACCCAGGCCACAGCTGGTTTTCCCAGGTGGACGAGCAAGTGGTGTATGTGCTGATGGAGGTGCGCCAGGAGACCGACTACGTACTGCACCACGCGCAGAAAATCCTCGCCATCTTCGCCGCCATGCGCGACTTTGCGCGCTACTTGCGCGCTGGCGGCCACCGCGTGCGCTACGTCGCATTGGACGACCCCGGCAACCGCCAGTCCATCCCCGGCAACCTGGCAGCACTGGCCGCGCACTACGCCGCCCAGCGCATCGAGTGGCAGCAGCCCGACGAATGGCGGCTGGACGCCCAACTGCAGGCCTGGGGCGCCGCCCAGCCGTTGGATTGGGCGGTGATGGACAGCGAGCATTTTTTGACCCAACGCGGCGAGCTTGCCGCACTGATGGGCCAGCGCAAGCAGTGGCTGATGGAGCATTTCTACCGCCACATGCGCCGCCGCTACAAGCTGTTGTTGGACGCCGACGGCGCCCCCGAAGGCGGGCAATGGAATTTTGACCACGACAACCGCAAACGCTGGCCCGGCACCCCGCCCGTGCCCGCCGACTGGCGCCCCCAGCATGACCACAGCGACTTGTGGCGCATGGTGCAGCGCGCCGGGGTGCAAAGCTTTGGCGACCCGCAAGCCGCCGCCCTGCGCTGGCCGCTGAACCGCACAGAAGCGCTGGCCTGCCTGGATGCCTTCATCACCACAGCGCTGCCGCATTTTGGCGACTATGAGGATGCACTGGCCGCCCAGGCGCCGCGCCTGTTCCATTCGCTGCTGTCGTTTGCGCTCAATGTGAAGATGCTGCACCCGCTGGAAGTGGTGCAGCGCGCCAAAGCCGCCTGGCGCGGGGGCCAGGCGCCGCTGGCTGCCGTAGAAGGATTTGTGCGCCAGATCGTGGGCTGGCGCGAATACGTGCGCGGCATCTACTGGGCCAACATGCCCGGCTACGAGACGCGCAACGCCCTCGGTCATCACGCCCCGCTGCCGCGCTGGTTCTGGAACGGCGAGACGCACATGCGCTGCCTGCACCTTGCCATCACGCAGTCGCTGCAAACGGCGCACGCGCACCACATCCAGCGGCTGATGGTGATCGGCAACTTCGCGCTGCTTGCCGGGCTGGAGCCGCAGGCGCTGCACCGCTGGTACCTGGGTATCTACATCGACGCCTTCGAGTGGGTGGAGCTGCCCAACACCCTGGGCATGAGCCAGCGCGCCGATGGCGGCGTGATTGCCACCAAGCCCTATGTGAGCAGCGCCGCCTATCTGCAGCGCATGGGCGACTACTGCCAGGGCTGCGCCTACGACCCAAAGCAAAAAACCGGCGCGTGCGCCTGCCCCTTCAACGCCCTGTACTGGGATTTTTTTAAGCGTCACGCCCCGACGTTGCAAGGCAACCCGCGCCTGGCGCTGGTGTACCGCCAGCTGCAAAAAATGTCCGACGCGCAGCGCGCGGCGCTGCGAACGCAAGCCGGGCATCTGCGCGAACGGCTGGACACGCTCTGACTACAGCACCCGAAAGGACTCTCCATGCAATCCCTACCCGCTGGTTACCGCGCGCTGGTGCTTGGCGCCTCAGGCGCTATCGGTGGTGCACTGGCCGCCCAATTGCGAGACGACCCATACTGCGCAAAGATGCTCACGTTGGGGCGCTCCACCACGCCAGCTGTGGACTTCGACGCCCCGTCCAGCATTGCCGAGGCGGCGCACTCATTGTTTACACAAGGCCCATGGAACCTGGTGCTGGTGGCCACAGGCATGCTGCAAGGTCCCACGGGCAAGCCCGAAAAGCGTCTGACAGACCTGAGTGCCGAGCACATGGCGGCTAGCTTTGCCGTCAACACCATTGGGCCAGCCTTGGCGCTGGCGCATTTCGCCCCGCAGTTGGCGCACGGCGAGCGCAGCGTGCTCGCGGTGCTTTCAGCCAAAGTCGGCAGCATTGGCGACAACCGCCTGGGTGGTTGGTACAGCTACCGCGCCTCCAAGGCGGCGCTGAACATGGTGGTAAAGACGGCGGCCATCGAACTGGCCCGCACCCACCCGCAGGCGGTGGTCGCAGCGCTGCACCCGGGCACCGTGGACTCGGCGCTCTCGGCCCCGTTTCGCGGCGCGCAAATCTGGCGGCCTGCCCGCGACGCTGCGCGCGACCTCTTGGCGGTGATCGATGGCTTGCAGCCCGAGGACAGCGGGGGCTTCTGGGCCTATGACGGCCAGCGGCTGCCTTGGTAACCCGCACAACGATTGGAAGGAAACTCACCATGCGAATTCTGCTCACCGGCGGCACCGGTCTGATCGGGCGGGCCATGTGCCAGCACTGGCAGCGCCAGGGCCACGACCTTTTTGTCTGGAGCCGCGACCCGGCGCAAGTGCCGCGCTTGTGCAGCGGCGCGCAGGGCATCGCACAGCTGCAAGCGCTTGACGGCAGCGCGCCCCTGGACGCCGTGGTCAACCTGGCGGGCGCGCCGATTGCCGACCGCCCCTGGACCGCTGCGCGGCGCGACCTGCTGTGGCGCAGCCGCGTGGCACTGACGCGCACGCTGGTGGACTGGATGGGCCAGCAAGCCACGCCGCCGCGCGTGCTGCTGTCGGGCTCGGCCGTCGGCTGGTATGGCGACGGCGGCGAGCAATGGCTGGCCGAAGACAGCGCGCCCGGCAACGCCGACTTTGGCAGCCGCCTGTGCGTGGCCTGGGAGCTAGAGGCCGAGCGAGCGCGCCAGTGGGGCGTGCGCGTGGCGGTGCTGCGCACCGCGCCGGTGCTGGCTCCGCAAGGGGGCATGCTGGCGCGGCTGCTGCCGCCTTTCAGGCTGGGCCTGGGCGGGCGCCTGGGCAGCGGCCAGCAGTGGATGCCCTGGATCCATCTGGACGACCAGGTGGCGCTCATCGACCACTTGCTGCAGCATGACGGCTGCAGCGGCCCTTTCAACGCCTGCGCACCCGAGGCCGTGCGCAACGCCGACTTCACCCAGACCCTGGCGCGCACGCTGCATCGCCCGGCGGTGCTGCCCGTGCCCGCCTGGGCACTGCGCCTGGCACTGGGCGAGATGTCGGTGCTGCTGCTTGGCGGCCAGCGCCTGGTGCCGCGTCGCACGCAGCAGACAGGGTTTGCCTGGCGCTATCCCGGATTGGCCGGGGCGTTGAAGCAATTGCTGGGCAGCTGTTAGTGCCGCATTGGCACGGCAACTCTTCAGCTCTTCGAGAAAATTTCGCGATGACCACAGAAAAATCTACCGCCGTACTTTTATGCAATCTGGGCACCCCTGACGCCCCGACGCCAGCGGCTCTGCGCCGCTATCTGTCCCAATTTTTGTCGGATCCACGGGTGGTGGAGATTCCTCGCCTCTTCTGGTTGCCGCTGCTCCACGGCGTCATCTTGCGTGTTCGGCCACGCCGGTCGGCGGCGAAATATGCATCAATGTGGAGCGATTCCGGTTCACCTCTGGCGGTGTGGACCCAACGCCAGGCCGATTTGCTGGGCCAGCGCTTGCGTGAATCCGGCCTACCAGCGCCGGTACTGCCCGCCATGCGCTACGGCCAACCGGCGGTTGGCGCTCAGTTGCAGGGGCTGCTGGACGCGGAGGTGCAACGGGTGTTGGTGCTGCCGCTGTACCCGCAGTATTCGGCTGCCACCACGGCCAGCCTGTTCGACGGTGTCGCGGACTGGGTACGGCGCTCGCGCCGGTACCCGGAACTGCGCTTTGTCAACGATTACCACGATCACCCTGACTACATCTCAGCCCTGGCCGGTAGCGTGCGCGCGCACTGGGAGGGCAAAGGGCAACGCGCACAGCATTTGGTGATGAGTTTCCATGGCATTCCCGAGCGCAACGTGCGGCTGGGCGACCCTTATGCCGACCAGTGTCGCAACACAGCTCGTCTTTTGGCGCAGGCGCTACAACTGCAGCCCGAGCAATACACGGTGACTTTTCAATCTCGCTTTGGTCCCGCCCAATGGCTGCAGCCGTACACCGAGCCGACGCTGCAAGCGCTCGCGAAGGCCGGAACCCGTAGCGTGGAAGTGATGTGCCCGGGTTTTGTCAGCGACTGCCTGGAGACACTCGAAGAAATCAACATGGAAGTGCGGCACGCATTTTTGCAGGCTGGCGGGCAGGCGTTTCACTACATCCCTTGTCTAAATGACAGTCCGGCGTGGATCGCAGCCTTGGGGCGCATCGCAGAGCAGCATCTTGCGGGCTGGAAGACCGTACCCACTCGAAGCATTTGATGCCACTAAATTCCAAGTTGTCGCTCAACCTGCCAAGAAATACCGCTGCCTCGCATCGTCGCGGCGAGTTGCTGCCCCAGCCTCTGCTCGATCACTGGCTTCCACGGCACCAGGCTGAAGCTCATGCCGTCGTCGAGCATCGCGTAGCGCCCGCTGGCGAGCATGACGGAGCGCCTGTAGATCCCCGCCACGCGCTGCCCATCAGCCACCGCGCGATGCTCCAGGCCGGTGTCGGCGGCAATGCCCTTTGCAGCTTGCGTCACCTCCAGGTTGCGAGCCAGGATCATGTGCTGCCCGCGCCGCTCGGCGAGTCCCTGTTCGGTCAGGAAGTCGGCGCGCTGCTGCATTGCCTGCTTGGCTTCCGCGCCAAAGCCCAGGTTGCCCAGCCCCCGACCGCCGCCGATCAGCTGATCCAGCCAGGTGGCTCCGATCACGCGGGCCTGCCGCTCGATGGGCAGGTGCGATTTCAGTTCCACGGCCACGCCGCCCAGGCGCTGTGCGTCGTAGCGCCGGACCTGCTCAGCCAGGTCGTCCGGTACCTTCCATAGACCTTCGGTGACACGCTCCACAATGCCGGCGCGGCGCAGGGCTTCGAGCCGGCGGACGTGGGCCGCGACGACCTCCTGCGGGTCGCGTCCGGGCACCGCCTGACCCTGCGCGATGGCGAGGTGGTGGTCGGTACGGTACGGGACATCATTCGCCAGCGCCGCGATATTCTTATCGGCCGCGCGCATGTCGGCCGATCCCTTCACATCCACCACGGCGCCGGTCGGATAGTTCGCCAGTTCGACGCGGGCGTTGAGCGCAACATAGTGGGCTTTGCCGTTCACCCCGTCGATGACCAAATAGCCCCGGTCGCGCAGCTCGTCAACCAGCCCCTTGGCGGCCACACGGCCGATGAACCTGCGACCATCGTCACCCGGCTCGAATACGGCCAGCTCGCGAGGCTCGCCATTCATGGCTCGCTGCATGGTGCAGATGATGTCGCCGCGCTCGCCCAGGGCGCGCAAGGTCTTCTCCGCATCCGAATGGACTGCCCAGGTGCCGTCCTGCACTTCATCGGCCAGGCCCAGACGTTTCAAGCGCTGCAGGCGGCCGATCAGCAATAGGCGCTGGCGTTGCAGCCGCGGCTCGTTGAAGCGTTTAATCTGCACTTGACCGCCGTCGCCAAGCTCGCGCTTCAGCGTGCGATCCAGGTTCGTCCACCGTTCCTGCTCCACCTCACGCTGCAAGGTCTGCTGGATCTCCAGCTCGGTGCGCGGCCCTAGCCACTCGGTCGCCAGCTCAGACGCACGATGCCGGAAGCCATCGGCGATGTAATCGCCCGCGATGATGAGGTCTTTGCCGGTATCGTCGCGCCCGCGCACGATCAGGTGGGTGTGCGGGTTGTCGGTGTTCCAGTGATCGACCGCCACCCATTCCAGCCGCGTGCCCAGGTCGGCTTCCATTCGATTCATCAGGTGTCGCGTGTAGGTGCGCAGATCTTCCAGCTCGGCCCCATCCTCGGGCGAGACGATGAAGCGGAAATGGTGCCGGTCGTCGGCGCAGCGTTCCTTGAAGGCATCCAGATCGGCGGCATCGGTCTGCGGCCCATAGGCCCGGCCCGGCTCACCATCACGGCCCGCGCCGTCGCGCTCGATGTAGCGTAGGTGCTTGGCGAGCGACTGCGGGCTGGCCTGGCGCTGGTTGACCAGCAGCGTCTTGATGGTCACGCGCCGCGACATGGGTGTCAGCTTGGCGCCGGCGAAGCGCGCTGCTGTGTGGCCGCGCCCCAGGCGCGAGCCGGGCCGCTGGCCGGTGCCCTTCACATGATCATCCTCCGGTTGCTCGGGCGGAATTGCCCGGAACCGTCGGGAGCACGGCGCAGCGCAAGCAGTCAGGGGTCGCAGACGGCCGCCAGGACGCAAGCGCGCATTCGCGCGCGCCGCCCTTGACGGCGAGAACGCCGTGATACGGTGAAGGGAACAGCAAGACCGCCCACACCCGCCCACTGCACACAGTCAGGTTTTGGCAAGTGGAGCGCGCAGGCCCGAGGGGCCGAAGGCGTCAGGGATCAAAGCCGAATGGCCGCGATTCGGTACGAAGCGCGGGGCGCAGCCCGCGAGCCCGACGGCGGCACGCCGGGACGCCCGGTTATTGCCGGAGCTTCTTGGGCTGCTTCACCACACGCGACTCCAGCAAGCGCCGCGTGGTTTACAGCTCTTTCTGCAACAGCTCGGCATCCGGCAACACAGAACGGTAGTTCGCCGCCATCACCTTCGTCGGCAAACCTTCCAAGGGATACCGCGCCAGCGCGTGGCCCTTGTCGGCGCAGAGGATAAACCCCACGGGCGGGTTCTCATCGGGATAGGCCCAATGCTCCTTGGCATAGTTGCAATACATGTGCATCTGGCCCACGTCCGCATGGGTCAGGCTGCCCAGCTTCAAGTCGATGATGACCAAGCAACGCAACTTGCGATGGAAAAACAGCAGATCGACCCGATACCAAGTCTGGTCAATGCGCAAGCGCCGCTGCCGGCCGACGAAGGTGAAGCCTTCGCCCAGCTCCAGCAGAAAATCCTCCAGCCGCTGGATTAACGCGGCCTCCAGATCGGATTCCGAATACTCGTCGTTGAGGTTCAGGAACTCCAGCACATACGGGTCTTTGATCGCGTCGTCGGGCGTGACGGTATCCTCGGGCCTCGACACAGCTCCCTTGACCAGCATCGCCGCCTTATCCTTGGACAAGGCGGTGCGCTCGTAGAACTGGCTGCCAATCTGCCGGTCAAGCTGGCGCACGCTCCAGCCGCCGCGTAGTGCCTCGGTTTCGTAGAAGCGCCGGGCATGGGTGTCCTTGACCACCAGCAGCCGGACTTAGGCCGACCACGGCAGTGTGAACACTTGCGCCAGCTCGGCGAGGCTCAATTTCCCAGACACCGTCTGGGATTTCTCATCAGGCAGCTCGTTGTCCAATTTCCCAGACAGTGTCTGGGAAATCTCGGAGACAGGGTATGCGAGGAAGAACCGCCGCATGTTCTCCAGGTTGTTCACGCCAAAGCCCCGCCCAAACTGAGCGGTCAGGTCGGCGTACAGCCGGGCCATCAACTGTTCGCCATACCCCGCACGCCGCTTGCCCTGTTGCTCGGCCTCCACGATGCGGCGGCCGATCTCCCAGTAGCTGGCCGTCATCAGCGCATTGACGCTGCGCGCCGCCGCCTGGCGGGCAGCGTCGAGCATTTCCACCATACCGCCGTGGATGCCGGCGTAGCCGGCAGGCAAAGCGGCGGGTGCGGCTCCCGCCGCCGCAGGCGTCTTCTTGGTCATGCTGCCACCTCTGCGGGACGTTGCGCCTCGGTGATCATCTTGCGCCGGTTCGCCACCAGTTCAGCCGCCTTGCGCACCGGATCGTCCTCGGTGTGGACGTAGCGCATGAACATCGCCACGGTCTTGTGCGCCGTCAGCGCCATGCCGCCCTTGACCGGGATGCCCGAGTTGGCAATGTCGGTCGCAGAATGGTGGCGGATACCGTGCGTGCCGAAGTGCGTGGCGCCCGCCGCCTTGAGGGCGCGGTCCAGCCGTTGTAATACTCGCCCGTGGTCAGATGCTTGCCCGGATGGCTTGGAGACGGCAGCACGTAGGGAATGCCTTCCTGCCGTGGCGCCGTCGAGAGCAGCCGATAGGCTTCCTCGCTCATGGGCTTGGACATGCCACCCGTCTTGCTGTCCGGCCAGACCACGCGGCGGTTGTCCATGTCCACCCAATCCCATTGGAGCGTCACGATTTCGGAGCGGCGGCCAGCGAACTCGAATTGCAGACGGATCGCCAGCGGGATGACGTAGTTCTCCAGACCCTCGGCTTCGATGTGCTCCGGTCGCCGAAACAGCTTGCCCATGTCCTCGTCGCTGATGAGGTGGGTAGCCTTGCCGTTGGGGTACATCGGGACGTGGCGGCAGGGGTTGGTGCCATCAGGCCGATGGCCCCACACCTCGGCCAGGTTGAACATCTTGCGCATCACGCTGAAAGCACGGTTGGCCTCGGCGGGCTTGTGGGCCATCTTCTTCATCGCCGTGGCCACGTCCGGCCGCTTCACGTCCTGAACCTTCAAACGGCCCAGCATCGGAACGATGCAGCGGTCGATGACGGCCTGATACCCGCGCTGGGTGCTGGGCTTGTTGCGCTGTTTGGAGTAGTCCTCCATGAAGTTGGTGCACAGCTCCTTGACCGTGGGGGCTGAACGGGCGGCGGCCTTGGCCGCGCTGGGTTCGCCGCCTCGGCGAACCTCGGCCAGCCATTCCTGGGCCAGCGAGCGGGCCTGTTCGACCGTCAGTTCCGCATACAAGCCCAGGGCTGGCTTGCGCCGCTCGCCAGCGTTCGTGCGGTACTGGAGCATGAACACCTTGCGTCCCGCTGCTTTACCCTTGCACAGGAAGCCGGGCACCAGCGTGTCCCGGAGTTCGACGGCCTGCGCTTGGGGTTGTGCCGCATCGACTGCGGACTTGGTGAGCTTGATTTTCGCCATGATGACTCCTCGGAAAGACCCGATTCCCAGGAGCCTTGTAGGGGCCAGCAGAGGGGTAGCCAGGTCAGGTTTCGGAAAGCACCGGCATATGTTGAACTCGCCTAAGTTATTGATAAACCTGCTGTATCGGGTTTCGGCGTAGTCCAGCGAAGTTCGGTACTGGAGTCATGGTGAAATGAAAAAACGCCCTGGTCGTAAGCCGCAGGGCGTTTTCTGCAAGACGGTCAGGCCATCAGGACGTGATGCGCGAGCCCTTCTTGCCGCTCTTGTCGGCACGGTACAGCTTGACGCGATACACGCCCATGTCCTTCACGCCGAGTTGCGTGGCGGCAGCACGGCTCAGGTCGATGATGCGGCCCTTGGCATAGGGGCCACGGTCGTTGATGCGCACGACCACCGACTTGCCGGTGCTCGGGCTTTCCACCCGCACCAGCGTGCCGAACGGCAGCGTCTTGTGGGCAGCCGTCATGGCGTTCATGTTGTAGCGCTCGCCGTTGGCAGTCAGGCGGTTGTGGAACTTGTCACCGTACCAGGAGGCGCTGCCCTGCTGGAAGGAGGCTACCTGGGTATCGGCATGCAGTTCGGTCGGCTTGCTGAGGGAAGTGACGGTTTTCTCGTTCGGCAGCACGGCTTCGGCGTTGCGGTCACGCAGATTCTGGGCCTTGGAGAAACTGTCAGCGGCGGGGGCAGGCAGTGCGAACTGGTCGGACTGCGCGGCAGCCGGTGCGATCAGGGTAGTGGAAAGTGCCATCGCAGCGGCAGTTTTCAGTACCCGGGACAGCAGCACGCGGACGCCGGAAAAAGTGTTGAAAATAGTCATAAGGGCAAAATTTACCGCCCGATGACGCTGCGCGCAACTTTTTTGTGGTGTTTTGCACGAAAAAATGGCATAAAAGACGTCATCGTCATGCATTTTTCAGCCTATTGACAGCTTCGTCGCCGAACTCAAGCGGCCGTCAGGTATTGCGTCCGGCGATGCGCGCCCTACAATCGCAGGCAGCATATATAACAAGGGCTGTGCAACAGATGCGCGGCAGTGAGAGACAACAACATGGCAACCGGCATCACCTACACCATCAGCGACCTCGCCAGGGAATTCGACCTGACCACGCGCGCCATCCGCTTTTACGAGGACATGGGCCTGCTGAATCCCAGCCGCGAGGGCGCAGGCCAGCGTATACGCATCTATTCGGCACGTGATCGCATCCACCTCAAGCTCACCTTGCGCGCCAAGCGCCTCGGCTTCAGTCTGGCAGAGGCCAAGGAGATCATCGATCTCTACGAAAGCCCGCGCGATACCGCCCCGCAGCTGCGCAAGTACCTGCAGACGCTGGCGCACCACCGCCGCCAGCTGGAAATCCAGCTGGGCGAGTTGCAGGCCAACCTGGATGAAGTCAAGGCGCACGAGGACGAGGCGCGCCAGCTGCTGGAACGGATGGAGCCGCAAGGCGTGCCAGCCAGGGAAACAGACTGATGTCCCCTCTCGTATTAGGGGAAACCTGTATTTGACGTTTACGTCAACGTCATAAAATTCCGGAATACCCACTGATCACACAGGAGACACCCCCATGAGCAACATGCCCGGACTCGACTTCCAGCTCGGCGAAGACATAGACGCACTGCGCGACGCCGTATACACTTTTGCCCAGGCCGAAATCGCGCCGCGTGCTGCCGAGGCAGACCGAACTGACCAGTTCCCGATGGACCTGTGGCAGAAATTCGGCGAACTGGGCGTGCTGGGCATGACCGTGCCGGAAGAATACGGCGGCACCAACATGGGCTACCTGGCGCACATGATCGCGCTGGAAGAAATCAGCCGTGCCAGCGCCTCCATCGGCCTGAGCTATGGCGCACACTCCAACCTGTGCGTGAACCAGATCAAGCGCAACGGCAACGAGGCGCAAAAGCAGAAATACCTGCCCAAGCTGTGCAGCGGCGAGCACATTGGCGCGCTGGCCATGTCCGAGCCGGGCGCCGGTTCCGACGTGGTGAGCATGAAGCTCAAGGCCGAGGACAAGGGCGGCTACTACCTGCTCAACGGCAGCAAGATGTGGATCACCAACGGCCCGGATGCCGACACCATGGTGGTCTACGCCAAGACCGAACCCGAGCTGGGCGCGCGCGGCATCACCGCCTTCGTCGTCGAGAAGGGCATGAAGGGCTTCAGCACGGCGCAGAAGCTGGACAAGCTGGGCATGCGCGGCAGCCACACCGGCGAGATGGTGTTCCAGGACGTGGAAGTACCCGCCGAGAACATCCTGGGCGAGCTCAACGGCGGCGTGAAGGTGCTGATGAGCGGCCTCGATTACGAGCGCGCCGTACTGGCCGCCGGCCCGGTTGGTATCATGCAGGCCGTGATGGACAACGTCGTGCCCTATATCCACGACCGCAAGCAGTTCGGCCAGTCGATCGGCGAATTCCAGCTGATCCAGGGCAAGGTCGCCGACATGTACACCGTGCTGCAGGCGGGTCGTTCCTTCCTGTACACCATTGGCAAGAACCTGGATGCCCTGGGCAGCGGTCACGCGCGCCAGGTGCGCAAGGACTGCGCCTCCGTTATCCTGTGGACGGCCGAAATGGCCACCAAGATGGCCGGCGACGGCATCCAGATCTTCGGTGGCAACGGCTACATCAACGAATACCCGCTGGGCCGCCTTTGGCGCGACGCCAAGCTCTACGAGATTGGTGCCGGAACCAGCGAAATCCGCCGCATGCTGATTGGTCGCGAATTGTTCGCGGAAACCATGTAAAACACGGCGTGTGGCAGGCCCTGTCCCCCGGACAGGGCTTTTTTCCATGCACCTTCAAGGAACTTCATGACAGAACCGGAAAAGAAGACAGTCGACACCCTGCAAAACCTGTTCGAGAGCAACCGCCGCTGGGCCGCGCAAAAGGTTGTCAGGAACCCCGGCTTTTTCTCGCGCCTGCTGGCACAGCAGAATCCCGAATACATGTGGATTGGCTGTTCCGACAGCCGCGTGCCGGCCAACCAGATCACCGGTCTGGATCCGGGAGAGGTGTTCGTGCATCGCAACGTGGCCAACGTGGTGGTGCCGACGGATCTGAACTGTCTGTCTACCCTGCAGTACGCGGTGGACCAGCTCAAGGTCAAGCATGTGCTGGTGGTGGGCCACTACGGTTGTGGTGGCGTGGCTGCGGCGCTGTACGAGCAGCGCGTCGGCCTGGCGGACAACTGGATCCGCCACGTGCGCGATGTCTACGATCGCCATATCCGCCGCATGGAGCGCGTATCTGCAGAGCGTCAGCTTGATGGCCTGTGCGAGCTCAACACCATCGAGCAGGTGATCAAGGTGGCGCAGACCACGGTGGTTACCGATGCCTGGGCGCGCGGCCAGGACCTGACGCTGCATGGCTGGGTCTACGGCATCAGCGATGGCCTGATTCACGACATGCGCATGTCTGCCGGCGGTGCTGGCGACATGAAAGAAGCCTATCTGGCAGCACTCGAACACTGGGAACAGAAATACTGCGGATAATGGCAGGTTGAACCCCACAACAACCGCAGGACATCCGGAGACAGCATGATCCCGCAGAAAATTGACGCCCCGGAAGCCGCCGACATCGCTCAGGCCATGATCGACGGCTTTGATCGCCACTACCGTCTGTTCCGTGCCGAATCCTCGCGCGCCAAGCAGCGTTTCGAGATTCAGGACTGGCACGGCCAGCAGCGCGCCCAGCGTGAGCGCATTGCCTTCTATGACATGCGCGTGCGCGAATGCGTGTTGCGACTGGAGCGCGAGTTCCATGCCCACCAGGTGCCCATGGATGTCTGGCTGCAGGCCAAGCTGATCTACATCGGGCTGCTGGTCAACCACCACCAGCCCGAGCTGGCCGAGACCTTCTTCAACTCGGTCACCACCAAGATCCTGCACCGCAGCTACTTCCACAACGACTTCGTGTTCGTGCTGCCGGCCATCAGTACCGAGTACATCGAGTGCCAGCCCGACATCAAGGTCACCTCGTACCGCGCCTACTATCCCAAGGACGCCGGCGAGCTGCGAGCCACGCTCACCACCATGATCAACGACTACGGCCTGCACGCCCAGTTCGATGACCTGGAGCGTGATATTGCCCGCATCGAACCCCTGATGATGGCGCAGATCGGCGAAGGGCGGCTGCGCTCCAACTTCCAGATCCAGGTCCTGTCCAACCTGTTCTTCCGCAACAAGGGTGCCTACGTGGTGGGCAAGATCGTCAACAGTTTCCGCGAGGTGCCGTTCTCGCTGCCGATCCTGTTCAACGAGCAGAACAAGCTGTTCATCGATGCCGCTCTGTTTGGCGAGAACGACATGCAGTCGCTGTTCAGCTTTGCGCGGGCCTACTTCATGGTGGACATGGAGGTGCCGTCGGCCTATGTGCACTTCCTGCGCAGCCTGATGCCGCGCCTGCCGCGCGCCGAGATCTACAACGCGCTGGGCCTGGCCAAGCAGGGCAAGACGTTGTTCTACCGCGACTTCCTGTTCCACCTGCTGCACAGCACCGACAAGTTCCGCATCGCCCCCGGTATCAAGGGCATGGTGATGCTGGTGTTCGACCTGCCGTCCTTCCCGTATGTGTTCAAGGTCATCAAGGACTACTACCCGCCGCAGAAGGACACCTCACGCGAGCTGATCAAGGAAAAGTACAAGCTGGTGCGCGACCACGATCGCGTGGGCCGCATGGCCGATACCATGGAGTACAGCCTGGTGGCGTTCTCGCGTGACCGTTTCGAGGACGAGCTGATCGAGGAAATCCAGAAGTTCGCGCCCAGCCAGATCGAGATTTCCGACCGCGATGGGGACGGCCAGCAAGAAGTGATCCTCAAGCACGTCTACATCGAGCGCCGCATGGTGCCGCTCAACATCTATCTGCAGGAATCCTTCGATTCCGGCCTGGACAGCCCCAAGGCGCGGCACCAGATGGAGCATGCCGTGATCGAATACGGCAATGCCATCAAGGATCTGGTGGCGGCCAACATCTTCCCCGGCGACATGTTGTGGAAGAACTTTGGTGTTACGCGTCACGGAAAAGTCGTGTTTTACGACTACGATGAAATCGAATACATCACGGACTGCAATTTCCGCAAGGTACCGGCCCCGCGCAATGAGGAAGACGAGATGTCGGGCGAGATCTGGTACCACGTCGGCCCCAAGGATGTGTTCCCCGAGACCTTCGGTCCCTTTCTGCTTGGCAACGATGCCGTGCGCGAAGTCTTCATGAAATACCACGGCGACCTGCTGGACTCCCAGTTCTGGCAGGCGCACAAAGAGCGCATCCAGCGTGGTGAAGTGCTGGATGTATTTCCCTATGAGCAGGATCGGCGGTTTTCCCGCCAGCAGGACCTGCCGACATTACAGGAGTAATCCACATGGCTGAATCCATCGTTATCGTCGCTGCCAAGCGTACCCCCATGGGCTCGTTCCAGAGCGACTTTGCCAATCTGTCTGCCAGCGATCTGGGTGCCGTGGCGATCAAGGCGGCCGTCGAGCAGGCTGGCCTGAAGCCCGAGCAGGTCGAGCAGGTCTACTTTGGCAACGTGCTGATGGCCGGCCAGGGTCAGGCTCCGGCGCGCCAGGCCACGCTGAAGGCCGGATTGCCCAAGTCTGCCGCAGCCGTGACGGTGCACAAGGTCTGTGGTTCTGCCATGCAGACCATCATGATGGCAGCCGATACCATCAAGGCCGGCAGCGCCGATATCCTGGTGGCCGGTGGCATGGAAAGCATGACCAACGCTCCCTATCTGCTGAAGAAGGCACGTGGCGGCTACCGCATCGGTCACGACAAGGTGTATGACCACATGATGCTGGACGGCCTGGAAGATGCCTACGAGGAAGGCCGCAGCATGGGCACCTTTGGTGAAGAGTGTGCCGAGAAGTACAACTTCACGCGTGAGCAGCAGGATGCCTTCGCCATGGCCAGCGTGCAGCGCGCTCAGGATGCCATCGCCGCCGGTTCCTTCAAGGACGAAATCGTGCCGGTGACCGTGGCTGACCGCAAGGGTGAGCGCGTGATCGATACCGACGAAGGCCCGGGCAAAATCAAGATCGACAAGATCCCGACGCTGCGCCCCGCCTTCAAGAAGGACGGCACGATTACCGCCGCCGCTTCTTCCAGCATCAACGACGGCGCTGCTGCCGTGGTGCTGATGACCGAATCCAAGGCCAAAGAGCTGGGTTGCACGCCGCTGGCGCGCATCGTCAGCCATGCCGCCTTCGCGCAGGAGCCCAACTGGTTCACCACCGCTCCGGTCGGTTCCACCAAAAAGGCGCTGGACAAGGCCGGCTGGAAGGTCGAGGACGTGGACCTGTGGGAAGTGAACGAAGCCTTTGCCGTGGTGCCGATGGCGCTGATGGCCGAGCTGAACGTGCCGCATGACAAGGTCAACGTGAACGGCGGTGCCTGTGCACTGGGCCACCCGATCGGCGCTTCCGGTGCCCGTATCGTGGTCACGCTGATTCACGCGCTGAAGGCGCGCGGTCTGAAGAAGGGCCTGGCCACGCTGTGTATCGGCGGTGGCGAAGGCACTTCCATGTGTATCGAACTGGTGTAAGACCAGACAACAGGGCGGCTGCCGTCTGGCAGCGCCCTGTTCCATAAGGGAGATGGCATGGCTCAGGTGCTGCTGATAGGCGCTTCGCGTGGTCTTGGTTACGAGATGGCGCGTCAATATGTGGCGAATGGCGATCAGGTGATTGCCACCGCGCGCGATGACGCCGGGCTGGCCCGGCTGACAGAGCTGGGTGTGAGCCGGGCCCTGCGCGTGGATGTAGCCGATCCGGCCAGTGTCAGCGGCCTGAGCTGGCAGCTCGATGGTGTGGCGCTGGATCTGGCGGTTCACGTGGCTGGCGTGCCTGCGCGTGGCGATGCCCTGAGCCCGCCTACGCAACAGGATTTTGACCAGGTGATGCACGCCAATGTGCTTGGAGCGATGCAGGTGATTCCGCAGGTGGCTCCGCTGGTGGAAGAGGGGTGTGGCGGACAGGGCGGGATTTTCGCCTTTGTCTCCAGCATCCGTGGCAGCATTGCCGCTGCTGACAGCAGCGGCAGCTGGCTGTATCGCGTCAGCAAGTCGGCACTCAACATGGCCGTGGCATCGGCCCGCTTTGATTACCCGCGTGCCACCATGGTGCTGCTGCATCCGGGCTGGGCGCAGACCGACATGGGCGGTGCCGAGGCGCCGGTGAGGGTCGAAGACAGCGTGCGCGGCATGCGCCAGCTGCTGGCGAGTGGACCGGCCAATGGCAGCTTCCTCCAATACGATGGCGAGCCGCTGGACTGGTAGCTTGCGCCAGCCGACATGCGGCGATTTTCAAGAACAGACAAGGAGTAAGCCATGCTGCTGACCCAGGATCAGGAAATGGTGCGCGATGCCGTTCGCGCTTTTGCACAAGAACAACTGTGGCCCCATGCTGCCCAGTGGGATCGGGAACACACTTTTCCCAGGGAGGCGCACAAGGGCCTGGCCGAGTTGGGTGCCTATGGCATTTGCGTGCCGGAAGAATACGGCGGTGCCGGTCTGGATTACGTGACGCTGGCACTGGTGCTGGAAGAGATTGCAGCTGGTGACGGCGGCACCAGCACGGCCATCAGCGTGACCAATTGCCCGTACAACGCGATCCTGATGAAGTACGGCAATGAGCAGCAGAAGCAGCAGTGGCTGGTGCCGGCGGCGCGTGGCGATATTCTTGGCGCGTTCTGCCTGACCGAGCCGCATGTCGGCTCCGACGCTTCTGCCATCCGCACCACGGCGGTGAAGGAAGGCAACGAGTACGTGATCAACGGCACCAAGCAGTTCATCACCAGCGGCAAGTATGGTCAGGCCGCGGTGGTGATTGCCGTGACCGACAAGGCTGCCGGCAAGAAAGGTCTGAGCGCCTTCATGGTGGGTACCGACAACCCGGGCTGGAAAGTGGCCAGTCTGGAGCACAAGCTGGGTCAGCACAGCAGCGATACCGCGCAGATCCTGTTCGACAACTGCCGCATTCCGGCCGAGAACCTGATCGGCGAGGAGGGTGAGGGTTACAAGATTGCCCTGAGCGCGCTGGAAGGCGGCCGTATCGGCATCGCTTCGCAGAGCGTGGGCATGGCACGCAGCGCGCTGGATTTTGCCGTGCAGTACGCCAAGGAGCGCGAGGCTTTCGGTACCGCCATCATCAACCACCAGGCCGTGGCTTTCCGCCTGGCCGAGTGTGCCACGCAACTGGAAGCGGCGCGTCAGCTGATCTGGCATGCGGCCAGCCTGCGCGATGCCGGCAGACCCTGCCTGAAGGAAGCCGCCATGGCCAAGCTGTTTGCCAGCGAAACCGCCGAAAAGGTCTGTTCCGTGGCGATCCAGACCTTGGGCGGCTATGGCGTGACGGCAGATTTTCCGGTGGAGCGCATCTACCGCGACGTGCGCGTGTGCCAGATCTATGAGGGGACTAGCGACGTGCAGAAGATCATTATTACTCGGGCGTTGTAAGCGGCTGATTTGCTGATCGGATGAGGGCGGCGAGTGGCCGCTCTTTTAATCGGAGCAGAGAAAAATGGGCGACTCTATCTCCATGGACTTTCCTCATAGCGGCAATTGGACTGAGGCGCAAACACAGCTAGCGTTTTATTTCTATTGTCAGACGCCGTTTGGCCAGTTGCATCAGCACAACCCCAAGGTAGTGGAGTTGGCGGCATGGATTGGTCGTACGCCTAGCGCATTGGCCATGAAATGCTGCAACTTTGCGAGCTTGGATCCTGCCATGGCGGCACGAGGCGTATCGGGCTTGGGCAATGCCGGCAAACTGGTGCAGAAAGTCTGGGATGACTTCCACAGCAATTGGGATTTGTTGGCAGGGCAATGTGAAGCGTATCTTGCTGCCCTGCGAGACGCTCAAGGGCTTCAGGTGCCAGAGGAGGCGGCGGATATCGCTGCGGGTGAGGATTTTACGGGTGAAGTGCGTTTAGCCCTGGTGGCACAACGGCGTAAACAGTCCTTCTTTCGCCAAGCAGTGCTCAGTGGATATCGCAACCGCTGCTGTATCACAGGAATCTCTGATGCCCGACTTTTGGTTGCTAGTCATATCGTGCCCTGGCGCGAGGATGCCAAAATTCGTTTGCATCCTGGAAACGGTTTGTGCTTATCCGCATTACATGATCGGGCGTTCGATCAGTATCTGTTTGCATTGTCGGACGATTGCAGGGTCCTTCTGTCTGAACAGATGCGTCAGACTTCTGACGTGTTTCTGCGGCAAACATTTTGGCCGATAGAAGACAAGCAGATAGAACTGCCCGAGCGTTTTCAGCCAGAGCTGGCATTTATTCGTCGGCATCGTGAGCAGATGTTGATTGCTGAGTAAGCACGAGTCGCAACAATGCCCGCATCAGCGGGCATTGTCATTCAAGGCCTGTCAGCCAGTCATCACACCGGCGGTTGCTCCTGCGAGTCCACCACCGTCACCGGCACATGCACCGGCGTGCTGGAGTTGTCCGGGCCACTGGTGGCCTCGACCACGGCGTGCAGCAGGGCATCGCCACTGCCGAACACCAGCCACAGCGGGAAACCGGCCGCCACACCTGCCGTACCTGCCAGCAGGACACCTGGCCCCATCATCACGGCGACGAGCAGGCCGGCACCTACGGCCACGCGGCCACCGGTGCCCTGTTGGTCCCAGGCGCGGCCCTTGGCCTCGCGCGCCAGCAGCTTGATGCTGGGCAGGGCGGCCTTGTTGCCGATGGTGGCGCTCAGCGCCTGGCTGGCCTTGTTCAGCATGGTGTCGCCGGACTGACGCAACTGCAGCAGGCGCACGGCCCAGTCGTGCAGGGCGGTGCGATCCACCTCGTTCATGCGTGTCACCATGTCGCGTACAAAGGCGTGCTGTTCGCGTTGCGTCTGTTGCGGAGGCACGGCTGACTGCGGACGGGCATCGGTCTGGGCCTGGGCCTTGTTGCGGGCCAGTTCCTCTTCCAGCTGGCGCACCCGGTCACGCAGGGACTGGACATCGTCCTGCGGGTTGTGCGGCACGGGGGAATCGGGGTGTTGGTTCTGATCCATGAGGCAATCCTCTCACTGCTGTGGTAATGATCTGCAGATGCTGATATTCTGCGGCGCTTCAAGCGGCAAGGTGTAAGCAGTAGCGTGAAAATGCAACTGCCCGGCTGGCAGAATAGGGGCCATTCCCCCTATCTGATGACCGAGTGATTGACCCGTGAGCAAACGCAAGAATACCGACTGGCTGCAGGCGCCATGCCCCTGCGGTCGCCTGTCTCCCAAGCAGCAAGCCCTGACCGGCGCCGACTGCTGTGGCCGCTATATCGAGAACTTCATGGACCTGCCGGCTCCTGATGCCGAAAGCCTGATGCGATCGCGCTATACCGCCTTTGTGCTGGGCCGCAACGCCTATCTGCTGGCAACCTGGCAGCCGGACAAGCGCCCCGACATGCTGGAGCCTGAGCAGGGCGTGCAGTGGCTGGGGCTGGAGGTGAAAGACCACCAGCTGATCGATCCCGGCCATGCCGAAGTCGAGTTTGTCGCGCGCTGGCGCGTCAACGGCCGTGCCGAGCGCATGCACGAACGCAGCCGCTTTGTGCGGCTGGAAGACGGCGAGATGTCGCGCTGGATCTATGTGGACGGAGAGCAGCTGTGACGCAGCGTTTTGCCGCCGTACTGTTTGATTGCGACGGCGTGCTGGTGGACAGCGAGCCGCTGACCATGGGCGTATTGCGGGATCTGCTGGAGCAGCGCGGCTGGAAGCTGACGCTGCAGGAGTGCATGCAGATCTTCGTCGGCAAGGCCACGCGTGACGAAGCGGCGCGCATCGAGCGCGAAACCGGCCAGCCTTTCACCATCGAATGGTTGCATGGCTTTTGGGCTGCGCGCGATGTGGCCCTGCGCGCGCATTTGCAGCCGGTGGCCGGTGCGCCCGAGCTGGTGCAGCTGGCGCACACCCACACGCAGGGGCAGATCGCCTGTGTCTCCGGTGCGGATCGTGACAAGATTACGCTGCAACTGGCGCTGACCGGACTGACCGGCTGGTTTCGGCAGGAGTGCATCTTCAGCGGCCATGAATTTGCCCGCAGCAAGCCGCATCCCGATATCTATCTGGCGGCCATGCAACAGCTGCAGGTGCCGGCGGGGGATTGCCTGGTGATCGAGGACAGCATCACGGGCGTGCAGTCGGGGGCGGCGGCTGGAGCGCAGGTGGTAGGCTATGCCAGTCCGGACAATCCGGTGGTGACAGCCGAGGCGCTGCGCCAGGCCGGGGCTTTTGCGGTGGTGACCCGCCTGTCGCAGATCAGCGACTGGTTGCGCTGAGGCGTATTGGGAGTTTCCCTGAATCGTGCGATCAGGGGTTTCCCAATAGAGAGGGTGCTGGCTAGAATCTATGGTTGACGTTTACGTAAACGTGACAACAAGATCACGCATACAGGGTAGGCTACCGAACCCACCACCACCGAGGAGACCAGCCATGACCGCCGACACGCAGCCCACTGCCGTGCCATCCCGCTCCGCACTACTGACCAGCAGCATGGATCGTGGAGCCACCACGCCTGACTTGCTGGAAACCACCATTGGCGATCACTTTGACATGATTGCCGGCCGTTATCCGGACCACGAGGCGCTGGTCAGTCGCCATCAGGGCATCCGCCTGACCTACCGCGAGCTGCAGCAGAAGGCGACGCAACTGGCCAGCGCCATGCTGCGCAGCGGCCTGACCAAGGGGGATCGTGTCGGCCTGTGGTCGCACAACAATGCCGAATGGCTGATCACCCAGGTGGCCACGGCCAAGGCCGGCATCATCCTGGTCAACATCAACCCGGCCTACCGCGTGGCCGAGGTCGAGTACGCGCTCAACAAGGTCGCGTGCAAGGCCCTGATCACCATGCCGAGCTTCAAGACCAGCAACTACATCGGCATGCTGCAGGAACTGGCTCCCGAGCTGCCGAACTGTCATCCGGGCATGCTGGCGCTGTCCAGGCTGCCGCACCTGCGCGGCATCATCTGGATCGATGAGCCGGGGCAGGGCGAGGACATCCCCGGGATGCGCCGTTTCAGCGAGTGGATCGGGCGTGGTGATGCGGACGATGCCGAAGTGGCGGCGATCCAGAAGACGCTGACCAACACCGATCCGATCAACATCCAGTTCACCAGCGGCACCACCGGCTTCCCCAAGGGCGCCACGTTGACGCACCGCAACATCCTCAACAACGGCTATCTGGTGGGCGAGTGCATCGGCCTGACCGACCAGGACCGTCTGTGCTGCCCGGTGCCGCTGTACCACTGCTTTGGCATGGTGATGAGCAACCTGGCCTGCATGACGCACGGTGCCTGCGTTGTCTACCCGAACGATGCCTTTGATCCGCTGCTGGTGCTGGAAACAGTGCAGGCAGAGCGCTGTACCGCGCTGCACGGCGTGCCCACCATGTTCATCGCCGAGCTGGACCACCCGCGCTTCCAGGAGTTCGACCTGTCCACGCTGCGCACCGGCATCATGGCCGGATCGCCGTGCCCGATCGAGGTGATGAAGCGTGTGGTGGGCGAGATGCACATGTCGCAGGTGACGATTGCCTACGGCATGACGGAAACCAGCCCGGTGAGCTGCCAGAGCGGCATGGACACGCCGCTGGAGCGTCGCGTATCCACCGTGGGCCAGGTGCAGCCGCACCTGGAGATCAAGATTGTCAGCCCGGAAACCGGCGAGGTCGTGCCTTGCGGCGAAACCGGCGAGTTCTGCACCAGGGGCTATTCCGTGATGCACGGTTACTGGAACGATCCGGTCAAGACGCAGGAAGCGATCGACGCAGATGGCTGGATGCACACCGGTGACCTGGCCACCATGGACGAGGAGGGCTACGTCAAGATCGTCGGCCGCATCAAGGACATGGTGATCCGCGGCGGCGAGAACGTCTACCCGCGCGAAATCGAGGAATTCCTCTACCGTCACCCCAAGGTGCAGGATGTGCAGGTGGTTGGCGTGCCCGACGAGCGCTTTGGCGAGGAGCTGTGCGCCTGGATCATTTCCAAGCCCGGTCAGCAGCTCGACGAGGAGCAGATCCGCGAGTTCTGCAAGGGCCAGATCGCCCACTACAAGGTGCCCAAGTACATGCGCTTCGTGACCGAGTTCCCGATGACGGTGACCGGCAAGATCCAGAAGTTCAAGATTCGCGAACTGATGAAGGAAGAGCTCAACCTGAATGAGCAGAAGACGGCGTAAGCCTCCAGGAGAATTTCGATGCCAGTGATTGTTTCCAAACTCAATGCCCGTTCGGCAGATTTCCAGGCCAACGCCGCCGCCATGCAGGCCGTGGTCGATGACCTGCGCGCCCGCGTCGAGCAGATTGCCCTGGGCGGCCCCGAAGCCGCGCGTGACAAGCATGTGGCGCGTGGCAAGCTGCTGCCGCGCCAGCGCGTGGAAATGCTGCTTGATCCGGGTACGCCTTTCCTGGAAATCGCGCCGATGGCTGCCTTCCGCATGTATCCGGACCGTGACGGCAGCGATTCCGCGCCGGGCGCCGGCGTGATCTGCGGCATTGGCCGTGTCTCCGGCGTGGACTGCATGATCGTCTGCAACGACGCCACCGTGAAGGGCGGTACCTACTATCCGATGACGGTGAAGAAGCACCTGCGCGCCCAGGAAATCGCCCAGCAGAACCATCTGCCCTGCATTTACCTGGTGGACAGCGGCGGTGCCAACCTGCCCAACCAGGACGAGGTGTTTCCGGACCGTGACCACTTCGGCCGCATCTTCTTCAACCAGGCCAACCTGAGCGCACTGGGCATCGCCCAGATTGCCGTGGTGATGGGTTCCTGTACCGCTGGCGGCGCCTATGTGCCGGCCATGAGCGATGAAACCATCATCGTCAAGAACCAGGGCACGATTTTCCTGGGTGGCCCGCCGCTGGTGAAGGCCGCCACGGGTGAAGTGGTGACCGCCGAAGATCTGGGTGGTGGCGATGTGCACACGCGCCTGTCCGGCGTGGCCGACCATCTGGCGCAGAACGATACCCATGCGCTGGCGCTGGCACGCAGCATCGTTGACAACCTGAACCACCAGAAGGCTGCGCTGCCGCAGTACGCCGAGCCGAAGCCGCCGCGCTACGACGCGAAGGAGTTGTACGGCATCATCCCGACCGACACGCGCAAGCCGTTCGACGTGCGCGAGATCATCGCCCGCATCGTGGACGATTCCGAGCTGGACGAATTCAAGGCGCGTTTCGGCACCACGCTGGTGTGCGGCTTTGCCCGCATCGAGGGCATGAAGGTCGGCATCATTGCCAACAACGGCATCCTGTTCGGCGAGAGCGCACAGAAGGGCGCGCACTTCATCGAGCTGTGCTGCCACCGCAAGATCCCGCTGGTGTTCCTGCAGAACATCACCGGCTTCATGGTTGGCCGCAAGTACGAGAACGAGGGTATTGCGCGCCATGGCGCCAAGATGGTGACGGCTGTGGCCACGGCCAACGTGCCCAAGTTCACCGTGGTGATCGGCGGTTCCTTTGGTGCCGGCAACTACGGCATGTGCGGCCGCGCCTACAGCCCGCGCTTCCTGTGGATGTGGCCCAATGCCCGCATCTCGGTGATGGGCGGCGAGCAGGCCGCGAGCGTGCTGGCCACGGTGCGCCGTGACGGTATCGAATCCAAGGGCGGCCAGTGGAGCGCCGAGGAAGAGGAAGCCTTCAAGGCCCCGATCCGCCAGCAGTACGAAGAGCAGGGTCACCCCTACTACGCCTCTGCCCGCCTGTGGGACGACGGCATCATCGATCCGGCCGATACACGCCGCATGCTGGCCCTGGGCCTGAGCGCGGCCTACAACGCCCCGATCGAAGAGCCCAAGTTCGGCATCTTCCGCATGTAAGGGAAAGAGGCTGTCGTGCTGCGTCGTCACCTGCCTCTCGCCCTGTGCGCCATGCTGCTGGCATCGGCGGCACAGGCGCGCGTGGTCGAAACCCGCATCCAGGTGCCGGTGCAGGTGACGGATCGTGCCGGTCAGGTGGTGCAGCGTCCGCTGCAGGTCACCGTGTTCCGTGACGATGCACAGCGCGCTGCCTTGCCGGTGGCCGTGATCAGCCATGGCCGTCCGGTCACGCGTGCCGCTCAAAGCGGCATGGGCCGCGCCCATTACGGCGCTGCCGCACGCTACCTGGCGCAGAAAGGCTATGTGGTGGCGGTACCCACGCGCATCGGTTACGGCGTGACTGGCGGGGCCGATGTCGAGGCGTCCGGCAACTGCGATCGCCGCGAATACGGCCCGGGCTTGCGTGCCGCCGCAACGCAGATCCTGGCTGTGGTCGATGCCGTGCAGCAGCAGCCGCAGGTCCGCCGCAACGGCACGCTGCTGCTTGGCCACTCCTATGGCGCGATCGCCTCGCTGGAAGCAGCCGCCATGCGCCCGCAGGGCGTGGCAGCGGTGATCAACTTCTCGGGAGGGGCCGGAGCCGATCCGGTGGCCCGCCCGGGCCAGCCCTGTTCCACCTTCCCGCTGGCGCAGCAGCTGCGCCAGCAGGGCTTGCGCAACCGCATGCCCACGTTGTGGCTTTACGCGCCGAATGACCGCTATCTGGGCCAGGAGGTGCCACGCCAGTGGTTTGCCGCCTATACCCGCATCGGCGGTGTCGGCGAGTTCGTGCAGACGCGCGCCCTGGGCCAGGATGGCCACACCCTGTTTACCCATTTTCCGTCGGTCTGGCAGCCGCTGGTCAGCCGTTTCCTGAACCGGCTGCCGGCTGCCGACCGGCCCTGATCGTCCGGAGATTCCATGTCCGCTCTTGCCCTGGCCGTTGATGGCCATATCGCTACCCTGACGCTGTCGCGTCCCGACGTGCGCAACGCCTTCAATGACGAAGTCATCGCTGAATTGACGCAGGCCTTTGCCGAGCTCGACCAGCGCAGCGATGTGCGCGTGGTGGTGCTGGCAGCCGAAGGCCCCGCCTTCTGTGCCGGTGCCGACCTGAACTGGATGCGCCGCATGGCCGATTACACGCGTGACGAGAACCTGCTGGATGCCGGCAAGCTGGCCGAGATGCTGCGCGTGATCTACACCTGCTCCAAGCCGGTGATTGCGCAGGTGCAGGGCGATGTCTATGCCGGCGGCATGGGCCTGGTGGCGGCCTGTGACATGGCTGTCAGTGTCGATACCGCCCACTACTGTCTGAGTGAAGCCAAGCTGGGCCTGATCCCGGCCACCATCAGCCCTTATGTGATCCGTGCCATGGGCGCACGTGCCTCGCACCGCTGGTTCCTGACCGCCGAGCGCTTTGATGCCGCCGAAGCGCATCGCATCGGCTTTGTGCACGCCGTCGTGACGGCCGATCAGCTGGAAGCCAGGGTTGCCGAGATCGCCAGGGCGCTGGTCAGCGCCAGCCCGGCAGCGGTCAAGGCCTGCAAGCGCCTGGTACAGGATGTGGCCGAGCGCGAAATCGATGCCGGACTGATCGCTGCCACGGTGGAAGGCATTGCCGATATCCGTGCCAGCGAGGAAGGCCGCGAAGGCGTGCAGAGCTTCCTGCAGAAGCGCAAGCCGTCCTGGCTGACGGCCTGACCATGACAAAGTACCGTTTTCCCGGGGTCGGCCCTGCTGGCATGGCTGTCCTGCAGCCGTACCATGGCGGCTGAAGCCCACCCAGGAGAACGGCATGATCGACACCTTGACGCAATGGTTCCAGCAATGGCTCCCCTTTCTGCAGCAGACTGGTGCAGTGCTGGGCGATGCCGGCCACTCGGCCGGGGAAGTCGCCGGGCGCGCACTGGGCACCATGGACCTGACCGGCATGCTGGCACTGGCCGGTGCGCTGGGCTGGGCCAGTGGCTTTCGCCTGTATGCAGTGGTATTCCTCACCGGCATGCTGGGGCTGCTGGGCTGGATACCCTTGCCCGACAGCATGCAGCTGCTGCAAAGCCCGCTGGTGCTGATCGCCAGCGGCTTCATGCTGTTCATGGAATTCTTTGCCGACAAGATCCCGGGGCTGGACAGCATCTGGGATCTGGCCAACAGCGTGATCCGCATTCCCGCCGGCGCGGCTTTGGCCGGCAGCGTGTTTGGTGCCGATGGCGGCACCATGACGCTGGTGGCCGCGATTCTGGGCGGCACCCTGGCCGCCACCAGCCAGGCGGCCAAGACCACCACGCGCGCCGCCATCAACACCTCGCCCGAACCCTTCAGCAATGTGGCAGCCAGCTTTGCCGAAGATGGTCTGGTGATCGGCATCGTCTGGCTGGCGACCGCCTATCCGCTGGTGTTTGCCGTCGTGCTGGTGATCGCCGTGGTGCTGATGCTGGTGGTCACTTTTTTGCTCATCCGTTACCTGCGCCGCGCCATACGCCGCCTCAAGAGCTGGTTTGGCGCGCAGGAACCCGATATCCAGGTGCCCTGAGGCACTTCTGAAACCAAGGAGACAAGTCCATGTTCAAGAAAATCCTGATTGCCAACCGTGGCGAAATTGCCTGCCGTGTGGCTTCTACCGCACGCCGCATGGGTGTGCAGACCGTGGCCGTGTATTCCGATGCCGATGCGCGCGCCAAGCATGTGCAGCTGTGCAACGAGGCCGTGCATGTCGGCGGCAGCGCGCCCAAGGAAAGCTACCTGCAGTGGCAGCGCATCATCGATGCTGCCAAGGCGCGTGGTGCCGAAGCGATCCACCCCGGCTACGGCTTTCTGAGCGAGAACGACGAATTCGCCCAGGCCTGTGCCGATGCCGGTCTGGTCTTCATCGGCCCGCCGGCCAGCGCCATCCAGGCCATGGGCCTGAAGGCCGAATCCAAGCGCCTGATGGAAGAGGCCGGCGTACCGCTGGTGCCGGGCTACCATGGTGCCGACCAGGATCCGGAACTGCTGCGCCGCGAGGCCGATCGCATCGGCTACCCGGTGCTGATCAAGGCCAGCGCCGGCGGCGGTGGCAAGGGCATGCGCCTGGTCGAGCAGGGCGAGGACTTTGCTGCGGCGCTCGAATCCTGCAAGCGCGAAGCCATCAACAGCTTTGGCGATGACGCCGTGCTGGTCGAGAAATACGTGCTCCGCCCGCGCCACATCGAGATCCAGGTGTTTGGCGACACGCATGGCAACTACGTCTACCTGTTCGAGCGCGACTGCTCGGTGCAGCGCCGCCACCAGAAGGTGCTGGAAGAAGCGCCCGCTCCGGGCATGACGCCGGAACTGCGCCAGCAGATGGGCGAGGCCGCCGTGGCCGCCGCCCGTGCCGTGAATTACGTGGGTGCCGGTACGGTCGAATTCATCGTCGAGCAGCCGGGCGGCTACGACAAGCCGGAAGAAATGAAGTTCTACTTCATGGAGATGAACACGCGCCTGCAGGTGGAGCACCCGGTGACCGAAGCCATCACCGGCCTCGACCTGGTGGAGTGGCAGCTGCGCGTGGCGGCCGGTGAACCGCTGCCGAAACAGCAGCATGAGCTGTCTATCCGTGGCCACGCCATCGAGGCCCGCATCAACGCCGAGAATCCGGAAAACAACTTCCTGCCGGTGACCGGTACGCTCAAGGTCTATCGCACGCCCGACTGGAGCGTGGATTTCGAACGTGCCGATGCCCGTGTCGATTCCGGTGTGCGCGAAGGCGATGCCATCAGCCCGTTCTACGACTCCATGATCGCCAAGCTGATCGTCTGGGGCGAAGACCGCGAACAGGCGCTGGCACGCCTGGACGGCGCGCTGGCCCACATGCGCATCGTCGGCCTGACCACCAACGTGCAGTTCCTGCGCCAGATCCTGGCCACCGATTCCTTCAGCCAGGCCAAACTGGACACGGCGCTGATCCCGCGTGAAGCCGATGCGCTGTTCGGTCAGGACAAGCTCGGCATGCCGATGACCATGGCTGCTGCCATCGGCCACCGCATCTTCAGCGAAAACCATCAGCTGCAGGGCAAGGACCCGTTCAGCCAGCGTGATGGCTGGCGCGCCTATGGCAGCTTCAGCCGTCACTTCGAGCTGATGTACAAGGGCGAGCCGCTGCAGGCCGACCTGCGCTACGAGCACGACGGCAGCTACTACATCGTGATGGCGAAGCCGAACGGCACGCTGCACCCCGAGGTGCTGACCGAAGGCCCGCTGATCGTGGAAGAGCGCGACGACGGCCGCATGGACGTGCGCTATGGCGATGACCGCCAGGTGCTGCAGGCCTGGCTGGATGGCGAGGAATTGAACGTGTTCAGCCAACGTGGGGCCAGCAGCATCACCGTGGTGGATGCGCTGTTCCACTCCGGCGAAAGCAGTGAAGGCGGCCGCCTGACCGCGCCCATGCCGGGCAAGGTGGTGTCGTTTGCCGTCCAGGCCGGTGACAAGGTCACCAAGGGCCAGCCGCTGGCCGTGATGGAAGCCATGAAGATGGAGCACACCATTGCCGCCCCCGCCGATGGCGAGGTGGTCGAGCTGCTGTTTGCACCGGGCGACCAGGTGCAGGATGGCGACGAACTGCTGACGCTGAAGACCGCGTAAGCAGAAAAAAAGCCGGCAAGTCATGCGACTTGCCGGCTTTCAGAATGGTTTGGTGGGCCCTGTAGGATTCGAACCTACGACCAACGGATTAAGAGTCCGCTGCTCTACCAACTGAGCTAAGAGCCCGAAAAGGCGAATTATACAACTCGAAATAGGGGTTTGTCATCTTGCCTACGCTTTTTCGTGCAGGCATGCTGGCAACAGATGGCAAACTTCCGGCCGCGGCATGGACGGCTGACGACATTCAGGAGCATCAAGCAATGGCATTCGATTACCCTTCCTCGGTCCTGATCGTGGACGTGGGCCCGCGTGACGGCCTGCAGAACGAGAAAACCCAGGTTCCCACCACCATCAAGGCCGAGCTGATCCGCCAGCTGGTCGATGCCGGCGTGCGCAAGCTGGAAACTACCAGCTACGTGTCCCCCAAATGGGTGCCGCAAATGGCCGACAACGCCGAGGTCATGCGCAGTATCACGCGACGTCCGGGCGTGTGCTATTCGGTGCTGGTGCCCAACATGAAGGGTTTCGAGGCCGCCATGGAGGGCAAGCCCGATGAAATCGTGGTGTTTGGTGCTGCCAGCGAGGCCTTCAGCCAGCGCAACATCAACTGCTCCATCGCCGAGAGCATCGAGCGCTTTGCGCCCGTGGTCGAGGCGGCCCTGGCGGCCGGCATCAAGGTGCGTGGCGCCATGTCCTGCACCGTGGGTTGTCCCTACGAGGGCGAGATCGCGCCCGAGCGTGTCGGCTACCTGGCCAGGCTGATGAAGGAGATCGGCGTACAGCATGTGGGCGTGGCCGACACCATTGGCGTCGGCACCCCGATCAAGGTGCAGCGCGCCATCGACGCCACGCTGCAGCACTACGATATCGACGATGTCAGCGGCCATTTCCACGACACCTATGGCCAGGCGCTGGCCAACACGCTGGCGGCGCTGCAAATGGGCATCTGGCAGTTCGATACCTCGGTGGCCGGGCTGGGCGGCTGCCCGTATGCACGCGGGGCCACCGGCAACGTGGCGACCGAGGACGTGGTCTACATGCTGCACGGCATGGGCATCGAAACCGGCATTGACCTGGATGCCCTGATCGATGCCGGCGAGATGATCAGCAACTTCCTGGAGCGCACCAATAGCTCGCGCGTGGCGCGTGCCATCCTCAACCGCCGCGCCATGCTGGCCGAAGCGGCTGCCACCGCCTGAACGGGCGGATGGCACGGGGAGTTTGTGCGGCACAATCCGGTCATGCCTTACTCCCCACGAACCTCCGCTGGTGCCCGCGCCGAGGCGGAAGCCTTTGCGCAACGCTGCGCCTGCGCCATCGCCAGCACACCGGTGGCGTCTCCCTGCATCAACATCTGCCAGATCGACGAGCGCAACGGCCTGTGCCGCGGCTGCCGTCGCACACTGGACGAAATCCAGGCCTGGTCGCTGTACGATGACGACGAGCGCCGCGCGCTCTGGCAGCAGCTGCTGCAGCGCGGCCAGTCCTGATCCCGATCCGAGGAGCCCCGAACATGCTGCCTGTCGTCCATTTCTACTTCGATTTTGTCTCCCCTTATGCCTGCCTGGCCTTTCACCAGCTGCCCCGTGCGCTTGATGGCCTGGCCTACCAGGTGCGTTACCGTCCGGTCCTGCTGGGTGGCCTGCTCAAGGCGCATGGCACACCGCCCCCGGTAGACATGCCGCAGCGCATGGCCTGGTCGCGGCAGCATACCCGCTGGCTGGCGCAGCAGATGGACATGCCGTTCGACTGGCCGGTGCAGCACCCGTTTGCGCCGTTCCCGTGGTTGCGCATGGCCCTGGCGGCCAGCCCCCAGGGCGAGCCCGGCCGCCAGGTCTGCGGCACGCTGTTCGACGCGATCTGGCGCACGGGTGTCCAGGCCGATGATGCCGGGCTGCAGCAGCAGGTCTGGCAGCAGCTCACCGGCTTGCTGCCCGAAGTGCGCGATCCGGCCAGTCCGGAAGTCAAGGCAGGGCTGATCGCCAACGGCGAAGAGGCCTTGTCACACGGCGTCTGGGGCGTACCCACGCTGGTGCTGATGCCGCAGGAGGAGGGCGCTGCTGCCGAGCTGTTCTGGGGCCTGGAAGGCCTGCCGCTGCTGCGCGAGGCGCTGCTGGCACGCCAGCCTGATGCAGCGGCATGAAGGCCTTGCTGCAACGCGTCCGTCAGGCCAGCGTCACGGTGGATGGCCAGCTCACGGGCGAGATCGGACCGGGCCTGCTGGTGCTGCTCTGTGCCGAACCGCAGGACGATGAAGCGGTGGCGGATCGCCTGTTGGCCAAGATACTCAAGCTGCGCATTTTTGCGGATGATGCCGGCAAGATGAACCGCAGCGTGCAGGATGTGCAGGGCGGTCTGCTGCTCGTCAGCCAGTTCACGCTGGCAGCGGATTGCAGCGGCGGCAACCGGCCCAGCTTTACCGCTGCCGCACCGGCTGCGCAGGGGCAGGCCCTGTTCGACCATACCGTCCGGCAGGCCCGTGCGCAGCATGCGCAGGTGGCGACCGGCATTTTCGGAGCCGACATGCAGGTAGCGCTGGTCAATGATGGTCCGGTCACGATCTGGCTGGACATGGCCTGAATCCGGACGGGCTTGTCTTTGTGGAACGCGGCTTCGGGCCGCGTTTTTTCATGCGTGTTTCAGACACGTGACAAAGTCGCATAAGGGAATACCCTAGGTAACGTTGACGTCAACTGTAGGTATAAACCAGAGCTTTGTCACTTCAATAACAATTGGATACCTGCATGGCCATTGAACGCGCATACGGCGCCGAGCATCCGTACTGGAAAGCCGGTCCCTTCAAAATCCGACTCCCCTTCATCCACTATCGCTGGGAATTCCCGGAAATGGTGCAGGGCCTGTTCATGTTTGTTGTCAGCCTGGGCATGATCCCGCTGCTGATGAAGTACCTGGGCATGCCCTATGAAGCCGCGCTGGCGGGCTGTGTCATCGCCGGCATTGGCTATCTGCTGCCCGCGCTGCTGGGAGTGCCGCTGGTGCCGGGCTGGATTACGCCGGCGATTCCGGTGGTGCTGCTTTATCTGCAGAACTTCGAGCCGGGACCGGAGGCGGTGCGCGCCATGTTCGCCCTGCAGCTGGAAGTGTTCGTCATTTTCCTGTTCCTGGGGCTGACCGGGCTGGGCGACAGGCTGGTCAAGCTGATACCGAACTCGCTGAAGGCCGGCATCATTATCGGTGCCGGTATTGCCGCCATGATGGGTGAGCTCAAGGTCGGTGGCCGTATCGATGCCACGCCGATCTCGCTGCTGATTGGCTGTATCGTTTCGGCCTACATCCTGTTCTCGCTGTCGTTCAAGCACATTGTCGAGACCAACCGTTTTGCCAAGATGATTTCCAACTTCGGCATGATTCCCGGCATGTTCATCGCCATGATCATCGGCTGGGCCGTGAGCGAATACCCGCTGCCCGAGATCGAGTGGGGCATCACCCAGCCCGATTTCGTCCTGCTGATGGACTTCCTGGTGTTCAACAGCGAGATTGGCATGCCCAGCGCTGACATGTTCCTGCTGGCGATTCCGACGGCCATCATCGCCTACGTGATTGCCTTTGGTGACATCCTGGTCGGTTTTGCCCTGTGCAAGCGCGCCGATCACCTGCGCCCGGACGAAGTCATCGAGCTGAACGTGACGCGCGTGCACCTCGTGACGGCGCTGCGCAATGGTCTGCATGCCCTGCTGGCTCCCTGGCCCGGTCTGGCCGGTCCGCTGTGGACGGCGGCGCACGCCACGCTGGCCGAGCGCTATGCGCTGGGCCGCAAGTCCATGGATTCGATCTATTCCGGTGGTGGTACCTTCTGGATCACCGGCCTGATCGCCGTGTTCATGCTGCCGCTGGTGTCGGTGTTCAAGCCGGTGCTACCGATTGCGCTGTCGCTGACGCTGGTGCTGACGGCCTACATCTGCATCATGGTGGGCATGGAAGAGCTGAAGAACTCGGCCGAGCGCGGCGTGGCCGGCATTGTGGCCGTGACCCTGGCCATGCCGGACGCCAAGGCGACCGTGTATGCGGTGGTGATCGGCCTGGTGCTGTACTGGCTGATCGAGCGTCCCAATGCGGCGCAGCGCAGCAAGCGCGATCTGAGCATCATCGCCGACGATACCGCCTCGATCGAGGCGGGCGACGAGCACGGCCAGGCGCAGAAGAAGCCGGCAAGCAACTGATACCCGCTGCCGTCTGACCGACAAGGCCCACTGCATGCAGTGGGCCTTGTCGTTGGTGGGTGCGACAATGGCCGCATGACCGTGACCCGTTACACCACGCTGGCGCAGCCCTGCCAGGCCGAATTCAGGGACAAGGGCAGCCGCTTCCTGGCCTTTGGCTGGCCGATCCAGTCCGAGGCCGATGTCAAGCCGCTGCTGGAGCAGCTGCGCACCGACCATCCGAAGGCGGTGCACTGGTGCTACGCCTGGCGGCTGGGGGCCGATGGGGCACGCTGGCGCGCCAACGACGATGGCGAACCCTCCGGCAGTGCGGGTCGCCCCATTCTGGGTCAGATCGATTCGGCCGGGCTGACGCAGGTGCTGGTGGTGGTCGTGCGCTATTTCGGCGGCACGCTGCTCGGTGTACCGGGCCTGATCCAGGCCTACAAGACCGTCACGGCCGATGCCCTGGCGCAGGCAGTACGGCTGGAGCAGGATGTGCGTGCGCATTACCGGGTGCGCTGCGGCTACCCCCAGCTGGGTGAAGTCCTGCGTCTGGCCCGCCAGCATCAGGCCGAGGTGTTGCAGCAGGAGCTGCAACTCGATTGCCAACTGCTGCTGGCCGTGCCGCTGGCGCAGCATGAGGCTTGTGTGCAGGGCTGGGAACAGCTGCGCGGGGTGGAGGTTGCGCCGGAGCCGGCCTGAGCGGAGATGGCTGCAGGCACAAGAATGCCCGCGCGCGGCGGGCATTCTGTAGGGCAGCAGGCGAGGGATCAGTGCTCGACTTGCGTCACATCGCGCACGGCGCCGGTGTCCGAGCTGGTGGTCATGGCGGCATAGGCGCGCAGGGCGGCCGATACCACGCGGTCGCGGTTGACCGGGCGCCAGGCCTTGCCCTTGCCCTTGGCCTCCATGGCGGCGCGGCGCTCGGCCAGTACGGCATCGTCCACCGCCAGATGGATGCGGCGCTGGGGAATGTCGATCTCGATGGTGTCGCCTTCTTCCACCAGACCAATCGTGCCACCCTCGGCCGCCTCGGGTGAGGCGTGGCCGATGCTCAGGCCCGAGGTGCCGCCGGAGAAACGGCCATCGGTCAGCAGGGCGCAGGCTGCACCCAGATGCTTGGACTTGAGGTAGCTGGTGGGGTAGAGCATTTCCTGCATGCCGGGGCCGCCCTTGGGGCCTTCGTAGCGGATCACCACCACATCGCCGGCCACCACCTGGTCACCCAGAATGGCTTCGACGGCGGCATCCTGGCTTTCGAACACGCGGGCGCGACCGGTGAAGGTCCAGATGCTTTCGTCCACGCCGGCGGTCTTGACCACGCAGCCACGCTCGGCCAGGTTGCCGAACAGCACCGCCAGACCGCCTTCCTGCGAGTAGGCATGCGCCTTGTCGCGGATGCAGCCGTCGGCACGGTCGGTGTCCAGACGCGGGTAATGGCGGTTCTGGCTGAAGGCCTGCGTGGTGCGCACGCCGCCCGGTGCGGCCAGATAGCGCTGGTGGGCCACGCTGCCTTCGGGCTGCTGCATCACGTCCCACTGCTGCAGGGCCGCCTTGAGCGTGGGGGCATGCACGGTGGGGATATCGGCCTGCAGCAGGCCGGCATGCTCCAGTTCGGCCAGGATGGCGATCACGCCGCCGGCGCGGTGCACGTCTTCCATGTGGTATTTCTGGGTGGCCGGAGCCACCTTGCACAGGCAGGGCACCACGCGGCTCAGGCGGTCCACATCGGCCATCTTGAAGTCCACGCCGGCTTCCGAGGCGGCAGCCAGCAGGTGCAGGATGGTGTTGGTGGAGCCGCCCATGGCAATGTCCAGGCTCATGGCGTTCTCGAACGCGGCCTTGCTGGCGATGCTGCGCGGCAGCACACTGGCATCGTCCTGCTCGTAGTAGCGGCGGGCCAGATCCACGATCAGGCGACCGGCCTCCAGGAACAGCTCCTTGCGCTGTGCGTGCGTGGCCACCAGCGAGCCGTTGCCCGGCAGGGACAGGCCCAGCGCTTCGGTCAGGCAGTTCATGGAGTTGGCGGTGAACATGCCGGAGCAGGAACCGCAGGTGGGGCAGGCACTGCGCTCGACCTGGGCCACGGTCTCGTCGGACACGCTGCTGTCACCGGCCTCGATCATGGCATCGATCAGGTCCAGCTTGCGCTCGACCTGGTTGCCGTTGGCAATCGCGATCACCTTGCCGGCCTCCATCGGGCCGCCGGAGACGAACACCGTGGGGATGTTCAGGCGCATGGCGGCCATCAGCATGCCGGGGGTGATCTTGTCGCAGTTGCTGATGCAGACCAGCGCATCGGCGCAGTGCGCGTTGACCATGTACTCCACGCTGTCGGCGATCAGGTCGCGGCTGGGCAGGCTGTACAGCATGCCGCTGTGGCCCATGGCAATGCCATCGTCGATGGCGATGGTGTTGAACTCCTTGGCGATGCCGCCAGCCGCCTCGATCTCGCGTGCCACCAGCTGGCCCATGTCATGCAGGTGCACATGGCCGGGCACGAACTGGGTAAAGGAGTTGGCAATGGCGATGATCGGCTTGCCGAAGTCGGCATCGGTCATCCCCGTGGCGCGCCACAGGGCACGGGCACCGGCCATGTTGCGGCCATGGGTGGAGGTCTTGGAGCGGTAGTTGGGCACGGCAAATTCCTTGTAAACAGTGCACGGCATGCAGATGCCATGGCATGGTAGGGATTATGCCAAAACGCCCACTGGCGACCAGTTGCCGGAATAACAGGAGAAGCGCAGGGGATTGGTGCGGTCTGGAGGCGATCCTGGGAATACCCCTGTTGACAGTGGTAAAATTTTTGTAACGAAAACGAGGAGGTGAGAACGATGAGTGTGAGTACCAATAGTCTTTATCAGCAGAAACTGGTGTCGGCCGAAACCGCTGCTGCCGTAGTGAAATCGGGAGACAAGGTTTTCATGGGCGAGTTTGTCCAGAACATCGAGGCATTTGATGCCGCACTGGCATTGCGCAAGAATGCGCTGCGCGACGTGATTCTGGTGACGACTACCCGCGTCAAGCCGCTGAAGTGCGTCGAGGCCGATCCCGCCCGGGAATCGTTCATCTGGAATGACTGGCACTTTTCCGGTCTGGCCCGCAAATGCGCTGAAAAAGGCCTGGCCAGCTATATTCCGTTCTCCTACCATCAGGGCCCGAAGGCGGTGCGCCTGTACGAGGCCCCTGATGTGGCCGTGGCCCAGGTCACGCCCATGGATGCCCACGGATTCTTCAACTTTTCCACCAGCTGCTCCATGACGCCTGACTACCTGCGCAAGGCGGGCAAGGTCGTGGTGGAAGTGAATACCAGCACGCCGCGTTGCCTCGGCGGCCTGAGTGAAGGTATCCACATTTCGGAAGTCGACATGGTGATCGAGGGGCCGAATACGGCGCTGGTCCAGCTGCCGGAAACCCAGGCCAGCGATGCAGACCGCAGCATTGCCAATTACGTGATGGAGCTGCTCGAAGACGGTGCCACGATCCAGCTGGGTATTGGTGCGCTGCCCAATACCGTGGGTGCCCTGATCGCCCAGAGTGACCTCAAGGATCTGGGCGTGCATACTGAAATGCTGGCCGACTCCTATGTGGACATGTACGAGGCCGGCCGCATCACCGGTCGCCACAAGGGCATCGACAAGGGCAAGATGGTCTACACCTTTGCCATGGGAACGCAGAAGCTGTATGACTTCCTGGACAACAACCCGGCGGCGGCCATCTATCCGGTAGATTACACCAACGATCCCTGTGTCATCGGCCGCAACCCCAAGGTCATGGCCATCAACAATGCGATCGAGGTGGACCTGTTCTCGCAGGTGTCCAGCGAGTCGTCCGGCACGCGCCAGATTTCCGGCACTGGCGGCCAGCTCGACTTCATCCTGGGTGCCTTCAACTCCGAAGGCGGCAAGGGCCTGATCTGCATCAGCTCTACCTACAAGCAGAAGGACGGTTCGCTGGCGTCGCGCATTGTGCCGACGCTATCGCCCGGATCCATCGTGACCTGCCCGCGCTCGCTGGTGCATTATGTGGTGACCGAGTACGGTTACGCCCAGATGAAGGGCAAGTCGACCTGGGAGCGTGCCGAGGCCCTGATCAATATCGCCCATCCGGAATTCCGTGAGCAGCTGATCAAGGATGCCGAGGCCATGGGCATCTGGCGCCGTTCCAACAAGCTCGCCTGAGGCGACTGCCATCCGGCAGCCACGTGTGCCCCTGCCGGGGCCACGTGGCTTTTTTGTGCCTGCGTGGCCGATTTGACCGGGCGGGATGGCCAGTCCGGCGCAATTTGCATAGTAGGATAATTGCTTGTCCAGTACACAAGAAACATGAGGAGCCAGAATGTCATTCCAGATGCAGTACCAAGAGAAACGCCTGTCGGCAGCCGATGCCGTGGGTGTCGTGCAAAATGGAGACACGATTGTGGTGCCAACCGGTGTGGGCGAGCCGCCGGCCCTGTTGTCGGCCCTGTCCGAACAGCGCCGCAGCTTCCAGGATGTCAAGGTTTCCCAGATCCTGTCGGTGCGCAAGTTCGGCTATTTCGATCCCGAAACCGTGCAGCACATCCGTCCCATGCCGTACTTCCTCAGCGCCACCTCGCGCACGTGCGTGGACGAAGGCTGGGGTGACTATATTCCCAGCTATTTCTCCGAAATGCCCGACCTGATCGGGCGCGGCCTGATGCCCGCCGATGTGGTGTTCGCGCTGGTGTCGCCGATGGATGCCCACGGCTATTTCTCCCTGAGCCTGGGCCCCGACTACACCATGGCCGCGATCAGGAAGGCGCGCGCCATCGTGCTGGAAGTCAACCCGAACGTGCCCTATGCCTTCGGCAACAACCAGATCCACATTTCCCAGGTGACGGCCCTGGTCGAGGATGACACCCCGATCCTGGAAGTCGGCCTGCCCAAGATCGGCCCGGTACAACAGGCGATCGGCAAGTACGTGGCCGACATGATCAACGATGGCGACACGCTGCAGATCGGCTACGGCGCGATCCCGGACGCGGTGGTGATGCAGCTGACCGACAAGCGTGACCTGGGCATCCACACCGAGATGATCGGCGACGGCATCATGACGCTGGTCGAGGCCGGCAGCGTGACCAACCGCCGCAAGAACTACATGCCGGGCAAGATGGTGGCCACCTTTGCCCTGGGCTCGAAGAAGCTATACCAGTTCATGGATCGCAACCCGATGCTGGAAATGCACCCGGTGGAGTTCACCAACGATCCCTACCTGGCCGGCCAGAACGACAACCTGATCGCCATCAACGGCACCATGCAGATCGATTTCATCGGCCAGTGCGGCTCCGAGTCGCAGGGTGCGCGCGCCTATTCCGGTACCGGTGGCCAGGCCGACTTCGTGCGTGCCGCCAACCGCTCCAGAGGCGGCAAGGCCTTCATCGTCACGCCGTCCACGGCCAAGGATGACACCATCTCCCGCATCGTGCCGACGCTGACCGCCGGCACCCATGTCACGACCAGCAAGAACGACATCAACTACGTGGTGACCGAGTACGGCGTGGCCCAGCTGCGCGGCAAGAGCGCCAAGGAACGCACGAAGGCGCTGATCGCCATCGCGCATCCCAAGTTCCGCGACCAGCTGACCGAAGACGCGAAGAAGATGAAGCTGCTGTAAGCTGCGCCGCGCCGTCTTTGGCGCTGGCAGACCTGTCAGGCAGGGGGCTCTCCGGGGTCACCTGCTTTTTTGTTGCCGATGCCGTCCGGCCCGGGTTGGCGCAGCCATTTGTCACGATAATGTCTTGTAACAGACAGAGGGAGGAATGGGATGTCACTGGGAACCGGTCTGGCCTATCTGGCCGCCAGCGTGACATGCAGCGTATCGGTGGGCGCCTTGCTCAAGGCCGGGCGCACGCGTGGGCTGGATGCGCGGCAGGCAATTTTTGCCAACTACATCGTGGCTTCGCTGTTGTGCTGGGGGTTGTTGCGGCCCGACATGGAAAGGCTGCTGTCGACCGGTGAGCCACTGCTGTTCTTTCTGGCACTGGCCGTGCTGCTGCCCACCATCTTCCTGGCGCTGGCGCGTTCGGTGACGGAGGCCGGCATCGTGCGTACCGATGCGGCGCAGCGGCTGTCGCTGGTGATTCCGCTGCTGCTGGCGTTTGTGCTGTTTGGCGAGGTGCTGACCAGCCAGAAGCTGCTGGGTATCGGGCTGGCCATGGCCGCACTGTTGTGCCTGCTGCGCAAGCCGGCACCGGCGGCAGGCAGTTACTACCACGGTAGCCATGGCAGCAGCTGGCTGTGGCCGTTGGTGGTGCTGCTGGGTTATGGCGTGATCGATATCCTGTTCAAGCAGATGGCGCTGGCCGGCGCGGCGTTTTCGGGCGGGTTGCTGGTGGTGTTCGTGCTGGCCGGTGTGCTGATGCTGCTGTACCTGCTGCTCGTGCGTGCGCGCTGGAAACGCTCGCACCTGCTGACCGGCGTACTGCTGGGGGCGCTCAATTTTGCCAATATCTACACCTATATCCGCGCGCACCAGAGCCTGCCGGGCAACCCCTCGCTGGTATTCTCGGCCATGAACATGGGCGTGATCGTGCTGGGTACGCTGGTCGGGGCGCTGCTGTTTCGCGAGCGCCTGAGCCGGCTCAACCTGCTGGGCGTGCTGCTGGCACTGGGCGCGATCGTGGCGCTGATGCCGCGCTGACGGCGGCGGGCAGTGGCCGGTCTCAGTCCGGGATCGGCTGATAGGGGTTGTCCAGCCCCAGGCCGTGCAGGATGCGGATTTCCTCCGCCTCCATGGCATCGGCGTCCTCGTCGCTGGTTTCGTGGTCCCAGCCCTGGGCGTGCAGGGCGCCGTGTACCAGCAGGTGCGTGTAGTGTTCGGCCAGCGGCTTGCCCAGTTCGGCCGCTTCGCGTTCCACCACCGGGGCGCACAGCACCAGATCGGCGGCCACGAAGGGTGCCTCGGAGTAGGCAAAGGTCAGCACATTGGTGGCGTAATCCTTCTGGCGATAGCTCTGGTTCAGCGCCTGGCCTTCGGCGCTGTCCACGATGCGCACCGTGATTTCGGCCTGTTCCACGTCAGCGGCCAGGGCGTGGCGCAGGCTGCGCTGCACACGGTGGCGCGTGAGCCCGGCGCGGTGGCGCTGCTTGAGGGCGGCATCGTCAAAATCGCCAAACTGCAGTGACAGGCTCAGCGGGGGCAGGGTGCGGCTCATGCGGGATCCTTGTCGCGGCGGGTGGTGGTGCTGGCGGCATCGTAGGCATCGACAATGCGCGCCACCAGCGGGTGGCGCACCACGTCGGCCGAGGTGAAGTGCACATGGGCAATGCCCTGCACCCGGCGCAGGATGCGTTCGGCCTCGATCAGGCCGCTGGTCTGGCCACGCGGCAGGTCGATCTGGCTGATGTCGCCATTGACCACTGCCTTGCTGCCAAAGCCGATGCGGGTCAGGAACATTTTCATCTGCTCGGGCGTGGTGTTCTGCGCCTCGTCGAGGATGACGAAGGCGTTGTTGAGCGTGCGGCCACGCATGAAGGCCAGCGGGGCGACTTCCAGTGCATTGCGCTCGAAGGCCTTCTGCACGCGTTCGTAGCCCATCAGCTCGTGCAGCGCATCGTACAGCGGACGCAGATAGGGATCGACCTTCTGGATCATGTCGCCGGGCAGAAAGCCCAGGCGCTCACCGGCCTCTACCGCCGGGCGCGTCAGGATGATGCGCTGCACATTGCCGCGCTCCAGCGCGTCCACGGCGCAGGCGACGGCCAGATAGGTCTTGCCGGTACCGGCCGGGCCGATGCCGAAGGTGATGTCATTGGCGGCGATGGACTGCAGGTAGACGCCCTGGTTGCTGGTGCGGGCGCGCAGGTCGGTGCGGCGCGTGGTCAGCTGGGTGTCTTCGAGTGAACCGAGCTCGGACGGATCACCGACCAGCATCAGCTGCACCATGGCCGGCGTGATCGGGCGCGCGGCCTGCTCGTACAGGGCCTGCAGGATTTCCATGGCACGCTCGGCCTTGGCCTTGTGGCCATCGACCTTGAACTGTTCGTGGCGGTGCGCGATCTTGACATCCAGCGCGCGCTCGATGGTGCGCAGGTGTTCATCCAGCGGGCCGCACAGGTGTGCCAGCCGGGTGTTATTGGGCGGGGTAAAGGAATGTCGGAGGATCACGCGGATAATCAGGGGAAAAGTTTTACACGTTATGCAAAAGAAGGATACCCCATGATCGGCAGGCTGAATGGCACGCTTCTGGAAAAAACTCCCCCGCAGGTGCTGGTGGACTGTCACGGTGTCGGCTACGAGGTCGATGTGCCGATGAGCACCTTCTACCATTTGCCGGCGGTTGGCCAGCCGGTGACCCTGCTGACGCACTTTGTCGTGCGCGAGGATGCCCAGCTGCTCTACGGTTTTGCCACCGCCGAGGAGCGCAGCGTGTTTCGCCAGCTGCTGCGCATCACCGGAGTCGGTGCGCGCACCGCGCTGTCCATCCTGTCCGGCATGAATGTGGCCGATCTGGCGCAGGCCGTGTCGCAGCAGGAAAGCGCCCGCCTGCTCAAGGTGCCGGGCATTGGCAAGAAGACCGCCGAGCGCCTGCTGCTGGAGCTCAAGGGCAAGATCGGGGCCGACCTGCCGCTGGTAGCGGGAACTGCCGTGGCGCAGAACGAGCAGCAGCACGACATCCTGCAGGCGCTGGTGGCCCTGGGCTACAGTGAACGCGAAGCCGCCGCTGCAGTGAAGAAGCTGCCGGCCGATGTCGGCGTGAGCGAGGGCATCAAGCTGGCGCTGAAGGCGCTGGCCTGAACGTACAACGGCGACTGACCGGATAATCCTGCCATGGCGATACTGACAGACAACCTGAGTTCCAATCCCGCACCGCAGCCTGCCCGCCGCATGGTGTCGGCTGCTCCCACCACTCCGGGCGAGGAGGTGCAGGAGCGGGCGCTGCGGCCCAAGCTGCTGGACGAATACGTGGGCCAGGAAAAGGCACGCGAGCAACTGGAGATTTTCATCGGCGCAGCGCGCAAGCGTGGCGAGGCACTCGATCACGTGTTGCTGTTCGGCCCGCCCGGGCTGGGCAAGACCACGCTGTCGCACATCATTGCGCACGAGCTGGGCGTGAGCCTGCACCAGACCAGCGGGCCGGTACTGGAAAAGCCCAAGGATCTGGCCGCACTGCTGACCAATCTGGAGCCCAACGATGTGCTGTTCATCGACGAAATCCACCGCCTGACACCGGTGGTCGAGGAAATCCTGTATCCGGCGCTGGAGGATTACCAGATCGACATCATGATTGGCGAAGGTCCGGCGGCACGCTCCATCAAGCTGGACCTGCAGCCCTTCACGCTGGTCGGAGCCACCACGCGTGCCGGCATGCTGACCAACCCGTTGCGTGACCGCTTCGGCATTGTCTCGCGGCTGGAGTTCTATACCGCCGAAGAGCTGACGCGCATCGTGCGCCGCAGCGCCGGCCTGCTGGGAGCACCGATTGACGAAGATGGCGCTTTCGAAATCGCCCGTCGCAGCCGGGGCACGCCGCGCATTGCCAACCGCCTGTTGCGCCGGGTGCGCGACTATGCCGATGTCAAGGGCGATGGCCGCATCACGCTGCAGATGGCACAGGGCGCCTTGTCCATGCTGGATGTGGATCCGCAGGGCTTCGACCTGATGGACCGCAAGCTGCTGGAGGCCGTGGTGCACCGCTTTGATGGCGGCCCGGTGGGGCTGGACAACATCGCCGCCAGCATCGGCGAGGAAAGCGACACCATCGAGGACGTGATCGAACCCTATCTGATCCAGCAGGGCTTTCTGCAACGCACGCCACGCGGCCGCATTGCCACCATGGCGGCGTACCGCCATCTGGGCGTGACGCCGTCGCAGGGCAAGCAGGGTCTGTTTGACGATACCCCATGAACACAAAGGAGACAGGCATGCTGGCATTCACACATTGGCGGCCCTGGGCGGTAACACTGGCCCTGGCCAGTTCCGGGGCCATGGCGCAGGCGCCGGCCCCGGCCGATCTGGCCGGAGCCTACCGCCACAGTACGGTCGATACGGTCAGCGAGCTGTATCTGCTCGAAGACCAGACGTTTTGCCTGGCTTTCATGGGAGGCAGTCTGGATCTGCTGGCGGGTGGCCGCTGGCAGATGGCACCGGATGGCCAGAGTCTGTCGCTGCAGGAAGTGCGCGATACGCATCAACGCCCGGTATTGCCTCTGTTCCAGCGCCCGCCCGAGGGGCTGCTGGATGCGGATGCGCTGCGCCCGCGGACGCTGGTGCTGGACGGTCGCCGCCTGTCCTATGCGCAGGATGTGGTCATCGGTTTTTCCCCTGATCAGTTGCGTCCGGTGTTCAGTCCTGCGCAGCATGTGTTTTCTTCTACCTACAGCCTGTCCCTGCCCCGACAGGCGCGGCAGCTGTGGGTGGGCTATCGCCTGCCGAACCAGCCGGACAGCTACCAGGTGCAGGGCTATCCGCTGACCAACAAGGGTACGCCGTTCCTGAGCTATGACCATGTGGCGCATCGCCCTCTGCTGGATCTGCAACTGCAGCGGGACCAGCAGGATCTGGTGCTGCAGGGCGAGCGCTTCAACAAGCGCAGCACCCCGCTGGCTGGCAGCGAGCGGGAAAGTATCCGTGAAGCCTGCCAGCCCTTCATGCACGCGGGCGCAGCGCAGCAGCAGGAGCAGCCGGACTCCCTGCCGCAGATCGCCCCGCTGGCACCTCCCATCCAGCTGCCGGCCACGGCTGTTGGCCGTCAGCCCTGGATTGGTGACACGGAAGAGGGCGAGCAGGCCGGCAGTCCGTAGCCGGTGCGCCGCCGGATCTGAGCGGCCAGCGGCAGCAAAAAGCCCCTGCATGTGGCCATGCAGGGGCTTTGCCGTTTCAGGCCTTGCGGCATGTGCCGCAAGGCGGGATCAGGCGATCAGTGGTTGGAAGCCGCAGCCGCACCGAAACCGGTTTGTGCACGCACGTACTGGTCGTCGAAGGCTTCGATTTCCTTCTTGCCCTTCACGCTGCCATCCGTCTTGGAGAAGATGTAGGCCAGCAGGAAGGCCACCGGCATGGCGAACAGGGCCGGCTGGGTGTACGGGAACAGCGGGGCTGCGTTGTGCAGCACGTCCACCCACACCGACTTGGACAGCACCACGAAGATCACGGCAGAGATCAGGCCGCCGTAGCCGCCCCACAGCGCGCCGCGCGTGGTCAGGCCCTTCCAGTACATGGACAGGATCAGCACCGGGAAGTTGGCAGCAGCCGCCACGCCGAAGGCCAGACCCACCATGAAGGCCACGTTCTGGTTCTCGAACAGAATGCCCAGCACGATGGCGACCAGGCCCAGCACCACGGTGGCGTACTTGGAGACGCGGATTTCCTTCTCTTCGGAAACCTTGCCCTTCATGATCACGCGGGCGTACAGGTCGTGCGAGATGGCCGATGCGCCAGCCAGGGCCAGACCGGACACCACCGCCAGGATGGTGGCGAAGGCCACGGCCGCCAGGAAGCCCAGCAGCATGTTGCCGCCCACCGCCTTGGACAGGTGCATGGCAACCATGTTGCCGCCACCCACCAGCTTGCCGGCCAGGTCACCGCCTTCGAAGAACTCGGGGTTCTGGCCCACGATGATGATCGCCGACAGACCCATGATGAAGATCACGTTGAAGAAGTAGGCCACGAAACCGGAGGCATACAGCACCGACTTGCGGGCTTCCTTGGCGTCAGTCACGGTGAAGAAGCGCATCAGGATGTGGGGCAGGCCAGCCGTACCGAACATCAGGCCCAGGCCCAGGGAGATGGCGGTGACCGGGTCAGCCAGCAGGCTGCCGGGGTAGACCAGCTTGTCCTTCAGCTTGTGCACGTTCATGGCGCTTTCGACCATCTTGTCGTAGGAGAAGCCGAACTGGCTGAAGGCCAACAGCATCACCAGCGTACCACCGGCCAGCAGCATGCAGGCCTTGATGATCTGCACCCAGGTGGTGGCGACCATGCCGCCAAAGGTCACGTAGACCATCATCAGGATACCCACCACGAAAATCGCGATGTTGTAGTCCAGGCCGAACAGCAGCTTGATCAGCTGGCCGGCACCCACCATCTGCGCGATCAGGTAGAAGCACACCACGGTCAGCGAAGACACGGCCGCCATGGTACGCACCTTGCCCTGGTCGAGGCGATAGGCGGTGATGTCGGAGAAGGTGAAGCGGCCCAGGTTGCGCAGGCGCTCAGCCATCAGGAACAGGATGATGGGCCAGCCGGCAAAGAAGGCCATCATGTAGATGTAGCCATCGTAGCCGGAGGTGAACACCATGGCGGTCAGACCCAGCAACGTGGCGGCCGACATGTAGTCGCCGGCAATCGCCAGACCGTTCTGGAAGCCGGTGATGCCGCCGCCGGCGGTGTAGAAGTCGGAAGCCGACTTGGTGCGGCGGGCCGCCCAGTAGGTGATGCCCATGGTCAGGCAGACGAACAACAGGAACATGACGATGGCATGCCAGTTGGTGGGCTGCTTGGTGGCGCCGCCGATATCGGGGCCGGCGGCCAGGGCCAGGCCGGCAGTTCCGGCCAGGGCCAGACCGGCCAGAAGGTTACGCATGCGGAGCGTCATTATTTGCCTCCCTTGACGGCATCGTTGATGATTTGCTGGTTCAGGGCATCGAATTCGGTATTGGCACGGCGCACGTACACGGCCGTCAGAATCCAGAACAGGATGAACATGAGCAGTTCGACCAGTACGCCCACGGTGAGCATGGAGGAGCCGGGGCTCACGAACTTGCCCAGCAGTTCGGGCTTGAAGGCGACCGTCAGCACGAATCCATAAAACAGGACCAGTGTGACAATGGCCAGGGTCCAGGCAAAGCGGCTGCGCTTGGCAACCAGCTCGTGGAATTTGGGATTGGCCTTGATCCGCTGATAGACGTCACTACTCATCGGGGTTTCTCCTTGGTTACATAAAGGTTTTGTCGTCCGCCGCGAGTATAGGCGGCATTGACGTGCTAACCCCATGCAAATGCAAGAAAAAAGCCACTATGTCGGATGAGGGACACAGCTCGGGTTTTCCCGTATTGAAAACACTTGTAAGCAAATGCATTCGACACCGGGAGTGAAAAACCCTATAATGGCGGCCATCCCAAGGAGCGTTGCAGCGCCATCGATTCAGCATGGCGTGAGGCTTGGGCAATTCTTGCAACGACGCTCACCCCCTGATCCGGTGCGGTGAGTATGTTATTTCCCCTCCCGTCACTGGTTTTTTCCGAACATCCTTTGGAGCAAAACCACATGAACGCACAACACCATCCCGTGGCGCCCGCTGACAGCGCCATTGCCGACATCTCCCTGGCCGCCTGGGGTCGCAAGGAGATCGCCATTGCCGAAACCGAAATGCCCGGCCTGATGGCGATCCGCGAGGAATACGCCGCCGCGCAGCCGCTCAAGGGCGCGCGCATCACCGGCAGCCTGCACATGACGATCCAGACCGCGGTGCTGATCGAGACGCTGCAGGCGCTGGGTGCCGACGTGCGCTGGGCTTCCTGCAACATCTTCTCCACCCAGGACCACGCTGCGGCCGCGATTGCCGCCGGCGGTACGCCGGTGTTCGCCATCAAGGGCGAATCGCTGGAAGACTATTGGGACTACACCCACCGCATCTTCGACTTCGGCCCCAAGGGCAGCGCCGGCGAAGGCCCCAACATGATTCTGGATGACGGTGGCGATGCCACGTTGCTGATGCATCTGGGCAAGCAGGCCGAAACCGATCCGTCCGTGCTGGCCAACCCCGGCAGCGAGGAAGAGCGCATCCTGTTTGCCGCCATCAAGGCCAAGCTGGCCGAAGACGGCACCTGGTACAGCCGCAAGAGCGCCGAAATTCTGGGCGTGACCGAGGAAACCACCACCGGCGTGCACCGCCTGAAGGAAATGTCCGTCAAGGGCACACTGATGTTCCGCGCCATCAACGTCAACGACAGTGTCACCAAGAGCAAGTTCGACAACCTGTACGGCTGCCGCGAATCGCTGGTGGATGGCATCAAGCGCGCCACCGATGTGATGATTGCCGGCAAGGTGGCCGTGGTCTGCGGCTACGGCGACGTGGGCAAGGGCAGCGCCCAGGCCCTGCGCGCCCTGAGCGCCCAGGTCTGGGTCACCGAGATCGACCCGATCTGCGCCCTGCAGGCCGCCATGGAAGGCTACCGCGTGGTCACCATGGAAGAAGCTGCGCCGCTGGCCGACATCTTCGTTACCACCACCGGCAACAAGGACGTGATCCGCTACGAGCACATGGCCGCCATGAAGGACCAGGCCATCGTCTGCAACATCGGCCACTTTGACAACGAGATTCAGGTGGCGGCACTGGAGGAGAAGTGCCAGTGGGAAGAGATCAAGCCGCAGGTCGATCACGTGATCTTCCCGGACGGCAAGCGCATCATCCTGCTGGCCAAGGGCCGTCTGGTCAACCTGGGTTGCGCCACCGGCCACCCCAGCTATGTGATGAGCAGCAGCTTTGCCAACCAGACCATCGCGCAGATGGAGCTGTTCTGCCACCCCGAAGGCTATGACGTGGGCAAGGTCTATGTGCTGCCCAAGCACCTGGACGAGAAGGTAGCGCGCCTGCAGCTGCGCAAGCTGGGCGTGACGCTGACCGAACTGAGCGACGAGCAGGCGGCCTATATCGGCGTGCCGAAGCAGGGTCCGTACAAGCCGGATACCTACCGCTATTGATGGCACGGCCATTGCTGCCCTGACTGCCTGAAGCTGCTGCCATGTCCCAAGCCCTGGGTCCCGCCGTGTTTCCCGATGCCGAGCGCGCACGCCTGCTGGCCCTGAAAGGGGTCGGGCCGGCGGTGCTGCTGCGGCTGGAGCAGACGGGCCATGCGCCGCTGGCGGCGCTGGTGGGTGCCGATCCAGTGGAAATCGTGGCGCAGATTGCCGACCTGATGGCGTCCTCCTGCTGGAAGAACAACCCGCATGCGATCCGTGCCATTGGTGCCGCCATTGATCTGGCCAACCACCTGCACGAAGAGGGCGAGGCCTGATGCGCGCCGACCAGTTGCTGCTAGAACGCCAGCTCGCCGGCAGTCGCAGCCAGGCCCAGCGCCTGATTGCGGCTGGTGTGCAGTGGCGCCTGCCGGGAGCAGCCTGGCAGCCGGTGCGCAAGAACGGCGAGGAGCTGCCGGTGCAGGCCGAACTGCAATTGCAGGATGCGGCCGAGACGCGCTATGTGTCGCGTGGCGGGCTCAAGCTGGAAGGAGCGCTGCAGGCCATCGGTCTGGATGTGACCGGTCTGCGTTGCCTGGATGTGGGCCAGTCTACCGGCGGTTTTACCGATTGCCTGTTGCAGCACGGTGCGGCGCAGGTCACGGGACTGGACGTGGGCCAGGGCCAGTTGCATCCGCGCCTGCGTGCCGATGCCCGCGTGAGCGCGCACGAACAGCTCAACGCGCGTGATGCCGCCGCCGTGGCGGCGGCACTGGACGGGCAGGACGGCTTTGATCTGCTGGCAGGCGACCTGTCCTTTATTTCGCAGACGCTGGTGCTGCCCGCTGTGCTGCCCTGGCTGAAGCCGGGTGGCCGGGTGCTGATGCTGGTCAAGCCGCAGTTCGAGCTGCAGCCGGCGCAGATCGGCAAGGGCGGTATCGTGCGCGATCCGGCCCATTACGCCGAGGTGGAGCATCGCCTGCGTCAATGTTGCGCCGGGCTGCAGCTGGAGGTGCTGCACTGGCTGGACAGCCCGATTGCCGGTGGCGATGGCAACCGCGAATTCTTTCTGCATGGCCGCAAGGCCGGCAGCTGATACAAACAACCGATTTTTTGAAAAAGGACTGACGCCATGACTGCGCCATCCCTGAGTTTTGAATTTTTCCCGCCCAAGACCCCGGAAGGGGCCGAGAAACTGCGTCTGGCGCGCCAGAAGCTGTACAGCCTGCAGCCCGAGTTCTGCTCGGTCACCTACGGGGCCGGCGGTTCCACGCAAAAGGGTACGTTCGATACCGTGCAGGAGATCCTGCAGGAAAACGTGCCGGCGGCCAGCCATTTTTCCTGCGTCGGCGCCACGCAGGCCAGCGTGCGCGAGCAGCTGGACACGCTGCGCCAGATGGGCGTGAAGCGCCTGGTGGCGCTGCGTGGCGATCTGCCCAGCGGCCACGGCCTGGGCGGCGAGTTCATGCACGCCAGCGATCTGGTCAGCTTTATCCGTGTCGAAACCGGGGATTATTTCCATATCGAGGTGGCCGGCTATCCCGAAATCCATCCGCAGGCGCGCAGCCCGGAGGCGGACCTGCGCGCCCTCAAGGCCAAGGTCGATGCCGGTGCCAATGGCGTCATCACGCAGTATTTCTTCAATGCCGATGCCTACTTCCGCCTGGTGGACGAGGCCGCCACGCTGGGAGTGAGCGTGCCCATCGTGCCCGGCATCATGCCGATCACCAGCAGCAGCCAGCTGATCCGCTTCTCGGATGCCTGCGGGGCCGAAATCCCGCGCTGGATCCGTCTGCGCCTGCAGTCCTACGGTGACGATGTGGCCAGCATCAAGGCCTTCGGTCACGAAGTGGTGGCCGATCTGTGCGAGCGCCTGCTGGAAGGCGGCGCGCCTTCGCTGCATTTCTACACCATGAACCAGGCTGGCCCGACCACCGAGCTGTGCAAGGCCATCGGCGCCTGAGCGGCTGCCGCCGGGCACGCATGCAGACAGGCCGATCCCGTCACGGGATCGGCCTGTTGCGTTTCGGGTAGACCGACTCAGTCGGCAGGGGCTGGCGGAGGCTCGGCTGCTGCCGCATCGGACTGTGGCTTGCGGCCCGGGGTCATCAGCGCATACCAGTCCACCTTGCGCGTGGCCACCATCACCAGCGCCAGCACCACGAACAGCGCGATCGAGCCGGCGAGCAGGGCGTTGTCCTGCAACTGCAGCAGCAGATAGAGCAGGCCGTACAGCAGGGCGATGCCGATGGCGAACGGCACACCACGCCTCCAGCCGTGCAGGATGTGGCTGGCGTAGAAGCCCAGCAGCAGCACGCAGGCCGTGGCGGCCACCAGATAGGCCAGGCTGAATGCGTAGTGCTCGCCCAGGCCGGTCAGCAGCAGGAAGAACACCGCCAGCGCACTGCCCACCAGCAGATATTGCACCGGGTGCACGCGCAACTGGCGCAGCACCTCGAACATGCCTACGGCAACAAAGGTCAGCACGATGAACAGCAACCCGTACTTGCTGGCACGGTCGGCCAGGGTGTAGGGGTCAACCGGGTTCACGAAGCGTACCTGGAAGCTGTCCAGACAGCTCTTGCGCGGACCGTCGTTGGCGATTTCCACGCCGTCCACGACGGCGGTGGCGGCTTCGGCTGCGCTGGTGGCATGCGTCTGAGAGTCCGGCAGGAGGTCGGTGCTAGCGTGGCAGATCGGTGTGCCGGCATGGAAATCGGCCACCGCGCTGGTGGCCAGGTGCGATACCTGCCAGCTGGCCACGAAGCCGTCGTCACGCACCTCACGCGTGGCGGGCAGGAAGGCGCCGCCAAAGCCCGGATGCGGCCAGTTGCTGGCGAGCTGCAGCTGCGTATCGTCCCCCATCGGAACAATCGCCAGACTGCTGGTGCCGACCAGTTCCAGATCGATATGGACCTGCATTTCGGGCAGCTGGTCCTGGCCCTGGACCAAGGGCTGGAGTGAGGTGTGGATGCCCTGCGGAGCCTGGGACAGCGTGGTGCCGGGCGCGGCTTCCAGCGTCTGGCCATTGATCTGGATGGTGCTGTGGCGGATGCCACGCGTGTCGCCCACGGCCAGCATCAACACCGGCGTGGTGCACTGCATGCTGCCGCCTTTCGGCAGATGGGCATCCGGACGCAGCGAATTGGCCTCGAAACGGGCCTCGATGCGGCTTTTCAGGGTAAAGGTGTTGACCGGGAAAATGCCCGATTGCAACTGGTTGACCGTGACTTCGGCGCCGTTGATGCGCAGGGAGGCAGGCGACAGGGTGCTGCGCAGCTGCTTGCGCATGCTGCTGGTGCTGCCGTCTGCACCACGCTCGGTCCAGCTTTGGGTGCATTGCTGCACCAGCAGCGGGCCGATCACGCTCTGCGGGCCGGCCGTGCCCTGTACCACACGCTGCACGGCGGCATCGCGGTAGGACTGGCGGTCTTCCAGCACTTGGCGGATGCTGAACAGCATGCTCAGCAGCACCAGCAGGATCAGGCCCAGGGCCAACAGTTTGGTAACGGGGGTACGCATGGCAAAGTCCGGTAGTGGATGATCGTCTGCAGTATGACCAGTCCCTGCGGGAGCAGCATGAAGTCGGTGAAGCGGAGGTGAAGTCGGCGCTAGTGTTCCTGCGGCCGGAACTCCAGCGTCACCTGCAGGCCGGGGCTGCGCTGGGTAAACCGTACCCGTCCCTGATGCAGCAGCATCACCTGCTGCACGATCGCCAGACCCAGGCCGCTGCCACTGCGGCGGCCATCCGGACGCTGCGTGGTGAAAAAGCGTTCGCCCAGACGCGGCAGGGCGTAATCGGGCACGCCCGGCCCACTGTCCTGCACCACCAGCGTATCTGCCGTGGCGATCAGCTGCACGCTGCTGCCGGCAGGGGCAAAGTCGATGGCGTTGGCCAGCAGGTTGGAGCAGGCCAGCACCACCAGCTCCTGATCCAGTTGCAGCGTGGCGCTGTCCTGCACCAGCAGCTCCAGCCGGATCTGCCGCAGGCTGGCGGCATCCTGCTGCAGCGCGATGGCACGGCGTGCGCAATCGGCCAGGCTGGCAGGTGCGGGCTGCGGCAGGGCCTGCAGCTGTTCGAGCTGGTTGAGCTGCAGCAGCCGGTCCACCAGGCGCTGCATGCGCTCTGCCTGCTGGCCGATCTGGCCGGCAAAGCGCTGGCGGTCGGCGTCGGGCAGGTCGTCCTCCAGCAGTTCGGCGGCGCTGCGCACCACGGCGATCGGGCTTTTCAGCTCGTGCGTCAGGGTGCGCACATACTGCTCGACATATGCGTGTCCTTCCAGACGCTGGCGCATGGCATCCATGGCATGCGCCAGCTCGCCGAGTTCGCCAGGCACTTCGGGAATGGGCGGGGCAGGCGTGGCACCGGCCTGCACGCTGTTGGCGTAGCGCTGCAGCTTGCGCACATGCCAGACCAGCCACAGCGTCACCAGTACCCCCACCAGGGCCGACAGGCCCAGCAGCCACAATCCCTGGGCCATGATCTTGCGCTCGGCACGATCGATAAAGCCCTGCACCGTGCGGTTCGGCTTGGCCACGGTCAGCACACCGATGATGGCATGGCCCCGGTAGATGGGCGCCGCCACATGCATGACCGAACTGGCCTCATCGTCCGGCTGGTCGCGGGTGGTGCGGGCACCGTACTGGCCACGCAGGGTCAGGTAGACATCGCGCCATTGCGAGAAGTCGCGCCCCGTGTCCTGGCCCGTGGAGTCATACAGCACGATGCCACGGGCATCGGTCACGTAAATGCGGTAGTCCACCCGGGTCTTGTGCAGCCCCCAGATGCGCGCCTGCACCGGGCGCTGCACATAGGCGTCAACGGCACGGCCAAAGCGTGTCCGGTCAAATGTTGCCGCAGGTGCGATGGCCCCGGCCTGGATGGCCGCCACATCGGGGGCATCGGGCGCGAAGTCGCCAGCCGCCAGCTCGGCCAGCACATGGGCGGTATCGACCAGCGTGTCCTCCATCACCTCACGTGCACTGGGCTTGATTTCGGCCGTGAAGATCTGCAGGACGAACAGCGCCGCCAGCCCGTTGATCAGGAAAAAGCCGAACAGCAGGCGCAGTCCCAGACCGATACGGAAAGTGCGCTTCATGGCGTGGCCGGCAGTGTCAGGCTGTAGCCCATGCCACGGTGCGTGACAATATAGTCATGGGCCGGATCGGCCTCGCGCAGCTTGGCGCGCAGGGTTTTCACATGGGTATCCACGGTGCGATCAGCGCTGTCGGCCTGCAGCCCCCAGACACGGTCCAGCAGGTAGTCTCGCGCCAGAATGCGGCCCTGGTGTTCCAGCAGGCAGGCCAGCAGCCCGTATTCCATGCGCGTCAGCGGCAGGGGGCTACCCTGCAGCAGCATGCGCTGGCCGGCAGCATCGTGCTGCAGCCGGGCGGTGGCAACCGGTGCGGAGGTGGGCATGGCGCTGCGACGCAGCAGGGCGCGCAGGCGGGCGACCAGCTCGCGCGGGCTGAAGGGCTTGGTCAGGTAGTCATCGGCCCCCAGCTCCAGCCCCAGTACGCGGTCCAGCTCGTCACTGCGTGCGCTCAGCAGCAGAATCGGCAGGGTGGCGGTGGCGGCGTCCTGGCGCAGGCTGCGGCAAAAATCCAGCCCGCTGCCATCGGGCAGGCCGATATCGAGGATCAGGGCGGCAAAACGGGCATGCGCCAGCTGCTGGCGCGCATCCTGCAGCAGCAGGCAATGCGTCATGGACATGCCCTCGCGGGCAAAGGCATACACCACGGTGTCGGCAATGGCCGGATCGTCCTCGACCAGCAGCAGGGGCAGGGTGTCAGCAGGGTGCATGGGCGCAGTGTGCCACAGCCTGCTGCCGGATCAGGTTCAGTGCGCCGGCTGCTTGCCGCGCAACTTCTGGATCAGCGTGACGACCATCAGCACGATGGCACCGGCGATGATGCCGACGACCAGGTTGGCCAGCATGCCGGTGATGGAGCCGACCATACCGCCCCAGTCCAGCGACACTTCATGCAGCCAGCTGACCAGCGGGCCGATGCCGTGCGCCAGAATGCCGCCGCCCACCAGGAACATCGCCAGCGTACCGAAAAAGGACAGGCCGCGCATCAGCCAGGGCGTTCCCTTGAGCAGGGCGTTGCCCAGCCACTGGCTGAAGGCACCGGATTTCTGGCTCAGGTACAGGCCGGCGTCGTCCAGCTTGACGATGCCGGCCACCAGGCCATACACGCCAATCGTCATCAGGATCGCCATGGCGACGACCACCAGAATCTGCGTGCTCATCGACGCACCGGCCACCGAACCCAGCGTCAGCACGATGATTTCAGCCGACAGGATGAAGTCGGTGCGGACCGCGCCCTTGATTTTCTCCTTCTCGGCGGCCACCACATCCACCGCCTGGTTCTGCGCCAGCACATCCTCGTGATGGGCGTCGGTGGCTTCCTTGCCCTGCAGGAACTTGTGCGCCAGTTTTTCCACGCCCTCGTAGCACAGGAACAGGCCGCCCAGCATCATCAGCGGCGTGATCAGCCAGGGCGCAAAGGCACTGATCAGCAGCGCCAGCGGCACCAGGATCGCCTTGTTGACGAAAGAGCCCTTGGCCACGGCCCAGACGACCGGCAGTTCGCGATCGGCCTTGACGCCGGTGACCTGCTGGGCGTTGAGCGCCAGGTCGTCCCCCAGCACGCCGGAGGTTTTCTTGACCGCGACCTTGGTCATGGCAGAGACGTCATCCAGTACGGTGGCAATATCGTCAAGCAGAACGAGCAGGCTGGTAGCCATGGGAAACCTTTCGGAAAAATGCGGATTGTTGCGAAATTGTAGGGATTTTGCGGCGCTCGTGCTGGCCGCCGGGCACGCCTGCCTGGCCCGGAGTGTGCGATAGGTCCGGCGAACGGAGATAAAAAACGCCTGTGTCCGCGAGGGACACAGGCGTGCTGCAGGCCTGGGATCAGGCCTTGCGGCTTACAGGGCGATCACGCCGCCATCGGTGCGCGTCACCACCACGGTGGAAGAACGCGGGCGCTTGTGGCCCTTGTGGTGGCTGGTGATGCCCGGCTGGTTGCCCGGCCAGTGGCTGGTGAAGGTGTTGGTGGCGAAGTCGCCCTTGTCCTCACCCGGGTGCTGCACGTTGAAGAACAGCGTCTTGCCGTCGGGCGTGACCACCACGCCGGTGATTTCGCAGTCGAACGGGCCGACCAGGAAGCGGCGGATATTGTCCTCGGTCGGCTTGGCACCCATGATGGTCTGCTGGCCTTCCTTGGTCGTCACCTTGGTGCCGTCACCCACTTCACCCGGAATCGCAGCCAGCATCATGCAGTTGGTCACGTCGGTGTAGGCGCCATCGTCGGTCTGGATCCACAGCAGGCCGTGTTCCTGTGCGCGGCCATCGAAATACAGGCCGTCGGGGCTGGAGAAGTCGTTGGCAGCCGTCAGGCCGGACAGGTTTTCGCTGCGGTTCTTGTGGCCTTCCGGCAGCATGGTGGCAGAACCGAACACATAGATGTCCCACTGGAACTTGGTGCCGGCCTGGCCGCCTTCTTCCTTCCAGCGCACGATCTGGCCGTTGGCGTTGCTGACGCGCGGGTTGGCGGCGTTCAGGTTTTCAGCCGTACGCTGCGAGTTGTTGGTCATGGCCATGTACACCTCGTTGTTCAGAGGGTTCACGCCACCCCACTCCGGGCGGTCCATCTTGGTAGCGCCACGGAAGTCGGCTGCCAGACGGCAGTGCATCACCACGTCACCCTGGTCGGCGAAGGGGTACACGGGGTTGCTGGCGTCGATGCCATTCTTGCCGTGGGTCAGCTCCAGCCATTCGCCGCTGCCGTCGTCATTGAACTTGGCCGCGTACAGCTTGCCCTTGTTCAGGTACTTGTCGCCAGCGGCAGAACCGCCGTTCACGTCAGCCGGATCCCACTTGGCATCGGACACGAACTTGAACACGTATTCGTTGCGGGCGTCGTCACCGGAGTAGATCACGATCGGCTCGCCAGCCTTGGCCGGAGCCGGCCAGGCGCCTTCGTGGTTGAAGCGGCCCAGGTAGGTACGCTTGACCGGCGTGCTGTCCGGACGGAAGGGATCGATTTCCACGACCCAGCCGAAGGTGTTGAAGATGTTGCGGTAGTCGTCCTTGGCTGCAGCGCCGGACACGCGGCTGTTCCAGCGCTGGAAGCGCTCGCCTTCGGGGCTATCCCACAGATAGGGGTTCTTGCGACCAGCGGGCAGGCCGTAGCGCTTCAGTGCGACGACTTCGGCTTCGCTGCGCTGGGCATCGTCACCTTCGGCACGGCCGATCACGTTCAGGAAGTTCTCTTCGCAGGTCAGGTAGGTGCCCCAGGGCGTGTAGCCGCAGGCACAGTTGTTGTTCATGCCGAAAGCCTGCTTGCCATCGGCAGACAGCTTGTTGACCAGCTTGGCGTTGCCGGCAGCCGGGCCACCAAACACCATCGGCGTTTCGGAGTGGATGCGGCGGTTGTACTTGGAGCCGCGCACCATTTCCATGGCATTGCCGCCGTTACGCTTGACTTCGGAAACGCTGGCACCGTGGGCGTAGATTTCCTTGATCACCTCGTCAGCCGGGCGGACGCCGTCCGTCACGGTGCGGCCGTTGGCGTGCAGGCCATACGGTGCCACCACGTATTCGTGGTTCACGCACAGCAGGCCACGGTCGGAACGGCCGGCATCGAACTTGCCGTCATCGCTCAGGCCGAAATAGTACATGCCGTCATGGCCATCACCGATACGACGCTGATAGGACTCGGCTGTTTCCAGGCCCTTGTCGCCCCAGGAGGTATCGCCAAAGTGCAGCGGATCGCCCAGTGCGTGCAGGATGCTGACTTCGTAGCCGTCGGCGATCGTCACCAGGTCGGCATTGGTATGAGGAACCGAGTTGAAGCTCAGCTTCAGTTCCTTGGCGGGCGGGGTGGAGGGGGTGGAAGGGGTGGAAGGGGTATTGTTATCGTCACCACCGCAAGCCGTCAGACCGACGCTGCCCAGCAGCACGCCGGCGGAGGTGGCCACACTGCCGCGCAGCACGCTGCGGCGGTTCAGGTTGGCAGCCAGCACGTCGGAAAAATGGGCGTTGCTGCTGTGGTTGACGATTTCGTTATCGTCGTAGATGACAGAGGGGGTCTTGTCTTGCATGAGGACTCCGTAAGAGGGTTGGGGGCGAAAAAATGCGTTGCCGGCAGATCATGCCCCTGCCAAATGACGGATCGGTGAACCCTGCTTGAAGATTGGGTGACATGGCCGGTGGCGCATGTCACCGTGCGCTGTCTCAGCCCAGCGTCACGCGCAGGAACTTGCGCTTGCCCACCTGCAGCACGTAGGTGCCGGCACTCAGTTTCAGGCCCTTGTCGCTGACCACCTGGCTGTCCACGCGCACGCCGCCACCATCGATCAGGCGGTTGGCCTCGCCGGTCGAGGCGGTCAGGCCGGCCTGCTTGAGCAGGGCACCGATGCCGACTGCGGCACCCCCTTCGGCCAGCGGCAGACTGCGCTCGTCGATCTGGTCCGGAATGCCGCCCTTGCTGCGGTTGATGAAATCCTGTTCGGCCGCCTCGGCAGCGGCGGCACTGTGAAAACGTGCGGTGATTTCCTTCGCCAGAGCCACCTTGGCATCCTTGGGGTTGCGGCCGGCCTCGATCTCGGCGCGCAGGGCGGCAATTTCGGCTTCGCCACGGAAGGAGAGCAGGGTGTACCAGCGCCACATCAGGGTATCGCTGATGGACAGCACCTTGGCAAACATGGTGTTGGCCTCTTCGGTCACGCCAATGTAGTTGTGCTTGGACTTGGACATCTTCTCCACGCCGTCCAGGCCTTCCAGCAGCGGCATGGTCAGAATGCACTGCGGCTCCTGCCCGTATTCTTCCTGCAAATGGCGGCCCATCAGCAGGTTGAACTTCTGGTCGGTACCGCCCAGCTCCATGTCGGATTTCAGCGCCACCGAATCGTAGCCCTGCATCAGCGGGTACAGGAACTCGTGCACGCTGATCGAGTTGCCGGCGTGGAAGCGGTCGTGGAAATCGTTGCGCTCCATCATGCGGGCCACCGTGTAGCGTGCCGCCAGCTGGATCATGCCGCGTGCGCCCAGCTGGTCGCACCATTCGCTGTTGTAGCGGATTTCGGTGCGTGCCGGGTCCAGCACCTTGCTGGCCTGCTGGTAATAGGTCTCGGCGTTGAAGCGGATCTGTTCGGCGGTGAGCGGCGGACGCGTGCTGTTGCGGCCGGACGGATCGCCAATCAGGCTGGTGAAATCGCCGATCAGGAAGATGACCGTATGGCCCAGGTCCTGCAGCTGGCGCAGCTTGTTCAGCACCACGGTGTGGCCCAGGTGGATGTCGGGCGCGGTCGGATCCAGGCCCAGCTTGATGCGCAACGGCGTGCCGGTCTGCTCGGAGCGGATCAGTTTCTTCAGCCAGTCATCTTGCGGAATCAGCTCGTCGCATCCCCGCAACGTGGTCTGCATGGCATGTTTTACTTGATCACTGGGTTCCAACTGCTTGTTTTCGGTGGAATTGTTCACGGTCATAAAAAATTTCCAGGATGTTCCGGGCGGGAATAAGCCCCTGATCTGTTATGTGCTCTTGCAGCAAATTCAGGGTTGTGACAGGCAAATGCTGTCATACTCCGACAATCATGTCGTCCTGTTCCTACAACTGTGTGGGGCAGGACGATCGTTTGGCAAGACTGGTCACCATTTTATCCATGGGCGCCAGTGGCAGGCAGCGGCAACGTCTCTTGGCACAGTCCAGGGACAGGGCATCACGCCGGTTTTTCCGGTTGCGTGCTCGCCGTGCAATGCAGGCAACGGCCCGGCAACAGGGTCTGCTGTCATGCAATGCCGTACATGCAGGTCATGTGCATGCCTTCCGGAAGAACAGGTTGCTTGATGAATACACAAGAACAGGACGTCATGTCCCAGGAACAGCAGGGTACCCTGCGTCAGGCTGCCCATGAGGCACGCGACTGGCTGCGTACCCATCCTGGTTTTGGTGCAGCAGGTCTGGTCGTTTCCCTGGCACTGGGTGCCAGCGGTGCCTTTGCCGTGGTGCAACCGGCCAATGACCAGGTGGTCGTGCGCCAGGTGCTGGAAGTGGTCCAGCCCGTCACCAGCTACGAGCAGCAGTCCGCCGCCTTGCGCGCCCACGACTTCACGCTCTACCGCAGCACCGAAACGCGCAGCACCGATACCGCTGGCGCGCTGCTGAAGCGCATGGCCGTGCAGGATGGCGCGGCCGAGAGCTATGTGCGCGAAACGGATGCCGTGCGTACCGAACTGCTTGGCCCGCAAGACCGTCTGGTCAAGGCCGAGGTCTATCCCGATCACCGCCTGAAGCAGCTCACCGTGAGCTGGCTCGATGCCGAGCGTCCCGGTCGCTACCGCCAGATGACCCTGACGCGCACCGACAAGGGCTTTGTGCACCAGGTCAAGACCGGCTCGGCCGAGATGACCGTGGCGCTGGCCCAGGTAAATGTGCGTGACTCCTACTTCCGCGCCACCACCCAGGCCGGTATTCCCGAGGCCGTCGCCAACCAGGTGCTCGACATTTTCGAGCCGGTGGCTGACGTCCAGCGCGAAATCCGCAAGGGTGACCAGCTGCAGGTGGCCTACGAGCGCTATCTGCTCGATGGCCAGATCCTGGGTGCCGGCCGTGTGCTGAGCGCCTCCGTGCAGGTCAAGAGCGGCAGCCATCAGGCGGTCTGGTACCAGCCGGCGCGCAAGTCGGCCAAGGGCGATTACTACACCCCCGAAGGCGAGGGCCTGACGCCCGCACTGCTGCCGACACCGGCACCCGGTGCCGTCATCACCAGCCACTTCTCCTCCTACCGCATTCACCCGGTCTTCGGTGTCGGACGTCCCCATACCGGTGTGGACTATGCGGCCCCCACCGGCACGCCGGTACAGACGATTGCCGATGGCGTGGTCACTTTTGCCGGCTGGCAGAATGGCTATGGCAACGCCATCGAAATCCAGCATGGCGGCAAGCAGACCACTTTCTATGCCCACCTGAGCAGCATTGGCGTACGGGTTGGCGAGAAGGTCGAGCAGGGTGTCGAGATCGGCAAGATCGGCAGTACCGGCTGGTCGACCGGACCGCATCTGCACTTCGAAACGCGCAACAACGGCGTGGCCGAGGATCCGATGGTGGTACTGGCCGAACAGCGCAGCACCGGCATCGCCGCTTCTGAACGCGAGGCCTTCCGCCAGGTGGTGGCCCAGGCCCAGCGCAACTGGGATATGGCCGAAGCCATCCAGCTAGCCAGCGCCGAGTGATCGCCGCTGATCCTGCCTTCCAGCAGCCCGCTGCTGCCGCATCTGCGGCGGGCGGGCTGTTGTGCATCGGGCTGATGTCCGGCACCTCCATGGATGGTGTCGATGGCGTGCTGGCCGAATGCCGTGTCGCCGCCGACGGCAGCCCGCAGCTACACCAGCGCGCGCTGGTCAGTCTGCCGATGCCTGCCGCCCTGCGTGAACAGCTCTGGGCGCTCAACACCCCTGCCGACAACGAATTGCACCGTGCCGCCCTGGCCGCCAATGGCCTGATGCGCCTGTACGCCGATTGCAGCCTGCAGCTGTGCCGCGAGGCCGGCATAGCGCCGCAGCAGGTGGCCGTACAGGGAGCGCATGGCCAGACTGTACGCCACCGTCCCGGCCAGTTTGACGGCACGGGCTACTCGCTGCAGCTGGTCAACGGGGCCTTGCTGGCCGAACTGACCGGCATGGCCGTGGCCTGCGACTTCCGCAGCCGTGATGTGGCCGCAGGCGGGCAGGGCGCACCGCTGGTACCGGCGTTCCATCAGGCGATCTGGGGAGCTGACCAGCCGCTGGCGGTACTGAATCTGGGCGGCATCGCCAATCTGAGTTTTCTGCGTCCCGGCCAGGCTCCGCTGGGTTTTGATTGCGGCCCGGCGAATGCCTTGCTGGACTGGTGGTGCCAGCGCCATACCGGTCAGCCTTACGATGCCGGCGGCCAGTGGGCGGCCCGGGGTCAGGTACTGCAGCCGCTGTTGCAGCGCCTGCTGGCCGAGCCCTATCTGCAGCAGCCACCGCCCAAGAGTACCGGTCGTGACCTGTTCAACCCGGACTGGCTGATGCAGCAGCTGCAGGGCCATGCCGATGCGGCCGCCGTCGATGTGCAGGCCACATTGACCGCCTACACCGCCCGGGCGGCGATCCAGGCCGTGCAGCAGCAGGCGACCGATACGCAACGCCTGCTGGTCTGTGGCGGCGGGGTGCGCAACCAGACCATCCTGCAGCATCTGCGCGCCGGATTGCCCGGTGTGCATGTCAGCTCCACGGCTGACCACGGCATGGACCCGCAGGCGGTCGAAGCCATGGCCTTCGCCTGGCTGGCCTGGAACTGCTGGCTGCGCCAGCCGCTGGATCTGTCGGCTGTGACCGGTGCGGCGGGCCCGCGTGTGCTGGGCTGCATCTACCCGGCCTGAGCGCTGCGCTGCCAACAGGAAGGGACGCCCATGGGCGTCCCTGATCGTTCAGGGAGCGATGTCCCCGTCTTGTCAATTACAGGCTGTCGCCAAAGTCCTCGCGGAACTTGGCCACCAGCTTGTCCTGCCAGTCGCCGATGGGCGCCAGGCGGCCGTAGAAGAAGCGCAGGATTTCCGGCTCCTCGACAAAGCGCAGGCCGCCGATCAGCTGGCGGTTCTGGTACAGCCAGACGATGCGGTCGATGGCATATTGCACCTGCGACAGCGTGAACACGCGGCGCGGCATGGCCAGGCGCAGCAGCTCCATGTTGGCCATCGGCTCGCTGCCATCCGGATCGCGCTGCTCGGACATGGTGCCGCGCTCCATGCCGCGCACGCCGCTGGCGATGTACAGGGCGGCAGCCATGGCACCGGCGGGGTACTCCTGCTGCGGAATGTGATCCAGGAACTCCATCACGTTGATGTGGCAGCCCAGGCCACCGGCCGGGGTGATCACCGGCACGCCGGCCTTCTGCAGCTCGTCCACCATGTAGGCGATGAACTGCGGGCCCTGGCTGATCACGTCCTCATCCATGGTTTCGTCCAGGCCCACGGTCAGCGCTTCCATTTCGCGCACCGACATGCCGCCATAGGTCAGAAAGCCTTCGTACAGCGGCACCAGGCCGCGCATCTTCTCGAACAGGGCCTTGTCGCGGATGCAGATGCCGCCGCCACGCGCACAGCCCAGCTTGCGCGCCGAGAAATAGATGATGTCGCACTGGTCGGCCAGCTGGCGCGTGATCTCGCGGATCGACAGCGGCTGGCAGCTTGCCTCGCGCTGCTTCAGGAAATACAGGTTGTCGGCCAGCAGGCTGGCGTCCAGCACCAGCAGCAGGCCGTGCTGCTGGCACACCTGGCGGATCTCGCGCAGGTTCTGCAGCGAAATCGGTTGGCCGCCGATCAGGTTGGTGCCGGCTTCCATGCGCACGAAGGCGATCTTGTCGGCGCCGTGCTGCTGCACCAGGCCCTGCAGCTTGGCGATGTCCATGTCGCCCTTGAACGGCTCGCTGCTGGTGACCTGCAGGCCCTTGTCGGCAATGATTTCCTCGACCGTACCGCCATTGAGCACGATGTGGGCCTTGGTGGTGGTGAAGTGGTAGTTCATCGGCACGATGGTGCCGGGCTTGACAAAGGTCTGCGCCAGGATGTTTTCGCAGGCACGGCCCTGGTGCGCCGGAAGGAAATAGTCCATGCCGAAGATGTCCTGCAGCTTGTCGGCCAGACGGGTGTAGGTGGCGCTGCCGGCGTAGCTGTCATCGGCCACCATCATGGCGGACTGCTGGCGGTCGCTCATGGCGTTGACACCGCTGTCGGTCAGCATGTCCATGAACACATCCTCGTTCTGCAGCAGGAAGGTGTTGTTGCCGGCTTCGGTCATGGCCTGCAGGCGTTGTTCGACTGGCGGCAGATTGAGTTTCTGGACGATGCGCACCTTGTGCATTTCCAGCGGGATCTGCTTGCCGCTGAAGAACGAGACCTTGGCCATGGGGAAATCTCCGAAAGAGGGGGATGTGAAAGCGGAACGACACCTGGCCGCTTCAGGCCAGGCTATCGGATAGGTAGCCCCATATTATGCGCCTGCATAAAGCATGCAGCCGCCAGGGCGTGCCGGATGGCGCTACGGATGCAGGATCAGCCGCCGCTCTCGACCAGCCAGCCGGCACCGCTGCCGCGCTTCAGGCACTGGTGCACGGCCGGCAGCGCGGCATCCAGCTGCCCCTTGAGCACGAAGGGCGGGTTGATCACGAACACGCCGCTGGCGCGCAGGCCGGGGTGGGCCTGCTGTTCATCATCGCGGCCGATGGAGAGCGTGGCGTGCAGCCAGGAGCGGCCGGCGCGCTGTGTCATGCTCTTGAGCTTGCGCGGCAACTCATGGGCTTCCGGGCGCGGAATCACCGGGTACCAGATCATGTAGCAGCCGGTGGCGAAGCGGCGCAGCGCATCGTCGATGCAGCTGGCCACCTGGCCGTAATCGGTCTTGAGCTCGTAGCTGGGGTCCATCAGGATCAGGCCGCGGCGGCTGGCCGGTGGCAGCATCGCCTTCAGGCCCATGAAACCGTTATTGCGGATCACCTGGATTTGCGCCCCCTTGCCGAACTCCTCCATGTGCTTGGACAGCAGCCGGCCATCGGTCGGGTGCAGTTCGAACAGGCGCAGCTGGTCCTGCGGGCGCATCATGCTGGCCGTGATGAAGGGTGAGCCGGGGTATTTGCGCAGACCGCCGCCCGGATTGAAGCCGGCCAGCAGATCCAGGTAATCCTGCAGTGCTTCGGGGGCCGGCTTGCCGCCAGGGCCGTATTGCTCCCACAGCGGCAGAATGCCCTCGACGGCTTCGCCGCTGGTCTGGGCATCGCTGCTGTCCAGCCGGTAGACGCCGGTGCCGGCGTGGGTATCGGCCAACAGCAGGGGCGTGTCCTTGGCGCTGACGAGATAGCGCAGGATGGCCAGTTGTGTCAGGTGCTTGAGCACATCGGCATGGTTGCCGGCATGGAAGGCGTGGCGGTAGCTGAACATGATGTGCAAATGGTACAGGGCTTTGTGCGCCAAAGGACGCTACAGCGGGAAATTTGCGCAGACCACGGATTTCTTCGTATAATCACAGGCTTGCTTGCGATTTCGGCCCGCGGCAAGAGCAGTACCCCCACCTAAGAGGTTCCGTCAGAAGAACACCGACCGTGGAATAGGCCGGACGCCCGCGTCGTGCATGGTGCACGGCAGGCTAGCGAAATAGCCACCAAACCACTTTTCCCAAGGAAATGAAACCATGAAAACTTTCAGCGCAAAACCCGCTGAGGTGCAACATGAGTGGTTTGTGATTGACGCCACCGACAAGGTGCTCGGACGGGTAGCCAGCGAAGTTGCCCTCCGTCTGCGCGGCAAGCACAAGGCCATTTACACGCCTCACGTTGACACCGGCGATTACATCGTCGTCATCAACGCCTCCAAGCTCAAGGTCACGGGTACCAAGAGCCTGGACAAGATGTACTACCGTCACTCCGGTTTCCCGGGCGGCATCACTGCCACCAACTTCCGCGACCTGCAAGCCAAGCATCCTGGCCGTGCACTCGAGAAGGCCGTCAAGGGCATGCTGCCCAAGGGTCCTCTGGGTTACGCCATGATCAAGAAGCTGAAGGTGTATGGCGGTGCTGAGCATCCGCACAGCGCCCAACAACCCAAAGTGCTGGAAGTCTAAAGGAGCATCACAATGATTGGTGATTGGAACAATGGCACCGGCCGTCGCAAATCCAGCGTCGCCCGCGTGTTTCTGAAAAAAGGCTCCGGCAAGATCACGGTCAACGGCAAGGACATCGAATCGTTCTTCGGCCGCCAGACCTCCATCATGATCGCCAAGCAGCCGCTGGCCCTGACTGAAAACCTGGAAGCCTTCGACGTGCAAGTCAACGTGCACGGCGGCGGTGAATCCGGCCAGGCTGGCGCCATCCGCCACGGTATCACCCGTGCGCTGATCGACTACGACGCAGCGCTGAAGCCCGAGCTGAGCAAGGCCGGCTTCGTGACGCGTGACGCCCGCGAAGTGGAACGCAAGAAGATCGGTCTGCGCGGCGCCCGCCGTGCCAAGCAGTTCAGCAAGCGCTGATACTGGCCCGATCCGGCAGAAAACCGCACTGGCTTTGGCTGGTGCGGTTTTTTTTGTGCCCGTGCGGCAACAGCACTTGTCCCCACCCGGCCAATGGTTGAGTAGATTGCTGTACTATTGGGCATTCCCATTATTTGATAGACGAGAACACCATGACCACTGCTACCGATGTCAGCACTCCTGTGGCTGATGCGCCTGCTTCCGACGATCCGATCCTGTTCACCGAAAGCGCTGCCGCCAAGGTGGCTGACCTGATCGCCGAAGAAGGCAACCCGGATCTCAAGCTGCGCGTGTTTGTGCAGGGCGGCGGCTGCTCCGGCTTCCAGTACGGTTTCACCTTCGACGAAATCACCAACGAAGACGATACCGTGATGACCAGAAACGGCGTTTCCCTGCTGATCGATGCCATGAGCTTCCAGTATCTGGTCGGTGCCGAAATCGACTACAAGGAAGACCTGCAGGGTGCCCAGTTCGTGATCCGCAACCCGAATGCGACCACCACCTGCGGCTGCGGCTCCAGCTTTACCATGTAATCAACTGGATCGGCCTGCCAGCGTGCAGGCGTCCAGCAACGGGCCGCCTTGCAAGGTGGCCTTTTTCATGACTGTAGGAATCCTTTCGTGAACCAGAATCCTTCCGCACCTGCCCCGGCCGATGACCGTTCGCTGCGCATCCTGCTGTGGCTGGTGGCGGTCGGCTTCTTCATGCAGACGCTGGATGGCACCATCGTCAACACCGCGCTGCCGGCGATGGCGCGCGACCTGAACGAAAGTCCCTTGCGCATGCAGTCGGTCATCGTGGCCTACTCGCTCACCATGGCTACGCTGATCCCGATTTCGGGCTGGCTGGCCGACCGTTTTGGCACGCGCCGCATCTACATGGGGGCGATTCTGGTGTTCGTGCTCGGCTCCCTGTTGTGCGGCATGGCCGGCAGCCTGCGCGAACTGGTGCTGGCGCGGGTGGTGCAGGGTGCGGGCGGGGCGCTGCTGCTGCCGGTAGGGCGGCTGTCGGTGCTGCGGGCCTATCCCAAGGAGCAGTTTCTGGCGGCGATGAGCTTTGTCGCCATTCCCGGCCTGATCGGGCCGCTGATCGGGCCGACGCTGGGAGGCTGGCTGACCGAGGCGGCTTCCTGGCACTGGGTGTTCCTGGTGAACGTGCCGGTCGGCCTGCTCGGCTGGCTGGCGGCCACGCGCTATCTGCCGGATTTCCGCGGCGAGGGCAGGGTACGGCTCGATGTGGCCGGCTATCTGCTGCTGGCGCTGTCCATGGTGATGGTGTCGCTGTCGGTGGATGGCGTGCACAGCTATGGCCTGCCGGTGGTGGCAGCGGTGGTGATGCTGGTGAGTGGACTGGCCTGTCTGGCCGCCTATTTCGTGCGCGCCTCGCGTCAGGCGCAGCCGCTGTTCCCCCTGGGGCTGTTCCGCGTGCCTTCGTACACCATCGGTTTGCTGGGCAACCTGTTCTCGCGGCTGGGCAGCAGTGCCATGCCGTTTCTGGTGCCCCTGCTGCTGCAGCTTGGCATGGGCTATTCGCCGGCCCAGGCCGGCATGACGATGCTGCCGATGGCGCTGGCCGGCATGCTGGTCAAGCGACTGGCCACCGGTACCATTACCCGCTACGGCTATCGCACGGTGCTGGTAACCAATACCGTGCTGCTGGGCCTGCTGATTGCCAGCTTTGCGCTGGTGCCGCTGTACCAGAATGTCTGGCTGATGCTGCTGCACCTGGCCGTGTTCGGTGCCTGCAACTCGATCCAGTTCACTGCCATGAATGCGCTCACCCTGCATGATCTGGATCCGCACCAGGCCAGCAGCGGCAACAGCCTGTTCTCGATGATGCAGATGCTGGCGATGAGCCTGGGCGTGGCACTGGCCGGGGCCGTGCTCGGGGCGTTCAGCGACAGGCTGCAGCTGGATGGTCATGGCGAAGGCGTGGTGCTGGCGCTGCAGGGTACCTATCTCTGCATGGGTCTGATGACGCTGGCATCGACCTGGATTTTCTGGCAGCAATCACCCGAATCGCGCCTCACGCGCAGGTTGCAGCGGCTGGATGTGACCGAATAGGCGCTGGTGCCGGACTGGTGCGTGGGGCCATCGGTCCGCGGTGTGTTTTTTTCCGGGGCGGGACTACACTAGCGCACACCATCCCATTTTTCAGGTGTTCTGTGGCATTCCGCTTTCCTCCTCCCAAAGTCCTGCTGATGCTGTCGGCTGTGGCCGCCATCATCACCATTGGCCTGAAGATGATGGCCTGGTATCTGACCGGGTCGGTCGGCTTCCTGTCTGATGGCCTGGAGTCCTTCGTCAACCTGGCCGGTGCAGTGTTTGCGCTGGCCATGGTGACGGTGGCCGAGCAGCCGCCGGACGAGATGCACCCGTTCGGGCATGACAAGGCCGAGTACTTTTCTTCGGGCTTCGAGGGCATCCTGATTTTCGGCGCGGCTGCCGCCATTCTCTGGGCCGCGGTCGATCGCCTGTTTCATCCGCAGGAGCTGGAGCAGCTCAGCTGGGGCATGGCGCTGTCGGTGGCCAGCACGGTACTGAATGCGATCGGTGCCTGGGTACTGATCAAGGCGGGGCGGCATCACCGTTCGCCGGCGCTGGAGGCCGATGGCCGCCATCTGCGTACCGACGTCTGGACCTCGATTGGCGTGATTGTCGGTGTCGCGCTGGTGCACCTGACCGGCTGGCTCTGGCTGGATCCGGTGGTGGCCATCGTGGTGGCGCTGAACATCATGCGGGAAGGCTGGCACCTGATCCGTGTTTCCGGCAACGGCCTGATGGACACGGCACTCAAGCCCGAGGAGCAGGCGCAGATCCAGCAGATCCTGGACGACTACGTGAACCGCGAGCGTGATGCGCAAGGCCGGGAGCTGTTGCGTTTTGACCATGTGGCCACGCGTGCGGCTGGCCAGCGCAACTTTGTTTCCATGCACATGCACATGCCGTCGAACTGGTCGATTGGCAAGTCGGCCAAACTGCGCAACGATCTGGAGCATGCGCTGATGCAGGCGCACCCGCACCTGCATGCCACCATCGAGATGCTGCCGTTTGACGTGGAGCCGCACCAGTCGCTGTTCGATGCCGCAGAGACCGACGCAGCCGCAGCGGTGCCGGAGCCAACCGCGAGCACCACGGCCTGAACCGGCTGCGGGGCCTGTAGATTGTTGCCGGTGGATACAGAGGGTGACACTTTCGTCATGCAAGTTTCATGGAAACGCATCATTCCTGTCATATGCTGCAGCCAAACTGCTGGAATTGAACGATAGATGACAGGATGTCCCGATGAAAGATCTGCCTACTCCCACGCTGGACTTGTCGCCACGCAAGCGCGGCCTGCCGGCCCTGTTGCGCAAGCCGCTGCTGATGACGGGAACGGCTGCAGTCCGTACGGTAGCGGTAGCGCCGCCATCCCTGCCGGCCAGCCCTGTGCGCACTGAGGCATCCGTGCGCCAGCAGCCCTACCAGATCCAGTGGGCGCGTCACCTGGACGAGGTGCGCGAGGCCCAGCGTCTGCGCTACCAGGTGTTTGCGCTGGAAATGGGCGCACGTCTCAAGTCCGACCTGCCGGAACACGATATCGACCTGTTCGATGACTATTGCGAGCACCTGCTGGTGCGCGATGCCGACAGCGGCATGGTGGTCGGCACCTACCGCGTACTGACACCGGCGCAGTCGCGCCGCATTGGCGGCTTCTATACCGAAACCGAATTTGACCTGGTGCGCCTGCGCCATCTGCGCAGCAATATGGTGGAGCTGGGGCGCAGCTGCGTGCATGCAGAGCACCGTTCGGGTGGCGTGATCCTGGCGCTGTGGGGTGCGCTGGCCGAGTTCATGTCGCGCAACCAGCTCGACACCATGGTCGGCTGTGCCAGCATCCCGATGCAGCACCAGGGTCTGCCCAGTGGCCATGCGGCCGCCAGCATCTGGCAACAGGTGCGCGAAAAGCATCTGGCGCCGATCGAATACCGTGTCACGCCGCGCCTGCCGCTGCCGGTGGAAGAACTGCAGTGTGACGTGCAGGTGGATCCGCCGGCGCTGATCAAGGGCTATCTGCGCATGGGTGCCAAGGTGCTGGGAGCCCCGGCCTGGGACCCGGACTTCAATACCGCCGACCTGCCGATGATGGTGCGCGTGCCCGAGCTGCCGCCCCGTTACCGCCGCCAGTTCGGCCTGTAATTTTCCGCACCGGGCAGGCCAGCCAGTGGCTCGCCCGATCTGTTCCCGTGCCTGCTGCGGTGTCTTGCCGTGCAGGCACGTTTTATTGCAGGGACAGCTGCCGGATCGGGCAGGGCGGCGGAGTACGATGAAACAGGCAACAAGAAAGGCCGGGCTGCACCAGGTTGCGGTATCAGACCAGGGCCGGACAGACAGGAGATGACATGGAACTGATTTTGTGGCGTCATGCCCAGGCGGTGGATGCCGATGGCACGATCGATGACTTGAAACGTTCACTGACCCAGGAGGGAGAGCATCAGGCCGCCGAAATGGCCGCCTGGCTGGCACGCCATATGCCGACCGATGCGCGCATTCTGGTCAGCCCGGCGCTGCGTACGCGCCAGACCGTGCTGCGCCTGACCAAGCGCAACTACACCCTCGTGCCCGAGCTGGCACCGGACCGTAATGCCGATGACCTGCTGCAGGCCGCCGGCTGGCCGGAGGCCGGCGGCACCGTGCTGGTGGTGGGCCATCAGCCCACGCTGGGCGATGTGGCCCAGCGGCTGCTGGGCATGCGCATGAGTTGCGCCATCAAGAAGGGTGCAGTCTGGTGGTTGCAGCTGCGCGTGCGCGAAGGCCAGGAGCAGGTGATCCTGAAGGCGGTGCAGAACCCGCGCATGCTGTAACAGCAGCGGGTCAGCGCACCTGCAGCCTGAAATTGGGGCCGATCCGGTTCCAGGCCTCTACCTCCTGACGCAGCAGGTAGAGCGATTGCGGGTGGGCTTCGGCCCATTCACGCGTGACGCTGAGCGTGAAGTTCAGCACCGGCAGCAGACGACGCTGCAGCAGGATGCCGTCCATTTGCGGATTGCGGCGTGCGTGGCACAGGATCACGGCCAGCCGCAGCGCCAGCAGCTGGGAGCAGAACGGCACCTCGCTGAAATCGGCATCGAGCTTGTGCAGCTTGCCGCGCTGCCCCAGGATCAGCTGGCTCAGGTTGTGCAGTTCCGGCAGGGCAAAGCCCGGGGCCTCGGCGTTGTCCATGATGTAGGCACCGTGGCGGTGGTAGCTGCTGTGCGAGATGTGCGCCCCGATCTCGTGCAGGCGCGCGGCCCAGCGCATCTTGCGTTCGGTGCGCTCGCGCACCTTGGTCATGCCTTCGATCAGCGGATACTGGCGAAACAGCTGCAGGGCGGTGCGCTCCACGCGCGTGGCCTGGGCGTTGTCGACCGCAAACTTCTGCATCAGGTTGGTGACGGTGGTGCTGCGCAGGTCGGTGGTGGGCTGTTCGCGGTCGAGCAGGTCGTACAGCACGCCCTGACGCAATGCCCCCAGGGCATGCTGCATCTCGGAAATCTGCAGCACGTCGAAAATGGCGATCAGCACCGCCAGGCCACCAGCCAGTACCGGCTTGCGTTCGTCCTTCAGGGTATCGAGCTGCAGGTTGTCGAGGTACTTGGCGCGCACCATCCGGCTCTTCAGCCATTCCATCCCCTGTCGCGTGATGATGCCGGGCGGCTGACCGGCAGCGGTCAGGATCTCGGCAATGGCCCCGATGGTGCCCGAGGAGCCATAGGCGATATCCCACTTGCCGGGGTGGTAGATCTGGCTGGCTTCATCCAGCTCGGCCATGGCCGCGATTTCGGCCTGCTTGAAAGCGCTGTTGCCCAGCTTGCCACCGGGGAAGAACTTCATCGACCAGGTCACGCTGCCAAGCTGGAAGGACTGCAGCTGGTTGGCATCCAGGTTCTTGCCCAGAATCAGCTCGGTGGAGCGGCCACCGATATCGACCACCAGGCGGCGGTCACTGGAGCGTGGCAGCAGGTTGGCCACGCCCTGGTAGATCAGGCGCGCTTCTTCGCGCCCCGAGATGACATCGATCGGGAAGCCGAGGATCTGGCAGGCCCTGGACAGGAACACGTCGCGGTTTTCGGCCTGGCGCAGTGTCTGCGTGGCCACGGCGCGGATATGGTCCTTGCGGAATCGCGTGAGACGTTCGTTGAAGCGCTCCAGGCAGCTCCAGCCACGCTCCATGGCCTCCAGCGACAGCAGGTTGTTGTCGTCGAGTCCGCTGCCCTGGCGCACGAACTCCTTGTGGTATTCGACGCGGGTGATCTGGCCGTTTTCGAATTTTCCGATTTCCAGCCGGAAGCTGTTGGAACCCAGGTCGAGGGCTGCCAGGCGGGTGCCGTTGCGCATGGTGCTGTTTGTTGCTGTTCAGGATTTGTGAAGGATATATGTCCTTACATCATAGTCCGGCAGGTCCGGCAATGATGACGTTCATGTGACATGTATGGAAAAAACCCACAGCGTCACGGAGCCGTCATAGAGGCTTTCTAGAGTGACGCCGTGGAGGTCGGTGCGTACGGTACCGGTTGTTTTCACTATTTTTCGATTTCAAGGATTTCCCCATGCGATTCGCTCCCAAAGTTTCCCTGCTGGCCGTCTCCCTGACCCTCGGCCTGGCTTCCTTGGCCCAGGCCCAGGACATCACTGGCGCCGGCGCTTCCTTCCCGGCCCCGCTGTATTCCAAGTGGGCATCCGACTATGCCAAGGCTACTGGCAGCAAGATCAACTACCAGTCCGTCGGCTCCGGTGCCGGCATGAAGCAGATCGAGGCCAAGACGGTGGACTTTGGTGCCACCGACGAGCCGCTGAAGGACGCCGACCTGCGCGCCAAGGGCCTGGTGCAGTTCCCGACCGTGGTTGGCGGCGTGGTGCCGGTGCTGAACGTGCGCGGTATCGCTCCGGGTGCCATGGTGCTGGACGGCCAGGTGCTGGGTGACATCTACCTGGGCAAGATCACCATGTGGAACGATCCCGCCATCAGGGCGCTGAACCCGAGCCTGAACCTGCCGGCCAACAAGATTGCCGTGGTGCGCCGTGCCGACAGCTCCGGTACCAGCTTCAACTTCACCAACTACCTGAGCAAGGTCAACGCCGAGTGGAAGTCCAAGGTTGGCGAAGGCAAGTCCGTGAACTGGCCCACCGGTGTGGGTGGCAAGGGTAACGAAGGCGTGGCCGCTTACGTGGGTCGCCTGCCGAACTCCATCGGCTATGTCGAGTATGCCTACGTGAAGCAGAACAAGATGACCTACGCCCGCATGAAGAACGCGGCTGGCGTGGTGGTGTCTCCGGACGAGAACAGCTTCAAGGCTGCAACCGCCTCCGCCAACTGGAAGTCTTCCTTCTACCAGATCCTGACCAACCAGTCCGGCCGCAACGCCTGGCCGATCACGGCAGCGACCTACATCGTGATGCACGCCAAGCAGGACAAGCCGGCCAACGGCGCTGCAGCGCTGAAGTTCTTTGACTGGGCCTACCGCACCGGTGACGCAGGCGCCAGCAACCTGGACTACGTGGCCATGCCGGCTGACGTGAAGAACCATATCCGCGCTTCCTGGGTGAACATCAAGGATGGCTCCGGCAAGAGCGTTTCCTATCGTTGATTCCAGCAGGCATCACGGCGCTGACCCGTGATGTTGCAGCAGGGCCGTGGTGCAGTTTTGTCGCCAGGGCCCTGTTTTTTGGGCGGAGATGCAACATCTCTCCGGATAGCCTGTCAGAACATCATTGAATTGTCATATTTATGTCATGAACTGTTTTTACAGTTCGTAGCGTGATGCGGGTTTTCCTTGATCCGCGATCAGACAGACAAAACTCTTTATTTCCTCTTCAGGAGTGCTTTCATGCAACAAACTCGTCGTATCGCCCTGTTCAGCGCAGCAGCTGCTGCTGTTGCCTATGGCCTGGTTGGCTGCGGCCAGAAGACCGAAACCAGCCAGCAGGGCGCTTCTGCTGCCCAGCAGACGGCATCTGCTCCGGCAGCTACCGGCGGCGCTGGCAACATCACTGGCGCTGGCGCCTCCTTCCCGGCTCCGCTGTACGCCAAGTGGGCTGCCGAGTACGCCAACACCACCGGCGTGAAGGTGAACTACCAGTCCGTGGGTTCCGGTGCCGGCATGAAGCAGATCGAGGCCAAGACCGTTGACTTTGGCGCTTCCGACGAGCCGCTGAAAGACGAGGACCTGAAGGCCAAGGGCCTGGTGCAGTTCCCCACCGTGATAGGTGGCGTGGTGCCGGTGGTGAACATCGAAGGCGTGAAGCCGGGCGACCTGACGCTGGACGGCCAGCTGCTGGGCGACATCTACCTGGGCAAGATCGAGAAGTGGAATGACCCGGCCATCGCTGCCGCCAACCCGGACGTCAAGCTGCCCGATGCCAAGATCGCCGTGGTGCGCCGCGCCGATGGTTCCGGCACCAGCTTCAACTTCACCAACTACCTGAGCAAGGTCAACCCCGAGTGGAAGGAAAAGGTTGGTGAAGGCAAGGCTGTGAACTGGCCCACCGGTACCGGCGGCAAGGGTAACGAAGGCGTGGCCGCTTTCGTGAGCCGTCTGCCCAACTCCATCGGCTACGTCGAGTACGCCTATGTGAAGCAGAACAACATGACCTACACCAAGCTGAAGAACGCAGCTGGCAACGTGGTCGCTCCGGACGATGTCAGCTTCAAGGCTGCTGCCGGTTCCGCTGACTGGAAGAGCTCCTTCTACCAGATCCTGACCAACCAGGCGGCTGACCAGGCATGGCCGATCACGGCAGCGACCTTCATCATGATGCACTCCGCCCAGGACAAGCCGGAAGCGGCCTCTGGCGTGCTGAAGTTCTTTGACTGGGCCTATAGCAATGGCGATGCCATGTCCAACGATCTGACCTATGTGCCGATGCCCGACGACGTGAAGGCCATCGTGCGCGAATCCTGGGCCAACATCAAGGATGCTTCCGGCAACCCGATTGCCTACAAGTAATCCCTGTTGATCCCGCCAATGCCGTGGCATTCCGTTCACGTGGCTGGACAGAATGGCGCGGCATGGGCACTTGACCCATTTTATGGATAGATACTCATGTCTTCCTTAGCTTCAACCGCACACACCATGACCGAAGAGCGCACGAAGCAGCATCAGAAGAAGCTGCAATCTCCCCCGCCCGAGCCGCGTCGCGTTGGTGCCATCGCCGACATGCTGTTCGGTGGCGGTGCCAAGCTGGCCGTGTACATCACGCTGGGCCTGCTGGTGGGCATTATCGTGTCCCTGATCATCGGTGCCTGGCCTGCCATCAAGCAGTTCGGTGCCGCCTTCCTGTGGACCAGCACCTGGGATCCGGTCAACCAGAACTTTGGTGGCTGGGCCATGATTTTTGGTACGCTGGCCACTTCCATCATCGCGCTGCTGATCGCCGTACCGGTCAGTTTCGGCATCGCGCTGTTCCTGACAGAAATGTCGCCGACCTGGTTGAAGCGTCCCATCGGTACCGCGATCGAACTGCTGGCTGCCATTCCGTCCATCGTGTACGGCATGTGGGGCCTGATGGTCTTCGGTCCGATCCTGGCGACCTATGTGCAGGCACCGCTGCAGGCGGCGTTTGGCGAAGTGCCGGGTCTGGGCATGTTGTTCTCCGGCCCGCCCGTGGGCATGGGTATCTTCTCCGCCGGCATCATCCTGGCGATCATGATCATTCCCTACATCGCTTCCGTGATGCGTGACGTGTTTGAAGTCACGCCGACGCTGCTGAAGGAATCGGCCTATGGCATCGGTTCCACCACCTGGGAAGTGGTTTACAAGGTCGTGCTGCCCTACACCAAGGCTGGCGTGATCGGCGGCATCATGCTGGGTCTGGGTCGTGCCCTGGGCGAGACCATGGCCGTGACCTTCGTCATCGGCAACATGAGCCAGTTTGCCTCGCTCAGCCTGTTCGAACCGGCCACCAGCATTACTGCCACGCTGGCCAACGAATTCGCCGAAGCCGGCGAAGGCCTGCACCGTGCATCCCTGATTTATCTGGGTCTGGTGCTGTTCATCATCTCCTTCATCGTGCTGAGCCTGTCCAAGCTGCTGCTGATGAAGCTTCAGAAGGGCGAAGGAGCCAAATCATGAGCACCGCAACCACTGCAAGCGCACCCCAACACGACTACCGCGTCGCCAAGTTCAACAGGCGCAAGACGGTCAACACCATCGCCCTGACGCTGTCCTTCCTGGCCATGTGTTCCGGCATTGTCTGGCTGTTCTGGATCCTGTGGGATACCTTCATGCTGGGTATCCAGGGCCTGGGCGTCCACGTCTTTACCGAAAGCATGCCGGCACCGAACGAGGTCGGCGGTATCGGTAACGCCATCGTCGGCTCGCTGATGATGGTGATCGTGGCGACCGTGATCGGTACGCCGATCGGCATCATGGCCGGCATCTACCTGGCTGAGTATGACAAGAGCAGCTGGCTGGCCAAGACCACGCGCTTCGTCAACGACGTGCTGCTGTCGGCTCCGTCCATCGTGATCGGTATCTTCGTGGCCGCCATGCTGGTGGCTCCGATGAAGACCTTCTCCGGCTGGGCTGGTGCCGTGGCACTGGCACTGATCGTGATTCCGGTGGTGATCCGTACCACCGAGAACATGCTGAACCTGATTCCCTCTGCCATGCGTGAAGCGGCCTACGCCCTGGGCACGCCCAAGTGGCGCGTGGTGAAGGACATCACCCTGAAGTCTGCCATGGCAGGCGTGGTAACCGGTGTGCTGCTGGCCGTGGCCCGCATTGCCGGCGAAACCGCACCGCTGCTGTTCACCTCGCTGAGCAACCAGTTCTGGAGCACCGACATGTCGAGCCCGATGGCGAGCCTGCCGGTCATGATTTACAACTTCGCGATGAGCCCCTATGGCAACTGGCAAGAGCTGGCTTGGGTAGGCGTGTTCGTCATCACGGTCACCGTGCTGGCCATCAACATCCTGGCGCGCCTGCTGACGCGCAAGTCCTGATCAATCTGAAAAGGTTTCATCGTGAGCGATATCATTACTCCCCCCCAGCCCAAGATCTCCTGCCGTAACCTGAACTTCTATTACGGCAAGTTCCACGCCCTGAAAAACATCAACCTGGACATCCCCGAGAAGCAGGTCACTGCCTTCATCGGCCCGTCCGGCTGCGGCAAGTCCACGCTGCTGCGCATCTTCAACCGCATGTTCGAGCTGTACCCCGAGCAGCGCGCCGAAGGCGAGATCCTGTTCAACGGCAGCAACCTGCTGGACAAGAGCAAGGACGTGTCGCTGCTGCGCGCCAAGATCGGCATGGTGTTCCAGAAGCCCACGCCGTTCCCCATGTCCATCTACGACAACATCGCGTTCGGCGTGAAGCTGTTCGAGAACCTGAGCAAGTCCGAGATGGACGACCGCGTGGAATGGGCGCTGGGCAAGGCCGCGCTCTGGACCGAGGTCAAGGACAAGCTGCAGCAAAGCGGCTCCAGCCTGTCCGGCGGTCAGCAACAGCGTCTGTGCATTGCCCGCGGTATCGCGGTCAAGCCCGAAGTGCTGCTGCTGGATGAGCCCTGCTCGGCACTGGACCCGATTTCCACCTCCAAGATCGAGGAACTGATCGCCGAACTGAAGGGCGATTACACCGTGGTGATCGTGACGCACAACATGCAGCAGGCTGCCCGCTGCTCTGACAACACCGCCTATATGTACCTGGGCGACCTGATCGAATTCGGCGACACGAAGGAGATGTTCTTCAAGCCGAAGCGTCAGGAAACCGAAGATTACATTACCGGCCGTTTCGGCTGATCTGATTAGCAGGGAGAGGAGACTCGCATGTCGGAAAAACATTTGTCCAGCCAGTTCGACGCCGAACTCAACATGGTGTCGAGCCAGGTGATGGAGATGGGCGGTCTGGTCGAGCAGCAGATGGCCCAGGCGGTCGAGGCGCTGCTGGAGCACAACCTGGAAGCGGCGCGCGTTGTTGAAAACAACGAGCCGCGCGTCAACGAGATGGAGGTCACGATCGACCACGAGATGACTTCCATCATCAGCCGCCGTCAGCCGACAGCGCGCGACCTGCGCCTGCTGATCGCGATTGCGCGCATCACGGCCAACCTGGAGCGCGCCGGCGACGAGGCCAACCGCATCGCCCGCAACGTGCAGAAGGTGCTGTCGCACGGCAACGCCCACCGCGTGCTGCCGACCTCCGAGCTGCGCATTGCTGCGCAAATGGCATCGGATCTGCTGCGTCGTTCGCTGGATGCGTTTGCGCGTCTGGATACGCGTATCGCGCTGGAAATCCTGAAGGCCGATACGCTGATCGACGTGGAATACGAGGGCTACCTGCGCAAGCTGGTGACCTACATGATGGAAGATCCGCGCACCATTGGTGTCAGCCTGGAGCTGATGACCGTGGCCAAGGCGCTGGAGCGCATCGGCGAGCACTCCAAGAACATCGGGGAGTGCGTGATTTACATCGTGCAGGGTCTGGATGTGCGTCACAGCACGCTGGAAGACATCGAAGACAAGCTGGTGTAAGCAGAGCGACGGACGACTGAAAGATGAGATTGCAGCCAAGAATCCTGGTAGTCGAAGACGAAGCGTCCATTGCCGAACTGATCGCAGTCAATCTGCGCCATAACGGTTATCAGATCACTTGGGCAACGGACGGCAAGAGCGCACAGCGTGAGCTGGATGACAGCCTGCCTGACCTGATCCTGCTGGACTGGATGCTGCCTGGTGAAAGCGGTCTGCTGCTGGCCAAGCGCTGGCGTGCAGATCCGCGCACCAAGGCGGTACCCATCATCATCCTGACGGCGCGCGGTGACGAGAATGACCGCGTGGCCGGCCTGGACGTGGGTGCGGACGACTACATTACCAAGCCGTTCTCGACCAAGGAACTGCTGGCACGCATCCGTGCCGTGCTGCGTCGCCGTGCGCCGGAGCCGGAATCCACGGTACTGGAACTGGGCCAGCTCTCGCTTGATACCGGTACCTACCGCGTGCACTATGGAGACCAGCCGCTCAAGCTCGGCCCGACCGAGTTCAAGCTGCTGCATTACATGATGCGCAATGCCGAGCGTGTGCACAGCCGTGCCCACCTGCTGGATCGTGTCTGGGGCGACCATGTGTTCATAGAGGAGCGAACCGTGGACGTGCATGTCAAGCGCCTGCGCGAATCCATGGGTGCTGCCTCGACCATGATCGAGACGGTGCGCGGTGCCGGCTACCGCATTACCGCGCTGAACGAGTCGGCGGCATCGCGCGGATAATATCGCGGATGGTGTAATAATTGTTGCCAACTACTGCGCCTGGGCGCAACTGTCTGCTGACACCATGACTGGCCAGGGTCGCATGGATCCTGGCCAGTTTTTTTGATGGACTTGCTGGAATCGCGTATGAGCTTGCGCATTATCTGGAACGTATTGTTGCACTTTGGAGGCCTGGGACTGGCCTGGTATCTGTACGGGCAGGGGCAGCTGATCCCGGCCTTCTGGCTGCTGGCTGCGATACTGTTGCTGGATATGCTCTGGCTGTTGTTGGATACCTGGCAGGCGCAGCGCCTGCTGGGCTGGATGCGACGCGAACTGCCCAGTCCGGAGCCGGATCTGCATGGCATCTGGCAGGAACTGGTCGTGGCGGCCTACCGCAGCATGCGCAAGCAGCGTCGCCGGGTCGAGGACTCCGAGCGCCAGATGCTGGTGTTCCTGGACGCGTTGAGCGCTACGCCCAACGGCGTCATCCTGGTGGACGAGCTGGGCCGTATCGAATGGCTGAACCCGGCCGCGGGTGAATTCTTCGGACTGGCGAGCCCGCAAGACTATGGCCAGCATCTAGGCAACCTGGTGCGTGATCCGGCTTTTGCGCGCTACTGGGCAGCGCCGGAGGGGCAACCGGGCGGTGTGACTATGAATGGCCGCCAGCATTCGCTGGAGCGCCCGGTGCGACTGTCGGTGCAGGCCTTCCCGTTTGGCCAGGGTCGCCGCATGCTGCTGGTGCGCGATGTGACGTCGGTCGAGCAGGCCGAGCGCATGCGCCGCGATTTCGTGGCCAATGTCTCGCACGAGGTGCGTACCCCGCTGACGGTGCTGTCCGGCTTTGTCGAAACCATGCAAAGCGTTCCCCTGAACCCGGAAGAGAGTCAGCGCTATCTGGAGCTGATGGCACAGCAGGCCCGTCGCATGCAGCATCTGGTGCAGGATCTGCTGACATTGTCCCGTCTGGAAGGCAGCCCGCCCCCCGATCACAGCGAGCGCGCCCATTTGGCGGAAATACTGGAAATCGGTGCCAATGATGCCCGTGCGCTCTCTGAAGTGCTGGCGGCAGAGAAAGGGGAGATGCCGCACCGGATTGTCTGCCGCATAGAACCGGATGTACCGGAAGAGGTGTTCGGCAGTGTCAGCGAGCTGCAGAGTGCCATCGGCAATCTGCTCAGCAATGCGGTGCGCTATACGCCGGAGGGCAGCGAGATTGTGGCTGGCCTGCAGCGCAGTGCCGAAGGAGGGGTGGCGCTCTACGTGAAGGATCACGGGCCGGGTATTCCGGCAGAGCACCTGCCGCGCATCACCGAGCGCTTTTACCGGGTGGATCGCAGCCGTTCGCGTGAAACCGGCGGTACCGGGCTCGGCCTGGCCATTGTCAAGCATGTGGCGCAACGCCATGGCGCACGCCTGCATGTGGAAAGCAAGCCGGGGGACGGCGCGCTGTTTGCACTGGATTTTCCCGAGCATCGCCTGTTCCGGCATGAGGCGGCCACGCCGCCGCGTCCCGAGCTGAAGCCCAGGGTGATCTGAAACGCGCTAGTGATCCGGCTGGCCTGCAACCGGGCGCGAGACGCGCTGCAGCAGCCACAGGAACAGGCCGGCGACCAGCGTCATCGCCAGGGCCACCATGATCCACAAGGCATGCGGGCCGCGCCAGGCTGGCGGACCATGCCAGGCCAGCCAGTAGCCGCCGCCAAGACCCAGGCCCCACAGCATCACGCTGTAGATCAGCGTGGGCAGGCGCACCACATGGTAGCAGCGCAACAGGAACAGGCCACAGACCTGAAACGCATCGGCCAGATGGTATGCGGCCACGATCAGCAGCAGCGAGGCGGCCAGCTGCTGCACGGCGGCATCCTGCACGTACAGGCTGGCCATGGGCTGGCGCAATAGCGCCAGCAACAGGGCGAACAGGCTGGCACTGGCCAGTGTCAGCAACAGCGTGCTGCGTTGTGCCCGGTGCGCCGAGGCGGCCTGCTGTCGGCCCTGCCAGTAGCTGACGCGGGCACTGCCGGCAATGGCCAGCGACAGGGGCCACATGTAGAGCAGGGCGGCGGTGGTGCTGGCAATCTGCTGTGCCGCGGAGGCGGTTTCTCCCATCGGGGCCATCAGCAGGGACAGTGCGGTGAATGAGGTGACCTCGACCCAGATCGCGATGCTGCTGGGCAGGCCCAGCGCCAGAAACTGGCGCTGCGTCGCCCAGTCCGGGCGGGGTGGCCGCTGCAACAGGCGGTAGGGCTGGTACAGCGGATGCCGGCGCAGCAGCCAGCAGATGACCAGCAGCAGCCCGATGTGCGTGATGCAGGTGGCCCAGGCGCAGCCGGCCAGGCCGAGTTCCGGCATGCCCCAGCCACCAAAACTGAGCCAGATCGTCAGCGGGATCTTGCACAGCAGGGCGCCGGCCTGCAGCCGTGCCACCCAGCGTGGCTGGCCGATGCTCTGGCTGAAGGTGTTGAAGGCGCGCACCAGCATGCTCATGGGCAGCGTGATGGCCTGGATGGCCAGATAGTGGCTGACCGGCTGGTGCAGGTGTGCCGGAACCTCGGTCAGCTGCAGCAGTGCCGGACTCAGCCAGAGCAGCAGCACGCCAAGGGTCGAACAAATCGCCAGGGCATACAGTGCCTGGCGCACGCTGTCACCGAGCGCGCGGGTGGCCCCCTGGCCGTACAGGCGGCCCCAGATCGGCAGCAGGCCCTGGACATAGCCCTGCAGGCCGATGCTGATGCTGACATAGAGGGCGGTAGCGATCGACAGGGTTGCCAGTGCCTGCGGATCGTACTGGCCGGCGACCAGCGTGTCGGTGACGGCAAACGCCATCACGGCCAGCTGCCCGATCCAGATCGTGGCAGCATGGCTACCGATGGCGCGCAAATCGAACAGCTTCACGGATCAGGTCTGCGCTTGTCTCAGGGCAGACGGTGGTACAGGTGGATGGCCTCGCTGCGGCCCGGCCGGTAGATCACGGCGGCTTCACGCCAGGGCTGCATGTCGTGCAGATGGGGCAGCAGCATGACCTGGCTTTCGTCGGTGGCCAGCCAGCGGCACTGCAGGCTGGTACCGGCGCGGCGGATCTCGAACGGCGTGTGGTAGCGCAGGGCGCTGGTCTGGGCCTCGTCCAGACCGATGATTTCCAGACATGGCGCAGCGGGATCGGCTGAGTGCATGGTTTGGCTAATGCCTTCGGCGACCACGGTGTAGCTGCGCGCATGGTTGATGGCGGGCAGCCAGATCGTCATCATCAGCACCCAGCACAGGGTGACGCCACCGGCCGGCAGGATCATGCTTTTCCAGAGTGCCGGGCGCAGGCGCTTGGTACGCCAGCGCACCAGATAGAGCCAGCCCAGCGTGGCGACCAGGGCCGACAGGAACAGGCTCCAGTTGAACACCGGCACGTAGCCCGGCACGGCAGCCAGTACCCGTTCCACGACACGCAGTTGCCAGCCTGCCTGCATGGCGATCCAGATCAGCCACATGGCGGTGGCTGCGGCGGTAAACACGATCAGCGAGAACCAGTCGATGAAGGCCTGGGCGCTGCGCTTGAAGGTCGGCAGGGCGAAGGCGGCCAGCGCGGCATAGGCCGGCAGGCCCAGCAGCAGGCTGTCCTTGGGGCTGTCACCGATCCAGCCGGCGATGCTGCAGATCAGGCCGGCTACCAGCGGCAGCGTGATCGAAAACGCGGCGCGGCCGCGTCGCCAGTGCGTGCGCCAGCGCCAGATGGTCCAGAGCGCCAGCGGCCAGACCGGCCAGGTAAACCAGATGTGCAGCTTGATCAGGTCACGCCATTCGACCCAGCGCGAGGGCAGCGGCTGCAGGTGCCAGCGCCACAGATCGAGCTGGCTGGCCAGCAACGCGACCAGCAGGGTCAGCAGGGCCAGGGCAGCCACCCACAGCCAGCGGCGGCGCGCATGGGCCTGCAGCAGGACGGGGTCGGTCTCGTAGCCGTCGGCTTCGACCAGGCGGTTCCATTCGCTCCGGCTGCCGGCGTAGATCAGGGTGGCGGCCAGGCTGAACAGCAGTGCCATGCTGGGTGCACCGGCCAGCGCCAGGCCGAGCGTGCCCAGCGTGCCGAACAGGGCCGGCAGCACCGTGCGGTAAGGCAGTGCGGCAAAGGCATACAGCATGAAGGAGGCACAGCAGAGCTGGGTCAGCGGGGCGGCCACTTCGTGACTCGGCTGCGCCAGACCCAGGCAGGCGGTTAGGGCCAGCAGGCCGCCATCAGCCAGGGTGCGCGCGTAATCGGTGGGATGGGCTTCGCCGCCAAAGGCAAAGCTGACCGGTCGCGCGCTCGGGCCGCGCGCCAGGTAGTAGATGCCGTACCAGGTGGCAGCGAGCGTGAGCCACAGCATCAGCACGAACAGCACGCGTACGGCGACAAAAGGCTCCAGCGGCAGCAGCTGGATGGCGGCCGCGCCCAGCCAGTAGTGCAGCAGCGCATTGGTGTCGGCCGCCTGGCCCAGCAGCGTGGGCGCGAGCCAGTGGGAAGGGTTTTGCGCCAGTTCCAGCATGATGCCGAAGCTGGAGATATCGGCACGGCGCCAGGGATCGCGCCACAGAAAGCCGAACAGCACATAGACCGCGCAGAACAGCAGCAGGCCCCAGCGCGGCAGGCGGCGCACGCCTTCCTGGGCGACGATGGCAGGGCTGGGCTGGTTCACGGTAGGGGACTCGTGGAGAGGAGGGTCATCGACGGCATGGTACACGCTGTCGGGGCAAAAGCGGTGGCGCTGTCCGGGCTGACAGCGGGAATCGTCGCCGATTGCACGAAAAAAGGCAGCCTGGGCTGCCTTTGCGAGCCGGCACGGGGTGCCCGTGCCTGACTGTTGCCAATTAACGCTTGGCGTAGCGGTTGCGGAAGCGCTCCACGCGGCCACCCATGTTGTCCACCGACTTTTGCGTGCCGGTGTAGAAGGGGTGGGATTCGCTGGAGGTATCCAGCTTGAACAGCGGCAGTTCGCGGCCGTCTTCCAGCTTGATGGTTTCCCTGGTGTTCACGCAGGAACGGGTGACGATCTGGTAGCCGTTGGACAGGTCAACAAAGCAGACTTCACGGTACTCGGGGTGGATGCCTTCTTTCATGGGAATTCCTTGATGGTCGTTGCGGGAGCCGTGCCGGCCTATTCCAGCGTACTTTCCGCGACTTTAATCCGACATTATCGCATTTTCAGGTCAGGTTCGCAAAGGTTTCTGCCGATGCTGCCGGCCATGCACGGCCTGTTTCTGGGAAAATGCAACAGTCGCCGGCCGATCCGGACCGGTCTGTCTTCATTTCAGTCACAAAGGAACAACAGCATGGGTCAACCCATCCGCATCGGTATTGCCGGTCATGGCAACCTGGGCCGCGGTGTCGAAGCCGCCATCCGCAAGAATCCCGACATGCAGCTCGTGGGCATCTACACGCGTCGCCCGCCCGGGCAGCTGCAGCCGCTGGTGGCCGGTACGCCGGTGTTCGGCATGGATGAGCTGGCGCAGCATGCGGACAGGATCGATGTGCTGATTCTGTGTGGTGGCTCCAAGGAAGACCTGCCGCAGCAGGGGCCGCAACTGGCCGCGCTGTTCAATACCGTGGACAGTTTTGACACCCATGCGCGCATCCCCGAATATTTTGCCGCGGTGGATGCCCCGGCACGCGCCAACGGCAAGACGGCGCTGATCTCTGCCGGCTGGGATCCGGGCATGTTCTCGATCAATCGCATCATCGGCGAGGCGCTGTTGCCGGACGGTGCCACTTACACCTTCTGGGGCAAGGGCCTGAGCCAGGGGCATTCCGATGCGATCCGCCGCGTGCCGGGCGTGGCTGGCGGCGTGCAGTACACGCTGCCGGTGGAAGAAGCGGTGGAGCGCGTGCGCAGCGGTTCGCGCCCCGAGCTGACCACGCGCGAGAAGCATCGCCGCGACTGCTATGTGGTACTGGCCGAAGGCGCAGACGCCGAGACCGTGCGCCAGGCCATCGTGACCATGCCGCACTACTTTGACGAGTACGACACCACGGTGAACTTCATCAGCGCCGAGGAGTTGCGCCGCGACCATGCCGCCATGCCGCACGGCGGCTTCGTGATCCGCAGCGGCAATACCTCCGATGCGAACAGCCAGGTGATCGAGTACGGCCTGAAGCTGGGCAGCAACCCGGAATTCACCTCCAGCGTGCTGGTGGCCTACGCGCGCGCCGTGCATCGCCTGCACCAGCAGGGCGACATCGGTGCCAAGACCGTGTTTGACGTGGCACCCGGCCTGCTGTCGCCCAAGAGTGCCGAACAGCTGCGTGCCGAGCAGCTGTAAGTCCGGCCGGCCCTGGTGCCGGCCTGTCAAACGCAGAAGCCCGCCAGAGTGATGTCTGGCGGGCTTCCTGCATGGTGCGGGGGAGGGTTTAGCCGCCCTTGCGCATCATGTCGAAGAACTCGTGGTTATTCTTGGTCTGCTTCATGCTCTTGAGCACCAGTTCCATCGCCTCGATTTCGTCCATGTTGTACATGAACTGGCGCAGGATGCGGGTCTTCTGCAGGATCTCGGGCGGCAGCAGCAGTTCCTCGCGGCGGGTGCCGCTGCGATTGAGCTGGATGGCCGGGAAGATGCGCTTTTCGTACAGGCGGCGGTCCAGGTGGATTTCGCTGTTGCCGGTACCCTTGAACTCCTCGAAGATCACCTCGTCCATGCGGCTGCCGGTATCGATCAGCGCGGTGGCGATGATGGTCAGCGAACCGCCTTCCTCGATCTTGCGTGCGGCACCAAAGAAGCGCTTGGGACGCTGCAGCGCGTTGGCATCCACGCCACCAGACAGCACCTTGCCGGAAGAGGGCACGACGTTGTTGTAGGCGCGGGCCAGGCGCGTGATGGAATCCAGCAGGATCACCACGTCTTTCTTGAGCTCGACCAGGCGCTTGGCGCGTTCGATCACCATCTCGGCCACGTGCACGTGGCGGGTGGCGGGTTCGTCAAAGGTGGAGGCGATGATTTCGCCGCGCACGGAGCGCTGCATCTCGGTCACTTCTTCCGGGCGCTCGTCCACCAGCAGCACCATCAGGTGTACATCGGGGTGGTTGGCGGTGATCGAGTGGGCGATGCTCTGCATCATCATGGTCTTGCCGCTCTTGGGCGGGGCCACGATCAGGGCGCGCTGGCCGCGGCCGATGGGCGCGATGATGTCGATCACGCGGCCGGTGATGTTTTCCTCGCTCTTGATGTCGCGCTCGAGCTTCATCTGCTGCGTGGGGAACAGCGGCGTGAGGTTTTCGAACATCACCTTGTGCTTGTTCGCCTCGGGCGACAGGCCGTTGATCTTGTCCAGCTTGTTCAGCGCAAAGTAGCGTTCACCGTCCTTGGGCGTGCGCACTTCGCCTTCCACCATGTCGCCGGTGTGCAGGTTGAAGCGGCGCACCTGGCTCGGGCTGATGTAGATGTCATCCGTGCTGGCGGTGTAGTTGCTGTCGGGATTGCGCAGAAAGCCGAAGCCGTCGGGCAGGATCTCGAGCACGCCGTCGGCAAACACCTGTTCGCCGGCGCGGGCGCGCTTCTTGATGATGGCGGACATCAGCTCCTGCTTGCGCATGCGGCCGGTGTTCTCGATCTCGAGTTCTTCGGCCTGTTTCAGCACTTCGGAAACGTGCAGGGCCTTGAGTTCGTTCAGATGCATGTGTGCGTCTAGAAAAGAGGAAAAAGGGGCGGTGTGGCGCGGCTGTACGCCAGGGTACAGGGCGAATACCGGGGAAAACCAAAAACTGGGAGGTGATCTGGATACCGGCCTGACAATCAGCGGCAGCAGGGTATGCTGGCTGTGCCGGAGATACCGATTGCCGGTATCTGACGGGTATGCACAAGGTGTGCGCAGATTATAGACACAAAAGCTGCGCTGCAGGAAACGACCGGATGGCTTGTGCTGGCCATCCGGCCCGTGCGGACGAGCTCCGCCCGCGAGATCAGCCCAGCTGTTCGTTGATGAAGGCGATCAGCTGCGGCTTGGCCAGGGCGCCGACCTTGGTGGCAACAGCCTGGCCGTCCTTGAACAGCATCAGCGTGGGGATGCCGCGGATGCCAAACTGGGCCGGCACGTTGCGGTTGTCATCGACATTCATCTTGGCAATCTGCAGCTTGCCTTCGTATTCCTTGGCGATCTCGTCCAGCACCGGGGCGATGGCCTTGCACGGGCCGCACCATTCGGCCCAGAAGTCCAGCAGCACGGGGGTGGAGGACTGGAGAACGTCTGCCTGGAAAGTGGCGTCGGAAGTGTGTTTGATCAGGTCGCTGGCCATGGATATTTCCTTTGAAGGTAATGCAGCAGCCATCCGGCTACGGGAGCTGCCATGATGGTCTTATTGTGACAGAAACAGGTGACCTCATGATGGATGTGGGCGGATCCGCTAGGATCAAGGGCAGGGAGGAGGGATGATGGCAATCACACAGGAGAGATGGCTGGCCTTGTGCGCGGAGCTGCAGCAGCAGTTGCAGCGGCTCGGGGCCGATCCGGCACGCACGGTGGTGCTGCTGCCGTATGCGCAGCTGCTGCCGGTGGTGCGCGCGCACTGGGCGCAGCTGCCACAGGCAGGGCTGCTGCCGCGCATCGAGACGACGTTCAACTGGGCGGCGCGGCTGGCGCCGCATGTGCCGGCTGCTGGTGATTACAGCCAGGATGCGGCGCAGGACCTGCTGACAGCCGGCCAGCTGCTGCAGGCGGCCGGTTTGCATCAGCAGGCCTCCTGGCTGGCCGGGCGGGTGCGCGAGGCGGCGCAGCAGCTGGCAGCGCTGGCGCAGGCGCAGCCACCGCAGCAGCGGCTGGCCTGGATGCAGGCGCTGCTGCCGCAACTGCTGGACAGCCTGGGTGCGGCCCCGATGCGTTACGAGCAGCTGGTGGCGCAGGTGGCGCTGGCCTGGGTCGGCAGTTCGTCCTATGGCACCGACATCCTGTTCGAAGCGCTGGAGCAGGAAGCGCCCGATGCGCTGATCCTGCTGCGGGGCTACCAGCGCGATCCGCTCTCCGAGGCGTTGTATGCACGCTGGCTGGAGCAGCAGCCGGAGGCCGCTTGCGCGATCGACCTGCCGCAGTTCTGGGAGAAGGCCGGCGAGACGGCGCCGATGGCACCGGTGCAGTGGCATCGCGCGCGCGATCTGGAGGACCAGGCGGCGCGGGCGGCTGCCTGCGTGCAGCAGGCAGTGGAAGGGCGCACCGGCCTGGTCGCGTTGGTGGACAGCGACCGCGCCCTGACGCGCCGCATCCGTGCCCAGCTGGAGGCGCAGCACCTGACGGTGCGTGACGAGACCGGCTGGAAACTGTCGACCACGCGTGCGGCCAGCCAGCTGATGAGCCTGCTGCGCGCCTGTGCACCACAGGCCGGGAGTGATGCCGTGCTGGAATGGCTGAAGCTGGCGCAGACCGTGCCGGGATCGGCGGTGTCGGCCGGCTGGGTGCAGCCGCTGGAAGCCTGGCTGCGTGAGCGCGAGCAGGCGCAATGGCCGCATCGGCAGGCTTGGCTGCAGTGGGAGCATGCCTGCCGTGTGCAGGCGCTGCAAGTCGAGGACTGGCGGCAGGCGCTGCAGAAGCCGCGCCGCCTGGCGCAATGGCTGACCGATCTGCAGGATACGCTGCAGCACAGCGGCCAGTGGGACTGGTTGCAGCACGATGCCGCCGGCAAGGAGTTGTTGCAGGCGCTGCATCTGCAGCCGGGAGCGTTGCCGCTGGCGGTGGATACGCAGCTCTGGAATCAGCCCGATTTCGTGCGCTGGGTGCAGGACGTGCTGGAAGCCGGCAGCTTCAAGCCGCCGTACCCGCTGGAGGAGCAGGTGGTGATTCTGCCGCTGAGCCAGCTGCTGGCGCGCTCCTTTGCTGCCGTGGTGATCCCGGCTTGCGACGACCAGCATCTGCCGGCGGCCCCGGAGCCGCCCGGCGACTGGACCAGCAGCCAGCGCGAGTTGATCGGTCTGCCGTCGCGGCAGCAGCTGCAGCAGGCGCAGCGTGCCGCCTGGCTGCACGCCTGGCAGTTTCCGCAGCTGGCGCTGCTGACCAGCGACAGCGACGGGGCCGGCGAAACCCTGCTGTCCAGCCCCTTGCTGCTGGAGGCGCTGCTGCCATCGGCCATGGGGTCCGGACGCCATGTACAGCTGGCGGCCGACCTGCGCGTGCTGCGGACCCTGCCGCCCGATCCGGTCGCGATGCCACAGGCACCGGGCCAGCGGCTGCCGCTGGCCAGGATTTCTGCCAGTGCCTACGACACGCTGCGCGCCTGCCCTTACCAGTTCTTTGGCCAGCAGCAGCTGCGCCTGCGCGAGGTGAACGAGCTGACGGCCGAGCTCGACAAGCGTGATGTTGGCAACTGGCTGCATCAGCTGCTCTACCTGTTCCACGAGTACTGGCAGCAGGCCGGTGGCCAGGATGTCGCCGAGGCGCAGCTGCGCCAGTGGCTGGATCAGGCGGCGGACGAGGCCTTGCGCCAGGAAGGGCTGGATGCGGTGGACTTTGTGCCCTGGCAGGCGGTCTGGCCGCGCCTGCGCGATGGCTATCTGGATTGGCTGATGGCGTATCGGCAGCAGGAACAGGCGCGCTATGCCCATGGCGAGCAGTGGCGCGACAAGCCGCTGGCCGAGGTGTTTGCCGGACTGGACGCGGATCAGCCGGCAGAGGGCGAGCCTGCGATTGCCTGCGATCCGGCCCGGATACCGCCGGTATCGCTGCATGGCCGCATCGATCGTGTGGATGCGCTGACGGCCCCGGACGATGCGGCGCGCTGGCTGCTGCTGGACTACAAGTCGGAAAGCCTGCAGAAGACGCGCAACCGCGTCCGGGATGGCGACGAGGATGCCCAGCTGTCCTTTTATGCCGCCATGATGGCACCCGATCCGGTGCGCGTGGCCTATGTCAATGTGGGCGAAAACGGCAGCACCGAAATGCATGAGTTGGAGGGTGTGCAGCGCCAGAGCCGGCTGCTGATGCGCAGCCTGGCGTACGACCTGCAGCGCATTGCCGATGGCCAGCCGCTGCAAGCGCTGGGCCAGGGTGCGCGCTGCGATTACTGTGCGATGCGCGGCCTGTGCCGGCGCGATTTCTGGATGGAGGAGCAGGCATGAGCAGCGCCCACGCCTACCGGGTCAACGGCGACATCGTGCCGGACCAGGCTTTTTATGCCGTGGCATGCCATCCGGCGCGCCATGTGGTGGTCGAAGCCTGTGCCGGGGCCGGCAAGACCTGGATGCTGGTCAGCCGCATCCTGCGGGCGCTGCTCGAAGGGGCTGAACCGCAGCAGATCCTGGCGATCACCTTTACCAAGAAGGCCGCTGCCGAAATGCGCCAGCGCCTGAACGAATGGCTGGCCGATTTTGCCGGCAAGACGCCGGAGCAATTGGTGCCGGAACTGGTGATGCGCGGCATGACGCCGGAGCAGGCGCAGCAGCAGGCGCCGGCCCTGCAGGGTCTGTACCTGCGCTTGTTGCAGCATGGCCGCAGTCCGCAGATCCGCACCTTCCACAGCTGGTTTGCGGCGCTGCTGCGTGCTGCCCCCCTGCAGGTGCTGGAACAGCAGGGCCTGCCCAGCCAATACGAATTGCTGCAGGACGATGCGCGTGCCGTGGCCGAGGTCTGGCGGCCCTTTTTCCAGGAACTGCTGCGCGATGATTCTGCGCGTGCCGATTTTGATGCGCTGGTGCAGCTGCATGGCCGCAGCAACACGCTGAAGGCGCTGGAAGCGGCACTAGCCAAGCGCGTCGAATTCCAGCTGGCGCAGCAGCACGGGGTACTGGAACAATCGGTGCTGCCGTTCCAGGCGCTGGTGCCGGAACTGAAGGAGCATGCCTCGCCGGCGGCATCGCTGGAGGGCGAGGCGGCGGCGCAGCGCTGGCATGCGCGTTCGGCGGCGCTGGGGACGGAAAAAAACAAGACACCGCAGCAGGCGGCAGCACAGGTGGTCGAGGCGTTTGAGCAGCAGGATCCGGAACTGCGATTGCAGCAGCTGCGCAAGGCCTTCTTCGTGAAGGATGAAGACCGGCTGACGAAAAACCTGCAGAAATACGATGCTGCGCAGGAGGCCGAAGCCGAGCTGCAGCTGCTCTGCCGCGCCCAGGCGCAACACGCCGCCTGGCTGTACCAGCAGCGCATGGTACGGCTGACGCTGCTGCTGCTGGCATGCTACGCCCAGGTCAAGCGCGAGCATGGCTGGATCGACATGGCTGATATCGAGGTCAGCGCCGGCCAGCTGCTAGGCGATGAGCTGCTGAGCGGCTGGATCCAGGAGCGGCTCGATGCCCAGGTGCGCCATCTGCTGATCGACGAATTCCAGGACACCAACCCGATCCAGTGGCATGCGCTGGAGGGCTGGCTGTCCGGCTACGCCGGAGCCGCAACGCCGCCAAGCGTGTTCATCGTGGGCGATCCCAAGCAGAGCATTTACCGTTTCCGGCGTGCCGATCCCGAGGTGTTCCGCGAAGCGCGCCGCTTTGTGCAGCAGGCGCTGGGCGGGGCCGTGCTCGAATGTGATCACACGCGGCGCAATGCGCAGCCGGTGATCGATGCCGTCAACGCGCTGATGCAGGCGGCACAGGACGAGGGGCGTTATGCCGATTTTCGCACCCACACCACGGCTGCCACAGTGGCCGGCTGCGTGCTGACACTGCCACCCATTGCGCGTGCGCCAAAAGCCGAAGCCGATGCCGCCAGCGGCTGGCGCGACAGCCTGACCACGCCCCAACTCGAGGAAGAAGAGGCGCTGATGGCGCGCGAATGCCGTCAGGCGGCGCAATGGCTGCAGCGTTGTGTGCAGGCCGGCACACCGGTCGGCGACATTCTGGTGATTGCGCGCAAGAACGCGCGCGTGGCGGCGATGCAGCATGCGCTGGCCGAGGCCGGCCTGCCGGCGCTCAAGGCTGACAAGCTGTTGCTGGCAGAGGCTCCGGAGGTGCAGGATGTGGTGGCGCTGGTCGATGCGCTGTTATCGCCGCGGCACGACCTGTCGCTGGCGCGTGCACTCAAGTCACCTATTGTCGGGCTGGACGATGCGCAACTGGTGGAAATCCGTCTGGGCGTGCAGCAGGCGGCGCAGCAGACGGAACCGCTGGCCATCAGCTGGCTGGACTGGCTGCTGGCGCATGCTGATGCCGATCCGGCGCTATCGCCCTGGCAGCCGCTGGCGCGCCGGTTGCTGCGCTGGCAGCAGTGGCTGCAGCAGCGGCTGCCGCATGATGCGCTGGATGCCATCTTCCGCGATGGCGACCTGCTGGCGCGTTACGCTGCCAGCACGCCGCCGGCGCTATGTGCCGGTGTGCTGGAGCGGCTGCAGGCCCTGCCCGGGCATATGCTGGCGCTCGATGGCGGCCGTTTTGTCAGCGCCTACCGCTGGGTGCGCGCCATGCGCGGCGGCGACCCGACCGGTACGCCGGCCGTGGGCGGGCAGGGCGTGCGCCTGTTGACGGTGCATGGATCCAAGGGGCTGGAAGCCGGCCTGGTGCTGCTGCTCGATACCGATGCCGCCAAGGGCCGCAGCAAGTCGATGGACGTGCTGGTGGACTGGCCCGGTAGCCAGTCACACCCGACACAGCTGGTGTTCCTGCAGAGCTTTTCCAACCCGCCACCGTCGGTGCAGCCGCTGGTGCAGCAGGAACTGCAGGCCGAGGAGCGCGAGGAATCGAACGCACTTTACGTGGCGATGACGCGCGCGCGCCAGGTGCTGGCGTTTTCGAGTGCCGAACCGCGCAGCACGCAGGAGCACGGCTGGTGGCAGCAATGGCTGCAGCATGCCGATGCACTGGCGCTGCAGCCGGACGATGCCGGTCAGCTGCCAGTGCCAGACGACTGGCCGGCCATCCGTCACAAGCCGGATGCGCAGGAGGCTGCACCGGTCCGGGCTGGCCAGGTACTGGAATTGCCAGCGCTGGCCGCAGAACTGCAGCGCCATGTGCAACTGACCATCGCAGATCTGGCGGCGCGTGATGCGGATCGGGCGCTGCAGGCCACGCTCGGCGAGGCCATGCACAAGGTGCTGGAATGGCATCGTCACGGCGCCATGCAACAGGATCCGGAACAGCAGCGCCAGTCCTTGCAGCAGCGCTACCAGCTGGATGCCGCGCAGGCGGCCCGGGTGCTGGCACAGGCGCAAGGCATTCTGCAGGGAGATGCGGCCTGGGCCTGGGACGAGCAGCAGGTGGATTGGCAGGCGAATGAAATCGATCTGGCCTGGAATCGGCAGGTGCTGCGCATTGACCGGCTGGTGCACCGGCGTGCGCAGGCCGGCGAGCCGGCTTGCTGGTGGGTGCTGGACTTCAAGTCTTCGCTGGCTCCGCAGGAGCAGCTAGCCTTGCGCCGCCAGATGCAGGACTACCAACAGGCGGTGCAGGCGCTGTATCCGGAAGCACTGGTGCGTGCCGCTTTTCTGACCCAGGACGGGCAGATCCGCGAACTGGACTGAGGCCGGTTGCCGGCCGCGGGCCTGCGGGCGGATCGCCTGTCATGATTTGTCACCGAATTGGCGCGTGCCTGACCGGCAGGCTGCGCTATGCTGGATGATCGCCTTGCACCTTGCAGTACCTTGACCACCATGGATAGCCTTGTTTCCCCCGCTCCTGCTGCCACGCAGGGCCCTGCCGCCGCCATGCGCTGGCGCGTTGAAGAGATCGACTGGAATGCCATCGACCATGCTCGTATCGCCGATGATGAATTGCTGTTCTACCTGCTGACCAGCGCCTCGTTCATCGAATCCGGCTCGGACTTGTACACGCGCAACCTGATCGGCCACTATGCGCGCTGGCCTGATGTGGCGCAATGGCTGGCGGCGCACTGGGAGCAGGAGGAGCTGCAGCATGGCCGTGCCTTTGCCTCCTATGTGCAGGCCGCCTGGCCGCAGTTCCCTTGGCAGCAGGCGTTTGAAGGCTTCATGGCCGAATATGGCCCGATGTGCACGGTAGAAGAGCTGGACCCGGAGCCGTCACTCGAAATGGCGGCACGCTGCGTGGTGGAAATGGGCACTACCACCTACTATCACACGCTGCGCGAACTCAGCAGGGAGCCGGTGCTGACCGGCTTGCTGAGCCAGGTACGCGCTGACGAGGTCAGCCACTACAAGCACTTTCTCGCCTATTTCCGTCAGCTCTCGGCGCAGCAGCCGGTGTCGCGCGTGCGCGTGGCGCGCGTGCTCTACCAGCGCCTGCTGGAGCTGCGTGAAAGCGATTCGGACGTGGCGCTGCGCCATGTCTGGGCGAACAAGGGCCCCCTGTTTGCCAACGGCGCGCAGAGTTTCGGCGAGATCAGCCAGCGGATCTACCAGACTGTGAGCCGTCAGCTGCCGGCCGATCTGGCGGTGCGCATGCTGCTCAAGCCACTGCAGCTGCCCACGCGGCTGGAACAGTGGATCAGCCCGACGCTGGTGCGCGTGGCACGGCGGATTGTGGCTGCCGAGTGAGGGTGCGGATCCGGGACAAACCTGCCCTGTCAGTGATCTGGCCGAGAGCTGGGCACGCTGTGGTGCATCCAACAAAAAGCCCCTGACGTGGAAATACGCAGGGGCTGGTACATGCCAGGCTGGCATATAAATGGCTTGCCCATGGATTATCCAAAGGCGGTAATGAGGGTGACGAGCCTTGACCCCGGCACTGGCTACGCAGTTAGGGCTGCTTGGTTCCCCACCTGACCCGGTTGGCCGCTTCACCATGCGGGAAGGCCCGTCACCCGCCATTGTAGACCAGGATGCCACCCTGAACCGTAACAGGGGGCATTGATTGTCCGCTGGTGTGTTACGAGGCTGACAGTTTCATCAGCACCATGCCGGAGACGATCAGCACCGCGGCCAGCAGGCGCATGGCGTTGACCGGCTCGCCCAGTACCAGGATGCCGACCAGAAACGAACCCACGGCACCGATGCCGGTCCAGATGGTGTAGGCGGTGCCCAGTGGCAGGGTGCGCATGGCGACACTGAGCAGCCAGAAACTCAGCGCCATCGTGACCAGTGTGACCAGGGAGGGGATCAGACGGGTAAAGCCGTCAGACAGCTTCATGCCGGTGGCCCAGACGATTTCGAGCAGACCGGCGAACAAGAGGGCAATCCATGCCATGAGGAGACGCCTTTCCAGGTAGTGGTCGGGTCGTCCCGCAACATGTGCCCGGAATGGGGGAGGTCGTCCTCCTGCAAGAAAGAGCTGGCAGCCAGGTGGTCAGCGGTTGGTCAGTAGGCGGTCGCGGATTTCCAGTGCCTGCGGATTGACCAGGTTGATGGGCTTGCCGTCCAGCCAGGCCAGGATGCTGTCAAACGCCTGGCTGAAATACAGCTCGTAGCTTTCCTGTTCGACATAGCCGATATGCGGCGTGCACAGGCAGTTTTCCAGTCGCAGCAGGGCCTGGCCCTGCAGCACCGGTTCGTTTTCGAACACATCGATGGCGGCCATGCCGGGACGACCGCGATTGAGGGCGGTGATCAGCGCATCGGGCTGCAGCAGTTCGGCACGTGCCGTGTTGATCAGGGTGGCCGTGGGCTTCATGCGGAGCAGGTCTTCCAGCCGCACAGTGCCGCGGGTCTCGGGCGTGAGGCGCAGATGCAGGCTGAGGTAGTCGCTGTCGCTGAACAGCTGCTCTTGGCTGAGTGCCGGCGTATAACCCAGTTGCGTGGCTTCATTGCGGGCGCGATCACTGCCGCCCACCAGCACCTGCATGCCGAAGGCCTTGCCGTAGCCGGCTACCAGCTTGCCGATCTGGCCAAAGCCCCACAGGCCGAGCGTCTTGCCACGGAGCACGGTGCCAATGCCGAAATTGGGTGGCATGGACAAGGCCTTGAGGCCGGATTGTTGCCAGACGCCATGGCGCAGGTTGGCCATGTAGTGCGGAATGCGTCGGCTGGCGGCCATGATCAGGCCCCAGGTCAGTTCGGCAGCGGCATAGGGGGAGCCGGTACCGGCTGCCACGGCAATGCCGAAATCGGTACAGGCATTGAGATCGATATGGTCGCCTACGCGGCCGGTTTGCACGATCAGCTTGAGGCGCGGCAGCTTTTCCAGCAGGGCGCGGTTGAGTGCCGTGCGCTCGCGGATCAGGACGATGATGTCGGCATCCTTCAGGCGTACGGACAGCTGGCCGATGCCCTTGACGGTGTTGGTGTACACCTTGGCGTTAAAGGCATCCAGCTTGCTGGCGCAGGGCAGCTTGCGCACGGCATCCTGATAGTCGTCCAGAATCACAATGTTCATGCGCACATTGTGCCTAAAGCTGAAGTAAAAACCGCGATGGCAGAGGGCAAATTTGCATTCACTGCAGAAAGCTTGCAATTTGACACATCTGCCGGTGCGGTGCGCTCCGTGCAGAAGATGCCCCGGGCCGGGAGGTGCACAACAGGCGGCTTAGCCCAGACGCAGGAAATGCTCTTCCTGGGCGACGAGCTGCTCCAGTTGCTGGCAGACGTCCGCCAGTTTGCCGCTCAGGTAGAGACGATCCGGCGTGGCGGCAGGCAGCGGATGCGGACGGGCGCCGGTTTGCAGTGCAGGTGTGCCTGCTGCCGCATACAGGCGTGCGGGGGCGTGTTGCAGAGGGGCTGGGACCAGCTGCAAGGGCATTGGGGACAAGGGCAGCTGGGCTTGTCTGGCCTGGCGCAGCGCGAGGCGGGCGGCGGCACTGCAGGGGCGCGCTGCCGGCTGCGGTGGATGGGTGGCCGCGATGTCGGCATCGGACTTGTAGGCCTGGCTTGCATCGCGCAGGATGGCCATGGGGCGCTGGACGGGATCGGCCTGCTGGCCGGTGAACCAGTTGCGGATGGTCTGGAAGGTGGTTGCGGCATTCATGGTGTTGCTCCTATGGGCGGTGTTGACACATAGGCAGGATTGGAATGCTGGCTGACCGCAAGGGTTGTCCCTGCCACCTGCAAGGCAGCATGTACAACGCCCGCCACCTTGTGGCAGCCTGATGGGGAATGGTGCTTACATGAGCACGCTGTTGCGGATCAGGCCGACGGCCAGACCTTCGATGGCGAAGGGTTCGCCGGGCTGCACCACAATGGTGGGGTAGTCCGGATTTTCGGCGTGCAGGGCGATGTGGTCCGGACGGCGTTCGTAGCGCTTGACGGTGACTTCATCTCCCACGCGGGCGACCACGATCTGGCCGTTGCGCACGTTTTGCGTGGCCTGCACGGCAAGCAGGTCGCCATCAAGAATGCCGACATCGCGCATGGACATGCCACGTACCTGCAGCAGGTAGTCGGGCTTGTGGGCAAACAGCGTGGGGGCCACGTGGTAGACGGTATCGACATGCTCCTGCGCCAGGACCGGCGAACCGGCCGCGACGCGGCCAATCAGCGGCAGGGCCAGTTGTGACAGGGCCTCGAGTATGCCGGATTGGGCGTCACCCTCCGGGTGGCGCAGGCGGATGCCGCGCGACGTGCCACTGACCAGTTCGATGGCCCCCTTGCGTGCCAGCGCCTGCAGGTGTTCTTCGGCGGCGTTGGCCGACTTGAAGCCCAGTTCGGCGGCGATTTCGGCACGCGTGGGGGGTGCGCCGGTATTGGCAATGGCCTGCTGGATCAGGTCCAGGATCTGTTGCTGGCGAGCGGTGAGTTTGATGGCGGGTTTCATGGTCTACACTGCTGGTTGGATTTGGGGATGCATACATGCTGTTTGCACATACAGTACCTGTATTTTTAACCAGCTTTTTGTCTTTGGCAAGAGGAAATCGCCCAAATGGGAAAAATTGTTGTTTTGGCCACAGGGGGCACGATAGCCGGCGAAGCCGCCAGCGCGGCAGATGCGGTTGGCTATCAGGCCGCACAGCGCCCGGTGGAAGCCCTGCTGGCAGCTGCCAGCGTACTGGGTGATGGCCGCCAGGTGCTGGAGGCGCAACAGCTGGTGCAAATCGACAGCAAGGACATGGACATGGCGGTCTGGCAACAGCTGGCGCAGGCCTGTGCCGATGCTCTCGCGCGTGGGGATGTGCGTGCCGTGGTGATCACGCACGGCACCGACACACTGGAAGAAACCGCCTACTTCCTGCAGCGCGTACTGGCTGCGGCCCCGGGCGGCTGGCAGGCGCAGGGCAAGGCGGTGGTGCTGACGGCAGCGATGCGTCCGGCGACGGCCCGTCTGAGTGATGGGCCGCAGAATCTGGCCGATGCCCTGACACTGGCCTCTGATCCGGCGGCCTGTGGCGTGCTGGCGGTGGTGGCAGGCAAGGTGTTTGCAGCCCGCGACATCAGCAAGATTTATCCTTATCGGCTGGATGCGTTTTCAGCCGGTGATGCCGGCCTGCTGGCCTGGCTGGAAGAGGGCGAGGTGCGCTGGCTGCGCGCTGCGCCGCCGTGGCCAAGAACGGACAGCGAGTTGTGGCGCCGGGTGCAGGATACCCCGGCAGATGACTGGCCCTGGGTGGAACTGTTGTCCAGCCATGCCGGCAGCAGCGCACGTGCATTGCAGGCGCTGGTGCAAGCGGGCGTGGACGGGCTGGTACTGGCCGGTACCGGCAATGCCACCGTGCACCACCAGCTGGAGCAGGCCGCAGTGCTGGCGCAGCAGCAAGGGGTGCCGGTCTGGCGCAGCAGCCGATGTCTGGCTGGTCAGGTGGTGCCTGGCGGCAGCAGCGCGATTCCGCTGGCGTTGCAGGAGGGGCAGCCCTTGTCGCCGGTGAAGGCGCGTATCGCGCTGTTGCTGCAGTTGTTGCTGCAGGCAGGTTAGGGCCGGGCCGCACTGGTTGAGGTGCTGCACCTGCCACAAGGCCTGGCTGGGGGCGTGCCAGCTGGCAGGAACGGGCGGTGTGCTCATGAAAGCCCTTGCGCAAAAAAGGGGCTGTTGCCAGCCCCTTGCAGGATGAGGGAGGGGGAATCAGCTTTCCAGGGCCTGGAAGGCGCTGGCGGTGATCTCCTCTACGCTGCCCATGCCGCTGATGGCGCGGTACTTGGGAGCGGCAGCCGGATCTTCCTTGGCCCAGTTGCTGTAGTAGTCCACCAGCGGACGGGTTTGCTGGCTGTAGACTTCCAGGCGCTTCTTGACGGTTTCTTCCTTGTCGTCGTCGCGCTGCACCAGCGGCTCGCCGGTGATGTCATCCACGCCTTCGGCCTGGGGCGGGTTGAACTTGACGTGGTAGGTGCGGCCGGAAGCGGGGTGGCTGCGGCGGCCGCTCATGCGCTCGATGATGGCCTCGAAGGGCACGTCGATTTCCAGCACGTAATCCAGGTTGACACCGGCTTCCTTCATGGCCTCGGCCTGGGGAATGGTGCGCGGGAAGCCGTCGAACAGGAAACCGTTGGCGCAGTCGGGCTGGGCGATGCGCTCTTTCACCAGATTGATGATCAGGTCGTCGCTGACCAGACCGCCGGCGTCCATCACCTTCTTGGCCTCGATGCCCAGCGGGGTGCCGGCCTTGACGGCAGCACGCAGCATGTCACCGGTGGAAATCTGCGGAATGCCGTATTTCTGGCAGATGAAGTTGGCTTGCGTACCTTTGCCGGCGCCGGGTGCGCCCAGGAGAATCAGTTTCATGGTGTGGATCCTTGGTCTGGTTCGGAGCCCGGAAATGCCTTCCGGGATGCGTGTTTGTCATGGGCGGCCCGCAGGCGACCTGTCTTCCTCCCGCGCCAACTGGCGCAAGGGAACACCCAAGAATACCATGGCAACCAGCTGTAACAACAGTTTGTCAGTGCACGATGCCTAGGGTTTGCCCGAGTGGCTTCAGCCGAGCTGGGCCAGCCGCATCACTTCGCGCGAGAGGGCGGTCTTGCCTTCGGCCAGCATGGCGCGGTGGCGGTCCAGCCGGCCCAGGTCGTACAGGTAGTTGACCATCAGGCCATAGGACTGCTTTTGCCCCTTGGCCGAGGGGTCGGCCAGCCAATGCACATGCTCGAGCCGGGCACCGTTGCCCAGGTGGAAGCGTGCCACCGGATCAAGCGGCTGGCCGCGTTCATTCAGGCGGCTCAGGTAGCGTGCGGCGGCACCACGCAGCAGCAGCTGGGCCGGGTTGTTGGCATCGCGCGGCTGTGTGCTGTCGATGCCGGTTGGCCACTGGCGCAGCCAGTCTTCCTCGGACAGGCCGCTGGCCTCGACCAGTGGCTGACGCAACTTTGGCGACACCGCCTGGGCCACGCTTTCGGCGTTCTGCGCCTGCTCCAGCCACTTGCGGAAACCCGGAATCGGCGACAGTGTGGCAAAGCGCTTGATTTGCGGCAGCTCGGTCTGCAATGCCTCGACCACGCGCTTGATCAGCGAATCGCCAAAACCGACGCCGCGCAGGCCGGTCTGGGTGTTGCTGATGGAGTAGAAGATGGCGGTGTTGGCACGCGCCAGGTCGACATCGCCGGCGCTGACGTCCAGCAGCGGGACCATGTTGTCGGCCAGTTCGCGCGTCAGGGCCACTTCGACGAAGATCAGCGGTTCGTTGGGCAGGCGCTGGTGAAAGAAGGCAAAGCAGCGGCGGTCGTGGTCCAGCCGGTTCTTGGCATCGTCCCAGCTGACGATATCGTGCACGGCTTCGTACTTGATGAGTTTTTCGATCAGCGAAGCGGGCGAATCCCAGTTGATGGTCTGCAGTTGCAGAAAGCCGATGTCGAACCAGCCGGTGAACAGGTGTTCCAGCTCGGCGTCGAGCGGCAGCAGCGCCGGTTCGCGCTTGAGCTGGCGCATCAGTTCGGTGCGCAGATCCAGCAGGAAGCGCATGCCGTGGCGGGTGGCGCTGATGCGCTGCAGCAGGCGCGTGCGCGGCGAGTGAAAGGCCTTGCGCAGGCGGATTTCGGCCTGGGCCTCTTCGGCGGTGCCGAGGGCGGCATCGTACTGCTCCTTGGCCTGGCGTACCTTGCTGGCATCCGGCGCAAACTGCTCGGTCATCAGGCGCCAGGCATCGGCGCGGGCTTCGGTGTCGGCTTCCAGGTACCAGTCGACGAAAGGCTGGGCCTGCCGGATCGCCTCGGCCTCGCTGATGCGCGGTTCGACAATGGCCTGCAGATCCGCCAGCAGCTTGCGCAGATTGCGGGGACTGAGCTGCTCCGGCTCCACGCGCAGGTAGGCATCCATGCGCTCCTGGGTGGAGCGGCCGGGGGTGTGCGGGTCCGGCTGGCTGCTGCCCTGGCGCGGCGCATCGACCAGACCGCTCATGCCCACACTAGACAGCGCCTGCGGCAGCAGGCGGGCCAGATGGCGGCTGAAGGTGCTGCTGGTGGGGCTGGATGCGGGCATGGGTTTCCTCCTGGTACTGTGGGTGATCTTTGTAGCTGGGGGTGGTCAGGGCGGCTTCAACGGGAGAGGCTCAATCCAGTGGCTGGCGTTCGAACACCAGATCCCAGACGCCGTGGCCCAGGCGCAGGCCGCGGTTTTCGAATTTGGTCAGCGGACGGTAGTGCGGCTTGTCGGCGTAGCCCTGTGCGTGCGGGCTGGTGTTGCGCAGCAGGATCTCGGCACCCAGCACTTCCAGCATCTGTTCGGCATAGGGCTGCCAGTCGGTGGCGCAGTGGATATAGCCACCGGGAGCCAGGCGTTCGGCCAGCTTGCGCACCAGTGCCGGCTGGATCAGACGGCGCTTGTTGTGGCGCTTCTTGTGCCAGGGGTCGGGGAAGAACACGTGCACGCCATGCAGGCTGCCATGCGGCAGCATGTGATCGATCACTTCCACGGCATCGTGCGCGCAGATGCGGATATTCTGCAGGCCCTGTTCGCCGATGCGCTTGAGCAGGGCGCCCACGCCGGGTTCGTGCACTTCGCAGCAGAGGAAGTTGGTGTCGGGCAGCACGCCGGCGATATGCGCCGTGGCTTCGCCCATGCCAAAGCCGATTTCCAGCACGACCGGGGCCGGGCGGCCGAAGGCCTGTTCCATGTCCAGGGGTTCGGCGGCGTAGGGCAGCAGGAATCGGTCACCGAACTCGGCATAGGCCTTGGCCTGGCCGGTGGTGACGCGGCCGGTGCGGCGCACAAAGCTGCGGATGGTACGCGGATGCGCCACGCCTTCCGGGGGCTGGGCGGCATCGGGGGAATCTGGGGATGGCTGGGACGGGGTATCGGAACTCATGGATGTAGGAGCGGCAATGCAGGGAGGCCGCCCGCAGGGGCGACCGGTCAGACTGCATCGTACCCGATGCGCGCCGGGATCGGCGATCCCGGCAGGGCGCTGATGTGACTCAGTCCTCGCTCTCTTCCTCGTCGTCTTCGTCTTCGTAGTAATCGTAGGGCAGCGGCTGGCCCTGCAGCTCGTTGATGAGGGCTTCGCGGTAGTGCGCCAGGCGTTCGGCCAGTGCGCCGACTTCGGAGCTGTCGCAATCGACGATATCGCCTACCAGCAGATCAGGCTGGGTGGACAGGATGGTTTCGATGTAGCGGTCAGCCAGATCGGCGGCAGCCAGCAGCTTTGCGGTATCGCTCACGGGAATCTCCTTGCGCATCAGAAGGACAGGGACGGGCAGATGCAAATGCCACCGGACCACCTTAGCAGGACCGTGTGATGCTGGTGTGACTCCGGGTGGGCAAGTGGTGTCAGGGCGTAACCGGGTAGCGCTGCTGCCAGTGCGGGATCCAGCCCGCCAAAAGGGCGTCCGGTGTGCCGGTCTGGCCGGCGGGCAGGCCGAGCGCCTGGGCCGCGCGCTGCAGGTTGTCCGGCTCCTGTCCGGCGGGCAGGGGTTGCGCCGCATTCTGCTTGGAGAGTTTCTCGCCATTCGGGCCCAGTACCAGCGGCGTGTGCAGATAGCGCGGCGTGGGCAGGCCGAGCGCCTGCTGCAGCACGATCTGGCGCGCGGTGTTGTCGGCCAGATCTTCGCCGCGCACGACGTCGGTGATGCCCTGCAGTGCGTCGTCCACGACGACAGCCAGCTGGTAGGCCCAGAGGCCATCGGCGCGGCGCAGCACGAAGTCGCCCACGGCCTGCCGCACCGGCTGCTGTTGTGCGCCCAGGCGGCGGTCGTGCCAGGACACGATGGCATCGGGGGGCTGCCCGCTGCGCTGCAGGCAGGCGGCCACATCGAGTCGCCAGGCGCGTGCCGGTTGGCCCTGCAGGCCACCGCGCGAGGGGTGGCAGGTGCCGGGATAGACCAGTTCGCCATGACGGGCCTGCTGCTGGCCGCTGCGGGCCAGGACGGCCGCAATGTCCTTGCGCGAACAGCCGCAGGGGTAGGCCAGGCCGGCATCGGTCAGTTGCTGCAGGGCCTGCTCGTAATGGGGGTGGCGCTGCGATTGCAGCAGCGGTGCTTCATCCGGCCGCATGCCGTGATCGTGCAGCTGCTGCAGGATTTGCGCGGTGTGCGCCGGGCTGCAGCGCGGGGTATCGACGTCCTCTATACGCACCAGCCAGCGCCCGCCCTGGGCGCGCGCATCCAGCCAGCTGGCGAGCGCGGCCACCAGCGAGCCGGCGTGCAGCGCGCCGGTGGGGGAAGGAGCGAATCGGCCGATGGTCATGGTGCAGCCTGCAGTGTAGCAAGCACCTCAGCCGCGCGGATGCGCGTGGCCGGAGAGCAGCGCGCACTGGGTTGCGGAACTGTCCAGTTGCTGCAGCCACCATTGCAGGGCCTGGCCTTGCAGCTGCTTGCCGCGGTGCCAGGCGTAGTAGCTGGAAAAATGGGTTTCATGCTGCTCCTGCGCCAGCTGCTTGCGGATCAGGGTACCGTTGTCCAGATGCGGCTGCACCAGGTGCAGCGGTACATGACCGACACCGATGCCACGCAGCTGGGCGGAAATCTTGGCCGCCATGTTCGGCACGGCCAGCACCTCCTGTCCGGCGAGCAGGCCGACGGTGCGTCCCTGGCCGTGTGCGGCACTGTCGGCGACAGCAACGGCACGGTATTGGCGCAGGTCGTCGGGTGTCAGCGGCTGCTCCAGCATGGCCAGCGGATGGTCCGGGGCTACCGCGTAGATGAACTCGACATCGCCCAGATGGCGGGCATCGATCAGATGGTCACTCCAGCCGGTGTCCAGCACTGCGCCAATTGCCAGATCGGCCTGACCCAGGCTGAGCGCCTCCAGCGTGCCGCTCATCACCTCTTCGCGGATGCGGATGCGCGTGGGCGCACCGAGTTCGAAAAACGCCTGGCACAACTCCAGCACGGTGCCGGTATCAATCAGGTTGTCCATCACGATATTCAGGTGCGACTCCCAGCCGGTGGCGATGCGGCGCACGCGCTGGGCAATGCGGCCGGTTTCGCTCAGCAGCCGGGAGCCCTCCTGCAGCAGTTCCAGGCCGGCGGCCGTGGGGATGGCGCGGCGGCCCTGGCGGTTGAACAGCAGCACATCGAGCGCGTCTTCCATCTGGCGCACGCGGTAGCTGAGGGCGCTGGGTACCAGATCCAGCGTACGCGCCGCGGCGGCAAAACTGCCGTGATCGGCAATCGCCTGCAGCATGCGCAGATTCGCCGGGTGGAGCTGGTCATGCAGGTGGTCGAGATTCATGGTTCAAAAAATTTGATCGATGAGATCAATTAAGGTTGTTATTCGTTGATGTATCGGGTTCTACCATACACATCGTGGTTCGGCCAGAAGGTCTGGACCAATCCTTCATTCATTTTCATATACAAGTATTCATCATGTCCCAAACTACGACTTCCCAGACTGTTTCCACCACGGCGGCCGATTCCGCCAACCTGATCGGTCGCCTGCTGCTGGCAGCACTGTTTCTGCCGGCCGGCATCAGCAAGCTGACCGGTTTTGCCGGTACCGTAGGCTATATCCAGTCGGTCGGCATGCCGCTGCCGGAGCTGGCGGCCATTGTGGGCGCGGCTGTCGAAATCCTGGGCGCACTGGCGCTGATCATCGGTTTCCGCACCCGCATCGCAGCCCTGGTACTGGGCGGCTTCACGCTGGTGGCCAGCTTCTTCTTCCACGCCTACTGGTCGGCTCCGGCAGATGCGCAGATGGTGCAACAGCTGCTGTTCAACAAGAACATCGCCGTTGTGGGTGGTCTGCTGGTGCTGGCTGCTGCAGGTGCAGGCCGTCTGTCCATCGACGCACGCCGCGCCTGAGAGTTTGCTAAGCTAGCTGCCTGACCGATTCCCAGGAGAAGCTGCCCATGTCCGCCAAGATTGTTGTCGTCTACCACTCCGGCTACGGCCATACCCAGCGCATGGCCCAGGCCGTGGCGGACGGGGCGGGCGCACGCGCCATTGCCATCGATGCCGACGGCCAGCTGCCCGAGCCGGCCTGGAAGCTGCTGGATGCCGCAGACGCCATCATCCTGGGTACCCCGACCTACATGGGCGGCCCGAGCTGGCAGTTCAAGCGCTTTGCCGATGCCACCTCCAAACAATGGTTTGTGCAGGCCTGGAAAGACAAGCTGTTTGGCGGCTTTACCAACAGCGCCGGCATGAACGGGGACAAGCAGAACACCCTGCAATACCTGCAGGCGCTGGCCAGCCAGCACGGCGGCCTCTGGATCAGCCTGGGCGTCCTGCCGTCCAGCAGCAAGGAGGCAGGCCGCCACGATCCCAATTACCTGGGAGCCTATGCCGGCGCCATGGCACAAACGCCTTCCGACGCCAGCGTGGAAGACATGCTGCAGGGCGATCTGGATACGGCGCGAGCCTATGGCGAGCGTGTGGCGGCGGTGGCAGCGCGCTGGAAACAGGGCTGAATCTGCCGAAACCTCCCTGCTTTCAGTGGGCATATCGCTGCCCAGACCTGGCAAATCGGCTAGCATGGGCCACAGCCCCACTGGCTGCAAGGAGCCCCCCATGAGCGATATCTGGCTGACATCCCTGATCACCGACACCCCGCAACAAGGTTTTGAGCTGGCCATTACTCTCAGCCGGCGCGGCGTCAAGTCCACCCAGCCTGATCCCGAGGTGCTGAAGCGCTTGCGGGCCGACTATGCCAATTCGGCCGATGGCTTGACAGCAGCCTCGCAGGTGATTGCGGTGAACTTCCAGACCGTGGCTGCCGCCAACAACTACTGGCGCCAGTAAGCCATGACCTCGATACCAGACAAGGCGTATTGGCCGCTCGACTACGACTGGTCGCGCCGTGGCGGCCGCTGGGATGTCCATACCGATGTGCTGCTGCTGGCCGATGCCGGCCATGATCCGGCCTGCGCCCAGGCGCTGGCGGACTGGGTGGCGCAGCAGCACCAGGATCGTGCCCGGGTAGATGGCGTGGAGCGCGCCATCGTCTATGCCGGCGGCGTGCAGGGCTACCTGGAAGGCTACACCTTGTACCTGCATTCGCGTGGTGAAGATGCCTTTGACAGCCTGAGCCATTATTCGCGCGAAATTGCCCGCTTTCTGCGTCGCCAGGGCTGCCAGGCAGCATTGCGCTGGACCGAGGCGCGCCACGACCGTCCTGACCACCAACTGCAGTGGCCCTGAGCCGCTACGCTGTTACCTGCCGGCAGCCAGCCGGGACACAGCCCGCGGCTTAAAATGCCCGGATGTTTGTCCACCTCCGCCTCCACTCCGAATTCTCTGTCGTCGATGGCACCGTCCGCATCGATGACGCCGTAGCCGCTGCGGCCAGCGATGGCCAGCCGGCCATGGCTCTGACCGATCTGAACAACATGTTTGGCGCGGTCAAGTTCTACAAGACGGCGCAGAAGAAGGGCGTGCAGCCGATTCTGGGCGCGGAGGTGATGCTGGAAGACCTGCTGCCGCCCGTCAAGGACCGTCCGCTGCCGCGCGTGTTGCTGCTGGCGCAGGGGCACCAGGGCTATCTCAACCTGTGCGAGCTGCTGTCGCGTGGCTGGATCCACGTTGGCAACAAGGCCCAGGCCAGCCTGCGCTGGGAATGGTTGCAGGAGCTGTCCGATGACCTGATCATGCTGTCGGGCGCGCAGGCCGGTCCGCTTGGCCCGGCCTTGCTCGCCGGCGATCCGGAGCAGGCGCATGACGTGGCCATGCAATGCGTGCAGGCTTTTCCGAACCGTTTCTACCTGGAGCTGCAGCGTGCCGGCCGCAGCACCGACGAACCGCATGTGATCGCCGCCATGCAGCTGGCGCAGCGCATGCAGCTGCCGGTGGTGGCCACCCACCCGATCCAGTTCCAGACCCCGGCCGAGTTCGAGGCGCATGAGGCACGCGTCTGTATCGCCGAAGGCGAAATCCTGGGCAACCAGCGCCGCCCGCGCCATTTCACCGAGCAGCAGTATTTCCACAGCAGCGCCCAGATGCAGGCGCTGTTTGCCGATATTCCCTCGGCGCTGGAAAACACCGTCGAGATTGCGAAGCGCACCCACCTGACACTGACGCTGGGCAAGGCGCAGCTACCGGACTACCCGATTCCCGATGGCCTGACCATGGACGAGTATTTCCGCCAGCTCTCCTTCGAGGGGCTGGAACAGCGCCTGCAACATCTCTATCCCGATCCGGCCAGGCGCGATGCCGAACGCCCGCGCTATGTGGAGCGGCTGGAGTTCGAGCTCGGCACCATCATCAACATGGGTTTCCCGGGCTACTTCCTGATCGTGCAGGACTTCATCAACTGGGCCAAGAACAACGGCTGCCCGGTGGGGCCGGGCCGGGGTTCCGGTGCCGGCTCGCTGGTCGCCTATGTGCTCAAGATTACCGATCTGGATCCGCTGGAGTACAGCCTGCTGTTCGAGCGTTTCCTGAATCCGGAACGGGTCTCCATGCCCGACTTCGATATCGACTTCTGCCAGACCAACCGTGATCGCGTGATCGATTACGTGAAGGACAAGTACGGCCGCGCGGCGGTGAGCCAGATTGCCACCTTCGGCACGATGGCGGCGCGCGCCGCGATCCGCGACGTCGGCCGCGTGCTCGACCTGAGCTATACCTTTTGCGATGGCATCAGCAAGCTGATTCCGAACAAGCCGGGCAAGCCGGTGACAATCCAGTATCCGCCCGAGGGCCTGAGCGGCGAGGCGCTGGAAAAATACGCGATTGCGGCCGAGCCGCAGCTGGCCGAACGCATCGAGAACGATGACGAGGTGCGTACCCTGATCGAGATGGCGCAGAAGCTCGAGGGCGTGACGCGCAACATCGGCATGCACGCCGGTGGCGTGCTGATCGCGCCGGGCAAGCTGACCGATTTCACCCCGCTGTACCAGCAGCCCGGCAGCGAATCGGCCGTCAGCCAGTACGACAAGGACGACGTGGAAGCGGTTGGTCTGGTCAAGTTCGACTTTCTGGGGCTGGCCACGCTGACCATCATGGAACTGGCGCGCGAGTTCATCCGCCAGCGCCACCAGGGCCGTGAGAACTTCAGCTTTGACGATATTCCGCTGGACGACAAGCCAACCTACAAGCTGTTCCAGGAAGGCAAGACCGAAGCCGTATTCCAGTTTGAAAGCCGCGGCATGCAGGGCATGTTGCGCGATGCGCGTCCGACGCGGCTGGAAGACCTGATTGCGCTGAACGCGCTCTACCGTCCGGGCCCGATGGATCTGATTCCGAGCTTTGTCGCGCGCAAGCACGGCCGCGAGGAAGTGGAATACCCGCACCCGCTGGTGGCCGACATGCTGAGCGAGACCTACGGCATCATGGTCTACCAGGAGCAGGTGATGCTGACGGCACAGATTCTCGGCGGTTACACGCTGGGCGGTGCCGACCTGCTGCGTCGTGCCATGGGCAAGAAAAAGGCCGAGGAAATGGCGGAGCACCGCCTGATCTTCCGCAAGGGCGCCGCCGGCAACGGCATCAGCGAGCAGAAGGCCGACGAGATCTTCGACCTGATGGAGAAGTTTGCCGGCTACGGTTTCAACAAGTCGCACGCTGCCGCCTATTCGCTGCTGGCCTACCAGACTGGCTGGCTCAAGGTGCACTACACGGCCGAATTCTTCTGCGCCAACATGACGGTGGAAATGGACAACACCGACAAGCTCAAGGTGCTGTACGAAGATGCCTGCAAGATGGGCATGGGTTTCGAGCTGCCGGATGTGAACCGCAGCAACTACCGCTTCGAGCCGGTGACGGACCAGGTGATCCGCTACGGCCTGGGCGCGATCAAGGGCACGGGCGAGAACGCCATCAAGGCGATCACCGACGCGCGCGAGGAGGGCGGGCCGTTTACCAGCCTGTTCGATTTCTGCAACCGGGTGGACCGCACGCGCCTGAACAAGCGCACGGTGGAAGCGCTGATCCGTGGCGGTGCCTTCGACAACCTGCACCTGAACCGTGCCGAGCTGATTGCCAGCGTCGATCTGGCCTTTGAATTTGCCGCCACGCAGGCGGCCAACGCCAATCAGGGCGGCCTGTTCGACATGCTCGATGGCCCCGGCTCCAGCACCGACGAGCCGCCGCTGGTCGAAACCGCGCCGTGGGGCATCAAGGAGCGGCTGGTGCAGGAGAAGACCGCGATCGGCTTCTTCCTGTCCGGCCACCTGTTTGACGAGCACGAAATCGAAATCCGCCGCTTTGCGCGCACCCGCCTGGACGACCTGAGCGACAGCCGCGACACCGTGGTGCTGGCCGGCATCGTCAGCGATTTCCGTGTCATCAATGGCCGCAGCGGCAAGCTGGCGCTGTTCAAGCTGGATGACAAGTCGGCAGTGTATGAAGTCAGCGCCGACGAGCAGGTCTGGGGTCGCCAGCCCAGCCTGCTCAAGGACGATGCGTTGATCATCGTGCAGGCAGTCACGCGCTTTGACCGCTTCAGCGGCAACCTGCGCCTGAACCTGGAGCAGATCTGGGATCTGCCCTCGGCGCGCGTGCGCTTTGGCAAGTACCTGCTGGCCAGCGTGCAGCTGGCGGGCGATGCCGCCGGCCCGGATCTGCAGCGCGTGCTGCGTGAGCATCCCGCCAAACGGGAAGTGCTCGATACCGGTGATGAGATCGTGCGCGGCCTGCCGGTGCGTCTGCAGCTGTTGCAGCGTTACCCGGAGGAGCAGGTGCAGGGCATGCTCAAGCTGGGCGATGCCTCGCGGTTTTACCCCAGCGATGCGGCATTGGCCGGGTGGATGGCGTTGTTGCCTCGGGGGGAGGTGCGGGTGGTGTACGAGTGAGGCAGGGGGATCGCGGGTTTGCTATCTGGGGGCTTCCAGGATGAGATGCAGGAAATCCTGGGAGTGCCGGTTGATGTGCTGACACCGGGCGACTTACCTCGGCCTGAACTCCAGAATCATCACCCCCGGCACGCTGCCATCCACATCCTTGGGAAGGGTGCCGGTTTTGTCGACAGCGCGTAGCACGGCCTGGTCCCAGGCCTTGTTGCCGCTGGGGCGGACGAGACGCCGGCTGGTGATGGTGCCATCAGGCGCGGCGCGGACTTCCACGTCGGCGCGCGGGTTGTCGCCATCGTTATCGGTATAGACGATATGCGGGCGAACGCGGGCGCGTACCTTGGCGGCATAGCCGGCTGACGGGCCGCCCTTGCTGCGGGCGGCCTGGCCGCTGCCTTGCGTGCCCCTGGCCTGGGCCGATCCGCTACCGCTGCCACCGGCTTGTGCCTGCAGGCGTGCCAGCTGCGCCGCGTGATCGGCGGCTTCGGCGCGCGCACGGGCTGCTGCGGCTGCATCGGCCTTGCGCTTCTGTTCGGCTGCGGCAGCAGCGGCGGCCTTGCGTTTCTGCTCGGCGGCAGCTGCAGCGGCTTGTTGCTGTTGCTGGCGTGCTTCGGCCTGTTTGCGATCGGCTTCGGCCTTGTCGCGGGCGGCCTGTTGGCGCTGCTGTTCCTGCTGCTTTTGCTGCTTCTGTTGTGCGGCCTGGCGCTGTTGTTCCTGTTCCTTGCGGCGGCGCTCGGCAATGTCAGCCTCGCGCTGCGCCTGCTCGGCAGCAGACTGGCGCGCTGCAGCGGCTTCCGCCTGGCGCTGGCGGGCGGCGGCTGCGCGTTCGGCGGCGGCCTGCTGGCGCTGTTCGGTTGCACGTTGCGCTTCGGCGGCAGCAGCCTGTTGGCGCTGCTCGGCCTCGCGCTGTGCCGCGGCGGCGGCCCGGGCCTGCTGTTCGGCTGCATCATCGGGGGCGGGTGGCTGGGGCTGTTGCGGCGGCGTACCGTCATCCCCGCGCGCACCTTCTTCCTGCGGCTGGGCATCCCAGATCTCGGCCACGAAATCGCTGTCCTGAGGCGCGGATTGCCATTGCACTCCCAGTGCGAGCAGGCCGATCAGGACGCCGTGCACCAGCAGCGCAGCCACCAGTGACAGGCCGCGGCGGGGCGTGGCCGGCGGCATCAGGCTGTCGTGGGCGGACTGCAGGCTGGTCATGGGCGAATCAGCGTGTTGTCACCGGCTGCACCGCCAGGGCAATCCGCTGTACACCAGCCTGCTTCAGCTGGCTGTAGACCTGCATCACGCTGTCGTAGGGCAGCGTCTTGTCGGCGCTGATCAGCACCGGCACCTCGGGCGAACCGGCCTGGGCCGCCTGCACGGCTGCCGCCAGACCGGAGCTGCCGATATCCTGCGGCTGGCCCTGGCGGTCGCGGCCGACGCTGATCGCGCCATCGGCACGGATCACCACGCGTACCGCGTCCTGTTGCTGGCTGGCGCTGTTGCCCACGCTGGGCAGATCCACTCGCGAGGGCTGGATCATCGGGGCGGTGACCATGAAGATGATCAGCAACACCAGCATCACGTCAATGAACGGGACCATGTTGATCTCGTTCATGGCGCGGCGGCGACGGCTGCGGGGCGCAAATCCGGGCATGGCGGGCTCCGCTCAGTGCGCTGCAGCGTGGTTCTGGCGCTGCAGGATGTTGAGGAATTCCTCGGCAAAGGTTTCCATGTCCACCGACTGACGGTCGATGTCGCGCGCAAAGTGGTTGTAGGCCAGCACGGCCGGAATCGCGGCAAACAGGCCAAGCGCCGTGGCAACCAGCGCTTCGGCGATGCCGGGCGCGACGCTGGCCAGGGTCACCTGCTCCATGGCTGACAGGCCGGTAAAGGCGTGCATGATGCCCCAGACAGTGCCAAACAGGCCGACATAGGGCGAGATGGAGCCGACCGACGCCAGAAAGGACAGCTTGCCTTCCAGCGCATCCACTTCGCGCTGGTAGCTGGCGCGCATGGCACGGCGCGTGCCATCCAGTGCCGTGGCCTCATCGACCTGGCGCTCGCGCTGTTTCAGGAACTCGCGCATGCCGCTGGCAAACATGCGCTCCATCGGGCCGGCCAGCCTGGCATTCTGGCTGGCGGCGGCATGCAGTTCCTGCAGGCTCTTGCCGGACCAGAAGCTGCGCTCGAATTCGGCGTTCTGCGAACGTGCCTTGCGCAGCTGGCCGATCTTGGCAAAGATGGCGGCCCAGCTGGCCACCGACACCACCAGCAGCACCGCCATCACGGCCTGCACGATCCAGCTGGCATTCAGCACCAGCTGCACGATATTCATGTCGTTGTTCATCCTGATCCCTTGTTGGCTGCCTTCAGGCAGCACTGTCGTCCGCGTTACCGGATTGCAGCGCCTGCAGCAGTCCGGCCGGCAGGCGTGCCGATTGCATGCGCGCGGCATCCACCCAGCCGATGCGGATGGTGCCTTCGCACAGCAGGGGTCCGTCCGGTGCGCCCAGACGTGCAGTCTGGCCGATCACGACCGAGGCTCGGCCCAGCTGCACCGGTTCCGCACTGACATACAGCACATCGTCCAGTCGTGCCGGGCGGTGGTACTTCATTTCGGTACCGGTGACCACGAACATGCCGCCGGTCTGCTCGCGCAGCGCCTGCTGTTCGATGCCCTTGGCGCGCAGCCATTCGGTGCGTGCCCGCTCGAAGAATTTCAGGTAGTTAGCATAGAAGACGATGCCGCCTGCATCGGTGTCTTCCCAGTAAACGCGGATGGCAAAGTGAAACATCATGTTGCGATGCAGCAGATTACGACAGCTGCTGCAGGCGTGCAATCGCCTGTTGCAGCAGCGGCAGGGCGCTGGCAGTGGAAAAACGCAGGAAGCGGCTGGTATCGGCACTGCCGAAGTCGCGGCCTGGCGTGGCGACGATATGGGCGCGCTGCATCAGGGCAAAGGTCGCGTCCCAGCTGTTGTCCACGCCCAGGCGTTTGAACCAGGCGCTGCAGTCGGCCCAGGCGTAAAAGGCGCCGTCAGGCAGCACCGGCACATCCAGGCCCAGCGCCTGCAGCTGCGGCACGAACCAGTCACGGCGCGCGCGGAATTCGGCACGGCGCTGTTCGTACAGCGCGATGCTGTCGGGCTCGAAGCAGGCCAGTGCCGCATGCTGCGACACGGTGCTGGCACAGATGAACAGGTGCTGCGCCAGCAGTTCGACCTGGCGTGCCAGCGCCGGCGGCAGCACCAGCCAGCCCAGTCGCCAGCCGGTCATGCAGAAATACTTGCTGAAGCTGTTGATGCTGATGATGTTGTCATCGATTTCCAGCGCGCTGTGGCTGTAGGCATGGTCGTAGCTCAGGCCCAGGTAGATCTCGTCCACGATGGTGACGCCGCCACGTGCCTTGACCACCTCGTGGATCGCGCGCAGTTCCTGCGGCGCAATCGAGGTGCCGGTCGGGTTTGACGGCGAAGCCAGCATCACGCCGCGTGTGGCATCGCTCCAGTGTGCTGCCACCTGCTGTGCGCTGAGCTGGAAGCGCTGTTCGGCGCTGGACGGGACCAGGCGCGGCGTGCCACCGGCGACACTGACAAAGTGGCGGTTGCACGGGTAGCTCGGGTCCGGCATCAGGATCTCGTCGCCAGCCTGGATCAGGGCCAGGCAGACCAGTTGCAGCGCCGCCGAGGCGCCGGCGGTGACGACGATGCGGCCCGGATCAATCTGCAGGCCGAAACGGTCGGCATACCACTGGCTGATGCGTTCGCGCAGCGCGGGCAGGCCATTGGCGGCGGTGTACTGGGTCTGGCCGTCACGGATGCAGCGTTGCGCTGCCTCGGCGACCAGCGGAGCGGCGGTGAAATCGGGTTCGCCGATGTTCAGGTAGAGCATCGGATCGGCATCGGGCGGCAAGCCGGCCTGCAGCGCCTGCGCCGCCTTGGCGATCTCCATCACATGGAAGGGTTCGATGGCCCGGGCACGCTCGGCCAGGCGCAGGGCGGGCTGGCTCATGCGCGCGGCTTGCTGTCGTGCGCGACCTCGGTGGCACGCAGCTGGCTGGCCAGCGCGTGCAGGATGCCGTTGACGTACTTGTGACCATCGGTGCCGCCAAAGGACTTGGCCAGCTCGATGCACTCGTTCAGCACCACGCGCCAGGGCACGTCCGGGCAGTGGCGGAATTCGTACACGCCGATCCACATCACGGCATGCTCGATCGGGGAGATTTCCGGCCAGCTGCGGTCCAGGTGTGGCGTGATCAGCGCGTCCAGCTGTTCGGCCTGGTCCACGCAGCCGTGGAACAGCGCATCGAAATGTGCCATATCGCACTTGTGGAAGCCGCTCAGGTCACGCGTGAAGGCATCGATGGCGGCGGCATCGTTCTTGCCGACCAGGTACTGGTAGAGCGCCTGCACGGTGAATTCGCGCGCCAGGCTGCGCGGTGCCTTGCCGCTCTTGGCGCGTGGCTTGCCGGCAGCCCTGGCCGGCTTCTGTTGCGGCGGCTGCTGTGCTTGCAGCGAGGCGCTCAGCGCCTGTTCCGGCGTTTGCGGGGTATCGGGGGTATCAGGGGTCTGCATGGTGATCAGCTTGCCATGGTTTGCATCAGCAGCGCCATTTCCACGGCCACGCGGGCCGCATCGACGCCTTTCTCGACCTGGCGTGCCTGCGCCTGCTCCAGGTTCTCGACCGTGAGGATGGCGTTGGCAATCGGCAGTCCGTGGTCCAGCGAGACGCGCGTGACGCCGGCACCGGATTCATTCGCCACCAGCTCGAAGTGGTAGGTTTCGCCACGGATGATGCAGCCCAGCGCGATCAGGGCATCGTAGCCGGAGCGGTCGGCCAGCGATTGCAGCGCCAGCGGGATTTCCAGGGCGCCCGGGACTTGCACCAGGGTGACATGCTTGGCCTTCACGCCCAACTCCATCAGCTCGGACAGGCAGGCTTCGGTCAGGGTATCGGTGATGTCGGCATTCCAGCGCGCCTGCACGATGCCGATGCGCAGCTTCTTGCCATCCAGCTGGCCGGTGATCTCGGGGTTGCCCTTGTTCGCGTCTTTCATGGGGTGTTCTCTCAGGTAAGGATTCAGGACTCGGTGGGGGCAGAGGTAAAGCCGACCACCTCCAGGTCATAGCCGGCCATGCTCGGCATGCGGCGCGACTTGCCCATGATGTTGATCTTGCGCACGCCGCATTCGCGCAGCACCTGGGCACCAATGCCGTAGCTGCGCAGGTCGTGGCTGCGGTTGCCCGGTGCCACGCTGGGCTGGGCCGTGCCATTGAACTGGGCCAGCAGCTGTTCAGCGCTTTCGCCGCAGTTGAGCAGCACGACCACGCCACGCTGCTGCGCGTGGATGTGGCGCAGGCTGTCTTCCAGGCTCCAGCTGTGCAGCTGGCGATCCACCTCGAGCGCGTCGAGCACCGACAGCGGCTCGTGCACGCGCACCGGCACCACATCGCTCTCGTCCCAGTGGCCCTTGACCAGCGCCAGGTGCAGGTTGCCGCTGGGCAGATCCTGGTAGGCATGGGCCATGAATTCGCCGTGCGCGGTCATCAGCGTGCGGCTGGCCATCTTGCGGATCATGGATTCGGTGCGGCTGCGGTGCTCGATCAGGTCGGCAATGGTGCCGATCTTCAGGCCGTGTTCGGCGGCGAACTTCTGCAGGTCGGGCAGGCGGGCCATGGTGCCGTCATCATTCATGATCTCGCAGATCACGGCCGACGGGCTGGTGCCGGCCATGCTGGCCAGATCGCAGCCGGCTTCGGTATGGCCGGCGCGCATCAGCACGCCGCCATCCACGGCCTGCAGCGGGAACACGTGGCCGGGCTGCACCAGATCGCTGGCCTTGGCGTTGGGTGCCACGGCGGCCTGGATGGTGCGCGCACGGTCGGCGGCAGAGATGCCGGTGGTGACGCCTTCTGCCGCCTCGATGGAGACGGTGAAGGCGGTGGCGTAGACGGTGCCGTTGTTGGTGGTCATGGGCGACAGGCCCAGATGCTGGCAACGCTCGCGCGTGAGGGTCAGGCAGATCAGGCCGCGGCCATAGCGCGCCATGAAGTTGATGGCTTCGGGCGTGACGTGGTCGGCAGCAAGGATCAGGTCGCCTTCGTTTTCGCGGTCCTCGTCATCGATCAGGATCACCATCTTGCCCGCACGCATGTCGGCCACGATATCGGCCACGGGGGAAATGGGAGCGAATGCAGCCTCGGCAGATGCACGGGAGGTATCGGTCATGGGTATGCTTCAAGTGGGTGCCCATGGGGCACTGCTGGGAGGGGATTTCCCTATTATCGCGCATTGGGCTGCCGGCGGCACCGGATTGCGGCAGGCTCCCTGTTGCCGATGGGGCCTCGTGCCTCAGCTGTTGCGCGTGCGTTGCCAGGCCTGCAGCGCCATGAAGGTCCACAACAGCAGCAGGCTGATGCCCCAGACGCAGACCATGCCGATGGCCAGCTTCAGGCCGCTGCCGAACAGCAGTGGCACGACAAACCCCGCAATCGTGGCAAATACCGACATCTGCACAAAGGATTGCATCGAGGCCGCCATGCCCTGGTTGCGCGGAAAGAAATCCATCGCCGCCATGGTCACGCTGGGCGTGAGAAAGGACAGGCCGAAGGAGTAGGCAAACAGCGGCAGTACCGCCCAGGGAATGCTGATGTCCGGGCCGGCCCACAGGTTGTAGCCCAGGTTGACGGCCACGCCCAGACCGGTGATCCAGTAGGCGAGCACGACGAAGCGGCGGCGTGTCAGCCGGGACGCCAGCCGGGCGGCCAGCGCCGAGCCGGTGATCAGGCCTCCGACCAGCGGAATGAACATCCAGCCAAAGGCGGTTTCCGGCAGGTGCAGCAAATCCATGATGAAGTGCGAGGCCGAGCCGACATAGAGCGAGAAGCCGGCAAAGGCCAGTGCCATCAGCAGGACCAGCAGCATGAAGCGCGTGTGGCTGATGGCATCCAGATAGCTGCGGGCCAGCAGCGAAGGCCGGAAGGGCTGGCGGTTTTCCGGCGGCAGGCTTTCCGGCAGGTGACGCCAGCACAGTACCAGCAGCAGAGTGCCGAACAGGGCGGAAGCCCCGAAAATCCAGCGCCAGCCCAGATGCACCTCGAGCCAGCCGCCCATGATCGGGGCCAGCGCCGGGGCCAGGCCGAACACCATGGTCATGTGCGACATCATGCGCTGGGCATCGGGGCCATGGAACAGGTCGCGCACCACGGCGCGTCCGACCACGCCACCGCCACCCGATCCCAGTCCCTGCAGCACGCGAAAGGCCAGCAGCCATTCGATGCTCGGGCTGAAGGCGGCGCCGAGCGAACCCAGGGTATAGATCACCAGCGAGCCGAGAATCACCTTGCGCCGGCCAAAGGCATCGGACAGTGTGCCGTAGAACAGCATCATGCCGGCCATGGCATACAGGAACAGGCTGAGCGTCTGCTGCATCAGCACCTCGGTGGTGCCGAGATCGGCCCGGATCGATCGGAACGAGGGCAGATAGGCGTCGATGGCCAGCGGCCCGACCATGGTCAGCGCTGACAGCAACAGCAGCATGCGGAAATAAAAGGACATCCTGCAACTGTAGCCGGGAATGGACGGGAGCATGGGGAGCCAGTTGCAATCCGCTGTAACGCCTGCGGGGGCATTCCCGGGCTGAAAAAAACGGCACACGGTCCATGACCGCATGCCGTCCTGGGCAGGCTGCAGCCTGCCTGACAAAGGAAACGCTTACTGCGCGGTCCAGCCGCCGTCCATGTTCCAGGCCGCACCAACGATGTTGTTGCCGGCCGGCGAGCAGAAGAACACCGCCAGTGCGCCCAGTTCTTCGGGCGTGGTAAAGCGCAGCGAGGGCTCCTTCTCGCCCAGCAGGTCCTTTTGCGCCTGTTCGACGGTGATGCCCTGGGTGGCGGCGCGGTCATCGATCTGCTTCTGGACCAGCGGGGTCAGCACCCAGCCCGGGCAGATCGCGTTGCAGGTGACGCCGTTCTGGGCGTTTTCCAGGGCCACGGCCTTGGTCATGCCGACAATGCCGTGTTTGGCGGCAACATAGGCCGATTTGCCGGCCGATGCCACCAGGCCGTGGATCGAGGCCACGTTGATGATGCGGCCCCAGCCGGCCTGCTGCATTGCCGGCAGGGCCAGACGCGTGGTGTGGAAGGCGCTGCTCAGGTTGATGGCGATGATGGCATCCCACTTTTCGACCGGGAAGGATTCGATGTTGGAGACATGCTGGATGCCGGCGTTGTTGACCAGGATGTCGACGCGGCCAAATTCGTGCGCGGCAAACTGCATCATGGCTTCGATCTGTTCCGGCTTGCTCATGTCGGCGCCGTGGTAGGCCACGCGCACGCCATGATCGCGACCGGCTTCCAGCACTTCGCGCTGCGGCCCGTCGGAATCGCCAAAGCCGTTCAGTACCACATTGGCACCTTGGGCGGCCAATGCCCTGGCAATGCCCAGACCGATGCCGCTGGTGGAACCGGTAACCAATGCCGTCTTGCCTTTCAACATGTGTCTCTCCTCGCAAATTGGTGAATATCGGGTAGTATCAAAAATCATCATAACAGCGCCGGTAGGGCAGATTTGTGCTCATCCCTACAGCGCATCAGGAGACGGCATGACGACATCGGCACCAGCACTTCATCACATGGTCTGCAGCAGCGGGCAGCATGCCTTCCGGCAAGCCTGGTGGCAGTGGGGACAGCCCGATGCCGCGCATGTGGTGGTCTGCGTGCATGGCCTGACGCGCCAGGGTCGTGACTTTGACGTGCTGGCCCAGGCGCTGCTGGCTGATGCTGCCGCGCGCGGCCTGCCGCCGCTGCGCGTCATCTGCCCGGACATCCCGGGCCGTGGCCAGAGTGAATGGCTGCGTGACCACACGCTGTACCAGGTGCCGGTGTATGTCGGTGCCATGCTGCAACTGCTGGCGCACTTGCAGCAGCAGGCTCCCATCAGCCGGCTCGACTGGGTGGGCACCAGCATGGGCGGCCTGATCGGGCTGGGCATGACGGCGGCGCAGGCGCTGCCCTTGTGGCCGCAGGGCGTGCCGCATATCGGCCGCATGGTGCTCAACGATGTCGGTCCGACCTTGTCCTGGCAGGCGCTGAGCCGCATCGGCAGCTATGTGGGCGATACCGGCCACTTTGCCAGCGAGGCAGAAGCCGTGGCGCAGCTGCGTGAGCGTTTTGCCGCCTTTGGCCCGCATTCCGACGAGGCCTGGACGCAGCTCAACCGGGCCCAGCTGATGCCGCATCCGCAGGGCGGCTGGCGTCAGCATTATGATCCGGCCATTGGCCGTGCCTTTGGCGATATCAGCCAGGAGGCCTGGGCGCAAGGCGAGGCCGTGCTGTGGCAGATGTACGATGCGATCGAGGCACCGGTGCTGCTGATGCGCGGTGCCGATTCCGACCTGCTGCCGCATGAAACCGCCCTGGCCATGCAGCAGCGTGGCCCGCGTGCGCAGCTGGTCGAGTTTGACGGCGTTGGCCATGCCCCCACCATCGTGGCGCAGGACCAGCGCGATGCCGTGACCGGCTTTTTGCTGAATCCCCTGCCGGAGCCTGATGCGCAGGCTGCCTGACATTTTTTGTGCCGTAGCGGCACCCTGAAGAAAGACATGAATACTGGACAGAATCCCGTCCCGCCCTTGCCCCATCCCGGGCATGGCGTGTCGGACGTGGTGCAGGCCGCCTCGGACATGCTGCCGGAATCGGCCGACATCCTGACGCGGGCGCGCCATTTTGCCGCTCCGCTGCTGGCCAGCAGCGTGCTGGGCACCGGCGAGAACGAGCTGCAGCATGCCGATGGCATGGCGCGCATCCTGGAGCAGATGGGCGGCGCACCGGCGCTGCAGGCTGCCTCCTACCTGATCTATACCGCCTCGCACCTGAGCAAGCCCGAGGAGATCATCGGCCAGAACTTTGGCCAGGAATACACCGAGCTGGTGTTGCAGGCGATGCGCCTGATGCAGCTGCAGAAGCACCACCGCGAGCAGGGCCGCGATCAGGTGGCCGACATGTCCAGCCAGCTGGAAGCGGTGCGCAAGATGCTGCTGGCCTTTTCGCGTGATTTGCGCGTGCTGCTGCTGCGGCTAGCTTCGCGCCTGCAGACGCTGCGCTGGTTTGCCGAAAGCAAACGGTCCTGTCCGCACGCCATGGCCTACGAATCGCTGCACGTGCTGGCACCGCTGGCCAACCGGCTGGGCATCTGGCAGATCAAGTGGGAACTGGAGGATCTGGCGTTCCGGTTTCTGGAGCCCGAGGTCTACCACCAGGTGGCACGCTGGCTGGACGAGAAGCGGGCCGAGCGCGAGCAGCGCGCCGACCGCCTGCGCCAGCAGGTACACGAGGGGCTGCTGGCGCAGGGCATCAGCGCCATCCTGCAGGCGCGGCCCAAGCACATCTACAGCATCGTCAAGAAGATGCGTGGCAAGAAGCTGGAATTCGACCATATCTATGACGTGATGGCGCTGCGCGTCATCGTGCCGGAGCTGAAGGACTGCTATGCCGCGCTGAGCTGGGTGCACAGCACCTTCGAGGCGGTGCCGTCCGAGTTTGACGATTACATCGTCAAGCCCAAGGCGAATGGCTACCAGTCGCTGCACACGGTGGTGATGCAGGCCGAGGCGGGCCACCCCAGGCGGCCGCTGGAAATCCAGATCCGTACCCAGGCGATGCATGACCACGCCGAAACCGGCGTGGCCGCGCACTGGGCCTACAAGGAGGCCGGTTCCAAGGGCTATGCCGGCCACAGCGCCAACAGCAGCTACGACAGCAAGATCGCTGCCCTGCGCCAGCTGCTGGCCTGGGAACGTGATTTTGCCCAGACCGGCCAGGAGCAGCCCGGTGGCCAGTCGGCCGGCACCCGGCATGCGCTGCTGGAGGATCGCATTTATGTGCTGACGCCCGATGCCGCCATTGTCGAGCTGCCGCAGGGAGCGACGCCGGTGGACTTTGCCTATGCGGTACACACCAGTGTGGGGCATCGCTGCCGCGGTGCGCGCGTGGATGGCCAGATGGTGCCGCTGCAGACCAGGTTGCAGAGCGGCCAGACGGTGGAAGTCGTCACGGTCAAGGAAGGCGGCCCGTCGCGTGACTGGCTGAATCCGGAGCAGGGCTATCTGGTCAGCCACCGCGCGCGCGCCAAGGTGCGGGCGTATTACAACGCGCAAATCACGCAGGAAACCGTGGCACGCGGGCGCGAGGCAGTGGAAAAACTGCTGCAGCGCGAAGGCAAGACCTCGACCAATCTGGTGCATCTGGCCGAACAGCTGGGCTTTGACAGCCCGGATGCGCTGTTCGAGGTGGTTGGCAAGGATGAATTCTCGCTGCGCAACATCGAGGCCGTGCTCAAGCCGCAGGCGCCGCAGCTGACCGATGACGAGGTGGTGCTGCAAAAGACTACCGCCATGGGTGAACGTGCCAGGCGCGCCGGCCAGAAGGGCGGCGTGCTGGTGGTGGGCATGGGGTCGCTGCTGACGCAACTGGGCAAGTGCTGCAAGCCGGCACCGCCCGATGCGATTGGCGGCTTTGTCACGCGCGGCAAGGGCGTGAGCGTGCACCGCATGGATTGCGCCAACTATCGCAGCATGGTGCGCGACCATCCCGAGCGCTGCATCGACGTGGAGTGGGAGGATTCGGGCAGCGCGGCCGGCCAGTACCCGGTGGACGTGCTGATCCAGGCCAATGCGCGCAGCGGCCTGTTGCGCGACATCAGCGAACTGTTTGCCGCCGAGAAGATGCCGGTGCTGGGCATGCACAACGATGTCAGCAAGGGCATCACGCACATGACCATGACGGTGCAGGTGAGCGATACCCACAAGCTGACCAAGGTGCTGCACGCGCTGGAGGGCCTGCCGGGGGTGCATGGTGCGCGCCGCCGATGAAAAATGTGGCGAGTTGACCGCATGGCTTGCAAAAAGGCAAAAATACGGTCTATAATCTTGCTTCTGAACAAGTTTCAGGCGCGTAGCTCAGTTGGTTAGAGCACCACCTTGACATGGTGGGGGTCGTTGGTTCGAATCCAATCGCGCCTACCAATGAAATCAAGCACTTAGACGAAAGTCTAGGTGCTTTTTCTTTGTCAGTGGCTACTTTTTTGTCTATTCTTGGCGTTGACACGGCTGGTTGTGCGGTTTCCTCCCTATACTTGAACACTTGTATTCCGGCATGAACCACCCGCCGGGCGATCCACATCGTTTTCAGGGAGTAGACAACATGAAAAACCGTTTCTTTACCATGCTGGCCGCACTGGTCCTGATGCTGGGCGTGGCAGGCACGGCCCAGGCGCAGGCCGTGGTCACCAAGACCTCGACTGCGCAGCTCGAATCCATCCTGAAGCAGGAAGGCTATAGCTACACCGTGGACAAGGATGGTGACCTGGTCCTGAAGCTGGATGGCTACACGGCGCTGCTGCTGATAGACAAGGACAAGCAATCCATCCTGTTCCGCGCCGCCTTTGACCAGAATGTGCCGCTGAGCCGCATCAACGACTGGAACCGCACCAAGAAGTATTCCCGCTCCTACCTGGATCACGAGAAGGATCCGGTACTGGAGCTGGATCTGGACCTGGAAGGCGGCGTGACGCAGGCGCGTATTGCCAACTTTCTGCAAACCAGCAGTATTTCGTTCAGCGCCTGGCGCAATGAGGTGCTGGTGGATAAGGACTAAGCGCTTGCTGCGGCACTGACTACCCGGGCACCTGGGGCGGAGATGCGCCAGGTGCCTTTTTCTTTTTATTGGGAGGGTTGGGTAGCTGCATACCCCTGCCGCGCTTCCTGCAAGGTCCAGGTGTCCCACGGATTGATCAGGGGCACGCCCATGCCGGCAAAATCCACCGTGTTGCGCGTGACCACGGTCATGCCATGCGCCAGCGCTGTGGCGGCAATCAGGGCATCACGTTCGGGGCGCGGGTCTGGTATGTGCAGGCGGGCGCAGTGGTGTGCCACGGCAGTGTCTACAGGCAAGATGCGGCTGTGGAACCAGCGCAGCACCTGCTGGTCCAGCCAGTGTCGCAGCATGGTGCCTTGCCGGATGTCGCGCCGCTCCAGGCGCAGGATACCGATATCCAGCTCCATCAGCGTGATGGCCGAGAGATGGCAATGGGTCAGGTCGACATGCGCCTGCCAGGCTGTGACCCGGGGATCGGCCTTGCCATCGGCAATCTTGCGCATTTCGGAAACCACGTTGGTGTCCAGCAGGTACACGGCTCAATCCTTCTGGCCGAAGTCCGGAATGCGCCACTGGAACTGCAACTTGGGCAGATCAAGATCGATATCGGCAGCCCCCGGCATGGCCAGTGCTTCGCCCAGTGTGCGTGGCTCTCCGGTCAGGCGACGGTATTCCTCGATGCTGAGCAGCACATGGGCCGGCTTGCCGCGGTCCGTAATGAAGACCGGGCCATGCTGTGCGGCACGCTTGGCGCGGCCGATGTCCTGGTTGAGTTCGCGGCTGGTGAGGGTGGTCACGGTCATGGCAGCCTCCTTTGCTGGGGATGATGTAGTGATGTTACTACATGAGGTTCCGGACGTCGAGCCGGCGCGCTAGCTAGCCTGCCGGCAGGTATCGGGCCGCGGAATCGTGTACAAGACCAGTGCTTGAAACCGGGCAACTGTTCCACCATATGTGGACGATTGGATCCCACTCACTACAGGAGCCCTCATGCACCTCATCTGCCCCCAATGCCAGGCCAGGAACCGCGTGGCCGAATCCGATCTGGCCAAGGAAGTGAACTGCGGCCGCTGCAAGGCCGGGCTGTTGCCACAACAGCCGGTGGTGCTGACCGATGCCAGTTTCCAGCGCTACGTGGCTGGTACCGAATTGCCGGTGGTGGTGGATTACTGGGCTCCCTGGTGCGGCCCCTGCCGCATGATGGCACCGCAGTTCGAGCAGGCCGCGCAGGCGATGCAGGGCCGGGCGGTGTTTGCCAAGCTGGATACCGAAGCGAATCCGCAGACCGGGGCCGCGCAGGGCATTCGCAGCATTCCCACGCTGGCGGTGTTTGTGGGTGGGCGCGAAGTGGCGCGCCAGTCCGGTGCCATGCCGGCAGCCGATTTGCAGCGCTGGGTGGCCTCGGTGCTGGCCGGCCAGCCAGGCTGAAATGCAACAGGGCGCCGAAGCGCCCTGCAGGAGTAGGGTGCGCAGCCCGTGGCTGCGCTGATCAGGCCGCCGCCGGCAGCCCCAGCAGCGCACGCGCTTCGGTCACGCTGGCCGGGTGGCGCTTGAAGGCGGCCATCTCGCCCACGACCTGCTGCACCAGCGCCGCGTTGGACGGAGCCAGCGTGGTCTTGTCCAGACGTACGTTGTCTTCCATGCCGGTGCGCACATGGCCGCCCAGCTCCATGCTCCAGCGCGCCAGCGTCAGGGCATCGCGGCCAATACCGGCACCGGTAAAGGTGGCCTGCGGGCTCAGGCGCTTGAGGGTTTCGATATAGAACTCGAACACGCGGCGGTCCACCGGCATGGCGTTCCGGATGCCCATCACGAACTGCACGTGCAGCGGGCCCTGGATGCGGCCATCGGCCTCCATTTTGGCGGCCTGGAAGATCATGGACAGGTCAAAGGCCTCGATCTCGAGCTTGATGCGGCGCTCGCGCATTTCGGCGGCCAGCCAGTCCACCAGATCGGGGGCATTGTCGTAGACGCGGGTGGGGAAGTTGACCGAGCCGGTGGCCAATGAGCCCATGTCGGGATTCAGGGCCAGGTGGGCGCCGCGCTCGCGGCCGGCGCCGGAGCGGCCACCGGTGGAGAACTGGATGATGATGCCGGGGCAGTGCTTGCGGATGCCGTCCTGGACTTCGGCAAAGCGCTCGGGATCGGAGCTGGGGCGGCCGTCGTCCTGGCGCACGTGCAGGTGGACCAGCGTGGCACCGGCCTCGAAGGCGGCGTGGATGCTCTCGATCTGTTCGGCCGGGGTGACCGGCACGGCCGGGTTATCGGCCTTTTGCGGCAGGGAGCCGGTGATGGCACAGGTGATGATGCAGGGGGTGGTGTTCATGGGTTGTCCTCTCGCAGATGGTGGGTCTTGTTCTTGGAATGGGGGGCTGGCGTTGCCGGCTTGGGACTGGCGCACCCGCAAGACAGGGCCTGCAAGCGCCGCTTGTGCGTGGCAGGAGGATGGGAGGGAGGGTGCAGGCCGGCGCATCGACAGCGCAAGTCGACGAAGGGTATCACCCGGACAGCGCGCCTGGCCGTAAGCAGGTGAATGCCCCTTGTAACATGGCGAGAGATCAGGTGGGTCGGGGTCTGATCGGCCAATATGGTATAGGTGCTGGCGGTCCAGCCAGCGGCGGGTTTGCCAGTCCGTGTCCTGGGCCGCCAGGGGGTACGCGCACAGCCTGAAGGGGATGCCGGGTACAGCCCGGAGGTTGGCCAGTGCTCCCGGTAAACTGCCTGTCCGCCGGCCTGGCCGCTGGCCCGGGCGCCGCATCGTGCTACGCTAATTGTCTGTTGCTTCAGGAGAATACCGTGTCCCATGTTCCCCCTTCCGTTTCCCCGCGTCCGGTCCCGCAGGCGCTGCACGATGCGCTGCAGCAGCGTTTTGGCGAGCGTTGTTCGGCGGCCCTGGCGGTGCGTCAGCAGCATGGCCGTGACGAGTCGCCGTTTGATGTGGACCCGCCCGAGCTGGTGGTGTTCTGCGAGTCGACCGAAGAAGTAGCCTTTGTGCTGCAGCAGGCGCATGCCCATGCGGTGCCGGTGATTCCCTACGGTGCCGGCTCCTCGCTCGAAGGGCATCTGTTGGCCGTGCAGGGCGGCATCAGCCTGGATGTGTCGCGCATGAGCCGTGTGCTGCAGGTGCGCGAGAACGATCTGAGCGTGACAGTGCAGGCCGGCGTGACGCGCGAGCAGCTCAACAGCGAGATCCGCCATACCGGCTTGTTCTTTCCGCTGGATCCGGGGGCCAATGCCAGTATTGGCGGCATGACGGCCACCCGCGCCAGCGGCACCAATGCGGTGCGCTACGGCACCATGCGCGAGAACGTGCTGGCACTGACGGTGGTCACCGCCGACGGCCGCATCGTGCGCACCGGCACGCATGCGCGCAAGTCCAGCGCCGGCTACGATCTGACGCGCCTGTTCGTGGGCAGTGAAGGCACGCTGGGCGTGATCACCGAAATCACGGTGCGCATCTACCCGCAGCCGGAACACGTGGCGGCCGCCGTGGTGCAGTTCCCGACCATTGGCGATGCCGTCAACACCACCATCCAGATCATCCAGCTGGGCGTGCCGATTGCGCGCTGCGAGCTGCTGGACGCCCATGCGGTGCGTGCCGTCAACCGCTACGACAAGCTGGAGCTGGCCGAATCGCCCATGCTGCTGATGGAATTCCACGGCAGCGCGGCAGGCGTGCAGGAACAGGCCGAACTGGTACAGGAAATAGCCGCCGGTCAGGGTGGCAGTGCGTTCGAGTGGGCGCACCTGCCGGAAGACCGCAACCGCTTGTGGAAGGCGCGCCACAATGCGCTGTTTGCCGGGCTGCAGCTCAAACCCGGCAGCCGTTCCGTCACCACCGATACCTGCGTGCCGATTTCGCGCCTCGCCGAGTGCGTGGTCGAGACGGCGCAGGAGGCCGATGCTTCGGGTCTGCCCTACATGATGGTGGGCCACGTGGGGGACGGCAACTTCCACATGCTGTACCTGGTCGATCCCGCCATCCCGGCCGAGCGCGCGCTGGCCGAATCGCTCAACCACCGCCAGGCGCAGCGCGCCATCCGCGCCGGCGGCACCTGCACCGGCGAGCACGGCATCGGCCTGCACAAGATGGATTTGCTACAGGAAGAGGCGGGCGAGGAAGCGATCGACCTGATGCGCACGCTGAAGCAGGCGCTGGACCCGCGCAACATCCTGAACCCGGGCAAGATTTTCACGCTGTAAAAACACGAAGGCCGGGGCTGGCCCGGTCCTCGTGGCGGCGGTCGTGCCCTGCGATCAGGCCGGCTGCTGTTCGCGCAGTGCCTGCAGGCGCGCGATCACCTCCGGATCCGGCTGTTTGACGGTGGCAATCGTGCCCAGGTAGATCAGGCCCTGGTTGCCGTCGAGCGTCAGCGTATCGCCTTCGCGCAGCTGCAGGTCGCCGAGCTGCAGGCTGCGGGCAGCCATGTCGATGCCAAGGGTGTCGCAGCCGACCAGGCAGACCTTGCCCAGCTGGCGTGCCACCACGGCGGCGTGCGAGGTGCGGGCACCATGGCGCGTGAGCAGGCCGACCGACAGCTCCAGTGCGGCGATATCGTGCGTCTCTGCATCGGGGCGTACCAGGAGCACGCTGCGGCCTTCGGCGGCGCGTTGCCGGGCGCGTGCGGTATCGAGTGCGATCTCGCCGCTACAGACACCGGAGCAGGCGCTGGCAGCTTCGGCGGCAGGGCGGGCCGGCGTGCCGCTGTCATCGGCCAGGTGGCTGGTGGCCAGGTCATCGGGCTGCAGGCCGGCAGTGCGCTCCAGCGCGGTGTCGGTATCGATCAGGCCTTCGGCGTGCAGGTCCAGCGCGATGCGCGCGGCGGCCAGCGGCGTGCGCTTGCCGGAACGGGCCTGCAGCATGTGCAGCTGGCCTTCTTCCACGGTGAACTCGAAGTCCTGCATGTCGGCAAAAATCTGCTCCAGCCGGACAGTGGCCTGTTCCAGGGCCTGCCAGGCCTCGGGCAGCAGGTCGGCCATGACCTCGTGGCCATGGGCGTTGCGGCGGCCGGACACCACGTCCTCGCCCTGGGCGTTGGCCAGAAAATCGATCCACAGCACCGGCTCGCCGGTACTCGGGTTGCGCGTGAAGCCGACACCGGCACCGGAGCGGCCGCCGGCGTTGCCGAACACCATGCGCTGGATGGTGACGGCAGTGCCCATGGCCTCGTCAATGCCGTTGAGGCGACGGTATTCGCATGCCTTGTCGGCCTCCCAGGAGGCAAACACGGCCTGCACTGCCTGCAGCAGCTGGGTGTGCACGTCCTGCGGGAAGGGGTGACCGGCATGCTGCTGGTAGAGCAGCAGAAAGCTTTGCGTCAGTTCGCGCAGCTCGCTGAAGTCCAGCTGGCGCTCGTCACGGCCCTGGGTGATGCGTTGCAGCTCGTTTTCGAACAGCGATGCCGGCAGGCCCGCCACCACTTCGCCATAGCTGGCGACCAGGCGGCGGTAGGCGTCCCAGACCAGGCGCGGATTGCCGGTCTGGCGCAGCAGGCCGGGCAGGGTGGCATCGCACAGGCCGATGTTCAGCAGGGTTTCCATCATGCCCGGCATGGAAATCGGTGCGCCGGAGCGGACCGACACGATCAGCGGCTTGCGCGGATCGCCCAGCTTCTGCCCGGTGGCCTGTTCCAGCGCCGGCAGGCCGGTCTCGCGCAGCGCTGTCTGGTACTGCTTGCGGTGGTGGGCAAAGTGGGTGCCTACGACCAGCGCTGCCGGTACCGGCAGGCCGGCTTGCGCCATGCGCAGCAGGTTCCAGGCCTTGGAGCCCATGCTGTCACGGCTGGCATCGCCGGCCAGGCCGTGCTGTTGCGTGCCGGCGGCATCGATCAGGTAGAAATGCTCGGGCCAGAGTGCGGCACTGGCGTTCAGGGGGGCGTTCATGCGTGGACTCCGGTCTTCTCGAATGCCATCTGGCGCAGGGCGTAGCCGGTGGCGACCAGGGCGTCAGAGGCTTTTTCCAGGGTGGTGGCCAGCTCGGTGGCCAGCTGCATGGCGGCAGCCTGGGCATGCAGCGTGACGACGATGGTGCGGCGTGCTTCGCGCAGCAGCTCGTCGCAGGTGCGCTCGGCGCGCAGCATGCGCCACAGGGTTTCCAGGAACACATCGCTGTCGCGGCTGTCCAGCTCGGGGTCCAGCATGCGCGCGATTTCGATCGCCTTGACCAGATCCTGGATCGCCGCCAGCGTGGTGTCGGCGAGCTTGCCCACGGTGTGCAGGACGGCTGCGGGCAGGGGCTGGGGCTGCAATTGCACCAGCGTCCAGAGGAAAGCGGTTTCTTCCAGTGCATCGGCCACGTCGTCGGCCTGCAGCAGCAGCTGTACCACCGGCTTCCAGCGCGGCTGGCGTTCGGCGCGCTGGCGTGCCTGCACCACCAGGCCATCGGCACGGTGTTCCCAGCGCTTGATGCGCGCCACCAGCTGGCTGCTGTCCTCCTCGCCCTGCGCGATCAGGTCGCACACGGTTTGCGCCAGCGCGTGGCAGTAGGCGGCATGTTCCGCCATCAGGTCGAATTCCAGATGGTGCTGCGCCAGTGCGCGACCCATCAGCAGGCGCGCCTTGTCCTCGATCACGGCCTGGGGCTGCTGCTCCAGCAGCAGCGCGGTACACATGCGCATCAGCTCCAGCAGGAACTGGCGCGCACCGGTATCGCCCAGTACGCTGTCCAGCCGGTCGCCAAAGCGGAAGGCATCGCTGCCGACTGCTTCCATGGTGCTGTAGACCAGCTGTTCGCCGCCAGACATCAGCCAGCCCATGTGGCCATGGCCGCGTGCCGCAGCGCGCTCCAGCAGGTCCACGGCGGTGGCCTTGTTGACGAACAGCTGCAGGCGCTTGCGCGCGCGGTTCCAGTCGATCACGAACACGATGCGTGCCGCCACGTCTTCCAGACCCTGTTGCAGCGTGGCATCGTCCTCGGCGTGCAGCGTGGCCTGGCCCACGGTATAGGGCTTGTTCTCGTTCATGCCCGGCGTCATGACCGATTCCGCCACTTCCCAGCTGAAGCCGGCCTGTTCCAGCAGGCGCTGGAAGAACTTGAAGCGGATCACGTGCAGCTCGGAATAGGTCAGGCGGATGCTGCGGCCCTCGACCGTGATCACCAGCACGTGGGCATCGTTGGTACCGATGTCGTTCTGGATCAGCAGGCGTTCGCCGTCACGCGTGACAGCGGTGTCCAGGCCCGGGTGGCCGAACTTGAGCGGTGCCGTGCGGTTCAGTCCGCGCATGAAGGCGCGCACCAGCGGCCGGTCTTCCGGCTGGATATGCCAGACATGGGCGCCATCCAGGTTCTCGGTGGCAATCGCGCTGGCCAGGCTGTTGATCTGCTTGTGCAGATCCATTACCAGCAGGTGAAAGCTGTCGCCCGAGGCGCGATCGCCATGGGTCAGGCTGTTCAGGTTGGGGGCACTCAGGCCATCGTCATCACGGCGTGCCTGCAGCCAGTCATGCCAGTGTGCGCGGCGCGTGCGGAAGCGTTCGGCATCTGTCACGATGCCGCCATCGGTGACCGGACGGGCCATGGTTTCCAGATCATCGTCCAGCGCCTGCAGCAGTTGTGCCATGTGCGGCAGCACCAGCAGCTGGTCGTCCATATAGGCGTGTCGCACCAGCTCCTGGGTCCAGCCGGTCTGGCCGAGGCCGGCACGCGCCAATTCCTGGCTCCAGTTGATGCTGGACTCGTCTGCCGACAGCGCATGGCGCGAGGCGGCCTGCAACAGCGAGAGATAGAGTTTGAGCCGGTCATTGGCTGCCAGTGCGGCAGTGATCCAGGCGGGCATCAGCAGCGATTGCTGACCGAGCGAGGCAACGGCTTTGTCTTTTTGCAAGGCAGGTGTCCTGGTGAGAGGGCAGCTGCTTGCAAGTACGCGACGCTGCCCGGGAGCTGCAGGTGATTATCCCGGGCACGCGTGAAAGTCCCGTGTCACGCAGGTGACAAGGCGGCACCGGCCTGCGCTGGCCGGCGCAAGGCAGGGCTTACTGCTTGAAGGCCTCGATGGTGGCCAGAATGCGCACGGTCTTGGGCATGCCGAAGTCCACGCCGTAGTTCATGCCCCACTGGGTACGGTCGATTTCGGCGACGAAATCGCCACCACAGGCTTCGGTATTGGCCATCGGGTTCGGGTAGCAGTTGAACTGGTTGGCGTTGAAGGTCACCGGATGGGTCTGGCCCAGCAGCGTCAGCTTGCCGCTCACGGCCTTGACCTTGTCGCCATCAAAAATGAACTTGTCGGAGACAAAGCGGATGTCCGGGTGCTTGTCGGCAGCGAACAGGTCGTCCGTCTTCAGGTGATCGTCAAAGGCCTTGGTGCCGGTGTTGATCGATGCGGACTTGAAGGTGATGTCGATCTTGCCGGTCTTGCGGCGCTGGTCGAATTCGACCGTGCCGGACTTCTCGTCAAAGCGGCCGCGGTTGACTGAGGCGCCAAAGTGGCCGATTTCGAACATGGTAAAGGTGTGTGCCGGGTCAATGGCGTAGGTGGCCGCCTGGGCGGGAGCGGTGGCCAGTAGGGGCAGGGCGGCAGCAGCGGCCACGGTGAGCAGTTTGCGCATGGGAAACCTCCGGAGTGGGTATCGGAATACCAGGTGAATAAAAATGAATTTCGTTTGCTTTAGCAACAGATGTGACAACAATCGGGCAACAAGCGTATGCAATCGTAACAAGATGCCGGTTGCCTGTTGCTGCCGCAAGCATCCCCGTGCAGCAGGCAGGGCTGTCACGGACAGTCCTTGCGCAACGACTACAATGGCTTACATCGCACCCATGCCGGGTGCCAGTCCATGCCCATGAAAATCCTGATTTGCAACGACGACGGCTACCAGGCCACCGGCATCGAGGCCCTGCACAATGCCCTGCGTGACCTGGCCGATGTCGAGGTCATCGCTCCCGAATACAACAACAGCGCCAAGTCCAACGCGCTGACGCTGCATTCGCCGCTGTACGTGCAGCGTGCCGCCAATGGCTTCCGTTACATCAACGGTACGCCGGCCGACTGCGTGCATATCGCGCTCACCGGCCTGCTCGATGACCCGCCCGACCTGATCGTCTCCGGCATCAACAACGGTGCCAACATGGGCGACGACACCATCTATTCCGGCACCGTAGGCGCGGCCATGGAGGGCTATCTGTTCGGCATTCCGGCAATTGCCTTTTCGCAGGTCGATCGTGGCTGGGGCCATATCGATGCCGCCGCGCAGGCAGCGCGTCGGCTGGTGCAGCACATGATGCAGTTTCTGCCGGAAAAACCCGGCACTGCCGAGCCCTGGCTGCTCAACGTCAACATTCCCAACCTGCCGCTGGACGAGCTGAAAGGCTTCCGCCTGTGCCGGCTGGGCCGCCGCCACTCGGCCGAGAGCGTGATCGTGCAGCAGAACCCGCGTGGCGAGACCATGTACTGGATCGGTGCAGCCGGTGCCGCCAAGGACGATGCCGACGGAACCGATTTCCACGCGACCACGCAGGGCCACATCGCCATCACGCCGCTCAAGGTGGACCTGACCGATCATGGCGCACTCGGCTACTGGGGACAGGCCTTTGCCGTGGGCGGCCCGAAGCTGCACGGGCAGGAGGAGGCCTGAGGTGCCACGTCCGACTTTTCCGGCGCGCAACCAGTGGAATCCGGAGGCGCAGACCACCGCAGCCTCCGGTCGTCCGGCAGCGCGCGTGCCGCCGGGCACCGGGCCGCTGGTGCCGACACTGCCGCTCGATGCCACGCCGCACGAGCTGGCGGCCGCCCGCCAGGCACTGACTGCACGCCGTCCGGCCCAGCCGGCGATGCCGCATATCGTGCAGGTGAACCGTCCCGGCACGGTGGGCAGCTCCGGTCTGGGCAATGCGGCAGCGATGCGCGCCCACATGGTGCAGTCCCTGCAGCAGTCCGGCCTGCACGATAGCCGTGTCGCGCAGGCCATGCTGGCGGTGGAGCGCCACTGCTTTGTCGATAGCGCCCTGTTCAACCAGGCCTATCTGGACACCAGTCTGCCGATCGGCCTGCAGCAGACGATTTCCAAGCCCAGCGTGGTGGCGCGCATGATCGAGCTGTTGCTGGCCAGTCCGGCGATGCGCGCGCAGGGGCCGCAGGCGCGGCTGGGCCGGGTGCTGGAAATCGGCACCGGCTGCGGCTACCAGGCCAGCGTGCTGGGCCAGGTGGCGAGCGAGGTCTACAGCATCGAGCGGCTCAAGGGCCTGCACGAGAAGGCGCGTGCCAACCTGCGACCGTTCCGCATTCCGAATGTGCACCTGATCCTGGGTGATGGCATGCTGGGCTACCCGTCCGGCGCTCCCTATGCCGGCATCATTGCGGCTGCGGGCGGCGAGCATATCCCGCAAGCCTGGGTTGATCAGCTGGCCATGGATGGGCGCATCGTGGCTCCGGCTGCCCTGGGCACCGGCCAGCAGGTGCTGGTGGTGCTGGATAAAACTGCTAACGGTTTGCAACAGGCCTTACTCGAACCTGTACTTTTTGTTCCCTTAAAATCAGGCATGGCCTGAACGCTGCTGCGTCCGGGCTGTTACGCCATTTCCTGTTCCGCCCCGCATCGCTTTTCCGGGCGGAATCGCCCTGTTAGCTGTTACAAGGATTTTCCGCATGACCCGCACTTCAGCCCTTGCCCCCACCACCTGGCGCCACGCGCTGCGCATCACGGTGTGTGCCGGCATGGTGGCCCTGATTGCAGCCTGTGGCTCTTCGCCTCGCGCACCTGTCGAAAACCGCTCCACCGGTGGCATCACCCGCGTCGATCCGGCCACGCTGCCCGGTTACGAATTCCGCAACCAGCCCGGCTATTACTCGGTGCAGCCGGGTGACACCATCTACGGCATTGCCCGCACCCATGGTCGCAGCCCGCTCGACATCATGAGCTGGAACACCTCCTGGGTGCCGAATCCGAATCTGATCGAAGTCGGTCAGGTGCTGCGCGTCGAACCGCCGGCCGGCAGTGCGCCAGTGCGCGTGGCTTCCAGCCGTCCGGCGGCCACCAAGCCGGCGGCCAGCAGTACGCCGGTGACCCGACCCGCTGCCGCCGCGCCGGGCGAGATCGCGCTGTCCTGGCCGACGCAGAGCCGCAGCATCGTCACGCCGTTCGACTCCGTGAAGAACAAGGGTATCGGCATTGGCGGCAAGCAGGGCGACCCGGTGATGGCGGCAGCCGATGGCCAGGTGATTTATGCCGGTTCCGGCCTGCGCGGCTATGGCAATCTGGCCATCGTCCAGCACAACAAGACCTATCTGACGGTGTACGCCCACAACAGCAAGCTGCTGGTGCGCGAAAACCAGAACGTGAAGAAAGGCCAGACGATTGCCGAAATGGGCAATACCGATGCCGATCGCGTCAAGCTGCACTTCGAGGTGCGCCGCAACGGCCAGTCGGTCAACCCGACCAGCTACCTGCGCTGATCTCCCCCGCGCCTGATCCCGCATCGCTTCTTGTGCCTGGCGCAAGAAGCGATTTTTGTTGCTAGCATGCTGCCCATGGAAACGACCCACACCCCCGACTCCGCCGATCTCTCCCAGGAACACGATGCCATCACGCAATTGCGTGCGCAGTTCGGTCCCCCGCCCGAAGGGGCCCAGTCCGACTGGCTGCTGGTGCATGCCATGGATCTGGATGCCAAGGGCGTGGCGCGCCGCGATGACGGCAAGGTGATCTTTATCGATGGAGCGCTGCCCTACGAATGGGTCAGTGCTACCAGCCACCGCAAGAAGAACAACTGGGAAGCCGCCACACTGACGCGCATCCACAAGGAATCCGCGCAGCGCGCGCGCCCGGCCTGCCCGCATTTCGGCCTCCATGCCGGGGCCTGCGGCGGTTGCAAGATGCAGCATCTGGACCCGGCGGCGCAGGTGGCGATGAAGCAGCGCGTGCTCGAGGACAATCTCTGGCATCTGGGCAAGTGCACGGCCGACCAGCTGTTGCGCCCGATTCATGGCCCGGACTGGGGCTACCGCTGGCGCGCACGCCTGTCGGTACGCCACGTGGTCAAGAAGGGCAAGGTGCTGATCGGCTTCCATGAACGCAAGAGCCGCTACATTGCCGACATGGAGAGCTGTGCCGTCCTGCCCAAGCCGGTCAGCGACCTGCTGCTGCCGCTGCGCGCCCTGATCGCCAGCATGGACGCCCGCGACACCTGCCCGCAGATCGAGCTGGCCTGTGGTGACCATGTCACGGCGCTGGTGCTGCGCCATCTGGAGCCGCTCAGCCAGGGTGATCTGGACAGGCTGCATGCGTTTGCGGCGGCACATGCTGGCGTGCAGTGGTGGCTGCAACCCAAGGGGCCGGACACGGTGCACTGCATCAGCACGGATTCGGCGCAGCTGTCCTACAGCCTGCCGCAGTTTGGCATCACCATGCCGTTCCGCCCGACCGATTTCACCCAGGTCAACCCGCACATCAACCGCGTGCTGGTGAGCCAGGCGCTGCAGTGGCTGCAGGTACAGCCCGATGAGCGCGTGATCGACTGGTTCTGCGGGCTGGGCAATTTCACGCTGCCGCTGGCGACGCAGGCGCGCGAGGTGCTGGGCATCGAGGGCAGCGAGGCGCTGGTGGCGCGTTCACGCGACAACTACGCCGCCAACAACCCGAATGCGCACGGCCGCACGCTGGCACCGACGTCATTCGTGGCGCGCAACCTGTTCGAGATGACGCCGGAAATGCTGGTGGCCGATGGCGCGGCCGACAAGTGGCTGGTGGATCCGCCGCGCGAGGGTGCGTTTGCGCTGTCCAAGGCGCTGGCCGATATCCACCAGCAGCGCATCGGCCAGGCCGAAGAAGGCGCTTATGTCGCCCCGGCCGATTGGCAGCCGCCAGCACGCATCGTCTATGTGAGCTGCAACCCGGCCACGCTGGCACGCGATGCCGGTCTGCTGGTGCACCAGGGCGGCTACCGCCTGCGTGCAGCGGGCGTGGTCAACATGTTCCCGCACACCGCGCATGTGGAAAGCATGGCAGTGTTCGAGCGCGATGATGCGCGCTGGGGGCTGGCGCAGTAAACACTGCCGTGGTCCGGCCTGGCCGGATCCCCGCCCGGCGATGGCCCACGAAAAAGCCCCGCAGAGCGGGGCTTTGGCCATTGTGGGAGCGCTGGCGATCAGTCGCTACTGCCACCACCCAGGCCGAAGATGGCGAGGAAGCCCTGGAACACGTTGTAGATGTCCAGATAGAGTGCCAGCGTGGCGGAGATGTAGTTGGTCTCGCCGCCGTCGATGATGCGCTTCAGGTCGTACAGGATGTACAGGCTGAACACGCCGGTCATCAGCACCGACAGGGCCATCATCATCGGGCCGGAACCGATGAAGATGTTGGCCAGCATGCCGAACAGCACCACCAGGGCACCGACGAACAGCCAGGAGCCCATGCCGGACAGGTCACGCTTGATCACGGTGGACAGCACTGCCATCACGCCGAATACGCCGGCCGTGCTGGCAAAAGCGCTCATGACGATGCCGGCACCATTGCCCATGCCCAGTACGGCACCCAGGATGCGCGACAGCATCAGGCCCATGAAGAAGGTGAAGCCCAGCAGCACCGGCACGCCGGCAGCCGAGTTCTTGGTCTTCTCGATGGCGTACATGAAGCCGAAGGCGCCGCCAAAGAACAGCATCAGGCTCAGGCCGGTACCCAGTCCGGACACGATGCCGGTGCTGACACCGATCCAGGCACCGATGACGGTGGGGATCATGCTCAGGGCGAGCAGCCAGAAAGTGTTGCGCAGCACGCGGTTGCGCTGTACGGGGGTGATCGAAGCGCGGCCCCAGCTGGGGGAGTGCAATCGGTCGTTCATGGGCGGTGAGCTCCTGTAGTGAAAAAAAGTCTGGTGGTCTTTGTGCCCCACCACCTTGATTGAGATGTGGGCCAAAGCTTGCAGTTCAAGGCAAGATGCGAATCATTGTAAACAAGTATGTCGACTTCTGCCGCTGCGCAAATGTATCTGTCAGTTCAGCGGCACCGAGCCGCCGATGCCGATGTGCGACTGGTGGCTGGACAGGCCGCTGCGGCTGTAGCCGCTGGAACTGGTTTTGCCGACACTGATATCGGCCAGGCCATAGGCCTGTACCCCGTTGTTGCTGACACCGGAGGTGTTGGTCGAGCGCACGCCGGCGCAGGCACCCAGCAGCGAGATGGAACTGACGGCCAGGACGGCCGCTGCCACGGTACGGAATCGGGAAGAAGAGGTGTGAATCATGCGTAATACTCCTTGGGTACAAGGGTAACGCAAGCCGGTGCGCTGTACCTGTAGCGAATGGTGAGCGAAGGTAAGCGCCTACTTGGTCAGGATCAGCTTGCCCTGGCGCGTGGCCTGCAGCTGGTAGGTCACGCCCCGGTGCACGATGGTGATGCTGCGCTGGCCGCGCATCAGCTGCTCGCTCGGGATGGCCGGCGGCCCGGGCTGGCGGTGTGTGGCCGGCTGGTCCGATGCCGTTGCAGGGGGGGGCGCGGCATCGGGCGATCGGGCATGCTCCGGCATCATCGCTGCGGCTCCGTGACGAAGCCGACCTGGCGCAGGCCGGCCTGCTGTGCGGCGGCCAGGGTGCGTGCCACGGCTTCGTAGCGCACGCTGCGGTCGGCCTGCAATTGCAGCTGTGGTTGCGGCTGTTGTGCGGCGGCGGCCTGCAGGCGCGGCTGCAGGGCGCTGGCGGGCAGCGCCTGGCCGTTCCAGAACAGTGCGCCCTGGGCGTCAATACCGAGCTGGATCGCATCGGGCTGGCGTACTTCGGGTTCGCTGCTGGCTTGTGGCAGGGAGAGGGGCACCGCGTGGTTCAGCACCGGCACGGTGATGATGAAGACGATCAGCAGGACCAGCATCACGTCGACCAGCGGCGTCATGTTGATCTCGCTCATCACGTCGCTGTCATCCTGCTCGAAAGTGGGGAAAGCCATGGGAAGACTCCTTGTCGTGCGGTTCAGCGACCGGCGCTGGCAGGCTGCACGCGCGAACCGGTCACCAGCCAGGCGTGCAGGTCATGGGCAAAGCGCTGCATGCGCTGGTTGACGCGCTTGTTGCCGCGCAGCAGGAAGTTGTAGCCCAGCACGGCCGGAATCGCCACCGCCAGGCCCAGCGCTGTCATCACCAGGGCTTCGCCGATCGGGCCGGCCACCTTGTCGATCGAGGCCGAGCCGGCGCTGCTGATGCCCATCAGGGCGTGGTAGATGCCCCAGACGGTGCCAAACAGGCCGACAAACGGTGCGGTGGAGCCGATGGAGGCGAGGATGGCCAGACCGGACTGCAGTCGCGCCTGGCTGCCGTCGAGGCTGCTGCGCAGGTTCATGTGGATCCAGTCGCTGATGCCGAGGCTGCTGTGCAGCTCGTTGTCGCTCTGCTCGTGGTGCTTCTTGGCTTCCTTGCCCTGCACCGCCAGCTGACGGAACGGGCTATCGGCATGGCCGAGCTGGTCCAGGCCTTCGGCCAGGCTGGCGCTGTGCCAGAACTGGTCGGTGCGGCTGGCCAGGCGCTTGTGCCGCCACAGGTCCCAGCTCTTGATCAGGATCACGGCCCAGGTGGCCACCGACATCAGCAGCAGCACCAGCGCGGTGGTACGGGTAACCCAGTCGCCTTGCGTCCAGAGCAGGGCCAGGTTCATGGAAGAACTAGAGGGAATCGACATGATGGAACAACCTTTGGAGAGGGAGAGGGAGAGGGAACAGGGAGAAGAGGGAAATCAGCTCTTGAGATGGAAGGCAATCGGCACGGTGACCGACATGGCAGTGGCTTCGCCGTTGCGCTTGCCGGGTACGAATCGCCAGCGGCGCACGGTGTCCAGCGCCGATTGGTCCAGCTCCGGATAGCCGCTGGACTTGCGCAGCGTCACGTCCTGGGCGTTGCCCTTGGCATCGACCATGACGCGCAGCAGGACGGTGCCGGTGTCGCCGTTGCGTTTGCTGGCGGGCGGGTAGGGTGGCTTGGGGTTCTGCAGATAGCTGGCGCGGGTGTTGGGCAGCACGACTTCGGCCGGGGTCGTGCTCTGGCTGTTGCTGTTGGCGGCGCTTTGGCTGGAGGTGTTGCCGGAGGTGGTTGGCGTGGCGCTTCCGGTAGCAGTGCTCTGGCCGGGCTGCGTTGGCGCAGGCGTTGCCGCTGTGGCTTTGCGCGGCAGCGGATCCGGTGTCGGCTGCCTGCTGATCGGTGTCGGGCTGGGAGTGGGTTGGGCTTGCGGCTTTGGCCGGGCGGCGGGGCGGGGCTCCGGTCGGGGCAGTGGCCGGATGGCCGCGGGTGTGGCCGCTGGTGGCGCGGCAGCTGCTGCCGGTTGCGGAGCAGCCTGCATCGGCGTCGGCGTCAGCAGCTGCACGGTCAGTGGCTGTGGCGCTTGCACCGGCTGCGGGCGCGTGGCGTTCAGGCTGGCGAGCAGGGCGACATGGCCGAGCAGGACAGCAGCGATGATGCCGGCGTCGCGCCAGGCCGGCGTGATGCGGGGGGAAGACAGGGTCAGGGTGCTCATGGGGCAGGATGGCGGTTCAGCGCTGTGTTACCAGCCAGGCGCACTGGGCCACCACGGCAAGCGACAGGATCAGACTCCAGATCATAGAAACAAGTCTCATTTCGTTTGTGATGAAGAATTATAAATGAAAATCATTATCGATTGATAAAGAGGCGGGAGGCATCGATCTGCGCGATCCGCGCACAGCCGCAAAGCAGCATGGCGGCCTCGAATTCATCGCGCAGCAGGCGCAGCACGTGGGCAACACCGCGGGCACCGGCATTGGCCAGGCCAAACACCTGTGGCCGTCCGAGCAGGGCGGCATCGGCTCCCAGTGCCAAGGCCTTGAACAGGTCGGTGCCGCGGCGGATACCGCCATCGACCAGCACGGGGTAATCGTTGCCAACGGCCTGGCGAACGCGCGGCAGCAGTGTGGCGCTGGCCGGCATGCTGTCCAGCGTGCGGCCGCCATGGTTGCTGACGATGAGGCCGGCCACCCCGAGTGCCTGCGCCTGACGCGCATCGTCCGGGTGCGTGATGCCCTTGAGCAGCAGCGGCAGTGTGGTCTGTTCCAGCAGCCAGCGCACATCGTCCCAGCCCGGTGCGCTGGCGGCCAGGCCCTGGCACAGGCCGGGGCCGGGTTGGTGCACGGACGGCGGCAGATGGGCCGGGTGGATTTCCGGCGGCAGTTGCAGCGGATGACGCCGTTCGGCATCGCGAATCCCCTGTACCGGGGCATCCACTGTCAGCACCAGCGCCTGGCAGCCGGCGGCTTCGGCGCGGCGCAGCAATGCCAGCGTGGCAGCGCAATCGGGCTGGAGGTAGAGCTGGAACCAGAGCGGCGGGGCCAGCGCCGGTTCGTGCTGCAGAATCGCCGCCACCTGTTCCACCGGCGTGTTCGACAGCGTGCTCAGCACCATGCCGGTCTGGCTGGCCTGGGCGGCAAAGGCGGTGCCGATTTCGCCATCGGGATGGGCCAGCCGCTGGTGCGCCACCGGAGCCAGCAGTAGCGGCCAGTCCAGGGTCCGGCCCAGCAGCCGTGTGCGTGTGTGGCTGTCCTGCATGTGCTGCAGCACACGCGGTGCCAGTTGCAGGGCAGACCAGGCCTGGCGATTCGCGGCATCGGTCAGGCCATCGGCGGCGGCTCCGGCAAAGAAGGCCAGCCGGTCGGCATCCAGCAGTTGTGCCGCATGGCGCTGGTGATCATCGAGCGAGACCAGGCCGGGCGGCAGCGGATCAAGGCGGGGCGGCTGCATCAGGTCTCCGCCCACAGGCGCAGCAGATTGTGATATGTGCCGGTCAGCTGCGTCGTCTCGGCCGATTCGCCATGCTGCTGGCGCAGGCTGGTCAGTGCCATGTCCAGCTCGTACAGCAGGCGGCGCTGTTCATTGCTGCGTACCAGGCTTTGCAGCCAGAAGAAGCAGCCGATGCGCTCGCCCTGCGTGACCGGCAGCACCTGATGCAGGCTGCTGGACGGGTAGAGCACGGCGCTGCCGGCTGCCAGCTTGATGCGCTGTTCGCCAAAAGTATCGGCGATCTGCAACTCGCCGCCGCTGTAGCTGTCGGGATCGTTCAGGAAAACGGTGCAGGAGAGGTCCGAGCGCACATGGCCTTCCGGGCCGCGCAGCACGGCGTTGTCGTAATGCGGGCCGTAGTATTCGCCCGGGCCGTGGCGGTTCACACGTGGCGGGAAAATCCGGTGCGGTAGCGCGGCGCTGAAAAACAGCGGGTGCTGTTGCAGCGCGCCCAGCACGATGGCGCGGATGCGCTGCGAGGCAGCGCTGTCGGAGGCCAGCTGCCGGTTGTGCTTGATGCTGCGTGCCATGTTGCCGGCGCTATGGCTGCCGTCGCGCCAGTCGGCATCGTGCAGCAGTTGGTGAATGGCGGAGAGTTGGCTGGCATCCAGCACGGAATCAAGGGTCAGCAGCATGGCAGAACAGGGGAAAAAACCGGCGGCTGCAGGCAGCGGCCGGTCAGGTGGTGGAGATCAGAACTGGTGCTTCAGCGTCAGCTGCACGCGACGCGGCTGGCCCGGGCCGTAAAAGCCGCGGTACAGGGTGTCGGCGTACAGCTCGTCGGTCAGGTTGCTGACGTTGAGCTTGAGCGCGGTGGCATCGCTAAAGCTGTACTCGGCCATGGCATCCCAGGTCACGAAGCTGTCGGCCTTGACGGCACGGCTGCCATCCGGATGCTGGCTGCTGCGGTAATTGGCACCGGCCCCCAGACGCAGTTTGGGCAGCACGCGGTAGGTGGTCCAGAGGCTGCCGCTGTGCTTCGGCGTCAGGCCGGGACGATCGCCCTCGACCTGGGCACCACCACCGTTGGCGGCCAGCACCTGGTTGCTCTTGTCAATCTTCGCGGTCGGGATCCAGGAGTGGTTCCAGAACACTTCCCACTTGGGCGTCAGACGGCCGGCGGCATTGAATTCCATGCCCAGGGCATGACGCTTGCCGGACAGCAGGTACTGGTCGGAGGCGCTATCCGGGTCCTGGTTGCGCTCGTTGTACTTTTCGGAGTAGAAGGCGGCGGCGCCCAGCGACAGGCGCTGGTCCAGCACATCCCACTTGCCGCCGATCTCGAAGTTGCGCGACTTTTCGGCCGGGGTGTTGGCTATCTTGCGATTGGCCTCCGACGTCGGGTTGGGGGCGAACTGGTAGGCATCGCCCGAGGTGTTGTACGAGGTGCCGTAAGACAGGTAGTAGGACGCCAGATCATGGGGCTGGTAGAGCAGGCCGAGGCGCGGACTCAGCAGGGTTTCGCTCTTGTCGAAGCTGTAGGCCGGGATGGCGTCGCCATTGGCGGCCGTACCCGCAGCCGTGTGGTAGCTGCCCTTGAAGTGGTCCAGGCGCAGTCCGGCCACGGCTTTCCAGTGATCGTTCAGCGCAATCGTGTCCTGCACATACACGCCGATATTCCTTGACGTGAAGGTGTTGAACACCGGTGCGCCGCGCTCGTCCGGGCGCCAGTCGCCATTGTTGGGCTGCCCCACGGTGCTTGTCAGGCCGCTGGGCGCACCGGCAAAGCTGTTGTTGCGCTTGGCGTCCTCGTGGTACAGGTCGATCCCGGCCAGCAGCTTGTGTTCGCGGCCGCCCCAGTGGAAGGTCTGGCTGTAATCGCTCTGGAGCTGTGTCACGTCGCTGATGCCGACACGGCCCTTGGGTGTGCGGGTGATGGTGGTATCGGGACCGAAATTGTCAATCGTGGTGGGTTGGCCCTTGGTGTCGCCCAGGCGGATCACGCTGGCCCACAGATCGCGTTCGTAGCGGCCATGGCGCAGCTGCGAAGCCAGTTCGCCGCCATCATCGAAGCGGTGCGTGTGCTGCAGCGTGCCATAGCTGGCCCGGCTGTTCAGCTTGTCGCTGTTGAGGCCATAAAAATTCTTGGCCTCCAGGGTCGGAATGATCTCGCCGCTGCGCGTGGCGGGATCGCTCAGGAACCACGGATGGCTGTAGCTCGAGCGGCCCCGGGTATCCAGGTGGTAGAGCCCGGCCGAGAACTCGTTCTGCGTGCCAATGCCCCAGCGGAAAGTCGGTGCCACGCCCCACTTGTCCTGCTTGGCGCCCCAGTTGTCGGCTTGCTGCGACATCAGATTCAGGCGGAAGGCGGAATCGTCGCCGGTCTGCCAGTTGAAATCGCCCTGCAGGCGCTTTTCATCGCCGCTGCCCACGGTGGCGCTGACTTCGTGCTGTGTCATCAGGAACGGCTGCTTGCTGGCCTGGTTGATCACGCCACCGGTCGAGCCCTTGCCGAACAGCATCGAGGCCGATCCCTTGATCACCTCGACGCGGTCCTCGTTGAAGGTGTCGCGCTCGTACAGGTTGCCGTCGCGTAGGCCGTCGCGGTAGATGTCACCGGCCGTGCCGAGCGAGAAGCCGCGCAGGCGCACATCCTCCTCGCCGGTTTCGCCGGCCAGGAAGGTCACGCCGGCCGTGGTGCGCAGCACCTCGCGGAAATCGTCCAGGTTGCGGTCGCTGATGAGCTTTTCCGTCATCACGGTGACGCTTTGCGGAATGTCGCGCAGCGCCTGATCGCCCTTGCCGATGCGGGTACGCGTGGCGCGCAGATCGACCTTGCTGGCGGGCGTGACCAGGGTGTCGGTCACTTCGACGGTCGGCAGAATGGTGTCGCCGTCATCCGGCACGGACTGTGCCAGCGCGGTGGCGCTGACCGATCCCATCAACAGGGCAGCACCCAGCGGCAGGATGCGGGAAGAGGAGGAGGGGGCCGCAGAAGGGAGTTCTGCAGCAGGACGTGCTTGTGCGGAAGATGTCATGGCCAGAAAAACAGAGGTGAAAACACATGCTGCTGGCTATGTCTGCATCAATCGTCCTGGAGGGTGCCAGAGGCGGGACAGATGGCAGTGTGGCTTGCAGGGAGAGCGCCGGAAAGCGCCCGGCGAGCCTGCATTGTACACAAATGATAATCGTTATCGATAACTTTGCTTGCGATTGTTGACGCGCTGCAACATCAGCTCCAGCGTTTCAGCAAGTCCAGCAACTGCTCCACGCGCGGCCCGTAAGGCGGATACAGCATGCGTGTTCCACTCCAGCGCGATTGCAGGAACACCGGCTTTTCGTGGCTGAAGCGGCGGAAACTCCAGACGCCGCGATAGGCGCCCTGGCCACTCGGACCGATGCCGCCAAAGGGCTGGTGCAACTGCGCCACCTGCCAGATGCAGTCGTTGATGCCGACACTGCCGGCGTGCGTTTCGCGCAGTACCTGCTGCTGCATCTGCCGGTCCTGGCCGAACCAGTACAGCGCCAGCGGACGGGGCTGCTGGCGCAACTGTTGCAGCACCTGTTCCGGCTGGTCGTATACCAGCACCGGCAGGATCGGGCCGAAGATTTCCTCCTGCATCAGGCGCAGCTCGGGTGAGGGTTCCAGCACCAGGCTCGGGCCGAGCAGGCGGCGCTGCATGTCGGTTTCGGCCAGTACCTCGATCTGGCAGCCGGCTTCGTGTGCTTGCTGCAACAGGCTGATCTGGCGCTGGAACTGGCGGGCGTTGATGATGGCGCAGTAGTCCGGATTGGCCGGCAGGCCGGGGTAGAGTTCCTGCACCGCCTGGCGGTAGTGCGAGACAAAGGCCGCCAGCTGCGAACGGTGTACCAGCACATGGTCCGGCGCGACACAGGTCTGGCCGGCATTCAGCAGCTTGCCGTGGGCGATGCGGCGTGCCGCCAGCGCCATGTCGGCCGACAGGTCGATCAGCGCCGGAGACTTGCCACCCAGTTCCAGTGTCACCGGCACCAGCTGGCGCGCAGCCACTTCGGCCACCTGGCGGCCCACGTGGGTCGAGCCGGTGAACATCAGGTGGTCAAACGGCAGGCCCGCAAAGGCGCGGCCGACATCGGCATCCCCGGTCACCACGGCCAGCTCGGCCGGGTCGAACAGGCGCGCCACCGCCTGTTGCAGCGCTTCGGCAAACAGCGGTGTCGATTCGGAGGGCTTGATCATCACCCGGTTGCCGGCGGCCAGAGCCCCCAGTGCAGGCGACAGCGCCAGCTGCAGCGGGTAGTTCCAGGGCGAGACAATGCCGACCACACCCAGCGGCTGCGGCAGCAGGCGGTTGCCGGCCGGCCAGAAGGCCCAGCCGGTGCGCACGCGCCGCATGCGCATCCAGCGCCCCAGCTGCCTGCGGGCGTGGCGCAGCTCCTGCTGCAGCACCAGCAGCTCGGCCATGCGCGTCTGCACCATGCTGCGCTGGCCAAAATCGGCGCAAATCGCCTCGGCCAGCGATTCGCCCTGCAGCTCCAGCAGACGCTGCAGCCGCGCCAGACGATCCTGGCGCTGTGCGTAGGAAGGGTAGGGTTGGACCAGCGCGGCATCGCGCTGCAACTGCAGCAGTTGCTGCAATTCGGCATCAATCGGGGGTGTGGACATCAGACCTCCAGCCAGCGACTGCCGTCCTCGGCAGTCGCCAGCATGATTTCGTCAAGCGCACGGCCCAGGCCGGCAGCCAGAGCGGCTGCCGCCAGTTCCGGGCGGTTGTTGCGTTCGCTCAGATGGGCCGCCAGCACATGACCCAGCCGGTCATGGTTGAGCAGGCGCGCCAGTTCTCCGGCGGCAGAATTGCTCAGGTGGCCATAGGCTCCTGCCACGCGCGCCTTCAGAAAGCGCGGGTAACCGGATGCTTCTAGCATAGCCGGATCGTGGTTGCTTTCCAGTAACAGCGCGTGACACTGTTGCAGCATCTGTACCACGTGGGCACTCGCGTGGCCGAGGTCGGTGACCAGGCCCATGCGGCGGTCGCCATCGGTGCAGACCAGTTGCAGCGGCTCGCGCACATCGTGCGGCACGGTAAACGGTTGCAGCTCCATCGCGCCGAAGTCGATCGGTTCCTCATCGCGTGCAAAGCGGATCAGCGCCGACAGCGATTCCGGCTGGCCGACGGCGGCATGGGTGCCGCGGCTCATCCAGACCGGAATGCGGTGCCGTGCGGCAAACACCGGCGCGCAGCCGATATGGTCGCGGTGTTCGTGCGTGATGAAAATGCCGTCGAGTTGTTCCGGCTCGATGCCGGCCTGCTGCAAGCGCACCGTCAGCTGGCGCGCTGACATGCCGCAGTCCACCAGCAGGCGGCTGACGGAGTGGCCTTCACGTGCTTCGATCAGGGTGGCGTTGCCGGCACTGCCGCTGCCCAGGCTCTTGAATCGGATGCTCATGGAATCGTGCCAGGCCAGCCTCCAAAAGCAAGCGCCCGCACAGAGGGCGGGCGTTGGCAGGAGACTGGCGGATCAGGCTCAGAACTGGCGCAGATCCTCGGCCAGCACGCGCAGGATCGGTGCGCTTTCGGCCTGGCTGACCGGCTGGCCGCCTTCGTTCAGCACACGCACCAGACTGCCCTGGGCTTGCGGCTGTACCTGCACCAGGTAGCGCACCGGCTTGGGCGCATCCTTGCTCTTGCCGAACAGGCGCGTCAGGATGCCGGGCTTGCTTTCACGCTCGGCGCTGGGCTGCACATAGCGCACCAGATAGCTGCCCGATTGCGGGTTGCTGCTTTCCACCGTGTAGCCGGTGCGGTCCAGCGCCAGACCCAGGCGGCGCCAGGCCTGCTCGGTACTGTCCTGCAGCAGCAGCGTACCGGCAGCGGTGTCATGCTGCACGGCCGCGCGCGCCTGCTGGCTGGCAGTCTGGGCAGCGGCACCCTGCTGGCGCACCACGGCATCGGCCTGGGCCTGCGGCACGCCCAGCGACACCATCAGGCGGCGCAACATTTCATTTTCGAGCTCGGGGCTGTTCGGACGCGAACGCCAGGTCGCCACTTCCTTCTCGCGGCCGGTCAGCACTTCTTCCATGCCACGGTGCGTGACGAAGATGTTGGTGCCACCGGAGGCATTGCTTTCGATGCGGGTGCGGTAGCGGTCCAGTTCGCCGGTGGAGTAGACCGAATCGAAGGCCTTGCCCAGCAGGCGGCGCACCGGATCCATCGGAATGTTGGCGCGGTTCTCGGCCCAGTCGGTCTCCATCACGCCCAGACGCGGGTCGTCGGTCGTCAGCGCGAAACCGTTGTTTTCCCAGAAGGCCTTGACCGGGTTCCACAGCTGCTGCGGCTTGCGCGGAACCACCAGCCAGCGCTGGTTGCCTTCGCGCCGGATCTGCACATCGCCGATCTGGTCGCTGGCGACATTCTGCACGGTGCCGCTGGTGGCCTCGGTGGCCGCGCGCTGGGCCTGGAAGGCTGCGGCGCTGGCATCGCCCGGCACGTTGTAGCGGGTATTGGTGTCCAGGCGCGTCAGGTCCGGCGGGATGGCGAGGTTGTTGCCGCGTTCGGCAGACTTGTAATCGATACCGCTGGCGCCACCACCAAACGGGGAGCAGGCAGCCAGCAGGCTGGCAGCCAGGGCGGTCAGCGTCAATTTGTGCAGATTCTTCACAGGGGAATGTCCTTGATGCGTGAGGGGATCGGTAATCAGAGCAGGCCGGAGGCCTTCAGCGCGGCTTCGACCACGGCGTGGTTGGCGCCGGACAGCGGGGTCATCGGCAGGCGCATGGTGCCGCCACACAGGCCGAGGCGCTCCATGGCCCACTTGACCGGAATCGGGTTGGCTTCCACGAACAGGTCGCGGTGCAGCGGCAGCAGGCGGTTCTGGATCTGCATGGCCGTGTTGCGATCGCCGGCAATGGCGGCCACGCACAGTTCGTGCATCAGGCGTGGCGCGACGTTGGCGGTGACGCTGATATTGCCCTGGCCGCCGCACAGCATCAGGGCCACGGCGGTCGGGTCGTCACCGGAATAGACGGCAAAGCCTTCGGGCACGTCGCGGATCAGCCATTGGGCCTTGGCGATGTCACCGGTGGCTTCCTTGATGCCGATGATGCCGGGGATCTGTGCCAGACGCAGCACGGTGGCGTTGTCCATGTTGGCCACGGAGCGGCCCGGCACGTTGTACAGCACCATCGGCAGGTCGCCCACGGCTTCGGCAATCGCCTGGAAGTGCAGGTACTGGCCTTCCTGTGTCGGCTTGTTGTAGTAGGGCACGACCTGCAGCTGGCTGTCGGCACCCACGCCCTTGGCGTAGCGGGCCAGCTCGATCGCCTCGGCGGTGGAGTTGGCACCGCAGCCGGCCATGACCGGCACGCGGCCGGCCGCCTGTTCCACGGCCACGCGGATGATCTCGCAATGCTCTTCGACATTGACGGTGGGGGATTCGCCCGTGGTACCTACCACGCCGATGCAGTCGGTGCCTTCGGCGATATGCCAGTCGATCAGCTTGCGCAGCGTGGCGTAGTCGACTTGTCCATCAGGCTGGAACGGGGTGACGAGGGCGACAATGCTTCCGGTGAGGGTGGTCATGCGGGACTCTTTTCAGGATCGGTACGAAACGGTGCGCGCAGCATGCATGCAGCGGCTGCCTCTGCTTCGGATTGTAATCTTGGGATAGTGCCACATTTTGCCGGCTTCGTGCAGCTCTTGCCGGCCGGCAAAGGTTACGGCAGGTTTCCGTGTGCGTCAGCTGCCGTCGGTTCAGGGGGCCAGCCCGAAGCAGCTCCAGATCAGGGCGTCCACGTTGAGCATGAACGCCGGCTGGGTGTAGAGCAGGAACACCAGCAGCAGTGCCAGGCCGGCCAGCAGCCAGGCACCGATGCGGAGCAGGGGGGATCGGTGTGTCATGGTTATCAGGATGCCATGACCCGGGTTGGTCGTGCAATGGCGGTTTCACGGATCGGCAGGTTGAGGGCGGCTGCCAGCAGGCCGAGCGCAATCGCCAGATACCAGACGATGTCGTAGCTGCCGGTCTGGTCATACAGCATGCCGCCGAGCCAGACGCCCAGGAAGGAGCCGATCTGGTGGCTGAAGAAGGCCACGCCGCCCAGCATGGACAGGTGTGCCACGCCAAAGACCTGTGCCACCAGCGCATTCGTCGGCGGTACCGTGGACAGCCAGAGGAAGCCCATTACGGCCGAGAAGATATAGACGCTGGCCGGGCTCAGCGGCACCAGCAGGAAAATGATGATCACCAGGGAGCGCGCCAGATAGATGAAGGCCAGGATGTACTTCTTGCTCATGCGCTGGCCCAGGCTGCCGGTCAGGTAGCTGCCGAACACGTTGAACAGGCCGATCAGCGCCAGCGAATAGCTCGCCACCTGTGGCGAAAAGCCGTAGTCGCGCAGGTAGCTCGGCATGTGCACGCCAATGAACACGACCTGAAAGCCGCAGACAAAGTAGCCGGTGATCAGCAGCAGAAAGCTCGGGTGGCCGAAGGCCTCGCGCAGGGCTTCGGCCACGCTCTGTTCGCGTTGGCGTGGTGCGCTGCCATGAAAGCCCGGCTCGCGCAGACCCCAGGCCAGCGGAACAATCAGCAGCGCCGCCATGCTGAGCCAGACCAGCGCCAGCTGCCAGCCGGCCGTGGCAATCAGCCAGCCCTCCACCGGTACCATCAGGAACTGGCCGAAGGAGCCGGCGGCAGCCGCCACGCCCATCGCCCAGGAGCGCTTCTCCACCGGGGCGTTGCGGCCGATCACGCCGTAGATCACGGCATAGGTGGTACCGGCCTGCGCCATGCCGATCAGGATGCCGCAGGTCAGCGCCAGCAGCAGCGGGGTACTGGAGTAGGCCATGCCCAACAGGCCCAGCGCATAGAGCAGGGCGCAGCCGACCAGCACCTTGAAGGCACCGTAGCGGTCTGCCAGCATGCCGGCAAAAATGCCACTGAAGCCCCAGGCCAGGTTCTGCACCGCCATGGCAAAGGAGAAGTGTTCGCGCGTCCAGTCATTGGCCTGGGTCATGGGCTGCAGCCACAGGCCAAAGCCGTGGCGCACACCCATCGACAGGGTCACGATCAGGGCACCGCACAGCAGGATCTGCCACAGGGGAAGCGGAGGATGGGCCGGATGGGACGAGGCAGTGCTGGACATGGGTGTAGGCCGACAGGAGACGGGATCGCGCACAGGGGTGCGCGGCAAGGTTTGCCGATGGTAGCAGCTTTGATGCGCCCCTGCAGAGGGTCGCATGACTGTAAAAATTCACAGGTATTGTCGGAGGAATCCTACTAAAATGAAATGATGGCCAGTACAGCATCCCCACTCCCTTCCTATTCAGAAGGCTCCATCCGTGTCCTCAAGGGACTGGAGCCGGTCAAGCAGCGTCCGGGCATGTACACCCGCACCGACAACCCGCTGCACATCGTGCAGGAAGTGATCGATAACGCTGCCGATGAGGCCCTGGCCGGCTTCGGCAAGAAGATCAAGGTGATCCAGCATGAAGACGGCTCGATCTCGGTCGAGGACGATGGCCGCGGCATCCCGTTCGGCATGCACCCCGAAGAAAACGCTCCGGTCATGGAACTGGTGTTCAGCCGGCTGCACGCTGGTGGCAAGTTCGACAAGGGGCAGGGCGGGGCCTACAGTTTTTCCGGCGGCCTGCACGGTGTCGGTGTCAGCGTCACCAATGCGCTGTCCAGCCGGCTCGAGGTCAGCAGCTATCGCGACGGCCAGGTTGCGCGCATGGTGTTCTCGCATGGCGAGGTGATCGAGCCGCTGCAACTGCGTGCCGCCGCCAGTGGCGACCGCCGCCAGGGCAGCACGGTGCGCGTCTGGCCCGAGTCGCGCTACTTCGAAAGCGCCCAGCTGCCGCAGTCCGACCTGATTCACCTGCTGCGCAGCAAGGCGGTGCTGATGGCCGGCGTTTCGGTCAGCCTCTACAACGAGAAAACGCGCGACACCCTCGGCTGGCAGTTCAAGGGCGGCCTGGCCGACTACCTGTCGCAGACGCTCACCGCCGATCCGCTGATTCCGCTGTTCCACGGCGAGCAGTACGCCGAAGATGGCTCCGAGCAGTTCGCCGAGGGCGAGGGCGTGGCCTGGTGCGTGGCCTTCACCGAAGAAGGCAGTCCGGTGCGCGAGAGCTATGTCAACCTGATTCCCACCCATTCCGGCGGTACCCACGACAGCGGCCTGCGCGACGGCCTGTTCCAGGCCATCAAGAGTTTTGTCGAACTGCATGCGCTGCTGCCCAAGGGGGTCAAGCTGATGCCCGAAGACGTGTTCGCGCGCGCCAGCTACGTGCTCAGTGCCAAGGTGCTGGATCCGCAGTTCCAGGGCCAGATCAAGGAAAAACTCAATTCGCGTGATGCGCTCAAGCTGGTGTCCGGCTTTGTGCGTCCGGCCTTCGAGCTGTGGCTGCACGAGCACCTGGAAGACGGCAGGAAACTGGCCGAGCTGGTGATCCGCGCCGCGCAAAGCCGCCAGCGCGCCGGCCAGAAGGTCGAAAAGCGCAAGGGCAGCGGTGTGGCGGTGCTGCCCGGCAAGCTGACCGATTGCGAGAGCCGCGACCTCGGTCTCAACGAGGTGTTCCTGGTCGAGGGCGACAGCGCCGGTGGCAGTGCCAAGATGGGCCGCGACAAGGAAACCCAGGCGGTACTGCCCTTGCGCGGCAAGGTGCTCAACACCTGGGAAGTGGATCGCGACCGCCTGTTTGCCAATACCGAAATCCACGATATCTCCGTGGCCATCGGGGTCGATCCGCATGGCCCCGGTGACCAGCCGGACCTGTCCGGCCTGCGCTACGGCAAGATCTGCATCCTGAGCGATGCCGATGTGGACGGCTCGCACATCCAGGTGCTGCTGCTGACGCTGTTCTTCCGCCATTTCCCGGCGCTGATCGATGCCGGCCATGTCCATATCGCGCAGCCGCCGCTGTTCCGGGTCGATGCTCCGGCGCGCGGCAAGAAGCCGGCCTCCAAGCACTACGCGCTGGACGAAGCCGAAATGCAGTCCATCCTGGAGAAGCTGCGCAAGGATGGCGTGGCCGACAGCAGGATCAGTATCAGCCGCTTCAAGGGCCTGGGCGAGATGTCGGCCGAGCAGCTGTGGGAAACGACCCTGAATCCCGATACGCGCCGGCTGTTACAGGTACATCTGGGAACCTGGGGGCTGGAACAGACTCAACAGCTGATGGGCAAGCTGATGGGCAAGGGCGAAGCCGCCGCCCGTCGCGAGCTGATGGAACTGCACGGCTCCGCCTTCGCACTCGAACTGGATATCTGACATGAAAGCTTTTCTTCGACCCTGGCTGCTGGCGACCCTGATCGGAGCCGGCCTGCCGCTGGTGGCACAGGCCGATGTCTGGGGTTATGTGGATGACCAGGGCATGACGCATTTTGCCGAGTCCCAGCTGGACAGCCGCTACAAGCTCTACTTCAAGAACGAAAACTTCGATTTTGACCCGCGCAAGTCGGCATTGGCGCAAAAGCAGCAGCGCCGGCCTGGTCCGGCCGGCAGCGGTCTGACATTCAACCCGTCAGCCGATGCGGCTGCCGGCAACAAGGCCATCCGTCTGGTATCGCAGATCAACCGCTCCCGCTCCTACAGTCAGGTCAGCCGCCATATCCAGCGCGAGGCCAGCCGCAACGGCCTGGACTACAACCTGGTCAAGGCGGTGATTGCGGCCGAATCCGGCTTCAACGCCGGAGCCGTCTCCCCGGTGGGTGCGGTCGGCCTGATGCAGATCATGCCGACGACCGCCATGGACCTCGGCCTGCGTGCCGATGCCCAGTATTCGGTCGAGGACAAGCTGACCGATCCGGCGCTGAACATCCGTCTGGGTGCGCGCTACCTCAAGTTCCTGGTCAACAAGTATCCGGGCCGGCTGGACCTGGCGGTGGCGGCCTATAACGCAGGCCACGGAGCCGTCTCCCGCGCCGGCAACCAGATTCCGCGTTACCGTGAAACGCAGAACTACGTGCGTACCGTGATGGCGCTGTATGACACGCTCAGCCCCGGTCGCGGCAGCCAGCCGGCCGCTGCCCGCGCCATGCCGCTGGGCAAGGCCCAGGCCGGCGCGGGTCGGGTCAGCATGAGCATCCCGGCCAGTGCCAGGGTGGCAACGCCCAAGGCCGCTGCCGAGCCGGCGGTGGTGCAGCGCCTGCGTGACCAGAACCGGATGACCGTGTTGCTGGAGCCGCCGACCGGCACATCCCCCAGCGCGCTCGATACCGTCTCCACCAAGATCGCCGAAGCCGACCGTGAAGCCACGCGTCTGGGCAGCGATGTGGTGGTGCAGCCGGCATCACTGGCGCAACCCTGATCTCCTGATTCCTGCAGCCTGCGCGCTGCGGTCTTCCCCTGGGTGGGCAGGCCGGTCGTCGCAGGCTGTCTGCTGCCTGGCAGCCTGAACCGATACACCATGAGTACCGATACCACTTTCCCCGAACTGCTGCCCGACGGACAGGACGAGCAGCCCAATCTGGCCATGTATGCGCAGCGGGCCTATCTCGAGTACGCCCTGAGCGTGGTCAAGGGCCGCGCCTTGCCCGATGTCTGCGACGGCCAGAAGCCGGTGCAGCGCCGCATTCTCTATGCCATGGACCGCATGGGCCTGTCCTTTGGCGGCAGCAACGGTGCCAATGGGGCCAAGCCGGTCAAGTGCGCGCGCGTCGTGGGCGACGTGCTGGGCCGCTACCACCCGCATGGTGACCAGGCTGCCTATGATGCGCTGGTGCGCATGGCGCAGGACTTTTCGCAGCGTTACCCGCTGATCGACGGCCAGGGCAACTTCGGCAGCCGCGATGGCGATGGTGCCGCCGCCATGCGCTACACCGAAGCCCGCCTGTCGAAAATCGCCACGCTGCTGCTCGATGAAATCGATCAGGGAACGGTCGATTTCGTGCCCAACTACGATGGCAGCACCGAGGAGCCGGCACAGCTGCCGGCGCGCCTGCCGTTTGTGCTGCTCAATGGTGCCAGCGGCATTGCTGTCGGCATGGCCACCGAAATCCCGAGCCACAACCTGCGCGAAGTGGCCGATGCCTGCATCGCCCTGATCCGGCAGCCGAATCTGCCCGACGAGGAGCTGTTCCAGTTGCTGCCCGGGCCGGATTTTCCTGGCGGCGGCCAGATCATCAGCAGCGCGGAAGACATCGCCGATGCCTATCGCAGCGGTCGCGGTTCGCTCAAGACACGTGCACGCTGGATCATCGAAGATCTGGCGCGTGGCCAGTGGCAGCTGGTGGTGACCGAGCTGCCGCCCAATGTCAGCGCGCAAAAGGTTCTGGAAGAGATCGAGGATCTCACCAACCCCAAGGTCAAGAGCGGCAAGAAGACGCTCAGCCAGGAGCAGCTGCAGCTCAAGGCCAGCCTGCTGGCGGTGCTCGATGGCGTGCGTGACGAATCGAGCAAGACGGCACCAGTGCGCATCGTGTTCGAGCCGCGCACGCGTACCGTAAGCCAGCAGGACCTGATCGGTGCGCTGCTGGCGCATACCAGTCTGGAAACTTCGGCCTCCATCAACCTGACGCAGATTGGCCTGGATGGCAAGCCGACGCAGAAATCGCTGCGCCAGATGCTGCAGGAGTGGATCAGCTTCCGCCAGACCACGATCCAGCGCCGCAGCCGCCATCGTCTGGACAAGGTGCTGGACCGCATCCACATCCTGGAAGGGCGCCAGCTGATCCTGCTGAATATCGATGAGGTGATCGCCATCATCCGCGCCAGCGACGAGCCCAAGGCCGCCCTGATGGCGCGCTTCCAGCTGAGCGAGCGTCAGGCCGAGGACATCCTGGAAATCCGCCTGCGCCAGTTGGCCCGGCTTGAGGCGATCAGGATCGAGCAGGAGCTGTCGGAGTTGCGCGCCGAACAGCAGCGCCTGGAAGATATTCTGGGTAGCGAAAGCAGCCTGCGCCGCCTGATGATCAGGGAAATCGAGGCCGATGCGAAACAGTTCGCCGATGCACGCCGCACGCTGATCCAGCAGGAGCGCCGTGCCGTCGTCGAAGTCAAGGTGGTGGACGAGCCGGTGACCGTGGTGATCAGCGAGAAAGGCTGGGTGCGTGCACGCACCGGCCATGGCCATGCCCCGGACAGCTTCAGCTTCAAATCCGGTGACGCGCTCTACGGTACCTTCGAGTGCCGTACCGTCGATACGCTGCTGGCCTTTGGCAGCAATGGCCGTATCTACACGGTGGCCGTGTCCGGCCTGCCGGGCGCGCGTGGCGATGGCCAACCGATTTCGGCCATGATCGAAATCGAGGCGGGCACGCAGCTGCTGCATTTCATTGCCGGAGCGCCGCAAAGTACCTGGCTGTTGTCCGGCAGTGGTGGTTACGGTTTCCTCGCCAGCATCGAGCACATGACATCGCGCCAGCGCGCCGGCAAGGCCTTCATGAGTTGCAATCCGGGCGAAACCATCTGCATGCCCTCGCGCGTGAGTGCCGCCGATACCCCGGGCCAGCAACTGCCGGAAGCGACGCACGTGGCCTGCGTCAGCTCGGATGGCCGCCTGCTGACCTACGCCATCAGCGAGCTGCGCACCATGCCGAATGGCGGTCGCGGCCTGATGCTGATGAGTCTGGAGGACAAGGCCAGCCTGGTTGGTGCGGCGGCCTATGCGCGCAGCATCCGTGTCAGCGGCATCGGTCGCGGCAGCAAGCCGCGCGAGGAAACGCTGGAAATCCGCAGCCTCAACAATGCGGCCGGCGTGCGTGGCCGCAAGGGCAAGGAGGCCGGCTGGACCTTCAGGCTGCAACGGATCGAGAAGGTGCAATAAGCCATGGCCAAGACAGAAAAACTGCGCCCGATGGCGCTGGATGACATGCTGTTCCAGCAGGGATTCGGCACCCGCCGTGTCTGTGCCGGACTGGTACAGCAAGGCCTGGTGCAGGTCGAGGGCGAAACCGTGCGTGATGCGCTGCATCCGGTGGAGCCGCGCGAAGGCCTGCGTTTCACGGTGCAGGACCAGGACTGGGAATACCACGCCAGGGCCTATCTGATGCTGCACAAGCCGGCCGGTACCGAGTGTTCGCAAAAGCCTTCGGCCTGGCCCAGCATTTACACGCTGCTGCCGGCAGCGCTGCGCCAGCGTCCGCAGAAAAGCAGCGTGCAGGGCGTACAGGCGATTGGCCGGCTGGACCAGGACACCACTGGTCTGCTGATCCTGACCGATGACGGCCAGCTGATCCACCGCATGGCATCACCGCGGCATCAGGTGTCCAAGCTCTACCAGGTGCAATGCAAGCATCCGGTGGAACAGCGCCAGATCGAACGCCTGCTGGCGGGTGTGGTGCTGGATGATGACCCGAAGCCGGTGCAGGCCGCTGCCTGCGTGGCTACCGGCGAGCACACGCTGGATCTGACCCTGACCCAGGGCAAGTACCATCAGGTCAAGCGCATGCTGGCCGCCGTCGGCAACCGCGTCGAGGGTCTGCATCGCCACAGCATCGGGGCGCTGCAACTGCCCGCCGATCTGCTTCCGGGGCAGTGGCGTTGGCTGACAGCAGAGGATTTGCAGGCCCTGCAACAGAAATAGGCCGCTTGCTACACTGCTGACATCATGAAAATCCTGCTTGATGCCTTCTGGCGTGCCGTCGCCTACTGTCTGCGGCCACGCGTGATCCTGTTGTCGCTGCTGCCCTTCATCGTGATGCTGCTGGCAGGCCTGGCGTTTGCCCAGTGGGGCTGGTGGCCGGCCGTCGATACCGTGCTGGACTGGCTTGAGGGCACGGCGCTGCAGGCCACCCTGCATCAGGCGCTGGACTGGCTGAACCTGTCGCAGTTCAAGAACGTGATCGCGCCGCTGTTCGTGGTGTTTGCCATCACGCCCCTGATCGTGCTGGCCTCCTTGCTGCTGGTGGCCGGCTTCATGACACCGGCGCTGGTGAAGATGGTGGCCGAACGCCGCTTCCCGCAACTGGAACGCAAGCACGGTGCCTCGCTGCTGGCCAGCATCGGCTGGTCTCTCGGTCACACCGTGCTGGCGCTGTTCCTGCTGCTGCTCAGCATCCCGCTCTGGTTCATACCGCCGCTGGTGCTGATCGTGCCGCCGCTGATCTGGGGCTGGCTCAGCTACCGCGTGATGAGCTTCGACGCCTGGTCCGAGCACGCCAGCAAGCCCGAGCGCCGCCAGCTGATGCAGCGTTACCGCATGCAGCTGCTCATCATCGGCATCATCACCGGCCTGCTGGGCACCGCCCCCAGCATCGTCTGGGCTTCGGCCACGGTCTTCCTGGTCGCCTTTGCCGTGCTGATCCCGGCGGCGATCTGGATCTACATGCTGGTGTTCGCGTTTTCTTCGCTCTGGTTCGTGCATTTCTGCCTGGCTGTGCTGCAGCTGCAGCGCCAGCAGGAAGAACGCCAGCGCGCGGCCTTTGTCGCCAGCCAGCCCGGGCTGGATGTCGGCAGCCGCCCGGTCGTGTCTGCCTCTCCGGTACTGCCGGCTCCCGCCGTCGCCAGCCGGCCCTCTGACAAGGATTCCGCATGACTGCATCTGACCTGCCCCATGGCATCCAGGCACCGCCGCCACACGCGGCCATGCCGCGTTTTCACCTGTTGCTGATCGGTGACGAGCTGCTTTCCGGCCGCCGCCAGGACAAGCATGTGCCGCACACCATCCAGGCCCTGGCCGAGCGCGGCCTGACGTTGGGCTCGGTGCGCATCGTCGGGGATGGTCGTGCCGATATCGTGGCGGCACTGCGTGATGCCCTGGCCTGTGGCGATGTGGTGTTCTCCTGCGGCGGTATCGGTGCCACGCCGGACGACCAGACGCGCCAGGCGGCTGCCGAAGCGCAGGGCGTGGACCTGGCGCTGCATCCCGAAGCCGCCGGCCTGATCGAGCAGCGTTTCAGGCAGCTCGCCGAACAGCGCGGTGTTCCCTACAACCCCACGGCTGCCGAACACCAGCAGCGTCTGCAAATGGCCATGTTCCCGGCCGGCTGCCAGATCGTGCCCAACCCCTACAACCAGATCGCCGGCTTTTCGCTCGGCCATGTCCATTTCTACCCCGGTTTTCCGGCCATGGCCTGGCCCATGATGGCCTGGACGCTGGACCAGTACTACGCACGCTGGTTTGACCAGCGTGCTTGGGCCGAACGCTCCTTGCTGGCCTGCCGCGCCTCCGAAGCCCTGATCACGCCTCTGCTCGAATCGCTGGAAGCGCGCTACCCCGGCATCAAGGTCTTCAGTCTGCCCACGCTGCAGCACCCAGTACATGGCCCGCACATCGATCTGGGTGTGAAAGGCGCACCCGAACAGGTGCCAGCGGCCTTTGCCGATCTGGAGCAGGGCCTGCGTGCGCTGGGCATCACGCTGGTGCTGCCGGCAGAGGCCTGATGCGCTGTCGGATCGGGTGTCGCACTATTTTGGTGCATTGTCCGGAAATGCACCGAATCAGTGCATGACGCCCGAATCAAGACTGCTCATGGATACAGGATTTTTTCACATCCGGAGTGTGCCAGCCGCTGCGGCAACAGGCACAATACCGGCATGAACCCGGGTGTTGCCTGACGCGGGCGCTCCGCTGGCATGGCGGACGAGCCAGTTTTTAAAAACTGGCACGCTTGTTGCTTGTATGTCTGTGCATCCGGAAACCGCCGTGCATGGTGCCGGCGGATAGGCAGGATACTGATACCGTCACACTGTTGAGGAGAGAGCGATGGCCAAGAGCGTCAAGGACGTGATGAACATGGTGAGCGAAAACGAAGTCAAGTTCGTGGACTTCCGTTTCACCGATACCCGTGGCAAGGAACAGCACGTCACCGTGCCGGTTTCCCATTTCGATGAAGACCGCTTTACCGACGGGCAGGCCTTTGACGGTTCTTCCGTGGCAGGCTGGAAGGGCATCGAGGCTTCCGACATGCTGCTGATGCCCGATCCCAACACGGCCAATATCGATCCCTTCTTCGAGGAAACCACGCTGGTCCTGACCTGCGACGTGCTGGAACCGGGCGATGGCAAGGCCTACGACCGCGACCCGCGTTCCATCGCCAAGCGCGCCGAAGCCTACCTGAAGGCCTCCGGCCTGGGCGATACCGCCTATTTCGGCCCCGAGCCCGAGTTCTTCATCTTCGACAACATCCGCTGGAAGACCGAGATGTCCGGCTGCTTCGTCGAGATCGATGAGTACGAGGCCCCCTGGAACTCCGGCCGCCAGTTCGAAGGTGGCAACAAGGGCCACCGTCCCACCGTCAAGGGCGGCTACTTCCCGGTACCCCCCGTCGACAGCACGCAGGATCTGCGTGCCGAAATGGTGCTGATCATGGAAGCCATGGGCATTCCGGTCGAGGTGTTCCACCACGAAGTGGCTGGTGCCGGCCAGTGCGAAATCGGTACCAGGTTCAGCACCCTGGTCGAGCGTGCCGACTGGACCCAACTGCAGAAATACATCATCTGGAACGTGGCCAACGCCTATGGCAAGACAGCCACCTTCATGCCCAAACCCTATGCCGGTGACAACGGCTCCGGCATGCACGTGCACCAGTCGATCTGGAAGGACGGCAAGAACCTGTTTGCCGGCAACGGCTACGCCGGCCTGAGCGATTTCGCCCTGTACTACATCGGCGGCATCATCAAGCACGCGCGTGCCCTGAATGCCATCACCAACCCCTCCACCAACAGCTACAAGCGTCTGGTGCCGCACTTCGAGGCGCCGGTCAAGCTGGCGTACTCCAGCCGCAACCGCTCCGCGTCCATCCGCATCCCGCACGTGGCCAGCGACAAGGCACGCCGTGTCGAGGCCCGCTTCCCGGATCCGATGATGAACCCCTATCTGGGCTTTGCCGCCCTGCTGATGGCGGGTCTGGACGGTGTGATCAACAAGATCCATCCGGGCGAAGCCGCCACCAAGGATCTGTACCATCTGCCGCCCGAGGAAGACAAGCTGATCCCGACCGTATGCCACAGCCTGGACCAGGCGCTGGAAGCGCTGGATGCCGATCGCGCCTTCCTGACGCAGGGCGGTGTGTTCAGCGACGCCATGCTGGACGCCTACATCGAACTGAAGATGGGTGAGGTCACGCGCATGCGCATGGCACCGCACCCGCTCGAATTCGAGATGTACTACTCGCTGTAATACCGGCGCAGTACCACACAAAGGCGGCTTCGGCCGCCTTTGTGCCGTGTGGACTGTCATCGGATTGACGCATGGCTGTCAGACAATCAGACGCAGGAGATAGGGCTTAGAATACGCCATCATCCTAAAGTTGTATTTTGTCTGAAGTGAAGATGCTGAAAGTCCCTGTTTCTCCCTGGTCGTTTGCATGTGGTTTGAGCCTGTCCTTGCTGCTGGCCGTGCCGGAGGTGCAGGCCGACAGCCAGATCTACCGCTGTGGCAATGAATACACCAATCAATCCAGCCGCATCCGGCAGGGGGGGTGTGTGCCGGTGGCCGGTCAGGTGACGCGGGTCGCCAATGCCCGTGCATCAGCGGGGCGCAGCGCGGCAGCCAATCGCCCGCAACAGGCGGCTCCGCGGGCGCAACTGGCACGCCACACTTCGGCGCGCGTGTCGCAACCCTTGCAGCAGCAACGGGACCGTGACGCACGCGTCATCCTGCAGGCCGAACTGCAGAAGGCCCAGACCCGCCTGGGCAGTCTGCACCAGGAGTACAACTACGGTCAGCCCGAGCGCATTGGCAGCGAGACGCACAACCACCAGAAGTACCTGCAGCGGGTGGCCGAGCTGCGCAACAGCATCCAGCGGGTGGAAAGCGATATTGCCGGCCTGCGACGCGAGCTGGGACGCGCAGGAGGCTGAGTGGACGCATCGGTGGGCCATCCGGTCTAGACTATGGCGTGCAGCAGGGTGCTGCAGGACATGACCATGGTTCCACTCCTTTCTTCCTCCTCCCGCCCGGCCCATGCCGAGGCAGATGCCGAGTGCCACTGGGCGGCGCTGGACATGCTGGCCACCCTGGTTGCGGTCGTGCGTTCCGATGCCAGGCTGCTATTCGTCAATGCCGCCCTGGAAGGCGTTCTGGGGCATTCGCGCCAGACTTTGCGTGGCCAGTCGCTGGCCACCTTCTTTGCCGAGCCGTACACGCTGGTCCAGGCCATCCACAATGCCAGCACCAACCAGTTTGCCACCCAGCGCTACGAAACACAGCTGCTGCGTCCTGGCGCTGATCCACTGCCGGTGCATGTGGTCGTGGCCCAGTCCGAAAACGCGGAACAGGTGGTGATCGAACTGTTGCAGCTGGAAACGCAAAGCCGCCACGACCGGGAAGACCGTCTGGTCAGCCAGTCGCTGGCCAACAAGGAGCTGGTGCGCAATCTGGCGCATGAAATCAAGAACCCCCTGGGCGGGCTGCGTGGCGCGGCCCAGTTGCTGGAAATGGAACTCGATGACGCTGCGCTGAGGGAGTACACCCAGGTCATCATTCACGAGGCCGATCGCCTGCAGGCGCTGGTGGACCGCCTGCTGGCCCCGCACCGCAGCGCTCCCGAGCTGGCCGAGGTGAACATCCACGAGGTCTGCGAGCGGGTGCGCAGCCTGGTACTGGTCGAGTTTCCGCTGGGGCTGAAAATCGAGCGCGATTACGACATCTCGATTCCGGAATTCCGCGGCGACCGCGAGCGCCTGATCCAGTCGGTGCTGAATCTGGTCCAGAACGCTGCGCATGCCCTGGAGCAGCGCATCATGGCTGGCGATGCCGTGATTCGCCTGCGCACGCGAGTGCTGCGGCAAATCACGCTGGGCAAGCGCCGCTACAAACTGGCACTGGAATTGCTTGTGATAGACAACGGTCCGGGAGTGCCGGCAGCCATGCAGGACCAGGTGTTCTATCCACTGGTCACGGGCAAGGCAGGCGGTACCGGCCTGGGGCTGACACTGGCACAAAGCTATGTGCAGCAGCACCAGGGCCTGATCGAATGCGAAAGCGTTCCCGGCCGCACGGTGTTCAGGGTGCTGATCCCGCTGGAATGAGGCGGGAGCCTCCCGCGCCGACTCGGGCAGGGCCGATGCGGTCTTGCAAGCTGTCACCATGGCGTGGCTGCGATGCACTATTATGGTGCACGCGCGACGCGAGGAGGGATGAATGAAGAAAGCAGTCTGGATCGTCGATGATGATGCCTCCATCCGTTTTGTGCTGGAGCGGGCCTTGCAGCGCGCCTCCCTGCCGGTGCAATGTTTCGAGCAGCCCTCGCAGGTGCTGGCCGCCCTGGAGCAGGGCGACGGGCAGCCGCTGGTCCTGGTCAGCGATATCCGCATGCCCGATCCGCATGGCCTGTCCGGGCTGGATCTGCTGCAGCGCGTGCAGCAGCAATGGCCGCAGCTGCCGGTCATCATCATGACGGCCTTTTCGGACCTGGACAGTGCCGTTGCCTCGTTCCAGGGCGGTGCCTTTGAATACCTGCCCAAGCCCTTCGATGTGCAAAAGGCGATCGAACTCATCCGCCGGGCCATGGATACGGTCCAGGGCAGTGCCGATGCCGTGACCGAATCCGATACCCTGGCCGACCAGGAAATGCTGGGTCAGGCGCCTGCCATGCAGGAGGTGTTTCGCGCCATCGGCCGGCTGGCACACAGCCAGGCCACGGTGCTGGTCACGGGCGAGAGCGGTTCCGGCAAGGAGCTGGTGGCGCGGGCCCTGCACCGCCATTCGTCGCGGGCCGGCGGGCCATTCGTGGCCATCAATACGGCGGCGATTCCGCGCGACCTGCTGGAAAGCGAGCTGTTCGGCCATGAGCGGGGCTCGTTCACCGGTGCGCAGCAACTGCGGCGCGGCCGTTTCGAGCAGGCCGAAGGCGGCACCCTGTTCCTGGATGAAATCGGGGATATGCCGATCGAGCTGCAGACCCGCCTGTTGCGGGTGCTGAGCGATGGGCATTTCTACCGCGTGGGTGGCCATCTGGCGATCAAGGCCAATGTACGCATCATTGCTGCCACCCATCAGCACCTGGAAGAACGGGTGCAGCAGGGGGTTTTCCGCGAAGACCTGTACCACCGGCTCAACGTCATCCGTCTGCGGCTGCCACCGCTGCGTGAGCGGCCGGAAGACATCGCCATGCTGGCGCGCCATTTCCTGCAGCGCAGCGCCCAGCAGCTGGGGGTCGAAACCAAGCGGCTGGGAGATGGCGCCTTGCGGCAGTTGCTGGGCTTTCCGTTTCCCGGCAACGTGCGGCAACTGGAGAACATCTGCCACTGGCTGACAGTGATGGCCCCGGCGCAGGTGATTGCGCTCAAGGACCTGCCGCCCGAGGTGCTGGAGCGGGCCCCGGCGATGGGAGGGCCACAGGAATGCCCGCTGCCAGCGATCCTGCCCGCGGCAGAGCCGGAGCAGGACACCCGTTCCGATGCCGGCTGGCAGCAGGTGCTGGAGCAACAGGCGCTGGACATGCTGCAATCCGGGCAGGTGAATATCTGGTCTGGCCTGGTGGCCGAATGCGAGCGGGCCCTGATCCGGGCGGCCCTGTCGGCCAGCCAGCAGCGGCGGATCGAGGCCGCCCAGCGGCTGGGCATTGGCCGCAACACGATTTCACGCAAGATGCAGGAGCTGGACATGGACTGATGGGTGTCCGGGGGCGTGATATTAGGGCAATTAATCCCGGAGTTCAGGTAAAAAATGCAGCACCGTCACGGTTGCTACCGGTTCACGGCGTACACTTCATCGATTCCGGCTTTCTTGTTTCCAAATGTCATGACCCAGTCTGTACCGTCCAACCTGCTGGACAAACTGTCACTGCTGACCCGGCTGCAAGGCAGCCCGCTGTCCGCCCACGCGCTGGCAGCGCAGACCCTGCGCAATGAGGCCGGCCGCCCCGATCTGCACAGCCTGCGTGAAGTGCTGCTCAGCCATGGCTACGAGAACCAGCTCAGCGAGCGCGCGCTGCTGGAGGTGCCGGCGCTGGCCGTTCCGCTGCTGGTACTGACCACCGATGGCGATGCCGAACTGGTATCCGAGGTCCAGGGTGAAGGCACACAGCGCAGCTACACCCTGATGGAGCAGGATGGCAGTACGCGCACCGTGTCGCATGCCGAACTCGATGCGCGCTACCTGGGCTATTGCTGGTTCATCAAGATGAAGCCCGAGCAGGACAACCGCTCCGAACTGCCCGAGTACACCATGGGCAAGGCCTGGTTCTGGAAGGTCATCTGGCGTTTCCGCAACTACTATTCGCAGGTGGTGCTGGCCACGGTGCTGATCAACGTGCTGGCCCTGATCGGTTCGCTGTACGTGATGAACGTCTATGACCGCGTCATTCCCAACAAGGGCTACGAGACCCTGTGGGTGCTGAGTATCGGCGTGCTGCTGGCCAACCTGTTCGAGTTCATTGCGCGCACCTTGCGTGCGCGCCTGACCGATATCGCCGGCAAGAAGGCCGACCTGATCATCAGCTCGGCGCTATTCCGCCGTGTCATGTCGCTGGACCTGACGCAGAAGCCTGCCTCTTCCGGTTCCTATGCCAACAATCTGCGCGACTTCGAATCGGTGCGCGATTTCATGACCAGTGCCAGCCTGCTGGTGCTGATCGATCTGCCGTTCGTGCTGCTGTTCGTGTTCGTCATGTCCATGGTGTCGGGACGTCTGGCCTTCGTGCCGTTGCTGACCATTCCGATCGTGGTGCTGGCCGGCCTGCTGGCGCAGCGCCCGCTGGCGCGTTCCATCAACGCCTCCATGAAGGAAAGCTCGCAACGCCAGGGTCTGGCCGTCGAGGCCATCGAGGGCATCGAGACGCTCAAGGCCAACAACGCCACCAACTGGGCGCAACAGCGCTGGGAGCGCTTTACCGCCTCCACCGCATCGGCCTCCATGAAGCAGAAGGACATCAGCAACCTGGTGGTCAACTTCTCCATGCTGGTGCAACAGGCCAACACCGTGCTGCTGGTGCTGTGGGGTACCTACCTGATCCACCACGAGGATCCGGCGGTGCGCATCACCATGGGTGCGCTGATCGCCACCGTGATCCTGTCCGGCCGTGCGCTGTCACCGCTGTCGCAGGTGGCCGGCCTGATGATCCGCTTCCAGCAGGCGCGCATGGCACTGCAAGGCATCAACCAGGTGGTCGAGCGCAAGACCGAGCGCGACCACGCCCGCAGCTACATCAGCCCCACCCATATCCGTGGCGACCTGGCCTTTGACAACGTCAGCTTCCATTACGGCGAACAGGGCCCCGATGTCTGCAAGGAGATGCGCTTCCAGATCAAGGCCGGCGAACGTGTCGGCGTGCTGGGTCGCATCGGCAGCGGCAAGTCCACCATGCTGCGTCTGGCCGCCGGCCTGTACGAACCGCAGAAAGGCAATGTGCTGCTCGACAGCATGGACGTGCGCCAGATCGATCCGACCGACGTGCGCAACCATGTCAGCCTGCTGAGCCAGCAGCCGCGCCTGTTCCTGGGCTCGCTGCGCGAGAACCTCGAAATGGGCCGCATGGACCGCCTCAGCACCGACGAGGAGCTGGTGGCGGCGCTGCAGCGTTTTGGCCTGGAAGCCATCGTGCGCGCCCACCCGATGGGCCTGAACATGCCGCTGGGCGAAGATGGTGCCGGTCTGTCCGGTGGCCAGCGCCAACTGGTTGGCCTGAGCCGCATGACGCTGCGTGATCCGCGCGTGGTGCTGCTGGACGAGCCTACCAGCGGACTCGACCAGATGACCGAGATGGCGGCCCTGCGCGGCATCGCCGACTGGGTCGGCAAGAGCAAGCGCACCATGGTGGTGGTCACGCACCGTCCGCAGGTGCTCAACATCGTCGATCGCATCATCGTGGTGGACCATGGCAAGATCATCATGGACGGCCCGCGCGATGCCGTGCTGCAGCGTCTGGCCGCCAACGAGCGCGAAGCGCAGCAGCAGGCGCAACAGCGCGCTGCCGGCCAGCAGGTGACCGCCACCATGCAACCGGCTGGCGCTGGCCAGCAGGTCACGGCCACGGTCCAGCCGGCAGCGCCTGCAGCCGACGCTGCCGCAGCACCCGCACAGCGTGTGGTGGTGGGCCGTCGTGCCGACGGCAGCATCGCCAAGGCGCAGGTGCGCGTGCAGCAGGTCACTACAGCACCCGCCGTGACGGACGAAGCGGCAGATGCCGCAGCCCCCGTGACAAGCGACAAGAACCCTACCCCGACAGGTAACTGAAGATGTTTGGCAAAGACAAGCAAAGCGCTGGCCATGATGCCCAGCCCGTCTCCGGCGAGAAGATCAACAAGAAGGATCTGCCCTTGCTCAATGACCTGCAGGCCGCGATGCAGCATGAAAAGCACCGTGGCATGTTCTGGACCATCAGCCTGCTGGCCGTTTTCCTGCTGGTATTCGTGGTCTGGGCCTATTTCAGCAGCGTCGAGGAAGTGGCGCGTGGCCAGGGCAGCGTGATCCCGAGCAGCAAGGAGCAGGTGATCCAGAGTCTGGACCCGGGCGTGCTGTCCGAGATGCTGGTGCGCGAGGGTGATGTGGTCGAGAAGGACCAGGTTCTGCTGCGCCTGGACGATACCCGCAGCACGGCCATCTTCAAGGAAGCCGAGAACAAGGTGCAGGCCCTGGAGGCCACCGCAACCCGCCTGCGTTCCGAAGCCTATGGTGTGCCGCTGCAGTTCAAGCAGGGTCTGAGCCAGGAGCTGGTCAGCCGCGAAACGGCGGCCTACCACTCGCGTGTGCGTGCCATGAATGAGAGCGTCAGCGGCATGCGCCAGACCAAGGCCCTGCTGGACCGCGAAATTGCCATCACCGCGCCCATGGTGGGCAAGGGCGTGGTGTCCGAGGTCGAGTTGCTGCGCCTGCGCCGCCAGTCCAGTGACCTGGCCATGCAGATTGCCGAACGCCGCAACAAGTTCAAGGCCGAGGCCAACACCGAACTGGTGCGCGTCGAATCCGAACTGGCCCAGAGCACCGAGAACATGGCCGCCCGCGCCGATCCGGTGAACCGCTCCGCCATCAAGGCGCCGCTGCGCGGCATCGTGAAGAACATCAAGATCAACACCGTAGGCGGTGTGGTCAGTGCCGGCCAGGACATCATGGAAATCGTGCCGCTGGACGGCCCGCTGCTGGTCGAGGCCTATATCCGTCCGCAGGACGTGGCCTTCATCCACCCGGAAGCGCCGGCCACTGTCAAGCTGACTGCCTACGATTACTCCCTGTATGGCGGCCTGGAGGGCAAGGTGACGCACATCAGTCCGGATACGCTGCAGGACAACCGCCGCCCGAGTGAACTCAAGCTCAACCCGGAGGAGTCCTTCTACCGCGTCATCATCCAGACCGAGCAGAATACGCTGCGGGACAAGAAGGGCGAAACCATGCCCATCATTCCGGGCATGATTGCCTCGGTCGATATCCGTACCGGCGAAAAAACCATCTTCCAGTACCTGGTCAAGCCGATTACCCGCCTGAAACAGGCGCTGCGGGAGCGTTGAGCATGCGCAAGAAGTTCAAGACATCGTCTGCTGACTGGCAGCCCCGGCTGGCGGCAGTCTGTGCCGGCATCAGCTGCCTGATGGCAGGCATGCTCTGGTCGGGCGCTGCAGCGGCGACCGGACTGGCTGGCCTGATCGTCGATGCCACCGAGCGCGATCCCTCGGTGCTGGAAGCACGTGCCCGAGAAGAGCAGGCGGCGATGCAGACGGAGCGCTCACGCGCGGGCCACTGGCCGGTGGTGGGCGTGCAGGCGACCGGCGATGTACAGCGCAGCAGCGGCAGGGATTCCGCCGATCCGGTGGCCCTGATCGGTCGCGTCAACCTGTTCTCCGGCGGTGCCATCAGTGCACAGATCCGCCGTGACCAGTTGCACCAGAAATACTACGGCGAAAAAATCGGCGAGACCCAGGAAAACCTGGCCATGCTGATGGGCGAACAGTACCTGGCGGCCTTGCGCAACAAGGAACTGCTGGATACCGAACAGCGCAACCTGCAACGCCATGATCGCATCATCGACGACCTGCGCGTGATCGTGCAGCATGATCCGGGCCGCGACTACGAGCTGGTCCAGGCCCAGGCGCGTGCCCTGCAGGTGCGCATGCGTCTGGTCCAGTACGAGAAGGGCCTGCGCCTGGCCCTGAGCAAACTCAGCCGTTATACCGACAAGGACGTGACGCTGGGCAATCCGTTTGGTCCGGACTGGCGGCATGTGGTGCCGGAAAACAGCAAGGCCACCAACCCTACCATCCTGGCGCAGCAGTACGAAATGGATGCCACGCGCGAGGAAATGGAAAACCTCAAGCGTTCGCGCTGGCCCAAGATCGACCTGATGACGGCCGTGGGCAAGGATGACCAGTACACGCGCGTGGTGATGAACTGGGATTTCCTGGACCGTGGTGCCTATTACAGCCAGCAGAGTGCAGCCAAGCAGCTGCTGGCGGCGCAGAGTCGCGTTGACATGCTGAACCGCGAGATCGACGAGCAGACCCAGACGGCCGAGTCCGACATGGCGCAGAGCCAGCTGCAGGCGATGGCAGCACAGCAGCAGATCGGGGCCTCCGAGAAGGTGGTGGAGCTCTACCAGATGCAGTTCCGCATCGCCCGCCGCAGCCTGCTGGACCTGCTCAACGCCTATGCCGAACTGGCCTCGGTGGAGGTGTCCAAGATCACCGCCGAGAACGATTATCGCCGTGCCGTCCTGTCCTATCTGGATGCCACGGCCTCCATTAACGACTGGGCGCGCCACAGTGTCGGCGCACCGGCGATGCAGCCGCAGGTGCCACCCACGGCGCAGCTGCGCCCGACACCAGCAGCGGTACCGGTGGCCATGGCCGCCGTGACGCCTGCTCCGGCAGCCGAACCACTCGGGCCGATGCAGGTGGGCGCGCACGATGAGGTCCATCCGGCGGGTACCGCGATGCCGTCCGCGCATGTGCAGCCGAAGCCTCCCGTCGTGGTGTCGGCGCGTGATTATCTGGGGGTCGATGCGGCCGCCGAGCCCGAACCGGCAATGCTTGCTGCCGTGGAGCCACAGCCGGCACTCCAGCCGGTCCAGGAAGTGCAGCCGGAGCCCGTGGCAGAAGCCGCACCGCTCATGGCCGAGCTTCCGCAGCCTGAAGTGCCGCAAGCCGGCCAGCCCGAGGTCACGGCAACAGAGACCGTGGCAACAGAAACAGCCGCTGCAGAGGCCATCACGACCAACAATATCGTGTCGCGTTTCGATCAGCCCGAGGCTGACGGCCTCAGCACTTACTGACCTGCGGACGGCGGCGGGTGTTTGCCCAGCCGCTGCAGCAGGGCCTGCAGGTCCTGGCCTTCCAGTCGCCAGGCCTTGCCAAAGCCGCCATTCAGGCTGGCCGCTTGCGGTCGCAGCCGCCAGAATGAAAAGTCGGCAAAATCCACATAAAGCCTGGCCTTGGGCTGCCAGGCCACGAAAATATCGCGCAGCAGGCTGCGCTCGCTGTCGCCCGTGCGCTCGGCCAGGCATTCCAGGCTCAGGCGTGGATGCGCCAGCGGATCACCGGCGCCGGGTTCGCCCACCAGCAGTCCGCAGCGCGGGTCCTGCTGCAAGGCAACACAATGTGCCGACAGCCCGGATATCAGGATCAGCGGCAATCCGAGGGCGTCATGGCCGAGGGCCACGCGGCTCAGCGCCGGCATCCCGCTGCCGGGTTGCAGCACGCCCAGGCTGGCATGACGGGCGCTGCCCAGCAGGCGGCAGGCCAGTTCCAGCGCGTTGCTGTCGGTAACCTGCAGGAATCGGGAAGGCTCTTGGGTAGGCATAGGGGTAAACCGGGCGCAGGAGGGCGGTGTGGAACAGGTATCATCGGGACATGCACTCGCTTGGTGCAATTTGCCACGATGTGCCCAGAAGGATCAAGTATATGGCCACCTCCAAGACTGCCAACCCCTCCCGCCAGACCGATGCGCCAGCGGATGCGGCCGCTGCGGCTACCGCCAGTGATCCGTCCCTGCGCATCATCAAGAAGTACCCGAACCGCCGGCTCTACGACACCACCAGCTCCTCCTATGTGACGCTGGCCGAGGTCAAGGCGCTGGTCATGCAGGGCGAGCGCTTCGTGGTGCGCGATGCCAAGAGTGGCGATGACCTGACCCGCAGCATCCTGCTGCAGATCATCCTGGAGGAAGAGGCTGGCGGCAGCCCGATCTTCACCGAGACCGTGCTGGCCAACATCATCCGTTTCTACGGCCATGCCATGCAGGGCTTTTTCGGGGCCAACCTGGAAAGCAATATCCAGGCCTTTGCCGACATGCAGAAGAAGATGATGGAAATGACGCCGGGCTTCAACACTGATGCCTGGAGCAAGATGATGGAAATGCCCGGCCAGAAGATGGTGCAGAGCATGATGCAGAACTACTCCGAGCAGTCCAAGCAGGCCATGCAGCAAATGCAGGAGCAGCTGCAGCACCAGTATCAGACCAACATGCAGCAGTGGCTGGCGGCCTTCCAGCCCAAGCGCTGATCACGTCTGCGGGCACCAGGGGCTGTCAGAAAGGGTGGAAGCTGCGACAATAACGCACCATGAGTGCATCCACCAACGATACCCCTGTTGCTGCCGCCGGCAGCAACCCCAAAATCGGTTTTGTCAGCCTGGGCTGCCCCAAGGCGCTCACCGATTCCGAACTGATCCTGACCCAGCTCTCCGCCGAGGGTTATGACACCTCCAAGACCTTCGCCGGGGCCGACCTGGTGATCGTCAACACCTGCGGCTTCATCGATGACGCCGTCAAGGAAAGCCTGGATACCATTGGCGAAGCCCTGGCCGAAAACGGCAAGGTGATCGTCACCGGCTGCCTGGGCGCGCGTAGCGGAGCCAGCGGCGACAACCTGGTGCGCGAGATCCATCCCAGCGTGCTGGCCGTCACCGGCCCGCATGCCACGCAGGAGGTGATGGACGCCGTGCACAACCACTGCCCGCGTCCGCATGATCCCTTCATGGATCTGGTGCCGGCTGCTGGCATCAAGCTCACGCCGCGCCATTATGCCTACCTGAAAATCAGCGAAGGCTGTAACCACCGTTGCACCTTCTGCATCATCCCCTCGCTGCGCGGCGACCTGGTCAGCCGCCCGATCGGCGATGTGCTGAAAGAGGCGCAGGCCCTGTTCGAGGGCGGCGTCAAGGAGTTGCTGGTGGTCAGCCAGGACACTTCGGCCTACGGCGTGGACGTCAAGTACCGTACCGGTTTCTGGGACGGCAAGCCGATCCGCACGCGCACCTTCGAGCTGGCGCAGGCGCTGGGCCAGCTGGCACGCGAGCATGGCGCCTGGGTGCGCCTGCACTATGTCTACCCTTACCCGAGCGTGGATGAAATCATTCCGCTGATGGCGGATGGTCTGATCCTGCCCTACCTGGACGTGCCGTTCCAGCACAGCCATCCCGATGTGCTCAAGCGCATGAAGCGCCCGGCCAGTGGCGAGCGCAATCTGGAGCGCCTGCAGCGCTGGCGCGAGCTGTGCCCGCAACTGGTGGTGCGCAGCACCTTCATCGCCGGCTTCCCCGGCGAGACCGAGGCCGAATTCCAGGACCTGCTGGACTTTGTCGAGGCGGCGCAGATTGATCGTGCCGGCTGCTTTGCCTATTCCCCGGTTGATGGTGCCATCGCCAATGCGCTGGCCGGGGCGCTGCCGGACGAGGTGCGCGAAGAGCGCCGTGCACGCTTCATGGCCGTGGCCGAAACCGTCTCGGCCAATAAGCTGAAGCAGCGTGTGGGCTCCACCATGCAGGTGCTGGTTGACCATGCGCCGCAGCTCGGCAAGAAGGGGGCCGTAGGCCGCAGCTACGCCGATGCGCCCGAGATCGATGGCCTGGTGCGCCTGCTGCCGCCGCAGAAGATCAGCAAGACGCTCAAGGTGGGAACCTTTACCCAGGCCCGCATTGTCGATACCGACGGCCACGATCTGGTGGCACTGCCGATCTGACCGGCGGACGTCCTTTCATGCAACAACGCCCCGCTGCGATGCAGACGGGGCGTTGTGCTTATGGAGGCTAGCGCGTCGGTTTACTGGTTGAACAGGCCGTTCAGGCGTGCCGTGTGGATGGCCTGGGTGCGGCTCTTGACGCCCAGACGACGGAACAGGCGCCACAGATGGACCTTGACCGTGTGCTCGCTGATGCCCAGGCGCTCGGCGATGTCGCGGTTGCTCAGCCCTTCTTCCAGGGCTGCCAGCAGCTGCACCTGGCGCTTGGACAGCTTGCTGTTGGCCAGGGTGTTTTCTTCTTCCACGCTGTCGGGGATCAGCAGCTGGCGCAGCGAGCTGTACAGCTCGGCGCTGTTGAGCTGCTTGGGCAGGTAGGCGTCACTGCCGGCTTCGAGACAGGACGCATCGGTTTCGCCATCGGGCAGGTCGGACACCGTGATGACCAGCGCACTCGGGTAGTGGTGGCGGATTTCACGGATACCGGAGTAGCCCAGCGTATCGCTCAGGGTCAGGTCCAGCAGGATGGCGTCAGGTTCGCCATGGGTCTTGACGGCCAGCGGCAGGCTGCCCAGACGCTCCAGCTCGACCACATCCGATCCCGGCTTGATACGGCGGATCAGGTTGCTCAGGGCTTCACGGTAAAGAGGATGGTCTTCGATGATGAAATAGGACATGGCAGGTAGGTGGTAAACAGAAGGGAGCAGCCCGCCAGGCAATCATGAGAAAAATTCAATCATGTCTACAAGCTGGGCCATGTGTTTGGTCAAACTTGCAGAAAAGTGACGTTTCAATGATCGCTTAAGGATGCATGATCAGCATTTTATAGTAATTTTTGACATTACTTCAAAAGTGCGATCAAGGGAGCCATCAAGGTTTCAATCACCGCGTAAGTGGCATGCATCAGTGGCATCATCCAGAGGGCGCTTGCGACGCCCGTGACGACCAGCAGCAGAACGATGTAGAAGCCGAAAGGTTCAATGCGCGCAAACTGCGAGGCCAGTCGCGGCGGCAGCAGGCTGGCCAGGATGCGGCCGCCGTCGAGGGGGAGCAGCGGAAACAGGTTGAACACGAACATCACCACGTTGACCAGAACGCCGCCGCTGCACATTTTCAGGAAAAACTCTTCCTGGATGCCGCCCAGTTGCAGCAGGTAGTACAGGGCAGCCCAGAAGATCGCCTGGATGAAGTTGGAGCCAGGGCCGGCCAGGGCGACCCACAGCATGTCGCGACGCGGATTGCGCAGCCGGTCCATGCGCACCGGCACCGGCTTCGCATAGCCGAACAGGAACTTGCCGCCGGTCATGAACAGCAGTGCAATCGGGATCAGGATGGTGCCGACCGGATCGATGTGCTTGAACGGGTTGAGCGTGACGCGGCCCAGATTCCAGGCCGTGTTGTCGCCGAAATGGCGCGCCACATAACCGTGTGCTGCTTCGTGCAGGGTAATGGACAGCAGTACCGGGATGGCATAGATGCTGATGTTCTGGATGAGCTGGCTGATATCCATGGGGTACTTCCGTGTCAGTCGGGCGGGAACAGGCGGCTCAGAGGCCGAGCAGGGCCGGGTCGCCGGCTCCGTGGCGGATCAGTTCCGGGGCCTCGCCCTGGTCCATCGGCGTCAGGTCGACCACGGTGGTGGGCTGCAGCGGGCAGCTGCCGCTGGCCACCACGGCAGCCACCTGGTGTTCCAGCCGGTCCATGATCTCGTCCGGATCGTTCAGCGGGTCTTCTTCGCCGGGCAGGATTAGGGAGGCGCTCAGCAGTGGTGCACCGTGTTCTTCCAGCAGGGCCAGCAGCGTCTTGTGCGCCGGCACGCGCAGGCCGATGGTCTTGCGCGAGGGGTGGCTGAGGCGGCGCGGTACCTCCTTCGAGGCTTCGAGCACGAAGACGAACGGGCCGGGCGTGGCCTGCTTGAGCAGGCGGAACTGGCGGTTGTCGACCCGTGCATAGCTGGACAGTTCACTCAGATCGCGGCACAGCAGCGTCAGCAGGTGCTTGTCGTCCATCTGGCGGATGCGGCGCAGCTGGTCGCTGGCAGCCTTGTCGTCCAGATGGCAGACCAGCGCATAGCTGGAATCGGTGGGTACCGCCAGCACTTCGCCCTTGCGCAGCAGTTCGGCGGCCTGGCGCAGCAGCCGTGGTTGCGGATCGTCGGGGTGGATATTCAGCAGGAAGGCCATGTCAGGCTCCGGTGGAAGCAGTGTGGGGGTAGCGGATGCGCTTGCCCAGCAGCTGCCAGACGGGCTGCAGTCCGCCGGGCAGGGCAGGCAATGTGCCCAGATCGATGCGGCTTTCGTCGGGTGAGTGGAAATCGCTGCCTCGGGAGGCGTACAGGCCGTAATCGCGCGCCATCTGGGCGTATTTCTGCACTTCGGCTTCGGAGTGGCTGCTGGTCATGACTTCCACGCCCTGTCCGCCCAGTTCCTTGAAGCGCGAGAACAGGATGTGTTCTTCCTGTGGCGTGAAGTCGTAGCGTGCCGGGTGCGCAATGATGGCGACACCGCCGGCATCGGTAATCCACTGCACGGACTGCTCCAGCGAGGCCCAGCGGTGCGGCACAAAGCCGGGCTTGCCTTCGGTCAGGTAGTGGCGAAACACCTCCGGCACATCGGCGCAGGCCCCGACCTCGACCAGGAAGCGGGCAAAGTGCGAACGCGAAATCAGGTCGGGGTTGCCGACAAACTTCAGGGCTCCTTCATACGCTCCGGGAATGCCGGCTTCCGCCAGCTGCTGCGCGATCTCGCGTGCGCGCTCGTCACGTCCGCCGCGTGTCCGGCGCAGGCCCTCGACCAGGCCCGGGTGCTCGGGATCCACGCCCAGGCCCACGATGTGTACCGTCTTGTCGATATAGGTGATGGAGATTTCCACGCCGGCCAGAAACGGCAGCTGCAGTGCTGCAGCTGCAGCTGCGGCGCGGGCGCAGCCGGCGACCTCGTCGTGGTCGGTCAGCGCCCAGAGCCGGACACCATTGTCGGCCGCACGCTGCGCCAGCCATTCGGGCGATTGCGTACCGTCGGATACGGTCGAGTGGCAGTGGAGGTCGGCGTTGAGGGCCGCATCCAGGGAGAGTGTGCTTGCGTTCATGCAAGCATTGTAGACATGCAGCACGCAGGCTGCAGGCATCATGCTCAGGTTTTGCGGTGCTGCAGCTGGCCGGCCAGTTCGCGCAGGGCATCGCTCCAGGCGTTGACGGGCAGGGTGGCCATGGCGTCGATGGCCCGCTGGGCCTCGGCGGCGGCTGCTTCGCGGGCACCGTCCAGGGCGCCGGTGTTGCGTACCACTGCCACCACATCATGCAGGCGCTCGACCGAGCCGTTCTCGATCGCCTCACGCACCAGCGTGGCCTGTTCCGGCGTGCCCATGCGCATCGCCAGGATCAGCGGCAGCGTGGCCTTGCCTTCGCGCAGGTCATCCCCCACGTTCTTGCCGAGCTCCTCGACCTGGCCTTCGTAATCCAGCACATCGTCGATGATCTGGAACGCTGTGCCGAGTGCCTGGCCGTATTCGGCGCAGCGCTCTTCCTGGGCCACGTCGCAGCCGGCAATCACGGCGCTCAGGCGCGTGCTGGCTTCGAACAGCTTGGCGGTCTTGGAGCGGATCACGTGCAGGTAGCCGGCTTCGTCGAGCGAGGCATCGTGCATGTTCATCAGCTGCATGACCTCGCCTTCGGAGATCACGTTGGTGGCTTCGGCGAGGATTTCCATCACGCGCATATTGTGTGTCTCTACCATCATCTGGAAGGCACGCGTGTAGATGAAGTCGCCCACCAGCACGCTGGCCGGGTTGCCGAAGGTGGCGTTGGCGGTAGGGCGGTTGCGGCGCAGCGTGGATTCGTCCACCACGTCATCGTGCAGCAGGGTGGCGGTATGGATGAATTCGATCAGCGCTGCCAGGTGATGGTGCAGCGTCCCCTGGTAGCCCAGGGCGTTGGCCATCATCAGCAGCATGGCCGGGCGCAGGCGCTTGCCACCGGCAGAGATGATGTATTGCGCCACTTCGGCCACCAGCGGTACGCGGGTATCCAGTCGGTTCTGTATCACGCGGTCCACGGCCTGCATGTCAGGAGCGACCAGGGACAGGGCGGATGGTTGTGGCGAGGCAGACAAGGCGGATTCCTGAAAAATGGGTGGCAACGTCCGGTCACGTGCTGTCCTCGACAGGGCGGTGACCACGAAGTCATCCGCTAATTATAGGAGGCCGCAGCGCTGTCCAAGGAGGGGTACTGCCAGTTCCAGCCGAAGTTGTTGCTGTGCAGCAGCCACTTGCTTGACGTTAGTGGTGCAATGCGCTATTATCTTTGGCTTGCTGGAAATCCGTCTGGCAAGTTCATTCATTTGAGGTTTACATATGTACGCAGTCATAAAAACCGGCGGCAAGCAGTATCGCGTAGCAGCCGGCGACAAGATCAAGGTAGAACAGATTGCTGCGGACGAAGGTAAAGAGATCACCATCGATCAGGTACTGGCAGTCGGCAACGGCGACAGCCTGACCGTGGGAACTCCCCTGGTTTCCGGCGCAACCGTAGTGGCCAAGGTGGTCGCACATGGCAAGCACGACAAGGTCCGCATCTTCAAGATGCGCCGTCGCAAGCATTACCAGAAGCGCCAGGGTCACCGTCAGCAATTTACCGAACTGGAAATTGCTTCCATCAACGCTTGATTCCGGAAGGAGAGTAAGTCATGGCACAGAAAAAAGGCGGCGGCTCTACGCGTAACGGGCGTGATTCCAAGCCCAAGATGCTGGGCGTGAAGGCGTTCGGCGGTCAGCTGATCAGCGCTGGCTCCATCATCGTGCGTCAGCGTGGCACCAAGTTCCACGCCGGCAGCAACGTGGGCGTGGGTCGTGACCACACCCTGTTTGCCCTGGTGGACGGCCATGTGTCCTTCGACACCCGTGGCGCCCTGAACAAGCAGGTGGTGGACATTACTCCGGCGGAGTAATCCATACCAGCTGATCAACGGCATCCAGCGGATGCCGGTTCGCCCAAGCCCCGATGCCGCCAAGGTTCGGGGCTTGTGTTTTCTGGCGACAGGGATCGCCTACAATTTGCCGATACAGCGGAACCACGGCATCCGCACAGGAAATACTGGCATGAAATTCGTTGACGAGGCGTTCATCGACATCGCTGCGGGCGACGGCGGCAATGGCTGCGCTTCGTTCCGCCACGAGAAATACAAGGAATTCGGTGGTCCCGATGGCGGCGACGGTGGTCGCGGCGGCCATGTCTGGGCGATTGCCGATAGCAACCTCAATACCCTGGTCGATTACCGCTACACGCGCCGTTTCGAGGCCAAGCGCGGCCAGCATGGCATGGGTTCCGATATGTTTGGCGCTGCCGGCGATGACATCACGCTGAAGATGCCGGTCGGTACCATCATGACCGATGCCGAAACCGGCGAAGTGCTGTTCGAACTGCTGGTGCCGGGCGAGAAGCTCCTGATCGCCAAGGGTGGCGATGGCGGCTACGGCAACCTGCGCTTCAAGAGCTCGATCAACCGGGCGCCGCGCCAGAAGACGCTGGGCCATCCCGGCGAACGTCGCAGCGTCAAGCTGGAGCTGAAGGTGCTGGCCGATGTCGGTCTGCTCGGCATGCCCAACGCCGGCAAGTCCACCTTTATTGCCGCCGTCTCCAATGCACGCCCCAAAATTGCCGATTACCCGTTTACCACGCTCTACCCGAATCTGGGTGTGGTGCGCGTCGGTCCGGAGCAAAGCTTTGTCGTGGCCGATGTGCCCGGCCTGATCGAGGGGGCTGCCGAGGGGGCCGGCCTGGGTCACCAGTTCCTGCGCCACCTGCAGCGCACACGCCTGCTGCTGCATGTGATCGACATGGCTCCGTTCGATGACAGCGTGGATCCGGTCGAGCAGGCCAGGGCGATTGTGGCCGAGCTGAAAAAATACGATGCCGAGCTGTATGCCAAGCCGCGCTGGCTGGTGCTGAACAAGCTGGACATGGTGCCTGTGGAAGAGCGCGAAGCGCGCGTCAGGGACATGGTCAAGCGCTTGCGCTGGAAAGGCCCGGTCCACCAGATCTCGGCGCTCACGCGCGAAGGTTGCGAGCAGCTGATCCGCGAAATTTACCAGCATGTGCATCAGGTCCAGGTCGAGGAGCTGCCGCCCGAGCCGGAGCAGGATCCGCGTTTCATCCCGCTACCCGATGAGGATGAGTCGCCAGCCGAGCCGAAAGCTGCTCCCGCGCGCAAGCGTCCGGTGCGCCGCAAGAAACCGGCAGCCGAATAAGCCCACCATTGGCGTTGCCGCTGCCGCGCCTTCCAGAATCCGTCCCGATCTCCCATCATGTCCGATCTTGCCTTTCAGCCCGATCCCGTCAGCATGCTGCTGGCCGCCCGCCGCATTGTCGTGAAGGTGGGCTCCAGCCTGGTTACCAACGAAGGGCGCGGGCTGGATGAGGCGGCCATTGGCGAATGGTGTCGCCAGTTGGCCGCGCTGCGGGCCGATGGACGCGAGGTGGTGATGGTGTCCAGCGGTGCCATCGCGGAAGGCATGCTGCGTCTGGGCTGGCGCACGCGCCCGAAGGAAGTGAACGAGCTGCAGGCGGCGGCTGCCGTCGGCCAGATGGGTCTGGCGCAGATGTACGAGACCAAGTTGCGTGAAAATCACCTGCAGTCGGCGCAGATTCTGCTCACGCACGCGGATCTGGCCGATCGCGAGCGTTATCTGAATGCCCGCTCGACGCTGCTGACGCTGCTGGAGCTCGGCGTGCTGCCGGTGATCAACGAGAACGATACCGTGATCACCGACGAGATCAAGCTCGGCGACAACGACACCCTGGGTGCGCTGGTGGCCAATCTGATCGAGGCCGACCTGCTGGTGATCCTGACCGACCAGAAAGGCCTGTTCGATGCCGATCCGCGCAAGAACCCGCAGGCGCAGCTGGTGCAGGTGGCCCGTGCCGGTGATCCGGCGCTGGAGGCCATGGCCGGCGGTGCCGGCAGCACGATCGGTACCGGGGGCATGCTGACCAAGGTGCTGGCGGCACGCCGTGCGGCGGGTTCCGGTGCCAGCACCGTGATCGCCTGGGGCCGTGAGCCGGATGCGCTGCTGCGTCTGATGCGGGGCGAGGTGATCGGTACCGCCCTGATTGCCACCACGCCCAAGATGCAGGCACGCAAGCAGTGGATGAAGGATCACCTGAAGCTGCACGGTTCGGTGCTGGTGGATGCCGGTGCCGTGGCCAAGCTGAAGAACGAGGGCAAGAGCCTGTTGCCGATCGGCATGACCGAGGTGCGCGGCGAATTCCGCCGTGGTGAGGTGATTGCCATCTGCAGCCCGGAAGGGCAGGAGATTGCCCGTGGGCTGGCCAACTATGCCAGCCACGAGGCGCGCCAGCTATGCCGCCATCCCTCCAGTGAGATCACGGCGATCCTGGGTTACGCGGCAGAACCGGAGTTTGTTCACCGCGACAACCTGGTGATGCTCTGAAGCAGCGGGCTCAGTAGCCCGTGGCACGGTCCCAGAGCGACTGGCCGGTACGCAGGATGCGGCGCGCATCGCGCGAAGAGGTGGGCGGTGTCAGGCCGGTGCACAGGCCGCTGCTGGCAATGGCGCGGGCCTGGCGGTTGCTCTGGCGATCGTGCAGGTCGGCCCAGTCGGTATCGACCTCTTCCCAGCCGGGCGGCGTGGCGTTGAAGTCGTAGCGTGCATACGTGCGCACGGCAAAGGCATTGCAGTTGATGCCCTGGTAGTAGGCACTGCGGCTGCCGCTGCCATCGCTGCCCTGCATCAGCACCACATAGCGCACGATGCCGTCAGGCGCGACTTCGACGCTGTCGAGATCGACCGAGGTGCGCAGCGCGGAGAACTCCGGCATCGCAATATCCGCGAGATGGCGCGTGCTCAGTGCCGGTGCTGGCGGCACCGCGCTCTCCTGCTTCTTTTCCTTGAGGATTTCGGGCTGTTCTTCCTTGGGGCCACCGCCCCACAGGCTGATCTGGGCCTGGCTGGCGGTGCCGACAAGCAGGCCGAGGGCCAGCAGGCTGCAGCCTGCCAGGGAGTGCACAATTTTCATGATGGGGTATCGCCTGCGTTGGGCGGCAGGGTAGGGGGTTGCGGATCGAAACTGGCACCCGGAGGCAGGTCCAGGGTGTTGCGCAGCGCGGCAGATTGCAGCGGGCGCAGGTTGCCGGCACCACGTTGTGCTTCGTCGGAATGCAGGGTGCGCGGCTTGCCCTGGTGGTTGCGCAGATAACGGTTGCGCTGGTCGTTGCGCGGCAGGAAGCGCGCCAGTTCGGTCAGCGCCATTTCGTAGACGCCACGCTTGAACTCGACGACGACATCAAGCGGAACCCAGTAGTCATTCCAGCGCCAGGCATCGAATTCGGGGCGGTCGCTGGCACGCAGGTCCAGCTCCCAGTCCTGACCCAGTAGCTGCAGCAGGTACCAGATCTGCTTCTGGCCCTTGTAGTGGCCGCGCGATTCGCGGCGGATAAAACGGTCGGGCACTTCATAGCGCAACCAGTCCCGGGTTCTGGCGACGATGCGTACGTGGTGCGGATGAAGGCCTACCTCCTCGCGCAGCTCACGGTACATGGCCTGTTCGGGCGACTCCCCGCGATCTATGCCGCCTTGGGGGAATTGCCAACTGTGGGTGCGAATACGCTTGCCCCAGAACACCTGATTCTTGCGGTTGAGCAAGATGATGCCGACGTTGGGACGGAATCCTTCCCGGTCGAGCATGATCAACTCCAATTCTTTAATGGGTCCATTATGCACTGTTGGGCCTGGATATCAACGAGAATAGGAGTTGTTGCCATGCAGCAGGAAAGGCTGTTGCCCGGCGTGTTTTTCCTCTAGTGCAGAACCATGAAAGCTTCCCAGTTCCTGATTACCACCCTGCGTGACGCTCCGGCTGATGCCGAGATCGTCAGCCACCAACTCATGATGCGTGCCGGCTTCATCAAGAAGCTGGGCGCCGGCATCTACAACTACATGCCGATGGGCCTGCGCGTGATCCGCAAGGTCGAGGCCATCGTGCGCGAGGAAATGAACCGCGCCGGAGCCATCGAGCTGACCATGCCGGTGGTGCAGCCGGGCGAGTTGTGGCAGGAGACCGGCCGCTTCGGGACGATGGGCGACGAGTTGCTGCGCTTCCAGGATCGCCATGGCAATGACTTCGTGATCCAGCCCACCAGCGAGGAAGTCGTGACGGATATTGCACGTCAGGATTTCCGCAGCTACAAGCAGCTGCCCAAGAACCTGTACCAGATCCAGACCAAGTTCCGGGACGAGCGTCGTCCGCGTTTCGGCCTGATGCGCGGTCGCGAGTTCATCATGAAGGATGCCTACAGTTTCGACAAGGATGCCGATGCCGCACGTGCCAGCTACCAGAACATGGTGGCCACCTATCGCCGCATCTTTGACCGCTTCGGCCTGGACTATCGGGCCGTGGCCGCCGACAGCGGGGCCATTGGCGGCGACCTGAGCCAGGAGTTCCAGGTGATCGCGGCCACCGGCGAGGATGCCATCGTCTACTGCCCGGGCAGCGAATATGCGGCCAACATCGAAAAGGCCGAGGCGCTGGCACCAACCCAGGAGCGACCGGCGGCTGCCAAGCCCATGCAGGTCACGCCGACACCGGGCAAGAGCACGTGTGCCGATGTCGCCCAGTTCCTGAATGTGCCGCTGCAGACGACCGTCAAGTCGCTGGTGCTGGCGACCGACGACACGGATGATGCCGGCAACATCAGCGGCAGCCAGATCTGGCTGTTGCTGCTGCGCGGCGACCACGACATGAACGAGGTCAAGGTCGGCAAGCTGCCGGGCCTGGAGAAAGGTTTCCGTTTTGCCACCGAGGAAGAGATCGTGGCGCATTTCGGCACCCGTCCCGGCTACCTGGGGCCGATCGATACGCGCCAGCCGGTGCATGTGGTGGCCGACCGCGAAGTGGCCGTGATGGCCGACTGGATCTGTGGAGCCAATCAGGAAGATGCCCATATCACCGGCGTCAACTGGGGCCGTGACCTGCCCGAACCGGAACTGGTGGCGGATCTGCGCAATATCGTGGAAGGCGATCTGTCGCCGGATGGCGAGGGTGCGCTGGCGATTGAGCGCGGCATCGAGATTGGCCACGTGTTCTATCTGGGAACCAAGTACAGCCAGGCCATGAATGCCACTTTCCTGGACGTGAACGGCAAGGCGCGGCATTTCGAGATGGGCTGCTACGGCATCGGCATCACGCGCCTGCCGGCGGCCGCGATCGAGCAGAACCACGATGAGCGCGGCATGATCTGGCCGGATGCGATCGCACCGTTCACGCTGGTGATCTGCCCGATCGGCATGGACCGCAGCGAGGCGGTCAGGGCCGAGGCCACGCGCTTGTACCAGTCCATGCTGGATGCCGGTGTGGACGTGATCCTGGACGACCGCGGCGAGCGCCCGGGCGTGATGTTTGCCGACTGGGAGCTGATTGGCGTACCGCACCGCGTGGTGCTGTCCGACCGTGGCATCCAGGCCGGTGAAGTCGAGTACCAGCAGCGTCGCGACAAGGAAGCCAGCAAGCTGCCACTGGCCGATATCGACGCCTTGCTGCGCGACAAGCTGGGCCTGTAAGCCGGCCATGCGGCAAGCGACTGCAAGCTCCCGTCGCCGCTGGTTGCAGGCCACGGCGCGCTGGGGCGGGGCAGGGCTGCTGGGCGCTGCGCCCTGGCCGCTGGCCTGGGCGGGTGCGCAAAAGGAAGAGCATCTGGCCGATTCCGTGCGCACCGCACTCAGCGCCTCGGTGCGCATGAGCTCTGCGCCGCCGGTGCCGTTTTTCGACAATCGCCAGCAGGAGCAGGATTACCTGCGCTGGCTGGGCGAGATGCAGCGCCGGCTCGGCAATCGCATGGAAAACGATTTCACCCGGCGCGAGTTCCTGCAGACGGTCTGGTACGAGGCAGCGCGTGCCGGACTGGAGGTATCGCTGGTGCTCGGCCTGATCCAGGTCGAGAGCAATTTCCGCAAGTTCGCGATTTCCCCGGTCGGTGCGCGCGGGCTGATGCAGGTGATGCCGTTCTGGGCGCGCACCATTGGCGATGGCGACCCGGCTGCGCTGTTTCACCAGCAGACCAATCTGCGTTTTGGCTGCGTGATCCTGCGCTACTACCTGAATCGCGAAAAGGGCGATCTGTTCATGGCGCTGGGGCGTTACAACGGCTCACGCGGAAAATCGGCCTATCCCGATGCCGTGATGGCAGCGCAGCGCCGCTGGATGCTGGCGTAGCAGCTCAGCGCAGCCTGCGGAACCAGATCGCGTTGACGGTCACCAGGCCTGCCAGAAAGGCGTACAGACCGGTGCGATCCCCCCATTCGTCCTGGCCGAGCCAGATCAGCAGCGGAATCGCGATAAAGGTCACCGTGGTCAGCACCAGCCGGCGGCCAATGGCCTTGGCGTAGTCCGGTCCGCGGTTCTTCAGGCCGAGCACGCCGCGCACGATCTGCCAGCAGGCGAACACGGTCAGGGCCAGCGCGGTGCCCAGCAGCATTTCGGTCTGGCTGATCATGTCTGGCTACCCTGCAGGCGTTGCGTGTGACGCGCCAGCTGCGCCTGTACCTGCGCCGGAGCGGTGCCGCCCAGGGTGTTGCGGGCGTTGAGCGAGGCTTCCAGTGTCAGGGCCTGCGCGAACACGTCCTGCCCGATGTCCGGGTTGAACTGCTGCAGCGTGGCCAGCGGCAGCTCGGCCAGGTCCACGCCCTGGTCCTGCGCTGTCTTGACGGCATGCGCCACGACTTCATGGGCGTCACGGAAGGGCAGGCCTTTCTTGACCAGGTAATCGGCCAGGTCGGTGGCCGTGGCGTAGCCCTTGCTGGCGGCGGAGCGCATTGCTTCGGGATGGACCGTGATGCCGCCTTCCTTGGCTCCGGTGGCCGGGTTCAGCTGGCCGCCGATCATCTCGGCAAAGATACGCAGCGTGTCCCGCACGGTATCGACGGTGTCGAACAGCGGTTCCTTGTCTTCCTGGTTGTCCTTGTTGTAGGCCAGCGGCTGGCCTTTCATCAGCGTGATCAGGCCCATCAGGTGGCCGACCACGCGACCGGTCTTGCCGCGCGCGAGTTCCGGCACATCGGGATTCTTCTTCTGCGGCATGATGCTGCTGCCGGTGGTGAAGCGGTCGGCGATGCGGATGAAGGCAAAGTTCTGGCTCATCCACAGGATCAGCTCTTCGCTCAGGCGCGAGACGTGCACCATGATGAGCGAGGCGGCAGCGGTGAATTCGATGGCAAAGTCGCGGTCGCTGACGGCGTCCAGGCTGTTCTGGCAGACGCCTTCCATGTCCAGCGTGCGCGCCACGCGTTCGCGGTCCAGCGGGTAGGTGGTGCCGGCCAGCGCGGCGCTGCCCAGCGGCAGGCGGTTGACGCGCTTGCGCACGTCCTGCAGGCGTTCTTCGTCACGCGCAAACATTTCCACATAGGCCAGCAGGTGGTGGGCAAAGCTCACCGGCTGTGCCACCTGCAGGTGGGTGAAGCCGGGCAGGATCACGTCCACGTTGCGGCTGGCCACCTCGACCAGGGCAGCCTGCACTTCGCGCAGCAGGCCCAGAATCAGGTCGATCTCGTCACGCAGCCAGAGGCGGATATCGGTAGCCACCTGGTCGTTGCGGCTGCGGCCGGTGTGCAGGCGCTTGCCGGCATCGCCGACCAGCTGGGTCAGGCGCGCTTCCAGGTTCAGGTGCACGTCTTCCAGCTCCAGTTTCCAGTCGAAGCTGCCGGACTCGATCTCGGCCCTGATCTGGGCCATGCCGCGTTCGATGGCAGCACGGTCGTCCTGGCTGATGATGCCCTGGGCAGCCAGCATCTCGGCGTGGGCCAGGCTGCCGCGCATGTCGGCCTGCCACAGGCGCTTGTCAAAGAACACGCTGGCGGTGTAGCGCTGCACCAGTTCGCTCATGGGTTCGCTGAACAGGGCAGACCAGGCCTGGGACTTGGTATCGAGCTGGTTGTGGGAGGTGGACATGGCTGGAATATCGGAAAAGGCAGGCCGCAGCGGCCAGAAACAGACAGGACTTGCGCACGGGCAAGCCAAACCCCTATTGTAACGATGCCCGGTGTGGCAACAGGAGCGAGCGGTGTTTTCCCCGGTGCCCGTGCTAGCATCACGGCATCAGGAATATTGCCCGCAAGGGCGCATCACCATTGGCAGGCCCGGCCTGCGCGCGCATGACACAAGCCATTTCCCCCCTGCATCTCACCATCGCTACCCGCGAAAGCCGTCTCGCCCTGTGGCAGGCCGAACATGTCAAGGCCCTGCTGGAGCAGCAGGGCCACACCGTCACCCTGCTGGGCATGACCACGCGCGGCGACCAGATCCTGGACCGCACGCTGAGCAAGGTCGGCGGCAAGGGCCTGTTCGTCAAGGAGCTGGAGCTGGCGCTGGAGGAAGGTCGCGCCGACCTGGCCGTGCATTCGCTCAAGGACGTGCCGATGGAGCTGCCGCCCGGTTTCGAACTGGCTTGCGTGATGGAGCGCGAGGATCCGCGCGATGCCTTTGTCTCGCCGCAGTACGCCAGCCTGGATGCGGTGCCGCAGGGCGGCGTGCTGGGCACCTCCAGCCTGCGTCGCACCGTGCTGCTGCGTGCGCAGCGGCCGGATCTGCGCATCGAACCGCTGCGCGGCAACCTCGATACCCGCTTGCGCAAGCTGGACGAGGGCCAGTACGACGCCATTGTGCTGGCGGCCGCCGGCCTCATGCGCCTTGAGCTGCAGGATCGTATCCGTGGCATTTTCGAACCGCAGCAGATGCTGCCGGCTGCCGGGCAGGGGGCACTGGGCATCGAGATCCGCAGTGGTCGTCCCGAGCTGCTGCAGGCGCTGGCCCCGCTGGTGCATCTGCCGACCTGGCTGCGTGTGGCCGCCGAGCGTGCCGTCAGCCGCACCATGGGGGGCAGCTGCTCCATGCCGCTGGCCGCACATGCCACGCTGGATGGCGATAAGCTGCATATCGAAGCCGCCTGGGGCCGTGAAGACGATGCCCGGGGCGGGCTGGTGCACGCCAGCGCCACGGCCGCCGTGCAGACGCTGGAACAGGCCGATCAGCTCGGCGAGCAGGTGGCACGCCAGCTGATTGCTGCCGGTGCCCAGGTGCACGCAGGCTGAACATGTCCGTGCGTCCGCTGGTGCTGGTCACCCGGCCCGAGCCACAGGCCGGCCGCTGGACGGCGCAGCTGCAGCAGCTGCTGCCCGGGGCGGAGATCCGCCCCTTGCCGCTGATCGTCACGGCTCCGGTGCATGCGCCGGGGTATCAGCAGCAGTTGCAACAGGCCTGGAGCAGATTGCCGGAGCTGGTTGCAGCCTATTTTGTCAGCGTGCCGGCCGTGACGGGGTTCTTTGCGGCAGTACCGGATGCCCTGGTGCGCTGGCAGGCGTCCGGCATACGTGCCTGGGCTCCCGGTCGCGGGACGCGCGATGCGCTGCTGCAGGCTGGTGTCCCCGCTGCAGGCATCGATAGTCCGCCCGCTGATGCCGCCCAGTTCGACTCCGAAACACTCTGGCCGCTGATCCAGCCGCGGATCGCGCAGGCGCTGCAGCAGGGTAAACGCATTTTGCGTGTGCGCGGTACCGACCAGCTGCTGCCCGGGCAGCAGGCAGATCAGGGGGCTGGCCGTGACTGGATGGGGCAGCAGCTGCAGGCCGCCGGCGTCAGCGTCGATACGGTCGTCGCCTACCAGCGCCAGCCGCCCGACTGGAGCGCCGCTTTCACCGCCGCGCTGCTCCGGGAGCTGCAGGGGCGGCGCTGCATCTGGCTGTGGAGCAGTTCGCAGGCACTGGAGCATGCGGTGACCCTGCTACCCGCGCATGACTGGTCAGGTGATGTGGCCGTGGCAACCCATCCACGCATTGCCGAAAATGCCCGTCGCCATGGATTTGTGCGTTTGCAGCAGGCACGCCCCGTGCTTGCGGACGTGGCCCAGTCGATACAATCGCTGTTATGACGACTCCCGACCAGACCGAAGCTGCCATTCCCGCGCCGATGCCTGCGAGCGCTGTTCCCGTACATGCGCGCAACGGCATGCCGGCAGTGGCGCGCGTGGGTCTGGTGCTGGCGCTGATCCTGGCCTTGCTGGCGGTGGCCGGTGTGGCTTATCTCTGGCAGGATGCGCGTCGCATGCAGCAGCAGATCGCCACCCAGGTGGCCAATATGAATCGCCAGGCCAGCGAGTTGCAGGCCGAAGCCGGGCTGGCCAGCCGCCAGGGCCAGGAAGCAACGGCGCGTACTGCGCTGTTTGCCGCCAAGGTCGCAGAATTCGAGGCGCGCAATGCCCAGGTGGACAGTGTGCTGCAGGGCCTGGCCCGTGCCAAGGATGAAAACCTGCTGGTCGATATCGATGCTGCCATCCAGATGGGCTGGCAGCAGACCCAGCTGACTGGAGGGGTGCAGCCGCTGCTGGCCGGTTTGGTCAGTGCGCAAAACCGCCTCCGCCAGGCGGCGCAACCCAAGCTGTTGCCGCTGGAGCAGAGCATTGGCCGCGATATCGAGCGCCTGCGCCAGACCAGCGAGAGTGATGTGACCATGCTGCTGGGCCGTATCGATGGCGTGCTGCGTCAGATCGATTCCATGCCGCTGCAAAGCGATCTGGTGCGTCTGAACGAACGCACCTGGCAGGCGCAGGCCAGCAGCGTTGCCAGCCTGCCGGCCGATGCGCCCTGGTGGCAACAGGCCTGGGCCCATGTCAGCGATACCTTCTCCGATCTGGTGCGCGTGCGCACCATCGAAAGCCGCGATGCCGCGCTGCTGCAGCCGCAACAGGGCTACTACCTGCGTGAAAATATCAAGCTGCAGCTGCTCAATGCCCGCATGGCGCTGCTGGCGCGTCAGCCTGAAATCGCGCGCAGCGACGTGCAGCAGGTACGCGCCATGATGAGCCGCTATTTCCAGTCCGATGCGCAGGTCGTGCGTGATTCGCTGTTGCAGCTGGAGGAAATCGGCAGCAACATCCATGCGGTCCAGATGCCGACCATCCGGGAAACCCAGGCCGCGCTGACCGCCGCGCAAAATGCGGCAGCCCTGAGTGCCCCGGTTGCTGTGCCAGCGGTAGCGGCGACGGTACCTGCTTCGGCAGCGCTGGCTTCCGCAGCGGCTTCTGCTGCTTCTGCCGCCACGGGGAACTGACCCATGCGCGCGCTGCTCTGGCTGGTCCTGCTGTTTTTGCTGGCAACGCTGCTGGCCCTGTTGGCCGGTGGCAATCAGGCCGTGGTCACGGTCTACTGGTCGCCGACCCGCGCGATTGACCTCTCGCTCAACCTGATCGTTGCCGTCATTGTCGGGCTGTTCCTGCTGGGCTTTGCACTGCTGCGCGGCGTGCAAATTCTGTCCAGTCTGCCGCAGCAGGCCCAGCGCTGGCGTACGCACCAGAAGGAGCGCGCCATGCATGGTCATCTGCTCGATGCCATGTCCTACCAGATGGCCGGTCGTTATGGCCGTGCCCGCACGGCTGCCGGCAAGGCGCTGGAGCAGGATGAAGGTCTGTATGGCAAGCCGGATCAGATACAACCGGCGGAACCCGTCGTATCGGGCAGGAAAACGCCGCCACACGCAGTGGCTCCGGCCTACCGCATGCAATTGCGCACGCTGGCGCACAGCCTGATGGCAGACAGCAGCCAGCGCATGCAGGATGCCGACTGGCGCGATGCCTGTCAGCTCCGTGCCGAGCAGGAGGGGCAGCAGATCCAGGGGTCTGCCGCCGCCGAAACACGCGAAGGCCTGCTGCTGCGATCGGTACGCTGGGCGCTCGACAGCCACCAGCCGGACAAGGCACTGCAGCAACTGGACCAGCTGCCACAGGGAGCCGGTCGCCGCATGGCGGCCTTGCGTTATCGCCTGCGTGCCGCCCAGCAAATCGGTGATGCGCATCAGGCGCTCGAAACGGCGCGCGTGCTGGTACGACACAAGGCGTTTTCGGAACTGGCCGGCAAGGCCCTGATCCAGCAGCTGGCGGCTGACTGGCTGCGCTCGGCCCAGGATGTGGCGCAACTGCAGCAGCACTGGCGTGCGCTGGATGCCCAGGAGCGCAGCGTCCCGGCGATTGCCCTGGCCGCAACGGAGCGTCTGCAGCTGCTGGGTGGTTCGTCGGCGCAGTCTGCCCAATGGTTGCTGCCGGTCTGGGAACAGCTGGTCGAACAGCCGGATGCGCTTGCTGCCAGCCAGCGCCAATCCGTGCTGCTGTTGCTGGGAGATGCCCTGGACAGCCTGGATGCCGGCTGGCTGCAGCGTATCGAACAGGCCCGCCAGCGCCATCCCAGACAGGCGGAACTGCAGTATCTCGATGGCCTGGCCTGCCTGCAACGCCAGTTGCCGGATCAGGCCCGTCAGCTGCTGGAGCAGGCCCTGCCGGGTCTGCAGCAGGCTCCGGCCCTGCGCCGCCAGGCATGGATGGCCCTGGCGCGATTGGCCGAGCAGCGCGCGGACAGTGCTGCGGCGCTCGAGGCCTGGAAGCAGGCCGCCACCACGGCGGTCTGAAGGCATCTCTTCAGGCGTACAGCTGGTCTTCGGGCCGACCGAGCGGCCAGGCCACCGCCAGACACCCGGAGGCATACCCGTTCCCGACTGCTCCTGAGCGTGGCGGCTGGCTTCGGGCGTGGACCGATAGCAGCCTTCCCAGCCATGTCGTACCCATGAAAAAACGGCCACTGCTGCATGCAGTGGCCGTCTGGAAGGCCTGAGCAGGGGGATATCTCCTGTCAGCAGGTGCGCATTACTGTGCGGCCTGCTCGAACGGCAGCGGCTGGGCCGCCAGATCGCGACGCGTTTCCACCAGGATCAGCGGACCTTCGTCCAGCGCTACCAGCGGCGGACGCTCGCGCGGCACATGGACCGGTTTGGGCGTGGCTGCAATCTCGGCCTGCACGGCTGCGACCTTGTCGGCATCGGAATGCACCCAGACCAGGCCGGCCTGATCGGCAACCTGCTGCAGCTGTTCCAGCGGCAGGGTGAAGGCGACGGGCGCGGCAGCAGTTTCGCCAGCTTCCACCACTTCCGCCACGGCAACGGTAGTTACCGTTTCCGCACTGGAGATGACCAGCGGGGCGGGGGCTTGGACCGGGGCTTCGGCAACCGGAGCCGCTTCGCTGACGGTTTCCATGGGCGCGGCTGTTTCTGCCGGAGCCGTGATCACCGGAGTAGTGACCGGCTCGGCAGCAGCTTCGGCCGCAGTTTCTGCTGGTGCAGACTCTGCGCTGCTCGCCGGGGCCGACAGGGCCAGACCCGGTACCGGGGCATTCGCCTGGGCCGAGAAGTAGCTGCGCGGAGCAGATGCATCGGCAGCCGTGTCCTGGCTGTTGTCCGTATCCTGCGATTCGCTGGTGCTTGCCCGTTCGGCACGATCGCCACGATCGCCACGGTTGCGGCGGTCGCGGCCATAGCGGTCACGCGAGCGGCGTTCGCGACGCTCGCGCTGTTCGGTGCTGTCAGCGCTGCCGGTGTCGGTGGCCGTTGCCACGCTGTCACTGGCGCTGGCTTCGGTAGCGGCAACTGCGCTCACGGCTGCTGCGGCTACGCCGGCAGCCAGCACCTCGTTGTTGTCGGCCACCGGCTGTTGGGGCTGGCGCGGTTGGCGACGCTCGCTGCGTTGCTGCTGCTGGTTGTCGCCGGATTCGTTGCGTTCCGTGGAAGAGGAGCGTTCACCACCACGACGGTTGCGATTGCCGGAGCCGCTGCGTTCCTGGCGTGCCTCGCCTTGCTGCTCGTTGCGCGGCGCACGGTTGTCACGGGACTCTTCGGAGCGGCTGCTGCCGTCTTCCTGGCGTTCGCCACGGCTGCTGCGCTGGCCGTTACGCTGGCCGTTGCTGCGGCCACCGCGACCGCCACGCTGACCACCACGGCGGTTGTCGGACTTGTCGGCCGGCCTGGTTTCGGGTTCCGGCTTGACGGGTTCGGGCTGCACTTGCGGCTCGGGATCGGCCCAGCCGAACATGCGCTTGATTTTCAGCCACAGCGATGCGAAGCCGCCCGGCTCCTCGACCACCTGAGGCGCTGCCGGAGCGGCAGCGGCAACCGGCTCGGCGACCACTTCGGGCGTGATCACGGCCGGCGGCTCGGGCAGGAAGTTCTTCAGCACCGGCGTCTGGCGGTTGGTCGGCTCCTGCGAGCGGCGCGTGACGGCGGTCGGATCCTCGATCTCTTCGGCCAGGTTGTAGCTGGCATCCATGTTGTCCAGACGCAGATCGTCGTGCTTCAGGCGTTCCAGACGGTAGTGCGGCGTTTCCAGGCCCTTGTTGGGTACCAGCATCACATGCACGCGTTGCTTGAGCTCGATCTTGGCGATTTCGGAGCGCTTCTCGTTGAGCAGGAAGGAGGCGACCTCGACCGGCACCTGGGCGTGCACGGCCGCGGTGTTGTCCTTCATCGCCTCTTCCTGGATGATGCGCAGAATCTGCAGCGCGCTGGATTCGGTATCGCGCACGTGGCCGGAACCGCCGCAGCGCGGGCAGGGGATGGAAGCGCCTTCGGACAGGGCCGGGCGCAGGCGCTGGCGGCTCATTTCGAGCAGGCCGAACTTGCTGATGGTGCCGAACTGCACGCGGGCGCGGTCCTGGCGCAGGGCATCGCGCAGGCGGCTTTCCACCTCGCGGCGGTTCTTCTGCTCGTCCATGTCGATGAAGTCGATCACGATCAGGCCGCCCAGGTCACGCAGACGCATCTGGCGCGCCACCTCATCGGCGGCCTCCAGGTTGGTGCGGGTGGCGGTTTCCTCGATGTCGCTGCCCTTGATGGCGCGTGCCGAGTTGACGTCCACCGACACCAGGGCTTCGGTGTGGTCGATCACGATGGCGCCGCCGCTCGGCAGCGTCACGATGCGGGAGTAGGCCGACTCGATCTGGTGCTCGATCTGGAAGCGGCTGAACAGCGGGGCATCGTCGCGGTAGCGCTTGACCTTGGATGCGTGCTCCGGCATCACGTGGTTCATGAACTGGTGCGCCTGCTCGTAGATGTCATCCGTATCGATCAGGATGTCGCCGATTTCCGGGCTGAAGTAGTCACGCAGGGCCCGCACGACCAGGTTGGACTCCTGGTAGATCAGGAAGGCACCCTTGCCGTCGCCGGAAGCCCCTTCAATCGCCTCCCACAGTTTCAGCAGGTAGCTCAGGTCCCACTGCAGTTCGGGCGCGCTGCGGCCGATACCGGCGGTACGCGCGATGATGCTCATGCCCTTCGGGTACTCGAGCTGGTCCATCGCCTCTTTCAGCTCGGCACGGTCCTCGCCCTCGATACGGCGGCTGACGCCACCGCCACGCGGGTTGTTGGGCATCAGCACCACGTAGCGGCCGGCCAGGCTGATGAAGGTGGTCAGGGCAGCGCCCTTGTTGCCACGTTCTTCCTTTTCGACCTGTACCAGCAGTTCCTGGCCTTCCTGGATCACGTCCTGGATACGCGCCTGGCTGACCGGCACGCCATCGGCAAAGTATTGGCGCGAGATTTCCTTGAACGGCAGGAAGCCGTGGCGGTCTTCGCCGTAATCGACAAAACAGGCTTCCAGCGAGGGCTCGACGCGCGTGACCACGGCCTTGTAGATATTGCCCTTGCGCTGTTCACGCCCCTCGATCTCGATCTCGTAGTCGAGCAGCTTCTGGCCGTCGACGATGGCAAGCCGGCGTTCTTCCGACTGGGTGCCGTTGATCAGCATCCGTTTCATGATGCGTTTCCTTCCTGAGCCCGCAGGCTCATGCTATGCAGTTACAGACATGCAGCAGCGGCACGATGCAGCTGCTGCTGACATGCCAGGGCAAACGCCGGAAACGGAAGGGAATTGCCGGGAGACTCCGTCACGCAGGCCACAGGGCCGGACAGGGGAGGGTAGGCGCGTGGAGGAATGCAGTGACGCGGGCGGGTTGCCGCGCAGGTGACCGTGCACCTCCGTGCCGTCTGACGGCAGGGAAGGGAGCAGGGCGGAGAGCCATGACGGGGCGGTTGATCAGGGGCTGGGTTTCCTGCCCACGGTCATCCGCTGCCAGGCGCACGGGAAGGCGCAGCACGGAGGACAGTCCGGTAGACAGGAGGGAAAAAGCCAGCAAAATGCCGCGCACTTGCATTCATCCGACCGCCTGCGCTGGCATGGAGCCAGTCAGGCGGAAAATATTCCAATATGGTGTTTCTGGGGCGTCAGCCTGGGCTGGAGGGAGCTGGTGCCATCGGATGACTCTGGCATCCGGTCTGCAGGCAGCCCCGCCAGTGGCATGGACTTGCTGGAAAGCCGCTACAGGGGCTTGTGCCTTACACTAGTTGCTATTGGGCACGGCCTATCGGACAGACTTTCACAGTGAAAAACATTATAGGGGCGAATGCCGGCAATGTAGCGGCACCCGGCGTCAAATATCTCGAGGTCGGTGACGATGGCGAAGGCCAGCGTCTCGACAACTATCTGCTGCGCGTACTCAAGGGGGTGCCGAAAACGCACGTCTACCGCATCATCCGCAGCGGCGAGGTCCGCATCAACAAGGGGCGTGCCCAGGCCGACAGCCGGCTGCAGCCTGGCGATGTGGTGCGCGTGCCGCCGGTGCGCGTGGCGCAGCGTGCCACCGCCGGACAGCCCGATGCCACGCCACCGCGTGAATTCCCGGCCCTGCTCGAGGACGAGCATGTGCTGGCGGTCAACAAGCCGGCCGGTGTGGCCGTGCACGGCGGCAGCGGTGTCAGCTTTGGCGTGATCGAGCAGCTGCGGCGGGCGCGGCCGCAGGCACGCTTCCTGGAGCTGGTGCACCGGCTCGACCGTGAAACCAGCGGCATCCTGCTGATCGCCAAGCGCCGTTCGGCCCTGACAGCCTTGCAGGACCAGTTCCGCCAGCGCGAGACAGGCAAGACCTATCTGGCACTGGTCTGGGGCGACTGGCCCGACAATCGCAAGGTGGTCGATACCCCGCTGCGCAAGTTCCTGTTGCCGGGCAAGCCGGGACAGGAAGGCGAGCGCCGCGTGCGCGCCACCACCCGCGACGACCCCGAAGGCATGAAATCGGTGTCGCTGGTACGCGTGGCGCAGCGCCTGGCGCATCCGCTGGGAGCGATGACGCTGCTCGAAGTCACCATCAAGACGGGTCGCACGCACCAGATCCGCGTGCACCTGGCCTCCAGCGGCCATCCGATTGCCGGTGACGAGAAATACGGCGATTTCGAGCGCAACCGCAACCTGCAGAAGGCCGGTCTCAAGCGCATGTTCCTGCACGCCTGGCGGCTGCGTTTCACCCATCCGGCCTCGGGCGAAGTGGTGCAGCTGGAGCAGCCACTGGAAGCCGCGCTGGCCGGATTCGTACAGCAGGCCGCAGCAGGCCCCTCCACACCCCCTCACAAGGATTGACGGCAACACCATGCAAAACCGCTTCGACCTGATCTGCTTCGACTGGGACGGTACCCTGTTCGATTCCACCAACTGCATCACCCTGGCGCTGCAGCAGGCGGTGGAAGATGTGGGCGGCACCCGCCCGACGCGTGAACAGGCCAGCTACGTGATCGGCCTGGGCTTGCTGGATGCACTGCGTCAGGTCGCCCCCGATGTGCCGCAGGCGCGCTACCGCGAACTGTCCGATCGCTACCGCACGCACTATTTCCGCCATATCAATGACATCACCCTGTTCGATGGCGTGACCGAGTTGCTGGACGAACTGCGCAGCCGAGGCCATCAGCTGGCCGTGGCCACCGGCAAGAGCCGGCGCGGGCTGGACGAGGCACTGGAAACAGTCGGCCTGACGCGCATGTTCGATGCCACGCGCACCGCCGACCAGACCGCCGGCAAGCCGGATCCGCAGATGCTGCTGGAGTTGATGGACGAGCTTGACGTGCCGCCCGGACGCACACTGATGATTGGCGATACCACGCACGATCTGGAACTGGCCTACAACGCCCGCTGTGCCAGCGTGGCAGTGAGCTACGGTGCCCACGGCACCAGCGGTTTTGATCGCTGGCAGCCGCTGCAGGTGGTGCACAGCGTGGCCGAGCTGCGCAGCTGCCTGCTGCAACCATCCGCATGAAGGCGATTCCGCTCTGCGCCTCGACCGATATCGTCGACGGTGGAGACGCCTGGCCGTTCGAGGTGCTGCACCAGGGTTATCCGTGCCGTGCCTTCGTGGTGCGCTTCGAGGGCCGGCTGCATGCCTGGCTGAACCGCTGCACCCATGTCGCCATGGAGCTGGACCTGATGCCGAACCGTGTATTCGATGCCTCCGGCCAGTGGCTGATCTGCGCCAGCCATGGTGCGCTGTTCGATCCGGCCAGTGGGGCCTGCGCTGCCGGCCCGTGCAACGGCGGCCTGCAGCGGGTACAGGTGATCGAGCAACACGGCCAGGTGTTCTGGACACCCGATGCCGACATCCGGCCTGCAAGCTGACAGGGCAGGCCCTACAATGGCTGCACGCCAGGGCGGCAACGGGCCGTTTCCGGTTCCCATTTTCTGATTCCAAGCCTCCATGTCCGAACCCCAAGACGATTCCCTGATCCCGGTCCCTCCGCGCAAGCAGGACTGGGAGCGCACCACCCTGGAAAAAATCGCGATGGCCTCCATCCGCGAGCAGCAGGCAGCACGCCGCTGGCGCACCATTGTGCGCATGGCCTGGCTGGCTTTCTTCGTCCTGCTGGCCTGGATGCTGTTCCAGCGCACCCCGAGCGGCATGGGCAAGGTGACCGAACCGCACACGGCAATGGTGGATATCCGTGGCGAGATTGCTGACGGAGCCGATGCCAGCGCCAGCAACATCCTGCCGGCCGTGGAGGCGGCCTTTGCCGACCAGGGCTCGCGTGCCGTCCTGCTGGCCATCAACTCCGGCGGAGGCAGTCCGGTGCAGGCCGGCATCATCAACGAAGAGCTGATCCGCCTCAAGAAGCAATACAACAAGCCGCTCTATGCCGTGGTGTCTGACACCTGCGCTTCCGGTGCCTACTACATTGCCGTTGCGGCCGACGAAATCTACGTGGACAAGGCCAGCATGATCGGCAGCGTGGGCGTGCTGATGGACGGCTTCGGCTTTACCGGCACCATGGAAAAACTCGGAGTCGAGCGTCGCCTGATCACGGCCGGAACCAACAAGGGCCTGATGGATCCGTTCAGCCCGCTGGACGAGGGCCAGAAGGCGCACATGCAGACCATGCTCGACCAGATCCACCAGCAGTTCATCCAGGTGGTGCGCGAAGGCCGCGGCAGCCGTCTGAAGGAAACCCCCGAGCTGTTTTCCGGCCTGGTCTGGACCGGCGAGCAGGCGGTGCGCATGGGCCTGGCCGACAAGCTGGGCAACACCAGCTTTGTGGCGCGTGAAGTGGCCAAGTTCGAGCGCGTGGTGGACTACACCCAGCGCCAGAATGTGGCCGAGCGCCTGGCGCGGCGTTTCGGCTCTGCCGTGGGCGAAGGTGCCGTCAAGGCGCTGGGCAGCATGGGCAGCTGGCGCTGATGGTGTGAAAAAGCGCACATCATCGCCATTTTCTGACATGCACCTGTCGGCATAGGCCATTACACTGCAGCGTCAGACATCCCTGTCTGAGCAAACACTCTGCCGGTAGTCTGGCTGCCGGTCCTGACTTTTTTCCAGGAGAGACCATGTCGATTGATCTGACTTCCGTGCTCAAGGCCAAGGCCACCGGCCTGCTGACCGATTATCTGCAGGGCCAGCTCGGCCTGTCTGGCGATACGGCCAGCCGTTCTGTGGCCCTGGCCGTGCCGGCACTGTTGGGCAAGCTGGTATCGCAGACCGACTCCGGCGACAGCATGACCCGCCTGTTCAACCTGGTCACCGGCCCGCAGGTCGACGCCAGCTACGACCGTATCGAGCCTTCCCTGCTGGAGAAAGGTGCCAAGTGGCTGAGCCTGCTGTTTGGCGACAACGACACGGCCGGCTTGGCGCGCCTGCTCGGCAGCAAGACCGGTATCACATCGGAGCAGGGTGGCAGCCTGCTGTCGGCCGCGCTGCCGCTGGTGCTGGGCGCACTGCGCTCGCAAGTCGAGACCGGCAAGATGACCAAGCCGCAGTTCGTCGGCATGCTGAATGAGCAGAAGGGCTTCCTCTCCCGCGTGCTGGATGGCAGCCTGCTGTCCAGCCTGGGTCTGGGCTCTCTGGCGGCGGCTCCCGCAGCCGTCAGCCAGGCAGCAGTTCCCGTGCAGCAGGCCGCTTCCGGCGGTGGCTGGAAGAAGTGGTTGTGGATCGGTGCGTTGGCTGCGGTGGCCCTGCTGCTGCTGCGCATGTGCGGTCAGCAGCCGAATGAGGTGCCGTCTGCCGCACCTGCCAGCGCCACGGCGCCTGCAGCGGTCAGCACTACCGAGCCGGCCTCTGAGGCAGCCGCAGCTGTGCTGGCGGCCTCCGAAGCTGCTTCCGCCGCACCGGCTGCACCGGCCAGCGCTGCCGCCCTGGCAGACGATGCCGTGACCTGGGAGAACGGCGTGCTGTCGGTCTACTTCGCGACTGGCAAGACCGATGTGAACCAGACAGCAGCAGATGCCGTGTCTGCCGACATCGTGGCACTGGGCAAGCAGGGCCGCAAGCTGGTGGTCAGCGGTTACAACGACCCGCGTGGTGATGCGGCCCTGAACGCCGAGCTGTCCAAGAAGCGTGCCCAGGCGGTGCAGGCCTACCTGGTAGCCCAGGGCGTGCCGGAATCTGCCATCGAGCTGCGCAAGCCGGTGCAGACCGATGGCGCCAGCGGCAATCTGGCCCACGACCGTCGCGTGGACGTGGTTGCCGAATAAGCATCTGCGCTCCTGACGCCACGGACGGCCCCGCAAGCGGGGCCGTCCGTTTTTTACATTCGGCAGCGAGTCGGTCACGGCTGTGACAGCTGGCGCTGTTACCATTGTCGCCATGCTGATGTATCCCCAGATCGATCCCGTGGCCCTGCAGATCGGGCCACTGTCCATTCACTGGTACGGCCTGACCTACCTGGTGGCCTTCGTCCTGTTTTATGTGCTGGGCACCATGCGCCTCAAGCACGCGCCCTACAACCGCATCCAGGGCGAAGGGGCGTGGTCGCGCCGCGATGTCGAGGACATCCTGTTCCTTGGCGTGATGGGCGTGGTCATCGGCGGTCGTCTCGGCTATTGCCTGTTCTACAAGCCCGATTACTATCTGGCCAACCCGCTCGACATCTTCAAGATCTGGCAGGGTGGCATGAGTTTCCATGGCGGCCTGCTCGGGGTGCTGGGTGCCTTCACCTGGTTTGCCCGCTCGCGCAAGCGCCCGTGGCTGCAGGTCGCTGATTTTGTAGCCCCTTGTGTGCCTACCGGCCTGGCGTCCGGGCGCATCGGCAACTTCATCAACGGCGAGCTCTGGGGCCGTACGGCAGACCCGTCGCTGCCCTGGGCCATGGTGTTCCCGCAAAGCGGCAGCATGATGGCGCGCCATCCCTCCCAGCTCTACCAGTTCCTGCTCGAAGGCCTGCTGCTGTTCATCATCCTGTGGCTGTATGCGCGCAAGGAGCGCAAGCCGGGCCAGGTAGCTGCGCTGTTCCTGCTGGGTTATGGCGTCTTCCGTTTCATTGCCGAATACTTCCGTGAGCCCGACGACTTCCTCGGTCTGCTGTCCATGGGTCTGAGCATGGGCCAGTGGCTGTGCATCCCGATGATTCTGGGCGGCATGGCACTGTGGATCTGGTCCGATCGCCACTTCGCGCGCCCGGGAGTCTGACATGGCCGAAGTGACACTGCTGGTCGAGGAGACCGCCGGGGCGCGTCATGCCGTGGTCACGCTGCGGCATCAGGGCAAGTTCAACGCCATGTCGCGTGGCATGTGGATACAGTTGCGCGAAGTCTTTCTGCACCTGCAGCAGCAGGCGCTGGCCGCTGACCCGCTGCGCTGCGTGGTGATCCAGGGTGCAGAAGGGCACTTCTGCGCCGGTGGCGACATTTCCGAGTACGCGGGATTCCGTTTCGAAACCGGCAGTCTGCGCCACTTCCACGAGAACGAAGTCTGGGGTGGCCTGTCAGCCATGCTGGCCTGTGACGCACCGGTCATTGCCGCGATCGAGGGCAACTGCATGGGGGCTGGTGTCGAGATCGCCAGCTGTTGCGATATCCGCCTGGCCACACAGGACAGCCGCTATGGCGCACCGATCGGCAAGCTCGGCTTTCCGATGGCCCCGCGCGAGGCGGCACTGGTCGCCCAGGTGCTCGGCCCCACGCTGGCGCGCTCCATGTTGCTCGAAGCCGGCCTGTACGATGCCGGTGCCATGTTGCAACGTGGCTTCCTGACCCGGCTGCATGCCGATGCCGCCACGCTGAAGGACGATATCCAGCAGACCGTGGCACGCGTGATGCGCCTGTCCCCGGCGGCCGCACGCATGCACAAGCAGATGATGCGCACCTGGATGCAGGCATCCGACGCCATGCTGGACGCACAATGTGCCAGCGCCTATGACTATGCCGATAGTCCCGAGCACCGCGAAGGCATCACGGCCTTTATCGACAAGCGTCCGGCACGATTCTGAAGCCTGCTCGGGCTTTTGTAAAACTTGCGCACAAACTGACGGCTCTCCTTACAATGAGGAGTTCTGTAGCAGTACTCCGCCGGCAGGCGGGTGAGTTGGTAGCGCCATGTCCATTGCCTCCGCCATTCCATCTTCGACCCGGATCGAGATGCTGGACGACCCCGATGAGTGGTCCGAGTTCAGCCGTCGCCCTGCGGACGATGCCAGTGGTCATGCCTGGGAGTCGAATGTCGCGATCGAGGGCATGCACTGCGCTGCCTGTGCCCTGACGATCGAGGACGCCCTGAAATCGGTGCCTGGCGTGCACGATGCCCAGGTCAGTCCGGGCAGCCACCGTGCCCGCGTCGTCTGGCAGGACGACCAGGTCAAGCCTTCGCAGTGGATGCGTGCCGTACAGGCCGCCGGCTATCGCGCCGTGCCGGCACACGATGCCTTTGCCAGCACGCGCCGCCGCCAGGAGCAGCGCCATCTGGTCTGGCAGTGGGGCGTGGCCGGCGTGGCCATGATGCAGGTCATGATGTACGCATGGCCGGAATACGTCAGCAAGGATATTTCGGCGCAATCGCTGCACCTGCTGCGCTGGGCCAGCTGGGTGATCTCGTTGCCGGTGGTGATCTTTTCCTGCAAGCCGTTTTTCCGCAATGCCCTGAAAGACATCCGCCATCGCCGTGTCAGCATGGACCTGCCGGTGGCACTGGGCATGCTGATCACCTTCATCGTCAGCTCGCTCGGCACCTTTGACCCCCAGGGCATGTTCGGCCACGAGGTCTATTACGACTCGCTGACCATGTTTGCCTTCTTCCTGCTGACCGGGCGCTGGCTGGAGCTGCGTTCGCGCGACCGCACGGCAGGTGCGCTCGAGGCCTTGATGAACCGCCTGCCCGAAAGCGTGGAACGCCGCAACAAGAAGGGCGTGTTCGAACGCGTCACGCTGCGTCGCCTCAAGGTCGGTGATCTGGTGCGCGTGTTACCCGGTGAAGCCTTTCCGGGCGATGGCACCGTGGTCGATGGGCGCACCCTGGTTGACGAGGCCCTGCTGACCGGCGAATCGCGTCCGCTGCGGCGCGAGCAGGGTGCTGCCGTCATCGCCGGCAGCCACAACATTCAGTCCCCGGTCGAGATCCGCATCGAGCGCCTCGGCGTCAACACGCGTTATGCCCAGATCGTCTCCATGATGGAGCAGGCCTCGGTCGACAAGCCGCGCCTGGCGATCTATGCCGATCGCTTTGCCAAGCCCTTCCTGATCGTGGTGCTGCTGGCTGCCATTTTCACGGCAGTCTGGTGGTGGCCCAGGGATCCGGCATTTGCCGTGATGGCAGCGGTGGCGGTGCTGATCGTGACCTGTCCCTGTGCGCTGTCGCTGGCCACGCCTGCCGCCATGCTGGCAGCAGCAGGCGGGCTGGCTCGCCATGGGGTACTGGTACGTCGCCTGCAGGCATTCGAATCGCTGTCCCAGGTCGATACCGTCGTATTCGACAAGACCGGCACGCTGACCTCCGACACGATTGCACTGGAGCGCATCCTGGTGCGTCCCGGTGTGGACGAGCAGCAGGCGCTGCAGTTGGCTGGCGCTCTGGGTCGCCATTCGCTGCATCCGGTGTCGCGCGCCCTGACGGAAGCGGCCGGTCTGCACGGCGAAGCCCTGCTGGAGCAGCGCTGGCTGACGCACGAGGTGCGCGAAATTGCCGGCAAGGGCGTGCAAGCCCTGGTCACCGATAGCATGGCGGTACTGCCCGAGCAGTCGCTGCGGCTGGGTTCCGACTCCTTCTGCCAGGTCAGCCCGCAATTGATGACCGACCTGCCACCGGATTCCCTGCACTGCAACCTCAGCGATGCGCAGGGCTGGCTGGCCACCTTCGTGCTGCGCGAGGATCTGCGTGCCGATGCGCAGCAGGCGGTCGATGCCCTGCGTGCCGCCGGCTTGCGTCTGCAGGTACTGTCCGGAGACCGTCCGCAGGCAGTGCAGCGCATTGCCGGCCAGCTGGGCATAACCCACGCCATGGGCGGCTGTACGGCCTCCGACAAGCTGGAGCTGCTGCGTGGCGAACAGGCCAAGGGCCACTTTGTCGCCATGGTGGGCGACGGCATCAATGATGGCCCGGTCCTGGCCGGCGCCCATGTCTCCTTTGCCTTGGGCAAGGCGGTGCCGCTGGCCCAGGCACAGTCCGATTTCGTCATCCTGGGTAGCAGTCTGCAGGCAGTTGCCGGCAGCTATCGGCTGGCGCGTGACACGATGCAAGTGGTGCGACAGAATTTGTCGTGGGCGGCAGCGTACAATCTCATCGGAATTCCGCTTGCCATGATGGGTCTGGTACCTGCCTGGCTGGCCGGCTTGGGCATGGCTCTCAGTTCGTTGCTGGTGGTCATGAATGCCCTGCGCCTGGTGCGCAGGCTGGATCAAGGAAAGGAGTGAGCATTTGGATATTCTTTTTCTGCTGATTCCGCTCTCGGTTGTTCTGGTGCTGTTCATCATCGCCGGACTGTGGTGGGCGATCTACACCGGACAGTTCGAGGACACCGAGGCGGAGGGTCAGCGCATCTTCAAGCATGATTGATATGTATCAACTTGTGATTTGCGTTTAAGATTACGCTTGCAGCGTTTTTTATAAAGAGGTGAAAATGAGTTTCTCCAATACTCAGGCGAGCACGTACAACGACAAGGTTGTACGACAGTTCGCCATCATGACCGTCGTCTGGGGCGTGGTCGGGATGCTGGTGGGCGTGATCATCGCCGCCCAGCTGACCTGGCCAGAGCTCAACTTTGGCATCCCGTGGCTGTCCTATGGCCGTCTGCGTCCGCTGCACACCAACGCAGTGATTTTCGCGTTTGGCTGTTCCGGCCTGATCGGTACTTCCTACTACGTGGTGCAGCGTACCTGCCAGGTGCGCCTGTTCTCGGACAAGCTCGCCGCCTTCACCTTCTGGGGCTGGCAACTGGTGATCGTGGCTGCTGCCGTTACCCTGCCGCTGGGTTTCACCACCGGCAAGGAATACGCTGAACTCGAATGGCCGATCGACATCCTGATCACGCTGGTCTGGGTGGCGTATGCCGTGGTGTTCTTCGGTACGCTGGCAACGCGCAAGGTGCGTCACATCTATGTGGCCAACTGGTTCTACGGCGGCTTCATCCTGACGATTGCCCTGCTGCACCTGGTGAACAGCGCCGAAATGCCTGCCGGCCTCATGAAGTCCTACTCAGCCTATGCAGGCGTGCAGGATGCCATGGTGCAATGGTGGTACGGCCACAACGCAGTGGGCTTCCTGCTGACCACCGGCTTCCTGGGCATGATGTACTACTTCGTTCCCAAGCAAGCTGGCCGTCCGGTGTATTCCTACCGCCTGTCCATCGTGCACTTCTGGGCGCTGATCTTCACCTACATGTGGGCGGGTCCGCACCACCTGCACTACACCGCACTGCCTGACTGGGCTCAGTCCGTCGGCATGGTGTTCTCACTGATCCTGCTGGCTCCCAGCTGGGGCGGCATGATCAACGGCATCATGACGCTGTCCGGTGCATGGCACAAGCTGCGTGACGACCCCATCCTGCGCTTCCTGATCGTGTCCCTGTCGTTCTACGGCATGTCCACGTTCGAAGGCCCGATGATGTCCATCAAGACCGTGAACGCACTGTCCCACTACACCGACTGGACCGTTGGCCACGTGCACTCCGGTGCCCTGGGCTGGGTTGGCCTGATCACCATGGGTTCCATGTACTACCTGATTCCGCGCCTGTTCGGCAAGAAGGAGATGTACAGCGTCAAGGCCATTGAAGTCCACTTCTGGACCGCCACCATCGGTATCGTGCTGTACATTGCCGCCATGTGGATTGCCGGCGTGATGCAGGGCCTGATGTGGCGCGCGATCAACGCCGACGGTACCCTGACCTACACCTTCGTGGAAAGCGTGAAGGCGACCTTCCCCTTCTACGCAATCCGTCTGCTGGGTGGCGTGCTCTACCTGGGCGGCATGATCGTCATGCTGTGGAACACCATCATGACTGCCAGCCAGGGCCGTTCTGTGACGACACAGATCCCCGCCGTGACGCACGCACATGCCTGAAGCCCGAGGAGCTGAGAAACAAATGGCTAATCATCCAACCAGTGGCCGTCTGAGCCACGAAAAAGTCGAAACCAACAGCTTCCTGCTGATTGTCCTGGTCCTCGTTGTGGTGGCCTTCGGTGGTCTGGTGGAAATCGTTCCGCTGTTCTTCCAGAAGTCCACGACCCAGCCGCTCGAGAACATGAAGCCTCCGACCGCGCTGCAGGTGGCCGGCCGTGACATCTATCTGCGTGAGGGCTGCTACAACTGCCACTCGCAGATGGTGCGTCCGTTCCGTGCCGAGACGCTGCGCTACGGTCCTTACTCCGTGGCTGGCGAATCGGTGTGGGATCACCCCTTCCAGTGGGGCTCCAAGCGTACCGGTCCTGACCTGGCGCGCGTGGGCGGTCGTTACAGCGACGAATGGCACTACCAGCACTTGTACAACCCGCGTGACGTGGTGCCGGAGTCCAACATGCCTGCCTATCCCTGGCTGGTGAAAAACACGGTCAATGAGAACACCATCTCTGCGCACATGACGGCCCTGCGTCGCGTGGGCGTGCCGTTCACCGACGAGGCTATTGCTGGTGCACCCGAAGCCGTCAAGGGCAAGACCGAAATGGAAGCCGTGATCGCCTACCTGCAAGGTCTGGGCCTGGCCCGTAGCGGTCAGCTGAGCAGCGTGCAGTCTGCTGCAGCGGCCCAGCCCGCTCCGGCAGCAGCTCCGGCTGCTATTGCAGCGCCACAGGCTGACGCCTCTGCCGCCGCTCCGGCTGCTGCAGCAAGCGCTACTGACGAGGCCGCTGTCAAGGTCGAGAATGGTGTGGTGCAGTTCTTCTTTGCCACTGGCAAGAAGGATGTCGCCCAGGGCGGTACGGAAGCGCTGGCTGACGTTATCGCAGGCGTGAAGGCCGGCAAGAAGGCCGTCATCACCGGCTATACCGATGCCACCGGCAATGCTGCTGCCAACGAGGCACTGGCCAAGGACCGTGCGTTTGCCGTCCGTGACCTGCTGCTGTCTGCCGGCCTGACCGAAGACCAGGTGACCCTGCAGAAGCCTGCCGACAACAATGCCGGTGCCGGTGACCAGGCCCGTCGCGTTGACGTGGCGCTGCAATAACCAACGACAAGGACGAGGAGCATCCATCATGGACATCACCACCCTGCGAAGCCTTGCCACCCTGCTGGCCTTCGTGGTGTTCATCGGCATCATCTGGTGGGCTTTTTCCCGACGGAACAAGTCCGGCTTCGATGAAGCAGCCGGACTGCCGTTTGCCCATGATGACGCTGCTCCTCCCCAACACCACACCACCAAGGAAACAAAATGAATGACTTTAATAGTTCCTTCTGGTCACTGTATGTGATTGCGATTGTCGTTTTTGGCGTCGTCTTCTGTATTGCAGTGCTGATTTTCGGTGCCAATGCCAAGGCGGCTACCGCCGAGGACAAGACCACCGGCCACGTCTGGGACGGAGACCTGCGCGAAATCAACAACCCGCTGCCGCGCTGGTGGGTAGGCCTGTTCTGGCTCACCATCGTGTTTGCGGTGGGCTATCTGGTCCTGTACCCGGGCCTGGGTGGCTTCAATGGCACCCTGAAGTGGAGTTCTGCGGGCCAGTACGAGCAGGAAATGGAGCGCGGTCGTGCCCAGGTTGAACCGCTGTTCGCCAAGTACGCCACCATGCCGGTCGAGGAAATCGCCAAGGATCCCCAGGCTATCGGCATGGGTCAGCGCCTGTTCCTGAACAACTGCGCACAGTGCCATGGTTCTGACGCCAAGGGCGGCAATGGTTTCCCCAACCTGTCCGATAACGACTGGCTGTGGGGCGGCAAGCCGGATGACATCATCCATACCATTACCAACGGTCGTACTGGTGTGATGACGCCGCAGGCACAAGCCCTGGGTGGCAAGCCGGAAGACATCAAGGCGGTGGCCAACTATGTGCTGAGCCTGTCTGGTGTGCCGCACGACGCAGCACTGGCTGCAGTCGGCAAGTCCAAGTTTGCCGTGTGTGCAGCTTGTCACGGCGCCGATGGCAAGGGTAGCCAGGCTGTGGGTGGCCCGAACCTGACCGACAACATCTGGCTGCATGGCTTTGGTGAGCAACACGTGATCAACATGATCAACGAAGGCAAGACCAACACCATGCCGGAGCAGGGCAGCAAGTTCACGCCCGAACAGATCCGTCTGCTGGCTGCGTATGTGTGGGGTCTCTCCAACAACCAGCAATAAGTCATCACCGCCAGAGATCGTGATTTCTGGCAAATGACAAAAAAACTGCCATGCACTTGATTCAGGTGCATGGCAGTTCCATTTGGGTGGTACTACAATGATGGTTTCACATAAGGTTACGTGAAAGTATCAGGATATACAGGACAAAGCATGTCACAAGACTCTCCCGATCATGATCAGAACAAGCACTCCGATCAAGAAAAACGTATTATTCCGATTGAAAACCTGGCCAGCGCTGCTACGGGCGGATCGCTGTTTGCATCGGCCAAGGCGATCCATCCGCGTTCCACCAAGGGCCGCTATACCAACCTGCGCTGGCTGCTGGTCTGGATCACGCAAATCATCTTTTACGGGCTGCCGTGGCTGAATTGGGGCGAGCGTCAGGCCGTCCTGTTTGAACTGGCTTCGCGCAAGTTCTACATCTTTGGCCTGGTGCTGTATCCGCAGGACTTCATCTACCTGACCGGCATTCTGGTGATTTCCGCGCTGTCGCTGTTCCTGTTCACGGCAGTGGCGGGGCGTTTGTGGTGCGGTTATGCCTGTCCGCAAACGGTGTATACCGAGATTTTCCTGTGGGTGGAGGCCAAGCTGGAAGGCGACCGCAGTGCACGTCTGCGCCTGGACAAGAGCCCCTGGAATGGCGAGAAGATTGCCAAGCGTGGCGGCAAGCACGTGATCTGGTTGCTGATTGCGCTGTGGACGGGCCTGACCTTTGTCGGCTATTTCTCGCCCATCCGTGAGCTGATCGGCAACTTTGCCAGCTGGAATCTGGGGAACTGGGAAACCTTCTGGATCTTCTTCTATGGCTTTGCCACCTACGGCAACGCCGGTTTCATGCGCGAGCAGGTCTGCAAGTACATGTGCCCCTATGCGCGCTTCCAGAGCGCCATGTTCGATGCCGACACCCTGATCGTGACGTACGACCAGGAGCGTGGCGAGCCGCGCGGTGCCCGTTCCAAGAAGATGACCGAGCAGCAGGCGGCTGCCATGGGTGATTGCATTGACTGCAAGATGTGTGTGCAGGTCTGTCCGACCGGCATCGACATCCGCAATGGCCTGCAATACGAGTGCATCGGCTGTGGGGTCTGTGTGGATGCCTGTGACGAAGTCATGGACAAGGTTGGCTATCCGCGTGGCCTGATCAAGTACTATACCCAGAACGCCGTCAACAACCGCTGGACGGTGAGCCAGGTCTGGGAGCGTGTGCGACGCCCGCGCGTGCTGGTCTATACCAGCATCCTGCTGGCTATTGCGGCCGGCCTGGTGGTCAGCCTGACGATGCGTTCCTCGATGCGCGTGGACGTGATCCGTGACCGTGGCGTGATGGCCCGCATGGTGGACGGCGGCAAGATTGAGAACGTCTATACGCTGCGCGTGATGAACACCACCGAGCGTGAGCAGGACTACGAAGTGCGCGTGCACGGTATCCCGGGTGCCCTGGTGGCGAGCGGCAGCACCTTCAAGGTGGCTCCGGCCCAGGTGACCCAGCAGGCGGTCAGCGTGCGGATCCAGCACGGCAGCATGGAGCCGGGCTCGCACGAGATTTACTTCGATGTGAAGGAATATGTGAGCGGCGATACGGTGTCCGAAAAGGCAGCCTTCTTCGTTCCCAACCGTTAAACCGAGACAGATGCAGACTATCGTGAGCCAAGTACAGCAAACCCCTCCGTCCCCGCAGGACCCGACCCGCCAGCAGCATCCCGAGGATGGCAGGGCATGGTGGAAATACCCCATTGTCTGGATGGTGGTAGCCGGCCCGGTGGCCGTCATCATTGCCAGCCTGATCACCTGGATCCTGATCATGCGTTCGCCCAACGAGGTGCTGACGCAGTTCCAGGATGTGGAGGACCAGGCCCTGGTGCAGCAGAAAGGCGGGCAGTACACGCCAGCCAACCGTGCCCGCAACCACGCGGCCACGGGCGGCGTGGCCCCGGAAGTCGAGAAGGACAAGTGATGTCTCCGGCAGGCTGATCGTCTGCCCATGCGACAACGCCCTGCAGGCCAGCCTGCAGGGCGTTTTTCTTGAGTCTTGGGGAGCGCGGGCGCTTATGCGCCGCTCTGGTTGACGATGCGCTCCAGGGCTTCCGGATCAATGATGCGCACATGGCGCTGGCGTACTTCCATGATGCCTTCGTCGGCAAAGCGCGAGAACATGCGGCTGACGGTTTCGAGCTTGAGGCCCAGGTAGCTGCCGATTTCCTCGCGTGTCATGCGCAGCACCAGTTCGGACTGCGAGAGGCCACGCACGTGCAGACGCTGCACCAGGTTGAGCAGGAAGGCGGCCAGGCGCTCTTCGGCGCGCATGCTGCCCAGCAGCAGCATCATGTTCTGGTCGCGCACGATTTCACGGCTCATGAGTTTGTGCACATGCGTCTGCAGGGCGGGCACCTTGCGTGAAATGTCAGCCATGCGCGCGTAGGGCAGCACGCAGATTTCGGCGTCTTCCAGGGCCACGGCGTCGCAGCTGTGCTGGTCGTCCACGATGCCGTCCAGCCCGACGATTTCGCCCGCCATGTGGAAGCCGGTGACCTGGTCGCGGCCATCGCTGCTGGTGACCACGGTCTTGAAGAAGCCGGTGCGCACGGCATACAGATTGCTGAAAGGCTCTCCATGGCTGTACAGCAGCTCGCCACGCTTGAGCTTGCGGCGGGCGCTGATCAGTCCGGCGATCGATTCCAGCTCGTCGATATCGGCCTCGACGGGCATGCAGAGATCACGCAGGTTGCAGTTGGAGCAGTTGACCTTGAGGGTGCTGAAATTGGGGCAGGGCATGGCACAGTCTGACGCGATATCCCTTGATATCTGTAATGGATGGGCCGATTATGGCATGCGCACCCGTTCGCTTGATGCAAATCAAGACCATGCAGGCCGTGATTGGGCACATTGCGGACATTCTTCACAGCCATTCTGCAGCCAGAGGCAGCGCCTGCCCATCGGCCATGGCCGCCTGTGCTGCACATACCTACTTAAGAGTCTAGAATTTCCCCATGAGCCTGAACCACCATCCCGCACTGACACCGGAGCTGCTGACACGTTACGACGTTCCCGGCCCCCGCTATACCTCCTACCCGACAGCCGACCGCTTTGTCGAGACCTTTGGGGAGCCGGACTACATGGCGGCGCTGGAGCAGCGCCACAATTCGCGTCCGGCTCATGCGCTGCCACTATCGCTGTATGTCCACGTGCCGTTCTGCGAGTCGCTCTGCTATTACTGTGCCTGCAACAAGATCATCACCAAGCACAAGGAACGCGGTATCGAATACCTGGCCTACCTGCAGCGCGAGATCGACCTGCACGTGGCGAGGCTGGGAGCAGGTCAGGCGATTTCCCAGCTGCACTTTGGTGGCGGCACGCCGACTTTTCTGGATGACGAGCACCTGACCAGGCTGATGGACATGATCCGCAAGGCCTTTACGCTGGTGCCGGGCGGCGAGTATTCGATCGAGGTCGATCCGCGCACGGTGGATGTGGCGCGGCTGAAGACACTGCATGCACTGGGCTTCAATCGCCTGAGTTTTGGCGTGCAGGATTTTGATCCGCAGGTGCAAAAGGCGGTGCATCGCATCCAGCCGGCCGACCAGGTGTTTGCATTGGCCAGGGCAGCGCGCGAGATCGGTTTCGATTCGATCAACGCCGACCTGATCTACGGCCTGCCGATGCAGAGCGCGGCCTCGTTTGCACGGACGCTGGAGCAGATCCGCGAGCTGCGTCCGGACCGGATTGCGCTGTACGCCTATGCGCATTTGCCGGAGCGCTTCAAGCCGCAGCGCCGCATTGATGCCTATACCTTGCCCACCGGAGCCGAGAAGGTGCAGATGCTGGCGCAGTCGCTCAAGGCCTTCGAGGAGGCCGGTTATGTGTATGTCGGCATGGACCACTTTGCACTGCCCGGAGATGCGCTGGCGATCGCCAAGCAGCAAGGGCGCCTGCACCGCAACTTTCAGGGGTACAGCACGCAGCCGGACTGCGATCTGATCGGTCTGGGCGTTTCGGCGATTGGCCGTATTGGCGCTACCTACAGCCAGAATGCCAAGACGCTCGAGGCGTATTACGACGCCCTGGAGCGTGGCCACTTCCCGGTGGTGCGTGGCCTGACGCTGAGCAGTGACGATCTGGTGCGTCGCAGCGTGATCATGGCCATCATGTGCCAGGGCGAGCTGTGGTTCGAGTCGGTCGAGCGGGCGTATCCGACGATCCGCTTCCGCGAGTATTTTGCGCGCGAGCTGGAGATGCTGCAGGAGAAGGAGCGCGAGGGCATGGTACAGCTGACCGACCAGGGCATCACGGTGACCGGGCAGGGCTGGTATTTCGTGCGCGGCATTGCCATGGTGTTTGACAAATACCTGCAGGATGCGCGCTCGCGCACCAAATTCTCTAAAATCATCTGATACCTGCCACGGGGGCAGGAACCGGGCATGCGCAGCCAGGCTGCAGGCGTGCCAGCAACAGGCCTGCCGGCAGTTCAGGCAGACCGGATGAGGATACGTTCATGCAGACTTCTATGGCGATCACGGCCCTGCTGATGGGTTTGGCAGGGGGGCCGCACTGCATTGCCATGTGCGGGGCTGCCTGTGCCGGTATTGGCTATACGGCAGGCGAGCAGCAGGGCAAGCAGACAATGGCGATGGGCCTGTTCCAGCTGGGGCGGGTGATCGGCTATGCCACTCTGGGCGCTGTCGCAGCGGCCACCATCCAGGCGCTGGGCTGGTTGACCACGCAGAGTGCCGCCTTGCGCCCGGTCTGGACCATGGTGCATATTGCCGCCCTGTTGCTGGGCCTGGTGCTGCTGGTGCAGGCGCGTCAGCCGGCCTGGCTGGAGCGTTCGGCACGCCGTGTCTGGGAAAAGGTGAAGGCGCTGCAGCGCAAGGGTGGCGTGGCCGGCCCGGTGCTCGTTGGCATGCTGTGGGCGCTATTGCCATGTGGCCTGCTGTATTCAGCGCTGCTGGTGGCGGCCCTGACCGGTGAGCCGCTGCAGGGGGCTGCCGTGATGGCGCTGTTCGTGCTGGGTACCAGCGTGTCGCTGATGGCCGGTCCCTGGCTGCTGTTGCGCATGAAGCACCTGGGTTGGGGCAATGGCCAGTGGGGCGTGCGTCTGGCGGGTCTGGCGCTGGCGGTAAGCGCTGGCGTGGCCCTGTACATGGGTCTGGTGCACGACCAGGCGCCCTGGTGCTGATGCGCTGAATGCTGGCAGCTGTGGCGCTGCCTGTCCGGTGAAAAAACGGACGGCCTGCAGTTTGTGCTGCAGGCCGTTGCTTATGGAAGGGATGTCTGGGCGTTGGAGGTCAGCTGCTCAGCAGCTGCAGGCCCTTGATCAGCATGCTGATGGCCAGACCGGTCAGGATCAGGGCAAACACGCGCTTGAGCGTCTTGACCGGCAGGGCGTGGGCGGTACGGGCACCTACCGGAGCCATCAGCACGCTGCAGGAAGCGATGCAGACCAGGGCCGGAAGCCAGACATAGCCGACCGAGTAGGCTGGCAGCGCAGGGGCATTCCAGCCACTGATGATGTAGCCGATCACGTTGAAGATGGCGATCGGGAATCCCAGCGCAGAACTGGTGGCCACGGCATTGTGGATCGGCACGTTGTGCCAGGCCATGAAAGGGACACTGAGGAAGCCGCCGCCGGCACCGAGCAGGCCGGAAAGAAAGCCGATGACGCCACCGGCTGCCACCTGGCCAGCCGGACCGGGCATCTGCCGTGTGGGCTTGGGCTTGCGGTCGAAGAACATCTGGCCGCCGGCAAAGATGACCAGCACGCCGAAGATGATGGACAGCCAGGCCCCCTTGAGCAGGGCAAACACGCCGATGCTGACAATCAGGGCACCGAGCATGATGCCCGGTGCGATGCCCTTGACCAGATCCCAGCGGACCTTGCCATGCTTGTGGTGGGCACGCACCGAGGAAATGGACGTGAAGATGATGGTGGCCATGGAAGTGGCAATGGCCATCTTGACGGCCAGCTGGCTGTCTACGCCACGGCTGGTCAGGATCCAGGTGATGAAGGGGACCAGCACCATGCCGCCTCCGACGCCCAGCAAACCCGCCATGAAGCCACCCAGCAGGCCCAGCATGGCGAGCTGGGCAATCGTTATCGGTTCCAGAATCATGGCTGGAATTGTAAGGCTTGGGGGGAGGGGTGCGCGTCGTGGGGAGATAAGGGTCTGCAGCATGCCATGACCGTCATCCTGAACGGAGGGGTTCAGGTGGGCAAGGGCAGCAAGGCCGTGGGTTCATCTGACGCGAGATGATCACGCTGGCCAGGCAATGTACCAAGCCCGGGCTCTATGAGCATTGGTTCAAGGAAATATAAAGCCATGACCGCTGCAGACGAGTCCATTGTAGGCCGATCAGGGCCGGCTGGGGTGTCAGCTTTGTAAAAATATGCCCGCGCAGCCCACATGGGCCTGCACGGGCCTGTGCCGGTGCGGATTGTCAGATCAGGCGACCATCTTCTGCCAGGGCTTCGTCCATGCGGGCCATCAGGGCCTGCAGACGGGCCTGGGCCTGCAGCTGTTCTTCGTCCGGGAGGCCATCCCCGCTGACGGCCAGCGGCAGGGTCTGGGTCTGGACCTGCTGTTCCTGCTGGATCATGTCGAAAGCCAGGTTGAGGGCTGCCAGCACGGCAATGCGTTCACGGGCGCGGATCTTGCCGGCATCGCGGATGCGGCACATGGCGGCATCGACACGGGCCACGGCTTCGTTCATCTGGGCTTCGGAATCGTCCGGGCAGGCCAGCACATAGGCCTGGCCCATGATGGATTTTTCGAGTTGCTTCATGGCTTAGTCCTTGGCCGGATCGTCGTTGACCGAGTTGTGCAGGCCCCAGGCGGCCAGCGGTGCGGAGCTGCCGGCAGACTGCAGCGGCTGCGCCGGATCGACCGATTGCAGTCGTGTCAGCAGCACATCCACGCGCGAACGGGCGGCGGCCAGGCGGGACTTGAGCGAGTCGCGCTCCTGGCTGATTTCCTGCAGCTGTTGTTGCAACAGGCTGTTGGTCTTCTGCAGCTCCTGGTAGCGCAGCAGCATGCGTTCCATGCGGTCGGCCACATGGTCGAGGGAGATCGGGGAGACAGGAGTGTTCATGGCAGCTGATCGCATGAAAAGAGGTGGTGGCAAGCCGGGGCAGACCCACCATTGTAGATGATGCGTTCCGCCTTGTCGGCAGCGGCCGGGGTGGCGTAGCCGGCTTGACGGGATTTGTCCGCGTTTGCTTTTACAATGGAAGGATTGCTGGTGCCCCGGCGGCCGTTCCGGCCAGGGGCTTCAACGGGAAGCAGGAGGAGGGCCGCAGGCCTGTCCGCAGCCTGCGCTGCCCCCGCAACGGTGAACGGCGTCGCCTTCAGGGCGACAGCAACTGCGCAAATGCCACTGGCTCAGGCCGGGAAGGTGCCACTTGCCTGCCGTCAGCCCGGAGACCGGCCAGCAAGGGGGTGTCGCATTGTGCCGGCACCATGTCGGATGCCGCAGCGGGGTGGACTGCAGGCACCCTGAGTACGGAATCTTCTCTCTCATGCCCTGGCTGGCCTTCCCTGAACCTGTTGCGAGTATCCGGCTGCAGCCCTGTGGCGGCAACTGCGTGCGCACGGCGGGGGTACCGGCATGAGAGCGCATCACGAACTGATTCTGGGCGGCCAGAAATCGGGCAAGACAGTGCGCGCCGAGCAGCTGGCGGCGCAGTGGCTGGCGGCAGATGCCGCGCACCGCGCGCTCTACCTGGCAACGGCCCGGCCATGGGATGCCGAGATGCAGACACGCATCTTGCGTCACCAGCAGGAGCGCGCGCGCCGTGTACCGGGCATGGAAACCTTGCAGATGCCCGCTGGCAGCCGCAGCCTGCCGGTGGCGGAACTGCTGCAGCAGCATGCCGCGCCCGGGACGGCCATCGTGCTGGACTGCCTGACGCTGTGGCTGACGCAGCAGCTGATGCCGCTGGATGGCGAATCGGCCAACGCGGTGCAGGCCGAGCAGGCGATCCACCAGTTGCTGCAGGCCATGCGCGACTATCCGGGGCCGCTGTATATCGTGAGCAATGAAATCGGCCTGGGCGTGATTCCGCTGGGACGCGAAACGCGTGCCTTTGTGGACAGCCTGGGCCGCCTGAACCAGCGCGTGGCCGCTGACTGCAGCCACGTCACGCTGATGGCTGCCGGCCTGCCGCTGACCCTGAAATCGACCGACTAGCAGCGCAAGGAGCTGACCATGCAAATCGAAGAACCCCCCAAGGACAAGCCCTACGAGACGCCGGAAGGCGAGCGTCGTGGCCTGCTGATCATCAATACCGGCGACGGCAAGGGCAAGAGCACGGCGGCATTCGGCCTGGCACTGCGTGCCAGTGGCCGTGGCAAGAATGTGAAGATCTACCAGTTCATGAAGGTCCCGAGCGCGCGCTTTGGCGAACATCGCAGCTTCGAGAAACTGGGCGTGCCGGTGGAAGGCCTGGGAGACGGCTTCAGCTGGAAGAGCCAGGATCTGGAACGTTCGGCGCAGCTGGCGCGCGATGGCTGGGCCAGGGCCAAGGCCTCGATCCTGAGTGGCGAACACTTCCTGGTGGTGTGTGACGAGATCACCTATCCGCTGGTGTATGGCTGGCTGGACCTGCAGGATGTGCTGGAAACGCTGCGCAATCGTCCCAAGGAGGTGCATGTCTGCCTGACCGGTCGCCGCTGCCCGCAGGAGATTGTCGATCTGGCGGATACCGTGACCGAGATGCGTCCGGTCAAGCACGCGTTTGATGCCGGCATTCCGGCGCAACGTGGCATCGAGGACTGAGTTGACCAGCCGACACGAGTTCGCCTATCCGGAGGCCGAGCGCGAGGCGATTTACCGCGTGATCGCGCAGCGACGCGACATGCGGCACTTTGTGCCTGGCAGCACGGTGGAGCCGGAGGTGCTGCAGCGTCTGCTGCAGGCAGCGCATTGGGGGCCGAGCGTGGGATTCATGCAGCCCTGGCGCTTTATCCGCATCACCGATGGCGGTCTGCGTACACAGCTGCATGCCGTGGTCGAGCGCGAACGCATCGAGACGGCGCGGGCGTTGGGCCAGCGCGAGGAAGAGTTCATGCGGCTCAAGGTCGAAGGCCTGCTGGAAGCGGCTGAATTGCTGGCCGTGTGCCTGGCCGATGGCCGCGAGCAGCATGTGTTTGGCCGCCGCACCATGCCGTACATGGATATTGCCTCGGTGGCCTGCGCGCTGCAGAATATGTGGCTTGCGGCACGGGCCGAGGGACTGGGCGTGGGCTGGGTGTCGCTGTTTGACCCCGAAGAAGTCGCGCAGCTGCTGCAGCTGCCGCCCGGAGCCAGCCCGCTGGCACTGGTCTGCCTGGGCCCGGTACCGGCCTTTTACGATGAACCCATGCTGCAGCAGGAGCGCTGGGCCCAGCGCATGCCGCTGGCCGACGTGGTGTTCGAAAACGGCTGGGGACAGCCGGAAACCCGTCAGCCGCCGGAGGGCGGCACCGCGTCAGAAACCTGAACGCGGTTTTCAGAACAATGAGCGATATGCAACAGACAACAGGAGCCACCATGCTGGATACAGCCACGACGACCCACAACCCTTCCAGCTGCCACGGTACGGCCGAGCAGAGCGTGCACTTCTGCGTGCCGCGCAGCCAGCAGCCGCAACCGGCCAGCACCAATCGCTGGGCCATCGAGGATATCGAGGCGCTGTTTGCGCTGCCGTTCCCGGAGCTGATGTTCCGTGCGCAGCAGGTACACCGCGAGCATTTCGATCCGGCCGAGGTGGAATTCGCCACGCTGCTGTCGATCAAGACCGGTGGCTGCCCGGAGGATTGCGGTTACTGCCCGCAGTCGGTGCACCATGACACCCCGGTCGAAGCCACCAAACTGATGGAGGCCGATGCCGTGCGTGAAGCGGCCGAAAAGGCCAAGGCGGCCGGTGCCACGCGCTTCTGCATGGGGGCCGCCTGGCGCGCTCCCAAGGACCGCGACATCGAGAATGTGGTGACGCTGATCAGGACGGTCAAGGAAGTGGGCCTGGAAGCCTGCTGCACGCTGGGCATGCTGACGAAAGAGCATGCAGCCGAGCTGAAGGAGGCCGGCCTGGACTACTACAACCACAACCTGGACACGGCACCCGAGAACTACGGCAACATCATCACCACGCGTGACTACCAGGATCGCCTGGACACGCTGGAGAACGTGCGCAACGTGGGCGTGAGCGTATGCAGTGGCGGCATCATCGGCATGGGCGAGAACCGCCGCCAGCGTGCCGAACTGGTGGGCCAGCTGGCCAATCTGCATCCGCACTACCCGGACAGCGTGCCGATCAACAACCTGGTGAAGGTGGAAGGCACGCCGCTGGCCGAGGTGGACGACATTGATCCGCTGGAGTTCGTGCGCATGATCGCCGTGGCGCGCATCACCATGCCCAAGGCGCGCGTACGCCTGTCGGCGGGCCGTACCGCCATGGCCGATACCATGCAGGCGATGTGCTTCATGGCGGGCGCCAACTCGATCTTCTATGGCGAGAAGCTGCTGACCACCGGCAACCCGGATGTGGAGGCCGACATGCAGCTGATCGAGCGCCTCGGCATGCGCGCCGGCAAGCAGCAGGCCTGATCGGGAAGATGCTGGAGTGGCTGGCCAGCAGCGTGCTGGCCGTACTGGTGGCCTGGCTGATCGATCTGTGGCTGGGGGAGCCTTCGCCGCGCTGGCATCCGGTGGTATGGATCGGGCACTACTTGCAGCGTGCCGGTGACTGGTTGCAATCCGGGGTGCGCACCGGGGGCGAGGACTGGTTCTCGTTCTGGCGTGGTGCGGCAGCCTGGGGGCTGGGCGCGTTGCTGGTGCTGCTGGTGGCAGGAACGCTGCAATGGCTGCTGTCCTGGCTGCCCTGGACCTGGGCCGGCGTGTTGCTGGGCGTGTTGCTGAAACCGCTGTTTTCCTGGCGCATGCTGACCGATGAGGTGGCGGCAGTGGAGACGGCACTGGAGCAGTCGCTGCACGATGGCCAGCAGCAGCTGGCGCGTATCGTCAGCCGTGACGTGACGGTGCTGGATGCAGTGCAGGTGCGCGAGAGCGCGCTGGAAAGCCTGTCGGAAAACCTCAATGATTCGGTGATTGCGCCGCTGTTCTGGTTCCTGTTGCTGGGTTTGCCGGGTGCGGCGCTGTTCCGTTTTGCCGATACCGCCGACTCCATGTGGGGCTATCGTGGTATCTATCGCGGGCGGCGCTGGGAGTGGGCCGGCAAGTGGGCGGCACGTGCGGATGATGTGCTGGCCTGGTTGCCGGCACGCCTGACTGGCATCGGCCTGCTGCTGGCTGCCTGGCCGCGCCGCCTGCGCCTGTCGGTCTTGCGGCGCGAGGCGGCACAAACGCCATCGCCCAACAGTGGCTGGCCGATGGCGGCGATGGCATTGGGGCTGGATGTGCAGCTGCGCAAGCCCGGTGTCTATACCCTGCATGCGGCCGGTGCGCAGGCGCAGCCCGGCCATGTGCCGCAGGCGATCCGGTTGGCGCAGCGTGCCGTGGCGATGGTGCTGCCGGGGCTGGTGGGCCTGGCCTGGCTGACAGGAATCTTGACATGACGATACGGGAAGATGCGCTGCCGGTGCATGGTGGCAGCGATGCGCTGGGGGCGGCGCGCTGGGATTTTTCGACCAACAGCAACGCCAGCGGGCCTTGTCCGCAGGTGGTGCAGGCGCTGGCGCAGACGGATGCCACACGCTACCCGGATCCGGCCTATGTGGCCTTGCGCCAACAGCTGGCCGATCACCATGGCGTGGCCGTGGAGCGTGTGCTGGTGGGCGTGAGTGGCAGCGAGCTGATTGCGCGCATCACCGCCTGCGTGGCGGCACAGCAGCCGCAGGCGCGCGTCTGGATGCCGCCACACCACTATGGTGATTACGCCACGCAGGCCATGCTGCACGGCCTGCAGCGCAGTGGCACGCTGGCACAGGCCGATCTGGTCTGGCTGTGTGCGCCCGGCAGTCCGCTGGGGCAGGACATGGCCTGTCCGGACGACTGGGCACAGCTGCCGCCGCAGGCGACCGTGGTACTGGATTGCGCCTATGCCCCCTTGCAGCTGGAAGGAGCGGGGCGGCTGGCCGACTGGCTGGAGCGTGATCGCGTCTGGCAGATCTGGACGCCGAACAAATCGCTCGGATTGTGTGGCGTGCGTGCGGCCTATGTGATTGCGCCGGGCATCGCCTCGGTGCAGCAACTGCAGGCGATGTGGTGGCGTGCGCCGTCCTGGCCGCTGGGGGCGCATGGCGTGGCCTTGCTGCAGGCCTGGTGCGAACCGGCCGTGCAGGACTGGCTGGCGGCATCGCTAGAGACCTTGCGTGACTGGAAGCAGCAGCAACTGGCGCTGCTGCAGGGACTGGGCTGGCAGTGCCTGCCCAGCCTGACGAATTTTCTGCTGTGCCAGCCCGCAGCGCAGGTAATGGGCTGGGACGCGATGCTGCAGGCCTTGCGTGCCGAAGGCATCAAGCTGCGTGATTGTGCCAGTTTCGGCTTGCCCGGCCATGTGCGCTTGTGCGTGCACGAGCCTGCAGCACAGCAGGCCCTGCAGCAGATCTGGTTGCGCCTGCAGGAGGTATCGGCATGAAGACCCTGGCACCTTGCGTGATGGTACTGGGCTGTACCAGCGGGGCCGGCAAGAGCTGGCTGGCAGCGGCGTTGTGCCGCTTTTATGCGCGGCAGGGGCTGAAGGTGGCCCCGTTCAAGGCGCAGAACATGAGCAACAACGCGCGCGTGGTTGCGGGTGGCGAGATCGGCAGTGCGCAGTATTTCCAGGCGCTGGCGGCCGGCGTGGAGCCGGAGGTGCGCATGAACCCGTTGCTGCTCAAGCCCGAAGCTGATACGCGCAGCCAGGTGGTGCTGCTCGGGCAGGTGGATCAGGCGCTGGGCGCCATGCCCTGGCACGAGCGCAAGCAGCACGTCTGGCCGCCGATTGCCGCCGCGCTGCACGATTTGCGTGTCAGCCATGATCTGGTGGTGATCGAGGGGGCTGGCTCGCCGGCCGAGATCAACCTGATGGCCACCGATGTGGTGAACTTGCGCGTGGCACGAGAGGCCGATGCCGCCTGCCTGCTGCTGGCCGATATCGATCGGGGCGGGGCGTTTGCCCATCTGTACGGTACCTGGGCCTTGTTGCCCGAGGAGGATCGCCAGCGCATCCGCGGCTTTGTGCTGAACAAGTTCCGTGGCGATGCCGCCCTGCTGGAGCCGGCACCGCAGATGCTGCAGCAGCTGACTGGCGTGCCGGTGCTGGGTACGCTGCCGATGTGGCGTGACCATGGTCTGCCGGAAGAGGATGGCGTGTTTGACGACAGCAGCCGCGGCCGTGCCGACGACAGCAGCGTGCGTATCGCCATCATCGCCTATCCGCGTCTGAGCAATCTGGATGAGTTCGAGCCCTTGCGCCAGCTGCCGGGAGTGCACCTGCGCTGGGTGCGCGATGCCGCCGCGCTGGCCGACTGGCGTGCGCAGGACTGGATCATCCTGCCGGGCAGCAAGCACACCATGGCCGATCTGCAGTGGCTGCGCGAGCAGAAGCTGGATGCGGCGATTTGCGGCCATGCGGCGCGCGGTGGCCGCGTGCTGGGCATCTGCGGCGGCCTGCAGATGCTGGGTGAAGCCGTGATCGACATGGAAGGCGTGGAAGGCCTCCAGCAGATTGGTGGTGGCAGCGCACCGGGCCTGGGGCTGCTGCCGCTGGTGACGGTGTTCGAGGCGCAGAAGACGGTGCGCCGATCGCAAGGGCGGTTTGCCGATGCCGTGCCGGGTGCCTGGCAACCGCTGTCCGGGCTGCCGGCGCAGGGTTACGAAATTCACATGGGGCGTACGGCCGAACATCCGGCGATGGTACGGGCCGGCCATGTGGCGCAAGTGGTGCTGCACGGGGCAGATGGCGAGGCGATGGGCTGGATCAATGGCACGGCCACGGCGCAGATACCGCAACCGGGCCAGATCCTCGGCCTGTACCTGCATGGCTTGCTGGAACAGCCGGCCGTGACGCAGGCGTTGCTGGGTAGCGCACCGCCGCCGCTGGATCAGGTATTGGAACGCATGGCCGATTTCGTCGGGCTGCACCTGGGGCGGGATGCGCTGCTGGCGCTGGCAGGAGTAGACTGTGGCCCTGATGACCAGCTGCATGGTGCGGCCGGCATGGCTGTTTCCGAGACCATGATCCCTGATACCGAATCCCCTGTTTTCGTGCTTGACTGCGATGGCCTGGAAGACGAGAAGGCCTTCTGGCAGCGCTACCTGCAGCTGACACAGCCGGAGGGCGCACACGCGTTTGGCTGCAATCTGGATGCCTTCTGGGATGCGTTGTCGGCGCAGGGTCCGGGCTATCCCGGCCCGTGTACGCTGCGCGTGGTGAACACCGAGGCGATCCAGGGTTGGCGTGCCGGCGGTTTCCTGATGGCGCTGGAAGACATGGCGGCCGAGTTGCCCGCGGGCCATGCGGTGCAGCTGGAGCTGGTCGCTGCCGAGTGAGGATGCCGATGCACGATACCGATTTTTTCCCCGGGATTGCCGATCTGGACAACCCGCAGCTGCAGGCTGAACTGCAGGCCGTGAACGATGCCAAGACCAAGCCGCAGGGCTCGCTGGGACGGCTGGAAGAACTGGCGTTGCAGCTGGGCCGCATTCTGGGCACGACGCGTCCGGTGCTGGTGCAGCCGCAGATGGTGGTCTGCGCCGGCGACCATGGCCTGGTGAAGCGCGGCGTGTCGGCCTATCCGCAGGACGTGACCTGGCAGATGGTGGAAAACTTTCTGGCCGATGGCGCGGCGGTGAGCGTGATGGCGCGCCAACACGGCATCGACCTGACGGTGGTGGATTGCGGCGTGGCGCATGATTTTGCCCCGCGCCACCGGCTGCAGGTGCGCAAGATTGCCTACGGCACGCAGGACTGCCTGGCTGGCCCGGCGATGACGCGCGAACAATGCCTGCAGGCGATCCGCAATGGCATGGAACTGGTGCAGGCGCTGCCGGGCAATGTGCTGATGCTGGGCGAGATGGGCATTGGCAACACCTCGGCGGCCACGCTGATCCTGACGCGCCTGCTCGGTGCTCCCCTGATCAATGCGACCGGTCCGGGGACCGGCCTGGATCAGGCCGGCGTGCAGCGCAAGCTGGAGGTGCTGCAGCAGGTGCTGGATGCGCATCCGGATGCGGTGCAGCCGCTGGATGTGTTGGCCGCGTTTGGCGGTTTCGAGATCGCCACCATGACCGGAGCCATGCTGCAGGCAGCGGCCGAGCGGCGCGTGATTCTGGTTGATGGCGTGATCGTCAGTTCGGCGCTGCTGGTGGCCTCGCGCATTGCGCCGCAGGTGCTGCAGCGCTGCGTGTATGCGCACCGCTCCGGCGAGCCGGGCCACCAGCTGATCCTGGATGCGCTGCATGCGCGTCCGCTGCTGGACTGGGGCATGCGTCTGGGCGAAGGCTCAGGCGCAGTGATTGCCTGGCCACTGCTGGAATCGGCCTGTGTCATGCTGCGTGACATGGCCAGCTTTTCCAGCGCCGGCGTGGCCGAAAAATCGGCCTGAGTGTCCCGCGCTGTCGTTCGTGTAGGACGACACGCCACTGCCGGGTGGGATGTGCGCGCGATTCGTGGCGCAGCTGCTTGCAGACCGGGCGGCGGGGCACATAATGGTTTCGTCCTCGTGCTGCAGCGGTCTGATCCGTAGCATGTCAGGCAGCACGGTACCCCAACCTGAAGGAGATTCCCATGCGCAAGAGCACTTTCCGATCCCTGGCCACGGCCACCCTGATTGCCGCAGGTGGCCTGAGCCTGGCGGCCTGTACCACCACCCAGCAGCACCAGCAACCGACTTCGGCGACCGAGCGCGCCTCGATCGATTCGGCAACGTCTGCGGCGCTGACCCGCCTGTACAACACGGTGCCGGGCTCTGCCGAACTGGTGGCCAAGTCGGCCGGTGTGCTGGTGTTCCCGTCTGTGGTGGGTGGCAGCTTCGTGATTGGCGCTGACCATGGCAAGGGCGAGCTGCTGGTGGGCGGCAAGAACGCCGGTTATTACAGCACCACCTCGGCCTCCATTGGTCTGCAGGCCGGTGCCAGCTCCAAGGCCGTGATCTACGTGTTCAACACGCAGGAATCGCTGGCCAAGTTCCGCGCCAGCAATGGCTGGACGGTAGGCGCCGATGCGACCGTGGCGGTGGCGACCGTGGGAGCCAATGGCTCGATCGATACGCAGACCATCCAGGCGCCAGTGGTGAGCTTTGTCATGAACAACGCCGGCGTGGATGCGGGCGTGTCGCTGCAGGGCTCCAAGATCAGCCGTATCCATCCCTGATGCGGCCTGACCGGTTCGTCCGGGCCGGTCGTGCACCTGTCTGCCAGGGCCTGTATCGCAAGATGCAGGCCCTGGCTACTTCTTGGCCATGGTCTTGGGCTTGTAGTCGCAGAACGGGGCCACGCTGCAGCGCCAGCACTCGGGCGTGCGTGCCTTGCAGACATAGCGTCCGTGCAGGATCAGCCAGTGGTGGGCGTGCAGCAGGAACTCTTTCGGGATGCGCCTGAGCAGTTTCTTCTCGACCTCCAGAACGGTCTTGCCCGGTGCCAGGCCGGTGCGGTTGCCGACCCGGAAGATATGCGTATCGACGGCCATGGTCGGCTCGCCAAAGGCCACGTTGAGCACCACGTTGGCGGTCTTGCGGCCCACGCCCGGCAGCTTTTCGAGCGCTTCGCGCGTGCGCGGCACCTCGCCGGCGTGTTCATCCAACAGGATGCGACAGGTCTGCATGATGTGCCTGGCCTTGCTGCGGTACAGGCCGATCGTCTTGATGTAGCTCTCCAGCACTTCCAGGCCCAGATCCAGGATCGCCTGCGGCGTGTTGGCCACCGGGTAGAGCAGGCGCGTGGCCTTGTTGACGCCGATGTCGGTGGCCTGCGCACTCAGCAGCACGGCGATCAGCAGCTCGAACGGCGTGTCGTATGCGAGCTCGGTTTCCGGCTCGGGATTGGCGGCTTGCAGGGTGCTGAAGAAGGAGACGATGGCTTCTTTTTTCATGGGGTGACGGGCTGGCGTATAGTTGCTCTTTTCAGAATCACCGATTGTGGCATGGCCGCCCGAATCCGTGCGTCATGCCGTTTCAAGGAGAACCCCGTGCAATTTGCCCAACGCCTGCAACACTGTGAAACGTCGGCTATCCGCGAGCTGTTCAAGCTGCTTGGCAAGCCGGGCATCATCAGCTTTGCCGGGGGCTTTCCGGATCCGGGCCTGTTTGATGTGGATGGCCTGCGTGCCGCCAGTGTGGATGCGCTGGCGCATTGGCCGGGCGCGGCGCTGCAGTACGGAGCCACGGAAGGCTTTGGTCCGCTGAAGGAGCAGATTGCGCTCTACAGCGCCAACAAGAGCGCACCGCTGCAGGAGCAGGACTTTATCGTCACCACTGGCAGCCAGCAGGCACTCGACCTGATCGGCAAGTGCCTGATCACGCCCGGCGACAAGGTGATTGTCGAAGGGCCGACCTTTCTGGCCACCATCCAGTGCTTCCGCCTCTATGGCGCTGAAGTCATCAGTGCGCCTATCGACGAGCAGGGCGTGCAGGTGGACGCGCTGGAACAGCTGATCTGCGAGCACCAGCCGAAGCTGGTCTACCTGATCCCCACCTTCGGCAACCCCAGCGGTGCCATGCTGTCGCTGGAGCGCCGCAAGCGCGTGCTGGAGCTGGCGGCACAGTACCAGGTGCTGGTGGTGGAGGATGATCCCTATGGCGACCTGTATTTCGATGCGCCACCGCCGCCCAGCCTGCTGGCGTTGAGCAAGGATGTGCCGGGCAGCCGCGACTGGCTGGCGCACTGCGGCAGCCTGAGCAAGATCCTGTCGCCCGGCCTGCGTCTGGGCTGGCTGGTGGGGCCGCCGGCGCTGCTGGCCAATGCCGTGATGTGCAAGCAGTTCAGCGACGCCAATACCAGCACCTATGCCCAGGCCACGGCCGCCGCCTACCTGCAGAGCAACCGCCTGCCGCAGGCGGTGACCCAGGTGCGCAAGGTCTATGCCGAACGCGCCGCCTGCATGGCCGAACAGCTGCGCACGCAGCTGGGCGATGCGGTCAGCTTTGTGCAGCCGGGAGGCGGCATGTTCTTCTGGGTGCGCCTGACCGGAGCACATGGTGGCGAGCGTGATGCCACTGCGTTTTCGCAGCGTGCCGTCGAACAACTGGTGGCCTTTGTGCCGGGTGCGCCGTTCTTTGCCGAAAATCCCGATGCCAGCTGTTTCCGCATGAGCTTTGCCACATCGGACCTGGAGCGGATTGCGGAAGGCATCGCGCGCATGGCACGCGCCCTGTAAGCAATTTTGGCGTGTTGGTTGCCGCCCAGCCTGGCGGATAGGGCACTGCTGCGACCTGGCCCTGAATGGATTTGAACTTATCTGATTTGCACAAGGAGTTGGCACATGGGTGCACACGACAATAACGCTGCCAGCAAGGAGCAGCCCTTGATCGAGGATATCCGGCTGCTGGGCAAGCTGCTGGGCGACGTGATCCGTGAACAGGAGGGCGAAGCCACCTACGCGCTGGTGGAAAACATCCGTCAGCTGTCGGTGGCCTACCGGCTGAAACACGATACCGGTGCCGGCGAGCAGATGGACAGTCTGCTCAAGGGCCTGACGCTGGAGCAGACGGTGCAGGTGGTGCGTGCCTTCAGCTATTTCTCGCACCTGGCGAATATTGCCGAAGACAACCACTACATCCGCCGCCGTGTTTACCACGAGCGCCGAGGCGATGTGCAGGCGGGATCGCTGCAGGGCACGCTGCAGCGGCTGCAGCAGCAGGGCGTGTCGGCCCGGCGCATTGCCGAGTTGCTGCAGACGGCGCATGTCTCGCCGGTGCTCACCGCGCACCCGACCGAGGTGCAGCGCACCATCATCCTGGCCGCCGAGCGCGCGATTGCCCAGCTGGTGGCGGAGCGTGATCAGCAGCTGACGCCGCGCGAGCAGGAACACAACACGCTGCTGCTGAAGGCGCGTATCACGCAGCTGTGGCAGACGCGCATGCTGCGCGATGAAAAACTCAGCGTTGCCGACGAGATCCGCAACGCGCTGGCCTATTACCACAACACGTTTCTGCGTGAATTGCCACGCATGTACCAGGAGCTGGAACAGGCGCTGCCAGGGCAGGCGATTGCGCCGTTCTTCCGCATGGGCCACTGGATGGGTGGCGACCGTGACGGCAACCCCTTTGTCGGTGCCGAGACCCTGGCGCTGGCGTTCCGGCTGCAGTGCGAGACGGCGCTGCTGCACTATCTGCACGAGCTGAATGCGCTGGGGCTGGAACTGTCCATGTCCAGCGGTCTGGTGAGCGTGAGTGCCGAGCTGCAGCAGCTGGCCGATGCCGCCGGCGATACCAATCCGCACCGCAAGGACGAGCCCTACCGGCGCGCTGCGATCGGCATGTATGCGCGCGTGGCGGCGACGCTGAAGCAGCGTACCGGCATCGAGGCGCCGCAGATTCCGGTGGTGACTGGTCAACCCTATGCCAGCGCCGACGAGTTGCTGGCCGACCTGCGCGTGCTGGAGCAGTCCTTGCGCGATCACCATGGCGTGCCGCTGCTGGCACTGCGTCTGGGCGAGCTGCTGCGTGCAGTGGAAGTGTTCGGCTTTCATCTGGCAACGCTGGACCTGCGCCAGAACTCGGAAGAGCATGAGGAGGTGGTGGCCGAGCTGTTGCGCGTGGCGCGGCTGCAGGACGATTACAGTGCGCTGGACGAAGCCGGCAAGCGCAGCTGCCTGCTGGCGGTGCTGAACGATGTGCGTCCGCTGCGTGTGCCACATGCGGCCTACAGCGACAAGCTGCAGGCCGAGCTGGCGGTGTTCGGCACCGCACTGCAGCATCTGGAACAATATGGCCGCCATGCACTGCGCCATTGCATCATCTCGCACACCGAGGAGGTGAGTGACCTGCTGGAAGTGATGGTGCTGATGAAGGAAACCGGCCTGCTGCGCGACTTCGGTACGCCGCAGGTGCACAACCGGCTGATCGTGTCGCCGCTGTTCGAGACCATTGGCGACCTGCAGGCAGCCACGCGCATCATGCGCGAGTGGTATGCGCTGCCGGGCGTGTTCGAGATGGTGCTGGCCAGCGGTGCCGAGCAGGACATCATGCTCGGCTACAGCGACAGCAACAAGGATGGCGGCATGTTCACCAGCAACTGGAGCCTGTACCAGGCCGAGCAGGAGCTGCTGACGCTATTCCAACCGCTGCGTGTCCAGCACGGCCTGCAGCTGCGGCTGTTCCATGGCCGTGGCGGTACCGTGGGCCGCGGGGGCGGTCCGAGCTACCAGGCGATCCTGGCGCAGCCGCCAGGGACGGTGCATGGTCAGCTGCGCCTGACCGAACAGGGTGAGGTGATCGCTTCCAAGTACGCGCATCCGGACATTGGCCGACGCAATCTGGAAACGCTGGTCGCCGCGACGCTGGAAGCCAGCCTGCTGCCGCCTACCCGGGCGCTGCCCGAGGCCTATCTGCAGGCGGCGCAGCAGATCAGCGATGCCTGCTTCGCTGCCTACCGTGCACTGGTGTACGAATCGCCAGGTTTTGCCGATTACTTTCTGGCCGCCACGCCGCTGCGCGAAATTGCCGAACTCAACATCGGCTCACGTCCGGCCAGCCGCAAGGCCACGCGCCGCATCGAGGATTTGCGCGCCATTCCCTGGGGCTTCAGCTGGGGTCAGGCGCGTGTGGCGCTGCCGGGCTGGGCCGGTTTTGGCAGCGGCGTGCGCCACTGGCTGCAGGACGATCCGCAGCGCTTGCAGCTGTTGCAGCAGATGTACCGCGACTGGCCGTTCTTTGCCATGTTGCTGTCGAACCTGGACATGGTGCTGTCCAAGACCGATCTGGGCCTGGCCGAGCGCTATGTCGAGCTGGTGGAGGACCGCGAGCTGGGGCAGCGCATTTTTGGCGCGATCCGGGCCGAGTGGCAGATGACGCACGATATGCTGGCGCTGATCACCGGCGAAGCCGACCGGCTGGCGGCCAACCCGGCGCTGGCGCGCTCGATTGCGCACCGCTTCCCGTATATCGATCCGCTGAACCACTTGCAGGTCGAGCTGATGCGCCGGCATCGTGCCTGCAGCCAGGATCTGGCGGCAGCACCGCAGGCATCGGCCCCGACCGAGTGGCATCACCAGTCGGCGCGACTCAAGCGGGGCATCCACCTGTCGGTCAACGGTATTGCCGCAGGCTTGCGCAACACCGGTTAAGGGAGGGCGGCGGGCGGTTCAGCCCGCCAGCCGGGCGCGCCACAGTCGTAGCCGCAGCCCCCAGGGGCTGGTCAGGCCGACGGTGGTGCTGCTGATGTTGCCTTGGGCATCGAGCACGACAAAGCTCGGCGTGGCACTGACGCCAAAATGGCGTGCCATGCTGCCATCGGGATCGACCACGCTGTTCCAGTTCAGGCCGTGCTGGCGCTCGTAGCCCAGCACCTGGCTGGCCGGGCCGGACTGCATGGCGATTGGCAGCACCGGCTGGCTCTGGATCAAGCCGTTGATCATGGGCTGCTCCAGGCGGCAGATGGTGCACCAGCTGGCCCAGAAGTAGAGCACCACCGGTTCGCCGGCTTGCTGCTGGCGCCAGTCGGCCAGGCTGAGTGCCTGCTGGGGTGACAGGGCACGCTGGATGGTCACATCCGGTGCCTGGCCGCTGGCCATGTGGCGTGTTTGCCAGGCCTGGATGCCGAACGCCACCAGCAGGAAGAGCGCCAGCTGGACCAGCAGCGACTTGCGGTTGCGTTGCCACCAGCCCGGCTGGTCCGATGCCGTCATGCTGGCAGCACTTCCAGCAGGCGGTCCAGTCCGCCCTGGTTGATTGCCACCATGGCCTGACGGCGCACCGTCGGCTTCGCGTGGTAGGCGACCGAGACACCGGCTTCGGCCATCATTTTCAGGTCATTGGCACCATCGCCCACGGCGATGCAGCGCTGCGGCTCTACGCCCATCAGCGTGGCCACTTCAAGCAGGCTGCGGGCCTTTTCCTGGCCGTCGCAGATATCGCCCCAGGGCTGTTCCAGGATGCGGCCGGTGAGCTTGCCGTCACGTACCTCGAGCAGGTTGGAGCGCGTGAAGTCCAGTCCCAGACGCTCGCGGATGCGTTCGGTGAAGAAGGTGAAGCCGCCGGATACCAGCAGCGTCTTCAGGCCGGCCTGCTGGCAGGCGCGCACCAGGGTTTCGGCTCCCGGATTGAGCTGCAGGCGCTGGTCGTAGATCTGCTGCAGCGCGCTTTCCGGCACACCTTCGAGCAGGGCCACGCGCTGACGCAGGCTGTCCTTGAAATCGGTGATGATGCCCTGCATGGCGGCCTCGGTGATGGCGGCCACTTCGGCCTTCTTGCCGACGGCATCGGCAATCTCGTCCACGCACTCGATATTGATCAGGGTCGAGTCCATGTCGAAGGCGATCAGGCGGTAATCGCTCAGGCGGGAAAAGGGCGGTTGCTCCTGGATGACCAGGCTGTCGTCAGTGCTCATGGTGTGTGGGGAAGGGTGATCGGTATGGATGGTCATTGTAGGGGCTCAGGCCGGCTGCCGCAGCCGCGCCGGGCCCAGCATGGCCTGGTCCAGGCCTTCCTGCAGCAGCTGTGGTGGCAGTGGCTGGCCGCGCAGCAGGGCGGCGGCGGCCTGGCCCATGGCGGCGCTGGTCTGGATGCCGTAGCCCCCTTGTGCAGCGACCCAGAAGAAGCCCGGCACCTCGGGATCGTAACCGTTGACCAGTCCGCCGTCGGCGACAAAGCTGCGCAGCCCGGCCCAGGCGTGGAAGGGGCGCAGCACCTGCAGCGTGGTCTGCTCCTCCACATGCCAGATGCCGGTGGCAATATCGATTTCCTCCGGCTGCACATCCTGCGGTGCGACCGGATCGGCATTGGCGGGAGAGGCCAGCAGCTGGCCGGCATCGGGCTTGAAATACCACTGTTCGTGGATGTTCTCGACCATCGGCCAGTGCTGGAAGTCCAGCCCGGCGGGAGCGGCAAAGGTGAAGGCGGTGCGCCGGCGCGGCTCCAGTCCGATACGCGGCACGCCGGCCAGTGCGGCGATCTCGTCTGCCCAGGCACCGGCAGCGTTGACCAGTACCGCAGCGTTCCAGTCCTGGCCACTGGCCGAGACCAGCCAGCGTCCGTCCACGCGCCGGATGGCGCTGACTTCGGCGTTCGTGCTGACGCGCCCGCCGGCATGGTGCAGGCCGTGCAGATAGCCCTGGTGCAGCGCATGGGCATCGATATCGGCGGCATCGGGATCCAGAATGCCACCGAGCACCTTGTCCGGGCGCAGCACCGGCACCAGCGCACAGACCGCATCGGCACTGAGCAGCTGCAGTTGCGGCGAGCGTTCGCGCAGGATCTGCCATTCCTGCTGCAGCCTGGCTTCGTCGCCAGGGGCGGCAACCAGCACGCTGCCGCGCGTATGCAGCAGCGGGTGTTCGGCAAAGCCGGCGGGAGGCTGTTGCAGGAAGGGGCGGCTGGCACGTGTCAGCGCGCGCACCTGGGCGTTGCCGTAGCACTCCATGAACATGGCGGCAGAGCGGCCGGTCGAGTGGTAGCCGGGCTGTGATTCGCGCTCCAGCAGTTGCACGCTGCCATGCGGGGCCAGCCAGTAGCCGGTCGAGGCACCGGCGATGCCGGCACCGATGATCAGGTAATCGACATGCGGTGTGCTCATGGCGCTGGCTCCTGGTGATGCTGACAGGCACGATAGCACAGCGGCCAGCCCGCTGTCGCTCAGGGTTTTGCGGGCTTGTCCTGCAGCAGAAACCAGTCACGCAGGGCGGCATCGTCCAGCTCGCCGAGCGCGCTCACGGCATCGGGATCGAGATGGGTGAGGGCCTGGATCCGGCCCCGGGCATCCAGGCCGACGATGGCCTCGCCGTCCTGGCTGCCGGCCCAGCAGCGTTCCACGCTGACGCACATCTCCTGCAGGACGCGCGTGGCCTTGTCGGCCAGGGCTTCCCGTGCGGCGATGTAGGCATCGGCCTGCTCGGCCGGGATCAGGTAGGCATCGACCAGGATCATGCCGGGAACCTGGCTGGTGCGGCGGGACTGTGGCATGGTGCGTCTCTCCGGTGCAAGTGCGGAACAGATCGGCCGGGATCAGGCTGGCGGATCACCGGGCAGCAGGAGGCAGATGCGCGTTCCGTGGCTGTCCGAGCTGATCTGCCATTGTCCCCCAAGACGTTCGATGCGGGCGCGCATGCTCTGCAGGCCAACCCCGGTGCCGGCCTGCTCCATGGCGGCCACATCGAAGCCGCGTCCGTTGTCCGTGACGCACAGCTGCATGCCGGCGGGATCGTCCATACGCTGCAACGCCACCTGCACCTGGCTGGCCTGGCTGTGCTTGACGATGTTGGTCAGGGCTTCTTCCAGCACCCGTGACAGCGCCAGGCACAGACGGGCCTGTGGCCGGATCGGCCAGCTGGCCGGAATCTGCCAGGAGACATCCATGCCGATTTCGTCGAACAGCATGCCGAATCGGTGTCGGACCGGCGCCAGCCACTGGGCCGGCGTGGCCGCCGGCTTGCTGGTGGAGCTGGCTTCGGTATCGAGGATCTGGCGCAGGTCATCGCGCAGCACCTTGAGGTAGCCGAGGAAGGCCTGGTTGCTCATCGGCCCCATGGCATGCTCCACGCTGACGATGGCGCGCACCAGCGAGCTGCCCAGGCCATCGTGCAGGTCATGCGTCAGATCCATGCGCGCCTGCAGCCGGGAGCGTTCACGCTCCATGGCGAGTTGACGCTCGCTGACTTCCAGCAGATCCTGGCGCGCCTCTTCCACGCTCCGCTTGAGCTCCTGGTTGAAGCGCCGGATGCGCCGCATGTCGCGCGCCACGCGCAGTGCCATCAGCATGCCCATGCACAGCAGCGTGGCGATGCCGGAGTAGGGCGTCAGCACATTGCGCTCGTGCGGGAAGAACAGCACCACGGTCAGGTCATGCAGGCCGATCACCAGCACCGACAGCAGCCAGAGCGCCAGCAGCACCTGGGGCAGCACCAGCGGGCGCCTGCGCCACAGTGGCCATTGCAGCAGCAGGCAGTTGAGCAGGATCAGCGACGAGCTCAGCACGAACGCAAACAGGGTGCTGTAGCCCAGCCAGCGCTCCGGGGTGAGCCACGGCAGCAGGATCAGTAGCGCCGCCGTGACCAGCACTGCGCGGCGGGCACGTGGCCAGTGCATCTCGGCAAACGACCAGCTGAACAGCGCAAAACAGGCGCAGTAGAACACCAGTGCGCTCACCGTGAAGCGCTCCAGCGATGCCGTATCGGGCCAGGGCCAGGGCGAGGTCAGCAGCAGGCAGCTGGCAAATGCCACCCAGGAACCGGTCAGCAGGGCAAACCAGCCAAACACCGTGGCGCGGCGGTAGGACAGCCAGACCAGCAGACTCAGCACGCTGAGGGTGAAGGAGAGGGCGATATCGGCCTGCAGCCAGGTGCGTTGCAGCAGGATCTGGTCCTGCTGCAGCGCATGCTGCGTGGACGGATCGCCCAGACTGAGGCGACCCAGTCCGGCCAGCTGGTAGTGCACGCCGGTGACACGGAACCACAGCGTGTTCTCGCCGGGCTGCAGCGAGCTGGCCGGCAGGAGCCAATAGTGCGGCAGGTTCCAGTTGCGTGGCAGCGGCTCGCTGAACTGCGGGTCACTCCAGATCAGCTCCTCGTTCAGGTAGAACGCGCCGGCCTGACTGAGCGAATCCAGTGTCACGCCGACGGCCGCATGGCAGGGCTGCTGCCAGCGGATGCGGTACCAGGCGGTGCCGCCGTAACCGGGCCAGCGCTTCGACCACTGGTCGGGTAGCGCGACTTCCTGCCAGCCGGTGACCGGACGCTGGTCGGGGTTGGCACCGGCTTGCGCGGCCTGGATCGAGAGAATCTGCGGCTGGCAGGCGCTGGCCGGTTCCTGGGCCGATGCCTGCGGAACCGGAAACGCGAGGGAAGTCGTGGCTGTTGCTGGCAATGGCAGCAGCCACAACCAGCAGACGATCAGGACAGCAAGCCGCGCGCACGCGCTTCGTACACGGCACGGGTACGCCCGGAAACGGCCAGCTTGCGGTAGATGTGCTTGATGTGGCATTCGATCGTATGACGTGAGAGGAACAGGCGTTCGGCAATTTCGCGGTTGCTCAGACCTTCGGCTACCAGTTGCAGGATGCCATATTCGCGTCGGGTCAGGGCCTCTTCGTCGGGATTCTGGCGGCTGCGCAGCGGCGGCGGGCTGGCTTTTTCGGCTTTCGGCGCATCCGGCAGTTGCTCCAGGATGCGCCGTGCAATGAAGGGGTCGATCGGGGCGCCACCGCGCAGCACGCTGCGGATCGACAGCGCGATCTCCATGTCGTCACGCTCCTTCAGCACGTAGCCGGTGGCACCGCACTTCAGGGCCTGCAAGATGATGTCCTCGGTGCTCCAGGATGACACCACCAGGATGCTCATCGCCGGGTCCTCCGCGCGCATGTCGGCGATCAGGTCCAGGCCGCTGCCATCGGGCAGGCCGATATCGACCAGGGCCAGGGCGGCCGGGTTTTGCGCCAGCCAGTGACGTGCTTCGGCCAGATTCGTGACGAACACCAGGGCGTCCTGCGCGTAGCCCAGCTGCAGCAGCAGGCGCAGCAGCTTCTCGCGCATCAGCGATTCATCCTCCACGATCAGCACGGGGGCAGGCAGGCAATCCATCGGCGGCAGGGTGAAGGCGGGCATGGTCATGTTCTGGCACTCGGAATAGGCATCGGACAATACGGGTGGTGCTTGGCAAGCGTAAACCCGCCCATGCTGGCTACCATAGGGGATCGCCATGGCACAGGCAATCCCCATAAACCGGGTTATTCCACTCAGGCGGTGCCGGTCTCTTTCAGTGGCTGTCCCAGGCTCTTGAGGATATCGCGCACCAGCAGCGCCCGATCCAGCGGTTTTTCCAGTGCCCGCTCGATGCGCAGTTTCTCGTTGCCGGCCAGCTTGATATGCCTGTTCTTCTGGATCAGCTGGATGATGGCCATCGGATCCACCGGCGGATTCGGCTTGAAGGTAATGGTGATCACCGTCGGTGCCGCTTCCACCTTGAGCACGCCGTAGGGCTGGCTCATCACGCGCAGCCGGTGCACATAGACCAGCGTTTCGGCCTGTGGCGGCAGCTTGCCGAAGCGGTCGACCAGCTCTTCCAGCAGGCGATCCACCTGGTCGGCGGTCTTGGCCGTGGCCAGTTTCTTGTAGAACGACAGCCGCAGGTGCACATCGCCGCAGTAGTCATCGGGCAGCAGCGCCGGCGCATGCAGGTTGATTTCGGTGACGGCCTGCAGCGGGGACAGCAGATCGGGCTCCTTGCCGGCCTTGAGCTGTTCCACCGCCTCGGACAGCATCTCGTTGTAGAGCTGGAAGCCGATTTCCATCATGTTGCCGCTCTGGTTGTCACCCAGCACCTCGCCGGCACCGCGGATTTCCAGGTCGTGCATCGCCAGGTAGAAGCCGCTGCCGAGCTCTTCCATTTGCTGGATCGCATCGAGCCGCTGCGCGGCCTGCTTGGTCAGGCCCTCGATATCGGGCACCATCAGGTAGGCATAGGCCTGGTGGTGGCTGCGGCCGACGCGTCCGCGCAACTGGTGCAGCTGCGCCAGGCCGAATTTGTCGGCGCGGCTGATCAGGATGGTGTTGGCGGTCGGCACGTCGATGCCGGTTTCGATGATGGTGGAGCACAGCAGGATGTTGAAGCGCTGCGCCACGAAATCGCGCATCACGCGCTCCAGCTCGCGCTCGGGCATCTGGCCGTGCGCTACCGCAATGCGCGCCTCGGGCAGGATTTCCTCCAGCTTCTGGCGCCGGTTTTCGATGGTGTCGACCTCGTTGTGCAGGAAATAGACCTGACCGCCGCGCATCAGCTCGCGCAGCACCGCCTCGCGGATCACGCCGCTGTTCTCGCTGCGCACAAAGGTCTTGATCGCCAGGCGGCGCTGCGGTGCGGTGGCAATCACGCTCAGGTCACGCAGCCCTTCCAGCGCCATGCCCATGGTGCGCGGGATCGGGGTGGCGGTCAGCGTCAGCACGTCCACTTCGGCGCGCATCTGCTTCATCTGCTCCTTGTGGCGCACGCCAAAGCGGTGCTCCTCGTCAATGATCAGCAGGCCCAGGTTCTTGAACTGCACCTCGCTCGACAAGAGCTTGTGTGTGCCCACGACGATATCGACCGTGCCATCGGCAATCCCCTTGATGGCCGCCGTGACTTCCTTGCCGGAGCGGAAGCGCGAGATTTCGGCCACCCTCACCGGCCACTTGGCAAAACGGTCTTTCAGGGTCTGGAAGTGCTGTTCGGCCAGCAGCGTGGTGGGCGCCAGAAAGGCCACCTGCTTGCCGCCGGTCACGGCGACAAAGGCGGCGCGCAGGGCGACTTCGGTCTTGCCGAAGCCGACATCGCCGCACACCAGCCGGTCCATCGGGCGTGGCGACACCATGTCCTGGATCACGCTGTGGATGGCGGCCAGCTGGTCGGCGGTTTCGTCAAAGCCGAAGTCGTTGGCAAACACCTCGTAATCGGCCGGCGAGAAGCGAAAGGCAAAGCCTTCACGCGCAGCACGGCGGGCGTAGATATTCAGCAGTTCGGCCGCCGTGTCGCGTACCTGCTCGGCCGCCTTGCGCTTGGCCTTTTCCCACTGGCTGCCTCCCAGCTTGTGCAGCGGTGCGTCATCGGCACTGACGCCGGTGTAGCGGCTGATCAGGTGCAGCTGGCTGACCGGCACGTACAGCGTGGCATCACCGGCGTATTCCAGATGCAGGAACTCCTGCAGCGCGGCCGATCCGTCCGGGTTCTTCTGCCCCACGTCCATGTTGATCAGGCCCTGGTAGCGGCCAATGCCGTGCGCACTGTGCACCACCGGGTCGCCGACCTTCAGCTCGCTCAGATCCTTGATCAGGGTATCGACATCGCTGGCCTGCTCCTGGCGGCGACGGCGGCGGTGCGTCACGCCGCCGCTGCCGGCAAACAGCTCGGCTTCGGTGATCAGGTCAATACCGAGCTCGTTCCAGGCAAAACCTGCCATCAGCGGCGATGCCGCCAGACCGATTTTTTCGCCGTTGTCGAGGAACTCCTGCAGGCTGTCGATCGCTACCGGCTGCAGATGGCTGGCGCGCAGGAAATCGAGCAGGCTCTCGCGCCGGCCGGCACTCTCGGCCAGCAGCAGCACGCGATGCGGGCTGAGCTGCACATGGCCCTGCAGGCGCAGCAAGGGATCCTCGCTGCCGCGTGCGGCAGACACGTCGGGCAGCGCGGCAAACTCGGGATACAAGCTGGTATCGCCACCATGCGGGCGCAGCGACAACTGGGCGAAGCGCTTGGCCTGGGTGAAAAACTGCTCCTCGCTCAGGAACAGGGCTTCGGGCGGCAGTGCCGGACGCTCCGGGTCACCGGCCATCAGCCGGTAGCGTTCGCGCGTGTCCTGCCAGAAGCGCTGGAATGGCTGCTCCAGCGCATCGTGCAGCACCAGGGTACTGGCCGCCGGCAGGTAATCGAACACGGAGGCCGTCTCGTCAAAGAACAGCGGCAGGTAGTACTCGATACCGGCGGTTGCCAGGCCTTCGCCCATGTCCTTGTAGATGCGGCTGCGCGTCGGGTCGCCCTCCATCAGCTCGCGCCACTTGTTGCGGAAGCGGGAGCGTGCTGCATCGTCCATCGGGAATTCGCGTCCCGGCAGCAGGCGCACTTCCTGTACCGGGTCCAGGCTGCGCTGGCTGTCCGGGTCAAAGGTACGGATGCTGTCGATCTCGTCATCAAACAGATCCACCCGGTACGGCTGCTCCGCGCCCATCGGGTACAGGTCGATCAGGCTGCCGCGCACCGCATATTCGCCGGGGCTCACCACCTGGCTCACATGGGCATAGCCGGCCATGGTCAGCTGACGTCGCAGCGCCGCCTCGTCCAGCTGTTGGCCGGTCTTGAAATGGAAGGTATAACCGGCCAGAAAGGAGGGTGGGCCGAGCCGGTAGAGCGCCGTGCTGGCCGGAATCAGCACCACATCGGCACCGTCATGGCGGTCGTGCTGGCTGATACGCCACAGCGTCGCCAGACGCTCGCTGATCAGGTCCTGGTGCGGCGAGAAGCTGTCATAGGGCAGGGTTTCCCAGTCCGGAAACAGGACGCAGCGCAGTGCCGGATCAAAAAACGGCAGCTCATCCAGCAGGCGCTGGGCATCCGCCGCATCCGAGGTGACGATGGCCATGCAGCGGCCGTCGGCCTTGTCGCGCGCGGCCAGCCGGGCCAGCAGGGCGGCATCGGCCGACGCCAGCGGACGTGGCATGGTATGGCGCTGGCCGGGAGTGAGTTTGGGGAGTTTCATGGGCGAGATGCGGACAAACAGCAACACCCATCGGCTTGGGCAGGGCGATGGGCAATGACGGCATTTTAAAAGAGCCTGAGCTCATGCGCGTGACGGCTGCTGCAAGGCACAATGCAGGACATGGACACCCCCCGCATGCACGCCCTGATTCCCTGTGCCGGCACCGGCAGCCGTTCCGGTGCCCGCATCCCCAAGCAATACGTGGACCTGGCCGGCCAGCCCATGCTCTGGCACACCGTGGCCGCCTTTGACGCTTGCCCGCAGATCGATGCCATCCTGCTGGTACTGGCCCCCGATGATGCCCACGGCGAAACGTTGCCGCTGCCGGCCGACAAGCTGCAGCGCGCCCGTGTGGGCGGCAACAGCCGTGCCGAAAGCGTGCGCAACGGCCTGCGCCAGCTGCGTCAGCAGGGCGTGCCTGATCACGACTGGGTACTGGTCCACGATGCTGCGCGCTGTTTGCTGACCGCGGCGCAAATCGGCCAACTCATCACGGCCTGCGTCGATGATGCCGTCGGCGGCCTGCTGGCCCTGCCTTTGCCTGATACCCTCAAGCAGCAGAATGCCGATGCCCGGGTGCAGGCCACCATCCCGCGCGCTGACAAGTGGCTGGCCCAGACACCGCAGATGTTCCGCATCGGCCTGCTGCTGCAGGCGCTGGAGCACAGTCTACAGCGTGCCCCCGGGGCCATCACCGACGAATCCAGCGCGATTGAGCTCGCCGGCCTGCAGCCGCTACTGGTGCAGGGCAGTGCCTGGAACTTCAAGGTCACCTACGCCGATGACTTCGCGCTGGCCGAAGCCGTGCTGCAGGCGCGCGCCAGCGCCAGCCATGGGACAATCCAGCCATGACGACTGCCACTTTTCCTCCATTCCGTATCGGTGAAGGCTGGGACACGCACCAGCTGGTCGCAGGCCGCGAGCTCTGGCTGGGCGGCGTGCAAATCCCGCACGACAAGGGCCTGCTTGGCCATTCCGATGCCGATGTGCTGCTGCACGCCATCACCGATGCGCTGCTCGGCGCCGCCGGCATGGCCGACATTGGCACGCTGTTTCCCGATACCGATCCGGCCTTCAAGGGGGCCGATTCGCGCGTGCTGCTGCGCGAAGCCATGCGCCGTGTGCGCGAAGCCGGCTGGCAGGTCGGCAATGTGGACTGCACGGTGATCGCGCAAAAGCCCAAGCTGGCAGCCTACAAGCCGGCCATGGCGGAAAGCATTGCGGCCTGTCTCGGCATCACGCGCGACCAGGTCAATGTCAAGGCCAAGACGGCGGAGAAGCTGGGCCCGGTCGGGCTGGAGCAGAGTATGGAAGCCCGCGCTGTGCTGCTGCTGTTCCCGTTGGCCTGAGCGCTGGCTTACTTGGCCTTGGGCAGGCGCAGGTTGGCCTGCAGGCCGCCTTCCTTGCCATTGCTCAGCTGCAGCGCGCCGCCCATGTGCTCCACCACCTTCTTCACGATGGCCAGACCGAGGCCGCTGCCCACGGCCGAGGTGCGCGCCTCGTCGGCACGGTAGAACGGCTGCGTCAGCCGGTCCAGCATCTCCGGCGGTACGCCGCTGCCCTGGTCGGCAAACTCCAGCAGCACAAAATTGCCTTCGGCACGCGCCTTCATGCTAACTTCGGTCAGCTCCCTGCCCGGCGTCTTGCCATAGCGGCGGGCATTCTCCAGCAGGTTGGAAATCACCCGTGCCAACTCGATCTCGTCGGCCTTGACCTTCAGGTTGTCCGGCACATCGATGCGCAGCAGCATATCGTCCTGGTTCTGGTAGGGATAGGCACTGGTGCGCACCACATCCGCCAGCGCCACCGCGGCCAGTTCGCGTCCATCCGGGCGGGCGTAGTCCATGAACTTGTTGATGATGCCGTCCACCTGCTCGATGTCGGCCGCCATGTATTTGCGTGATTCCTCGTCGGGCACGCTCATCTCCACTTCCAGCCGCAGGCGAGCCAGCGGTGTGCGCACATCGTGCGAGATGCCGGCCAGCATCACCACGCGCTCCTGCTCCACCGCCGACAACTGCTCCACCATGCGGTTGAAGCCGATATTCACCTCGCGCAGCTCACGTGCCGGCACTTCCTCGTCCAGGTGGGCATCGTTGTAGTTGCCCAGCCGCACCTTGCCGATGGCCACCGAGAGCTGCTTCAGCGGCCGGTTGACCAGACCGGCAATGACCGCGGCCCCGACCAGTGACAGCGCTGCGGCCATCAGCAGCCAGATCAGCCAGGTGGTGCCACCCAACTGGGTAATGCGCGATTCGTCGGTCAGCAGCCAATAGGCATCGCTGTCGATGGTAAAGCCGATCCACAGACCCTTTTCGCCATTCACCTGGCTGGCCAGCACCGTGTCCGTGCCGAGGCGCTGTTGCAGTTCGCGTGCCACCTGGTCATTGAACGGGCTGCTGGCCATTGGCAGGATGGCATCGTCGGGTTCGCGCAGCAGGATGCGCACGCTTTCTTCCTCGGCCAGCTCGCGGATCAGCGAAAAGCGCGTGATCGCATCGGAGTAGATCAGCGCCGTGCGGCTCAGGTTGACCAGCGAGGCGATCTGCTGTGCCGTCTGGGTCGCACGCGGCTCCATGTTGGCGGTGCGGATGGTGACCAGCCAGCTGATCGTGCTCACCAGCAGCATCACCGCAATCATGATGAAGGTACGCCAGAACAGGTTCAGGCCCCAGCGCGTCGGCACTGCCGATCCGAGCAGGGCAGAAGTGGCCTCGACGCCCTTGCGCAGCATGGGACGCGCGCCCGTGGCGGGCTCGGGGCTGGCCGGGGCAGGAGTCGGTGCGTGGGATTCTTCTGGGCGCATGCGGAATCAGCCGGAGATTACCGGTACGCCAGGACAGCGCGCCGGTGTGAAACTCGGGAAAAAGCGGGGCAGGGCAGGCAAGCCGATGCCAGCGCGGGACTGGCAGCGGGCCGTATCACTGCGGGTCTATCAGTTGTTGTTGCCGTCCGGCACGAAGACATAGCCCACGCCCCAGACGGTCTGGATATAGCGCGGCGATGCCGGGTCGGATTCGATCAGCTTGCGCAGGCGCGATACCTGCACGTCCAGACTGCGGTCGAAGGGCTCGAACTCGCGGCCACGGGCCAGCTGGGCCAGTTTCTCGCGCGACAGCGGCTGGCGCGGGTGACGCACCAGCGCCTTCAGCATGGCGAATTCGCCGGTCGTCAGCGGCAGGTCCTCGCCGTCCTTCTTCAGCGTGCGTGCGCTCAGGTCGAACACGAAATTGCCGAAGTTGACGATCTCGGTTTCGGTGGCCGGCGCACCGGGGGCCTCCACCGCCGGGCGACGACGCAGCACGGCGTGTACGCGGGCCAGCAACTCGCGCGGGTTGAAGGGCTTGCCCAGATAGTCATCGGCACCGATTTCCAGACCGACAATGCGGTCCACATCCTCGCCCTTGGCGGTGAGCATGATGATCGGGGTACGGTCATTGGCTGCACGCAGGCGGCGGCAGATGGACAGGCCATCTTCGCCGGGCAGCATCAGATCCAGCACGATCAGGTCTACTGTTTCGCGCAGCAGGATGCGATTGAGGTTCTTGCCGTCCTCCGCCACCATGACTTCAAAGCCTTCCTGGCTCAGGTAGCGGCGCAACAGGTCTCGGATACGGGCGTCGTCATCGACAATCACGATCTTGTCGGGTCGGGCGTTCGCCTGGTTCATGCTGATCCTCCGGAAATTTGTAACATGCCAATGATGGTAGGGTGCAAACCCCAAAAAACTGGTAAGAAATGGTGACTTTTCATACTGTTACAAGTTTTGCCCTGATATTGCCAATCTGACGCGGGCCGGTCTATTTTTCCTCCTTGGTGACGGTAACCTAGGGGCATCTCTCGTGGCAACTGCCTGCTTGACTGGAAAGTGTGCAGTTTCAGGAATAATGAATGAAGAAGTTAGGTTTTTTTGATTCGGCCCGCACAAGTCCCCAGCGCCTGCTGCCCTTGCTGTCGTTGGGCCTGTTCTTGACCGGCACCTCCGGCATGGCAATGGCGCAAACCAGCTGTCCGGTATCGCCTGCAGAAGTTGGCGTCCCGTTTCCAGGCCAGTCCGCCCAGGATCTGCGTGAAAGCGTCAGCATGCAGCAGCAATGCATGAATGGTGCCAAGCCGCGCCGCCTGAGCAAGAAGGAGTTGCAGGAACTGCGCCGCGCCGTACGCGAGCATTCCCGCACCATCCATATCAACGGCAAGAGCCGCCGCTGATCCCCGTTTTCCCTCCACCAGACAGGAGACCGCATGACATTCCGACCCGTACCCCTGCTGCGTGCCACCGTGCTGGCCGCTGCCTTCGGCTGGCTTGCCAGCACTGCAGCCATGGCGCAGAATACCCCGATGATGTCCTACCAACCTTCCAATGTGGCGCAGCTGTCGGCTGAAGGCAGCGTGGATGTCCAGCAGGACATGTTGCGCATCACCCTGTCCACCAGCCGCCAGGGCAAGGATGCCCAGACCGTGCAGAACCAGCTCAAGCAGGCGCTGGATGCCGCCCTGCAGGTGGCGCGCGGCCAGCAGCAGGAGGGCGCGATGGAGGTGCAGACCGGCAACTTCAGCCTCTACCCGAGCCGTGACCAGAATGGCCGCATCACGCAGTGGCAGGGCAGTACCGAACTGATTCTGAGCGGCAAGGATATCGACCGCGTCAGCCGCACCGCAGACCGCATCACGACCCTGACGATTGCCGATGTCGGCTTCGATATCAGCAAGGAATTGCGCCAGCGCACCGAAGCCCAGGCCCAGGAACGCGCCATTGCCGCCTTCCGCGACAAGGCCAACACCATCACGCGCAGCTTCGGCTTCAGCAACTACAGCCTGCGTGAAGTCTCGGTCAACGCCGAAGGCTTTTACGGCGGCGCACCCAAGATGATGACGGCACGCGCCATGAGCGCGGATGCAGCCGCCGAACTGGCCGTGCAGCCTGGCAAATCGACCGTGCGTGTCATGGTCAACGGCTCGGTGCAGATGTCGCGCTGATACCGTCGGGCCTGCAAGAACAGGACTGAGACAAACCCCGTCACGGCAACGTGACGGGTTTTTTTATGGGCGTGGTGGATCGCCGGTTTACAGCTCTTCCACGCGGCGCGGCGGGTAGCTGTCCCAACTCTGGCAGCCGGGGCAATGCCAGTAGTGCTGCTGGGCTTCAAAGCCGCAGGCAGCACAACGGTAGCGACCCAGTGGGCGGATCGCCTTGTCGAGAGCGCGATCGACCACATCGCGGTGCGGATCCTGCTGCAGCTTTTCCAGATCCAGCCAGCGCGAGGCTGCGATCAGCGAGGGGCTTTGCTCCAGGTGCCCCAGATAGCGCCCCGCCGTGGAGGCGGCCGGATCGAGGTGCAGGTCCAGCCGTGCCAGGGCCTCCACCAGATCGATCGAAGGCGACTGCTGTTGCATGCGCTCCAGCAGCGCGTGGGCTTCCAGTGTGCGACCGGTTTCGAGCGCGGCCTGGGTAAAGGGGGCGGCCAGCAGCGGTGCGAAGGCGGGGATGTCGCGCATCGCCTGTTGCAGCAGTTCGAAGGCCTTGGCGTGTTCGCCGACCGCCTGCAGCAGCCGGGCCTGTTCCAGGCGCGGGCGGGCTGCCTGTGGCGCGATCTGCATGGCCTGCAGCAGCAGCTCCTGTGCCTGTTCCGGCTGCCCCTGCTTATGTGCCTCCAGGGCGCGTTCACACAGGTAGTGGGCTCGCTGGCGGGTCAGATCCTGCTGGCCAGTGGACTCCAGGGCGCGGGCGGCTTCGCCAGCGGGCACCCAGTCACGCGAACGCTCGTAAATGCCCAGCAGCGCCAGCTGTGCCCGCGCTTCATAGGTGCTGCCCTTGAGGGCGCGCAGCGCCTCTTCGGCGTGATCCAGCAGGCCGGCTTTCAGAAAATCCTGCGCCAGTGCGTGTTGCGCACGGTCGCGATCGGCAATGGACAGGTCGGTGCGCGACAGCAGGTGGCGGTGCACCCGCACGGCGCGCTCGTATTCGCCGCGGCGGCGGAACAGGTTGCCCAGCGCGAAGTGCAGCTCGGAGGTGTCAGGGTCCTTCTGCACCGCCTCGATGAAGGCGTCGATGGCTTCGTCCTGCTGCTCGTTGAGCAGATAGTTCAGCCCCATGAAATAGGCCTTGGGGGCGCTGCGGTTGGCGGTGCGCAGCTGGCGCAGGTCCAGCCGCGAGGCCATCCAGCCCAGGCCGAACACCACGGGCAGGGCCAGCAGCAGCCAGATGAAAGAATCGTTTTCCATGCGAAATCCGGAAAGGGGACGGACTTATTGGCCGTCGGTAATGGGCAGGGAGGGATCAGTCATGTGACGCTGCTGATCCGGATCGGGGTGGCGCGTGGCGGGCACCGCCACAGGCGCGATTCCGGCTGCTGCTGCAGCCTGTTGTGCCTGCAGGGCTTCCAGCTGCTGGCGTACCTGCTGCGCCTGGCGGCGGTGCTGCCACCAGCGCGGCAGCATCACCAGAATGCCAAGCACGATGCCGAGGGCAAAGCTGGCCAGCACCACCACGATCATCGGCAGCGTGATCGCGTAATCGAACAGGAAATTCAGTGTGGCGTTCTGGCGGTTGTTCAGGGCAAAGCCGAACAGCAGGACAAAGATGACTGCCTTGAGCAGCCCGATGGCGTATTTCATCCGGAAACTCCCGTCGGATGCACTTCACGGCACCGCATCAGGCGGCAACCGGCATCCGGATCTTGCAGGCCATTGTATGCGGGGAATGCCTGCTTGCGGCTGCCGGCAATCAGGCCTGTGCGCTGTCGTCGGGTTGCTGGTCCACGGCTTCGCGCAGGGCCTTGCCCGGCTTGAAGTGCGGTACGCGCTTTTCGGGGATTTCCACGCTCTCGCCGGTGCGCGGGTTGCGGCCGGTGCGCGCCGGACGGTGGTTGACGGTAAAGCTGCCAAAACCACGCACTTCGATGCGGTGACCGCGGGCCAGGGCATCGGCCATGCTGTCGAGCACGGTCTTGACGGCCATTTCGGCGTCGCGGTGGGTGAGCTGGCTGAAGCGGGCCGCCAATTCGTCAACGAGGTCGGAGCGTGTCATGGAAATGGGAAAGGTCAAAGACTTGCACAACCGTGCATGCAGGGCAGGGCGGTTGTGCAAGCCCTCGGGAAACAGAAAGATCTGCGGGGAGAGGGCCTGGCTGGTAGCCAGCTGGCCGACCCGGCAAGCCGGATCGGCACCACGGCAGCATGCTGCCGTGGCATCGTCGCGGGACGATCAGTTGTTGCTGTTGTCCAGCTTGGCGCGCAGCAGGGCACCCAGGCTGGTGGTGCCGGCGTGGTCGCGGGCAGAAGCCTGGTTCAGGTCGCTCATGGCCTGTTGCTGGTCTGCCGAATCCTTGGCCTTGATGGACAGGGACACGCCACGGTTCTTGCGGTCGATATTGGTGATCACGGCGGTCACTTCGTCGCCCACCTTCAGCACCTGGCTGGCGTCTTCCACGCGGTCCTGGCTGATTTCGCTGGCACGCAGGTAGCCGATCACGTCTTCGCCCAGGTCGATTTCGGCGCCCTTGGCATCGACAGACTTGACGGTACCGGTCACGGACTGGCCCTTGTCATTCACGGACACGAAGGTCGTGAACGGGTCGGAATCCAGCTGCTTGATGCCCAGGGAGATGCGCTCGCGCTCGACGTCCACGCCCAGCACCACGGCTTCCACGTCCTGGCCCTTCTTGTAGTTGCGCACGGCAGCTTCGCCGGGCTCGTTCCAGGACAGGTCGGACAGGTGCACCAGGCCGTCGATACCGGAGGCCAGGCCCACGAAGATGCCGAAGTCGGTGATGGACTTGATCGGGCCGGAAACCTTGTCGCCACGCTTGGTGTTGGCGGCAAAATCCTGCCACGGGTTGGCCTTGCACTGCTTCATGCCCAGGCTGATGCGACGCTTGTCTTCGTCGATGTCCAGCACCATGATCTCGACTTCGTCGCCCATGGACACGATCTTGTTGGGAGCAGCGTTCTTGTTGGTCCAGTCCATTTCGGACACGTGCACCAGACCTTCAATGCCGGGCTCCAGCTCGACGAAGGCGCCGTAGTCGGCAATGTTGGTGACCTTGCCGAACAGGCGGGTGCCCTGCGGGTAGCGGCGGGAAACGCCCAGCCACGGGTCTTCGCCCAGCTGCTTCAGGCCCAGGGAGACGCGGTTCTTCTCGGCGTCGAACTTCAGGACCTTGGCGTCCAGTTCCTGGCCAGCCTGCACCACCTCGGAGGGGTGACGCACACGGCGCCATGCCATGTCGGTGATGTGCAGCAGGCCGTCGATACCGCCCAGGTCCACGAACGCACCGTATTCGGTGATGTTCTTGACCACGCCGTGCACGATGGCGCCTTCCTTCAGGGTTTCCAGCAGCTTGGCGCGCTCTTCGCCCATGCTGGCTTCCAGCACGGCGCGACGGCTCAGCACCACGTTGTTGCGCTTGCGGTCCAGCTTGATGACCTTGAATTCCAGGGTCTTGTTTTCGTAGGGGGTCAGGTCCTTGGTCGGACGGGTGTCCACCAGGGAACCGGGCAGGAAAGCGCGGATGCCGTTGACCAGCACGGTCAGGCCACCCTTGACCTTGCCGCTGGTGGTACCGGTGACGAAATCGCCGGATTCCAGGGCCTTTTCCAGTTGCAGCCAGGAGGCCAGGCGCTTGGCGGTGTCGCGGGACAGGATGGTCTCGCCAAAGCCGTTTTCGGCGCTGGTGATGGCCACGGAGACGAAATCACCGGCTTGCACCTCGATTTCGCCCTGGTCGTTCTTGAACTCTTCGATCGGCACATAGGCTTCGGACTTGAGGCCTGCGTTCACCACCACGTGGTTGTGTTCGACGCGGACCACCTCGGCGGTGATGACTTCACCGGAGCGCATTTCGGCGCGCTTGAGGGATTCTTCAAAGAGTTCGGCAAAAGATTCAGACATGAATGTTCCTAGTCTGCTGGCGGGAACGCGGATCGCACCATTGCGGTCCACCTGTCGCCGGCAGGGGGTTGTTGCGATGCGGGCATCGCGGGGTTGAAGGTGATACACAGCCGCTGCCCGGGCAGCGGAGCGACAACAGTCCTCCTGAATGCAGCAGGGCTGCCTGATGGCAGCCCTGTGGCCAGAAAGAGACAGCGGAGCTTAGTCCGCGCTTTCTGCCAGCGTTCCGAAAGGCTGTTTGCCTTGCCACCATGCCAACACCTGATTCACGGACGTAGGAATATCCATGTCGGAGTTGTCGAGCAGCAGGGCATCTTCGGCCGGTTTCAGAGGCGCGGCGGCACGGGAGCGGTCCCGTTCGTCACGTGCTTCCAGGTCAGCGCGAAGGTCGTCTATTTTAGCGTCGATTCCCTTGGAAATCAATTGCTTATGGCGGCGTTCGGCACGTTTTTCGGCGCTGGCGGTCAAAAACACCTTGAGCGGGGCGTCCGGGAAGATCACCGTGCCCATGTCGCGACCGTCCGCCACCAGTCCGGGCAGGCGGCGAAAGCCGTGTTGCAGGCCCACCAGCGCCTGCCGTACCGAGGGCAGGCCCGAGACGGCAGAGGCGTCCATGCCACCCTGTTCGGTGCGGATCTGGTCGCCTATGTCTTCGCCGTCGAGCAGGCAGCTGTCTTCGCCGAAGCAGATGTCCAGCCGCGAGGCCAGCTCGGCAATGGCGGTTTCGTTGGCCTGTATGTTGGCATCGAGCAGGCCGGCACGGCGCGCGGCCAGGCCGACGATGCGGTACAGCGAGCCGGAATCGAGCAGGCCATAGCCCAGGCGGGCCGCCACGGCGGCCGACAAGGTGCCCTTGCCGCTGGCGCTGGGGCCGTCGATGCACAGCACCGGAATGGTGGTGCTGTCGGCCTGGCAGACCGAGAACAAGACGCTGAAGTAGTCGGGGAAGGTCTTGCCGACGCAGGCGGGGTCTTCGATGCGCACCGGCAGTCCGGCCGGGTTGAAGGCGGCCAGCGAGCCGCACATGGCCATGCGGTGGTCGTCATAGGTGTGCAGGCTGGCGCTGCGCCAGCCATCGGCTGCAGGCGGGGTCACGCGGATGAAGTCCTGGCCTTCCTCGACCGTGGCTCCCAGCTTGCGCAGCTCGGTCGCCATGGCGGCGATGCGATCGGTTTCCTTGACGCGCCAGCTGGCGATATTGCGCAGCGTGGTGGTGCCATCGGCGTACAGCGCCATCATGGCCAGCGTCATGGCGGCATCGGGAATGTGGTTGCAGTCCAGGTCGATGGCCTGCAGGGGCCAGCGGCCACGCTGCACGCTGATGCTGTCCGGCGTGCTGCGGATAGCGGCCCCCATGGCACGGGCCGCCTCGATGAAGCGGATATCGCCCTGGATCGAGTCGGCGCCCACACCTTCGATGGTGACGGCCTGGTCCTGCGCCGGGTCGGCGGCGATCGCGCCCAGCGCAATGAAGTAGCTGGCCGACGAGGCATCGGCCTCGACGTGCAGTTCGCCGGGCGAGTGGTAGGCGGCGTTGGCCGGCACGGTAAAGGTCTGCCAGCCGGTTTCGGTATCGCGCTCGACCTGCACGCCATAGCGGCGCATCAGGTTCAGCGTGATCTCGATATAGGGTCTGGAAATCAGCTCGCCCTGGATGCGGAAGGTGGTGGCGTGCTGTGCCAGCGGGGCCGCCATCAGCAGTGCGGTCAGGAACTGGCTGGACACATCGCCACGCACGCGGATTTCCACCGGCTGGCGTGCCTGCGACTGGCGCGCTCCGATGCGCAGCGGCGGATAGCCGGGATTGCCGAGATAACGTACATCGCAGTCCAGTTGCAGCAGGCCGTCCACCAGGTCACCGATCGGGCGCTCGTACATGCGCGGGATGCCGGTCATCTCGAAGTGGCCGTCCAGCATGGCCAGTGCGGCGGTGAGCGGACGCATGGCGGTGCCGGCATTGCCGAGGAACAGGGGCAGCGGGGCATCGGCCTGGCGCGCACTGTCTGGCAGCCGGCCGCCATTGCCGGTGATGCGCGCGGTCGTGCCCTTGCGCTCCACCTGGCAGCCCAGTTGCTGCAGGGCGGCCAGCATCACGCGTGTATCGTCGGAATCCAGCAGGCCGTGCAACACGGTGGTGCCGGCGCACAGGCCTGACAACAGCAGCACGCGGTTGCTGATGCTCTTGGAGCCGGGCAGGCGAACCGTGCCATGCGCAGCGGTCAGGGGGGGGAGATCCAGGAAAGGGGGCTTGCTCATCAGGTTCAGGGCAGGGAATTGTTGTCCATGGTGCTCATGCGCCACTGGCTGCGGGCATTACTGGCCTCGGTGATCAGGGCCAGCAGGGTATCGGCATCGTTGTCGGCGATGGCCTTGGCAAAAGTCTGCAGCGAGGCGATCAGGGCATCGGTCTGGTGCAGCATTTCCTCGCGGTTGCAGAGGAAGATGTCGCGCCAGATGGCCGGATTGCTGGCGGCAATGCGGGTGAAGTCGCGGAAGCCGGAACCGGCCAGCGCCAGCGTGTCGGCGGCATCATCCTGGTGCAGGATGCTGTGCATCAGCGCATAGGCGGTCATGTGTGGCAGGTGGCTGACGGCGGCAAAAGTGGCATCGTGCGCTTGCGGGTCCATGGTGATGACGCGGCAGCCCAGCGCTTCCCACAGGCTGGTCGCCTGCTGCAGCGGCCCGATGCGGGTGCTGCGCGCCGGCGTCAGGATCACCTGGCGACCACGGTACAGGTCCGGATCGGCGTGCAGGATGCCAGCCACTTCCTTGCCGGCAATCGGATGGGCCGGTACGAACTGGCCGACATGCGGGCCGAGCGCCTCCTGGGCCGCGGCTATCACGTTCTGCTTGGTCGAGCCGACATCCATGATGATGGCATCGGGACGCAGCCAGGGGGCCAGCTCTTGCAGCACCTGCCTGGTCACGGCAACCGGGACGGCCAGCACGACAAAATCGGCGCGACGCACGGCATCCGCCACCGTCGCGGCAGCGGCATCGATCACGCCGCGGTCTATGGCCACGCGCAAGTCATCGGCGTTCGGGCTGTAGCCTACTACCTGTTGCACCAGGCGTGCGCGGCGCATTGCCAGGGCGAGCGAGCCGCCCATCATGCCGCATCCAATCAGGGCCATGCGCAGGAACATGGGTGCTCCTCCCTCAGCCGTTGATGGCGTAAGAGCCCAGCACCTTGTAATAGGCGCAGATCGGGCGCAGGTCGGCCAGCGCCGCTGCCATGGCGGGATCGCTGATATGGCCCTGCAGGTCGATATAGAAGAAGTATTCCCACTGCTGGCCGCTGCGCGCCGGGCGCGATTCGAAGCGCGACATGGACACGCCGTGGCGCTTCAGCGGCTCCAGCAGCTCGTAGACGGCACCGGGCCGGTTGACCACCGACACCACCAGGCTGGTGCAGTCCTGACCGGAAGATTCCGGGATGGCCAGTGTTTCCGGCAGGCAGATGACGGCAAAGCGGGTGCGGTTGTAGGCATCGTCCTGGATCGAGGGCGAGACCACGTGCAGGCCGAACTGGCTGGCGGCGCGCAGGCTGGCAATGGCGGCCCATTTGGGGTTGCCGGCAGCGATGCGGGCGCCTTCGGCATTGCTGTCGGCGGCGTGGCGCTCGGCATGCGGCAGGTGGGCGTTGAGCCAGTTCTGGCACTGGGCCAGTGCCTGCGGGTGGGCATACACGGCCTCGATATCGTCCAGGCGGTTGTCCTTGCGCAGCAGGTTGTGGCGTACCAGCAGGCTGGTTTCGCCAATGATGTGCAGCGGCGAGGTCAGGAACAGGTCCAGCGTGCGCGTTACCACGCCTTCGGTGGAGTTCTCGACCGGCACCACGCCAAAGGCAGCGCGGCCGCCGGCGGTCGCCTGGAACACCTCGTCCATGCTGGTGCAGGGGATGTGCTCGATGCTGACGCCGAAGAAGGCTTCGGCGGCCTGTTCGCTGAAAGTGCCGGCCGGGCCCAGGTAGGCAACGCGCTGTGGGGCCTCCAGGGCGCGGCAGGCGGACATGATCTCGCGCCAGATATTGGCGATGCTGGCGTCCTTGAGCGGACCCAGGTTGTCCTGCTGCAAGGTGTGGATGACCTGCGCCTCGCGCTCGGGGCGGAACACCTGCGAGCCTTCCAGGCGCTTGATGTCGCCCACTTCGTTGGCCAGCGCAGCGCGCTCGTTGAGCAGCTTCAGCAGTTGTTGGTCTACCGCGTCGATGGCGACGCGCAAGTCGGCAATGGTCCGGGTCATGGCAGGGTCAGGAAAACGGTCAGGGGGAAATCAGGCCTGCTCGGCCTCGAAATCGCGCAGGTAGTCGACCAGCGCCTGCACGCCAGCCAGCGGCATGGCGTTGTAGATGCTGGCACGCATGCCGCCGACGGACTTGTGGCCCTTGAGCTGCAGCAGGCCGCGTTCGCGCGCGCCTTCCAGAAAGGCCGCATTGCGGCTTTCATCGGCCAGGAAGAAGGGAACGTTCATGCGCGAACGCACGGCCGGATCGACGTCGTTGCGGTAGAACGCCGACTGGTCGATGAAGTGGTACAGCAACTCGGCCTTGGCGATATTTTGCGCCTCCATCGCCGCCACGCCGCCCCGGGCCTTGATCCATTGGAAGATCAGGCCGGCCATGTAGATGGCGTAGGTGGGAGGGGTGTTGTACATGGAATTGTTCTTCGCCACGATCTCGTAGTTGAAGGCACTCGGGCAGGCCGGTAGCGCCTGGCCCAGCAGGTCTTCACGCACCACGACCAGCGTCAGGCCGGCCGGGCCGATGTTCTTCTGGGCACCGCCAAAGGCGAGGCCGACGCGGCTCCAGTCGATCGGGCGCGACAGCACGTGCGAGGAAAAATCGATTACCAGCGGGATGTCGCAGCCCAGTGCGGCGAGATCGGGCAGGGTGTGGAATTCCACCCCGTGGATGGTCTCGTTGCTGCAGATGTGCAGGTAGCGGTTGCGGCCATCGATGTGCCAGCCGGCCGGATCGGGAATGCCGGTATAGCCATCGCACGTGGCGACCAGCTGGGCCTGGCAATACTTGCCGGCCTCGGCCAGGCTTTTCTGGCTCCAGCTGCCGGTGACGACAAAGCCGGCGGCTTCGCCACGGCTCAGGTTGAGCGGCACGATGGCGTTTTCGGCCAGCGCGCCACCCTGCATGAACAGGATGCGGAAATGCTCCGGAATTGCCAGCAGCTCGCGCAGGTCGGCCAGCGCCTGCTCGAGGATCAGCCCGAAGGCCTCGCTGCGATGGCTCATCTCCATCACGCCCATGCCGCTGCGTCGCCCGTCTGGAAAGGGCCAGTCCAGCATCTCATCCGCCGCGCGTTGCAGCACGGCAGCAGGCATGGTGGCCGGGCCGGCCGAGAAGTTGTAGGGGCGTTGCAGGGCGTCGGTCATGATGGAGACGGGACTTACTTGTTGCTGTTGATGATCTGGTTGGCGCGGGCGTCAAAGGCCTTGATGCGGGTTTCCACATCCTTGCGCGTGGCTTCCACCAGTTTCTGCGCCAGCATGTTGGCCATTTGCGGGTTGGCAGCGTAGTACTTCTTGATCACGGGCGATTCCATGAAGGCTACCAGCTGGCGCAGTTCGTCCGTCGTGAAGCGTTCGGCATAGGCCGGCACCAGCACATCCAGGCTGATACGCTCGTTGCGGCTCTTGATCAGGCGCACATTGTCCTGGTTGAACTTCTTCAGCTCGGCATCCAGTTGGTCGGCCGCCGTACGCTGCTTGGAACGCGGCAGCTGGTCCAGCTTGGGCAGCCAGGTGGAGACCACGGTCTGGCTGGCAGAACTGGCCAGTTGCGCGATCAGCGCATCCATGTCGCTGGCCTTTTGCAGGTTCACGATACGGGTGGCCAGTTCCTTGCGCGCAGCGGCATCGGATTGGGCCTGGGCGGGGGCTGCAGCCAGGCCGATGGACAGGGCGATGGCAGCAATAACGGGGGAGGCAAGGCGCATGGTCATTTGGGTACTACCTGAAAACGGGAAAAAAATCTGACTGTACCGCCCGGGCAGGCGGTACGGTTCAGGCATTGTGCATCACTCGGCTGCGGGCGTGGCATCGTCTCCTGCGACTTCGGCATCCGGCGCATCGTCGCTGGCATCGTTCTCGACGATGCGCTGCAGGCCGATCAGCTGGGCGCCGTCATCCAGCGCGATCAGTGTCACGCCCTGGGTGGCACGACCCATTTCGCGGATTTCGGCGACGCGGGTGCGCACCAGGACGCCGCGATCGGTAATCAGCATGATCTCGTCGTCCTCGCGCACCAGCGTGGCGGCCACGACCTTGCCGTTGCGTTCGCTCTGCTGGATCGCGATCATGCCCTTGGTGCCACGGCCATGGCGCGTGTACTCGGCAATATTGGTGCGCTTGCCAAAGCCGTTCTCGGTGGCAGTCAGCACGCTTTGCGATTCGTCACCGGCCACCAGCAGGGAAATCACCTGCTGGCCGTCTTCCAGCTGCATGCCGCGCACGCCGCGCGCCTGGCGGCCCATCGGGCGCACATCGTTCTCGTCGAAGCGCACCGCCTTGCCGCCATCACTGAACAGCATCACGTCATGGGCGCCATCGGTCAGGGCGGCACCGATCAGGTAGTCGCCTTCGTCCAGGCCAACGGCAATGATGCCGGCCTTGCGCGGATTGCTGAATTCGTCCAGGGCAGTCTTCTTGACCGTGCCCTGGGCGGTGGCCATGAAGACATAGTGGTCCGCCGGGAAGGTGCGCATCTCGCCGGTCAGCGGCAGCACCACGGTGATCTTCTCGCCGTCTTCCAGCGGGAACATGTTGACGATCGGGCGGCCACGCGAACCACGGCTGCCGGTCGGTACTTCCCAGACCTTGAGCCAGTAGAGGCGGCCACGGTTGCTGAAGCACAGCAGGTAGTCATGCGTGTTGGCAATGAACAGCTGCTCGATCCAGTCATCGTCCTTGGTGGTGGTGGCCTGCTTGCCGCGGCCACCCCGCTTCTGCGAGCGATACTCGGACAGCGGCTGGCTCTTGACATAGCCGGTATGCGACAGCGTCACCACCATGTCGGTTGGCGTGATCAGGTCTTCCGTGCCCAGTTCCAGCGCGTTGTGCTCGATCTCGCTGCGGCGTGCGCCCAGCTTGGTCTGACCGAATTCGCTCTTGAGGGCGTTCAGTTCCTCGCCGATGATGCTGGACACGCGGTCCGGGCGCGCCAGGATGTCCAGCAGGTCCTCGATCTCGGCCATCACGTCCTTGTATTCGGCCACGATCTTGTCCTGCTCCAGGCCGGTCAGGCGCTGCAGGCGCATCTGCAGGATTTCCTGCGCCTGCACATCGCTCAGGCGATACAGGCCGTCCTGGCCCAGACCGTACTGGCGGCCCAGTCCCTCGGGGCGATAGTCGTCGGCATTCACCACGCTGCCGTCCTCGCGCGCACGCGTCAGCATCTCGCGCACCAAGCTGCTGTCCCAGCTGCGTGCCATCAGTTCTGCCTTGGCCACTGGCGGGGTCGGGGACTCGCGGATGATGCGGATGAACTCGTCGATATTGGCCAGTGCCACCGCCAGGCCTTCCAGCACGTGGCCGCGGTCGCGGGCCTTGCGCAGATTGAAGATGGTCCTGCGCGTCACCACCTCGCGGCGGTGTTGCAGGAACACGCTGATCAGGTCCTTGATATTGCACAGGCGCGGCTGGCCGTCTATCAGCGCCACCATGTTGATGCCGAAGGTATCCTGCAGCTGGGTGTGCTTGTACAGGTTGTTCAGCACCACCTCGGGCAGCTCGCCACGCTTGAGCTCGATCACCAGGCGCATGCCCGACTTGTCGGATTCGTCCTGGATATGGCTGATGCCCTCGATGCGCTTTTCGTGCACCAGTTCGGCAATGCGCTCCTGCAGCGTCTTCTTGTTGACCTGGTAGGGCAGCTCGTCGACGATGATGGCCTGGCGCTGGCCGCGGTCAATGTCCTCGAAGTGCACCCTGGCGCGCATCACCACGCGGCCACGCCCGGTGCGATAGCCTTCGCGTACGCCGGAGATGCCGTAGATGATGCCGCCGGTAGGAAAGTCCGGTGCCGGGATGATCTCGATCAGGTCATCGATGCTGGCATCGGGATGCGTCAGCAGGTGCAGGCAGGCATCCACCACCTCGTTCAGGTTGTGTGGCGGGATGTTGGTGGCCATGCCCACGGCAATACCGGAAGAGCCGTTCACCAGCAGGCTGGGCAGGCGCGTCGGCAGTACCAGCGGTTCCTGCTCGCTGCCGTCATAGTTGGGGCCGAAGTCCACCGTTTCCTTGTCGATGTCGGCCAGCATCTCGTGCGCGATCTTCGACAGGCGGATTTCGGTGTAACGCATGGCGGCAGCGCTGTCGCCGTCGACCGAACCGAAGTTGCCCTGGCCGTCCACCAGCATGTGGCGCATGCTGAAGTCCTGTGCCAGACGCACGATGGTGTCATACACCGCGATATCGCCGTGCGGGTGGTACTTACCGATCACGTCACCGACGATACGCGCCGACTTCTTGTAGGGGCGGTTCCAGTCATTGTTGAGCACGTGCATGGCGTACAGCACACGGCGGTGCACGGGCTTGAGGCCGTCACGGGCATCGGGCAGGGCACGGCCTACAATCACGCTCATGGCGTAATCGAGGTAGCTGCGGCGCATCTCTTCTTCTAGACTGATGGGCAGCGTTTCTTTGGCAAATTCTGTCATGCTGGAGGGGACTCTTCCTGTATATGGATAGCCTCCATTCTACCGGTACACGCAAGGCCCCCTGTCAGGTGGTCGTCCGGCCGGTCGTGTGGCAAGCGCGCAACAAAGGGCGAGATTTCCCCCTGGCAGACGTGCAGAGGCCTTGTGGAGCGGTTAAAGTGAATGCGTGCTGTGGCACAATCGGTTCGACGGGTTACGCTCAAGGGCATCCGAAACTCGCATAATCGTGCAGCTCCTGCTGTGGTATTAAATCAAGAGGATAAACATGAAGAAACTGAATAAAGTGGCTGTGTTGTTCGCAACTGTCGCTATGGCAGGCAGTGCTATGGCTGCATCCACCACCCTGAAGGGTGACAACTGGGTTAACAACCACGGTAACCTGGTGTGGATGAACGGCACGAACGAACTGTGCTGGCAAGATAACTACTGGACTCCGGCTACCGCTGCCACCCCGGCTTGCGGCCTGCCCGTTGCCCAGGCAGCTCCGGCTACCGCTGCTCCGGTTGCCAGCAAGGTGACCTACGCTGCTGACGCCTTCTTCGACTTCGACAAGTCCGTGCTGAAGCCGGCTGGCCGCGCTACCCTGGACGACCTGGTCAGCAAGATCCAGGGCCTGAACCTGGAAGCCGTGATCAGCACCGGTCACACCGACTCCATCGGCTCTGACTCTTACAACCAGGCTCTGTCTGTTCGCCGCGCCAACGCCGTGAAGAACTACCTGGTGTCCAAGGGCATCCCCGCTGAGCGCATCTACGTGGAAGGCAAGGGCGAAAGCCAGCCGGTCGCTACCAACGCTACCCGCGAAGGCCGCGCCCAGAACCGTCGCGTGGAAATCGAAGTGGTTGGCACCCGCTAATCCTTCTGCTCACGCAGACCCAAAAAGCCCCGCCCTGCGGGGCTTTTTGTCGTCTGGACGGTGGATGCGCACAGTCCGGTTTTTGAGGCACAATCAGCCTATGGAAAATACCAATACCCAGCAATCCGTGCCGGCGGAGAACGTCGATCCGGCGGAAGTGGCCAAGTTTTCTGATCTGGCACACCAGTGGTGGGATGACACTGGCGTGCTGCGTACGCTGCATGCCATCAACCCGCTGCGCCTGGGCTGGATCCAGGAAGTGGCCGGCAACCTGCGTGACCGCCAGGTGCTGGATGTAGGCTGTGGCGGCGGTATCCTGTCCGAAGCCATGGCGCAGGCGGGTGCCCAGGTCACGGGCATCGATCTGGCCGAAGAATCGTTGCGCGTGGCCCAGTTGCATGCGCTGGAAGCCGGTGTCAACAACGTGCGCTACCAGAAGGTGAGCGTGGAGCAGTTTGCTGCCGGGCACCCCGGCGAATTTGATGTCGTGACTTGCATGGAGATGCTGGAACACGTGCCTGATCCGGCCTCGGTGGTACGCGCCTGCGCACAGGCCGTCAAGCCGGGTGGCTGGGTACTGCTGTCCACCATCAACCGCAATCCCAAATCCTTCCTGTTTGCGATTCTGGGCGCGGAATACCTGTTGAATCTGGTGCCTCGTGGCACCCATGAATACGCCAAGATGATCACCCCGGCCGAGCTGATGCGCCAGTGCCGCGAATCCGGTCTGGCGATCGATTCCACCCGCGGCCTGCATTACAACCCGCTGACGCAGCGCTACTGGCTGGATGCGAATGTGGATGTCAACTATATGGTGGCCTGCCGCAAGCCGGCCTGAACGGGTTTTCTCATGGCATTTTCGAATATCCAGGCCGTGCTGTTCGATCTGGACGGCACCCTGATTGATAGCGCCCCGGATCTGGGCGCAGCGGTGGATCGCATGCGTGTGGCGCGTGGCCTGCCTTCGCTGCCGCTGGAGCATTACCGCCCCATGGCCGGAGCCGGTGCACGCGGCATGTTGGGACTGGCGTTTGGCATGACCCCGGAGCATCCGGATTTTCCGGACTACCGCGAAGAATTCTTCCGCAATTACGAATCCAGCCTGACCGAGCTGACGCATGCCTTTGATGGGGTGCCCGAGTTGCTGCGCGCGCTGGAAGCAGCCGGCCTGCGCTGGGGTATCGTGACCAACAAGACGGAGCGCTTCACCTTGCCGCTGGCACGCACCATGCCGGTGCTGCAGGGCGCTGCCGTGGTGGTGGCGGGTGATACCACGCCGCACCCCAAGCCGCATCCCGAGCCGCTGCTGGAAGCAGCGCGCCGGCTGCAGCTGCCGCCATCGGCCTGCCTCTATGTGGGCGATGACAAGCGCGATATCGACGCCGCCCGAGCGGCCGGCATGCCGGATGTGGCGGCGCTCTGGGGCTATCTGGGCGAGCACGATGTGGCCGCCTGGGGAGCCCGCGCCGAAGCCGCGCAGCCAGCCGGAGTGCTGGCCCTGATCGGGCTGCAGTAAGGTCATGCGCTCGCCGGCCGTGCTCGCGCTGATGCTGCTGCTTCTGGCGGGTGCGGCACAGGCGCAGGATCCGTGCTTTTCCGATACCGACTGGCAGGCGCTGCAGCGCAGTACGGCTGCCGATGGCGAGGCGCGCCCGGTGCTGCTCTACGTCTGGTCGCCACGCATGGTGCTGTCGGCACAGCATGCGGCCGAGGTGCGGCAGGTGGCGGCGGGACTGGGCGTGGACTGGCTGCCTGTGCATGATGGCCGCGTACCTGCCGGCGAAATCCGTGAAGCGGTGCAGACGTTGGATGTGGCCGACCGCCAGGCGCTGGCACAAAGCCAGCCGCTGTGCGCCCGGGAGCTGATCGACGCTGATGCCTGGCGCCACTTTCCCACTGCCTGGCTGGTGCAGCAAGGCCGGGCCGATACACGCCCGCTGGTATCGGCCATGCCGCCGGTCTATTGGCGGCTGGGGCTGCAGGAGCGCCTGCTGCCCGTGACAGCCACGCAGAACCGGGAGCAGCATTCGCCATGAACGGCACCGCACGCGCATCCAGACAGCTGGCCATTGCATTGGCGCTGCTGACAGCCGGCGGCCTGGCACTGGCCGAACCGGCAGATGCCTGTATCGCGCCGAGTACCTTCATCGAACTGACTGCGGACGTAGCCGGCAGCAGCCAGGATGCGGCCGGGCAGCCGCTGGTGCCATTGGGCAGCTACGAGCGCTTCAGCCCGGATGGCCGCTTTGTGCTGCGTTCGTTTTCCGGAGCAAGACTGGGGCAGGTGAGCCTGATGGAGCTGCCGGCATTCGGCGGCACGGTGGTGCGCGCCTACACCACGCCCTTGCAGAATGAGGCTTTTCCGGTGCAGGGCAGTTGGCGCTGGCTGGTGAATGTGAACGGGGACCACTACCGCCTGCAGGATGTGCTGCGGCAGCAGGCGCAGGCCCGGCCGCTGTTTCGTGGCGGCATGACGGGTTTCTACGCGGCAGCGGCGGAGTTGCCGGGGGATCAGCCGGGACAGGTGAAGATCCGCTCCCTGAGCTGGCCGAATGCCGATGGCGAGGACAGCATGGGCGTAGGCAGCCTGTCCAGCCGTACGCTGACCGTGGATCTGGCGCAGCAGCGCATCGTGGCCGATTCCGGCCGCGTGTATCACTGCCGCGATCGGGCGCGGGAAGACGGGGCCATGTATGCCTTGCCCATGCTATCGGTGGACGGCACCGAGTTTGCCGCCATGCCGCAGAATCCGGTGCAAGGCCAGCCGACCATGCGCATTTACGGTTTCGGGGACGATGGCAAGGGTTGCGGACTACGCGATACGTTTGCCCACGCCAGTGGCAAGACGATTTTCGGTTTTCCCGGCGCAGGGCAGGGCGGTGATCTGGCCTACGAGTATCGTGGCCAGGCCTGGTGGTACAGCCGTGCGTTGCAGCAGGCCTTCAATCTGGCCACGCTGCCTGCACGTGCTGGCGAGACACTGACAGCCAGCGCCTTTCCGGGCCTGACGCGCGATGGCCGGGTGATTTATGCAAGCACGCTGCGCCAGTGCGATGCGCAGGGCCGGCACTGCCGTCAGCGCGTAGGCTATACAGTGGCGGATCCGTACCAGAGTGCCGGTGTGCAGGCCTGGCGGCAGCAGCATCCGGCCCGGGCGCACCAGCTGCCTGCCTGCATCACGCAGGAACAGGTGCGCCAGTTGCGTGCCGGTTTTGCTGCCGAACACGGCCTGCAGCCCTGAACGTAGCCGGATGCAAGAGCTGCAAGCACTTGTCCGGCAGGGCGTGACAGGGGCGGGCGAGAGGGCTATAATCAACTTCCCCTTGGGGCTGCACTGGTTTCGACACGGGTTCGGAAGCGTTGCGGGGCATGTCGAGCTTGGGTCACGCTCGTAAATCTCGATTCAAAAAAGTAACTGCAAACGACGAACGTTTCGCACTCGCTGCTTAATCCAGCGGGCCTTGCAACAGTCGGTCAATGGGCTGGGCAAGGGGTGGTTGGCGCAAGCTGACCAGTCCAGGCTGCAAGGTTAATTTACATTGACTGGCTGCGCGTCGTGTTCCTTGGCGCGTAGCGAGATTCAAGGGGACTGGCCTGTTGTGCAGCGTGCCACTGCGCGGCATGATGGGCGAGATCAAATCAGCTGGCTACGCATGTAGAACCGGACGAAGAAGGCTTGTGGACGCGGGTTCAATTCCCGCCAGCTCCACCAATACCTAAAATCCCAACCCTCATCGGTTGGGATTTTTTTTGCCCGTTCCCCCAGGGTTGGCGCCGTTTTCGGGCCTGGCCTCGCGAGCGCCGCCCCTGCGAAGGCGGCGTTTTTGCGCCCGCCGACGCCTCTCTGTTCTCCGTTTTCTCTGGTGGCCACGCGAGCGTTCTCGAGGGCATTTCCTTTGCTGGCGCGGGTTTAGAGGCGGTGGGTTGTGGTTGGCAACTCCTGTAGCGGTGGCGACCGAGTGCCGAGCAGCCACAAAAAAACCGCCCGCAGGCGGTGGCTGGCGCTGGGTGCGACGCACTCACCCGGGTGGCGCGAGCACGCGCATCTGGTCGCACCAGGCGCTGGGCCAGGGGCGGCGCATCACTTTCTCCAGCACGGCATCGGGCGAACCCACCAGCCGTTCCACGACCTCCGGGGCCAGGAGCGTCAGCCGCATGACCCGGCGCACCTGGGTCACGTCCATGCCTTCGGCCTTGGCGATCTCGGCTACTGATGCCGCCCGCTGCGCATCCAGCAGGCGTTGCCAGTGGTGCGCCAGTCCGAGCGCCCGCATCAACGCGGTGTCCTGCGCGGCCGACCGGGCTTCCCGCTCCCGGGTGGCCTCGGACAGGAATTCCTGTGGAGCGTCCAAGGGCGTGATGACCTGCTTCTTCAGCCCTCGCTTCACCAGCGTCCAGGGCACGAAGGTTTCCAGTTGCACACCGCCTGCCGGGTTCGGCAGTTGATAGGTGACCGGATCACCCTTGAACCGGCCCCTGTGCTTCTTGCTCATGCGTCCTCCTCAAAGCGCTTCACGATCTGGCGTTGCGCATCCCATTCCACCGGCAGCGGGTTGCGCTGGAACCAGATCAGGTTCATCCGGCGAGGCTGCCGCCCGGCCATCAGCAGTTCGAGGATGTCAGGCGCGAGCAGGGTCAGGCGCATCAACTCGTTGGTGACAGAGGGGTGCAATCCTTCCGCCCGGGCGATGTCCGAGCCGCTCTTCATCTCGCCGGTGTCCACAAGATGCTGCCAGTAGAAACCGCGCGCCACCCCCTCCAGCAGCGTCACATCGTGAACGTGGCGGTCGTCGGCGGCCACCCGCCGCGCACCCCGGCGGCGGAATGTCAGTGGCACGAACGTTTCCAGTGTGTCGTCCATCAGGCTTCGACCTCCACCAGCTCCGCGCCGATGCCACTTGGGGCAAACTCACCGATCAGAGCGTCCCAGCCCAGTTCCCGCCACTTCACCTTGATGCCCTGCACCTCACCGATGTGGACGAGGTCGATGCGCTCGATCATCAGGTTGGCGATGCGGTGGCGCTCGACCGGGAACAACTGATCCCACACGTCGTTGAGCCGTCCCATCGCCATCACCGTGGTGGCCTCGTCAACCTGTCCGCCGTTGCGCTGGATGTGGCGCACGACTGATGCGATTGATTCCGGGCTGGTCAGCACCGTGCGGATCTGGGCCACCACCGCTGCCTCGATCTCCGGCGCAGGCAGGCGCTCGTAGCTCTTGCCTGGTGCCCCGAACCGGCTTTCCGACTTGGACACGTAGTAGTGGTACTTGCGCCCGTTCTTGCGCGAGTAGGTCGGGTACATCCGTTCGCCCGAGGGGGCGTACAGCAGGCCGCACAGCAAGGCGTCAGTACGCGACCGGATCTTGGTTTCCACCGACCGGGCGTGCCCATCCCTCGCCAGCACCGCGTGAACCTTGTCCCAAAGCTCCTGGTCGATGATCGGCGGGGTACCAGTTCCCTTTGTGCGACAACTCCCCCAGGTAGATGCGGTTGCGCAGCAGCTTGTGCAGGTACTTCTTGTCGATGCGCGTGCCGCTGCGGGTCTGGCCCTCCTGCGTCGTCCAGGCCTTGGTCGTGATGCCGTCGGCAGTCAGATTGACGGCGATCTGGGTTGGAGAGCCAATAGTCAGCATCTCCTCGAAGATGCGCCGCACCACTGCCGCCTCGGCCTCGTTGATGACCAACAGGCGGTTGTCGTCGTCGTAACCCAGGGGCGGGACGCCGCCCATCCACATCCCCTTGCGCTTGGCGGCGGCGATCTTGTCGCGGATGCGCTCGCCGGTGACCTCACGCTCAAACTGGGCGAAGGACAGCAGGACGTTGAGCATCAGCCGGTGAGCTGCCCGAGCCCGCCCGAGATGCTGATGCGGCCTCCGCAGGCATTGCGCTCTCTGCCGTCGCCGGAACCGTTGCCGCCAACTACCAAACCTGCCACGAAAACGCCGAGCAACTGAGGGCGTTGCAGGCGTGGGTCAGTGAGATTCCATCTGCCACCAAGTAATCAGCGCTTGGCGACTTCGCAACACCTGATCGTTTCATCCCGAATGCGCTTGGCTTCCATCGGGAACAGCGCGTTCATGACATCCGTACCCACCACGGAGCATTGACCATGAGTAACCGATTCAAGCAAGCCGTCATTGACGACGTGACCTCGCGCAACATCGACGCCAGCCTGCAAGAACATCTGCTCGACCTGTTCGAATCGGCCATGAAGTCGGTGGCCACGACGCTGGTGCGCGAGGCCAAATTCGACACCACCGACTTCGCCACCGCCAAAGGGCGCGGCTGCGAGGGGTTCACGCTGCTGGTGAGCCGCACCCGCACCGACTCGCGTGACGGTTGGTTCGGTGCGTTTCAGCGCGGCGACGAACGTCTCGACGTCATCGGCCACCTGGAATAGATGGTCAATCGTCCAGTTCCGGAACGTCCCAGTCAGCCGGACGAGCTTCGCCGGTTTGGTAGAACTGCTTCACCAGCTTCACGTATTCCAGAAAATCCCGATTCTCCGTCGCCAGCCGATTGGCCATGTCCCAATCGATCTCGTCACGCTCGCGGGCCGGAATCAGCACCTGACTGTCGGCAGGGTTGTCCACGTCTAACTTGATGAAACCGATGCCGTGGGCGGCGAACAGCATCCGCAGTTCCTTCAGCGTATCGGTGCCACCGATTTCCGCCGCTACCAGATAGCCGAAGTTGGCCCACGACGAATTCGATACCGCCTGGAAGAAGCATTCGCGCACGTTCGACCGGTTGATCAGCAGTTTGACTTCGAACGACCACAGCTTGGTGCGCTTATCGGAATACTGCGTGACGCAATCGCGAACTTCGCGGTGCCACTCCTTGCTCAAATCCTCCATGCCGACCAAATCCGGGTACAACCAGCGGTTACCGTTGGGCCCGCGCTTGTTGGAGGAGCGCTTTTCGTCGATGCGCTTGGAGAACACGCCGAACTCCTCCCACAGGTACTGCGACAACATCGGATACAGCGCGTGCTCATCGATCTTCAAGGTGCTCGCGTCCGTCATTGACGCCCCACCCTCGCTCTCGACCGCCGCCACCTCGGCGCTGTCCGTTCGGTCCGAGTAGTAATGCTTGCGCGGCCGCCCCTCGGTCGTCTTCAGCTCCAAATGCTTCCTTTGCAGGCGCGGCAACTGGGAACTGATCTCGCGCACAATCTGCTGCACCAGTTCGGCATCCGTTTCGAGGCGTTGGCTGCTCTGCTTCTTGGCCTGACACTGCTCGGGATAGGTCGCAAACACCCACTCGGCAATCTGACGCGCGGTGAATTTCTCATCCGGGTGCGCCTTCAGGTAGCCGACGACGGTTTTCGCCAGATTCAATTCCATACCTACTCCTCTCTTGTCCCGGTCATCATGCTGACGCTCCAGCCTGTGGCGGAGCCTTCGGCGGAACCGTCCCCTGCTGATAGGTCGCATCGAAAACGGTGTCCGTCAGCCAGCGCTTGAAGTTGGGGTTGTCGCTGAACTGCTTGAACAGCTCGGTGTGGTCGGACAGCAGCTCCAACACCACGCGGTTGAGCGCCTTGTCGTGCTCCAGCTTGGCGTTTTGCTTGTCGGAGTTCGCCTGCGCGTTCTGGTAGGCCTTGTCCTGCGCCACACGTGCCGGGATCTCCTCGGCGATGACCTTGCGGATCTTGTCCTCGTCCTTCCACTCGATGTTGCCGAAGAGGTCGTTGAAGGTCTTGATGATCGCGGAGAGCCTGTCGATGTCGGCTTCGCCTTTGCCGCCTCCACCACCGGGCGGCACTGGCTCGACGGTGGCGTCGGCGTCGCCCATTGCCATCTTCAGCGCTGCTTTGGCCTCAACCCGGTAGCTGTCCATGTCGATGGTTTCCAGCACCCCCTTGGAGAGGTCTTCCTCCTTGGGCGCGGGCAGCTTGGGGATGAGGAAATTCAGGAAGATCGACAGCTTCTCCCACGCCGGGTGGCCGTAGCTCAGGATCGCGGCGAGGAAACCGTAGCTGCGCACGAAGGCCTTAGCCTTCCCCTTGAACTTGACCTGATCGTCCTCGCCGAGCTTGTCGGTGTATTCGGCCACGCACGCATCGAGGATGGGATCGAGCTTGTCGCGGTCTGCACCGCTCAAGTAGAGCGCCACCAATTCCTCAACTTGCTGCCAGCTATACACCTGCTGCCCGTCGAGTTCGGCCTTCAGATCGTGCAGCTTGTTGGCGTCGGTTTCGCCAGTCTGGATGGTGGCGCGGTAGTAGTCCTGGAACGCCGCCTTCACTGCCTCAGCGTTATCGGCAAAGTCGAGCACGAAGGTGTCATGCTTCTGCGGATGCGCCCGGTTCAGGCGTGACAGGGTCTGCACCGCCAGCACGCCCGCCAGCGGCTTGTCCACGTACATCGTGTGCAGCAGGGGTTCGTCGAAGCCGGTGACGAACTTGTTGGCGACGATCAGGAAGCGATACGGGTCTTGCTTGAGATTGGTCGGAATGTCCTTGCTCGGAAACCCGTTGAGATCGGCCTCGGTCTTCTTCTGCCCGCCAATCTCGAAGTCGCCCGAGTACGCCACGATGGCCTTGTAAGGGCTCTTGATCTGGGTGAGGTAGTCCGACACCTCGCGCCAGTAGTCAATGGCCCGCGCGATGCCGTTGCACACGATCATCGCCCGCGCCTTGCCACCGATCTTCTGTTTGCCCGCCACCTGCGCGATGAAGTGATCGACCATGATCTCGGCCTTGCGGCGAATGGCCTTGTCGTGCGATTCGACGTAATGGCGAATCTTCTTCAGCGCCTTCACCTTGTCGAATTCCGGGTCGTCCGCCACCGTCTTGGCCACTTGGTAAAAGCTGTCGTAGGTGGTGTAGTTCTCCACTACGTCGAGGATGAACTTCTCCTGGATGGCCTGCTTGGTGGTGTAGGTCAGTTCTTCGGGCGAGCGGAACTGCACCTTTTCGCCGACCAGGGTCTTCTCGCCGAACAACTCCAGCGTCTTGTTCTTGGGTGTGGCCGTGAACGCGAAGTAGCTGGCGTTGACCAGCAGCTTGCGGGAGGCGATGCGTTTCTCGATTTCCGCGTTCACCGCATCCTGCGTGCTGTCCTCTTCGAACTCCTCTTCGGCGACCTTGCCGCCGAGGGCTTCGTGCATCCGCGCCGTGGTCTTGCCGCCTTGGCTGGAATGCGCTTCGTCGATCAACAGTGCAAAGCTCTTGCCGGATAGGTCGCCCAGCTCATCGAGGATGAACGGGAATTTCTGCACCGTGGTGACGATGATCTTCTTGCCCCGGCGCAGGTACTCACGCAGCTCCTGCGCGTTGTCGGAGTGGCCGAAGATCGCCGCCACGTGGTCGTAACCCTTGATGGTGCGGGCAATCTGTGTGTCCAGCGCGCGCCGGTCGGTGATGACGATGATGGAGTCGAACTGCGCCGTCATCGGGTCGTCCGCGCGGCGCAGCTCCACCAATTGGTGCGCCAGCCAGGCAATCGTGTTGCTCTTGCCGCTGCCTGCCGAATGCTGGATCAGATAGCGCTTGCCCACCCCATCGGTATGGGCGCGGCGCAGCAGCGCACGCACAGTGCGCAACTGATGGAAGCGCGGGAAGATCTGCTTGCGCTTCTTGCGTTTCTTGCCGCTGGCGTCTGCTTCTTCTTCCTCCACCACCTGCGCGTAACTCTCGATGATGTTGGACAGCGACTCGCGGGTCAGCACCTGCTTCCACAGGTAATCGGTCTTTAGACCATCCGGGTTGGGCGGGTTGCCCGCGCCGCTGTTCCAGCCCTGGTTGAACGGCAGGAACCACGACGCCTTGCCCTTCAGCTCGGTGCAGAACGCGGCCTCCGCGTCATCGACTGCGATGTGCGCCACGCAACGCCCCAACTGGAACAGCAGCTCCTGTGGGCTGCGCGTAGTTTGGTACTGGACGATGGCGTCGGCCAGGGTCTGCTTGGTCAGCAAGTTCTTCAACTCGAACGTCAGTACCGGCAGACCGTTGATGAAGATAGCCAAGTCCAGCTCATTGCCGGAATCCTTGCTGTAGCGCACCTGCCGGGTAACGCTGAAGATGTTCTTGCCGAAGGCATCCGCTGCGGCGGCATTGCCCGGCGTGGGCAGCAGCTTGTAGAGATCGACGTGTACCGGCCCGTGGCTCACGCCCTTGCGCAGCACGTCTACCACGCCGCGCTTGGTGATCTCGCCTTGCAGCCGGTGCAGGAACTGGGTGCGCTTGATGCCGTCCGCCGCCAGTTCCAGCGTGTCCACCGCCTTGGGCTGGGTAGCCTGCAAGAAGTCCAGCAACTGCGCCACATCCAGCGCCACGTCGCGGTTGTAGTCGGTGGGCTTGCCCTGCACGTAGCCGTTGTGGGTGGCGGCGAAGTCCGTGGGAGCCAGCGCATGGCTGTACTCGGGCTGCGGCACACCGGTCAAGCCGCGCACGACGCGCGCCTCGAACCAGCGCTCGCTGGTGTCAGTCTTCGCCATCGCCATCCTCCTCTTCGGTCACATCTTCGTTTTCATCGCCCAGCGCGGCTAGCGCCGCGTCGTCCACCACGTCGTCCGGGCCGGGTTGCCAGCCGCGCACGTCCACTTGACCGGTGACCACATCGGCAATCAGGCGGTCGCGGTATTCCCGGATCAGCTTGATTTCTTCCTCCACCTTGGCAATAGCGCCATTTACCTCTGCTGTGTCGGTGTCGAGCTGCTTCGCAATTTGCGACTGCTCCGCCAAATCTGGTACTGGCACAAGGGTGTTCAGCGCGTCAGTTCTGTCCAATCCAGGAACCGCCGAGTCCTTCGAGATTCGATCTAGCCGACACCAAACCAATAGGTAATAAAGCCATCTAACATTAGCTTTCGTGCACCTTCTATCGATGAAATAGGTAGTGTCGATTGCAAACAGGTCGCGCTCGGAATAGTTCACCTTCCCAAAAGACCCTTTACGCCCGATCACTATGCAAGGGCCGACTGTATTGGCTTCGTCGTGCACGCCCACTTGGCCATTGGAGCCGTACACCGGAACATCGCCTTGGCGGCGATTCGCATCTGAAAGTGAATCACCGTATGTGAACCGACAAACCCATTTAAGGCGCTTAACCTGCCAGTGCTCCGGCACCTCTCCCAGCCATTCGATACCGGATGCCTTCAGCGCCACAGATGAATCAAGGCCGCGCATGATGGCGTGGTCGATGATGCGCAGCTTCTGTTCGGTGAGCAGCTTGATCAGATCACGCTTTGTCTTGATGAAGCGGGCGATGTGCGCGTCCTGCGCGCGCAGGTAGGCGACGATCTGGTCTTGCTCGGGGCGCGGTGGCACGAGCGAAGGCATCTGCTTGAAGGATTCCCAATACAGCCGGTTGCGGTCGGCCACGATGCCGCGCGAGAACTTGTTGACCTCCTGCATGTAGGCCGCCGTGCGAAACAGGTAGCTGTAGTAACTGCTGTTGGCCTCGTCGTAGGGTTTCACCACCACATAGGCCGGGCTGACCAGTCCATCGACTGGCGCGGGGCCGACCGCGCCTTGCCACATTCGCATCATGTTGTAGGCAATGTCGCCTTTGGCTGCGCGTTTGTACTTCTCCTTCTGGCTCATCACCTGCTTGCGCTTCAGGTTTTCCATGTCACGCACACGCACGCCGGTGCGCAGCGACACTTCCAGAATGGGTAGATCGGGGAAGCCCGTTTCGACGCGATGACCGAATAGGCGGCCATTGCGCAGCACTTGCCAGCTTTCAGGTATATGCGGTACCCAAGGAAGACCCGATGCGCGAAAGGCTTGATTTACTGTCTTGGCTGGAACAACCGGTGCCGGATCAGCTACAGCCTCGACTGCGATGGCTGTGTCCGCACCGAATAGGGAGCCCTGCTCCTGTACTTCGGCGGCCTGCGGCGTTGGCAGTCCCACTGCCACTTCAATCGCCTGCCCGAACAGCAGGAACTGTGGAATGTCCGGCGGTGCGATGTCCAGGGCTGCGTCGCGCCCCTGCTGCTTCACCTGCTCGCGCAACTCCATCAGTAGCCTGCCCAAAACGTTCATGCCGACCAGCGTGTCGCCGTCGTCAACGACCTTGGCTCCCCAAAAATCGTCCTTGCGCGATTCCTCGACGATGGGTCGCTCGCCAGTCTTCAGCAGCAACGTACTGAAGGCGTTCCAGTTGTTGGCCAGCTTCATGCGCAGGCTCCAGCGCATGATGCGCACGCGCACCTGATCCCAATCCGGGCGCGAATCCTTACGGTAGGGCTTGCTCCGCATTTTGGCCGTCATAGGGCTGATCTGGCCGATGATCAGCTTCTGCACGTCGGGAAGATGCGGAAAGCGGCAGGCCTGATACAGCGCCTCGGAGGTTAGTATCCGTACCCCATTAACATGGATCGGGTAGCCCCCCGCCATGTTGGATAGGCCACCAAACGGTTCGTCGGTCTTGAGGAAGACGACGCTGTCCTTGCGGCTGTAAGTGCGACTCTGATCTCTTCCGCTCATCAGAGATCGCCTCCGGTCAGATCGGCAAACATCCTTCTCATCGCCGTCTGCGTGTTCGTGGTTCGCGGGAAAAGCGGATACCACGGCGCATCCACCCAGAACGCCAGCGGCGCGTTGTTGGGGCAATTGCGGTAGGTGACGATGAGCGAGCCGAAGCCCAGCGTTTCCAGCGTCATGTGCCCCAGGGGGCGCTGGACGGCACTGAGGTTGGGGCAAATCTGCCGAATGTGGACACCGGCTTTCAGGAACTCCTGTTCCAGCAGAATTTTGGCCGCGTCGCTGGAGAACAGACCCGCAGCGCCGGGGTTGCCAGCGGCTCTGAGCGTGGGCGGGTACCGCATGGCAGCCACATGGGCTTGCACCGCAGGATCGTTCGGGATCGCCGTCGGGCGCAGCACGTCTGACGTTGCGCTGTAGGTCTTTCTGTCCTCCAGCTCGATGGCGTGCCACCACGTGATATCGATATTCTTTCCCGAACCTCGGATGACTTCTTGAATCTTGGTGTTCGCGTAATACCGTCCGCCACTGTGCTCTGCGATGCAGATCACATGCACCTTAGCCTGCGCGGGCGCGTTGCCACCAATCCATCCTTCCAGATCACGTCGCACGCGGTTGCCGGTGAAAATGCCGTCATCCAAATAGATGAAGACTTCGTCACCTTGGCCGCAGTCGTCGATGCCGAATCCGTGCTCATCTTCCAGTTGCTCGGAGAACAGGGCGAGCATGTCGGTTTGGCTGCTGCCGCCGCCCTGAATATCGAGGAAGCTGGCGGATCGCCAGAACTTGTCGGGTCTGTCGCCGGTGAGCTTCTGAGTGCGCATCGCGCCACGGAGGAACTTGGCCACGTCCTCTTTCGAGAAATAGATTTTCTTGAGTACGTGGTCGATCTCTTGGAGGATGGGCAGCTGCACAGCAGCGTCGAATTGCTGCACCCAATGCTCGACGTGGTCGGGGATGGGCCGCGGGAGCGACCCGCCCCGATAGTCCTGAATCGTGTTGGCGATGGACGCCAAAAGGTCGATACGTTGGCTCATGCGGGCACGCCTCCCACGATCTTGTCTAGCAAGCCTTCAGTCTGCTGCTCCAGCTTGACGATGTCGGCGCGGATTTCTGCCAGCGTGCGCAGGGGCGTGGGCTTGTAGAAATAGCGGGCGAAAGAAATCTCGTAGCCGATCTGGGTCTTGTCCGTGGCGATCCATGCGTCCGGTGCGTGTGGCAGCACCTCGCGGGCGAAGAAGGCGTCAATGCCGCCCGGCTCCTTCAACGGCACCTGCTCGGTGTCGCGCAGCTCGCTGTCGGGCTCGTACTCGACCATGAAGCGATCCTTGCCCACGGTTTCCAGGTACGCGCCGTCGAAGCCGGGCTCGAAGTGTTCCCCTGCCTTGAGCTTGCTGCGCTTGGCGATAACCGGCGGCGCGGTTTCGTCGCGCCAGCTCACCGCCTTGTAGATGGCCTTTTTCTCCGGCGCGCCGAGCTTGTCGCCCTGCGCCTTCAGGGCAGCATCGAAGCGGGTGCGGAACTCATTGTGGTCGTCGAACACAGCACTGCCCAGGGCCTGCTGCGCCCGTTGCGCTACCTCCATTAGCCCCTTGTCGCGCTGCCACGTCGATGCGTCGAGCAGCTTCTTGCGGCGCTTGGCAGGCACGGCCTTGCGTGCGGCGGGTGCTTCACTTTCATCGCCGCTGTCGCCGTCTTCGCTGTCGTCGTCTTCGTTCTCGTCCTCACCCTTCAGCCACGCCTCGATGGCCGGTTTGCGCTTGGCGAACTCGGTATAAAGCGCCTCGCCGTGGGTGGCGTAGATCTCGGCGCGCAGCGCCTCATCGCCGGTGGCAAAACGCAGGGGCTCGATGCGTTCGTCGGAGAGTTGGCTTTTCAGTCGCAGCGGACGCTCGACGGTAATCTTCCAGTAGCCGAAGTCCTGGGTGTCGAACCATTTGGACTGGGCGGTTTCCTGCGCCTCGCCGAGGTAGAGGTCGAGGATTCGCTGGATGTCTCCGTCCGAGAGTTCGCAGTTCTTCTTGCCGAGGTTGCGGCGCAGCGGCTGGAACCACTGCGATGCATCGATCAACTGCACTTTGCCACGCCGCGCTTCGGCCTTCTTGTTGGCCAGCACCCAGATGTAGGTGGCGATGCCCGTGTTGTAGAAGATGTTGAGCGGCAGGGCGATGATGGATTCGAGCCAGTCGTTCTCCAGCACCCAGCGGCGGATGTTGCTCTCGCCCTGGCCTGCGTCCCCGGTGAACAGCGCTGAGCCGTTATGCACCAGCGCGATGCGGCTGCCCAGCGGCGTGTTGTGCTTCATCTTTTGCAGCTTGTTCACCTGGAACATGAGCTGCCCGTCGCTGGAGCGGGTGATGAGCTTGAATTCGGCGTTGCCCGCGTGGCTGACGATGAAGCGCGGGTCATTGAATTCCTTCTTGCCGCCCATGCGGTCCAGATCGGTCTTCCAACTCTTGCCGTAGGGTGGGTTGGAGATCATGAAATCGAATTCGCGGCTGCGGAACTGGTCGGCGGACAGGGTGGATTTGTCCGCGCCGCCGACGATGTTCTCGGCCTCCGCTCCTTCGCCCTTCAAGAGCAGGTCGGCCTTGCAGATGGCGTAAGTTTCGTCGCTGATTTCTTGGCCGAACAGGTGGATGGATACTTCCTTGCCGTGCTGGTCGGCCAGTTCGTGTAGCGCTTCCTCGGCCACGGTGAGCATGCCGCCGGTGCCGCAGGAGCCGTCGTAGAGCGAATAGGTGCTGGACTCGATCCGGTCGGCCACCGGCAGGAACAGGAGCTTGGCCATGAGTTGCACCACGTCGCGCGGGGTGAAGTGCTCGCCTGCCTCTTCGTTGTTTTCTTCGTTGAAGCGGCGGATCAGCTCCTCGAACACCGTACCCATGCCGTGGTTGTCAAGCGCGGGTAGCTTGATGCGGCCGTCGGCATCTTTCACCGGCAGCGGCGCGAGATTGACCTCGGGGTCGAGGAAGTCGTCGATCAGGTAGCCGAGGACGTGGGAATCCACCAGCTTCTGGATCTGGTTGCGGAAATTGAACTTGGTGAGGATTTCTTGCACGTTGGGCGAAAAGCCGTCCAGATACGCGATGAAGTCATCGCGCAGCCGCTGGCCTGCGGCGCTTGCCTTCAGCTTGGCCAGCGTGAATTCCGAGACGTTGTAGAAGGCTTGGCCTGCCGCCATGCGCAGCGCGCCGTCCTGCTCGGCCACTTTGTGGGTGTCCAGGAACTTCTTGCGCTCGAGCACCGCGTCTTTCGTCGCTTCGAGCACGGCATCGAGCCGCCGCAGCACGGTGAAGGGCAGGATGACGTCACGGTATTTGCCGCGCACGTAAACGTCGCGCAGGCGGTCGTCAGCGATGTTCCAGATGAAGTCGGAAATCCACTTGATCTGGCTTTGGTCTTGTTGTTGCTTCTTCTGCATCGATACGTTCCTCAGCTCGCCGCCGTGCCTGTGGAGACGGCGAGATTCCAATGATCTTTGAGGACGCCCAGAAGGCGTTTCTGGCGCTCTGCCAGAAGCGTGGGTGTCCATTCGTTTTCTGCTCTGACTTCCTGCGTCAACACGAAGGGAGATGCCGTGCCTTTGCCCCGGAAGTAGGCGTCCTTCTTTTTGGCAAAGTCGTAGTTGCTGGCAGAGGAGTTCTTGTTCCTATCCAGCGGAACCAGATTGGCCAGACGGTGCATCCAGCCGTCGCGCTCGTCTTCATCCGGGAACCACTTGATCCAGTCCGAACCGTCGGGCGGGGTTTGCGGCAGAACGTGCTCCAGAGACACGGCATCTTGAAGCTGCACGCCGGGGGCGCGCACCAAGGACTCAAGGCGCAAGACCAGTGCCATCCGTGCCTTGGGCAGATCGTCGTACACGTCTCCATCGAGTGCCGCGACGAACTTGCGCTTTTGCGCGTCTGTCAGTGTCAGCGTGGTGAGCGCAGCCAGATCTCCCTTGAAGGCCTCCGGTTCAATTTCCTTGGTGAGCGCAGCGTAGGTTTCTATGCGCTCATTGATGCCCACCTTGGTGACCAACAGGAAATAGGTCAGGCGTTCTAGTGACTGGAAAAACTCTGCAAGCAGTTTGGGTTGCTGCCGAAAACGCTTGAAGTAGACCAGTGCCGGGGGCACCCAGTCCTTGAAGTCCACGCGGTTGAGCCAAGACAGGTGTTCGTTGATCGTCTCGGCGTGTTCGGTGGCCTCGAAGTCTGCATCGCGCACGAAGTCCCACACTTCGGCATAGGGTTTGATGACCTTGTCGACGAGGTCGATGGGGGTCTTGTACTCGGTGACGTGCTCCTGGAACTCCTTGACCAGGATGTACTTCTGCTTCTTCTTGGCGTAGATGCTGCGGATGTGGCCAAACAGGTCACCGAAGGCGTCGCGACCCAGCGAGCTTTCGATCCGGCTCCACTCTTTGGCGTAGGCGCGGCTCTTGACGTCGCCTGCTGTGGTGCGGATCAGGCCCAGCACCTGCGCCTTGATGATGTCGATAGGCGCGAGGTCGAGTCCCCGGTTGTTGAGTACGGAGAAGATGCGGTATGCGGCTTCGAGGTCGGGCGTGGAGATGACAACCAGCGAGCAGTCGTTGGCAAGGAATTTCCACAGTGCGTTCAGATCGGCAGGTGACAGCGCTTTGGCCTTTTCGAGCAGCAGCGTGGCGTTTTCTCGGTAACGCAGGCGGCTATCTTTCAACTTGTCAGTGCTCGAAACCAGACGCTCCAACCCGCCTTGTTCCTGGATGTAGGTACGGAAAAAGTCGGCGTCCTCCTCGCGGGCCTTCAGGCGATACTCATTCAGCTCGCCCCACTCAGGATTTCCTTCCTTGTAGAGGTATTTGGTGAGGAAAGACGCCGAGTTCGGCATCAAGACGCGCAAAACTGCAAGCAGTATGGTGAGCGTGGACAGTCGCTGCTGGCCATCAACCACAAACGACTTTGGATCTCGATCCTCCTTGATCAGAACGATGCTGCCGAGGAAATACTGGCTACTTGCCCCTGAGACACGCGCATCCTGCATCGCCGAGTACAGATCATCGAACAGCTCTGTGGCCTGCTCGGTTGTCCAGGCGTAGGGGCGCTGGTAGTCCGGAATCTCGAACTGGTAGCTGCCTTCGAAAATCTCCCGGATCAGTTTGTCGTGGGCTTCAAGTGTCTTGGCCATTGGTTTTATCTCTTTATGTATGCTGGAAGGCTTCAATTGATTTTGGGTAACGTTTCCGATCGGACAATTTCAACGATCTGAAAAGTCTTGGATGCGCTACCAGCAAGATGAAGAGCCACCTCGTCACCAACAACTGCGCCCAGAAGGGCTTGCGCGAGAGGGCGGCTTTCATTCACGATGCCGTTGGAGAAATCGTCCTTCCCTCTGGTGATCTGAACCGTCAACACATCGTTTGGCTTCGATAGATCCACGTAGCGAACAACATCCCCAACGTCGACCTCTAGATCATCCTCGGTGTCGATCAGAACGGAGTTGACTGCTTCACGCTCAATTTCGGCTTGTGCGGCGTTCTCGACCGGCTCAATTACTTCAATCACGCGGGAGATCGTCGGATCTGCACCTTGACCTTCTTCGATCCAGGCCTCGCCAGAGGCGTGCTCAGGCTTCCAGCTCTCGCGCAGATCCTCAAGGAAGCTGATGAGCTTCTCGGTTTCCTGTCGTGGCGTGCGGAACCAGTCCGTTGACCAGATACGCCAAATGCGACCACGCCAACCCAGCGACTCGAGGATCTCTTGACGGATGCGATCACGGTCGCGAACTGACAGGGCCGAGTGGTAGGTTGCGCCGTCGCATTCGATTGCTGCCAGATACGAGCCTGGTGCGTCTGGGTGTTTAACGGCAATGTCAATGCGGTAGCCCGCTACGCCCAGCTGAGGGGTGACTTCATAGCCACGCATCTTGAGCATGTCCATGACGGAGATCTCGAAATCACTGTCAGGCTCGCGGTCTGTTTCCTCAATGGTCGGCAGAGAGCCTGTGCGGGCGTACTCGAGGTAGTTGCGCAGGGCTTTGGTTCCGTCCGGAGTGGTCCCATCCATCACGATGTCTTCAGGACGCAGGGACGTGTACAGGGCGATCGACTTCTTGGCGCGGGTGAACAGCACGTTCAATCGACGCCAGCCGCCGTGACGACTGATGGGACCAAAGTTCTGACGAACAGCGCTGGATCCTGGTGGTTTGCCGAAAGTCGTAGAGATGATGATGGCGTCGCGTTCATCACCCTGGACGTTCTCAAGGTTCTTGATGAACAAGGGCTGCCCTTCTGTCGCCCAATGGTCTCGGTAGGAGTCGGCACCACGAACCGATTTCAGACGATCTTCCAGCAGTTCAGCAATCAAATCTCTCTGCTTGATATTCAGTGTGACGATGCCAAGAGACTCGTTGGGGCGAGTTGCAATGTGCTCGACGACCGCATCCACGACCCGCTTGGCTTCCCGCAAATTGGTCTGGTTTTCGTAGATGGCATCGGCCAGATAGACGGCACGCACACCGAGCTTTCCGCCTTGGCCATACGGCGATGGGAAGATCACCAGGTTGCCACGGTAGAAGCTGTGGTTCGAAAAGGCGATCAGCGAATGGTGCTGAGAACGGTAATGCCAGCGCAGGGAGCGAGTTGGCCTGAAGTGCGATGAGCAGACATCCAGAATGCTCTCAGCATCCGTGGTGGTGAAGTGATCGTCACCACCGTCACCGTCCTGGGTCATCCGGGAGAAGAACGATGTCGGGGGCAGCTGTTTGGGATCACCAACCACCACCAATTGACCACCACGGGCAACCGAGCCAATGGCCTCCTCGGGCTTCAACTGGGATGCTTCGTCCATGATGACGAGATCAAACTTGATGATCCCTGGAGCCAAGTATTGCGCTACAGCTTGCGGCCCCATCATGAAACAGGGCTTGAGCGCCTGAATCGACCCACCAGCCCGGGTGAGGATTTTCCGAACAGGCATGCGCGGGCGTTGCTGTGGCATGAGGTAGTTCAGGAGAACCATCTCAGTGCGATCGTCAACGCGGGCACCGTTTCTGCCGGGAGGCGGAGAGGCCTTGCGAGTGCATTCGTAGGCGATTGCCTTGCCACGCAGAGCAATGATCTCCTTGTCCAGTCGTTTGAACTCGTCGCGGATCTGGTTGTGTTTGAGGCCCGTGAAGCGCCCAAGCTCGGGGATGTTGCGGAAGGCTTCCCGAGTGATCGTGCTGTAGGTGCAGTAGGCGTAGGCGTCGGACAACTCGTCAGGTTTGATGCGCTTTCTCTCAAGAAGCTCGACGAACTCAGACAGGGTCAGCTCGTTGGCCTCCTTGCGGCGAGTCAGGTACAGGGACCAAGGAATCAGAAGGTCCTTGTCCTCCACTGCCTTTTGAACTGCGCCATGCAAGGCTCTGACAAACAGCTCCAAGTCCTCGTCTGCAGGTGCGCCCGTCCAGGTTTCCAGTTCAAACTTCCCGAACTGAGACAGAGCATTGCTCAGGCTCTCAACCTGCTGCAGTCCCGTGTGGACGGGTTCCAGTGCGGCAGCCAGGGTGCGGCAGGCTTCAATCGGATGCCCGGTGCGCAGCTTGTACTTGACCTGTGGAGACAAATTGAGACCGTCGATGCTTTGACCGAAGGACAGCGCCTCGATAGCGGTCGCGCAGTCCGTATCCACGCCCGTATAGAGATCGCCGAGGAGCGACTTGATGCGGGCATTGGCCTGAATCTGTGACTTCAGCGACGAACGCTCCAAGGCTGCATCGCATCCGGCGATCACTTGGCTGAATGTCGCCTGGCTGCGAACCTCCAACTCAAGCCATTCGAATTGGTCTTTGAGGGCTTCTGTGAATTCACGGGTCTTCTCCAACACCTTATCGAGAAGATTGCTGCCACCGAATTCAGAGAGGCGTTTAAGCTTTGCGTTGATGTCTTTGACTGCTGCGATTGCGGTCGTGATCTCCATCTTGACCGTCGAGAATTCGCGGCGCAGGGCTCGGGCTTGGTCGGCGGTGAAGCTGACTGGGTCGATCAGAACGGCTTGGATATCTTCTGAGGCGACTTTGATGCCCCGATTCCACTTCGCGAGCGCAAGGTATCCATCCAATGGAGATGGGGTAGCTGGCGCGGGAAAACCGAGGAACTGCGTCCAGGTCGGAGAGGACTTCCACTGTTCTTTGAGACCGGTCAGTTTGACGATTTGTTCGAGCTGCTCCAGCCGCTTTTGGCCAGGCATTTTGCGCTTGGTGCGTTGGAGTGCCTTGTGCAGTCCTATTGCCTTGCGCCATCGACCTTGGAAGATGCGGTACCACGCATCGCCTTCTCGCAGGGTCAGGATGGCTTGCTTGATATCTCCTTCATGGGGCAAGGTATCCACATAGAGTGAGTCCCCGAGTTCTTTTTCAAGACCGATCCACTCTCCTTGGAGGGCAAGCAACTGATCAAGAGCCTGGACCGCGCCATCGCGAGTCAGTCCAGGGGTCTGGAGGTGGAAGTGCTCCTCTGGGGCATCCAGCACGAGATTGGTAAAACTGAGCAACTGCTCCAGCTTCTGCGTCGATCCGTTGTAAGGGATCTTCTTCTCGCCCAGGAATATCACCAAGTTGGTGTTTGCCGTCGAAAGCTTGCCTGCCGTCTCAACCAGTTGTTGATGCAGGATGCGAAGCTCGTTAAGCGTGCCCAGCTCTGCACCCAAGCTCCCCGCGATTCGTTGCAAGCCCTTTAGGCCGTCTGTCCCGGACTTCGTGACGCTGGATTCGAGCTTCAGCGCTGTGTTGACGGCCCCTTCAAGGCTGTGGAACTGTTCGACTTGTTTGGCGAAGGCGTCGAGTGCTTGAGCGGCTTTGGCTCCCGTCTCGTCGTCCTCAAAGAATCCTGGGATGAGGTGCAGCGGCAATTGCTGATTGGCAGTCTCAAGCAGGTTCTTCAGTATGGCAAGTTGCTCACCGCTGAACGCCAGAGAGAGGCTGTGGACACGGCCTCCGAGCACTTGCGAGAAGTGCTTCGAGGCCTCTACCAAGCCCCGGCCCCACTCATCAGCTGTTTCAAAAAGCTGGGTCAGCTTGACTTCATCGCCAGGGATCAGGCGCTCAGGGTAGAAGCCCCAGAAGGTGCAGCTTGCGTCGAAGCCTCCGACCGACTTGTATTGGGACCCAAGGTATCCCAGGCAGTCCATGCGCCGACCGAACTCGAATTCGGAAATTTGAGTTGCATCGCCGATACTGATCTGGCTGAGCATGCTCTCTTCGTTGCTCAAACCTTGGCGGTGCTTCTCGGCTCTCCACATGATCTGATGAAGCGTCAAACCAAACGCGTTATGCGCGATGGAGTTGATCAGGTCTGTGTAGGCTTTGAGATCCTGGCGGTGAGCTTCCAGTTGCTGCTGCAGACGGGGAAGGTCATTGGGGTGGTTGGGCCTGAAGGTGGTTCGCTTAGAAATTTCCTCTAGGACTCGCTTCTTGTTGGTCTTGTTGCTGTGCAGCTCAAGAACAAACGGATCGAGGCCAGCCAATGACAAACGGTTTTTTACGACTTCAAGAGCCGCCAACTTCTCGGCAACGAAGAGCACCTTCTTGCCGTCAGCCAGGCAAGCAGCGATCAAGTTCGTGATGGTCTGAGACTTACCTGTTCCCGGTGGGCCTTCGATCACCAGGTTCTTCTTGAGTGACAAGACATCGATGAGGGCACTGTGCTGAGAGCTGTCGGCGTCGTAGACCAGTGGGATGCTGGCACCAGGGCCTTCTTCCACCAGGTGTTCTTCGGCTAGGCTCAGTCCAGCTCCGCCGTCATCTGCTCGTCCTTCGAACACCTCTCTGACAATGGGGTGGTCGATCAGTGAGTTCTCGTCGCCGTTCTCAGGCCATTTGGTGGGGTCCAGGTCGCGAACCAGCAGCATGTTGCTGAAGCTGAGCAAGCACAGGGAGACGCGGTGCTTGAGGGCGAACCCAGGCTGCTTTTTGATGATCGCCTGAACCTCAGCAAAGTACCCGTTGACGTCAATCTGCTCCTCGGCAAGCTCGGGCAAAACCAAGCCGAAGTCGTTGCGCAGCTTCTCCCGTAGAGACAGGTTTTCCGAAATGTCGTCGCCTGTGTACTGGAGCGAGAACTGCTGGATGCCCGCGATCTCCTTCTTCTGCAGCGACACTGGGACACTGATCAAGGGCGCAGTGAACGTCTTATCGCTGTCACGCTGGTCTGGGAACTCTAAGAATCCAAGCACCAAGAACAGCATGTTCGCGCCCGTTTCCTCAATAGCGAGCGTGGCCTCACGCTCGATCTTGCGGCAGTGCTTTGCGAGATCGTCCGGGTACATAAGTGATCGGACATTCGATTCATCCGAGCTCTCACCGACACCAGGGATGTCGTAGCTCGTTGAGATGCCTTGGAACTTGGCCCATTCCCTAGGCTCTGGTCTTTGTAAGCGACCGTTGCGCTCCACCCAGTCCCCTCTGGATGGTTCTGGCAGTCCGAGAATGCTGATGCTGGCTTTGTTGTTTGCTTCGACCAGTCGCTGATAGATCGCTGCGGGATGACCCTCAATGAACTGAAGTGACTTGCCAGCAGTGTGCTTGAAGTTAATCAGGCGATTTCGACCGGTGAGATCTAATAGCTTGAGGCGTAACTGTTCAAGCGCAGAAGTCAGCGCGGAAGAGTCCAAGTTCACGGTTGTCATTGTTTTTCCCTTGACCGAAACGAACGGATTACGTCGCCCATCAGTCAGCCTCCGCTTTTACTAATTTTTGTTCTTGCGATTTATAGCCCGGTGCCAAAATCGCATTCTTGACTCCATAAATTGCCAAGTGATCTTTGAGCCATAACCGGTACTCCGGTCCGCGCAGGCAATGATCGGGCGAACAGTCGACACTCCATTTGCGCAGGATGTATCCAGCCGTGGCAGCGCGCAGCTTCATCCGCAGCACGCCGTCGCGCATGCCGTAATCCATTTCGGTGATCTCCGGCCGGGGCTGACCCGGGTGGGGCACCAACTCCAGTTCGACGATCCGCGTCCACTGAATGTCATGATCGCTCATCTCATGAGCTGCAACTGGCTGCCCCTTGAGCACGACGGGGTTCTTGATCCGTGTAATGACGAAATCCCGGAACTCCTGAGACTTCCGGTCGAAGGCACGGACATGCCAGCGCAGGCCGTTGTCGATCAGCGCAAAGGGGACGACTTCCCGCTCTGTACAGCCGCTAGATATTGAGTAGTACTCAACGCCAAGCGGACACCCCTGATGGATCGCCCGGGTCACGCTTGCCAGCACATCGAGATCCGGGTGTGTAAGCCGTGAGGGGCTTTCGCTGGCCACCCACGCCTTGAGCCGCATCGGCTCGCCGTCTCCAAAGCCCTGCGTCAGCCAAGACAGCACCCGCTCCGGAGGAAAGTCGAAGATGGGGCGGAAGTCTGGCCCCAGGACGTAGGCCTTGCCTTTGGGGTCATAGTCGATGTTCCCCGGAGACAACTCTTTATAGAGCGCCAAATCCCGGGTTGCCGCTGCGGACTGGATGCCAAACCGCGCAACCAAGTCCTGCCGACGGATCTCCCCCACGAAGCGCACGCGCAGCTCAATGAACGCGAGCCGGTCGCGCTGAGGCTGGGTCAGTTCTGCAAGTTGGTCTTTGGGCATTCCTGAGTGCTCTATCGGGTTAACGAATACTTGTGCGGGTTATTGCGGGAAGTATATAAGCTGCTCTAGAATGTGGCAATGCAATGTTTTTGATTCTTGTATACGTTGCATTGTGATTACCACATGACGGGCGATGCCCCCACTTTGGAGCATGGGAGTGAAAGCAGACAAAGCCATCGCGACCTACCGGCGCATGCGGGCGCAGCCGCTGTGGCGTCTGCTTGCCTCGACTACCGGGCCTACCGTCATTGGCCTGCTTCAGTCCCATCTGTATGAGGGCGAGCGAAGCCTCCCTGCCTCCATTTTTCACGAACGCATCGCAAGGGATCTGGAAGAGCTGCGCGCCCAAGGCGAAGACTTTCCCCAAACGGCACAGGCGTATGTCGCCAGCTGGCTCGCCGATGGGTTCCTCGAGCGACGCTTCCCGGCTGGGGCTTCAGAAGAGGAATATGAACTCTCCACGGCGGCCGTCGAAGCCATTCGGTTTGTCTCTGGCCTGGCGCAACCGCACTCAGCCGCGACCGAAAGCCGCCTGACGCTCGTCATAGAGGCCTTGGCCCGACTTGCCGAGGACACAGACACCGACAAGTTCCGCCGCATCGACCGGCTGATGGCCGAGCAAGCCCGCATCGACAAGGAGATTGACGCCATCCAGAAGGGGCAGATGCGCGTGCTGCCCCATACGACGGCGCTCGAGCGCACGCGGGAGATCATCACGCTGGCCGACGATCTGGCCGGTGATTTCCGCCGTGTCCGCGATCAGTTCGACCAGCTCAATCGCGATCTCCGTGAACGCATCATGGACAACGATGGCAATCGAGGGGATGTGCTGGATTCGCTGTTCGCCGGAATCGATTTGATTTCAGAGAGCGACGCCGGAAGGACTTTCTCTGCTTTCTGGCGCTTGCTTACGGACCCAGAACAGGCGGCCACGCTTGATCAGGCACTTGATAGCGTTATGTCGCGGGAGTTCGTGGGGCAGCTCGAGGCCAAGGAGCGACGATTCCTTCTGCGGCTGACGCGCACCCTTCTTGAGCAGGGCGGCATGGTTCACGAGGTGCTCCAGACCTTCGCGCGCAGCCTGAAGCACTTCGTCCAGAGTCGTGAATACCTCGAGCAACGCCGACTCAATCACCTGCTGAAAGACGCTCAGCGCGCAGCACTGAGCCTGAAGGATGAAGTCAGGGCCACTGAGACCCTCCAGTACACGCTGGAACTCACGAGCAGTCGGTTGCGCTCCTTGTCTCAATGGGTGCTGCACGACCCATCCCTGCAAGCATTGCCTGGGCAGATGGCAGAAGGGGATGCGCCGCCAATCGACCTTGAGTCTGTGAGCGAACTGGTCGCACAGTCCGAGATCGACTTCCGAACACTGAAGGCCAACGTGCTGGCTGTCCTGGAGCAACGGTCCCAGGCATCGATTGCCGACGTACTGGAGCAGTTCCCCGCTGCACAGGGGTTGGGCAGCGTCGTCGGCCTGCTGGCGTTGGGCAGTCGGCATGGGTTCAAAGCCGACCACAGTGAAACCGTAGGCTGGGTTGGAGGCGACGAGCAGCGTCGTAGCGCCCGAATTCCAAAGATCTTCTTTTTGAGGGAGCGGGCCAATGAACTGGTCTGAAAATGGGTCCATCAGCGACGAAGCGGCAGTGCCAGCCGAGGCACAAGCACCCGATGCTGCTCCGGCACCCGCCAACCCCCTGTTCCTGGGCGACAGCGGCGAGTTGGCACTGGATACCCGGCGCGCCCTGGTGCAGCTGCTGGCAGGGCCGTCGCTCGACGGGCGTCGGCATCCAAAACTCTGGCCGATCTTGGTAAGAGACGAAGCGGTGATCCGTCGGCGTCTTGCCGAGCTGTTTCTCGAACTGGTTATCGACCGAGACGTACAAGTGGCTTTCACGCGCCAGGCAGATACCGGCGACCTCGAAGTGCCACTCCTGCTGCGTCGCGCCCAACTGACCTTCATTGATTCCATTCTGCTGCTCCACCTACGCCAGCGATTGACCCAGGCGGACTCGCAGGGCGACCGTGCCGTGGTGTCTACAGACGAGATCACAGAGTTTCTCTCCCTCTATGAGCGCGCCGCCAACACCGACCGTGCAGGGTTCGTGAAACGGGTTCATGCCTCCATCGAGAAGATCAAGAAGCACAGCATCCTGCAGAAAATTCGCTCGAGTGAGGATCGCTTCGAGATTTCGCCGACGCTGAAGCTCCTCTTCTCGGCAGAGGAAATACAAGCGCTGACGCACCTGTATCAGCGCATGGCTGCCGGAGAAACGCCAGCGCAGCTGGTTCAGACTGAAGCTGATGAGGAGGCTGACCAATGAACTCGGAACCCCAAACCGCCTCCTTGTTTGCCCGCGAGCAGTTCCGGATGACCCGCCTGCAGGTTTACAACTGGGGTACTTTCTCCGGCCTGCACGACGTGCCGATCAGCGAGCGAGGCTTTCTGTTTGTGGGTCGATCCGGCGCTGGAAAGTCGACACTGCTCGATGCATTTTCGGCGTTGCTGACGCCACCTCGCTGGATCGATTTCAACGCTGCTGCACGCGAGGCGGACCGCAGCGGTCGTGACCGAAACCTCGTCACCTACATACGTGGTGCGTGGGCTGAACAGAAGGATGGGGAGTCGGGAGAGATCGCGACCCGCTACCTGCGCGCAGGGACGACCTGGTCAGCCTTGGCACTGACCTACCAGAATGCCTTGGGTCAGTCTGTGGTGCTGGTTCAGGTGTTCTGGTTGCGGGGCAATGCAAACGGCAGTACCGACGTCAAACGCCACTACCTTGTCATGGAGCGGGCCTTTGACCTGCGTGAACTGGAGGACTTCGGCCAATCCAACTTCGACATACGAAAGCTCAAACAGTCTTTCCCCGAGGCGTTTGCCCGCGACGAATTTCGTCCCTATTGCGAACGGTTCTGTCGTCTGCTCGGCATCGAGAGCGAAATGGCGCTGCGTTTGCTGCACAAAACCCAGTCGGCCAAGAACCTCGGCGACCTCAATACTTTCCTGCGCGACTTCATGCTCGACAAGCCCGAGACCTTCGAGGTGGCGGATCGCTTGGTCAGCGAATTCGGCGAACTCAATGCGGCCCACCAGGCAGTTGTCACGGCTCGCGAACAGGTACAAACGCTCGCACCAGCGCGGGAGCAGCATCAGCACAGGGACTCGTTGATGCTGCAGCGCAATGGCTTGGATGAGCTTCGGCTGGGGGTTGATGGCTACCGTGAGACTCGCCGTATTGAGCTCCTCAAGGAGCACGTGGCATCCCTGGAGGTGCAAGCCAACGGCTCGGAAGGCGAAGTGGGGCGACGTCAAAGCACTCTGGAAAACCACGCTGCAATCCTGCGCGATCTGGAGCGGCAGCACCGTGAAGCAGGCGGTGATCAGATCGAGCAATGGGAAGCCGAGAAATCGGGGCTGGAGGGCCAGCGCACGGATCGCCTGCGCAAACGCGGTCAGGCCGAAGATGCGTGCAAGAAGCTGGGCTGGAGCCTTCCTGATTCGCCTCAAGCCTTCGCAGAACTGTTGGGCAACGCGCGGCAGGAAGTCGAAAATTGGGAACAGCGCAGCAACGATAGCCGGGCCGAGCAGTTCCGCCTGGACCGAGAAAAGAAAGATGCCGAGACCGCGTTTTCGCAAGCACTGAAAGAGGTGCAGGCACTTCAGCGCCAACCATCGAACATTCCGGCGGACATGCTGGAAATGCGTAGAGACATCGCTGCCGCCATCGGCATCTCGGAGTCGGCACTTCCCTTTGTTGGCGAACTCGTCGAGGTGAAGCCTGACGAGGCCGAATGGCAGGGGGCCATTGAGCGCGTACTGCATGGATTCGCGCTCTCACTCTTGGTAGACGAGCGCCAGTATTCAGCGCTAGCCAACCACATCAACACCACCCACCTCGGCCAGCGCCTGGTTTATTACCGGACTGGCCGCCCGGAGACCTGGCAGGCCAAGCCCATTGGTGGCAACTCGCTCGTCCTCAAGCTGAACGTCAAGGAGGGGGCGTATGCCGATTGGCTCCAGGCCGAGCTACGGCAACGCTTCGATTACGCGTGCGTCGATTCCATTCAGTCGTTCAGGAGTGCTGATCGCGCCATCACCCGCGAGGGGCAGGTCAAGCACAGCAAAACCCGGCACGAGAAAGACGACCGAAGAAGTGTCGGCGACCGGCGAAACTGGGTGCTCGGATTCGATAACCGCGAGAAGCTCGGGCTCTTTCAAGCTCAGGCGCAGGAGCTGGCTGACACCATTTCGCGCCTCGGCGGGGTGATCGACAAGCTCTCCGACCAGGACAAGAATCGTGCGACCCGAGCGATGCAGTGCCAGACTCTGGTGAATCTCCAGTGGCAGGAAATAGATGTGCTCCCATTGCTGGATCGCATCTCCACCATTGAGCGGCAGATCCGCGAAGCGCGCGAGGGGAACACCACCCTGCTGCAAATCAGCGAGCAGATCGGTGAACAAAAGAAGCTCGTTGAGGATGCTGATAAGGAGCTTCGCCAGGCAACACGCGCGCACGACTCGATTCTTGACCAGATCAAGACCAGCACCCAGAAACTGGAATCTCTCCTGCAGGACGCGTCTATCGTTCCATTGACGCCCCATCAGGTGTCGGGTCTCGACGAGCGCTTCGCCAAGCAGTCAGATGCAGTCCGGCTCGACAACCTCGACAAGGTGACAACTTCTGTAGAACGCGCACTCAATGCTGAGATCGAAGAGGTCAATCGTGGGATTGGTGCCTGCGAGAAGGAAATAGAAGCACGTTTTGCTGATTTCAAACGGCAATGGCCGATGGACGCGGGCGACATGGACACGAGCCTTGCCAGCGCGCCAGACTTCTTCGCCAAACTGGTTCGACTGGAGACGGATGGGCTACCCGCCTATGAGCAGCGATTCTTTGAATTGCTGCAGAACCAAAGTCACCAGAATCTGGCGGCGCTTTCCACCTACCTGAACGATGCGCGTAAGGCGATCCTGGAACGGATGGATCTGGTCAACGACAGTCTTGGTCAGGTGCCGTTCAACCAGAGCGCCAATCAACGTACCTATCTCCACATCGACGCCAGTGATCGGCAGCTTGTCGACGTCAAGGAATTCAAGCAGGAGATCCAGCAGGCACTGAGCCATGCATGGACGGAGGATCGCGAGTTTGCCGAGGCGCGGTTTCTAGCCTTGCGACGACTTGTTGATCGACTCGCCAGTCAGGACCCCGAGCAAAAGCGCTGGCGTGAGACTGTGCTCGATGTTCGACAGCATGTTGAGTTCATCGGACGGGAAATCGATGAAAGCGGTGTCGAGGTCGAAATCTACCGCAGCGGAGCAGGCAAGTCTGGCGGCCAACGGCAGAAGCTGGCCACCACGTGCTTGGCCGCAGCCCTGCGATATCAACTGGGCGGGAACGACCACGGCGTGCCGATGTATGCGCCTGTCGTGCTGGATGAAGCCTTCGACAAGGCGGATAACGAGTTCACCGCTTTGGCGATGAACATCTTTACCAATTTCGGATTCCAGATGGTGGTCGCTACGCCGCTGAAGTCCGTCATGACCCTTGAACCATTCATCGGTGGCGCCTGCTTCGTGGATATCAGCGATCGGCGAGTCTCAGGCGTCCTGCTGATCGAGTACGACGGTGATCGTCAGCGGTTGAAGTTGCCAGAGCACGCACGAGAGGAGGCTAGCGTTGAAGCTTCCTGAAGATGTTCGACAGTTGCTTGCCCGTCGCTTTCAAAGTAAGCACCGCGAGTGGCTGGTTGGTGATCCGGGCGAGGGCCAATGGCCATTGGAGGTTCCGCTCGGTGTGCCGACGGAGCAAGCTGCACTGAGACAAGTCGACGGCGTTCGTGCTTGGGTGAGCGCATGGCAAGGCTGGCAAGGGGGCGGCACACTATCCTGGTGTGAGCGCCGGTGGAAAGCGCTTGGCGTCCAGCGACTCCCGGAGAAGCTGGCGTTGGGCAGCCCAGAGGATGTTGCCATGTGGATTGGTGAGTCCGCACGATGGGAACGTGCTCAATCTCGCTACCAGACGCTCACTGCCCGCTGGCCAGTACTGGCGCAGCAGCTGCCGAGGTACTTTGATGTCCTGGCGGACTACGGCGATGCCGATTTTCGTCGGCTTGCAGAGATGCTGGATTGGATCGCGAACCATCCACAATCCGACCTCTACCCCCGCCAGCTGCCGGTGTCCGGGCTGGATAGCAAATGGTTTGATGGGCGCAAAGGGCTGCTGACGGATCTGGTGGCCGCAATACAAGAGGACTCCTCCAGCGACCTGGACTTCTACCAGCGCTGCGGACTGAAAGCACCTCCAATCCTTGTCCGAATGCGGGTGCTGGATCAGGCATTGCGAGCCAGGGTCGGTGGCGTGGGTGACATCACTGCACCAGTGGAAGACCTGGCGGGTCTCAATTTACCGGTCTCACATGTGTTTATTGTCGAGAACCTTCAAACGGGACTGGCAATGTCCGACATGCCGGGCGCTGTCGTGCTCATGCGTCTTGGCTATAACGTTGACGTGTTGGCCCGTTTCCCTTGGCTTGCCTGCGCAAAGTGCATCTATTGGGGTGATTTGGACACCCATGGATTTGCCATCCTGCATCGTGCCCGTTCATACATCCCGGAGTTGCAATCCGTGCTCATGGACGAAGACACCTTGCTTCGACACAAGGCGCTGTGGGTGGATGAGTCGGCGCAGCATCCAGCAACGGAACTGACGCTTCTGACGGAGCAAGAGCAGCAACTCTATCGGGATCTCAAGCAGCAGCGCTGGGGACAAAACGTTCGCTTGGAGCAGGAACGGATCGACTGGGCTGCCGCATGGAGCTCGTTGCAGCGCTCTATCTGAACTACTGGACCCTCCAGCTGGATGTAGCGTCAGTAGCCCATGTCGAGTTTTTGCGCCTGCGCGGCCAACTCGTCCAATGCCTTGCGGCGCTCGCCCAAGATGGCCTGCCGATTGGCCTCATCCTGAATGACACGGCACTGCTCGATGATGTCGGCAAAGCTTGGCTGATTGAGCGCCAGCAAGCCATCTTCCAGCATCGCGGCGTAATCCTTTTCGAGCGCCGCCAACGATTCTCCCGTGGGGATGAGTTGTAGCTGGCCTCTGACGGCGACGAAGTAATCGATCTTTGCACCGACAGCATCTTTCTCGACGAAGAACACCGATTTGTGTTCTGCAACGGCCCGAGCCAGCGCCTGGTCGGCGCAGGCCGCAGAAAAGTGCGGCGTTTTTGCGATGGCGGCCAAGTCATACCAATGACGCGAATAACGCTCGCCGCGCAGCCGTCCTTGCAAGCAATACACATGCGCTGCGGTGGCTTTTTCCCAGAAGGTGCGCTCTGCCGCCATCACCAAGGGCTGGGCGACGGGAAAAGTGACGCCTTCAATTTCTGGTGCAATGTCGCAGGCCACGGGTTGAACATGATGCGGCTCGCCCGTGGCGCGGGCACCAAACTCCAGCTGGATCGTGGGCGCTGAATAGCCGGTTCCCGTTTTGACCGCCGGATACGACAAGATCAGCTTGTCCTGATCTTTGCCCGCCAGCGTCAAGCTTGCGTCCAACCCATCTTTCGCCAGCGCCGCAGCAATGACCGGCCTGACCGTCGCCTCGATCCAGTCGGGCAGTCGGTGACGTACCGCGCTGCTGATCTTTTTCTCTTGGCTGGCGGAATCGGGAATGGGGTTGCCTTGCTTCAACAGGTCGGCAGCCAGTTCGCGGATGTCATAGGTGAGATCCACGTCCTCGGAAAACCGATCGATGATGCGATAGACCTTGGACAGTGAGGTGCCGCCCTTGAAGGTGAGTTTGCTGGCCAAGTCGGATTCGTAGATGGCGGACAGCACCCAGACCACCCAGATGTCTTTTTCGAGCAAATGCGCAGGCCGCCCGGTACGAGCCGTAGCAAATTCCAAGGCTTCAACCTGATCTTCCCTGCTGAGCGAAAACCAGGACTCAGCCATGCGCCATTGCCTCGCTGACCACTTTGGCCATCCAGCTCGGCAGTGCGGCCCGCGCGCCACGCACGGCTTCCCATTCGGACTCGGGCAGTTTGGCGCGCAGTTGCTTCAGAGCCGCCGGTGCGCTTTCCGGCCCCAGCCATGACAGCGCACGGATCACCTTGCCTGCGGGGCGCTTGCCCAGCAGCAGTTGCCAGCGGTTGCCGTGCTTGAGCTCTACGCACCGGCTGCCAAGATGCAGGGTGCGGGATGCGCCGGAGGTGAGAAAAACCTCGCGGGTCGGCACCTGCGTGGTCAGCCCCAGCGCATTGGCTTCGGCCGCGCCGTTGGCCACCACCGTTTCACCGCAGCTGGCCTCGATGGCCTGCACCACGGACTCGGTGGACGGCGGGCGGGAGCCAAACCGACCCTCATGGGGTGCGACATAGGCACCGCGACTCACGCGCAGCAGCTTCCCTTCCTGAGCGAGCCGGGACAAGGCTTTGTCGATGGCCGCCCGCGAACCCAGATGCAAGAACTCCTTGGGCGACAGCAAGCCACCCTCGGGCATGGCCCGGGCGGCAGACAAGATGTTCTCGGCAAGATGGCTCATGGTCACGGCTCCTTTGTCAGAAGTATAAATCAGTATCTGACAAACCGCAATTTGCAGCACACGAGGCCAACCAATGGCCACATAGAAGCCTCCATGGCCTCGGCAGCCCGGATCACGCACATGAAAGGGTAAGTCGCCGAAAGCCAACACGGTTTCGGCCAATTCGTCGAATCCACGCCCTCAAGGCCAAGGCGTTACTATCTGGTTCGGATTGCGGACGCGGGTTCGGTTCCGTTTTCCACCACCATATACCAGTTTGAGGGCTTCCGACATAGACCGTCGGAGGCCCTTTTTCTTTGCTTTTTCAATTGGTTAGGGTGCTAACAGGTTCGGTCTGGTTCGTTGACAACCGGGCGGTCTGTGGGGCAACATGTGGGGCAACCTACCCATTTCCCCTTGTTGGAGGCGATTTGCCCCACAATGAATCGACCCGGATCTACTAGACACGCGCGGGCCGTTGGTAGTGCATTTTGTTGTTCTCCAGGACAGATGACCCCATGACAACGCTGTTCAGCGTGAAAGCCAAGTGCAGTGTTCGATGATCAATCGGCAGTCGTCTCGGCAATCAGCACATCGGCCGGGATGCCCAGGCTCTTGTGCAGTCGTCGGATCATGGCTAGCGTCAGCGGACGCTTGCGGTTCAGGATTTCGTAGACGCGGTTGCTTTTGCCGATGATCGGCTCAAGATCCTTGACGGACAGACCGCTCTGATCCATCCGGAATTTGATGGCTTCTACCGGATCAGGCGCAGTGATGGTCATGTGTTTGGCCTCATAGGCTTGCACCAGCGTGGCCAGGATATCCAGGCGATCACCCTCCGGTGTGCCCAGATCAGGGTCGGACTCCATCAAGGCCGAAATCTCTTTGAGCGTGGCCTTGTAGTCTGCTTCGGTGTGAATAGGGCGGATGTCCATGTTTCCTCCGTGGCCGGTCAGGCCATTTCAACGGTTTCTGCGTCCACTGCGTCGTACTCCTTGTGGGTGCCGACGAACTTCACGTAGACGATCTGCAACTTGTAGGCAACGGCCACGATCAGCCGGTAGTCATTGCCCTTGATGTTGAAGACCACGCGGCGGTTCTTCAGCACGCTGGCGCTGCGGTACAGCGCCTTGATGTCAGCGGACTGGGTCCAGGTCGCACTCGTTGCTTCCTCGTACCAAGCCTTCAGTGGCTGCTCGGCATCGGGATGGCGCTCCCAGAAGGCTCGAGGGGTGGACACGGAAATGACTCGCATGGGTTGCGATAGTCCCATTTCGGGACTATCGCAACCCCATACTGACCCACCCGGAAGTTTTCACGATGCAAAACGGCCATTTGGTAGAGGCGAGCATCCTCAAGATCAGTGCTTTTCTAAAGAACCTCATATGGGGGCGCGGGTTCGGTTTCGTGTTCCGCCATCATTTACCAGTTCGAGTGCTTCCGGCATAGCCGCTGGCAAAGTGGGGAACAAAACAACTGGAATCCCCTTGCGCGGTGCTCGTTCCCCACTTTTTCCACCAAGGGCCACGCTGCCCACAGCTCCATGATGGCGCCGAAGCGGCCCCACCACCCAGGCGCGCCAAGACGGCCCGCGATGCGCCCTTGCAACACGCTCAGTCCTGTTTTGCCCAAACCTTGACCCGCATCAAACCCGACCTCGATCCCGGACAAGTGTGTCCATCTGTTAGGTGAAAACCTTGATCCTATGGCATCATGGCAACTTTTTTCGTTCCGGATCAAGGACATGTCGAGCCACAATCGGCCATGTCAAGAACAAGAAAGGATCTCCCATGACCCACCCGACAACACAGCCGGGGCAGGATGTGATCGAACATCCGACCGATGAAATGAACCACGCCGGCATCAGCCTGGTCCGTTCCTGGATGATTGTGGCTGTTGCCGTGGCCGCCAGTGTCGGCCTGTATTTCCTGCTGACCGGTTCGGCCGGTATCGAGCCGGTTCCGAGCAAGGGCCTGGCGCTGCTGCTGTTCATCGCCATCCTGTGGCTGACCGAAGCGATTCACGTGACCATTACCGCACTGCTGGTGCCGGTGGGGGCGCTGCTCCTCGGTTTCCCCGAGTTCAATACCAGCAAGGCGCTGGCCACTTTTGCCGATCCGATCATTTTCCTGTTCTTCGGCGGCTTTGCGCTGGCTACCGCGCTGCACGTGCAAAACCTGGACCGCAAGATCGCCTTCTGGCTGATGTCGCTGGCCGGCTCCCACCTGGGCATTGCCGCGATGCTGCTGTTCGGCGTGACCGCTGCGCTGTCGATGTGGATCAGCAATACGGCGACTGCCGCCATGATGCTGCCGCTGGCGCTGGGCATCATGAGCCACCTGGACAAGAAGAAAGAGCGCAATACCTTCGTCTTTATCCTGCTCGGCATTGCCTACTCGGCCTCCATTGGCGGTCTGGGGACGCTGGTGGGTTCGCCGCCCAACGCTATTGCCGCACGCGCCCTGAACATGGACTTTGCCGGCTGGATGAAGATCGGCCTGCCGCTGATGCTGATCCTGATGCCGCTCATGGTGCTGACCCTGTGGCTGGTGTTCCGTCCCAACCTCAACCGCCGCATCGAGATTCCCAACGAGGTGATCCCGTGGACCAGCAAGCGCATCATGACCATGGTGGTGTTCGCCTGCACGGCGCTGGCGTGGATTTTCGGCGGTGATGTGGCCAGGGTGCTGGGAGTGACGGCGCCTGACACCTTTATCGCGCTGACCGCTGCCGTGGTGATTGCCATCCTGGGCCTGGCCACCTGGCGCCAGATTGCCGACAACACCGACTGGGGCGTGCTGTTCCTGTTTGGTGGCGGCCTGACCCTGTCCGGCCTGCTGCGCAGCTCTGGTGCTTCCGAAGTGCTGGGCGATCAGGTCGCGACCTTCCTCACCGGTGCCGATCCGCTGCTGATCATCTTCGGTGTTACCACTTTCATCATCATCCTGACCGAATTCACCAGCAACACCGCTTCTGCCGCGCTACTGGTGCCGGTATTCGCAGCCATCGCCGAGCGCATGGGCATGCCACCCACGGTGCTGGTGCTGATGATCGGTATCGGGGCTTCCTGCGCGTTCATGCTGCCGGTGGCCACGCCGCCCAACGCCATCGTGTTCGGTACCGGCCACATGCGCCAGTCCGAGATGGTGCGCGCCGGTGCCGTGCTGAACGTGTTCTGCGTGATCGTGCTGACGCTGTGGGGCTACTTCGTGCTGCGTTGATGCACGCCTGAATCCACGTGCCAACCGGTGTCTTGCGGGACACCGGTTTTTTTGTCCCCGCATGGCTGGGAAATTAAGGGTCGCTTAAGCTGGCCGCCCGAGCATGGGCGCCATCATGCATACAAGGTGGCTCATGCGACTTTCCCTCACGCCCAACCAGAGCATTGGCCTGGTGACCCTGTTTTCACTGCTGGTCTACAACGTCGGTTTCTGGCGCAATGTGGCGCAGCAGACCCTGCAACACCATGCCGGCAACCAGCTGTATTTGTGGCTGACCTTGCCGCTGCTGGTGGCAGCCGTGCTGTACCTGGTTCTGCAGCTGCTGTTCTGGCCGCGCGTGCATCGCATCGTGGTGCCGCTGTTGCTGGTGCTCAGTGCAGCGGCCTCCTGGGCCGTGATGACGCAAAACATCTATTTCAATGCCGACCAGATCCAGAACATCCTGCAGACCGATCCCAACGAGGCACGTGCCTGGATCAATCCGCGCTTCATCGGCTGGGCGCTGCTGACCGGCGTGCTGCCGGCCTGGCTGTACCTGAAATATGTCCGGATCAGGCCGGCTGCCAGCCAATGGCGCGCCGCTGCATGGCGTGTCGCCGGCATGCTGGTTCCGATCCTGGTGGTCCTGGGCATTGCCGCCATGGGCTACCAGAACTACGCCTCTTTCTTCCGCAACAACAAGGATCTGAAGAACCAGATGCTGCCAATGGCGCTGGTCTATGCCGGCATCAAGACCGGTTACAACGCCTACGATGCCAGCCGTCCGTTCGAGCCGATCGGGCTGGATGCGCAGCGTGTGACCAGTACAGCGGCGAGCCCGCGCAAGCAGGTGCTGGTGGTCGTGGTGGGGGAAACCACGCGTGCCGCCAGCTGGGGCCTGAATCCCGGCGCGCCGGCCACCACTCCGCGTCTGGCGGCCATGCCGGATGTCATCAATTACCCGGACATGACGGCTTGTGGCACCTCGACGGCAGTGTCCGTGCCCTGCATGTTTTCGCCCGAAACGCATGCGGATTTCAACGGCAACCGGGCCAAGCATCAGGAAAACCTGATGGATGTGCTGAAGCGCGCCGGCGTGGCTACCGCCTGGCTGGAAAATGACAGCGGCTGCAAGGGTATCTGTGACCGCATCCCGCACCGCGATATCTACCTGGAAGCCCCGAAGGAACAGTGCCATGGCAATCTGTGTTTTGACAGCACCATGCTGGAACCGCTCAAACAGACCTTGACCACGCTGACTGGCGATGCCGTGATCGTGCTGCATGCCAATGGCAGCCACGGTCCGGCCTATTTCGAGCGTTATCCGGACCAGTATCGCAAGTTCACCCCGACTTGCGATACCAACCAGATGCAGGACTGCAGCCGCGAACAGCTGCTCAACACCTATCAGAACACCGTGGTGGCCCAGGATGCCATGCTGGCCGATACCATCCAGCTGCTGCAGCAGACGCCCGGGATCAGTCCGGCCTTGCTCTACCTGTCCGACCATGGCGAATCGCTGGGCGAAAACGGCATGTTCCTGCACGCTGCGCCTTATGCCGTGGCACCGGATGGGCAAATCCATGTGCCGATGGTATTCTGGGGTTCGAAGGACTTCTACGCCGACCGGGGCCTGGATGCGGCCTGCCTCAAGACGCAGGCCGGCAAGCCGCACTCGCACGACAACCTGTTCCATTCGGTGCTGGGCGCCATGAACGTGAAAACCGCGCTCTACCAGCGTGACCTGGATCTGTTTGCGGGCTGCAAGGTGGGTTGAATGGTGGGTAAGCTGCCGGAATGCCGCTACAATCTCAGGTTCCGGAAGCGTGGGAGAGTGGTTTAATCCAGCGGTCTTGAAAACCGCCGACCTGCAAGGGTCCGTGAGTTCGAATCTCACCGCTTCCGCCAGAATCCCTATCAGGCTGTCCTTGTGACAGCCTTTTTCGTGCGTGGCTCATGCACTGAAGTGCTTCACCATTCCTGCTCGCCACTTGCGTAGCTTTGCTGCCCCTCGGTAATCGCATCCAGCTGGAAACGCTGGCTGTCCACAAACAGCCAGGTATCGGTATAGGTCACGCCCATGCCACCTGGCGCCGGAAAGGGGGAGGCTGCCTGCACCATGCGATTCGCCAGCTGCACCACTTCGGGCGCATGGTCCGGGCGGCGACGCCAGCGGATACCCTGTACCCGGCCATTGCCCCCAATGCGCACTTCCATCACTGCAATCGCGTGCAGCATGGGCGGCAGCTGGCCGTGGTAGACATGGGCGGGATTCCGCTGGTACAAGTGCTGGGCGGCACGGCGGCGGTAGGCCATGTCCTGCGGTCCGCGTGCACCGCTGCCGCCGATGGTGATGCCGCAGCCGGCCAGGATCATGCCGGCAAAAGCCCCCAGTGCACCGGTCAGGCGCACCAGCAGGCGGCGTTCCTGATTCGGGGAGTCGGTGGTGGCGGGAGAAGAGGGCTGGGACATGGTGGCTCCTGGCTGCCGGGACATGCCGCTATCCTAGCCCAAGTCGTCAGGCCGGATTGACCGGCGTTTGCAGCACCGGTTGTTCCACGCGGCGCTGCGCCATCTCTTCGCCGGCCTGCTGCAGTACGTCCGCATCCATGCCGGGGAAAACCGCCGGGTAGGCATGCAGCTCTTCCAGCTCGATATGCGACTGGTACATCTGGGCAAAGCGCAGGCACAGGGTTTCATGGCCGAGCAGCGGGTCTGCATCGCCTTCGGTCAGCCGGACCAGCAGCGGGCGCAGCTCTGCCCAGGCCTGATCCAGATCCTTGTGCTGGCGCAGGATGTTTTCTGCCATATGGATTTGTGCCGCATCTTCGCTGGCCAGCATGCGTGGCACCAGATGACGCTCTTCGTCCTCGTGGTGGTGCGGACCGGCCATGTCGAAGTAGCGCATGATATCGGCCGCGGCCCGGCGTGCCTGCTCGTCGGCCCCATGCTGGCCGGCATGGGCATGCAGCCGCAGCAACAGGGCGCACATGCGCTGCACCCGCTGGTGGCAGGCCAGCAGCATGGACTCGGGGTTCTCGAAACTGGCGGCTTGCTGTTGGCCGGGCTCGGTCAGCTGCACGGGTTTCATACGCTTCTCCTGCATCTCCTGGGGATATGCAGGCATTGTCGCCCATCAAAGTGCGGTTTGCCGATTCCCCGATTGGCTTAGCCGACTTACAGTTTTTTGCATTTTTTGTGACGCTGCACAGGGTATGCCCTGATCGGAATCGCAAGCGCTGCCGTTAACCTGAAGGCCTCGGTCAGTGGACTGGAAAAGCACCAGCCAACGGGTTCATCCGATACCTGCGAGTGCAGATGAATGCCGGCGATGAGATGTGGCGAATCTCCTGACCTCCATACTTGAACCATGTCGGTGTCCGCGCCCACATGGTTTTTTCTTGTCCGCACGGCAGCAGGGAACTTTTGCCAGGATGAGATAATCTCATGCCATACAGGTGTCCATTCCGGGCACAGCAAGGAAAGTTTCCATGAAAGTCTCTGTTGTCCCTGCCTTGATCGCTGCCGGTCTGCTACTGGCTGTGGCACAGGGTGCGCATGCCTCCGAGTCCCTGGCACGTTCCAAGAACTGCCTGTCCTGCCACACGGTGGACAAGAAGGTGGTGGGGCCGTCCTACAAGGACATTGCCCTCAAGTACAAGGGCAAGGGTGTCGAAGCTACCTTGGCGCGCAAGATTCGCGAAGGCGGCTCGGGTACCTTTGGCAGCATCCCGATGCCGGCCAGCCCCCAGGTCTCCGAAGCCGAGGCGCAGCAGCTGGCACGCTGGATCCTGTCACTTTGATGCAGGGGCCTCCAGGCGCATGGCTTGCGCCTGGCAGATCAGCGGATACAGCTCTTCGTGCAGCGTGGTGACGCTGCCAATGATCAGCAGGGCAGGCGACACCAGCCGCTCGTCCTGCAGTGCCTGCGGCAATGCGCCCAGTGTGGTGCGCACGATATGCTGCTGCGGCGTAGTGGCACAGGACACGATCGCCATCGGCGTATCGGCAGCATGTGCGCCGTGCTCCATCAACTCGGCCGCAATACGCGTTGCCTCGCCCAGACCCATGTAAATCACCAGCGTGGACTCGGGGCCCAGCAGACGGATCCAGTCCAGGCTGGCGCATCCGTCATCCATGCGGCGGTGACCGGTGACGAAACTCACCATTTGTGCATGATCACGATGCGTCAGCGGAATGCCGCTGGCTGCGGCTGCGCCCATGGCAGCCGTGACGGCGGGCACCACCTCGCAGGCAATGCCGGCGGCGGCCAGTTCCTGCATTTCCTCGCCGCCACGACCAAAGATGAACGGATCCCCTCCCTTGAGTCGCACCACGCGCCGTGCCTGCTGCGCCTGGGCCACGATCAGGCGGTTGATTTCCTGCTGTGGCAGCGTGTGCTGGCTGGAGCGTTTGCCGACACAGATGCGCTCGCAGCTGTCCGGTAACAGCGCCAGGATCTCCGGCGAGACCAGCAGGTCGTACAACACCACATCGGCCTGTTGCAGGCGCTGCAGGGCGCGCAAGGTCAGCAGGTCGGCGGCACCGGGGCCGGCACCCACCAGGCTGACAGGATGAAGAACGGCAGGAGAAGACGACATGACAGTGGGCAGGAAGCGGAAAAGCGCCTAGTGTATACAGCTGCAGGCGGTTTTATGGTGACGCTGCCGCCATTGACGGCCACAATGCGGGGCAGTGTGGCTGTTTCTTCCGCACAGCCGGCATAAAATCAAGGCATTACCAAGATAACCCGAACAGAGGCGCAGCATGAGTATCAAGAGCGACAAGTGGATCCGTCGCATGGCAGAGCAACACGGCATGATCGAGCCATTCGAACCCGGCCAGGTGCGCCAAGGTGCTGACGGCCAGAGGATCGTCAGCTATGGCACCAGCAGCTATGGCTACGACATCCGCTGCGCCCCGGAATTCAAGGTGTTCACCAATATCCACAGCACGGTGGTGGACCCGAAGAATTTCGACGAAAAGAGCTTTGTCGATATCCACAGCGATGTCTGCATCATTCCGCCGAACAGCTTCGCGCTGGCACGGACGGTCGAGTATTTCCGCATTCCGCGCAACGTGCTGACGATCTGCCTCGGCAAGAGCACCTACGCGCGCTGCGGCATCATTGTCAACGTCACCCCGTTCGAGCCTGAATGGGAGGGTTACGTGACGCTGGAGTTCAGCAATACCACGCCACTGCCGGCCAAGATCTACGCGGGCGAAGGCTGTGCCCAGGTGCTGTTCTTTGAAAGCGATGAAGTCTGCGAGACCTCCTACAAGGATCGCGGTGGCAAGTACCAGGGGCAGGTTGGCGTGACGCTGCCCAAGACCTGATGGCTGCTGGTCCTGCATGTCCTGCAGGAAACGGCTGACAGGCACGCGCAGGCGGAATCGCGCATAATCCGCCAAAGTCCCCCGGTCACGGGCAGCTAGGGAACAGGAGCACAGCATGAAATGGGAAGGCAATCGCCGATCGGGCAATGTGGAGGACCGCCGGGGCCAGCGCGGTGGCGGCGGCTTTGGCTTCGGTGGCCGCAGCATCGGTATCGGCACCATCGTGCTGGCCATCCTGGGCTTTGTGTTTTTCGGGGTGAACCCGCTGACCACGATTGGCGTGCTGTCCGGTGCGGGTGGTTCGCCGCAGGTGCAGCAGCCGGCCCCGGCACCGCCTGCCAATGATCCGCAGGGCGCTTTTGTCTCTACCGTGCTGGCTGACACCGAGGACGTCTGGAGCCAGCTGTTCACGCAGTCTGGCGGCCGTTACCAGGAGCCCAAGCTGGTGCTGTACCGTGGCGTGACGCCCACGGCCTGCGGTACCGGCCAGTCTGCCATGGGGCCGTTCTATTGCCCGGGCGACCAGAAGGTTTACCTGGATCTGGACTTTTTCAACACGCTCAAGCGTGACCTCGGTGCCGACGGCGAATTCGCCCAAGCCTACGTGATTGCCCACGAAGTAGGCCACCATGTGCAGAATCTGTTGGGAATTACCGACAAGGTGGATGCCATGCGCGGCCGCATCAGCGAGACCCAGATGAACGCCCTGAGCGTGCGTCTGGAGCTGCAGGCCGACTGTCTGGCAGGTGTCTGGGGCCACCATGCCCACAAGTCGCGCCAGATCCTCGAAAATGGAGATATCGAGCGCGCCATGGATGCAGCGGCTAAAATCGGGGATGATGCCATCCAGAAGCGCAGTCAGGGCTATGTAGTCCCCGACAGCTTCACGCATGGCTCCAGCGCGCAACGCGTCCGCTGGTTCACGACCGGTATCCAGACAGGCTCGGTACAGGCCTGCGACACGTTCAACGCCAGCAGTCTCTGATCGGGCTGCTGCCAGCGTCCCACGCGCCAAGGTGTTATCCGCACCTTGGCTATCAGGCTTTGTGCCTGCCGTCCACTTGAGACACACCCTGCATGACAGAAAACGCCACTATCGCCTACGCCCAGCTTCCCCTGGCAGAACCCATCCAGCGCGCCGTTGCCGAGATGGGCTATGTCCAGACCACGCCGATCCAGGCCCAGGCCATTCCCGTGGTGCTGGCCGGTCAGGACGTGATGGGTGCGGCCCAGACCGGTACCGGCAAGACCGCGGCGTTCTCGCTGCCACTGCTGCAGCGTCTGCTCAAGCACGACAACACCTCGATGTCGCCGGCGCGCCACCCGGTGCGCGCGCTGGTGCTGCTGCCCACACGTGAACTGGCCGATCAGGTCGCGCAGCAGATCAAGCAGTACGCCCAGTACACCAATCTGCGCTCTGCCGTGGTGTTTGGCGGCATGGACATGAAGCCGCAGACCGCCGAGCTGAAAAAGGGCGTCGAGGTACTGGTGGCCACGCCGGGACGTCTGCTGGACCATATCGAGGCGCGCAACTGTGTGCTGAACCAGGTCGAGTACGTGGTGCTGGATGAAGCCGACCGCATGCTGGATATCGGCTTTCTGCCGGATCTGGAGCGCATCCTCGCCTATCTGCCCAAGCAGCGCACCACGCTGCTGTTCTCGGCCACCTTTTCCAACGACATCAAGCGTCTGGCCGGCAGCTATCTGCAGAATCCGGTCACGATCGAGGTGGCCCGCTCCAACGCGACGGCCTCCACCGTGGAGCAGCGCTTTGTGCGCGTCTCCAGCGATGAGGACAAGCGTCCCATGCTGGCGCAGCTGATTCGCCAGAACGGGGTCAAGCAGGCGTTTGTGTTCACCAACAGCAAGCTGGGCTGTGGCCGGCTGGCACGCGCCCTGGAGCGTGACGGCTTCAAGACCGCCGCACTGCATGGCGACAAGAGCCAGGACGAGCGTCTGAAGGCGCTGGAAGCGTTCAAGGCCGGCGAGGTCGATTACCTGATCTGTACCGATGTGGCCGCACGCGGTCTGGACATCAAGGACGTGCCGGCGGTGTTCAACTATGACCTGCCGTTCCATGCCGAAGACTATGTGCACCGCATTGGCCGCACCGGCCGGGCCGGCGCCGAAGGTCTGGCGATCAGCCTGGTCGGCAATGCCGACGGCAAGCATGTGGCCGAGATCGGCAAGCTGACCAACCAGAAGATCCAGCCGCTGGAGATCGCACTGGAAGCCCGTGGCGGCAGCCGTGGTCCGCGTGGCGAGTACCGCAGCGATGGGGGCGAGCGCCGCCGCGAGCCGCGCCGCAGCCATGAGGAGCGCGAACCGCAGGGCGACCGTTACCGCCGTGCCCCCAAGCTGGTCGATCCTTTCTTTGACAAACCCTACGAGGCCCCGGCGCATGCCGAAGCGGCATCCTGGGAAAAGAGCGCGCCACGCAGCCCTGCCACGCGCCCTGGCCTGAGCGCCAACATCCGTCCCAAGCGAGCCGTGGCAGCCCTGTTCAAGCCGGCTGCGCCGCGTGCCGACGACAGCCAGGACAACTGAGCACCCTGAGGTTCAGAATTCGGCGCTGGTCAGGCTCCGGACCTGCACCATGCGTCCGGGCCGGCCCGGTGGCAGGATTTCCACCGCCGTCAGCTCGCCCCCCCAGACGGCGCCAGTGTCCAGCGACAGCAGGTTGTGGCGCCTGATCAGACCCAGCGCCGACCAGTGGCCAAAAGCCACCAGCGTATCCATGGTGCGGCGCAGCGGATGGGCAAACCAGGGAATCAGGTGTCTGGGAGCTTCGTCCAGCCCGCGCTTGTGACCGAAATCCATATGCCCATCCACATCCAGGAAGCGGATGCGTGTCAGCGTATTGACGATCACGCGAGCACGATCCATGCCCTGCAACCGGTCATTCCAGCGGTCCGGCACGTTGCCGAACAGCTCGGTCAGGAAATGTTCCCAGTGCCTGTCCTGCAGCTGTTCGCTGATTTCGCTGGCGCAGGACAAGGTCTGAGCCACATCCCAGCCGGGCTGTACGCCGGCATGCACCATCAGGCAGCCGTGTGCATGCAGGGCCAGCGGCTGGCGGCGCAGCCAGTCCAGCATCGCGCCGGCATCGGCTGCGTGCAGGATGTCGAACAGGGTATCGCGCCGGCCCATGGGACGGATGCCGCGGGCTACGGCCAGCAGGTGGATGTCGTGGTTGCCCAGCAGGCAATGCACGCTGCCTTCGAGCTGCATCATGCGCCGCAGCACGCCGGCCGAATCCGGCCCGCGATTGACGAGATCGCCCAGCACGTACAGGGTATCGCGGCTGGGCGAGAAGTCCAGGGCGTGCAGCAGATCCTCGAAGGCCTTCTGGCAGCCCTGTATGTCACCAATACAGTATATTCCCATGATGACTTGCATTATCCAATGAACTGATGGACCTTCTGATTATCATTTTCCTGACCCTGCTCAACGGCATCTTTGCCATGTCCGAGCTGGCGATTGCCTCCAGCCGCAAGGCACGTCTCGAGGCCATGTCGGCTGCCGGAGATGCCGGTGCGGCTTCTGCCCTCAGCCTGATGGCGAATCCGACGCAGTTCCTGTCCACAGTGCAGGTCGGCATCACTTCCATCGGCGTACTCAACGGTATCGTGGGCGAGGCGGCTTTCAGCCCGATCGTGGCCGAATGGCTGCGGGGGCTGGGTACGCCTGAATCGGTGTCCTCGGTATTGGCCACCACGCTGGTGGTGGCGGTGATTACCTTCACCACCATCATTTTTGGCGAACTGGTGCCCAAGCGCATTGGCCAGCTGTATCCGGAAGCGGTGTCGCGCTGGATTTCCCGCCCCATGGCCGGACTGGCGCGCCTGACCAAGCCGTTTGTCTATCTGCTGTCCACCACCACGCAAGCGGTGCTGCGCATGATGCCGATCGATACCACGGTGACACACCGCGTGACCGAGGAAGAGCTGGCGGCCAGCCTGGAAGAGGGGGTCGATGCCGGCCTGATCGAGGAGCAGGAGCACCGCCTGGTGCAGAACGTGCTGGGCCTGGATGACCGCCTGCTGTCCTCCATCATGGTGCCGCGCAGCGACATCGTCTGGCTGGAGGCGGACATGACGGCGGCCCAGGCGCTGGAGCGTCTGACAGCAGGTGCCACACCCGAAAAGTTTGTCCATGCCCACTCCTGGTATCCGGTCTGCAAGGACGGTGAGCTGGACCATGTGGTGGGTGTCGTGAGCACCGGCCGTATCCTGCAGGTGGTGCGTACCGAACGTGAGCGCCCGCTGGAATCCTTTTCCAAGCCGGCGATTTTCGTGCCGGAAACCCTGACTGGCATGGAGCTGCTGGAGCAATACCGCAGCCATGTGGGGCGCATGGTCTTCGTGGTGGATGAATATGGTGAAATCCAGGGTTTGCTGACACCCCGTGACCTGCTTGAAGCGATTACCGGTGAATTGCAGCCGGCATTGCATGAAGAGGCCTGGGCCTTGCCGCAGGTGGATGGCAGCTGGAAGCTGGATGGCATGATTCCGGCCAGTGAATTGAAGGCGCGTCTGGACATCGAGGATTTGCCCAGCGAAGACAAGGCCCATTACAACACGCTGGCCGGATTGCTGATGTTTGTTTCTGGCAGCCTGCCGGTAGAAGGGCAGGTTATCAGTTGTGCTGGCTGGGATTTCGAAGTCCTCAAGCTGGTAGGCAAACGGGTGGAGTGGGTGATGGCGCGTCAAACACCTGAAACAAATTGATGCGCCTGAATATTTATCCGGTTCGGGTTTGCTTCTATAATCCGGCCTGTTGGGTACGCGTGACGTGTATCTGCTTTTTCCTCACCAGGAGTTGAAATGGAATCCCTGCAAGACCTCATGCAGCAAAAACAGGCGCTGGAGCTGAAGATCCAGCAAGCGCGCAAGGAGCAGACGGCCGCCGCCGTGGCGCAATGCCGTGAACTGATTGCACAATATGACCTGACGGAAGCAGACCTGTTTGGTGGCCGCGGCCGTGTCCGCGTTGCTGCGACTGGCAGCAAGGTGGCTCCCAAATACCGCGATCCTGAAACCGGTGCTACCTGGACCGGTCGTGGCAAGCCGCCGAAATGGATCCAGGACAAGAACCGTGACGATTATCTGATTGCCTGATCGTTCGGGCTACTCTCCAAACGCCATGCCACTGCATGGCGTTTTTTCATGGACCGATTCCAAACAGGGCCGGTACTTTGGGCGGCAGCTGGGGCGGTGATTGGCGATGGCGGGAAATCATCGCGGATGTAACGCCTGCGCTGGATAGTGTTAATCCATGTGCAATGCACAATACGGTGTCGGGTGACAGGACGCGCAACACCTGTTCCAGCATGGCATTGTTGCGATAAGGGGTTTCAATCCACAATTGCGCCTGGCCGGTTTTGCGTGCCAGACTTTCCAGTTCCTTCAGGCGTTTTTCGCGTGCTGCCGGATCCTGCGGCAAATAGCCGATAAAGGCAAAGTTCTGGCCATTCAGGCCGCTGGCGGCCAGTGCCAGCAATATCGAGCTCGGACCGGTCAGTGGCACAACCTGGATGCCGACCTCATGCGCAGCGCGCACCAGCGAAGAACCCGGATCAGCCACTGCCGGCATGCCGGCCTCGCTGGCCAGGCCCATGTCATGGCCTTGCAGCGCAGGTTGCAGCAGTTGCCGTGCTTCCTGTTGCCAGGAGCGTGCCGAGCCGCCGGCATGATCGCCTTTCTTGTGCATGTCACGTGGCAGCACGCTGATCTGCATTTCCTGTAGCGGATGCTGCAGCGGCACGACTTCATCCACGCGCTTGAGCAGCTGGCGCAGGGTCTTGGCGTTCTCGCAGGCCCAGTACTGCAGCCCGGCCATGGTCTGCAGCGTGCCGGCCGGCAGCACGTCGGTAATCGCCGGCAACGGCGGTTCGCAGCCAAAGTCCAGCGGTGCCGGGCAGAGGAACAGGCGGCCGGTGCGGCTCATGCGCGCGCTCCGGTCAGCAGCGACACGCCAGCGGCGCGCAACATGCTGCAGGTCTTGATCATCGGCAGGCCGATCAGGGCGGTCGGGTCATCGTTCTGGATGCGCGCCAGCAGGGCGATGCCCAGGCCTTCGCTCTTGGCGCTACCGGCGCAGTCGTAGGGCTGTTCCAGCCGCAAATAGGCCTCGATTTCCGCGTCGCTCATGCCGGTATCGATGTCGCGGAAGGTGACGTTGACCTGACTCACGTCCACTTCGGTGTGCTGACGTGCCAGGCAGACCACGGCCACGGCAGTGTGAAAGACCACGGTCTGGCCGCGCATGGCGCGCAGCTGTGCCACGGCGCGATCGTGCTGCATCGGCTTGCCCAGCGGCTTGCCGTGCAGGTCGGCCACCTGGTCGGATCCAATCACCACCGCATCGGGGTGCTGTTCGGCCACGGCGAGTGCCTTGGCCCTGGCCAGACGTCTGGCCAGGTTGCGCGGCTGCTCGCCGGCAAACGGTGCTTCATCGACCTGCGGCGAGATCGTCTCGAAAGGCAGGTGCAGGCGCTGCAGCAGTTCACGGCGATAGGGCGAGGTGGAAGCAAGAATGATGCGGGGCAGGGCAGTGTCGGACATGGCAGATTCTTTTACACTGTGGGTTATGGCTACGGACAAACAACAGGGCGGGCGTGAAGCGCCGCCATTCTCAGCGCAGCACCTGGACATTGCGGCATTTGCCGAGGCTGGGGCATGTCTCGCAGGCGAAACGGTATTGTCGCACTACCCGCGGCTGGCCGATGAGGTGCTGGACACCGATCAGGACACGCCGGTACGCTGGCAGGCACAGGGCCTGCTGGTGCCGGTGCTGGGAGGCAGCCCGGAGTGCTGGCTTGAACTCGACATCGGGGTGGACCTGCCGCTGCAGTGCCAGCGCTGTCTGGAGCCGATGCGCCAGCCGCTGCAGGTGTCGCGCCGTTTCCGCTTCGTGCGCGACGAGGCCACGGCAGAAATGCTGGATGACGAGTTGGAAGACGATGTGCTGGTCATCAGCCGCGATTTCGACCTGCACGGCCTGATCGAAGACGAGCTGCTGATGGAGCTGCCGGTGGCGCCTCGGCATGACGTGTGTCCGCAGCAGCCGCGCATGCAGGTGCAGACAGCCGATTTCCGCGAAGAGGAGGCCGAGAAGCCCAACCCCTTTGCCGCCCTGGAAGCGCTGAAAAAACCCAGGTCCTGATCCGGGCCGTGGCGTAGTCGGCACAATCCGGCTTGTCGGGCTTGCAGAAATGCGGCTATAATCTTCCTCTTACTGCTGATCAGGTTTGTCCTGTGTCGGCAATCTGCAGGCAAAAACGCCCGGGATCGCGAGGGTCCGGCCATGATCACATGGCGCATGGCGCTGTCATGCCGGCAAACCCAGTTATTCCATTCAACTTTTTCAGAGGAGCGGACCATGGCCGTTCAGCAAAACAAGAAATCTCCTTCCAAGCGCGGCATGCACCGTTCCCACAATGCCCTGACGGCACCCAATGTCGTGACCGAACCCACGACCGGTGAACTGCACCTGCGCCACCACATCAGCCCCAACGGTTTCTACCGTGGCCGTCAGGTGCTGAAGAACAAGTCCGAAGCCTGATTCCAGGTCTGATGACAGGGCCCGACGCTCTAGCAGCCTCGGGCTTTTCTTTTTCTTGCTGGCAGCAGTTCTGGCTGCCGCATGCGCATGGTGCAGTGATTCAAAGATGACGGATGCAACGCAGACAGTGACCCTGGCAGTGGACTGCATGGGTGGGGATCACGGACTGGCAACGACCTTGCCGGCCTGTGTGCGCTTTCTGGAATCCCATCCTGCCGCCCGGCTGCTGCTGGTCGGCCAGCAGGCCGTGATCGAGGAGCAGTGGGGGCGTCTCAAGGGCGCTGCCGCGGTGCAGGCGCGCATCGGCATCGTGCCGGCGTCCGAGGTGGTCACCATGGATGACCCGGTCGAGATCGCCCTGCGCAAGAAAAAGGACTCGTCCATGCGCGTGGCCATCTTGCAGGTCAAGGAGGGGTGGGCGCAGGCTGCGGTATCGGCCGGCAATACCGGCGCCTTGATGGCCGTGGCGCGCTATGTGCTCAAGACCATCGATGGCATTGACCGGCCTGCCATTGCCACGCAGATGCCCAATGGACAGGGGGGTGCCACCACCGTGCTGGATCTGGGTGCCAATGTGGATTGCACACCGGAGCACCTGCTGCAGTTCGGCATCATGGGCTCGGCGCTGGTATCGGTGCAACTGAACAACGAATCCCCTACGGTCGGTCTGCTCAACATCGGCGAAGAGGCGATCAAGGGCAGCGAGGTGGTCAAGAAGGCGGGCGAGCTGTTGCGTGCAGCCGGCCAGGCCGGCATCCTCAACTTCCATGGCAATGTCGAGGGCAATGACATCTTCAAGGGCACGACCGATATCGTCGTCTGCGATGGTTTTGTCGGCAACGTGGCACTCAAGGCCAGCGAAGGTCTGGCCTCGATGGTAGCCAGCCTGCTGAAGCAGGAGTTCTCGCGCAACATCTTCACCCGGTTGATTGCCGTGGTGGCCTATCCGGTGCTGGCCAGCTTCAAGCGGCGTGTGGATCACCGCCGTTACAACGGGGCCGCGCTGCTGGGACTGCGCGGCCTGGTATTCAAGAGCCATGGCTCGGCCGATGAAGTGGCTTTCAGCTACGCCCTGGAAACCGCCCATGAGGCAGCCAGTCACGCGCTGCTGTCGCGTGTGGAGCAGCGCATTGCCCGTGCCGCCACGCTGCAGTTGCCACAGCAGGAAGCGGCTGCATAGTCAGTCCGGCAGTCTCCCGGCTGGTGCGTTGCAGGCCGGGCAGCGCTAGAATGATCCATTATTCCGTCAAGGGGTGTCAGCACGGTTGGCACTGACGGCGATTTTTCCGAGATCAGAACATGCCCCTGTATTCCCGTATCACCGGTACCGGCAGCTATCTGCCGCCCCGTTTCGTGACCAACCAGCAGCTGGTGGAGCAGCTGGCAGCGCGTGGTGTCGAGACGTCCGACGAATGGATTGTCGAGCGTACCGGCATCCGAGCCCGCCATTTTGCCGATGAAGGCACTTTCAGCAGCGATCTGGCGGTCGAGGCCGCACGCAAGGCACTCGAGGCTGCCGGCGCATCGGCAGACGAGGTCGACCTGATCATCGTCGCCACTTCCACGCCGGACATGGTGTTCCCCTCCACGGCCAGCATCGTGCAGCACAAGCTGGGCATTGCCGGTTGTCCGGCCTTTGACGTGCAGGCGGTGTGCACGGGTTTCATCTATGCCCTGACCGTGGCCGACGCCATGATCCGCAGCGGCACGGCGCGCAAGGCGCTGGTCATCGGCACCGAAATCTTCTCCCGCATTCTCGATTTTGATGACCGTACCACCTGTGTGCTGTTCGGCGATGGCGCTGGTGCCATCCTGCTCGAAGCCAGCGAGCAGCCCGGCATCCTGGCGACCGACCTGCATGCCGATGGCAGCTACCGCGAGATCCTGCATGTGCCGGGTCATGTGTCCGGCGGCGAGATCAGCGGCAGCCCGCTGCTGCAGATGGATGGCCAGGCCGTGTTCAAGCTGGCCGTTGGCCTGCTCGAAAAAACCGCGACCGCCGTGCTGGCCAAGGCCGGCATGGAGAAAGAGCAGGTCGACTGGCTGGTGCCGCACCAGGCCAATATCCGCATCATGATGAGCACGGCACGCAAGCTGCGCCTGCCGGCCGACAAAGTCATTGTCACGCTGGAAGAGCAGGGCAATACCTCGGCGGCCTCGATTCCGCTGGCCCTCGATGCCGGTGTGCGCTCCGGCCAGATCCAGCCAGGCCAGACCCTGCTGCTGGAAGGCGTGGGCGGTGGCTTTACCTGGGGCTCCGTGCTGCTCAAGTACTGATTTCTTCACCCTGGCGTGCAGTTTTGCCAGGCCTGTCTGTTCAGGCCGGTTGCCTTGTGTGGCCGGCGCATTCCCTGTTTGAATCACCATGACGCAATTCGCATTTGTTTTTCCCGGTCAGGGCTCGCAAGCCGTCGGCATGCTCGATGGCTGGGGCGATCATCCCGCCGTGACCGATACCCTGAAAGAAGCCTCCGATGCCCTGGGCGAGGATGTGGCCCGCCTGATCCAGGAAGGCCCCAAGGAAGCGCTGGCCCTGACGACCAATACCCAGCCGGTGATGCTGGTGGCTGGGGTGGCGGCGTATCGTGCCTGGCTGGCCGAAGGCGGTCCGAAGCCGGCCGTGGTTGCTGGTCATTCACTGGGCGAGTACTCCGCGCTGGTCGCTTCCGGCGTGCTGACGCTGGCCCAGGCGGCACCGTTGGTGCGCTTCCGCGCCCAGGCGATGCAGGAAGCCGTGCCGGTGGGTGAGGGCGCCATGGCGGCCATTCTCGGCCTGCCCGCAGATCAGGTCGCCGCCGGCTGTGCCCAGGCGATGCAGGAAGTGCCCGGTGAAGTGGCCGAGGCGGTCAACTTCAACGATACCGCGCAGACCGTGATCGCCGGCAGCAAGGCCGGTGTCGAGCATGCCTGCAAGGTGCTCAAGGACATGGGTGCCAAGCGCGCACTGCCGCTGCCGGTGTCGGCACCGTTCCATTCCAGCCTGATGAAGCCTGCTGCCGAGCGCCTGCGCGAAAGGCTGGCTGTCACCGAACTGGCGACTCCCGTGATTCCGGTGGTCAACAATATCGACGTGGCCGTTGAAACCGATCCGGCGCGCATCCGCGATGCCCTGTATCGCCAGGCATTCGGCCCGGTGCGCTGGGTCGAGTGCGTGCAGGCGATCCAGGCGCGTGGCATCAACCATGTGCTGGAATGTGGTCCGGGCAAGGTGCTGGCCGGCATGAACAAACGCATCGATGGCACCATCGTGAGCGCCTCCGTGTTTGACCCGGCCAGTCTGGCCGAGGTACGCAGCCTGCTTGAGCAGGAACAATAAGACAACCCCAGAGACAAGGAACCGGACATGACTAGCTCCACCCCCCGTATCGCCCTGGTGACCGGCGCTTCACGCGGCATCGGCGCCGCCATTGCCCAGGAACTGGCCCAGGCCGGCTGCCTGGTGATCGGCACCGCCACCAGCGACAAGGGCCGCGACGGCATCAACCAGGCCCTGGCTGCTTTCCCCGGCTGCCGCGGCGCCGTGCTGGACGTGAACGATCTGGCCGCTGTCGAGGCGCTGATTGCCGATATCGTCAAGGAACATGGTGCACTGCATGTGCTGGTGAACAACGCCGGCATCACGCGTGACATGCTGGCCATGCGCCTCAAGGACGCGGACTGGGATGCCGTGCTCGATACCAACCTCAAGGCGGTGTTCCGCGTCAGCCGCGCCGTCATCAAGCCGATGATGAAGCAGCGTCATGGTCGCATCGTCAGCATCACCAGCGTGGTGGGCGCCTCCGGCAATCCGGGTCAGGCCAATTACGCTGCAGCCAAGGCTGGCGTGGCCGGCATGACGCGCGCCCTGGCACGCGAACTGGGCAGTCGTGGCATCACCGTCAATTGCGTGGCACCGGGCTTTATCGCCACCGACATGACCGCCGAACTGGGTGAGGAGCAGCAGAAGGCCCTGATGGCGCAGATTCCCATGGGTCACCTGGGTTCACCGCAGGATGTGGCACGTGCCGTGGCTTTCCTGGCAGCGGCCGACAATGGCTACATTACCGGACAGGAACTGCATGTCAATGGCGGCATGTTCATGGCCTGATAAGATATGATCCATACAGGCGCAGGGATATGGATTTCCCGGCAGTCTGTGAAAAACTCCGTCAAACGGATAGAATCACTCCCTGTTTACCACTAACCAAGATAGAGATAACCATGAGCGACATCGAAGCACGCGTCAAGAAGATCATTGCTGAACAGCTGGGCGTTGAAGAAGCACAAGTGACCAACGAAAAGGCTTTCGTTGCTGACCTGGGTGCTGACTCCCTGGACACCGTTGAACTGGTGATGGCCCTGGAAGACGAATTCGGCATCGAAATCCCCGATGAAGACGCCGAGAAGATCACCACGGTGCAAAACGCCATCGACTACGCCAAGGAGCACCAGAAGGCCTGATACGCCTCTGACCTGGCTGGCGGAGGCAGATCTTTCTGCCGGGGCTGATGGCCGGGGCTCTTTCCCATGGCGCTCATGCACGGGTTTGCCGAGTGGCTGGCTTCAGTCTGCTGTCGGCAGCCGGTGATGGGCGCCAAGTTGTTTGTATTGTTGATCGCCTGCATGCGTACCGGCCTGGCTGGTGGCGGTTGCAGGCACTAGCGCGAGAACTGCCATGACCCGTCGTCGTGTCGTGATTACAGGCCTGGGGTGTGTAACGCCCGTGGGCAACACCGTCAGTGAATCCTGGGCCAACCTGCTGGCCGGCCGCTCCGGCATTGGCCGCATCACCCGCTTTGATGCATCCGCCTTTGCCTGCCAGATCGCCGGTGAAGTCAAGGGCTTCGAGCTGGACAAGTACCTGTCCAGCAAGGAAGCACGCACCATGGACACCTTCATCCACTATGGCCTGGCCGCGTCCCAGGAAGCAGTGGAAGATGCCGGCCTGCCGACAGGCGAGGCGCTGTCGCCCGAGCTGGCCGAGCGCATCGGCTGCGTCATGGGCTCCGGCATTGGCGGCCTGCCGCTGATCGAGGACACGCACGCCGAGTACATGCAGCGCGGTCCGCGCCGCATCACGCCGTTCTTCGTGCCGGCTTCCATCACCAACATGGTGGCGGGCCAGGCGTCCATGCGCTTCGGCTTCAAGGGCCCGAACCTGGCCATCGTCACGGCCTGTACCACCGGTCTGCACTGTATTGGCCAGGCGGCACGCCTGATCGAATACGGCGATGCCGACGTGGTGCTGGCGGGCGGTTCCGAATCCACCGTGAGCCCGCTGGGCATCGGCGGTTTTGCCGCCATGCGTGCGCTGTCCACCCGCAACGACGATCCCGAAGCGGCCAGCCGTCCCTGGGACAAGGGCCGTGACGGTTTCGTGCTCGGCGAAGGTGCCGGCATGATGGTGCTGGAAGAGTACGAGCACGCCAAGGCACGCGGTGCCAGGATTTACGCTGAAGTCGCCGGTTTCGGCATGAGTGGCGATGCTGGCCACATGACGGCTCCCAACATGGACGGCCCGCGCCGCGCCATGCTGGCCGCCCTGAACAATGCCGGCATCAATGCCGACCAGGTCGATTACCTGAATGCGCACGGCACCTCCACGCCGCTGGGCGACGTCAACGAATGCAATGCCATCAAGGCGGCACTGGGTGAGCACGCCTACAAGATGGTGGTCAGTTCCACCAAGAGCATGACCGGACACCTGCTGGGCGGTGCCGGTGGTGTCGAGAGCGTGTTCACGGCGCTGTCCGTGTACGAGCAGAAAGTGCCGCCGACCATCAACCTGAACGACCAGGACCCCGAGTGTGACCTGGACTTCTGTGCCAACACCGCACGTGACCTGAAGATCAATGTCGCGGTGAAGAACAACTTCGGCTTTGGTGGCACCAACGGCACGCTGGTGTTCAAGCGCGTCTGATGACGCAGATGGCCAGCTGTGTGCATCCTGCGTCGGCAGGCCTGATCGATACCCATGAGTAGCACCCGACGCCCGCCTGCCATGCAGTACCCGGTCAGCAGCGATCCGGCACTGGCAGCCGGGCTGCTCTTGCTGGGCATGACATTGGCCTGCGTACTCGCCAGCTGGCGACTGGGCTGGCAGAACGCGCCCGACTGGCTCGGCGTGGTCTGGGCAGCAGCCTGGGCCTGGCTGCTGCTGATGGCCTGGCGCGGCTGGCGCTGGTACCGCAGCCTGCCACAGGGCTGGCTGCACTGGACGGGCGAACACTGGAGCTTCAGGCCGCTGACGACAGGGTACAGCAGCCGCCTGCAGCCGGTGGCGCTGGATGATTCCGAACCGGAGCAGCCGCGTTCGCAGGCCTGGCAATGCCGTATTGCCCTGGATCTGCAATGGGGCATGCTGGTGCGCCTGCAGGGTGTGCCGCGTGCACCGGCACAGTGGCTGTGGTTGCGCAATGCCATGGCTCCGGCCGACTGGGCGCTGCTGCGAGCGGTGCTGCACTGGTCGCAGCGCAGCCAGCCGGCAGACGGGGAGGCCCGCCGGTGAGCGCAGCGGAAACCCCGCCTGGAACAGTCACGCGTACACCCGAACAGCAGGTGGACTGGGCGCTGGTGCAGCGTACCCTGGCTGGTGACCAGAAGGCTTTCGAGTTGCTGGTGCTCAAGTACCAGAAGCGCATCGAACGGCTGGTGGCGCGCATGGTGCGCGATGTGGATCTGATTCCCGATATCACGCAGGAAACCTTTATCCGCGCCTACAAGGCGCTGCACCAGTTCCGTGGCGAGGCGCAGTTTTATACCTGGCTGCACCGCATTGCCATGAATACCGCGCGCAAGGCGCTGCTGGACCTGAAGCGCCAGCCGATCACGGCCACGGCCCTGCAGCCGGCCGATGCCGAAGAAGATGAAACTTTTCTGCGCCAGCATGAACCAAGTACGGAAGAAACGCCTGAAGCCATGCTGGCGGCCAAGGAAATCGCCCAGATGGTCAATCTGGCCATGGAACAGCTGCCCGAAGATCTGCGCCGCGCCCTGACGCTGCGCGAGATCGACGGTCTGTCCTATGACGAGATTGCCGAACTGATGGATTGTCCGATCGGAACGGTGCGCTCCCGCATCTTCCGCGCCCGCGAAGCGGTTGCTGCCAAGATCCGGCCCCTGCTGGAACACCGCAGCGGCAAGCGCTGGTAGTCCTCAGGCAAAGGATGAAGTCATGACAAGCGAGCGCACCCCATTCACTGAATCACCGCTGCCGGAAACCGCCACCATGGCCCAGGCCCTGTCTGCCTGGATGGATGGCGAGTCGCTGCCCGACGGTGTGCACGAGTCGCAGCTGCTGGACTGGCTGGATACGCAGGAGGCGGGACGCGATTGCTGGGACTGCTGGCAGCAGCTGGGAGAGCAGTTGCGCCAGGATGAGGCGCGCCAGCATGGCGAACACGCCACGGACTCCCTGGTCTGGATGCAGCAGCTGCAGCAGCATCTGGCGCAGACCGGGGTGGCCAGCCTGCAGGAGGATGTGCTGCAGCTGGAACAGCCGCACGTCACGGCAGCACCGCTGCCGCCCAGGCTGGACACGGTTCGCCGGCTGCCACGCGAGGCCGCCAACGATGGCGTCTGGCGCTGGAAGATGGCTGCCGGCTTTGCCTCCGTGCTGGCTGTGGCCGCGCTCGGCTGGAACCTGATCGGCCTGCAGCAGCACGAATCCGCCAATGCCCAGGGACAGGTGCTGGCCGCGGCACAGATGCCGCCGGCTGCGGTCGTGGCCAGAGCGCCGGCAGCGTTGCCGGCCGATCCGCTACAGGAGCCGCTGGATCAGGATACCCAGGCCATGCTGCAGGCGCATGCCCAGTTTGGCGACTATGCGCTGCTGGGTGAGGGATCGGGCATGAGTACGGTCAGCTATACGCCGTAAGCGGGAGGAGCGAGATGGTTACGCGACGTACCGTGATGGGCACACTGGCGCTGGGTGGTCTGCCCTTGTCCGCAGGCCTGTGGGGGCTGTCGGCACAGGCCGAAGCTGCACAGGCGCGCACCAGCCTGCAGTGGCTGCAGCGTTGGCAGCAGGCGGCTGCCAGCAACAGTTTTGCCGGCACCTTGGCAGTGTCCGGTCCGAATGGCAATCTGCGCAGTGCGCGCGTCTGGCACGCGGTGCAGGGCGGGCGCCAGATCGAGCGGGTGGACAACCTTGCGGGCAACGCTCGCAGCATGTTCCGCACCGACAGTGGTTCGCGCATTTTCCTGCACGACCAGAAGCTGGTGCGCGTGCAATCGAATCTGCCGCGCGGCGGCATGATGTTTCCCGGCGTGCAGCCGCTGCCGGCGGCACAGCAGGCACAGGGGGCCGCGCGCTATCAGGCGCGCCAGCTGGGCCAGGAGCGGGTATCCAACCATGCGACCGATGTGGTCGGTTTTCTGCCGCAGGATGGCCTGCGCCATGGTTTTCGTTTCTGGAGTGAACAGAAGTCCGGCCTGCTGCTGAAATGGCAGTTGCTGGAGCTGCCGGCGGGTGCCACCGGCTTCCAGCAGGCGCGCATGCTGCGCGAGGTGGCGTTTTCCGATCTGCAGATCCAGGCGCCGCTGGAGTACGCCACGCTGCAGCAGCAGATGGTGCAGACCAGCGGTTATCGCATCGAGCAACAGGCTTTGCAGACGAGTACGCTGGAACAGCAGGGCTGGGTCATGCGCCAGCCGTTGCCGGGTTATGTGGTCACGCACTGCTATTTGCGACCGCCCTTGCGGGACAAGGCGGTGCCGCAGCGGCCCGCGGCCGCCGGCATGGTGACGCAGTGCGTGCTGTCGGATGGCCTGTCCAGCATCTCCCTGTTCCTGGAAGGCGCGAGCGCCGACAAGCGCAGCCCGCCAGCCGTGCGCGGTCGTGGAGCCACCCGCATTGTGTCGCGCAGCTATACCGGAGGGCAGGTGGTCACGGCCATGGGCGAGGTGCCCGTGGCTGCGCTGCAGGCGCTGCTGGACGGGCTGGTGCGCCGATAACGATGGAGCAGGCAGTGTTGAATCTGCCGCAGCCATCCGCATCTGAAGCGGATATTCCCTTTTGTCACAGGCATGCGCATGGGCATGCCGTGGTACAGATCCGGTGCCTGCCGGCCACATGCGCCAGCAGGGCCACATGAACCCATCGAGGAGAACTTTCATGCAGTCACTAGACGATAGGCATCCCCCCGGCCAGACCGTGTCCGGCGCAGCGGCAGGCACGCCCTGGTACGGCATGGCGCGCCATGCACTGACCGCTGGCGTGGCGCTGGCGCTGCTGGGCTGCAACTACCAGGCTTCGGCACAGCAGTCGGGGCAGGCGGCCAGCGAGGCGGCACCTGCCGTGGTGGCCACGCCGCCTGTGGCGGCCGCCTCGACGCTGCCGGCTCCGCCGCTGGTGACCGGTTTGCCCAATTTCGCACCGCTGGTGGAGCGCGTCGGTCCGTCGGTGGTGAATATCCGTGCCATGGAAAAGGTGCGCAGCGCCCGCAGCGGTGCTGCGCCCGGCTCGCCGGAGGCCCAGATGGAGGAGCTGCTGCGCCGCTTCTTTGGTATCGAGGTGCCGAATCTGCCGCGTGGCGGAGCGGCACCTTCGGCTCCGGGCGACGAACGCGAGCGTCAGGCCGGCATCGGTTCCGGTTTCATTCTGTCGCAGGACGGCTACATCATGACCAACGCCCACGTGGTCGAGGGAGCCGACAACCTGATCGTGACACTGCCGGACAAGCGGGAATTCCGCGCCAAGGTGGTGGGGCAGGACAAGCGTACCGATGTCGCCGTTGTCAAGATCGAGGGCAGCGGCTTGCCGGCAGTGCAGATCGGCAACGTGGAGCAGCTGCGCGTGGGAGACTGGGTGCTGGCCATCGGCTCGCCCTTTGGCCTGGAAAACTCGGTGACGGCCGGCATTGTCAGTGCCAAGCAGCGCGATACCGGCGACTACCTGCCGTTCATCCAGACCGATGTGGCGATCAACCCCGGCAACTCCGGCGGCCCGCTGATCAACATGGCCGGCCAGGTGGTCGGCATCAACAGCCAGATTTATTCGCGCTCCGGCGGTTTCATGGGGATTTCCTTCTCGATCCCGATCGATGAGGCGATGCGCATTGCCGAGCAGTTGCGCCAGACCGGCACCGTCACGCGCGGTCGCATCGGCGTGATGATTGGCGATGTGGACCGTGAGGTGGCCAGTTCGCTCGGCCTGCCGCCGAACCAGCAGGGCGCGCTGGTGCGCAATGTCGAGGCCGATTCGCCGGCCGCCAAGGCGGGCGTGCAGCAGGGCGACATCATCACGCGCTTTGACGGCAAGGCGATCGAGAAGACGGCCGATCTGCCGCGCCTGGTTGGCGAGACCAAGCCGGGCACGCGCGCCAGTATCACCGTGCTGCGCAACGGCAGCGCACAGGACCTGACGTTGACGGTAGAGAAGGCCGAGGAGGGCGGTACACCGCGCGGCCTGCTGGGAGGCACGGCACCGCAGGTGGATGGCACAGCCACGGCGGTGGCTGCTCTCGGCCTGAGCGTGAACGAGCTGACGGCCGCACAGCGCCAGCAGCTGCGCGGACGTTCCGGCGTGGCCGTGAGCAGCGTGACAGAGGGTGGCCCGGCAGCGCGCACCGGCCTGCGTGCCGGTGACCTGATCCTGTCGGTCGGCCGCCAGTCGGTGGACAGCGTGGAAAGCTTCTCGCGCGCGATAGCCGCATTGCCGCAAAACCACCCGGTCAGTGTGCTCTACGTGCGTGACGGCTATGCCCAGTACGGCATGATCCGCCCGCAGGCACGCTGATGCACGGGATACGCACGGTCTTGTGGGCAGAGTGCCACAAAAACGTTAAAATAGTGCGTTCTGGCTAACGCAGCCTGCAGTCGCCGGCTTGTCCCTTGGGCAACCGGCGCTTTTTGTCGCCAGCGTGACACGCTCGCGTTTTGCCCGGAGCCCATCTCCCGCCTCCGGGTACGCTGGCCCGACACGGCCCATCGCCTTTCTGGATTCCGTTTTCATGAAGCATATCCGCAACTTTTCCATCATTGCGCACATTGACCATGGCAAGTCGACTCTGGCCGACCGCCTGATTTCGCGCTGCGGTGGCCTGTCCGACCGCGAGATGAGTGAGCAGGTGCTCGACTCGATGGACATCGAGAAGGAGCGCGGCATCACCATCAAGGCACAGACCGCTGCCCTGCAATACAAGGCCCAGGATGGCCAGATCTACAACCTGAACCTGATCGACACCCCCGGCCACGTGGACTTTTCCTATGAGGTCAGCCGCTCCCTGAGCGCCTGTGAAGGGGCGCTGCTGGTGGTGGATGCCAGCCAGGGCGTGGAAGCGCAGACCGTGGCCAACTGCTATACCGCACTCGACCTGGGGGTCGAGGTGCTGCCCGTGCTCAACAAGATGGATTTGCCGCAGGCCGATCCCGACAATGCCAAGGCCGAGATCGAGGACGTGATCGGCATCGATGCCAGCGAGGCGATTCCCTGTTCGGCCAAGTCCGGCCTGGGCATTGACGAGATCCTGGAAATGGTCGTGGCCAAGGTGCCACCGCCGCGCGGCAATCCCGATGCACCGCTGCGCGCCATGATCATCGACAGCTGGTTCGACTCCTACGTCGGCGTGGTGATGCTGGTGCGCGTGGTCGATGGCCAGCTGCGCAAGGGCGAGCGCTTCAAGATGATGGCCTCTGGTGCCGCTTACGATGCCAACAACATCGGTGTGTTCACCCCGGCCAACCAGCCGCGCGAAGCGCTCAATGCCGGCGAGGTGGGCTACATCATTGCCGGCATCAAGGAGCTGAAGGCCGCCAAGGTGGGCGATACCATCACGCTGGAGAAAAAGCTGCCCAACAACCTGGGCCCTGCCAGCGAGGCCCTGCACGGCTTCAAGGAAGTGCAGCCGCAGGTGTTTGCCGGCCTGTACCCGACCGAGGCCAACCAGTACGATGCCTTGCGCGACAGTCTGGAAAAGCTGCAGCTCAACGATGCCTCGCTGCATTTCGAGCCCGAGGTGTCGCAGGCGCTGGGCTTCGGCTTCCGCTGCGGCTTTCTGGGGCTGCTGCACATGGAAATCGTGCAGGAACGCCTCGAGCGCGAATTTGACCAGGATCTGATCACCACCGCGCCCAGCGTGGTGTACCAGGTGGTCAAGGGCGATGGCGAAGTCATCATGGTGGAAAACCCCTCTAAGATGCCCGAGGCCGGCCGTATTCAGGAGGTGCGCGAGCCGATCGTGACCGTGCACCTGTTCATGCCGCAGGATTATGTGGGCCCGGTGATGACACTGGCCAACCAGAAGCGCGGCGTGCAGATGAACATGACTTACCACGGTCGCCAGGTGATGCTGACCTACGAGCTGCCGCTGGGCGAGATCGTGCTGGACTTTTTCGACAAGCTCAAGTCGGTCAGCCGCGGCTATGCCTCGATGGACTACGAGTTCAAGGAATACCGCCCGTCCGATGTGGTCAAGGTCGATATCCTGCTCAACGGCGAGAAGGTGGACGCACTGTCCATCATCGTGCATCGCACCCAGGCCCAGTACCGCGGTCGCGCCGTGGTGGCCAAGATGCGCGAGATCATCAGCCGGCAGCAGTTCGACGTGGCGATCCAGGCGGCCATTGGCGGCAACATCATCGCACGCGAGACCGTGAAGGCGCTGCGCAAGAACGTGCTGGCCAAGTGCTACGGCGGCGATATTTCGCGCAAGCGCAAGCTGCTCGAAAAGCAGAAGGCGGGCAAGAAACGCATGAAACAGATTGGTTCGGTCGAGGTGCCGCAAGAAGCGTTCCTGGCCATTTTGCAAGTGGAAGACTGATACATGCCATTCATTACTGCATTGGTACTCGGGGGTTTTGTAGCCTATATGGCGGCCTGGTTCATGGGCTACCTGGAAGGCAATATGGCCTTGTTGCTGTTCGTGGCCTCGGTGGTGACCGGGCTGTACTGGCTGGCCGAGAAAATCTGGTTCAAGCCGCACCGTCGCCAGGCTGCGCTGGCTTTCGAGCAGGCACAGGACAAGCGCCAGGCCGAGTTGGCCGCGCAGGGCATCCAGGCCGATGCGGTGGACACGCGCAGCGCCAGGGCGCGCATCATGGAACAGCCCTGGTGGCTGGACTGGACGGCCGGCCTGTTCCCGGTGATTCTGCTGGTGTTCCTGCTGCGCTCGTTTGCCTACGAGCCGTTCCGCATTCCATCGGGCTCCATGATCCCGACATTGCACATCGGTGACCTGATTCTGGTCAACAAGTACGAGTGGGGCATGCGTCTGCCGGTACTCAATACCAAGATCACCGAAGGCAAGCCGGTACAGCGCGGCGAGGTGATGGTGTTCCACTATCCGCCCAAGCCGAGCACCGATTACATCAAGCGCGTGATTGGTGTGCCCGGTGACACCGTGGCCTATATCAACAAGCGCCTGACCATCAACGGCAAGGACATCGCGCAGGTGCAGAAACCCGATTTCCTGGATCAGAGCACCATGCGCTACCACCAGCTGTTCGATGAACAGATCGGCACCCACATGCACCAGATCCTGATCGATGACAGCCGCCCCTCCGGCATTCCGGTGCTGGCCGATTTCCCGCAGAGCGAAAACTGCAAGTACAGCGTCGATGGCGTCACCTGCAAGGTGCCCGAAGGCCATTACTTCGTGATGGGCGACAACCGCGACAACTCGCTCGATTCCCGCTTCTGGGGCTTTGTCCCTGACGACCACGTTGTGGGCAAGGCGGTGGCGGTGTGGATGAACTTTGGCGATTTCAATCGCATTGGCAAGATCCAGTAAGCATGGATGCACCGGATTGCCTGTCCCGGGGCTTTGCGATAAGGTCCCCGGCAGGGCAGGCATCCTGCATTTCCCGTTCCCATGAGTCCAGCTGAATCCCTTTCCCCCCTGCAACACCTGGCGCTGCGGCTGCAGCATGATTTTGCCCAGCCCGCCTTGCTGCAGCGTGCCCTGACGCACCGCAGCTTTTCTGCCGACCACAACGAACGCCTCGAATTCCTGGGCGACTCGGTACTGGGCCTGGCCATTTCCAGCCTGCTGTTCGAACGCCTGAAGGATTCGCCCGAGGGCGACCTGTCGCGCATCCGCGCCAACCTGGTCAAGCAGGACAGCCTGCACCAGCTGGCGCTGCAGCTGGAGCTGGCGAGCTGCCTGCGGCTGGGGGAGGGCGAGCTGCGCTCCGGCGGCCTCAAGCGCCCGTCCATCCTGGCCGATGCCTTCGAGGCCATCATCGGTGCCATCTACCTGGATGCCGGTTATCTGGCTGCCGAAGCCCTGGTACACCGCCTGTTTGCCGAGGTTGACCTGAGCCAGAACCAGTCTGTCACTGCCAAGGACGCCAAGACCTCCTTGCAGGAATGGCTGCAGGCGCGCAAGATGAAGGTGCCGACCTACGAGGTGGCTGGTATCGAGGGTGAGGCACATCGCCAGACCTTTCTGGTCGATTGCCAGATCCCGGCCCTGCAGATCAGCCAGCGTGGCCAGGGTCGCTCCCGCCGCGCCGCCGAGCAGGATGCCGCCAGTCGCGTACTTGCGCAACTGCAACAGCAGGCTAGCGCTGCCCCCAAGGCGCGCCGCCCCTTACTTTCTACCCGGAAACCGACATGAGTTCTTCTTCCCCCACCGATCCCAAGCCTGCCGCCGGCGCGCTGGATGCCGATACCGAGGCCCAGCTGCAACGCCTGCTGGGCAAGGAGCCGCTGGCTCCGGCGCAGCCGGGCAACCAGTCGGCCGCCTCCGATCCGGAGCAGCAGCGCTGTGGCATGGTGGCCATTGTCGGCAAGCCCAACGTCGGCAAGTCCACGCTACTCAACGCCCTGGTTGGCCAGAAAATCAGCATCACCTCGCGCAAGGCACAGACCACGCGCCACCGCATTACCGGCATTCGCACGCGTGGTGACAACCAGTTCGTGTTTGTCGATACCCCCGGCTTCCAGACGCGTCATGGCAATGCCCTGAACAAGTCGCTGAACAAGGCCGTGACCGGAGCCGTTTCCGATGTGCAGGTGGTGCTGTTCGTGGTCGAGGCCGGCAGCTTCAGCCTGGCCGATGCCAAGGTGCTGTCGCTGCTGCCGACCGATGTGCCGGTGCTGCTGGTGGCCAACAAGCTGGACACCGTCCACCGTCGCAGCGAGATCGCGCCCTGGCTGCGCGACATGCAGGAGCGCCACCCTTTTGCCGAATTCGTGCCGATGTCGGCGAAGAACTCGCGTGACGTGGAGCGCCTGCTCGACATCGTTGCCAACTATCTGCCGCAGCAGCTCTGGTGGCATGACGAGGCCGAACTGACCGACAAGAGCGAGCGCTTCCTGGCCAGCGAGATCGTGCGCGAAAAGCTGTTCCGCCTGACTGGCGACGAGTTGCCCTATACCTCGACCGTGGTGATCGACCAGTTCCAGGAGGAACCGGGCAAGGCCGCAGCGCGCATGGTGCGCATTGCCGCCACCATTGTGGTGGAGCGTGACGGCCACAAGGCGATGGTGATTGGCGACAAGGGCGAGCGCATCAAGCGCATCGGTACCGAGGCGCGCCAGGAGCTGGAGCGGCTGATGGACGCCAAGGTGTTCCTGGAGCTGTGGGTCAAGGTGCGCTCCGGCTGGGCTGACGACGAAGCGCGCGTGCGCTCTTTCGGTTACGAGTAAGTCCATGCCCTTGTCCCCGGAGGCGGTATGAAACGCGTGGCGCATGAGCCGGCTTTCGTGCTGCATCATTACGACTGGAGCGAAAGCAGCCTGATCCTGGAGGTGTTCACGCGGCACCATGGTCGCACCGCGCTGATGGCGCGTGGTGCCAAAAAGCCCAGTTCGAATTTCCGGCCGGTGTTGCTGCCGCTGCAGCCGCTGCACCTGAGTTTCGGTGGCGATGCCGACATCCGCATGCTGCGTTCGGCCGAATGGATAGGCGGCCACATCATGCCGACGGGCGAACGGCTGCTGTCGGGCTATTATCTGAATGAATTGCTGCTGCGCATGCTGGCACGTGATGACCCGCACCCGGCACTGTTCGATGTCTATGCCCGTGCGCTGGCGTTGATGGCGTCCGACCATGCCGGCGAATGGCTGGAGGCCGTGCTGCGTGCCTTCGAGCTGTCGCTGCTGCGCGAGGTGGGCCTGCTGCCGGCGCTGGATGTGCAGACACTGACGCATCAGCCACTGGAAGCCGGCCGGCACTATGTGCTGCTGGCCCACAGCGGCCTGCGCCTGGCTCAACCGGAGGAGCGGCGTCAGGCGCTGTCAAGCGCTCACTGGCTGGCGCTGGAACAGGCCATGCAGGAGGTACAGCCGCTGCAGGCGGTGATGCAGTTGTGCATGGCGCAGCGTGAACTGGCGCAGGGCCTGAAGCAGCAACTGCGCGGCGTATTGCACGCGCATTGCGGCGTGGAGCTGCTGCGCACACGCAAAATGATGATGGAATTGCAGAAACTATGAATCTCACCGGAACCACCCAGCTGTCGGTCAATGTGAACAAGGTCGCCTTGCTGCGCAACACGCGGCATCTGGGCATTCCCAGCGTGACACGCGCGGCGGCGCTGTGCCTGCAGGCCGGGGCCGATGGCATCACCATCCACCCGCGTCCGGATCAGCGCCATATCCGCGGCAGTGACGTGCAGGAGCTGGCCGGCCTGATGCAGAACTGGCCGCAGCAGGAGTTCAATATCGAGGGCAACCCGACGCAGAACCTCATGGATTTCATCCGCCAGACGCGTCCGCACCAGGCCACGTTCGTGCCCGACAGCGAGGACCAGTTCACCAGCGACCACGGCTGGGACTTGTCCGATGCCGCCGTGTGCGAGCGCCTGCGTCCGCTGATCGGGGAATGCCATGCGCTTGGTGTACGCGTCAGCCTGTTCATGGATGCCGAACCGGCGCTGATGCCGCCGGCGCACGAACTGGGCGCGGACCGCATCGAGCTGTATACCGAACCCTATGCCGCAGCCTGGGGAACCGGGCAGCAGCAGGAGCAACTGCAGCGCTTTGCCACAGCGGCACAGGCAGCGCTGGATGCCGGCCTGGGCGTGAATGCCGGCCATGACCTGAATCGCGACAACCTGACCGATTTCGCCCGTGCCGTGCCGGGTCTGCAGGAGGTGTCCATTGGCCATGCGCTGATCGCCGATGCGCTGGAACTGGGTTATGCCGCCACGGTCGAAGCCTATCTGCAATGCCTGCGCGCCGCAGGTCGCCACGCATGAGGACCGACAACATCCGGCTGGGCAACGGAGCCCGCATCCATGCCGAGGCGCTGCAACCGCCCGATGCCGGTCAGGCTGCGCGCCGCCCGGTGCTGGTGTTCCTGCACGAGGGCCTGGGCAGCACACGCATGTGGAAAGGTTTTCCGCAAGCCCTGTGTGATGCCACCGGCTGCGAGGGCCTGCTGTTCGACCGCCAGGGCCACGGCCAGTCGGATCCGCAACAGCAGCCGCGCACCATCCACTACCTGCATCGCTATGCGCTGGAGGAATTGCCCCAGGTGCTGGCACAGGCGATTCCGGAACGCGACTATATCGTCATCGGCCATTCCGATGGCGGCAGCATCGGTCTGCTGCATGCCGCCGAACGGCCCGCACGCCTGCGTGGCCTGATCACGCTGGCGGCCCATATCTATGTGGAAGACGTGACGTTGCAGGGCATCCGCGATGCGCTGGATGCCTGGCATGCCGGCAAGCTGCGTGGCCTGGCACGCTACCACGGCGATCGTGTCGAGCAGGTGTTCATGGCCTGGAATGCGACTTGGCTGACACCCGCCTTTGCCCACTGGAACATGGCCTATGCCTTGCCGGCCATCAGCGTGCCGACCTGCGTGATGCAGGGCGCGGGCGACCAGTATGCCACCGTGCAGCACATGCACGATATTGCCGCCGGCATTCATGCCGCCACCGATCAGCTGTTGCCCGATTGCGGCCATTCGCCGCATCTGGAGAATCCCGAGGCCACACTGCAGGCCATGCAGCAGGTGTTGCAGGACTGGGGTGTGCTGGCATGATTTACGGCATTGGCACCGACCTGTGCGATATCCGCCGCATCCGTGCCACGCTGGAGCGGCGCGGCGAGCGTTTTGCCGAAACCGTGCTGGGTCCGACCGAGCTGCAGGTGTACCGCCAGCGCAGTGCGCGCTGGGCCGACCGTGGCATCAGTTATCTGGCAACGCGTTTTTCCGCCAAGGAGGCCTTCAGCAAGGCGATTGGCCTGGGCATGCGCATGCCGATGCATTGGCGGCGCTGCGAGATCCTGAATGCGCCCAGCGGCCAGCCGCAGATCGTGCTGCACGGCGAGCTGGAGAGCTGGTTTCGTGAACGGCACCTGCGTGCCCATGTCAGTGTCACCGACGAGGCCGAGCAGGCCTCCAGCTTCGTTATCGTCGAATACCTTCCCGAATCCCTTTCCTGATATTTTCCGAGACTGTCTGCCATGCATCCCCTGATCATCGATATTGCCGGTACCCGTCTGGACGCCGCCGACCGCGAGCGCCTGCAGCATCCGCTGGTAGGTGGCCTGATCTACTTTGGCCGCAACTGGGAAAGCCGCGCCCAGATCAGCGAACTGAGCGCCGAAATCAAGTCGATCCGCCCCGACATCCTGATCGCGGTTGACCACGAAGGAGGCCGCGTGCAGCGTTTCCGCACCGATGGCTTCACGCGCCTGCCGCCAATGCGTGCGCTGGGCGAGCTGTGGCGCCAGGGGCAGGGCGGCAAGCGTCGCCTGAACCGGCAGGCGCAGCATGCCAGCCAGGTCGCAACGGCTTGTGGCTACGTGCTGGCCTCCGAGCTGCGCGCCTGCGGTATCGATTTCAGCTTTACGCCGGTGCTCGATCTCGACTATGGCGAAAGCAGCGTGATCGGTGATCGTGCCTTTGATGCCGATCCGCATCTGGTGACGCAACTGGCGCAAAGCCTGATGCTGGGCCTGCTGCAGGCCGGCATGGGCAACTGCGGCAAGCATTTCCCCGGCCACGGCTACGTCAAGGCCGATTCGCATGTGGCGATTCCGGTCGACAAGCGCAGCCTCAAGCGTATCCTGAAGGACGATGCCCGTCCCTACGGCTGGCTCAACAACACGCTGACGGCGGTCATGCCGGCGCACGTGATATACCCCAAGGTGGATGCGCGTCCGGCCGGTTTCAGCGACATCTGGATCCAGGATATTCTGCGCGGCGAACTGGATTTCCGTGGTGCCGTGATCAGTGATGATCTCAGCATGCAGGGCGCACGCCAGATGCAGGGGCGCACACTCACGCATGGCGAAGCTGCCGTGGCTGCGATCCGCGCCGGCTGCGATCTGGTGCTGTTGTGCAACCAGAGCCTGGACGGCGGTCAGGCACTCGATGCCGCCATGGCGCACGTCAGCGAAGCCGTGGTCAAGCAGCAACTGCCACTGGACGAGGCCAGCGAGCTGCGTCGGCGCGCCCTGTTGCCGGCCAGCCCGGCCCCGGACTGGGACGAGCTGATGTGCAGCAGCGCCTACATGCAGGCACTGGACCTGCTGTCCGAACTGTTCTGATGCGAAGCGGGCAGGGCGTTTGCGCCTGCCTGCCCAATTGATTCCGGCCCGCTGCCAAGCGGGCCCTGACCGAGAGAGTTTTCCATGCATCCCAAAGCCCTGCTGGACCATGCCACTGCCCTGGTAGGCCAGGTATTGCGTCTGGACCATCCTGCCGATGCCGTGGTGTCGCGCTATTTCCGCGAGCATCGTGAACTGGGTTCGCGCGAACGCGCCACCCTGACCGAAACCGTCTACAGCGTGCTGCGCCGCAAGCCGTATTACGAGCTGCTGGCCCGCAGCGGCAGCGGTGCACGCGAGCGCCGTCTTGCCATTCTGGCGCTGGCTGCACCGGCCGACTTCGTCCAGGCGGCTCTCAAGCCACAGGAAAAGGAATGGCTGGCGGACTGCCGGCAGGTCAGTGACGAGCAGCTGATGCCGATCCACCGCCACAATCTGCCGAACTGGCTGGCTGGTGCGCTGGAGCAGCAGCTGGGAGCCGAACGTTTCCGGCAACTGGCCGACAGCCTGCTGCAGGGGGCGCCGCTGGATCTGCGCGTCAACACGCTCAAGGCCAAACGCGCTGATGTCATTCAGGCGCTGACGGAGCAGCAGCTGCAGGCCGAAGCCACGCGCTTTTCTCCCTGGGGCGTGCGGCTGCGCGGACGCCCGGCGCTGATGCACATGGACCTGTTCAAGGACGGCGCGATCGAGGTGCAGGATGAAGGCTCGCAGCTGCTGGCGTTGCTGCTGGATGCGCGCCGTGGTGAGATGGTGGCCGATTTCTGTGCCGGTGCTGGTGGCAAGACGCTGGCGCTGGGGGCTGAAATGCGCAACACCGGCCGCCTGTACGCCTTTGATGTGTCGGCGCACCGCCTCGACAAGCTCAAGCCGCGACTGGCACGCAGCGGCCTGAGCAATGTGCACCCGGCGGCCATCGCGCATGAGCGTGACGATCGCATCAAGCGTCTGAGCGGCAAGATCGACCGCGTGCTGGTCGATGCCCCGTGCTCCGGCCTGGGCACCTTGCGCCGCAACCCGGATCTGAAATGGCGCCAGTCGGAACAGACGGTGCAGGAGATGACCGCCAGGCAAAGTGCCATCCTGGCCAGCGCTGCACGCCTGGTCAAATCCGGTGGCCGTCTGGTCTATGCCACTTGCAGCATGCTGCCGCAAGAGAATGAGCACATCGCCGAAGCCTTCAGCCAGGCTCACCCAGGCTTCAGGCCGCTGAATGTGGTGGAGTTGCTGGCACAGCGCAAGGTGGAGCAGGCGGAGGTGCTGGGCAGCCCGGGGCAGGGCGGGATCGAAGCTGGCCGCTATCTGCGCCTGTGGCCGGACCTGCACGACATGGACGGTTTCTTCGCCGCCGTCTGGCAAAAGGACTGATCGCCGCGAAACGGCCACGGCAGCGGTGACTGCCGTGGCTGTCATGGTTGGCGCTCCGGACGCAAAAAAGCCCGCTGGAATGAACAGCGGGCTTCCGGACAGGGAAGGGCTGAATTACTTCAGCTTGATTTCCTTGTATTCGACGTGCTTGCGAGCCTTCGGATCAAACTTCATGATCGTCATTTTCTCGGGCATGGTCTTCTTGTTCTTGGTCGTGGTGTAGAAGTGGCCGGTACCTGCAGTGGATTCCAGCTTGATCTTTTCGCGTCCGCCTTTGCTTGCCATGATGGTGTCCTTTCAGTCAGTTATGGGGATCAGGCCTGGCCACGGGCACGCATGTCGGCGAGCACGGAGTCGATGCCATTCTTGTCGATCAGGCGCAGGGCGGCGTTGGTCACGCGCAGGCGCACCCAGCGGTTTTCGCTCTCTACCCAGAAACGGCGAGACTGCAGGTTGGGCAGGAAACGGCGCTTGGTCTTGTTGTTGGCGTGGGAAACGTTGTTGCCCACCATCGGGCCCTTGCCCGTGACTTCACATTTGCGTGCCATTGAAGCACTCCTTTGACTGTGGTTGTTGCAATAACAGGGCCGACAACGCTGGCCGGTCCTGCACCTCGCCTGCGGCATGCACGGGCCAAGAAAACCCCTGTATGCCTGCTTGCAGGCGGTTTATTTGACAAACCAGCCGCCCGGCTGATTCGGCAAAACGTCAGATTATAGAACAAAAACTGTTTATCGGGAAGGACTTGCAGCAATGCAACAGGGCAGCCCGGGCTGCCCTGTGCGATTCCGGTGTGGATCCGGCTCAGTCTGCCTGTTGCTCCAGGAAGCGCTGCGCATCCAGCGCGGCCATGCAGCCGCTACCGGCACTGGTGATGGCCTGGCGGTAGATGTGATCCTGCACATCACCGGCAGCGAACACACCCGGTACGCTGGTCTGCGTGGCAAAGCCCTGCTGACCGCCCTGGGTGATCAGGTAGCCGTCCTGCATCGCCAGCTTGTCCTTGAAGATGTCGGTATTCGGCGAATGGCCAATCGCGATGAAGCAGCCATGCACCGGAATCTCCTCGGTGCTGTCGTCCTTCGTGCTGCGGATGCGCACGCCTGTCACACCGCTGGCGTCGCCCAGCACCTCGTCCAGCGTGGCAAACAGCTTCAGCTCGATCTTGCCGGCCTGCACCTTGTCCATCAGCTTGTCGACCAGGATGGCTTCGGCGCGGAAGCTGTCGCGGCGGTGGATCAGCGTGACCTTGCGCGCGATGTTGCTCAGATACAACGCCTCTTCCACGGCGGTGTTGCCGCCACCGACCACGCACACATCCTGGTCACGGTAGAAGAAACCGTCACAGGTGGCGCAGGCGCTGACGCCACGGCCCATGAAGGACTCCTCGGAGGGCAGGCCGATATAGCGGGCCGAGGCGCCGGTGGCAATGATCAGCGTGTCGCAGGTATAGGTGCCGCTGTCACCGGTCAGGGTAAACGGACGCTGGCCCAGTTCCACCGTGTGGATGTGGTCGAACTGGATTGTGGTGTTGAAGCGCTGCGCATGTTCCAGAAAGCGCTGCATCAACTCCGGGCCCTGCACGCCGTGGACGTCCGCCGGCCAGTTGTCCACCTCGGTGGTGGTCATCAGCTGGCCGCCCTGGGCCATGCCGGTAATCAGCAGTGGCTGCAGGTTGGCGCGTGCGGCATAAATGGCGGCAGAATAGCCGGCCGGGCCGGAACCCAGGATCAGGACTTTGGCGTGCGTCGTGGTCGTCATGGCGTGTATCCTTTCTTGTCTGTCGGTAGTGCCCTGCAGTGTAGCCGTTTGGCACGAGCGGCGTAGGGGCCGGGCGGCTTGCCCGAAAATGCAGCATTCCGTCTGTCATGTCGGGCACAGTCGGTGGGTAATGGATCATTTCCCTGCAGTATCCATTATTTATGTCATGCTATTAGGGCAAAATGACGGTTACCGGCGAGACCGGCTAGCCAGGGAAAGACGACATGACCATTGTTTCCAATCTGGATCTGATCCGCAGGGTCCCCCTGTTCAGTGACTTGACATCGACACAAACCAGCGTGCTATACGCCAATATCGGAAAAAAGCGCTTCAAGCGTGGTGAAAACATCGTGGAGGAAGGCCGTATCTCCGGCACCTTGTACATGATCCTGTCCGGCCGGGCGCGCGTCCTGCTGCAGGACCATCGTGGCCGCGAGGTCATCATGGCCACGCTCGAGGTCGGGGATTGCATCGGCGAGATGAGCCTGATCGATGGCGAACCGCATTCCGCCACCGTGCGTGCCGAGGTGCAGACCGATGTGCTCACGCTGGATCGCGAAGCCTTCCTCAACAGCCTGCGCGAGAACTCCAGCATGGCCGAATCGGTCATGCGCGGTCTGGTGCGCCGTCTGCGCAAGGCCGACAAGCAGATCGAGTCGCTGGCGCTGATGGATGTCTATGGCCGCGTGCAGGCGGTGCTGGTCGATATGGCAGAAACCGATGCCGAAGACCACATGGTGCTGCGCCAGAAAGTATCGCGCCAGGATGTGGCCAAGATGGTGGGAGCCTCCCGCGAGATGGTCAGCCGCGTGATGAAGCACTTCGAGGAAGATGGTACTCTGGTGGAGCGTGCCGATGGCAGCTTTGTGCTGACCCCGCGCAGCCAGCACGCAGACTGAAGACGGCTGCCAAGGAAGTTGAATGGCATACCTGATTCGCAATACCCCGACTGAAGCTGCTCCTGCAGAAGACAAACCCCTGGTGCCGGCCTTTTTCCGGCGTTTCAGCCAGGAGACCGTGCTGTTTGTCGGACTGCTGCTGCTGGTGTTCTGGCTGGCCGCCTTGATCAGCCACGATGCGGCTGATCCGGCCTGGAGCACCACTGGCGTCTATTCCGAACCCCGCAACTGGCTCGGCCATGCCGGAGCCTGGGTCTCCGACATCAGCTATTTCCTGTTGGGCCGTTCGGTCTGGCTGCTGTTCCTGGCCCTGTTTGCCGGCTGGGTGCGCCTGTTCCGCAGCTGGATGCGCGGTCAGGTGCTGTCCGAGGCGTCACCGCAGGCAGTCGTTGAAGATGCCGGCTGGCAACAGCGCTGGCTCGGCTGGTTTGATCAACGCCTGTTCTGGTGGCTGGGCCTGCTGGTGCTGCTGGCCGCGGCCACCGGTCTGGAGTGGAGCCGCCTGTATGCCAGCGCGGCCTCGCTGCCTGGCGGAGCCGGCGGCATGCTGGGCAGCTTTGTTGGTCCGCTGATGGTGTCCTTCCTGGGTGGCCTGGGTTCCGGCGTGCTCGGCATCGTGCTGCTGGTGGCGGCCTTTGCCTGGGTGTTCCGTTTCTCCTGGGGCCAGGTGTCGCAGCAGATCGGCGCCTGGATCGAGCGGCGCCTGGAGGCGGCCCGCACGCGCCGCGAAGTGGCGGCCGACCTGGTCGCCGGCCAGGAGGCGGCCCGCCAGCGCGAGGTCGAGGTCGAGCAGGAACTGGAGCTGGTACGCGAGAACCACCCGATTCCGGTCGCGGTCGATGTACCGGTGCGCCCGGTCGCGGCCGAACCCAGTGTGCGTGTGGCCAAGGAGCGCCAGAAGCCGCTGTTCACCGAGCTGCCCGACAGCACGCTGCCGCAGATCAGCCTGCTGGACGAGGCGCCGGCCAGCCGCGAATCGATTCCGCACGAGACGCTGGAAATGACCAGCCGCCTGATCGAGAAAAAACTCAAGGACTTCGGTGTCGAGGTGCGCGTGGTGGCGGCCAAGCCGGGCCCGGTCGTGACGCGTTACGAGATGGAGCCGGCGACTGGGGTCAAGGGCTCGCAGATCGTCAACCTGGCCAAGGATCTGGCGCGTTCGCTCAGCCTGGTTTCGATCCGCGTGATCGAGAACATTCCCGGCAAGAACCTGATGGCGCTGGAGCTGCCGAATGCACGCCGCCAGACCATCCACCTGAGCGAGGTGCTGGGCTCGAATGCCTATCACGATGGCAAGTCGCTGCTGACGGTCGGACTCGGCAAGGACATTGTCGGTGCGCCGGTGGTGGCCGATCTGGCCAAGATGCCGCACGTGATGGTGGCCGGTACCACCGGTTCCGGCAAGTCGGTCGGCATCAACGCCATGATCCTGAGCCTGCTCTACAAGGCCACGCCGGAGCAGGTACGCCTGCTGATGATCGATCCCAAGATGCTGGAAATGTCGGTCTACGAAGGCATTCCGCACCTGATTGCGCCGGTCGTGACCGACATGCGCCAGGCTGCCCATGGCCTGAACTGGTGCGTGGGCGAGATGGAGCGCCGCTACAAGCTGATGAGCAAGATGGGCGTGCGCAACCTGGCCGGCTACAACGCCAAGATCGAGGATGCCAAGGCCCGTGAAGAGCTGATTCCCAACCCGTTCAGCCTGACGCCCGATTCGCCCGAGCCACTGGAGCGCTTGCCGTATCTGGTGGTGGTGATCGACGAGCTGGCCGACCTGATGATGGTGGTTGGCAAGAAGATCGAAGAGCTGATTGCGCGTCTGGCGCAGAAGGCGCGAGCCGCCGGCATCCACCTGATCCTGGCCACGCAGCGCCCGAGCGTGGACGTGATCACCGGCCTGATCAAGGCCAACATCCCGACCCGTATCGCCTTCCAGGTATCGAGCAAGATCGACAGCCGTACCATCCTGGACCAGATGGGGGCCGAAAGCCTGCTCGGCATGGGTGACATGCTGTACCTGCCGGCCGGCCATGGCCTGCCGACCCGCGTGCACGGTGCCTTTGTCAGCGATGACGAGGTGCACCGTGTCGTGACCTACCTGAAGGAGCATGGCGAAGCCAACTACATCGAGGGCGTGCTGGAAGGCGGCACCGTCGATGGCGAGGAAGGCGGTCTGGACGGCGAGGGCGGCAGCGAGCAGGATCCGATGTACGACCAGGCCGTGGAAGTGGTGCTGAAGAAGCGCAAGGCCAGCATCTCTCTGGTGCAGCGTGAGTTGCGTATCGGCTACAACCGCGCTGCCCGCCTGCTGGAGGACATGGAGCGTGCGGGACTGGTCAGCAGCCTGTCCACCAGCGGCCAGCGCGACATCCTGGTGCCGAATCGCGACGAATAGGCGTCAGCTTTCTGTCCTTGTTTTGTAACAAGTCCCTGTGTGGTGGCAAGGCCGGCAGGGACTTGCGCCTTTCGCTGTTACATTTTCTGCCACGGCAGAACTTTTGCAACGCTTGTGGCTGAACCTCTGCCCGATTCCCCCTCTAAACTGACAGCGAGACCTGTAGCAGCACGTCTGCAGCCACATGACATGGGGTTGTGTGGCAGGTCGGCCAACAAGGAGAAAATGCTGATGATCAAGCAAGAAACCGCCAAGTCCCTGTCGCCTGTTGCCGCTTCCGGCCGCCGTTCCCTGCTGGGCGCTGCGTCCATTCTGGCCGTGGGTCTGGCTGGCTGGAGCGGGGCGGCCCATGCCGATGGCCTGGCAACGCTCGACAGCTACATCAAGAACAGCAAGTCCGGCCAGGCAACCTTTACCCAGACCGTGACCAATGTGAACAAGAAGGGTACGGCACGCCAGAGCTCCGGTACCTTCAGTTTCAAGCGTCCGGGCCAGTTCCGCTTCGATTACACCAAACCCTTCAAGCAGACCATTGTGGCCGATGGCAAGACGCTGTGGATGTATGACGCCGGCCTGAACCAGGTCACGCAGCGCAGCCAGGCCCAGGTGCTGGATGCCACGCCGGCGGCCCTGGTGGCATCGGCGACCAGCCTGAAGTCGCTGCAGACCCATTACCAGCTGGAAAACGCGCCGGCCCAGAACGGTCTGGAGTGGGTGCGCGCCACACCCAAGGCCCAGGATGGCCAGATCAAGAGCGTGATGATCGGCTTCCAGGGCAAGAACCTGCGTTCGCTGGTGATCCAGGACAACTTTGGCCAGCGCTCCGACATCCAGTTCCAGAACTTTGGCAGCAAGCTGCCGGCCAACGTGAGCTTCAACTTCAAGCCGCCGGCTGGCGCCGATGTCCTGAAGCAGTAAGCCCGTCAGGCGCGTCAGGCCGCAAACGGCACCAGGGGGACTCCTTCTGGTGCCGTTCTGCATTTGCCGCGCCGCCCTGACAGGGCAGGCCGCCAGCAGGTAACATGCAGTCCATGGAAGACCTGTTTGGACATGTTCCCGCCCCGGCCAGCCCTGGCCGCCTCCCCGCCGGTGTGGCATCGGCTGCTGCACCGCTGGCCGAGCGCCTGCGGCCGCAAACGCTGGAGCAGGTAATCGGCCAGCAGCACCTGCTGGGTGAAGGCAAGCCGCTGCAACTGGCATTTGCCTCCGGCAAGCCGCATTCGATGATTCTGTGGGGCCCGCCCGGCGTCGGCAAGACCACGCTGGCGCGCCTGATGGCGCATGCCTTCGACTGCGACTTCATCGCCTTGTCGGCGGTGTTCAGCGGCGTCAAGGATATTCGCGCAGCCATGGAGCAGGCCGAGCGCCATCTGGCCCAGGGCCGCCACACCATCCTGTTCGTCGACGAGATCCACCGCTTCAACAAGTCGCAGCAGGACGCCTTGCTGCCCTATGCCGAATCCGGGCTGGTGACCTTCATCGGTGCCACCACCGAAAACCCGTCCTTCGAGGTCAACTCGGCGCTGCTGTCGCGTGCCCAGGTCTACGTGCTGCAGTCGCTGACCGATGACGAGCTGCGCCAGCTGTTTGCCGCGGCACATGAACGGGCGCTCGGGCATCTGCATTTCGACGATGCGGCCATCAACACCATGATCGGCTATGCCGATGGCGATGGCCGCCGCTTTCTCAACCTGCTGGAACAGTGCGAAACGGCAGCGCAGGCGGCGCACACGGACCAGATCGACCGCGCCTTTGTCGAGAATGCGCTGACGCTGAATGCGCGGCGCTTCGACAAGGGAGGCGATGCCTTTTATGACCAGATTTCGGCGTTGCACAAGTCAGTGCGTGGCTCGCATCCCGATGCCGCCCTGTACTGGCTGACGCGCATGCTCGATGGCGGAGCCGACCCGCGTTACCTGGCGCGGCGCATCGTGCGCATGGCCTGGGAAGACATCGGGCTGGCCGATCCGCGTGCCATGCAGATCGCCAACGATGCCGCTTTGACCTATGAACGGCTGGGAAGCCCCGAAGGCGAGCTGGCCCTGGGGCAGGCCGTCATCTACCTGGCTATTGCGGCCAAGAGCAATGCCGGTTACACCGCCTACAACCAGGCGCGCGCCTTTGTGCGTCAGGACAAGAGCCGCGAAGTGCCGGTACACCTGCGCAATGCGCCCACCAAGCTGATGAAGGAGCTGGGCCATGGCCGCGCCTATCGCTACGCGCATGAGGAACCGCATGGCTATGCCGCCGGTGAAACCTATCTGCCCGATGGCATGGCGGAACCAGGCTGGTACCAGCCTGTGCCGAGAGGGCTGGAATCCCGGATTGGCGAGAAGCTGACTTTTCTGCGGAAGCTGGATGACGAAGCAGGGGAGGGGCGAACAGGCTGATGACGAATAGACCGTGATCAGGGAATCTCCCTAATCAGCCAGAATCGAGGTGAACGACCGTGCTTGCTACAATTCGAAACCGCCACTGGTCCGTAAGCGATTGCAACGACCCCTGACTGCCCCTAGCCTGTTGCCTGACCCGGCAAGAGCCCATCCCAGCGCCAGTCCCCTCTGGTGCCCGACTTCCGGGAGAGCCGATTCGATGGATATTTTGTTGCAACAGATCATCAATGGTCTGGTTCTGGGGAGCATGTACGCCCTGGTGGCCTTGGGCTACACCATGGTGTACGGCATCATCAACCTGATCAACTTTGCCCACGGCGAAGTGCTGATGATTGGTGCACTGACCAGCTGGACGATTGTCGGCCTGATCCAGGAGAGCATGCCGGGGACACCGGGCTGGATGATCCTGCTGATCGCCATGCTGGTGGCCTGCGTGGTAGCCGCCGTGCTGAACTTCAGCATCGAGAAAATCGCCTACCGGCCGCTGCGCAACAGCCCGCGTCTGGCGCCGTTGATCACCGCCATCGGCATGAGCATCCTGCTGCAGACGCTGGCCATGATCATCTGGAAGCCCAACTACAAGTCCTACCCGACGCTGCTGGCCGCAGAGCCGTTCCAGGTCGCCGGTGCCGTGATCACCGTGACCCAGGTGATGGTGCTGGGCGTGACCGCCATCTGCCTGTCCATCCTGCTGTACGTGGTGCATCGTACCCGTCTGGGCCGTGCCATGCGCGCCACGGCAGAGAACCCGAGTGTGGCCTCGCTGATGGGCGTCAAGCCCGACACCGTGATTTCCGCCACGTTCATCATCGGTGCGGTACTGGCGGCCGTAGCCGGCGTCATGTTTGCCGCCAACTACGGCACGGTACAGCACACCATGGGTTTCCTGCCCGGCCTGAAGGCCTTTACTGCCGCCGTGCTAGGCGGCATTGGCAACCTGGGCGGCGCAGTAGTGGGAGGCCTGCTGCTGGGCCTGATCGAATCGATTGGTTCCGGCTACCTGGGCGTGCTGACCGGCGGTGTGCTGGGCAGCCATTACACCGATATCCTGGGCTTTCTGGTGCTGGTGCTGATCCTGATCCTGCGTCCGTCCGGCCTGCTGGGCGAACGTGTGGCCGACCGTGCCTGACCGGGAGAACACCATGACATCAAGCAAGAGCAAGCTGTTCGTCTTCCTGCTGGCCGCCATCGGGCTGCTGGTGCTGCCGCTGGTACTGCAGCAGTTCGGCAATGCCTGGGTGCGCATCGCCGATCTGGCGCTGCTGTACATCATGCTGGCACTGGGCCTGAACATCGTGGTCGGTTACGCCGGCCTGCTGGATCTGGGTTATGTGGCGTTTTATGCCGTCGGGGCCTACCTGTTCGCGCTGCTGGCATCGCCCCATCTGTTGGGTACCTTCCCGCAGTTGGCGGCCACTTTTCCCGGAGGCCTGCACTTGCCACTCTGGGCGGTGATTCCACTGGCGGCGGCACTGGCTGGCATTGTCGGCGTGCTGCTCGGCTACCCGCTGCTCAAGCTGCGTGGCGACTATCTGGCGATTGTCACGCTGGGCTTTGGCGAGATCATCCGCATTTTCATGAACAACCTGGACGCGCCGGTCAACATCACTAACGGCCCCAAGGGCATCGGCCAGATCGATCCGGTGACCGTGGCCGGCCACCCGCTGTCGCGTTCGCTCGATATTGGCGGCTTTACCGTGTCCTCGGTCAGCCTGTACTACTACCTGTTCCTGATCCTGGTGGTGCTGACGGTGGTGGTCTGCTATCGCCTGCAGGATTCGCGCATCGGTCGCGCCTGGATGGCGATCCGCGAAGACCAGACGGCGGCGCAGGCCATGGGCTTGAACACGCGCAACCTGAAGCTGCTGGCTTTCGGCATGGGGGCCACTTTTGGCGGTATTTCCGGGGCCATGTTTGCCAGCTTCCAGGGCTTTGTCTCGCCCGAGTCGTTCAGCCTGATGGAATCCATCATGATCGTGGCGATGGTCGTGCTGGGCGGTCTGGGCCACCTGCCGGGCGTGATCCTGGGCGCGGTGCTGTTGTCGGCGCTGCCCGAGGTGCTGCGCTATGTGGCGCACCCGCTGCAGGCCATGACCGATGGCCGGCTGGACCCGGCCATCCTGCGTCAGCTGCTGATTGCGCTGGCCATGATCTCGGTGATGCTGCTGCGTCCACGTGGTCTCTGGCCGTCTCCCGAACATGGCAAGGCCGGCAGCCGCAAGGGGGTTGCCAGCAAGGCACAGCCCGTCACGGCCCAGCAGAATCCGCCCGGTGTGGATTCGCCCGCCGATGCCGTTCCCGGTACCACCACGGTCCGCCAGGACAGCGTCAACCCCTGAGGCGCACAGCATGAGCACGACCATTCTCGAAGTCCGCGATGTGTCCAAGCGCTTTGGTGGCCTGCAGGCGCTGAGCGATGTCAATCTGCATATCGAACAAGGCCAGGTCTACGGACTGATTGGCCCCAACGGCGCGGGCAAGACGACTTTCTTCAACGTGATCACCGGCCTCTACACGCCGGACAGCGGCAGCTTCGAGCTGGCCGGCCAGCGTTATGAGCCCACGGCAGTGCACAAGGTGGCACAGGCCGGCATCGCCCGTACCTTCCAGAACATCCGCCTGTTTGCCGAAATGACGGCACTCGAAAACGTCATGGTGGGGCGCCATGTGCGCACCCACTCCGGCGTACTGGGGGCGATTTTCCAGACGCGCTCCTTCCTGGCGGAGGAGGCAGCCATCCGCGCCCGTGCCCAGGAGCTGCTCGACTATGTCGGTATCGGCCAGTATGCCGATTTCCGTGCGCGCACCCTGAGCTATGGCGACCAGCGCCGCCTGGAAATTGCCCGTGCGCTGGCAACCGACCCGCAACTGATCGCACTGGATGAGCCTGCTGCCGGCATGAACGCCACAGAGAAAGTGCAGCTGCGCGAGCTGATCGACCGTATCCGCCAGGACAGCCGCACGATTCTGCTGATCGAACACGATGTGAAGCTGGTGATGGGCCTGTGCGACCGCGTGACCGTGCTGGACTATGGCAAGGTGATCGCCCAGGGGACGCCAGCCGAGGTGCAGAAGGACGAGAAAGTGATCGAGGCCTATCTGGGCACCGGACAGCATTGAGGCAGACAGCATGAGCAACACCCTGTTGAAAATCAGCGGCTTGGAAGTGGCCTACGGCGGCATCAATGCGGTCAAGGGCATCGATCTGGAGGTGAGGGAAGGCGAACTGGTCTCGCTGATCGGCTCCAATGGTGCCGGCAAGACCACCACCATGAAGGCGATCACCGGGCTGCAGCCGGTGCGCAACGGTGATATCCAGTTTCTCGGCAAGAGTATTCGCGGCAAGGGCGCCTGGGATATTGCGCGCGAAGGCCTGGTGATGATTCCGGAGGGGCGCGGCATTTTCACGCGCATGACCATCATCGAGAACCTGCAGATGGGCGCTTTCCTGCGCAAGGACAAGGCCGCCGTGGCAGAGGATCTGGAGCGCATGCTGCAGCTGTTCCCGCGCCTGCAGGAACGCCGTAGCCAGCTCGCCGGCACCATGTCCGGCGGTGAGCAGCAGATGCTGGCCATGGCGCGCGGGCTGATGGCGCGGCCGCGGCTGCTGTTGCTGGATGAGCCGTCCATGGGCTTGTCGCCCATCATGGTGGACAAGATTTTCGAGGTGGTGCAGGACGTGCACCAGCGCGGCATGACTCTGCTGCTGGTGGAGCAGAACGCCAGTCGGGCGCTATCGATTGCCGATCGTGGCTACGTGATGGAGTCCGGCGTCATGACCATGCAGGGAGAAGCCGGCTCCATGCTGGCGGATCCGCGTGTGCGGGCGGCTTATTTGGGCGAGTGAGCCTGCTGGCTGGGAATATGTCACACGTTCTCAGGGTTTTTGCTACAACGCAGATGGGACAATCCGTGTAGCTCATTGTTTCCGGCAACAATCCAAGCATGCTGGAAACGCACATTGTCAGTACCAGGCCACTGAAGTGCCTGGATTTTTATACCCGGGTACTACTGCTCAAGCGCATTGCCAGCTTGGAATTGGATGTACGGGTGGCACAGGCTGTGCCGGGTGAGCGTTTTGTCTTCCGCTTGAGAACCGGCAGCATTGAGCTGATGGAGGTCAGGCCCCCGCTGACCAGGCGTGCTGCTGCCAACGCAGCGGCTGACGCAGAGCAGGCCGGCTTCCAGGAGTTCTACTTCCTGGTGCAACAACCGGTCGAGGGCATCCGTGCCCACCTGCAGCGTGAAGGCTGGGCCGACTCCGCGGGACCCGTGCTGTATACCGGCAAGATCAATGCCTTGCGCGTCTTGCGTGTGCAGGATCCTGACGGTAATCGTCTGCGGCTGGTGGAGTTCTGCGGCTGACGGCAGCAGCCGCTTCGGCTCAGGCTTGCGGCTCGATCTTGTCCTTCAGCGAGGTGAAGGCATCGGCAAAGAAGTGCTCCGCTGGCAGCTGGTGATCCGCTACGGCGCGCTGTTGTGCCGCTTCCACCATGGCCGGTGCGCCGCAGGCATACAGCTGCATATCGCGCATGTCAGGATGTTCCTGCAGCATCACATCCAGGGCCAGACCCGACAGACCGGTCCAGCCATCTTCCGGCAGGGCATCGGAAATCACCGGCACATAGCGCACCTGTGGGTGGCGTGTGCAGTATTCCGTGATCCAGTCGTGCATGTAGATGTTGGCCGGGCGACGCGCACCCCAATAGAGAACGGCATGGCGTTGGCTGCCGGTGTGCTCCATGTGCTCCAGCATCGCCTTGATGGGGGCAAATCCGGTGCCGGAGGCCAGGAACAGCAGCGGCCCCTGGCCGGCATCCTCGCGCAGGTGGAAGCTGCCGAACGGCCCCTCGATGCGCAGGATTTCCTTTTCCTTCATGCTGGCGAACACATGGTCGGTGAACTTGCCGCCGGGCATGTGGCGTAGATGCAGGTCTACGCGTGGCTGTGCCGCATCGACGTCCTGCGGCGCCGTGGCCATGGAGTAGCTGCGGCGCTGGCCATCCGCCAGCAGGATATCGATGTACTGGCCGGCATGGTATTGCAGCGGCGCGTTGGCCGGCAGCTGCAGGCTGATCTGCATCACGTCATCGGCCAGGCGCGTCAGGCCCATCACGCGCGCCGGCATCTTGCGCACCGGGAACGCACCGGCAGCAGTCACCTGGCGTGATTCCAGTACCAGGTCGGACTGCGGCTCGGCGCGGCAGGCCAGCACCATGCCGGCGGCCAGCTCCTCGTCCGACATGGCCTTGGCCTGGTAGGGGCGATGTGTGACTTCGCCACTGATCTTCTTGCATTTGCAGGATCCGCAGGCACCATCCTTGCAGCCGTAGGGCAGGCCGATGGCCAGACGGATGCCGGCATCGAGCACGGTTTCGCCGTCCAGAACCTCGAACTGGCGGCCACTGGGCTGGATATGGACCTGGTATCCCATGGGGGGTGATCTCCTGCAAAAACTGGGTGAACGGGGTGGCCTGCTGCACAGGCCGCAATTCCTTATTGTCCTGCATCTTGCCGATCCCTGACAGGGGCAGGGTCTGGGGCTGTTACATTAGGGTGGGTTCCCGTCTGTTATCCATCTTGCCATGCCCCTGTCCCTTGCCCGACCGGCTTCACTTGTCCGCCCGCGTGCGCTGCCAGCCCGATTCCGACGGCAGCGTCTGCTGATTGTGGGCTGTGGCGATGTCGGCAGCCGTGTCGTGCTGCAGCGCGTGGCGCGTCGTGGAGTGCAGCTGCTGGCCCTGAGCAGCCAGCCAGATCGGCTGAATGCCTTGCGCGCGCAAGGGCTGACGGTGCTGGCCGGCAACCTCGATCAGCCGTGTACCCTGCGCCGGCTGGCCGGACTGGCACAGCGCGTGCTGCATCTGGCACCACCGGGGGCCGATGGCGGGGCGCGGGATGTGCGCACGCACGCGCTGGTGCAGGCCTTGCGGCGTGGCCGATCCCCCCTGCAGCTGGTGTATGGCAGTACCAGCGGTGTCTACGGCAACCGCCAGGGGGCCTTGCTGCGTGAAACTGCTGCCCTGGCTCCCGCGACCGGGCGTGCGCAGCGTCGCGTGCATGCCGAGCAGACCTTGCGTGACTGGGGCCGCCAACGCCTGGGGCAGCCTGCCATCAGCATTCTGCGCGTTCCCGGCATCTATGCGCCCGACCGCGCGCAGGGCACGCCGCGCGAACGCCTGCTGCGCGGCACACCGGCCTTGCAGCCGCAGGATGACAGCTACAGCAACCACATTCATGCCGATGACCTGGCGCGCGCCTGCTGGCTGGCGCTGTGGCGCGGACGGCCGCAGCGCATCGTCCACGTGAACGACGATGCGCGGTTGAAAATGGGAGACTATTTCGATCTGGCCGCCGACCTGTACGGTCTGCCGCGCCCGCCGCGCATCAGCCTGGAACAGGCGCGCACCCAGCTTTCGCCGACGCTGCTGAGCTTCATGCTGGAATCGCGCCAACTCGACAACACCCGCCTGAAGCAGGAGCTGGGGCTGGTGCTGCGTTACCCGACCCCGGCGCAGGGCTTGCTGTCGGGTCAGCCCTTACAATCGGGACCATGCTAGCCAAACGAATCATTCCCTGTCTCGACGTTACCGGTGGCCGCGTGGTCAAGGGCGTCAATTTTGTCGAACTGCGCGATGCCGGTGACCCGGTCGAGATCGCCGCCCGCTACAACGAGCAGGGCGCGGACGAACTCACCTTCCTGGACATCACCGCCACCAGCGATGCGCGGGACATGATCCTGCCCATCATCGAGGCGGTCGCCAGCCAGGTGTTCATTCCGCTGACCGTGGGGGGGGGCGTGCGCAGCGTGGACGACGTGCGTCGCCTGCTCAATGCCGGTGCCGACAAGACCAGCTTCAACTCGGCCGCCATTGCCAATCCGGAGGTGATCCGCGAGGCCTCCGGCCGCTATGGTTCGCAGTGCATCGTGGTGGCGATCGACGCCAAGCGCCGCGTGGCTGCCGAAGACATTGCCGCACGGGGCGAGGGCTGGGACGTCTACAGCCACGGCGGGCGCAAGAACACCGGCCTGGACGTGCTGCAATGGGCACGCAGGATGGCCGACTACGGTGCTGGCGAGATCCTGCTCACCAGCATGGACAAGGACGGCACCAGGAGCGGCTTCGACCTGGAGCTGACGCGAGCCGTCAGCGATGCGATTCCGGTGCCGGTGATCGCTTCCGGCGGCGTCGGCAACCTCGACCATCTGGCCGATGGCGTGCAGCAGGGCGGTGCGGATGCCGTGCTGGCTGCCAGTATCTTCCACTATGGCGAATACACCGTGCTGCAGGCCAAGCAGCACATGGCTGCACGCGGCATTCCGGTGCGCCTGTAAGGAGACCCCATGACGACAATGCCTGACTGGCTTGATGCCATTCGCTGGGATGCCAACGGCCTGGTGCCGGTCATTGCCCAGGAAGCGGCCACCGGCGATGTGATGATGTTCGCCTGGATGAACCGCGAAGCGCTGCAGAAGACTGCCGAACTGGGTCGTGCCGTCTATTTCAGCCGTTCGCGCAACAAGCTCTGGTTCAAGGGCGAGGAAAGCGGCCATGTGCAGACCGTGCACGATATCCGCCTCGACTGCGACAACGATGTGGTGCTGCTGAAAATCACCCAGCTCGGCCACGAACCCGGCATTGCCTGCCACACCGGTCGCCACAGCTGTTTTTACCAAAGCTTGCAAAACGGTGGCTGGCAGGCCGTCGATCCGGTCTTGAAAGACCCGGACACCATCTACAAGTAATGCGCATGACCTTCAACACGCAAGATATCCTCGCCCGTGTCGCCGACACGCTGGAAACGCGCCTGCCGGCACGCGGCGGCAATCCCGAAACCAGCTATGTGGCGAAACTGCTGCACAAGGGGCCGGACGCTTTCCTCAAGAAGATTGGCGAGGAAGCCACCGAAACCGTGATGGCGGCCAAGGACGTGGATGCCGGTGCCGACAAGGCCAAGCTGGTGTACGAAATTGCCGATCTGTGGTTCCACAGCATGATCGCGCTCGCGCACTACGGCTTGCGCCCGGAAGACATTACGGCGGAACTTGCGCGCCGTGAAGGGATCAGTGGCATTACAGAGAAGGCGAGCCGACCGGCAGACTGACTCCGAGCCACCCACTGTCCACGACAAGGAGTTGCCATGAATGATGTGATCGACGTGAAAGCCCGCGAAACCCAGCCGCGGACACAGCCGCCGGCTTTTCCGCAGGGCCCCGAACAGGACGCCCGCGCACGCAACCTGAAGGCCGTGGGCTGGGTCAGCTACCTGTTGCACCTGACGGTGGCTCTGGCCGCTGTCATTCCCGGCTTCCAGGTCGGGGTGGCGGTGCTGATCATCGCTTTCGTGATTGATCTGGTCAAGCGCGGAGATGCGCAGGGTACCTGGCAGGAAAGCCACTTCAGCTGGCGCATCCGCTCGGTGCTCTGGGCCACCTTCTGGTATGTGGTCACCAGCCCGCTGTTCCTGTTGCTGATCGTGCCCGGCTACCTGGCCTGGGGCGTTGTCTCGGTCTGGTTCCTGTACCGCATCGTGCGCGGCATGGCCCGCATGAATGACAACCGCCCGGTAGGTGCATGACGCAGCAGTGTCAGCCACGTGTCACGGTTCCGGGTGATAATCACCAGATTCTGTGTAGTACCACCCGGACATGAGCATGCAAGACGACTGCATTTTCTGCAAGATTGCCGCAGGGCAGATTCCCTCGAACAAGGTGTACGAGGACGAAGACATCTTCGCCTTCCATGACATCAACCCGTGGGCGCCCGTGCATTTCCTGATTATCCCCAAGCGCCACATCACGTCGATGGCGGCGCTCACCGAGGCTGATGCCGCGCTGATGGGCAAGATCATGACGCTGGCCCCGAAGCTGGCCATGGAGCAGGGCTGCGAGCCGTATCCCGAAGGCGGTTTCCGCGTGGTGATCAACACCGGCGAACAGGGCGGCCAGGAAGTGCACCATCTGCACGTGCATGTGATCGGCGGTCCGCGACCGTGGAAAAAAGGCTGAGCCCGGGCGATCTGCCTTGCTGCGCCGCACATTACAATCATTTTTCTGAACTGAACACACATCAAGGAGTTCAACATGGGTTCTCTGTCCATCTGGCACTGGCTGATCGTGCTGCTGATCGTGGTCCTGGTATTCGGCACCAAGAAGCTGAAGAACATCGGCCAGGATCTGGGCGGTGCCGTCAAGGGTTTCAAGGACGGCATGAAGGAAGGCGAGGCGTCTGCCGATGCCGCTGCCCAGCAGCAGGTCACGGCCAGCAAGACGGCCGACCAGGCCAACACCATCGACGTCGAAGCCAAGAACAAGTCCTGATGCCGCTGACGGTAACAGGAGCAGGCCAACGTGATTGATCTCGGCATTTCCAAGCTGGCACTGATTGGCGTGGTGGCGCTGGTCGTCATCGGGCCGGAAAAGCTGCCGCGCGTGGCGCGTACCGTCGGTACGCTGCTGGGCAAGGCGCAGCGTTACGTGAGTGACGTCAAGGCCGAGGTCAGCCGCAGCATGGAGCTGGACGAGCTGCGCAAGATGAAGGACACGGTCGAGGGAGCGGCGCGCGATGTCGAGCGCAGCGTCCACGAAACCGGCCGCAGCGTGCAGTCCGACCTCGAAGGCGGTTACGGCAGCAGTACCGGCAGCACGGCAGAGACCGCCTCCGGCAGTCCTGCCGGCTCCGGCTCGGTGTTCCAGTCCGATGACAGTTATGCGTCTGCCGAAGGCGGCCATACCGGCTACTCTCCCCGTCCTGCTGCCTCGTACCGCCATCCGCGCAAGAACTGGCGCGTCAAGCGTGGAACCACGCCCGTCTGGTACAAGCAGCAGCAAGGGGTTCGCACCCATATCCAGTCGGCGGCGGCACGCGTGGCGCGTCATCGTCCCAAAAAGCGCTTCTGATGCGCCCCCGCTGTCCGGCCTGTCCGGCAACGGCAATCTTTCCGATCTGAACAGGAACCATGGCTGAGGACAACAAGCAGGACGAGCTCGCAGGCAGCGAGCAGCCCTTCGTCGAGCATCTGATCGAGCTGCGTGACCGTATCCTGTACATGCTGTACGGGGTGGCGGCAGTGGCTCTGGTGCTGGCGTTCTATCCCGGTCCGGACGGTCTGCTGAACTTCATTGCGCAGCCGATTCGTGCCCACATGCCGCCCGATTCGCGCCTGATTGCGGTCGACGTGTTCTCGCCGTTCTTCGTGCCGCTCAAGGTGCTGATGATGGTGGCCGTGCTGGCGGCGCTACCGTGGCTGATGTACCAGGCCTGGGCCTTTGTGGCGCCTGGTCTGTACCACCACGAGAAGAAATTCGCGTTTCCGCTGATCATTTTCGGCAGCCTGCTGGCCTATGCCGGCATCGCTTTCGTGCAGTTCTTCGTGCTGGACAAGATGTTCAACTTCATCCAGCATTTCACGCCGGATTCGGTGGCGGCCACGCCCGACGTGGCCTCCTACGTGCAGGCGATCCTGTCGCTCTACCTGGCATTTGCGCTGGCCTTCCAGGTGCCGATCGTGGTGATGCTGCTGGTGCGCTTTGGCATGGTGACAGTGGTGCAACTCAAGTCCTTCCGGGGCTACTTCATCGTCATCGCCTTTATCGTGGCAGCGATTGTCACCCCGCCCGATGTGCTGTCGCAGCTGGCGCTGGCGATTCCCATGTGCCTGCTCTACGAGGTCGGCATCTGGGGTTCCGGCTGGTTCAACAAGGTGAGCCGCAACCCGGAGAGTGAGGAAGAAGGCGCGTCCGAATAAGCGACTTCCGCGCGTACCCATGAACAGCGAAAGCCGGCAACTTGCCGGCTTTTGACATGCTGCTGGCGCGGTTTATTCGCGCCAGTGTTCGGCCACCCAGGTGGCTGGCTCGATATGGCGGAAACGGCGGTTGCGGCGACCGGCCAGGGCATCTGGCGGGTTGCATTCACCGTGGAAGATCACGATGCGCGCATCCCTGGGCACGAAAGGCGGTTTCCAGAAGTTGGTGGGCCAGGCCGGAATGCAGTGGTACTTGAAGCTCGGGCACCATGCTTTCGGCCAGTAGCTCAGCTTGCCCAGCTTGTGTATTTCATCCGACAGGTAGGCCTGCTCGTTGCGGAACTGCTCGCGGATGCTGGCAAACTCCTTGCGGAACTTGTCCAGGATTTCCGGGTAGGCGCCGATCTGGAAGCGGTAGACGGACGAGTTGCCGGTGATGCGCCAGGGACGCTTGTAGTCATGGATGATGACAAAATCGCCGGGATAGGTGAAGAAATCGTCCAGCGGGCCGGTGATCACCACGTCCACATCCAGGAACAGGGCGGTGCCCTGCAGACCGTGCAGGTCGCGCGTGAAGGTGGTCAGCTTGTTCCAGCCGCGCTCCGGGATGCCGGGTGGCAGCTCCAGTGGCGGAATCGGGTAGCATTCGACTTCCGCGCGGATGCCCTGGCTGTCATCGGTCAGGCAGACCATGCGGAAATCGCCCGTCAGGTGGCGGCGCACCATGGCATACAGACGGTTGATGTACTCGGGGCCATACTTGGTACCCCATTTCATGCACAGGATGATGCGGTCGCTGCTGCTCATCAGTCTCAGTCTCCCTGGCGTTTCTTGGGCGAGACCTGGCGTTTCTTGGCGCGCTTGATGATGCCGCCGGAGGTGAGGCGCTCGTTGCCGAGCACGCGCACCGTGCGGACCTGGGGACGCTGGCCGCCTCGGCGGCTGTTCTTGATCACCTTGATGTCACGCGGGCCGGGCATGCGGTCCTCGTCGATCTCGCGCTCCTTCTCGGGGATCGGGCGCCAGAGCACGAACAGCTTGCCGATGTGCTGGATCGGGGCCGCGTTGAGCTCGTCGGCGATCTGCTGGTACATCTGTTCGCGTGCATCGCGGTCGTCGCCGAGCACGCGGATCTTGATCAGGCCGTGGGCGTTGAGGGCGGCATCGGCTTCGCGCAGCACGGCGGCCGACAGGCCGTCGGCACCGATCATCACGACCGGAGAGAGGTGATGGGCTTCCGCGCGATGGACCTTGCGCTGCTGCGTGGTCAATACAATCTGGGGCATTGGACTATGATTCCTGAAAGGGGAGTGTCTGCAGTATGCAGGCGGCAAACATGAAATTCAAAACCAAAAGCAAGAAAGTCAACAAGTCATGGCTGCATGACCATATCAACGATCCGTACGTCAAGCTGGCGCAGCGGGAGGGGTATCGTGCGCGCGCAGCCTACAAGCTCAAGGAAATCGACGAGACGCTGCACCTGATCCGCCCGGGCGACCTGGTGGTCGATCTGGGATCCGCGCCGGGAGCCTGGAGCCAGTATGTACGGCGCAAGCTGTCTCCGGACGGAGCGGCGGTCGGTGAGCTCAATGGCAGGATTATCGCACTGGACCTGCTTCCCATGCAGCCGATCGAGGGGGTCGAATTCCTGCAGGGGGATTTCCGCGAGGACGAGGTGCTGGCGCAGCTGGAGGAAAAGCTGCAGGGACGCCAGGCCGATGTGGTGGTGTCCGACATGGCGCCCAACCTGTCCGGCGTGGAATCGGCCGATGCGGCGCGCGTGGCGCACCTGATCGAACTGGCCATCGATTTTTCGCTGCGTCACCTCAAGCCCGAGGGCGCGCTGGTGACCAAGGTGTTTCACGGCAGCGGCTACAGTCAGCTGGTCAAGCTGTTCAAGGAAACCTTCCACGTGGTCAAGCCGGTCAAGCCCAAGGCATCGCGCGACAAATCGTCCGAGACCTTCATTGTCGGCATGCGCCTGAAGCAGCCGCTGCAGGACTGATTCCCTGCGCCATACCCGTGTATCCGGCATGGGTGGACACAAATTGCTGACCTGTGCGCGCCTTGAAACACCTAAAATGACCCCATATGAGGAAATCGGCATGCCTTCTGCATGCCATGGAATGTCATGGAGTAAGGCTTGAACAGGCAATTGCTATCAAAAGTCGCAGTATGGTTCGTGGTAGCCATGGTGCTCTTCACCGTCTTCAAACAGTTCGAGACAGGTGCAACGGGGCCGGGCAGCACGGTGGCCTATTCCGAATTCATTGCGGACGTGCAGAACCGCAAGATCAAGAGCGCCACCATCCAGGAAGGCAGCAACGGGTCCACCGAGATCATGGCGGTCACCACCGATGACCGTCGCATCCGCACCACGGCCACCTATCTGGACCGCGGTCTGGTGGGTGACCTGCTGAACAACGGCGTCAAGTTCGACATCAAGCAGCGCGAGGAAGGCTCGCTGCTGGGCAGCCTGCTGATCAGCTGGGGCCCCATGCTGCTGCTGATTGGCGTCTGGGTCTATTTCATGCGCCAGATGCAGGGTGGAGGCAAGGGCGGCGCCTTCAGCTTTGGCAAGTCCAAGGCGCGCATGCTCGATGAAAACAACAACACCGTGACCTTTGCCGATGTTGCCGGCTGCGACGAGGCCAAGGAAGAGGTCAAGGAAGTGGTGGACTACCTGCGTGACCCGCAGAAGTTCCAGAAGCTCGGCGGCCGCATTCCGCGTGGCCTGCTGCTGGTCGGCCCGCCCGGTACCGGCAAGACGCTGCTGGCCAAGTCCATTGCCGGCGAGGCCAAGGTGCCGTTCTTCAGCATCTCCGGCTCCGATTTCGTGGAAATGTTCGTCGGCGTGGGTGCCGCCCGTGTGCGCGACATGTTCGAGAACGCCAAGAAGAACGCGCCCTGCATCATTTTCATCGACGAGATCGACGCTGTCGGTCGCCAGCGCGGTGCCGGCCTGGGCGGTGGCAATGACGAGCGCGAGCAGACGCTGAACCAGCTGCTGGTCGAGATGGACGGTTTCGAGACCAACCTGGGCGTGATCGTGGTGGCTGCCACCAACCGCCCGGACATCCTGGATGCCGCGCTGCTGCGCCCTGGCCGTTTCGACCGCCAGGTGTACGTGACGCTGCCCGACATCCGTGGCCGCGAGCAGATCCTGAACGTGCACATGCGCAAGATCCCGGTGGGTCCGGACGTGAATCCGGCCATCATCGCGCGCAGCACGCCCGGCATGTCCGGTGCCGACCTGGCCAACCTGTGCAACGAGGCGGCCCTGATGGCGGCACGCCGCAATGCGCGCCTGGTGGAAATGCAGGACTTCGAGAAGGCCAAGGACAAGATCATCATGGGCCCCGAGCGCAAGAGCATGGTCATGCCCGAGGAAGAACGCCGCAACACGGCCTACCACGAGTCCGGCCACGCCCTGATCGGTCGCCTGCTGCCCAAGTGCGATCCGGTGCACAAGGTCACCATCATCCCGCGCGGTCGTGCGCTGGGCGTGACCATGAGCCTGCCCGAGAAGGACCGCTACAGCTACGACAAGGAGTTCATGCTGAACCAGATCAGCATGCTGTTTGGCGGTCGTATCGCGGAAGAAGTGTTCATGAACCAGATGACCACCGGCGCCAGCAATGACTTCGAGCGGGCCACGCAGATTGCGCGTGACATGGTGATGCGTTACGGCATGAGCGAGGCACTGGGCCCGATGGTCTATGCCGAGAACGAGGGCGAGGTGTTCCTGGGCCGCAGTGTGACCAAGACCACCAACATGAGCGAGGAAACCATGCGCCGGGTGGACGAGGAAGTCCGCCGCATCATCGACGAGCAGTACGCCCTGGCGCGTCAGCTGATCGAGGAAAACGCCGACAAGATGCACGCCATGGCCAAGGCGCTGCTGGACTGGGAAACCATTGACAGCGAGCAGCTGGACGCCATCATGGAAGGCCGCGAGCCGCAGCCGCCCAAGGACTGGGCGCCGCGTACCCCAACCAAGGGGGATGGCGATGCGGGTGGTGGTACGGCACCGGCCACGGCCACGCCGCCGGCTGCCCCGGCGCCCGAGGTCAAGCCGCCGCCGGCGTCCAACCCGACCTGATCACGCCGGCGTGATTGCTGCAGCGGAGCCTGGTGCTCCGCTGTTTTGTTTTCTGAAGAGACTGGAGATTTGCATGACCGAACAGACCCTGTGGCAAGCTGGTGACTACGTGCTGGACCTGCAACGTCCGCACATCATGGGCATCGTTAACGTCACGCCGGATTCGTTTTCGGATGGCGGTCATCATGCCGATACGCGCAGTGCACTGTTGCACGCCGAGCAGCTGCTGTACCAGGGTGCCAGCATTCTCGATATTGGTGGCGAATCCACGCGTCCGGGTTCACCGGCGGTGCCGCTGGAGGAGGAGTTGGCGCGCGTGCTGCCGGTGGTCAAGGCCGCCACGGCCTACAAGGTGCCACTCTCGGTCGATACCTACAAGCCGGAAGTGATGCAGGCGGTGCTGGATGCCGGCGCGTCCATCATCAACGACATCTGGGCGCTGCGCTGGCGCTCCGGCCCGGACGGGCTGGATGGCGAGCAGGTGGTGGCACGTCACCCGAGCTGTGGCGTCTGCCTGATGCACATGCACCGCGATCCGCAAAGCATGCAGGTGCAGCCGATGCAGGGCAGCCTGCTGGATACGGTGCAGGAAGTGCGTGCCTTCCTGGAGCAGCGCTCGCACGTGCTGCGCAGCCTGGGTGTCACCAAGGACCGCATCGTGCTGGATCCGGGTATCGGCTTTGGCAAGACCGTGCCGCAGAACCTGGCGCTGCTGGCGCACCAGCGCGAGCTGATGCGGGGTGGTCATGCCGTGCTGGCAGGCTGGTCGCGCAAGTCCAGTCTGGGCGCGGTGCTGGAGGCGCTGCCACCCGGCGTGATGGATGTGAGCTACAAGTCCGATCTGCTGGCGCACGAGCGCAGCCTGGCCAGTGTGAGTGCCCATGTGCTGGCGGTAGAGCGCGGTGCGCGCATCGTGCGCGTGCACGATGTGGCGGCCACGCGCCAGGCGCTGGCCGTGTGGGAGGCCATGCACCGCACCGAATCCTGAGGCAGCGGGCGTGATCTGCTACCACCGGGCCCTCACCAGAATCAGTTAATATCAAAAGATCGCCTGCAACAGGCAAGAACAAGGTCAGTGACAGCATGAGTGGCAAACGCAAGTATTTTGGAACCGATGGCATCCGTGGCCCGGTCGGGCAATATCCGCTGACACCGGATTTCGTGATGCGGCTGGCGAATGCCGTGGGTCGCGTGCTCAAGCGCAGCGACGAGCGTCCCACAGTGATCATCGGCAAGGATACGCGCATCTCCGGCTACATGCTGGAAAGCGCGCTGGAATCGGGTTTCAATGCTGCTGGCGTGGACGTGGTGCTGCTGGGGCCGGTACCCACGCCGGCCGTGGCTTACCTGACACGCGCCCAGCGGGCCTCGCTTGGCGTGGTGATCAGTGCCAGCCACAACGCCTTTGCCGACAACGGCATCAAGTTCTTCAGCTACAAGGGGGCCAAGTTGTCCGATGCCTGGGAGCTGGAGGTGGAGCAGGGCATGGATGAGCCCATGCTGTGCATGCCGTCCGAGCAGCTGGGTCGTACCTGGCGTCTCAAGGATGCGGTCGGCCGCTATGTGGAGTTCTGCAAGAGCAGTTTCGACTATGCCCTGAGCCTGCGTGAGCTGAAGATCGTGGTCGATGCTGCGCATGGTGCGGCCTATCAGATCGCGCCCATGGTGTTCCACGAGCTGGGAGCACAGGTGATCTCCATTGGCTGCGAGCCGGATGGCGTCAACATCAACCAGGGCGTGGGAGCGACCCATCCCGATGCGCTGGTGGCCGCCGTGCGCGAACATGGGGCCGACTACGGTGTGGCGCTCGATGGCGATGCCGACCGTCTGCAGATGGTCGATGCCTCCGGTCGCCTGTACAACGGCGACGAGCTGGTCTACCTGCTGGCCATGGATCGCCTGGCGCAGTACCAGCCGGTACCGGGCGTGGTGGGCACGCTGATGACCAATATGGCCATCGAGACCGCATTGCGCGCCAAGGGCATCGAGCTGATACGTGCCAAGGTGGGCGACCGCTATGTGCTGGAACAGCTGCAGAAAAATGGCTGGCTGATTGGTGGCGAGAGCTCCGGCCACATTCTGGTACTGGACAAGCACAGCACTGGCGATGGCCTGGTCAGTGCGCTGCAGGTGCTGAACGCCGTGGTGCGCAGTGGCAGCAGCATGGCCGAGATGCTGGCCGATGCCAGCCTGTTCCCGCAGACCATGATCAACGTGCGCATGGAGGCCGGCACCGACTGGCAGGGCAGCCAGGCGTTGCAGCAGGCGATCGCCGAAGCCGAACAGGCCCTGGGTCAGGATGGCCGGGTGCTGATCCGTGCCAGTGGTACCGAACCGGTACTGCGCGTGATGGTCGAGGCGCGTGATTCGGCGGTGGCGCAGCGCTGGGCCGAGGCGATTGCCGGCCAGGTGCCGACGCGCTGAACGCCTGTCTGAATCTGTCGGACGTCCTGCCGGAAGCGGCAGGACGTTTTTTCATGCCCCGGGGTGATCGCGCACGAAATCGCGGCCGCTGATATCGCCGGTGTGTACCAGGAAATGGCCGCGTATGCGGTCGGCAAAAAACGCCTGCAGCGCGTGCTGCACGGTCAGGAAGGAGAGTTCTTCCCAGGGAATCTCGTCTTCGGCAAACAGGCGTGCTTCCTGTGTCTCGATACCGGGATCGAACTGGTCATGCTGCAGTGTGCACAGGTAGAACAGGTGCACCTGGCTGGCTGCGGGCACGTTCATCACGGCAAACAGCGGACCCATGTCAAAACTGGCACCGGATTCTTCGCGTGTTTCGCGGGCAGCGCCCTGGGCCGTGGTTTCGCCCAGTTCCATGAAGCCGGCCGGCAGTGTCCACTTGCCAAAGCGCGGCTCGATATTGCGCTTGCACAGCAGCACCTTGTCGCCCAGTACCGGAATCGTGCCTACCACCACCAGCGGGTTGACGTAGTGGATGGTGCCGCAGGACGGGCAGACGGCACGTTCGCTGCCATCGCCTTCGGGGACACGCATGTCGGTGCGCGTACCGCAGTGGCGGCAGAAGGAGTGCTCGGTGCGGGGAGGCTGGCAGGTAGGTGTAAACACGTCAGACTGTAAAAATGGCACGCGACCATGCGCGCGAATGCCTGCCAATTTACCATGATGTACCGATGGCAGCGTTCTGCCATGCTTATCCGCTGGAGTGCTTGCATGAATACCGATATGTCCCGTGACTGGATCGTTCCCGACTGGCCGGCACCGCCCTGGGTGGGTGCGCTGTTTACCACCCGTGCCGGCGGCGTGTCGCGGCCGCCATTTGACAGCTTCAATCTGGGTGACCATGTGCAGGACGATGCTGCCGCCGTGGCATACAACCGTGCCCTGCTGGCACAGTGCAGCGGTGTGGAGCCGGGTTTTCTGCAGCAGGTGCATGGCGTGCAGGTGGTCGATGCCGGACAGGTGCAGGGCTGTGCGCCGCAGGCCGATGCCTGTTTCACGCAGCAGCCAGGCATCGGCTGTACCGTGATGGTGGCGGATTGTCTGCCGGTGCTGCTGGCGCACCGCCGCTTCCCCATTGTCGGCGCGGCGCATGCCGGCTGGCGCGGACTGGCCGATGGCGTGATCGAACAACTGCATGCCCGCATGCGGCAGACGCTGGTCGCACAGGGCAGGGGGCAGGATGCCGGCAGCGACTGGCTGGCCTGGCTCGGGCCGTGCATCGGTCCGACGGCGTTCGAGGTGGGCAGCGAGGTACGTGCCACCTTTGTCCGTCATGCTGCGGCAGCGACCGCCGCGTTCCAGCCGGGCGCTCGCGAAGGCAAGTGGCTGGCCAATTTGCCGCTGCTGGCACGCCAGCGGCTGCAGGCCATGGGCATAGGTGCCATCCATGGCAATGATGGTGGTTTGCCGTGGTGTACCTACAGCCAGGAACAGCGGTTTTTCTCGTACCGGCGCCAGGCGCGTACCGGGCGCATGGCGGCCATGGTCTGGATCCGCGACGGATGCCCGTTCTCCGCAGTGTGACATCGGCAGATTGCCTTCATATTGTCAAAAAAATGACTTAGGATGATGGTGAATTGGTTGCCCGAACAAACAGGGTTTTCATACCAGTACACACCCTGCATGCCCGTTATCATGCAGAGGTGATTTCACTACAACGATGCAAGGAGACAAGCTGATGAGCCAAACCCCCAAGAACCCCTGGGAGTCCGTTGCCGCGCCCATGCAGGCCATGTGGACCAATGCCATGCAGCAATATGGCAAGGCCATGCAGAGCGGAGGCTTTGGCGCTCCCATGCCGGCTACTGAAATGATGGGCATGTTCCAGCAGATGGTGCCGACGCTGCCCAATGGCCCGCAGGTCACTTTCGATACCACCAAGCTGCAGCAGCTGCAGCAGACCTATGCCCAGGAGCTGTCCCAGCTGTGGCTGCAGGGCATGGTGCCGCCCACCATCGCTACCGACCGCCGCTTTGCCAGCGAGGAATGGCAGCGCCAGCCGGTGTCCGGCTTTGCCGCCGCGCTGCACCTGATCAACACCCGCATGCTGATGGGCATGGCCGACGCCATGCAGGCCGATGCCAAGACCAAGGCGCGCGTCAACTTTGCCGTCGAGCAGTGGGCTGCCGCTGCCGCCCCGAGCAACTTCCTGGCCTTCAACCCCGATGCCCAGAAAAAGGCCATCGAGACCAAGGGCGAGAGCATTGCCAAGGGCATGCAGAACATGCTGCACGACATGCGCCAGGGCCATGTCTCCATGACCGACGAGAGCAAGTTCGAGGTCGGCACCAACGTCGCCACCACCGAAGGTGCCGTGGTGTTCGAGAACGAGCTGTTCCAGCTGATCGAGTACAAGCCGTTGACCGAGAAGGTGCATGAGCGCCCCTTCCTGTTCATCCCGCCCTGCATCAACAAGTTCTACATCATGGACCTGCAGCCTGCCAACTCGCTGGTGCGCTACGTGCTGGAGCAGGGCCATCGCGCCTACATGGTGAGCTGGCGCAACCCCGACGCCTCGCTGGCCCAGGTCACCTGGGACGATTACGTCGAGAAGGGTGCCATCACGGCCATGAAGACGGTGCTGGACATCACCAAGAAGCCGGATCTGAACGTGCTGGGCTTCTGTGTCGGCGGCACCATCCTGAGCAACGCGCTGGCCGTGCTGGCCGGCCGTGGCGAGAAGCTGGCCAACAGCGCCACCTTCCTGACCACGCTGATGGACTTCACCGACACCGGCGTGCTGGACCTGTTCATCGACGAAGCCTTCGTGCGCATGCGCGAAATGCAGTTTGGCCAGGGCGGCCTGATGCCGGCCAACGACCTGTCGACCACCTTCAGCTTCCTGCGCCCCAACGACCTGGTGTGGAACTACGTGGTGGGCAACTACCTGAAGGGTGAAACCCCGCCGCCGTTCGACCTGCTGTACTGGAACTGCGATTCCACCAACCTGCCTGGCCCGATGTATTCCTGGTACCTGCGCAACATGTACCTGGAAAACAACCTGATCAAGCCGAACCGCCTGGAAGTCTGCGGCCAGAAGCTGGATCTGGGCAAGATCGACATCCCGGTCTACATCTACGGTTCGCGCGAGGACCACATCGTGCCGATCGAGGGTGCCTACGCCTCCACCCAGGTACTGCCGGGCGAGAAGCGTTTCGTGATGGGGGCTTCCGGCCACATTGCCGGCGTGATCAACCCGCCGGCCAAGAAGAAGCGCAGCTACTGGACCAACGAAGCCGCCCTGCCGGCAGATGTCAACGACTGGATCGCCGGCTCCGAAGAGCACACGGGCAGCTGGTGGCCGGACTGGGCCGGCTGGCTGGCGCAGCAGGGTGGTGCCATGGTGGCAGCGCCCAAGCGCTACGGCAGCACCCAGCACAAGGAAATCGAGCCGGCACCCGGCCGCTACGTGAAGGCCAAGGCCTCCGTGGTCTGATGTCAGGGTTTCTGGCAGCAGGAGTTTTACCTAGTCCGGCCAGGACAGTCCCGGCCGGGCTCTTACACTGAAGATGAGCATCAACAAGAGGAGACGACAATGACTCAAAAAGTGGCATATGTGACAGGTGGCATGGGTGGCATCGGTACCGCGATCTGCCAGCGCCTGCACAAGGATGGTTTCAAGGTCATTGCAGGTTGCGGCCCGACCCGTGACTTCCAGAAGTGGCTGGACGAGCAAAAGGCCGAGGGTTACACCTTCTATGCCTCCGTGGGCAACGTGGGTGACTGGGATTCCACCGTCGAAGCCTTTGGCAAGGCCAAGGAAGAGCACGGCCCGATCGACGTGCTGGTGAACAACGCCGGCATCACGCGTGACCGCATGTTCATCAAGATGACGCCGGATGACTGGAAGGCCGTGATCGAGACCAACCTGAACTCCATGTTCAACGTGACCAAGCAGGTCGTGCCGGACATGGTGGAGCGTGGTTTTGGTCGCATCGTCAACATTTCTTCCGTGAACGGCGCCAAGGGTCAGGCTGGTCAGACCAACTACTCGGCCGCCAAGGCCGGCATGCACGGCTTCTCCATGGCCCTGGCCCAGGAACTGGCCAACAAGGGCGTGACGGTCAACACCGTGAGCCCGGGCTACATCGGTACCGACATGGTGCGCGCCATCCGTGAAGACGTGCTGGAAAAGATCGTGGCCACGATCCCGGTCAAGCGCCTGGGTACGCCCGAGGAAATCGGCTCCATCGTGAGCTGGCTGGCAGGTCCGGACTCCGGTTTCACCACCGGTGCCGAATTCGCCTGCAACGGTGGTCTGCACATGAGCTGATGGGTGAGCTGCATGGCCTGTGCGCAGGCCATGCCAGAGCCCTCGCGGAATCCTGCTTCGGCAGGATTTTTCTTTTGTGGCACGGGCTTGCGGGTTGGTCTGCAAAAAACGGGCAAGGGCTGGAAAAATGAAAAAAGCTGGTATATAATCTTTGCTTCTGTTCCTCAATAGCTCAGTCGGTAGAGCGCCGGACTGTTAATCCGTAGGTCCCTGGTTCGAGCCCAGGTTGAGGAGCCAGAAAAATTCCGGCAGTTGCCCCCGGGCGGCTGCCACACCGACATTCCTCAATAGCTCAGTCGGTAGAGCGCCGGACTGTTAATCCGTAGGTCCCTGGTTCGAGCCCAGGTTGAGGAGCCAGACAAAGCCCTGCAGCAGCCATGTTGCAGGGCTTTTCTCATGCTTGCTGCAGCCGGTGCCTTGCGGCAAGATGACAGGATCTGACCAGAGAGGAGTATTGCCGTGCAGCCATCCATGCCCATTCACGACTACAGCTATGTCCGCGTCCTCAGCATCGCCGGCTCCGACAGCGGAGGCGGTGCCGGTATTCAGGCGGATCTGAAAACCTGCTCGGCGCTGGGCGTGTATGGCATGACGGCGATCACGGCGATCACAGCGCAGAACACGCAAGGCGTGCGCGCCATCCATGCGGTGCCGACAGCCGTGCTGGCCGCCCAGATCGATGCCGTGGCCGAGGATATCGGCTACGAGGCCGTCAAGATCGGCATGCTGCATGCGCCCGAGGTGGTCATGTGCGTGGCCGAAGCCTTGCGCCGCCATCCCTGCGAGTTTGTCGTGCTGGACCCGGTGATGGTGGCTACCAGCGGTGCCGCCCTGATGGAAAACGCCAGCACGGCGGTGCTGGTGGAGCAGCTGTTTCCGTTGGCCAGCGTCATCACGCCCAACCTGGATGAGGCCGGCATGCTGCTAGGGCGCAAGCTGGAAACGGTGGCCGACATGCAGCAGGCGGCGCGTGCGTTGCAGGCCATGGGCGCGCGTGCCGTGCTGATCAAGGGGGGCCACCTGGCAGGGGCTGAAGTGGTGGATGTGCTGCTGCAGGAGGATGGCACGGAGCTGCTGTTCCGCGATACACGCATTGCCACGACCAACACGCATGGCACGGGCTGCACGCTGTCGTCAGCCATGGCCTGCTATCTGGCGCTGGGCGAGGAGCTGGCCGATGCGGTGACGCTGGCGCGTGTCTATGTGCGCCATGCGCTGGCCAATGGTGCCCAGGTCCGCACCGGCAAGGCCGATAACGGCCCGTTGAACCATGCCTCGCATCCGAGGGCGATGCGCCTGATGCGGCTGTAATCAGTCGAAATTCGGCATTTCCACGCCCAGTACCTTGTGCAGCTTGGGGCTGGTGGTGGTGTACTGCAGGAACACCTTTTTCTCCGGGAAGATGATGTCCATGGCCCCGAAAGCGGCGAGTGCGCATTCGTGGAAGCCGGACAGGATCAGCTTTTTCTTGCCGGGGTAGGTGTTGATGTCGCCTACGGCGAAGATGCCGGGTTCGCTGGTGGAGAATTTTTCGGTATCGACCACCAGCTGCTTGCGTTCGATTTCCAGGCCCCAGTCGGCGATCGGGCCGAGCTTGGGGGACAGGCCGAAGAAGACGAACAGCACGTCCAGTGGCACCGAGCGCGTCACGCCGTCACCGCCCGTGACCTTGACGGCCTTGAGGGTGTTGTCTTCTTCGTAGCCGGTGACCTGGCCGACGATGAACTGCATCTCGAACTGTTCGCACAGTTCCTTCATGCGGGCCACGCTGGCCGGTGCGGCACGGAAACCGTCGCGGCGGTGGATCAGGATCACGCTTTCGGCCTTGTGCTCGCCCTCGACGAAGTTCAGCACCCAGTCGAGTGCGGAGTCGCCACCGCCGACGATGACCAGGTTCTTGCCGGCGTATTGCTGCGGGTCACGTACGCGGTAGAACAGCTGGCTGCCCTCGAATTTGTCCAGGCCTTCGACCTTGAGCGTGCGGGGCTGGAAGGCACCCACGCCGGCGGCAATGAAGATGGTCTTGGTCAGGAAACGCGTGCCCTTGCTGGTCTCGACATGGAAGCGGCCGTCTTCCTGCTTTTCGACGACGCTGACTTCCTGGCCCAGATGGTAGGTGGCACCAAAGGGCTCGGTCTGCTTGAGCAGGGCATCGGTTAGCTCCTGGCCGGTACAGACCGGAATTGCCGGGATGTCATAGATCGGCTTGTCCGGGTAGAGCTCGATCGGCTGGCCACCGGGGTAAGCCAGCGAGTCGATGATATGGGCCTTGACTTCAAGCAGGCCCAGCTCGAAGATCTGGAACAGGCCGACCGGGCCGGCACCGATGATGACGGCATCGGTTTCGATCGGATTGGCGAAGGGGCGTACAGCAGTCATGGCAGGGGGCGGTGAGTAGCCGCCAGAAATGAAATGGCGACGGACAAGGCCGTCGCACAGGGAGGAGCTGCGGAAAGAAGCACCGCGATCAGCGGACCAGTTCCTTGAGCTTGTCGGTGCGGTCCTTCCAGTCTTCGTGGTCGGGCAGCGGCTCCTTGCGGCGGGTGATGGTCTTCCAGTTGGGCAGACGTGCCAGTTCGGCGTTCAGCTTGATCATGTGCTGCTGGTCTGCCGGCGTGTCTTCTTCGGCGTAGATGGCACCCACCGGGCACTCCGGGATGCAGACGGCGCAGTCGATGCATTCGTCGGGATCGATGGTCAGGAAATTGGGGCCTTCGCGGAAGCAGTCCACCGGGCAGACATCGACACAGTCGGTGTATTTGCAGCGGATACAGGCTTCGGTGACAACGTGGGTCATGGCAATTCTCGAAAAAATGGACACAAAAAGACAGGGCAGGTCAGCTGCCGTTTACCCTGTATTCTAACGATCTGCCTTTGGCTTTCGCGTGATAAGACTATGCCGTAAAGGGATGTTGCAGCAGCTTTTGTCCTGGATCAAGGTTCAGAAGTCTTCTTCGACCTCTGGTTCGATCAGCAAGGCGGCAGCGGTGGCGTGGCTGGCGGTATCGACCAGAATCATGGCCCCCTGGCTGCGGCTGTCGGCATAGGCCTGCACCGGAAGAGCGGTTTGCAGCGCGAGCTGGACCTGGCCGATGGCGTTGGCGGCCAGGGAATCGGCCTGCTGCGTTTGCAGGGTGGTGATATCGAGCTGGTGCACGATGCGCGTGACCTTGGCCTTGATCCAGCGGTGGCCGTGCAGGGCCCAGTAGACGCGGCCGGGCTGCAGCGGCTCCTGGTCCAGCCAGGCGATGGTGGCCGTGATGTCACGGCGCGGGCGCGGGGCACCCTGGCCCAGCAGCCAGTCGCCACGCGAAATGTCCAGTTCGCGGTCCAGCACCACACCGGTGCTGGCAGGTGCCTGGGCCTGCGCCAACGGGCGACGGCCGTGGTCCAGCAGCTCCACCACCTGGGCGCTCTGGCCGCTGGGGAAGGCCTGCAGCGTGTCGCCGGGGCGCAGCGTGCCTTCGGAGACACGGCCCCACAGCACGCGGCGGCTGCGGTCGGTGGCGGTGCTGGAGGCGTTGGATTCCACCCACTGCACCGGCAGGGCAGCGGGCAGGGCGGCGGCATGCGGTTCACGCGGCAGTTGTTCCAGCAGCTCCAGCAGGGCAGGACCCTGGTAATCGCACCAGCCGTGATGCGGGTCCACCACGTTCCAGCCGGTCAGCGCCGAGACGGGAATGGTGGCGCGCACGTCCAGCCCGGCTTCGCTGGCGAAGGCCTGCAGCGCGGCTTGGATGCGCTGGTAGGCGGCACTGGCATCGGCCACGGCATCCAGCTTGTTGATGGCAAACACGATGTGCGGCACGCGCAGCAGCTGCGCCAGCAGTGCATGGCGACGGGTTTGTGGCAGCAGGGTGTGCGCGCCTTCGCCACTGGCGGCCCAGGACAGCTTGGTGGCATCGACCAGCACCACGGCGCAATCGGCCTGGCTGGCGGCGGTGACCATGTTGCGGGTGTACTGTTCGTGACCCGGTGCATCGCCGATGATGAACTTGCGCTGGGGCGTGGCAAAGTAGCGCCAGGCGACATCAATGGTGATGCCCTGTTCGCGTTCGGCCTGTAGGCCGTCGGTCAGGCGGGCCAGTTCGGCGGTGTTGATCTGGCCGCTGGCCTGGTGGGTGACGTGGGCCAGCTGGTCCTGCAGCACGCTGCGGCTGTCCAGCAGCAGGCGGCCGATGAGTGTGCTCTTGCCATCATCGACGCTGCCGCAGGTGATGAAGCGCAGCGCCGGGGCGGTGCTGCTGGCCTGGCTGTTGGCCAGGGCCGGGCGTTCGGTGCTCAGGGTGTGCATCAGAAATATCCTTCCAGTTTGCGTTTTTCCATGCTGGCGTCGCTGGTCTGGTCGTCCATGCGGGTGGCGCCGCGTTCGCTGACGCTGGCTTGCACGGTTTCGCGCACGATGTCGAGGGCGCTGGCGGCCGGGCTCTCGACCGGGCAGGTGCAGGTGATGTCGCCCACGGTGCGGAAGCGCACGGTGCGGGTCTGCACGGTTTCGCCATCGCGCGGCGGAGTCAGCGGGGTGACCGGCACCAGCAGGCCGCGGCGCTCCACCACCTCGCGCTGGTGCGCGTAGTACAGCGGGGGCAGGGCGATGTTTTCACGGGCGATGTATTGCCAGACGTCGAGTTCGGTCCAGTTGCTGATCGGGAAAACGCGGAAGTGCTCGCCCGGTTGCAGCCGGGTGTTGAACAGCGTCCAAAGCTCGGGGCGCTGCTGCTTGGGTTGCCACTGGCCAAAGCTGTCGCGGTGGCTGAAGATGCGCTCCTTGGCGCGGGCTTTTTCCTCGTCGCGGCGGGCACCGCCGATCAGGGCATCGAAGCGGAATTCCTCGATCGCTTCCAGCAGCGTGACCGACTGGTGGGCGTTGCGGCTTTCGTCCGGCCGCGACAGGCGTACCGTGCCGCGCGCCATGGAGTCTTCCACGCTGCGCACGATCAGGTCGGCCTGCAGTTCGCGGGCGCGCTGGTCGCGGAAATCGGTGACTTCGGGGAAGCTGTGGCCGGTATCGATCATCAGCAGCGGATACGGGATGCGGCCGGCACCAAAGGCCTTTTCGGCACAGTGCAGCATCACCAGCGAGTCCTTGCCGCCGGAAAACAGCAGGGCCGGGCGTTCAAATACGGCGGCAACTTCGCGCAGCAGGAAAATGGTTTCCTCTTCCAGTGCATCCAGATGGGCGTTGCTCAGGGGCGCGTGCAGCGCCTGCGGGGGCAGGGGGGCATTCATGGCAGATTCCAGGGTAAAGGTCATGACCGGCTCTCAGGACTTGACGTGCAGGCCGCATTCCTTGGCGCTCTCGTCCTCCCACCACCAGCGGCCGGCGCGGAAATCCTCGCCCAGGCTGATGGCGCGGGTGCAGGGCGCGCAGCCGATGCTGGGGTAAAAACGGTCGTGCAGCGGGTTGTAGCGCACGCCGTGGCTGGCGATGTAGTGCCAGATGTCGCCCCAGGTCCAGTTGGCCAGCGGGTTGAACTTGACCGGCTTGCCGGTGTCGCTGGCATCGCGCAGCGGCACTTCGGCGCGGGCGCCGGACTGCTCACGGCGCAGGCCGGTGATCCAGGCCGACTTGCCCTGCAGTGCCCGGGCCAGCGGCTCCATCTTGCGGATCTGGCAGCAGGCCTTGCGCAGCGCGATGCTCTGGTACATGGCATTGGCGCCTTCGCGCTGGACAAAGGCCACGGCCTGTTCCTGCACCGGTTCCAGCACGTTGACTGGCACGCGGCTGGTCTGTACCACGTGCTCCAGCAGTTCCAGGGTTTCCGGATGCAGCTGGCCGGTTTGCAGCACGAAGGAGGCAATGCCCAGTTCGTCCTGTTCGATCAGATGGTGCAGTACCACGTCTTCAGCGCCCAGGCTGTTGGCTTGCGTGATCTGTGCGCTGCCGAATTCGGCCACAGCGGCGCGCAGGGTATCGCGGGCCTGTTGCAGATGCAGGGCGTAATCGGGGGAAGGCTGGTTGTGCAGCGTGGTGGCTGGCTGCGCAGCCCCGGTGGGCAGGAGGCTGCTGGTCGTCATGCCGGAGTGTCCTGCTGGGCGAAACGCGGTGCGGGATGGCTGGCATCGCCCTGGTAAAAGCCTTGCTGGTACAGGTCCAGCAATTGCTGGCCGCGTTCCAGGCTCTGGTCGGCACGCAGCACGGCTTCATCGAAACCGCAGCGCTGCAGCTGTTGCAGCTGGTCGATCAGCACATCGCCGGTGGCGCGCAGCGTGCCGCGAAAATCGCGGCGGCGGCGCAGCAGCTGGGCCTGGCTGAACGCGCGGCCATCGGTGAAAGCCGGAAACTGCAGTTCGATGACATGGATGCCATCCAGATCCACGGCGAGCGGATCGGCATCGTTGGCCAGAGTCAGCAGGGCCACGGGATCGGGCTGGTACTGGTCGGCGGCAATCAGCCGCAGGGAAGAAGAGGCAGACGTGGTCATGGCAAGGCTCAGGCAGTGGTGGCTTCGCTGCGGGCGGTATGGCCCGTGGGCGTGTGGCGGGCGGCGTTGGCGGCGGTCTTGAACGGGTCCAGACCCACACGGCGCAGCGTGTGGATAAAGGGTTCGCCGGTGTCGCGCTGTGTGCGGTAGGTGTCCAGGATGGCCTCGATCACATCGGGGACCTCAGCCGCGCTGAACGAGGGGCCGACCACCTTGCCCGGTGTCGCCGGGCCGGACAGCTGCGAGCCATCGGCACCGCCCAGTGTGATCTGGTACCACTCCTTGCCGTCCTTGTCCACGCCCAGAATGCCGATGTGGCCGCTGTGGTGGTGGCCGCAGGAGTTGATGCAGCCGCTGATATGCAGGTCGATCTCGCCCAGATCCCACAGCTCGTCCAGGTCCTGGTAGCGTTCGGTCAGGGCTGCCGCAATCGGGATCGAGCGGGCATTGGCCAGGGCGCAGAAATCGCCGCCCGGGCAGGCAATCATGTCGGTCAGCAGGCCGATATTCGGCTGCGCCAGACCCAGTGCGCGCGCCTGTTCGTACAGGGCTGGCAGATCGCTGGCGTGGACCCAGGGCAGCACCAGATTCTGCTCGTGCGTCAGACGGGCTTCGCCGGCACTGAAGGTGTCGGCCAGCTGTGCCACCGCATCCAGCGTGTCGCCATCGGCATCGCCCGGGGCAAAGCCGGGGCGCTTGAACGACAGGCCGACCACGCGCAGCTGCGGCAGGCGGTGCGGGCGTACGTTGCGCTGCAGCCAGCGCTGGTAGGCAGGACTGCCGGTATCGATTTCCGAGGCCAGGTTGGCGGCGATCAGCTCCGGCTGCACAAAGCAGGCGGTGACGCGCTCCAGTTCGGCTTCGGTGATGGTGTGCGGAGCGCCATCCTGCTCCAGGATGCTGGCGTATTCGGCCTCGACGGCATCGATGAAGCGCTGGCCTTCGGCCTTGACCAGGATCTTGATGCGTGCCTTCCAGGCGTTGTCGCGGCGGCCGTACTGGTTGTAGACGCGGATCACCGCCTCCAGATAGTTCAGCAGCTGGTTCCAGGGCAGGAAATCGCGAATGGTGGGGCTGATGGTGGGCGTGCGGCCCATGCCGCCGCCGACGCTCACGGCAAAGCCCAGCTCGCCGGCAGCGTTGTGTACCAGCTTGAGGCCGACGTCGTACCAGTGGGTGGCGGCGCGGTCTTCCATACCGCCGGTGATGGAGATCTTGAACTTGCGCGGCAGGAAGGCAAACTCCGGGTGCAGCGTGCTCCACTGGCGCAGGATTTCGGCAAACGGGCGCGGATCGGCTACTTCATCGGGCGCGATTCCGGCCAGGTCATCGGCATTCAGGTTGCGGATGCAGTTGCCGCTGGTCTGGATGCCATGCATTTGCACGCTGGCCAGCAGGTCCATCACATCGGCGCTTTTTTCCAGCGGAATCCAGTTGTACTGCACATTGGTGCGGGTGGTGAAATGGCCGTAGCCATAACGCAGCAGCGGGGCGCTCAGCGTACCGGGCTGGGCCGCCTGCAGCGCGTCCTGGGTCGATTGCGCATGCTGCAGCAGCTCTTCAGACGGGCGATCGTATTCGCGCGCGATACGGGCCAGTGCGCGCAGCTGGCGGCTGGCGACTTCGCCGTAGGGCACGGCCACACGCAGCATGGGCGCATAGCGCTGGAGATACCAGCCGTTCTGCAGCCGCAGCGGGCGGAATTCGGCATCGGGCAAGACACCAGCCAGGTGGCGTTCCAGCTGCTCGCGGTACTGGGCGGCACGCTGTTCGATAAAGGACTGGTCGAAATCGGAATACTGATACATGTCGGACGTCTGCATGGTCGGACGGGATGCCCGACACTGGAATCCCGTGACTGTAGCCGTGCTTTATGTGAAATCAAACGACATTTTCCGGATGTTTATATTCCACTCGGATATAAGGCAGACTTGTCCATCGGCTATCCCGAACTTGTCCACAGCCTTGTCCACACAGGAAAAGCGCCAATCCACTACCATGCAGGGTGCTATTCAACTGGTTCCACCGTGCAAGACCTCGACTATTTCTCTCCCCCGCCCGACTATCTGGATGCTCCCGTGGATCGCGAGATCGCGCAGTTGCGCGTACCGCCGCATTCGCACGAGGCCGAGTCCAGCGTGCTGGGCGGACTGCTGCTGGACAACAATGCCTGGGATCGCGTGGCCGACCTGCTGGTGGCCAGCGATTTCTACCGCTACGAACACCAGCTGGTGTATGAAGCCATTGGCAAGCTGATCAACGGTTCGCGTCCAGCCGACGTGATCACCGTGTTCGAGGCGCTGCAAAGCCTGGGCAAGGATGGCGAAGTCGGTGGCCTGGTATACCTGAACCAGCTGGCGCAATACGTGCCCAGCGCCAGCAATATCCGCCGCTACGCCGAGATCGTGCGCGAGCGCTCCATCCTGCGCAAGCTGGTCACCGCCAGCGACGAGATCGCCACCCGCGCCTTCAACCCGCAAGGCATGGCGGTGGAAAAAGTGCTGGACGAGGCCGAGCAGAAGATTTTCAAGATTGGCGAGGAAGGCTCGCGCATGAAGGAAGGCTTCCAGCCGATGGAATCGCTGGTGGTGGACCTGCTCGACCGGGTCGAGGAAATGGCGCAGAACCCCAACGACATCACCGGTGTGCCGACCGGTTTTGTCGATCTGGACCGCATGACCTCGGGCTTCCAGGCCGGCGATCTGGTGATTCTGGCGGCGCGCCCGTCCATGGGCAAGGCACAGCCACTGGATGCGCTAGTGCGCACACTGAGTGGCTGGAAGCGCATGGGTGAGCTGGAGATTGGCGATGCGCTGGCTTCGTGCGATGGTGCTCCATCCGCCGTCACTGGCATCTTTCCGCAGGGTGATCGCCAAGTCTACCGCGTGACCCTGTCCGATGGCCGTAGTGCCGAATGCTGTGCCGAGCATCTCTGGCGTGTACATTTCCGCAGCTGGCAGGCGCCGCGTGTACTGTCTACGGAGCGCTTGATCGAGATGCTGCAAGTCAGGCGCTATCAGAATCGGCTCTGGATCGAGTGCGCCACGGGCGACTTCGGCCATCAGGATGAATTGCCGCTAGATCCCTGGGTGCTGGGGGCATTGCTGGGCGATGGCAATCTGACCGGGACAGGCGCGGTCAGGTTTGCCAGCACCTGCGGGGAAACCGTGGCACGCATGGAGGCGCGTGTCGGACAGGGGATGGTCATGAGCCATGCGGGAGGCTGTGATTGGCGCGTGGTGCGACGAGATCGTGGCAAGGTGAGCGGGCTGGCAGGGGCACAACCGAACCCGCTGCGCGTTGCCTTGGAGGCGCTGCAGCTGTCCGGTCTGAGCAGCGACCAGAAATTCGTGCCGCAGCTTTATCTGACGGCACGCAAGGAAGTGCGCCAGGATGTGTTGCGTGGTCTGCTTGATACCGATGGCTGGGTTGAGCGCTGGGGCAGCGTTCGGTTTTCAACCTGCAGCCAGCAATTGGCTCATGACGTGGCGACGCTGGTCCGGTCGCTCGGAGGCTGGTGTTCCATCACCGAAAAACAGCCGTATTACACGGTCGCCGGTATGCGCATGGCAGGACTGCCGGCGTTTGTTTGTCATATCCGCCATCCCGAGCCTACCAGCCTGTTCCTGATGTCGGATAAGCTGACGCGTGTGCCGCAGCAATGGCAGCGTCAGAAGCGCCTGAACATTCTGTCGATTACGCCGACGCGTCGGACTGCCTGTCAGTGCATTAGCGTCAGCCATCCGGATCAGCTTTACATCACCGATCAGGATGTGCTCACCCACAATACCGCCTTCGCCATCAACATCGCCGAACACGTGGCCATGACCGAAGGCCTGCCGGTGGCGGTGTTCTCCATGGAAATGGGCGCGGCCCAGCTGGCAGTGCGTATCGTCGGCTCCATTGGCCGTATCGATCAGGGCCGGCTGCGTACCGGCAAGCTGCTGGACGAGGAGTGGCCGCGCCTGACCGAAGCCATCGAGCGCCTGCGCAACGTGTCCATGCACATCGATGAAACCCCGGGCCTGACCACCAGCGAGCTGCGTGCCAATGCGCGCCGGCTGTCACGCCAGTGCGGCAAGCTGGGCCTGATCGTGGTTGACTACCTGCAGCTGATGAGTGGCAGCAGCCAGGCCAGCAGCGAAAACCGCGCCACCGAGCTGAGCGAAATCTCGCGTGGCCTGAAGATGCTGGCCAAGGAGTTGCAATGCCCGCTGATTGCGCTGTCGCAGCTCAACCGCAGCGTGGAGCAGCGCACCGACAAGCGTCCCATGATGAGTGACCTGCGCGAATCCGGCGCTATCGAGCAGGATGCCGACGTGATCATGTTCATCTACCGCGACGACTATTACAACAAGGAAAGCAAGGAGCCCGGTGTGGCCGAGATCATCATCGGCAAGCAGCGTAACGGCCCTACCGGTACCGTCAAGCTGGCCTTCATCAAGCCGCTGACCAAGTTCGAAACCCTCGCGCACATGTCCGAGGATTACTGAGGATCAGGCTTGCAGCAGCTGCAGCGGCACCCAGCCGCGCACGCTGTTGATGAACCAGAGCTGCTCTCCCGGCAGCATGCGCTGCAACAGGCACAGCGGCAGCACCGCTTCGCGGATCAGGCCGCGCTGCAACAGCGCCTGGCGGAAAGTACCAGGCAGCAGCTGGCCCTGCTGGGCCGGTGTCAGCCAGCGGCCATCGGCTGTCTGCAGCACGATATTGCCGCGCGTGCACTCGAGCGCAAAGCCGGCGTCGTCATGCAGCAGCACATCCCAGGCCTGCGGAAAGGCATCGGTGAGGGCATCGTAGTGCTGGCGGTGCGAGGTCTTGTGGCAGATCCAGGGTTGCAGCTCAGCCGGCAGCGGGGCAGGGGCCACCGCGACCGTCTGTGTCGTCATGCTGGTGGCATCGGGATGGCACAGCCAGTCCGCGGGAAGTTGCTGGCAGCTATCCCAGTCGCTATCGCCAGAGGGCTCGACGAGCTGTGTGGCCGTAGTCGTGACCTGTCCGTTGGCCGACAGCAGCAGTCGCACGCGCCAGCGCCCGCTGGCATGTGCTTGCGCCAGCTGTTGCAGGGAGTGCTGAATGGCTGCCACCGATACCGGTCGCCAGTTCCACTGTCGCGCCGAAGCCTGCAGCCGCTGCAGATGCCAGGGCAGCAGGGCGTAACGCCCTTCGTCCAGCAACAGGGTTTCCAGCAGCTCGAAATCCGGCACCGGCAGACTGTCGGTGTGCAGGAATCGCGCCTTCAGCACGGCTTCGGCATATTCCGCTGCCGCTGCGGAAGACAGCGTGATGCCGCCACCGATACCACCGCGCAGCTGTCCGTCCGGCAAAGCCGTCACGGTACGAATGGCCACGTTGAATACCGCACGATACGGGCTCATGACCCCGATCGCACCACAATACACGCCGCGCCTACTGCCTTCCAGTGCCGCGATCTTTTCCATGGCCTTGTGCTTGGGCGCGCCGGTAATCGATCCGCAGGGGAAGAGCGCCTGCATCAGCGCAGGCAGATCGATGTCCGGACGCGTGATCGCCTGCACCGTGCTGGTCATCTGCCACAGCGTCGGGTAGGGCTCGACCTGGAACAGCGCGGTGGTCTGGACGCTGCCGGTCACGGCCACACGCCCCAGGTCATTGCGCAGCAGGTCGACGATCATCACGTTTTCGGCGCGCTCCTTGGGGCTGGCCTGCAGTTCGCGAGCTGCTGCGGCATCCAGCTCGGGTGTGCTGCCGCGTGGTGCCGTCCCTTTCATGGGCCGGGTCGTGATCTGTCCGGTCGGCCGGATCCAGTCGAAAAACAGCTCGGGCGATGCCGACAGCACCTGCCAGTCCCCCCAGTCCAGCCAGGCGCAATAGCTGGCCTGCTGGCGCGAGCGCAGCGCTTCGTGGTATTGCCACAGCGGCAGTTCGTCACGCCCGGCCAGCACGCGCAGCGTGTGGTTGACCTGGTAGACCTCGCCGTCCTGGATGGCGCTGCGGATGGCTTCCACCGCCTGTCCGTGCTGCGCGGCAGTTTCACTGAGCTGCCAGGCGGGAGCGGCATGCGCCTCGCCTGTGGCGGGAGGCTGCCGCGCGCCCGAGGCGAAATCCGGTACCGCATCTGGCCCGCTGAACAGCGCAAAAGCCGCCAGCGGCTCCGGCTGGACGGCGCTGGCGTCTATCTGCATCGATGCCGCCAGCTTCGGATCGAAGCCGGCCGCTGCCTCGTAGGCCAACTGGCCGACTGCCCAGCAGCCGGCGCGCACGCGTGCATCCAGCGTGCGCAGCAAGGCGGCTACCTCATCGGCGCGCCAGGCGATCAGCAACTCCAGCGGCTGGCTGAAGTGCAGCCGCTGCACGCTGCCCTTGGCATCGGGAAAATCGGTGACGAAGACCAGCCGATCGGGATCGGGCTGCCAGGACACGATTTACAACACCTCGCTGGCAAAGTCCGCCAGGCGCGAGCGTTCGCCGCGCGCCAGCATGATGTGGCCGCTGTGCGGCCAGCCCTTGAACTTGTCCACCACGGCGGTCAGGCCGGAAGAGCCTTCGGTCAGGTAGGGGGTATCGATCTGGGCCAGGTTGCCCATGCAGACAATCTTGGTGCCCGGACCGGCGCGCGTGATCAGCGTCTTCATCTGCTTGGGCGTCAGGTTTTGCGCCTCGTCAATGATGACGAACTTGTTCAGGAAGGTGCGGCCGCGCATGAAGTTCATGCTCTTGATCTTGATGCGGCTGCGGACCAGCTCGTTGGTGGCGGCGCGGCCCCACTCGCCGGCGCTGTTGTCGCCACCCCCCTTGGTCAGGAACTCCAGGTTGTCGTCCAGCGCGCCCATCCAGGGGCCCATCTTTTCTTCCTCGGTACCGGGCAGGAAGCCGATATCCTCGCCCACGCTGACCGTGGCACGCGTCATGATGATCTCGGTGTAGCGGCGGTCATCCAGCACCTGGGTCAGGCCGCAGGCCAGCGCGAGCAGCGTTTTGCCGGTGCCGGCGGTGCCGGTCAGCGTGACAAAGTCGATCTCGGGATCGAGCAGCAGGTTCATGGCAAAGTTCTGCTCGCGGTTGCGCGCCGTCACGCCCCAGGCTGCCAGCTTGGGGTGGGTGTGGTCGCGCAGCGTCTTGAGCACCGCCGTATCGCCACGGATTTCGGTCACGCGGGTGTACAGGCTGGTCTCGCCGGGCTGCTCGAAATAGACAAACTGGTTGATCAACATCTGCTGCGTCAGCGGGCCATGCACGCGGTAGTAGGTGTGTGCACCTTCCTGCCAGCTGTCGATATCGCCCTCCTGGGTATCCCAGAAGTCGGCCGGCAGCGCGAGGATGCCGTTGTACAGCAGTTCGTCGTCGTCCAGTGTCTTGTCGTTTTCGTAGTCTTCGGCCAGCAGGCCGAGTGCGCGTGCCTTGACGCGCATGTTGATGTCCTTGGATACCAGTGCGACCTGACGGTCCTTGTGCGCCATCTCCAGCGCATGCACCACCCCCAGGATCTGGTTGTCGGCCTTGCCCTGCGGCAGCGAGCTCGGCAAGCTGTAGTCCAGCGCCTCGGTCTGGAAGAACAGTCGGCCGGTGGCCTCCTTGTGGCCGGTAGCGTTCAGCGGCATGCCATGGCCCATGTCCTGCGATGCCACCGCAGCCACCAGCGCGTCCAGCGTGCGGCTGGTCTGGCGTGCGTTGCGCGATACCTCGGTCATGCCCTTCTTGTGGCTGTCCAGCTCCTCGAGCACGATCAGCGGCAGGAAGATGTCATGCTCCTCGAAGCGGAACAGGCACATCGGGTCGTGCATCAGCACATTGGTATCCAGCACGAACAGGCGGCGTACTTCAGGCGTGCTACTGGCCGTTTTCTTGCGCGCAGGTGCCGGGCTGGCTGCAGCAGCCGGGGCAGCGGCGACCGGTTTGGCGGCAACGGGCCTGGCAGCCACAGCCGGCGTGGGCTGGGTCTCGGCGGGCGCTGCCGCTACCGGTTTGGCCGCAGCACGGCGACGTGTCGGTGCCGAAGCCGCAACGGCAGCGGCGGCATCCAGCGAAGGCGTGACCGCCGCAGTCTTGCGCGCAGTGCCTGCGCTGCTGCGACGCGTGGTCGTGCGCTTGGATGGTGTGGTACTGACACCGGTGTCGGCAACGGTGACAGGACTCGTCGGCAGCGTGTCGGCAGCCGTTTCACCGGCTTCGGCTTGGCTGGCGCGGGAGGGGGGAGTCTGGGTCAGAAGTGCGGCATCCAGCTTGGTGGCGCGCTTCTTGGGAGCGGGTGGCAATGGCATGTATAGGTGTGCGGAAAACAGGTTGAACATGCATGCGTCTGGCGCACGCCCTGCGAAACACGACGCTAGGCGTTTCACACAGACCTAATATACATGCTGGCTTGCAGAATGCCGTCATGCAGCAGTCATATTTGCAACCGGGCGTCAGGCCGGCCGGATGGTGTGCGGGAAAATGCCCATGAAAAAAGCGCCTGCAGGGCAGGCGCTCTTGGCTATCTGGCAATGAAGCCAGATGGAGTTTACTCGGCGGTTGCCAGGGACTCCTTGAGTTCCTTCACGGCCTGCAGCACGGCGTCCACGTGGCCGGCGACCTTGACGCCACGCCATTCCTGACGCAGCACGCCATCGGGGCCGATCAGGAAGGTGCTGCGCTCGATGCCCTTGACCTTCTTGCCGTACATGATCTTGTTCTTGACTACGCCGAACATGTGGCACATTTTCTCTTCGGTATCGGCAATCAGTTCATAGGGCAGGCCCAGCTTCTCCTTGAAGCCGTCGTGCGAACCCATGTTGTCGCGCGATACGCCAAACACCACGGCACCAGCCTGCTCGAAGGCTTCGTACTGGTCACGGAACTCCATGGCTTCGGTGGTGCAGCCAGGGGTGTTGTCCTTGGGGTAGAAAAACAGGACCAGAATCTGGCCGGTATGGGAGGTATTGCTGACCTTGACGTCGTTCGTGGCGTTGGCTTCGAATTCGGGGATCAGCTTGTCTACGACGATTGCCATTGTGTTATTGATCTCTTTCCTAAAGACGACTCGGGCATGGTCGGATGCGGCGACACGGACATGCCGCCGTAGGGATGCACGAGTGGCACTGTAGCTGGCAAGCCTTGGCCAGCTGACTGGCGCAGGCTGAGGCAGCCAAGCGCCATCGAAACCTCTATTTTAAACGAAAATCATCACAAGTGCATGCGAGGGTGAAAGCCCTTGTTACAGCACCGGGGCATCCACCAGCAGGGCGGCCAGCACGCGCCGGCCTTCGCCGGCCAGGAAGTTGTAGGTGCGGCAGGCGGCTGCGGTGTCCATGGTTTCGATGCCGATGCCGCGTGCCATCAGCGGGGCCGTGATCGAGGGGTGCAGAAAGCGCAGGCGCTCGCCGGTTCCGAGCAGCACCAATTCGCAGGGCATGTCGGCCAGCTGGCGGAAGTGCTCCGTATCCAGCTGGTCAAAGCCGGGGCAGGCCCAGGGTTGCAGCAGGCCCTGGGCCGTCAGCAGCAGGTGATGGTCAAACGGCTGGCCATTGACGGCCACCCAGCCCGGGCCATGGGCGGTGATGGCGGGTACGTCCATCTGGTCGGGTACGAATTTCATGGAGGATGTCCGGTTGAGGCGGGGAAAGCGGAGCGGGCAGCCGGTCAAGAAGCGGCAAGCCGGCAGTCCATCGTCAAAATGTGGTCAAATTATAGTTTTCCCCTGAATTTCCTACAGGAGCCGGTGTGAAGACCATAGCCAAATCCTCCAAGCTTGCCAATGTCCTCTACGATGTGCGTGGTCCCATCGTGGACGCGGCGCGCAAGATGGAAGACGAGGGCCAGAAGATCATCAAGCTGAATATCGGCAACCTGGCGCCGTTCGGCTTCGAACCGCCCGAGGAAATCGTGGCCGACATGATCCGCAACCTGCCCGATTCCGCCGGCTACTCCGACAGCAAGGGCATTTTTGCCGCGCGCAAGGCGGTGATGCACTACTCGCAGCAGCAGGGCGTGCAGGGTGTCACGCTCGAGGACATCTACCTGGGCAACGGTGCCAGCGACCTGATCATCATGGCCACCATGGCCCTGCTCAATGACGGTGACGAACTGCTGGTGCCTTCGCCCGACTATCCGCTCTGGACCGCCTCCACCTCGCTGGCAGGCGGCAAGCCGGTGCATTACCTGTGTGACGAGAACAACGATTGGATGCCCGACCTGGACGACATCCGCAGCAAGATCACGCCGCGCACCAAGGGCATTGTCGTCATCAACCCGAACAACCCGACGGGCGCGCTGTATTCCAATGAGCTGCTGCTGGGCATCATCGAGATCGCGCGCGAGCACAATCTGGTACTGATGGCCGACGAGGTCTACGACAAGGTGCTGTATGACGGTGTCAGGCATACCGCCATGGCTTCGCTGTCCACCGATGTGCTGACGCTGACCTTCAACTCGCTGTCCAAGGCCTACCGCAGTTGCGGCTTCCGTGCCGGCTGGATGGTCATCTCCGGTGACAAGTCGGTGGCCCAGGACTTCATCGAGGGCCTGAACATGCTGGCCAACATCAAGCTGGGCTCCAACGTGCCCGGCCAGTGGGCGATCCAGACGGCGCTGGGGGGCTACCAGAGCATCAAGGACCTGGTAGGCGAGGGCGGTCGCCTGCGCCGCCAGCGCGATCTGGCCTATGAGCTGATCATGCAGATTCCGGGTGTCAGCTGTGTCAAGCCCAAGGCGGCGCTGTACATGTTCCCCAGGCTCGATCCTGACGTGTACCCGATTCAGGATGACCGCCAGTTCTTCCTCGAGGTGCTGCAGGCCACCCGCGTGATGCTGGTGCAGGGCTCCGGTTTCAATTACCACGACAACCAGCATTTCCGCATCGTGTTCCTGCCGCAGGAAGACGCGCTGCGCGAAGCCATCCAGCGCCTGGCGCGTTTCCTGGAGGCCTACCGCAAGCGCCATGGTGCCAAATCCTGATTTTCTCCAACGACTTTTCAACCAGAAGCTAGAAACATGAATCCGATCAAAGTGGGCCTGCTGGGCATTGGCACGGTAGGCAGTGGCGTATACAACGTCCTGAATCGCAACCAGTCTGTCATCAAGGCACGTGCCGGTCGCGGCATCGAAATTGCCGTTGTCGCCGATCGCGATGTCGAGCGTGCGCGTAGCCTGGTGGACGCTTCCACCGAGGTCGTGGCGGATGCCTTCGAACTGGTCCAGCGTCCCGATATCGATATCGTGATCGAGTTGATCGGTGGCTACACCGTGGCGAAGGACCTGGTCATGCAGGCGATCGAGAACGGCAAGCATGTGGTCACGGCCAACAAGGCGCTGCTGGCCGTGCATGGCACCGAGATCTTTGCTGCGGCCCAGCGCAAGGGCGTGATGGTGGCCTTCGAGGCGGCCGTGGCCGGTGGCATTCCGATCATCAAGGCGTTGCGCGAAGGCCTGACGGCCAACCGCATCGAGTGGATTGCCGGCATCATCAACGGCACCACCAACTTCATCCTGTCCGAGATGCGTGACAAGGGCCTGGACTTTGACGTGGTGCTGAAAGAGGCGCAACGTCTGGGCTACGCCGAAGCCGACCCGACCTTCGACATCGAAGGCGTGGACGCGGCGCACAAGGTCGCGCTGATGAGCGCCATCGCCTTTGGCGTGGACGTGCAGTTCGACAAGGCCTATATCGAAGGCATCACCCAACTGGGCGCCGCCGACATCCGCTATGCCGAGCGCCTGGGTTATCGCATCAAGCTGCTGGGCATCACGCGCCGCACCGCACAGGGCGTGGAGCTGCGCGTGCACCCGACGCTGGTGCCGGCCAAGCGCCTGATCGCCAATGTGGAAGGTGCGATGAACGCCGTGGTGGTGAACGGGGATGCCGTCGGTACCACGCTGTACTACGGCAAGGGCGCCGGCAGCGAGCCCACCGCCAGCGCCGTCATCGCCGATCTGGTCGACGTGACGCGCATGCACACTTCCGACCCGGCCAACCGCGTGCCGCACCTGGCGTTCCAGCACGATGCCATGCAGACGGATCTGGCAATCCTGCCAATGGACGAGGTCGTGACCAGCTACTACCTGCGCCTGCGCGTGTCCGACGAGCCGGGCGTGCTGGCGCGCATTGCCACCATCCTGTCCGATCTGGGCATCAGCATCGACGCCATGCGCCAGGCCGAATCCGACCAGGTGGGCGGCGAGGAAACCAACCAGACGGATCTGGTGATCCTGACCCACGAATGCCAGGAAGCCAGCATGAACCAGGCCCTGGCCGCCATGCAGGCCCTGCCCAGCGTGCTGCAACCCATCGTGCGTATCCGCAAGGAAGAGCTGAACTGATATGTACTATCTGTCTACCCGCGGCAACTCGGTGCCGCGCACCTTCTGCGAAATCCTGCTCGAAGGCCTGGCTCCCGATGGCGGCCTGTACCTGCCCACGGCCTACCCGCAAGTCGATGTCGCCACGCTGGAAGCCTGGCGCACGCTGTACCGCGAGCAGGGCTATGCCGCACTGGCTTTTGCCATCCTGTCGCGCTACATCAGCGACATTCCGGCTGATGACCTGAAGGCGATCTGCGACAAGACCTATACCGCTGCAGTCTTCGGCACCGAACAGATCACGCCGGTACGCCAGCTGGAAGGCGATCTGTACATCGAGGGCCTGTCCAACGGTCCGACGATTGCCTTCAAGGACATGGCGATGCAGCTGCTGGGCAACCTGTTCGAATACGAACTGGGTCGCCGTGGCGAGCAGCTCAACATCCTGGGAGCCACCAGCGGCGATACCGGCAGTGCAGCCGAGTACGCCATGCGCGGCAAACAGGGCGTGCGCGTGTTCATGCTGAGCCCGCATGGCCGCATGAGCGCCTTCCAGCAGGCCCAGATGTTCAGCCTGCAGGACGAAAACATCCATAACCTGGCGGTCGAAGGCGTGTTCGATGACTGCCAGGACATCGTCAAGGCCGTGAGCAACGACCTGGAGTTCAAGCGCCAGTACAAGATCGGTACCGTCAACTCGATCAACTGGGCGCGTCTGCTGGCGCAGGTGGTGTACTACTTCGCCGGCTATTTCCAGGTGACGCAGAACAGCCAGCAGCAGGTCAGCTTTACCGTGCCCAGTGGCAACTTCGGCAACATCTGTGCCGGCCATGTGGCGCGCATGATGGGCCTGCCGATCCGCCAGCTGGTGGTGGCCACCAACGAAAACGATGTGCTGGACGAGTTTTTCCGCACTGGCGTCTACCGCGTGCGCGGCAGTGCCGATACGCACGAAACCTCCAGCCCGTCCATGGACATCAGCAAGGCCAGCAACTTCGAGCGCTTCGTGTTCGACCTGCTGGGCCGCGATGCCAGGCGTACTGCCGAGCTGTTCGGCAAGGCGTTGGGCCAGCAGGGCCAGTTTGATCTGAGCCAGGATCCGGCTTTCCCGCTGGCGGCACAGCGTTACGGTTTTGTCAGCGGTTCCAGTACCCATGCCGACCGCCTGGACACGATCCGCGACTGCTACCAGCGTCTGGGCCAGATGATCGATACCCACACTGCCGATGGCGTGAAGGTGGCGCGCGAACACCTGGAGCAGGGCGTGCCCATGATCGTGCTGGAAACCGCCTTGCCGATCAAGTTTGCCGAGACCATCGAGGAAGCCCTGGGCCGCAAGCCGGACATGCCGGAACGTTTCGCCGGCCTGGAAGCCCTGCCGCGCCGCGTACAGGTGGTGCCGGCAGATGCCGCCCGCATCCAGCAGCTGATCGTCGCTGCCTGCGATTGAAGCGGTTTCGTGCCGTAGTGCACACTTGCGCTCCCGTCCGACACGGACGGGGGTGTCAGTCTGTGTAGAATCGGCCAAAAACTGCATAAAGGGAGATCGTCATGTCTAAACGTGTTGGAAAACAGGGTCGCAGCTGGCAGCTTGCAGGTCTGGCTGTCATGTCGTTGGCACTCGCGGGCTGTACCGGCATGCAGGGCATGACGGACAGCGTGCTCGGCTCCATCGGCCTGATGCGCATTCCGCAGACAGAGCGTGTTCCCGGTGGGACGGATGTTGCCACCTGGCCTGGTACCTATCGCGGTGACTTGCCCTGTCCGCTCTGTGCCGATCCCACGCAGAACCTGACACTGGCACTCACGCTGTTCTCGGACTCTACCTACGAGCTGCGCAGCAAGCCGGGTTCAGGTTCGGAGCAGTTGCTGCGTGGCCAGTTCACCTTCAACGCCAACGAAACCCGCATCACGCTGGATCCGCAGGGCCAGCGCCGCAGCTTCGACATCATTTCCAACACCATGCTGCGCATGCTGGACAAGGATGGCCAGGTCATCACCGGTCCCGAGGCCCACCGCTTCCTGCTGCGCAAGTAAGCCAATCGTCGTTTATTGGCAACTATCCCGGGTAAGCCTGCATTGCATTTCTCGCTGCAAGTGCAGGTTTTTCCTTTCATGGGCCATTCGCGTTCCCGATCGGGTTGCCGCAAAAAACCCAGTCGGACTACAATCAGGCTTTGACAATACGCGACCGCAACCCGGTCGCGTATTGCCATGGGTTTCTGCCTCCATAACCAGAACAAGCAAAGGTCAGGCCCGGTACCGGTTTAACTTTTGGAGCATGCTATGACTCAGCAATTCAGCGCGACCGACCTGGTCGTACCTTTCGAAAAACTGCGCATGGACGATGTCGAGTACGTCGGCGGCAAGAATGCGAGCCTGGGCGAGATGATCTCCCAGCTGCCGCAGGGTGTGAAAGTGCCCACGGGCTTTGCCACCACGGCGCACGCCTTCCGTGAATTCCTCAAGCACGATGGCCTGAATGACCGCATCAATGCCAAGCTGGACGCGCTCAACGTCGATGACGTGAACGCCCTGGCGGCCGTTGGTGCCGAAATCCGTGCCATGGTCGAGAACCAGCCGTTCCCGGCGGATCTGGAAAATGCCATCCGTGACGCTTTCGCCACCCTGAGCGAAGGCAATGACAAGGCCAGCTTTGCCGTGCGTTCTTCCGCTACCGCAGAAGACCTGCCCGATGCTTCCTTTGCCGGCCAGCAGGAAACCTTCCTGAACGTGGTGGGCATCGAGGACGTGCTGCACAAGATGAAGGAAGTGTTCGCCAGCCTGTACAACGACCGCGCCATCAGCTACCGCGTGCACAAGGGCTTTGCCCACGTCGACGTGGCCCTGTCGGCCGGCGTGCAGCGCATGGTGCGTTCCGATACCGGTGCCGCTGGCGTGATGTTCACCATGGACACCGAATCCGGTTTCCGTGACGTGGTCTTCATCACCTCCAGCTATGGCCTGGGCGAGACCGTGGTGCAGGGTGCCGTCAACCCCGACGAGTTCTACGTGCACAAGCCCATGCTGGAGGCTGGCAAGCAGGCGCTGATCCGTCGCAACCTGGGCAGCAAGCTGATCCAGATGGTGTTTGCCACCCCCGAGGAAAAGGCCGCCAGCGGCAAGCTGGTGAAAACGATCGACGTGCCGACCGAGCTGCGCAACCGCTACTCGCTGACCGATGCCGATGTCGAGCAGCTGGCGCGCTACGCCATGATCATCGAGGCGCATTATGGCCGCCCGATGGACATCGAGTGGGGCAAGGACGGCACCGATGGCCAGCTGTACATCCTGCAGGCCCGCCCCGAAACCGTGAAGAGCCAGGCCGAAGGCAAGGTCGAGCAGCGCTACAAGCTGAAGGGCCAGGGCACGGTGCTGACCGAAGGCCGCGCCATTGGCCAGAAGATCGGCACCGGCCCGGTGCGTCTGGTGAGCGATGTGAGCCAGATGGATACGGTCCAGGCCGGCGACGTGCTGGTGACCGACATGACCGATCCCAACTGGGAGCCGGTGATGAAGCGCGCCAGCGCCATCGTGACCAACCGTGGCGGCCGTACCTGCCACGCAGCCATCATTGCGCGTGAACTGGGCATTCCGGCCGTGGTCGGCTGTGGCGATGCCACCGACCTGCTGAAGGACGGCACCCTGGTGACGGTGAGCTGCGCCGAAGGCGACACCGGCCGCATCTACGACGGCCTGCTGGAAATGGAAGTGACCGAAGTCGAGCGTGGCACCATGCCCGAGATCGACACCAAGATCATGATGAACGTGGGCAACCCGCAACTGGCCTTCGACTTCTGCCAACTGCCCAACTCCGGCGTCGGCCTGGCCCGTCTGGAATTCATCATCAACAACAACATCGGTGTGCACCCCAAGGCGATCCTGGACTACCCGAACATCGATGCCGACCTGAAGAAGGCGGTCGAATCCGTTGCGCGTGGCCATGCTTCTCCGCGTGCCTTCTATGTCGACAAGGTGGCCGAAGGCATCGCCACCATCGCAGCGGCCTTCTGGCCCAAGCCGGTGATCGTGCGCATGTCGGACTTCAAGAGCAACGAGTACCGCAAGCTGATCGGTGGCAGCCGCTACGAGCCGGAAGAAGAGAACCCGATGCTGGGGTTCCGTGGTGCTGCGCGCTACGTGAGCGAGGACTTCGCCGAAGCCTTTGCCATGGAATGCGAAGCCCTGAAGCGCGTGCGCAATGACATGGGTCTGAGCAACGTCGAGATCATGATCCCGTTCGTGCGTACCCTGGGCCAGGCGGCCAAGGTGACCGAGCTGCTGGCGGCGCAAGGCCTGAAGCGCGGCGAAAACGGCCTGCGCCTGATCATGATGTGCGAAGTGCCGAGCAACGCCATCCTGGCCGAGCAGTTCCTGGAGTACTTCGACGGTTTCAGCATTGGTTCCAACGACCTGACCCAGCTGACGCTGGGCCTGGACCGCGACTCCGGTCTGGAGCTGCTGGCTGCCGACTTTGATGAGCGCGATCCGGCCGTCAAGGCGCTGCTGAGCCGCGCCATCGCGGCCTGCAAGGCGCAGGGCAAGTACGTCGGCATCTGTGGCCAGGGCCCCAGCGACCATCCGGACTTTGCCCAGTGGCTGGCCCAGGAAGGCATTGTGTCCATTTCGCTGAACCCGGATACGGTGATCGATACCTGGAAGGGTCTGGCGAAGGCCTGATGTCCTTCCGGACCTGATGCAAAAGGGCTGCCAAGGCAGCCCTTTTGCTTGCCGGCCGGAGCGCTGCCGGCAATGGTGCACCCATCCCATTGGCAGCTGATCTGCCATCTTGACCGACCTCATGAGGAGAATGGACATGACAGAAAGAGTGAATCTTGGCAAATCCGCACCTGTGCTCTACCAGGCGGTTGTCGAGCTTGACCGGCTGGCTTCCGAGGCCTTGAGCAACGCCGGCATTGCCGAGGGCTTTTCGCACCTCTTGCGCCTGCGCGCCTCCCAGATCAACCAATGTGCGTTTTGTGTCAGGCTGCATGCGCGGGATGCGCTGGCTTGCGGAGAATCTGCTGACCGCGTGGCAGTGGTGCCAGCATGGCAAGAAACCGGGTATTTCAGCCCCAAGGAGCGCGCTGCACTTGCGCTCGTGGAGGCCGTGACGCTGGTGTCTGACGGCCAGGTTCCCGATGCGGTCTATGAGCAGGCAGCGGCCAGCCTTTCCAGTGAGGAAATAGCGGCCATCGAGTGGCTTGCCATTGTGATCAATGCCTGGAACCGCGTTGCCATTTCCAGCCGTTATCCTGTCAGGGCGTAGCCACGGCCTGTAGTGCATGCCGCGTGTCTGCGTATGGACCCCTTGTGCCCTGGCGGATAAAAGGGCTATAATGCACGGTTTCACCTTGCTGCACTGCATCCTGGCGCTGCGGGCAGCTTACTTCCACAAGGAGTTTTCATGCGTCATTACGAGATCATTCTGCTGATCCACCCGGATCAGAGCGAACAGGTTCCCGCCATGCTGGAACGCTACAAGGGCATGGTAACTGCTGGCAACGGCAAGATCCATCGCGTCGAAGACTGGGGCCGCCGTCAACTGGCTTACCAGATCAACAAGCTGAACAAGGCGCACTACCTGTGCCTGAACATCGAAGCTGACCAGGCCGTGATGGCAGAACTGGAACACGCGTTCAAGTTCAACGACGCCGTGCTGCGCAACATGACTGTGCAGAAGAAGAAGGCCGAGACGACTCCTTCCACCATGATGAAGGCCGTCGAACGCGAAGAAGCGCGCAAGAGCGCGCAAGCCAGCGAGGCTGACGCTTCCTGATCACAGGTCAAGAAGCGCGAGTGGAATCCCCCGTACCTGTCGCCGTCAACCAGCTGGAACTGACGGCCGAACTGGTCGAACGTGGCCCCTTGCGAATGACGCCCGCCGGCGTCCCGGTTGTCGATGGTGTGCTGATGCACACTTCCGAACAGCCAGAAGCCGGCAGTGTGCGCAAGGTCAGTGCCCGCGTGGCGTGTGTCGCTATCGGGCCGATGGCAGAACAGTTGAATCGCCTCAGTCTGGGTCAACCGGCACGGTTCAGCGGCTTTCTGACCACGCCGGTACGTCGCGGGGCAGGTGTCAGCAGCAGTACGCGGCTGGTATTCCACCTTCAGGGCTTCATGCCGATTGCACGAGACAACCCTTTTTAAACAGATTTTCAGGAGTCCATCATGGCCTTCAAGAGCAACAAAGACAAGCGTCCCAAGCGCAACACCCAATCCCTGCTGTTCAAGCGCAAGCGTTTCTGCCGTTTCACCGTCGCCAAGGTCGAGGAAATCGACTACAAGGACGTGGACACGCTGCGTGATTTCATCGCCGAAAACGGCAAGATCATCCCGGCCCGCCTGACCGGCACCCGCGCGATCTACCAGCGCCAGCTGAACACCGCCATCAAGCGCGCCCGTTTCCTGGCCCTGCTGCCCTACACCGATCAGCACAAGATCTAAGCCAAGGAGTCCCAATCATGCAAATCATTCTGCTCGACAAAGTCGTGAACCTGGGCAACCTGGGTGATGTGGTCAAGGTCAAGGACGGCTTCGCCCGCAACTTCCTGATCCCCTCCGGTCGTGCCCGCCGTGCTACCGAAGCTGCCCTGAAAGAGTTCGAAGCCAAGCGCGCCGAACTGGAGAAGGCCGCTGCCGAGAAGCTGGCTGCTGCCGAAGCCCAGGGCCAGAAGATGGAAGGTCTGTCCATCAAGCTGACCCAGAAGGCTGGTGTGGATGGCCGCCTGTTCGGTTCCGTGACCAACCACGACATTGCTGACGAACTGGTCAAGCAAGGCTACGAAGTGCACAAGTCCCAGATCCGCATGCCCAACGGTCAGATCAAGACCGTGAGCGACAACACGGTCCAGGTGGCTCTGCACACCGACGTGGTGGTGGACGTGAACGTGGTCGTGTACGGCGAAACCGCCTGATACACGCGCACCAGCGCTAGCACACAGACACAGGCCGCCAGGGGAAACCCGGCGGCCTTTGTCATGCCGGCGACTGATGTATGCTTGATTCCCTGTAGCCAATCACCCGTGCAAGAAGATGAATGTAGCCTTTGAAAAACTGTTGATGCGTGCCGAATCCGTGCTGGAGCGACTGGAGCAGGTGCTGCCGCAGCCCTTGCAGCAACCGGACTGGGATGCCTCCATCGCTTTCCGCTACCGCCGCCGTGCGCGCGGCATGATGGGGCAGGTCGGAGTGCTGGAGCCGGTGCGGCACGTGGCGGCCATGGCGCTGCAGGACCTGCAGGAAATCGACGGCCAGAAGGAGCGTCTGGTGCGCAATACCGAGCAGTTCGTGGCTGGCCGACCGGCCAACAACGTGCTGCTGACCGGTTCGCGCGGGACCGGCAAGTCATCCCTGGTGCGCGCCTGCCTACACGCTTATGCCGATCGCGGCCTGCGCCTGATCGAGGTCGACAAGACCGATCTGGTGGACCTGCCGGACATTGCCGAGCTGGTGGCACAGCGCCCGGAAAAGTTCATCATCTTCTGCGATGACCTGAGTTTTGACGAGGGCGAAATCGGCTACAAGGCGCTCAAATCGATGCTCGATGGCTCGGTGGCAGCTGCCACGCCGAATGTGCTGATTTACGCCACCAGCAATCGTCGCCATCTGCTGCCCGAGTACATGAAGGAAAACCTCAGCTACCAGCACACCGCTGATGGCGAGGTGCACCCCGGCGAAGTGGTGGAAGAAAAAATCTCCCTGTCGGAGCGCTTTGGCATGTGGATCAGCTTTTATCCGTTCAGCCAGGACGAGTATCTGGCGATTGTGCGCCAGTGGCTGCGCAGCCTGGGCGTGGCGGAGGCGGCGCTGGAGGCAGCCGGACCCGAAGCGCTGGTCTGGGCGCTGGAGCGCGGTTCGCGCAGTGGCCGTGTGGCCTTCCAGTTTGCCAAGGACTATGCCGGGAGGCAGTCGGCATGAGTACCTATACCGAAGCCCGGCCGCTGGTGGCCGATGCGGATCGGCCGCGTGGCGATGCTGCCGCCGGCGAACCGCGGAAGCTGGTGCAGGTGGCTGTTGGCGTGCTGCTGCAGCCTGATGGCCGTTTTCTGCTGACCAGTCGCCCGCCGGGCAAGGTCTATGCCGGCTACTGGGAGTTTCCGGGTGGCAAGCTGGAGCAGGGCGAATCGGTGGAGCAGGCCTTGTGCCGCGAGCTGCAGGAAGAAATCGGTGTACGCATCACGGCGGTACAGCGCTGGCGCGACAGCGTGGTCGATTACCCGCATGCGCTGGTGCAGCTGCATTTTTGCAAGGTGACGGCCTGGGAGGGCGAGTTGTGCATGCATGAAGGCCAGCATTACAGCTGGCAGCAGTTGCCGGTGCAGGTCGATCCGGTGCTGCCGGGCACGATTCCGGTGCTGGACTGGTTGACGCAGGAGCGTGCCGGTTGAACTTGCTGCCCCGGACAGACTCCAATCTGCGCGACAATACGCGGCAATGGCGTTGCAGGCCTGTTCCGGCACGCCCCCAGTGAAAGTGAGAGACCTATCATGACTGAATCCCCTGTCCGCCAGTTTGATTTTCCGCTGCAGGACGCCGAAGGCGCGACCTGCACCGCCCATGCCTGGGCCAAGGTGCCGCCGCAGTTGAGTCCGGCCGAACGCGATGCATTGATGCAGAAGAGCGCCGAGCTGCTCAAGGCCCGCAACGCCGTTCTGGTGGCGCACTACTATGTGGATGGCGACTTGCAGGATCTGGCGCTGGCCACGGGTGGCTGCGTGTCCGATTCGCTGGAGATGGCGCGTTTTGGCCGTGACCACGAGGCGCAGACGCTGGTGGTGGCTGGCGTGCGTTTCATGGGGGAATCGGCCAAGATCCTGAGCCCGGAAAAAACCGTGCTGATGCCCGATCTGGATGCCACCTGTTCGCTGGATCTGGGCTGTCCGATCGACGAATTCAGCGCCTTCTGCGATGCCCATCCGGACCGCAAGGTGGTGGTGTATGCCAACACCAGCGCAGCCGTCAAGGCGCGTGCCGACTGGATGGTCACCAGCTCCTGTGCACTGGCCATCGTCAACCACCTGAAAGAGCAGGGCGAAAAAATCCTGTGGGCTCCGGATCGCCATCTGGGCAAGTACATCCAGCAGCAGACCGGCGCCGACATGCTGCTGTGGCAGGGTGCCTGCATCGTGCATGACGAGTTCAAGGGGCTGGAGCTGGAGCTGCTGCGCCAGCAGTACCCCGGGGCGAAGATTCTGGTGCATCCCGAATCGCCTACCAGCGTGGTGCAGCAGGCCGATGTGGTTGGCTCGACTTCACAGTTGCTCAAGGCAGTGATCGACGGTGCCGAAGGCGACACCTTTGTCGTTGCCACGGACAAGGGCATCATGCATCGCATGCGCCAGCTGGCTCCGGGGCGGAATCTGATCGAGGCGCCCACTGCCGGCAACAGCGCCACCTGCAAGAGCTGCGCCCACTGTCCCTGGATGGCCATGAACGCGCTGCAGGGCGTGGTGGATTGCCTGGAACAAGGCAGCGGCGAAGTCTTTGTCGATCCCGACATCGGTCGCAAGGCCGAGGGCTGCATTACGCGCATGCTGGATTTCGTCAAGGCGAATCCGGATGCGCTGGTGGTCAGGGACGGTGGCCGTCTGAGTGGCATGACGCCGGGTATTGGTGCAGCGTAAGGGAGGCCGCATGTTCGAATGCAACGAAAGCCTGGAACAGGCGCGCGCACGCAACATCCGTGATGCGCTGATGGAGGATATCGGTGTCTGTGACTGGACCGGCCAGCTGGTGCCGAGCCCGCGTCCGGTGCAGGCACGCGTGCTGGTACGCGAACAGGCCGTGCTGTGTGGCCGCGACTGGTTCGAGGGCTGCATGCACGGAGTGGATCCGGAGCTGCGCATGGACTGGCACTATGCCGAAGGCGAGCTGATGCAGGCCGATACCGATGTGTGCCATATCCACGGCGATGCGCGCTCCATCCTGACGGCCGAGCGTGCTTCGCTCAATTTCCTGCAGTTGTTGAGCGGCACGGCCAGCGTCACGCGCCGTTATGCCGCAGCGATTGAAGGCGCCTCCAGCCGCGCCTGCGCCGTGCTGGATACGCGCAAGACGATTCCCGGCCTGCGCCAGGCACAGAAGTATGCCGTGCGCGTGGGTGGTGGCCAGAACCAGCGCCTGGCACTGTGGCATGGCATTCTGATCAAGGAAAACCATATTGCGGCAGCCGGCGGCATCCCGCAGGTGCTGGAGAATGCCCGCGCGCTGAATGCCGGCGTCGAGATCCAGATCGAGGTGGAACGCATGGATCAGCTGCAGCAGGCATTGGACGCGGGTGCCACCAGCGTGCTGCTGGACAACTTCACGCTCGAAGCGATGCGCGAAGCGGTCGCACTGACGGCTGGCCGGGCCTTGCTGGAAGCATCGGGCGGCATCAGCCTTGATGCCTTGCGCAACATCGCCGCTACCGGTGTGGATCGTATTTCCATCGGCAAGCTGACCAAGGATGTGGTGGCGACGGATTACTCGCTGCGTATCGTCGGGCTGAGCTCTTTCGGATGATATTTTCCGGAAAACAGGCCTGAAGACACTTTTGCATGCCTGTGCATTGCCAGGCATGGGCTTTCGAGGGTGGCGCGAATGCCACAGATGGCACTGCTTCCGACGTGGCAAGTTGTACGCCAGCTATCCGCTTTCTCCTAGAATTGCGGCTTCCCCGGCCTTGTCCCAAGCGGAAGAGGCCGGCCACAAGACGTGATGGCGTGCCGTGATCCGGTCGCTGTCCTGGGAGGAGCAGTTTGATGATGGATTCGATCAGGCATTTCATTCGGCATGGTTCGCTGGTGGTGCAGATTTTCATGGGGTTGGTGGTCGGCATTGCGCTGGCTATGCTGTGGCCGGAGGCGGCACGCGCCACCATCCTGTTTGGTACCCTGTTCGTGGGGGCGCTCAAGGCGGTGGCACCGCTGCTGGTGTTCGTGCTGGTGATGTCTTCCATTGCCAACCACCAGAAGGGCGTGGAGACCAATATGGGGACGGTCCTGATCCTGTATGCGGTCGGCACCTTTGCTGCGGCGCTGGTGGCAGCCGGCGGCAGTTTCCTGTTCCCGATGGAGCTCACCCTGAAGCCGGTGGCTGAAGCACTGTCGCCGCCCGGTGACGTGCTGCAGGTGCTGAAAAACCTGGTGTTGAGCATGGTCGACAACCCGGTCAAGGCGCTGATGCATGCCAACTACATCGGGGTGCTGACCTGGGCAGTGGTGATCGGTCTGGGTCTGCGTCATGCGGATGGCACCACGCGCAAGCTGCTGGGCGATGTGTCGGATGCTGTTTCCTGGGTGGTGCGGCTGGTGATCCGCTTTGCACCGTTTGGCGTGATGGGCCTGGTGGTCGACGCCATCCTGACTTCCGGCTGGGATGTGCTGAAGCAGTATGTGCAGCTGCTGGGCCTGCTGATCGGCTGCATGCTGATCGTGGCGCTGGTGGTGAATCCGCTGATCGTCTGGTTCATGACGCGCCGTAATCCCTTCCCGCTGGTGTTCACCTGTCTGCGCGAAAGCGGCGTGACGGCATTCTTCACGCGCAGTTCCGCGGCCAACATCCCGGTGAACATGGAGTTGGCCAAGCGCCTGGGGCTGAACCGCGACACCTATGCCATTTCGCTGCCGCTGGGTGCAACCATCAACATGGCCGGAGCAGCGGTGACCATCAACGTGCTGACGCTGGCTGCCGTGCATACGCTGGGAATCCCGGTCGATTTCGGTACCACGCTGCTGCTGTGCCTGGTGGCATCCATTGCTGCTTGTGGCGTTTCCGGCGTGGCCGGTGGCTCGCTGCTGTTGATTCCCATGGCTTGCAGCCTGTTTGGCATTCCGAACGACATTTCCATGCAGGTGGTGGGTGTCGGCTTTGTGATCGGTGTGCTGCAGGATGCATTCGAGACGGCGCTGAACTCGTCCACCGATGTGCTGTTCACTGCCGCGGCTGATCCGGTGATGCGGGCACGCTGAATGTCGGCTTAGCAATCAGCGCTGTGACACCAGCAACTTGGCCGCCATGCCCACAAACACCACGCTGGCGCTGCGATTGAGCCAGCGCTGGGCCCTGGCGGAGCGCTGCAGCTTCTGCCCGATACCGCCTGCCAGCAGGGCCAGCATGGAAAAGATCAGCCCTGCCGCCGCAATGAAGACCAGGCCAAGCCAGAAGGTCTGCAGGGCCACGCTGCCGCGGTTGGCACTGGCAAACTGTGGCAGCAGCGCCAGAAAGAACAGGATCACCTTGGGGTTGCTCAGGTTCATCAGCACGCCGCGACTCCAGGCCTGCAGCGGCGTCAGGCTGGGGGCGGCCAGCTGGCCAGCCGGGCCCACGGGTGCGCGCCAAGCTCCCCAGGCCAGATACAGCAGATAGGCCGCACCGGCCAGCTTGAGCACGGTAAAGGCCGTGGCCGAAGCCGCCACCAGCGCCGCCACGCCCAGCGCTACTGCCAGCGTGTGTACGATCAGGCCGCTGCACAGCCCCAGCACCACCCACAACCCGGCACGCACGCCGCGCGTGGCCGACAGCGTGATCACGAACAGGTTGTCCGGTCCCGGCGACAGCGATAGCAGCACGGCCACGCCGAAAAACCCCAACAAGACATCCGGTGGCAGCAGCGGCATCAGCGCACCTTTTTCTTCTTGCCGCTGCGGCGATCCAGATTCTTGAACAGGATGGTGGGGAAGCTGGCCGGCAACAGGTCCGGGTAGTCGCGGATATAGTGCAGGCCCCGGCTTTCGTGCCGGCTCAGGGCGCTGCGCACGATCAGCTCGGCGCAGTCCACCAGATTGCGCAGCTCCAGCAGGTCGCGGTTGACGCGGAAATTGGCGTAATAGTCATCGATCTCGGCGCGCAGCAGCAGGATGCGGTGCTTGGCACGCTCCAGCCGGCGCGTGGTGCGCACGATGCCGACGTAGTTCCACATCACCAGGCGCAGCTCGTCCCAGTTGTGGGCAATCACCACCTGTTCGTCGGCATCCTCGACCTGGCTTTCGTCCCAGCCGGGCAGCAGCGGATTGTGATGGGTATCCTGCTGCATGATGGCCAGGGCGCAGCTCTTGCCCAGCACCACGCATTCCAGCAGCGAGTTGCTGGCGAGGCGGTTGGCACCGTGCAGGCCGGTATAGGTGGTTTCGCCAACTGCATACAGATGGTGCAGGTCGGAGCGGCCATCCAGATCGGTGACGACACCGCCACAGGTGTAGTGCGCTGCCGGCACCACCGGAATCGGGTCTTTGGTGATGTCGATACCCAGTTCCAGGCAGCGCTGGTAGATGGTCGGGAAATGCGACTTGAGGAAATCGGCACCCAGATGGGTAGCGTCCAGCCAGACATAGTCCAGGCCGTGCTTCTTGAGCTCGAAGTCGATCGCGCGTGCCACCACGTCACGCGGGGCCAGCTCGGCCATCGGGTGGTGGCCCGGCATGAAGCGCTCGGCGTGGATATTGCCGTCGGCGTCCTTCAGCGGCAGCTTGAGGATGCCGCCTTCGCCGCGCAGTGCCTCGGTGATCAGGAAGCTGCGTTCTGCCGGGTGGTACAGGCAGGTCGGGTGGAACTGGATGAACTCCATGTTGCCCACGCGGCAGCCGGCGCGCCAGGCCATGGCAATGCCATCGCCGGTCGAGGTTTCGGGGTTGGTGGTGTAGCGATACACCTTGCCGACGCCGCCCGAGGCCAGCACCACGGCGCGTGCCGGCAGCGTCATGACCTGATCCCTGTCGATATCCAGCACGTAAATGCCATAGCAGTGCTTGATCGGGGAGTGGCCCTGTTCGCCCAGATGCTTGTCGGTGATCAGGTCGATCGCCATCCAGCGTTCATGCAGCGTGATGTTGGGATGCTCGCGCACCCGCGCCAGCAGCGATTCGTGGATCGCCTTGCCGGTGGCATCGGCGGCGTGGGCAATGCGGCGCACGGTGTGGCCGCCTTCGCGCGTCAGGTGCAGGCCGAGCGGGCCGGTGGGGTCTTCGGTGAACGGGACGCCTTGCTGTACCAGCCACTCGATGGCATCGGCAGAGTTCTGCGCGATGAAGCGTGCGGTGTCTTCATCGACGATGCCGGCACCTGCTTCCTGGGTATCGTGCACATGGCTTTCGATGCTGTCGTCGGAGCCGAGCACGCCGACAATGCCGCCCTGCGCACGCGTGGTGGCCGATTCCTCGACCTTGCGCTTGGCCAGCATGATGACGGGGACCGATTCGGCCAGATGCAGGGCGACGGCCAGCCCGGCCAGGCCGGCTCCGACGATGACGACGGGGAGATGGGCCTCCGGGGAGGACATGGTGATCGGTTCGGGCATGGTCGGTCAGGGAGTCAGGGCAGGGGGCTGGGGCGCGGCAGGCGATCAGTGCCGGGGCATGGGTTCATCGGGCAGCAGGCCGTCCGGCGGGGTGTTGTCCGGCATCTGGTACTCCTCGTTGGCCCAGGCGCCCAGATCGATCTTGCGGCAGCGTTCGCTGCAGAACGGGCGCCAGGGGTTGGACGGGGCGTAGACGCTGTCGCCACCGCATTGCGGGCAGCGCACGATGCGCTCGCTGAAAGCGGGCGTGGCACCGGAAGAGGGATCAGAGTCGGAATCAGGTCGGGACATGGGCAGTCTGGGTCAGGCGCACAGCGTCAACTCGAAGCTGACATCAATCGGGTGCAGCGTCAGGTGGCCATCGGCATCCTGGCGCATCATGCGCACCGAGACCAGCAGGCGGTTGGCGCTGATTTCCGGGATCACCTGGTGCACCGGGTCGAGCGCGAGCTGCAGCAGCTGGAAGCTGCGCGCCTGTGGCAGGTTGAGCTGGAACTGGCCGTTTTGCGCCGTCATGCGCTGGGTGTGACCACCGTTGCGCACCAGGCTCAGCAGCAGCCGGATGCTGTCGGATACCGGGTGGAGGCCGGCCATCCAGTGCTTCAGATCGGTCTTGCGCCGGGTTTCGGGCAGATGCTGCCAGGCGTGGTAGGCCGGCAGGTCGAATTCGCAGGTGCCGCCGGGAATCGCGATGCGGCTGCGCAGCGCCATCAGCCAGTCGTTGCTGGTGATACTGTGGCCGATCTTGCCCGGCATGTGTTCCAGCAGGCGGAAGCAGACATCGGCTTCGCGCATCAGGCGGTCCAGCGTGCCTTGTGCCACGGCCGGGTTGTCGCGCCAGCCGGCGAGCTGGTGGCGCAGCCGGTCCAGATCCAGCATGATCTCCTTTTTCAGGTCGGAGCGGCTGGTGATTTCGAGAATCTCGAACAGGCTGTAGAGCGCGTAGTGGTGATCGACCGGCGTGTCCCGCACAGACAGTTCGGCGTAATGGCCAAACAGGTGTTCCAGCCGCAAATAGGTGCGGATGCGTTCGTTGAAGGGGTATTCGTACTGGATCACGCCGGGTTTCCTTTGGCGTCAATGATAAGTCCGAAACGCCGTGCCAGCGCACGCGTCTGCGCCTGCAGTGCGGCCAGGCTGATGCCGGCCCCGTTGCAGAGCACCGCATCGGCGATCTGGCGACGCTGCGTGCGCGTGGCCTGCGAGGCGATGATGCCTTCGACGGCAGGACGCTCCAGCTGGTTGCGCTGCATGACACGGGCAATCTGCGTCTCCGTGTCGCAATCGACCACCACGACCTGCTGCAGGCGCTGGCGCCAGTGGCCGGATTCGGTCAGCAGCGGGATGTCGTAGACGATGACGCGGGTACCGCTGGCGATGGCGGCCTGCGCTTGCTGGCGTACCTGCTGCAGTACCAGCGGGTGGATGATGGCTTCGAGCTGCTTGCGCGCATCCGGATGGCGAAAGGCCAGATCGCGCATGGCACTGCGGTCGAGCGCCTGGTCTGGCGTGATGAAGCTGTCGCCAAACTGGTGGCGGATGGCGTCAATGGCTGCGCCGCCCGCGGCCGTGGTGGCACGCGAGATGGCATCGGCGTCAATGACGCAGGCGCCGAATTGCTGGAACATCTGGCTGACGGTGCTTTTGCCGCTGCCGATGCCGCCCGTGAGTCCGATATGCCAGGTGTGCATGGATGCGCTGCGGTGCGGGGAATCGTGTGGCACTGCCTGTTGTGGCAGGCCGTGTCCCGGAGTGCCCGCCAGTGGCGGACCTATAGCGGCCATTGTAGCCAGACTGGCAGCGGCAACAGCCAGCAGGTCCAGCCGGCCAGCGCCAGGAACGGGCCGAAGGGCACGTGGCGGTCTTCGCGCAGCCGTCCGCTGGCCAGGAGCAACAGACCGGCCACGCTGCCAGCCAGCGCGGACAGCAGCACCAAGGGCAGCAGTGCCGGCAGGCCGAACCAGGCTCCCAGCGCGGCCAGCAGTTTGAGATCGCCGCTGCCCATGCCGGTCTTGCCGGTGAACAGGCGAAACAGGGTGCTGACCAGCCAGAGCATGCCGTAGCCCGCTGCGGCCCCCCAGACTGCCTGTTGCAGGGGCAATGCGAGCCAGCCCAGGCTGCTGCCGAGCAGACCGAGCCAGAGCAGCGGCAGCGTGAGCGAGTCGGGCAGGTAGGTGGTGTCCCAGTCGATCAGTGCCATCACCAGCAGCAGGCAGGCAAAGCCGAACCAGAGCAGGGCGGCGGGCGTGAGGCCGTAGTGCAGCGCGCACCAGGCACCGAAACCGGCGGTGAGCAGTTCCACCAGCGGGTAGCGCAGGCTGATGCGCTGGCCGCAATGGGCGCAGCGACCACGCTGCCAGAGCCAGCTCAGCAGCGGAATCAGCTGGTACCAGCGGATCGGCGTGTGACAGGAAGGGCAGTGTGAAGGCGGCTGGGCCAGGTCGTAGCGCGGGCCGGCGGGTGGTGCCGGCAGGCCCTGGCGCTCGGCCTGCCAGGCGGCCTGGTCGGCTTCCCAGGCCGCTTCGAGCATGCGCGGCAGGCGGTGTATCACCACATTCAGAAAGCTGCCGGTGAGCAGGCCCAGCAGCAGGCCGAGGAGCAGCAGGAACAGCGTCACAGCACTTGCCCCAGCTGGAAGATCGGCAGGTACATGGCCAGCACCAGACCGCCAACCAGCAGGCCCAGCAGCAGCATCAGGGCCGGCTCGGCCACGGTGGAAAGCGTGCGCAGCCATTGCTGCAGTTCCGCTTCGCACAGTTCGGCAATGCGTGCCAGCATCTGCTCCAGCGTGCCGGAGGCTTCGCCAGTCTGCACCAGTTGCAGTGCCAGCGGCGGAAAAACAGCCTGCTGCTGCATGGCCGCAGCCAGCGCCGAGCCTTGCAGCAGCTGTTCACGCAGACGCTGGCTGCGGTCAGCCAGACAGCGGTTGCCGCTGGCCTGACCGGCGATCGGCAGGGCGTCGGCCAGCGGCAGCCCGGCGCGGACCAGCGTGGCCAGCACGCGCGCCCAGCGCGCGGTGGCGGCCTGGGTTAGCAGCGGGCCAAGCAGGGGGAGTTGCAGCAGTCGGGCATCCATGACAAGCCGCATTGTGGCATGGCGCTGCCAGAGTCGCAGCAGTGGCAGGCCGGCCAGCAGCGTGATGAGTGGCAGCAGCCAGCCCCAGGCGATGGCGGCCTGGCTCAGGCGGATCACCAGCCGGGTCGGCCAGGGCAATTCGGCGCCGAAGCCGGCAAACATCTGGGCGAAAGTCGGGACCACGAAAACCAGCATGGCGGCCAGCACGATGCAGGCCGTGAACAGGACCAGCAGCGGGTAGGCCAGTGCTGCGCGCAGCCGGCTGCGCATGATTTGGACCTGCTCCAGATGCGCGGCGAGACGCAGCAGGATCTGGTCCAGCGTGCCGGAGGCTTCGCCGGCCTCGATCAGGCTGGCGTTGGCGCTATCGCACCAGGACTGCTGGCGCAGCGCCTGATGCAGGGCATGGCCGGATTCCACCTCCTGGCGTACCTGCTGCCAGCCGTGGGCCATGGCGGGCGGGCTACCGGCAGCGGTCATCTCCAGCGCCTGCAGCAGCGGCAGGCCGGCATGCAGCAGGGTACCGAGCTGGCGCATGCTGCGCGTCAGGGCAGCGCGACGCGGTTGGCCATGCGGCTGCTGCGGGCGCGTGCCGATGCGCCGGGGCTGTATGCCCTGCAGCAGCAGTTGCAGACGCGCCGCACGCGCATTGTTGGCCCGGATTTGTCCCTGTTGCGGCTGGCCTGCGGCATTCTGCCCATGCCAGTGGAACAGGCGCTCAGTCGGTGGTGGCATGCAGCACCTCCTGCAGCGTGGTGTCACCCTGCAGTACCTTGCGCAGCCCGGCGTGGCGCAGGCTGTCCATGCCCGCCTGGCGGGCCAGTGCCTGCAGCTGGTGACTGGCCGCCTGCTGCAGCATCGCATCCTGCAGGCTGCTGTCGATCGGCATCAGCTGGAAGATGCCGGTACGGCCACGATAGCCCTGGTGGCAGCGGGCGCAGCCGACCGCTTGCCAGGCCTGCGGCCGCGCGCTGGCCTGTGCTTCCGGCAGGCCGGCGGCCAGCCATTGGGCCGGATGCAGCTGCTGCGGCTGGCGGCAGTGCGGGCACAGCTGGCGCACCAGCCGCTGCGCCACGACCAGGCTGATGCTGGCCGCCAGCTGGTACGGCGGCACGCCCATGTGCTGCAGCCGTGTCAGTGCGCCCGGGGCATCGAGCGTATGCAGGGTGGACAGCACCAGATGGCCGGTTTGTGCGGCTTTCAGCGCGATATCGGCGGTAGCCGGATCGCGGATCTCGCCCACCATCAGGATGTCCGGATCCTGGCGCAGAAAGGCGCGCAACACGCTGGCATAGCTGAGCCCGGCTTTCTCGTGCAGGTGTACCTGGTTGATGCCCTCCAGGCGGATTTCGCAGGGGTCTTCCACGCTGGCGATATTGACCTCGGGGCGGTTCAGCTGCTGCAGGCAGCTGTAGAGCGTGACAGTCTTGCCGGAGCCGGTCGGGCCGGTGACCAGCAGCATGCCTTGTGGCCGCCGGATGGCATCGACCAGCTGTTGCAGCTGCAGCGGCTCCAGCCCGAGCGCTTCCAGCTGTACCCGGCTGTGATCGGTGGGCAGCAGGCGGATCACGATTTTTTCGCCAAACAGCGTGGGCAGGGTGCTGACGCGCAGGTCGCTGGCCTGGCCTGGCTGCAGTTCCAGCCGGAAATGGCCATCCTGCGGCAGGCGCTTTTCGGCGATATCGAGCCGGGCCAGCACCTTGATGCGGCTGGCGATGCGCTCCTTGAGGCTGGCGGGTGGTGCGGCGACCGGCTGCAGCTGGCCGTCGATGCGCAGGCGTACCCGGTAGCTGTGCTCATAGGGTTCAAAATGCAGGTCGGAGGCACCGCGTGCCTGGGCAGACACCAGCAGTGTCTGCAGCCAGGCCACGGCACTGCTGTCATCGGCCGAGGGCAGGGTGGCATCGGTAAGAGGCTCAAGCATGGCAGGATGATATTAGTATTTAAGTATTATTATGTCATGAATGTCCTGCCTGTTGCCGGCCATGAGGCTTAGAATGTCCACATGCCCGAGCTGATCCTGATCCGACATGGCGAGACTGACGCCAACAAGGCCCTGCGTTTCCAGGGCCATGCCGATATTCCGCTGAATTCCATGGGCCAGCTGCAGTCCGACCGGCTGGCGCAGGCCTTGCGCGACAACGGCATCCTGGATCGCGTGGTGGCGGCCTACAGCAGTGACCTGCAGCGTGCCGCGCAAACCGCCGACACGGCGCTGCGCCACCTGCCCCTGCAGGCGCGCCTGCTGACCGAATTGCGTGAGCAGAGTTTTGGCATTCTCGAAGGCCTGACCATGGACGAGGCCCGCCTGCAGCACGCCAATGTGCTGCATGACTGGCTGCGTTTCGATCCCGACTACCAGCTGCCGCATGGCGAGAGCCTGCGCCGCTTTCACCAGCGCACGCTGGGCGCGCTGACCGGTATCGCCCAGGGGCATGCCGATATGCCGTCAGATGGCGTCATTCTGGTGTTTTCGCACGGTGGCGTGGTGGACATGGCCTGGCGCACGCTCACCGGCCAGTCGCTGGCAGGGCCGCGCACGGTTGAGATTCCCAATGTGGGCCTGAACCACATGCGCTGGGACGGGGCGCAATTCCAGCTGCTGCACTGGGCCGATGCACGCCATGTGGCCGATCTGCCCGGCCAGCCGCGCTATGACCAGACGCGGCTGCAGCGCTCCATTTCCGATACGGAGAATTCCTGATGATGGATAGACGCACGGTATTGCTGTCCGGCCTGGGCCTGGCAGCGGCAGGAGGCTTCGGGCTGGCCGGTTGCAAGCCGGCAGGGGCTCCGGCCACGGCGGGCAGCGGTGCTGCCGCTGCGACCGGCAAGAGTGGCCGGACGGCTCTCACGCTCGGCATGGTGCTGGAGCCGCCGGGTCTGGATCCGACCATCGGCGCAGCCTCCGCGATTGGCGAGATCACGCTGTACAACGTCTACGAGACGCTGACCAGGATCGGCCCGGATGGCCAGGTCAGCCCGCTGTTGGCCGAATCCTGGGAGCACACGCCCGATTTGCTGCGCTGGACCTTCCGCCTGCGCCAGGGAGTCCAGTTCCACAACGGCGAGGCCTTCTCGTCCGAAACCGTCAAGTTTGCCTTTTTGCGCGCGGCCGGATCGGGCAGCACGAACAAGGACAAGCGCCTGTTCAACAGCTTTGTCTCGGTCGAGACGCCGGACGCCCACACGGTGGAGCTGGTGGTGTCCGAGCCGAATCCGGATTTGCCTTTCCTGCTGGGGCAGGCCACCGCCATCATGGTGGAACCGGGCAGCGAGGCCAGCAATGGCATCCACCCGGTCGGTACCGGCCCTTACCAGCTGGACAACTGGCGTAGCGGTGCCTCGCTGGTGCTGAAGAAATGGCCGGACTATCGCGATGCCGGCAACATCGCCCTGGAGCAGGTGACTTTCCGCTTCATTTCCGATACCGCTGCACAGGCAGCCGCGCTGCTGTCGGGCGATATCGACCTCTTCCCGCGTGTGCAGGTGGCGCGCAGCCTGGAGCAGTTCCGCAACAACCCGCGCTTCCAGGTACTGGTGGGCGGATCGCGGGCCAAGACGATTCTGGCCATGAACCACGCGCGCAAGCCGCTGCACGATGTGCGTGTGCGCCGTGCCATCAGCGCCGCGATCGACCGCCAGGCCGTCATCACCGGAGCCGCCGATGGCTTTGGCGTGCCGATCGGCAGCTACTACGTGCCGGGGGCACCGGGCTATGTCGATACCACCGGCATCAACCCCTATGATCCCGATCGCGCCAGGGCACTGCTGAAAGAGGCTGGTGTGGACAAGCTGACGCTGACCATCAAGCTGCCGCCGCCGCCGTATGCACGCCAGGGTGGCGAGGTCATCGCGGCGATGCTGGCCAAGGTCGGCATAACCGCCAAACTGGAAAACATCGAGTGGGCGCAGTGGTTGAGCCATGTCTATGGCGGCAGCCAGGATTACGACATGACCATCATCAGCCATGTCGAACCGTTTGACCTGGACAATCTGGCCAAGCCCGATTACTACTGGCATTACGATTCGCCGCGGTTCCAGCAGCTCTACACCCGCATCACGCGCACCGCCGACGAGGCCGAGCGCAACCGCCTGCTGGGCGAGGCGCAGCAGCTGGCCGCCAACGATGCCGTCAGCGCCTATCTCTACCAGCCGCAGTGGATCACGGTGGCGCGCAGCGACATCGAGGGCCTGTGGCAGGACATGCCGGTATTCGTCAACGACCTGGCAGCGATCCGCTTCGCGTAAGCGGCTACAGCCGTGGCACCGCCGACAGCAGTTTCTGCGTGTAGGGGTGCTGCGGCGCGCTGAACAGCTGTTCGGCCGGCGCGTACTCCACCAGCTGGCCGCGATACAGCACGGCAATCTGGTGGCACACATGGTGCACCACGGCCAGATCATGGCTGATCAGCACAAAACTGATGCCATGCTCCTGCTGCAGGCGGCAGATCAGGTTCAGCACCTGGGCCTGCACCGATACATCCAGCGCACTGACCGGTTCATCGGCGACGATCAGGCGCGGCCGGCTGATCAGGGCGCGCGCCATGGCAATGCGCTGGCGCTGGCCTCCGGAAAACTCGTGCGGATACTTGTCCAGGTCGGGCTCGCGCAGGCCGACTTCCTGTAGCGCCAGCAGCGCGCGCTGGCGCAGCGTGGCGCGATCCAGCCCGTCCATGTGCAGCGGTTCGGTGACGATGCGCAGCACCGTCTGGCGCGGATCCAGCGAGGCATACGGATCCTGGAACACCATCTGGAAGTCCTTGCGTGCCTGCAGCAGCTCACGGGGCGGCAGTGCATGCAGGTCACGGCCCAGCAGCAGCACCTTGCCGGCATCGGGCTGGTCCAGTGCCATGATCAGGCGTGCCAGCGTGGTCTTGCCGCTGCCCGATTCGCCCACGATGCCCAGGCTGTGCCCGGCCTGCAGTTCCAGGCTGACATCGTCCAGCGCCCGGGTGATGCGTGGCGGTTCGAACAGGCTGTGCCGGCGCTGGCGGTAGTGGCGGGACAGGTGCTGTACCTGCAGCAGCGGCGTCGTCATGCTGCGGACTCCAGGTGCAGGCAACGTGCCAGATGCGGAATCGGGCCGCTGGCCGGCAGTGTGACCATGGGCGGCTCGGCCTGGCGGCAGTCGTCCTGCACCCGGTGGCAGCGGTCGGCAAAGCGGCAGCCGGCGGGTGCGGCAAACAGGTCCGGCACCTGGCCCGGAATGGTGGGTAACAGGCTGCCGCGCGCGGCATCCAGCCGTGGCCGGGCCTGCAGCAGGGCGCGTGTATAGGGGTGTGCCATGCGCGCAAACACCGCCTCCGTGGCACCGGATTCGACCACACCGCCGGAGTACAGCACCAGCATCTGCTGCGTGTAGCGCGCAATGACTGCCAGATCATGGCTGATCAGGATCAGCGCCATGCCGCGTTCGGCCACCAGATCGCGCAGCAGGTCCAGAATCTGCGCCTGGACCGTCACGTCCAGTGCCGTGGTCGGTTCATCGGCAATCAGCACATCGGGGTCGCAGGCGAGGGCGGCGGCAATCATGACACGCTGGCGCTGGCCGCCGGAAAACTGGTGCGGATAGTCCTTCAGGCGCTGCTGCGCATCGGGAATGCCGACGCGTTCCAGCAGCGCTGCCGCATGCTCCAGCGCCTCGCGGCGGCGCATGCCGCGGTGCAGGCGCAGCGGTTCGGCCACCTGATCGCCAATGCGCTGCAGCGGATCGAGTGCCGTCATCGGTTCCTGGAACACCATGCCGATATCGTCACCGCGCAGTGCGCACAGCGCTTCTTCGCTGGTCCCGACCAGTTGCTGGCCGTTGAACACGATGCTGCCCTGCGCTTCGGCGTTGTTGGGCAGCAGGCCCATCAGCGCCAGCATGCACAGTGTCTTGCCACTGCCCGATTCGCCGATCACGCCCAGCGTCTGGCCGCGCTCCAGCGAAAAGCTGACATTGCGCACGCCGGCAGCGCTGCCCCGGTGGGTGTGCAGCAGCACGCTCAGATCGTTCACTTCAAGCAGCGCCATGTCAACGGCCTCCTTCGGAAATGCGCGGATCCAGCAGGTCACGCAGGGCATCGCCCAGGAAGTTCAGACCCAGCACCGCCAGCGCGATCGCCACGCCGGGATAGACCGCCAGCATCGGATGGCTGAACAGCAGGGTCTGGGCATCGGCCAGCATGCGGCCCCAGCTGGGCTGCGGTGGCTGCGTGCCCAGGCCCAGATAGGACAGGGCGGCTTCGGCCAGGATCGCCACCGAGAACTGGATGCTGGCCTGCACGATCAGGATCGCCGCGATATTCGGCAGGATATGCTCTAGCGTGATGCGCAGCCGGTTCTTGCCGCAGGCCTGTGCCGCCAGCACGAACTCGCGCGTCCACAGCGCGCGTGCGCCGGCGCGCGTGACGCGGATAAAGGTGGGGATGTTGAAAATGCCGATGGCGATCATGGCGTTGACCATGCCCGGCCCCCAGACCGCGGCCAGCATGATGGCTGTCAGCAGGGCGGGAAAGGCAAAGGTCACATCGGTCAGGCGCAGGATCACTTCTTCCAGCCAGCCGCGCCGTGCTGCCGCCAGCAGGCCCAGCGCCGTCCCCACGGTCAGGCCGATGCCGACCGCAATCACGCCGACAAAGATCGAGCTGCGCGCACCCACCAGCAGCTGCGACACCACATCGCGGCCCATCACGTCGGTACCGAGCCAGTGCGAGGCTCCCGGGCCGGCCAGCCGGTTCGCAAGGTCCATTTCCAGCGGCGGGTGCGGTGTCCAGACATAGGACAGCAGTGCCGCTCCCAGCAGCAGCAAGGTCAGCAGCCCGCCAATCCACAGTCCGGGATGGCGGCGCGCACGCCGGCGGAAACGGCGACCCGGTGTATCGGGCTGGTGCGGAACGGCCACGCTACTGTTCATGAGCCGCTCCGGTTGCGCGTGCGCAGGCGCGGATCGATCAGGGCATACAGCACATCGACCAGGAAGTTGACCACGATCACCATGGTCGCCAGCAGCATCACGCAATTGCGCACCACGATCAGGTCGCGGTTGGTGATACTCTGGAAAATCAGCCGGCCCAGACCGGGCAGGAAAAACACGTTCTCCACCACGATGGTGCCGGCCAGCAGGCTGGCAAACTGCAGCCCCATGATGGTCAGCACCGGGATCATCGCGTTGCGCAGCACATGGCGGTAGAGCACGGCACGCCGGCTCATGCCGCGCGCGCGCGCGGTGCGCACGAAGTCTTCCTGCATCACCTCCAGCACCGAGGAGCGCGTGATGCGCGCCAGGATGGCGGTCTGCACCACCGCCAGCGATAGCGCCGGCAGCAGCAGATCCCGCAGGCCGGGCAGAATGCCGGCGCGCCAGCCATCGAAACCGCCGGCACCAAACCATTGCAGATGCACCGAAAACAGCAGGATCAGCAGGATTGCGAACCAGAAGTTGGGAACCGCCATGCCGATCTGCGCCAGTCCCATCACCACCACGTCACCGGGCTTGTTGTGACGTGACGCCGCATAAATGCCCACCACCAGCGCCACGATGCTGGTGATCAGCATCGCCAGCAGTGCCAGCGGCACGGTCAGCGCCAGCCGTTCGGCAATCAGCGGCCAGACCGGACGGCCATAGGCATGGCTGATGCCCATATCGCCTTGCAGCAGGCCGCCAATCCAGCTGCCATAGCGGCTCAGCAGCGGTTGGTCCAGACCGAGCTGACGCGCCAGTTCGGCCACGGCTTCGGGGCTGGCATCCGGGCCCAGCATCACCTGCGCGGCATTGCCGGGCAGGATTTCCAGCACGCCAAAGACCACCAGCGAGGTCAGCAGCAGTGTCAGCAGCAGGCTGGACAGGCGTTGGACAAGATAGGCGCTCATGCAGGCATGGGAATGGGGTTATGGGCTGACGCGCAAGGCGCAAAACCGGATAATACGGGTTTTAACACAGCTGTCGGCCAGGCCGCAGCGCAAGAAGAGGTTTGGCCAGTGGCACTGATGATCACCGATGACTGCATCAACTGTGATGTGTGCGAGCCGGAGTGCCCGAATGATGCCATCTACCTGGGCGAGGAAATCTACGAGATAGATCCGGCCAAATGTACCGAATGCGTGGGGCATTTCGATGAGCCCCAGTGCGTTCAGCTCTGTCCGGTTGCCTGCATCCCGATAAACCCTGAATTTGTCGAAACCCGGGAACAATTGATGGACAAGTTCCATCAACTGCAGAACAAGCAGGACGCTTGATCCGTGCAGGGCGGCTCCCTGTCACAGGAGGTCGCCGCATGCCCGTAGCCAATATCGTCATCTATTTCGCCTGGATGGCAGCCGTCGTGGCCTTTGTCCTGGCCGGGCTGTCCCTGACACCGCTGGGCGCAGCCATTCACCCCCTGCTGGCCGATACCCAGGCGGGCCTGGTGTTTCTGCTTTGTGGCATCACCATGGTGGTGTTTGCGATTTTCCCGCGTCTGGTCTATCGCCTGACCCGGCGCGAAAAGGAGCAGTACAGCGTCGGGGACGACAGCTGAGCCGGTTCAGGGCGCTGTATGGATATCCTTGGTGGCCTTGGTCATGTCGCCGGCCAGCAGGTCGGGCAGGGCCTTGAGGCTATGGTCAATCGCCTGCTCGATGGCAATGCGATGATCGGGAGAGGGCTTTTTCAGCACCCAGTGCACCACTTCCGATTTCACGCCCGGATGGCCGATACCGATACGCAGCCGCCAGTAATCCGGTGAACCCAGCTGCGCATGGATATCGCGCAGACCGTTGTGGCCGGCGTGACCGCCGCCTTTCTTCAGCTTGACCTGACCCGGTTCCAGATCCAGTTCGTCGTGCACCACCAGGATATTTTCCGGCGGAATCTTGAAGAAGCGCGCCAGTGCCGCCACCGACTGGCCGGAACGGTTCATGAAGGTCTGGGGCTGCAGCAGCCAGACCGGCTTGCCGTTGAGCGTGGTGCGGGCCATCAGGCCGTGGTAGCTCCGCTCCATGTTCAGGAACAGGCCCAGCTTGCGTGCCGCGGCATCGGTCCACCAGAAGCCGGCGTTGTGGCGTGTGTCTTCGTATTGCGGTCCGGGGTTGCCGAGGCCGACGATGAGCTGGATCATGCGATATCCTGCGTGGAAAAAGAAAAGAGGATACGGCAGCGCCCATGAAAAAACCCACCGAAGTGGGTTTTCCTGTGCGCGTGTGCCGGGATTATTCGGCAGCAGCTTCGCCTTCGCCTTCGCTTGCAGCGGCAGCAGCACCGCCGGCCGGGCCAACGATGGTCACCAGCACCGGGTCGGCTTCACCGCCCTGGGCGACGAATTCCACACCCTCGGGCAGGGTCAGCTGGCTGGCCAGCACCACATCGCCCTTGACGGCCTTGCTCAGGTCCACGGTGATGGACTCGGGCAGATCCTTCGGCAGGCAGGTGATTTCCAGTTCGTTCTGGACGTGGTTGACCACGCAACGGTCCAGCTTGACAGCGTCGGACTCGTCAGCGCCCACGAAGTGCAGCGGCACCTTCAGGGTCAGCTTCTCGCCGGCAACAATGCGCTGGAAGTCCACGTGCAGCACCAGCTGCTTGTAGGGGTGGTATTGCACATCGCGCAGCAGCACCGGGGTCACCTTGCCGGCGACTTCCAGATCCAGCACGGAAGAGTGGAACGCTTCCTTCTTCAGGGCGTGCCACAGGGCGTTGTGGTCCAGTTCGATAGCGACCGGATCAGCGTTGCCGCCGTAGACGATACCGGGGGTTTTGCCAGCATTGCGCAGGCGGCGGCTCGCACCCGTACCTTGCAGGGCGCGCTCAAAAGCGACGACTTTCATGGTTTTCTCCATTGATGGCAGCACCGCGACCAGTGACTGCCTGGGTTGATAAAAAAACCTGCACTTGAACGTGTGCAGGGGACGTTTTTTCTTGCCGGAAGATCAGCTCTGGTCGTCGCTGAACAGGCCCAGCACGGAATCGCCGTTGGCGATGTGCTGCATGGTCTTGGCGATCAGGGGAGCCACGGACACCTGGCGGATCTTCGAGCATTCCCGCGCCTGAGGCGACAGCGGAATGGTGTTGGTGACCACCACCTCGTCCAGGGCGTCACCGCGCGCAATGCGCTCGATGGCCGGGCCGCTGAAGATCGGGTGGGTACAGTAGGCATAGACGTTCTTGGCACCGCGCTCCTTGAGCACTTCGGCCGCCTTTACCAGGGTGCCGGCGGTGTCGATCATGTCGTCCATGATGATGCAGTTGCGGTTGCCGATGTCACCGATGATGTTCATCACCTCGCTGACGTTGGCGCGCGGACGGCGCTTGTCGATGATGGCCAGGTCGCAGCCGAGCTGCTTGGCCAGTGCGCGGGCACGCACCACGCCGCCAACGTCCGGAGAGACCACGATCGGGTCATCATAATTCTGCTGGCGCAGGTCGCTCAGCAGCACCGGGGAAGCGTAGATGTTGTCCACGGGAATATCGAAGAAGCCCTGGATCTGGTCGGCGTGCAGGTCCATGGTGAGGACGCTGTGCACGCCCATGGTCTGCAGCAGGTTGGCGACGACCTTGGCCGAAATCGGCACGCGCGAGGAGCGCGGACGGCGATCCTGGCGGGCGTAGCCGTAGTAGGGGATGACGGCCTGGATGCGCTCGGCGGAGGCGCGCTTGAGCGCGTCCACCATGATGAGCAGTTCCATCAGGTTGTCGTTGGTGGGGGCGCAGGTGGGCTGGATGATGAAGACATCTCGGGCGCGCACGTTCTGCTTGATTTCCACGGTGACTTCGCCGTCGGAGAAACGGCCGACCTGGATCTCGCCAAGTGTGGTGCCCAGGCACTGGACCACTTCTTCGGCAAGACGGGGATTGGCGTTGCCGGTGAAGACGAGGAAGTCAGAGGCGGAAGAAGTCATTTCGGATTCCGGAAATGAAAAAAGCCATCGGCAGGATCGTACACTGGCGATGGCCGTTAAACGGTGTGGTGTGCTCTGGACAGAATGGATGGCAGGGGAGGAAGGATTCGAACCCTCGCATGCCGGAATCAAAATCCGGTGCCTTAACCAACTTGGCTACTCCCCTACACACGCTGACTGTCATGAACAATCAGCGTTATGCTGTTCGTTAAGCCCTCCATTGTAGCAGAGGATGAAGGGCTATATTGCTGCAAACCCTTGCTTTCCAGTTTTTTGTTGCAGGATGTTGTAAATCTGCATCATGGAAGCTGGTAGGCAGCTCAGCAAACACGGCAGTGCCGGAACCGGTCATGCGCCCTTGCAGCTTGTGCTGCTCCAGCCAGGACAGTGCCTGGGTGATGGAAGGGCAGAGGCCCTGGGCAACCGGTTGCAGGTCATTGCGTCCGTACTGGTACGGGCTTGTGCTTGCAACGAAGTCTGCGATTGTAGCAGCACTTGTATCCCTTTTCAGTGCCGGATCGGTAAAAATTTTTGCGGTGGGGGCGCCTTCCTCGGGCTTGACCACCAGAAAGCGTGCCGGGGGCAGTTCAACCGGCTGCAGCTGCTCGCCAATGCCCTCGACCCAGGCATTGCGGCCAAACAGGAAAAACGGCACATCGGCACCCAGCTCCAGACCGATGGCGGCCAGCTGTTCCGGTGCAAGGCGCAGATCCCATAGACGATTGAGCGCCAGCAGGCAGCTGGCAGCGTCGGAGGAACCGCCACCCATGCCGGCTTCGGAAGGAATCTGCTTGTGCAAGTGGATATGCGCGCCGAGCGTGCAGCCGGTGTATTGCTGCAGCTTGCGCGCGGCTCGCACGCACAGGTCCTCGGCCGGCAGCTGGCTGTGCGGATCGGCATCGCTGCGCGTGATGCGGCCGTCTGGCTGCAGGCGGAAATCCAGCGTGTCCTGCCAGTCGATCAGCATGAACACCGATTGCAGCAGGTGGTAGCCGTCCGGACGCCGGCCGGTGATGTGCAGGAACAGGTTCAGTTTGGCGGGGGCCGGGATGTCATGCAGTTCGGTCATGGGGCGTCTGCATCCACCGATTCGATGACGAGTTGCAGGCGCGCCGTGGGCTGCGGATGCAGGCGCTTGGCGATCAGGCGGCCTTGGCTGCGCTGTGACAGGTCGGGCTCCCAGCCGGGCACCGGGGTCGGTCGGCCATCCAGCCAGTCGAACAGTGAGGTGACCGGGACGTTGGTGCCGGTGACTTCGGTGACCAGGGTGTCCAGGTCCGGGTAGGCGCGCGTGTGGTTGCCCTGCTGCAGCTCGGCGACGCCCGGCATCCAGCGGATCTGGGCCATCTGGCTGCCCAGCGGATTGAACAGGCCGAGCGTGCCACGGCGGGCATTGCCGGCCAGCTCGAAGCCGGCAATGAAGGATTGCGGCGGATCCTGGTCCAGTACCAGCGACAGGCGACCGCTCCAGGCGCGGATCGAGCCATCTGGGATCGGGGTAGCCGGGGTGGAGGCGCAGCCGGCCAGGGCTGTGCCCAGCAGCAGGGCGGCACCCAGCTGCAGGCTGCGGCGGCGGGAAAGGGAATCGCTCATGGTGTCAGGGGCGTGTAGAGGAGGCGGGAGCGGTGGGCGTGGCGGCACGTGGCGTATAGCCGAGGCGCTGCATGGTCTCCAGCAGGACGGTGTCGTTGCGGTCCAGCACCAAGCCTTCCTCGAGGATCTTGCCGGCCTGTTCGCGTTCGCCGAGCTGCCAGAGTACTTCAGCCAGGTGGGCGGCGACTTCGGCCTGTGGTTCGGCCACAAAGGCCTTTTCCAGCCAGCGGCGTGCTTCCTTCAGATTGCCCAGGCGGTATTCGACCCAGCCCATGCTGTCCTGGATGGCACCGCTGTCAGGCGACAGGGCCAGCGCCTTGCTGATCAGTTCTCTGGCTTCGGGCAGGCGCTGGTTGCGATCGGCCAGGGTGTAGCCGAGCGCGTTGAAGGCATTCGGCGAATCCGGGCGCAGCGCCATCACCTTGCGCAAGTCCTGCTCGGCGGCGGGGAAGTTGTCCATGCGCTCGTGCGTCATGCCGCGGGCATAGAGCAATTCGGCATTGTCCGGGGTGCGGCTGATGCTGGCATCGAGCACGGCCAGGGCTTCGGCGTGGCGGCCAGCGCGATCCAGCAGCTGGACTTCGGCCAGATGGCGCACATGGCGCTGCTCGTCGGTGTCGGAGGGCAGGGCGCGGATCTGCTGCAGGGCCAGATCGTACTTGCCCTGGCTGTTGAGGGTTTCGGCGCGCTGCACCATGGCGGCGTGGCGAGCGCTTTCCGGCTGGACGCGTTCCAGCCAGCGCGCAGCGGCCGTCGGGTCATTCTTGTGGTCGGCGATCTCGGCCATCATGATGTTGGCCTGCATGTCGCTGCTCACGGTCAGGTTGGCCTGCAGGATGCTGAGTGCGATATTGCCATCCTCGCGCGGGCCGGGCACCGGGTCCTCGGCCTTGCGCACACGGAAATACTGCTGCAGCGACTGTTCGGCTGCCGCCCACTGCTGCTCCTGCAGCTGCAGGCCGCCCTGCAGCATCCAGGCCATGGCGTAATCGGGGTGTTTGCGCAGCACCAGCCCCAGCTGTTTCAGGGCATCGTCGTGGCGGCGGATTTCGATCAGGGTCTTGGCATAGGCCAGGCCGATTTCCCGCGTGGCATGCGGGGCAGTGGCGAGCTTGCGCGCCAGCGTTTCGGCGCGGCGTGCCACATCGGGCTGTTCCTGGCGCGCAGCGCGCATCAGGTCCATGGCGACCAGCGCCGGCAGTTCGCGGTTGCTCAGCAGCGAACCCAGTGACAACTGGGGCGGCGTGGCCTGCTGGCTGCGTTCGAGCATCTGCAGGGAGCCGTCGAAATCGCGTGCCAGCATCTGCATGCGGGCCATGGCCAGTGCTGCCACAAAGGCGGTATCGGGCTGGCTGACATAGGGTTGCAGCGGTTCGCGCACGATGCCCAGCGCACGCTGGTGGTCCTGCACGTTCAGGTAGTAGCCCGGAATGTTGTGGATCAGGGTCTGGCGCTTGTCGCCGCTGGCATGGGCCAGGGCCTGGCGCAGCGGATCGGCGGTTTCCTCAATACGCTCCAGCAGCAACAGGACCTGCAACTGGTAGGTGTCGGCATTCGGGTCATCGGGCAGGGCGCTCTGCCAGGAGCGGATGGCGGTCAGGGCGGCATCCGGGGCGCGTCCCTGCAGTGCGATCTCGACGGCGCGTGCATACAGGCGGCCGTCCTGGGTGCGACGTGCGGCATCCATCAGGTAGATGAAGCCGCGCGAGGGGTTGTTGTGCTGGACGTAGAGCTCGCCGGCCAGGGTGTCGTAGAGCGCAGTGGAGTTCTCGATGATGGCCTGCAGGGCCGTGCGGTCGGCAGCCTGCTGGGCGGCGCTGCGCGGGGCGTTGATGGCCTCGATGCCTTCGGAGGTGGCGGCCAGTGCCGGAGCCGTGGCCAGGGCGGCCGTCAGGCTCAGGGCAAGAATGGTGAAGCGCTGCAAGGGAATGTCCTCGGAAATACTGGCGGAATCGGGCCGGCCGGTCGGCGGCCTGTCTGTGGATAATAAAGGATGTTGGGCGCGTCCCCCGCTATCAGGGGCATCGTCCGGTATGCAGATGCAACGGTGCCAGGCACCATTTTCCGAGAGACTGAACCCCGTGCCTGAATTGCCCGAAGTTGAAGTGACCCGCCGCAGCTTTGCCGACCGCATCCGCGGCGCCACGATCCGCCAGGTGCAGCTGGGCAAGCCCTTGCGCTGGCCGCTGGGCGTGGACCCGGACGATCTGCAGGGGCGTGTGGTGCAGGAGGTGCGCCGGCGCGGCAAGTATCTGCTGATGGATCTGGACCAGGGGCTGCTGATGCTGCATCTGGGCATGTCGGGCAGCCTGCGCTTTGACAGCCGGCTGCCGCCGGCCGGCCCGCATGACCACTTCGAGATGAATACCACCCAGGGCGTGTTGCGGCTGAATGATCCGCGCCGTTTTGGCGCAATCATGCACATGGAGGGCGAACACGATGCGCGGGCGCGCAAGCTGTTGGACCATCTGGGGGTGGAGCCGCTGGAGGAACAGTTCACGCTGCAGCACCTGGCCGACGGCCTGCGCCGGCGCAAGGCTCCGGTCAAGCAGGCGCTGCTGGCCGGCGATATCGTGGTGGGAGTGGGCAATATCTACTGCTCGGAAGCCCTGTTCCGCGCCGGTATCGATCCCCTGTTGCCGGCCTGCGCGCTCAAGCCGGCGCAGGTGCGCCGCCTGTGGGAGGCAATCCGTTACATCATCCAGTGGGCGATTGACGAGGGCGGCAGCACGCTCAAGGATTTTTCCAGCGCGGAAGGACGCAACGGCTATTTCCAGCTGCAGGCCATGGTGTATGACCGAGCCGGCCAGCCCTGTCGTGTCTGCGGCACGCCAATCCGCATGCTGCGCCAGGGCCAGCGTTCCACTTATGTCTGTGCCAAATGCCAGAAAATGCCGCGTTCGCGCTTTCCGAAGACATGAATAGCGCCTCCCTGTTCCCGCTGGCGACCTGCGATACCAGCCTGTTGGCCAGCCAGCAGCGCTTGCAGCAGGTCCGTGCTGCCTTCTTTCCGCGGCTGGTGACATGGCAGCGCGAGCATGGTCGCCATGGCCTGCCTTGGCAGCAGCAGCGGGATCCTTACCGCGTCTGGCTGTCGGAAGTGATGTTGCAGCAAACCCAGGTGCTCACGGTGCTGGATTACTACACGCGTTTTCTGCAGGCATTTCCTGATGTGCGCGCCTTGGCCGATACGGCGCAGGAAGAAGTGATGGCCTTGTGGAGCGGCCTGGGCTACTACAGCCGCGCACGCAATCTGCATGCCTGCGCGCAGCAGGTGCGGGATCTGCACGGGGGCGCATTTCCGCGCAGCAGCGCTGCCCTGGTGACGCTGCCGGGCATCGGGCCGTCTACCGCAGCAGCGATCGCTGCCTTCTGCTTTGGCGAGCGGGTGTCGATTTTTGATGCCAATGTGCAACGCGTGCTGGCCCGGCTGCTGGGCTTTGGCGAGGATCTGGCCACGGCTGCGGCGCAGCGGGCATTGCACGACATGGCGCAGCAGCTGGTGCATCCGGATGCGGATGCTGCCGCGATGGTGTCCTACACCCAGGGCCTGATGGACCTGGGAGCCACCGTGTGCACGGCGCGCCAGCCACACTGCGCTGCCTGCCCGATGACGGATTTGTGCGCCGTGGCGGGTCAGGATCTGGCTGTGGAGCTGCCGCGCAAGACGAAAAAACTCAGGCGCACGGCAGAATCCTGGTGGTTGCTGGTGTTGCGCAGTCCGCAGGGCATCTGGCTGGAGCGGCGTCCGCAGCAGGGCATCTGGGCCGGATTGCACTGCGTGCCGCTGTTCAGTTCGGAAGCCGGGGCGCTGGCGGCTGCGCAGGGGCTGGGCGAGGCGCAGCATGCGCCGATGTTCCGCCATGTGCTGACGCACAAGGATCTGTACCTGCATCCGGTCCTGATCGATGTGGCTCCAGGGCAGTTGCCGGCCCTGGCCGGCGAGTGGCATGCCGACTGGGCCGCGCGCGGCCTGCCGGCGCCCTTGCGCAAGTGGCTGCAGGCGTTGTGATCAGCGGTCGTCCTGCTCGCGGTGACGCTTGAGCACCGAGCCCCAGCTGCCGCGGAAATCCTGGAACAGCTTTTCGACCAGATAGACCGAGCGGTGCTGGCCGCCGGTGCAGCCGATGGCCACCGTGACATAGCTGCGGTGGTCCCGGGACAGTTCGGGCAGCCAGTGCTGCAGAAAGCTGCGGATATGGGTGCGCATCAGCTCCACGTCAGGCTGCTGCGCGAGGAAATCGATCACCGGCTGATCACGGCCGGTCAGCTCGCGCAGGCCGGGTTCGTAGTGCGGATTGGGCAGCATGCGCACATCAAACACATAGTCGGCATCGGCCGGGACACCGCGCTTGAAGGCGAAGGACTCGAAAATCAGCGTGAGCTGCTGCGGGTCTACCGCGATCAGGCTCTTGATCTGGCTGCGCAACTGGGCCGGGCGGCGCAAGGTGGTCTCGATCACGTGCGCCTGCAGTCGGAAATCGGCCAGCAGCCTGCGTTCCAGCGCGATGGCGGCTTCGAGATCGTGCGTCTGGTCGTTGGTGGCCACCACGGTCAGCGGATGCTTGCGGCGCGTTTCGGAAAAGCGCCGCATCAGCATGGGGTCGGAGGCGTCAAGGAACAGGGCGGTGACCAGGATGCCGTTGCGGCGTAGCGCCTCGACCTGCATCGGGATCAGCGGCAGCGACTTGGCGCTACGCGCATCCATGGCGACGGCAATGCGTTTCGACTGGTGCTGCTTCTCGATTTCGATAAAGGGCAGCAGCAGCTCGGGCGGCAGGTTGTCGACACAGTAATAGCCGGCATCTTCCAGTGCCTGCAGCGCGATGGATTTGCCGGAGCCCGACATGCCGCTGATGATGACCAGGTGCATGTCGGCTTCGGCGGGAGTCGGATGGTTGGTCGTCATGGCATGTCCTGTAACGCTAGGGGGTGGGGCTGCTGCTGGCATGGGCCGCCTGCAGCATTTCCGTTGCGTGTAACAGTGTAGCTGCTGAATCGGAGGTGCTGCCCAGCATGCGCGTCAGTTCCTGTACGCGCTGACGGGTATCCAGCGCCTGGGTCTGGCTGACGGTGGCCTGGCGGCCATCATGCAGCGATACGGCCTTGGAGACACGCAGATGGTGGTGACCATGCGCGGCCACCTGCGGCAGGTGGGTGACGGCCAGTACCTGGCGATCGCTGCCGAGCTGGCGCATCAGGCGGCCCACGGTATGCGCCACCAGGCCGCCGACTCCGGCATCGACCTCGTCGAAGATGAGCGTGGGCGCACTGCCCAGCTGGCTGGTGGTGACGGCAATCGCCAGCGCTATACGCGACAGTTCGCCGCCGGAGGCCACTTTGGCGATCGGGCGCGGTGTGCTGCCGGCGTGGCCGGCAACGAGAAAGTCGATGGCATCCTGACCGCTGACACCGGGCTGGGTAGCCGGACTGATGGTGACTTCGAAACGGCCACCTTCCATGCCGAGCTGCTGCATGGCATCGCTGATCTGTCGGCCCAATCGGGCGGCTGCCTGCTGGCGGGCCTGGGTCAGCTGTTCGGCTTCGCGGGCATAGGCGGCGGCAGCCTGGTCGGCAGCGGCCTGCAGGGCTTCCAGATCGTCTTCGGCATCCAGGTTCAGCAGTTGCTGTTTCCAGCCCTCCCAGTGGCCGGGCAGTTCCTGCGGCTGCAGGCGGAAGCGGCGCGCCAGCGATATCCAGGCCGACAGGCGCTGGTCCAGCTGCTCCAGCCGCTGCGGGTCCAGATCGGCGCGGTCCAGGTAGTTGGACAGGCCGCGCTGTACTTCCTGCAGCTGGTCCTGGCTGCCGGCGATCAGCGTGATCCAGTCCTGGAAGGCAGGTTCGATATGCGACTGCTCCTGCAGCGCATGGTTGGCGCGGTGCAGGCTGTGCTGTATGCCCTGACCATCGCCATCCAGCAGGGTCAGGGCCTGTTGCACGGCATCCAGCAGTTGCTGGGCATGTGCCAGGCGCTGGTGTTCGGCATTGAGCTGCTCCCATTCGTCTGCAGCAGGGGCCAGTTTGTCCACTTCGGCAATCTGCCACTGCAGACGCTCGCGCTCCTGCTGGCGCTGGGCCTGGCCCTGACTGGCAGATTCGAGCTGCTGCTGACGGGTGCGCCAGTCCTGCCAGTGCTGGCGGATGGTGTCGGTTGCGATGCGGCCATAGCCGTCGAGCAGGGCGCGCATGCTGCCGGTCTGCATCAGCCCCTGCCAGGCATGCTGGCCATGGATATCGATCAGCAGGGCGCCCAGCGTGCGCAGCTGGGTGGCAGTGGCGGGAGTGCCGTTGATCCAGCCACGGCTCTTGCCCTGGCTGTCGATCGTGCGGCGCAGCAGGATCTGATCCTCATCGGGATCAATACCGTATTCTTCCAGTAGTTGCAGCAACTGTGGCGTGGTGTCGAAGAGGGCGCTGATATCCGCCTTGTCGCAGCCTTCACGGACCAGGCCGGCATCGGCGCGCGCGCCCATGACCTGTTGCAGCGCATCGATCAGGATCGACTTGCCGGCACCGGTCTCGCCAGTCAGCACGGTAAAGCCGGACGCCAGCTCCAGATCCAGCGCTTCGACAATGACAAAATCCTTCAGGATGATGCGTCGCAGCGCCATGGTCAGTTGCTCCCGCTGTTCCAGTGCAGTTTTTCGCGCAGCGTGTCGTAGTAGTTCCAGCCCACCGGGTGCAGGAACAGGGCCTCGTGGCGCGAGCGCGTGACCACCACGCGGTCATCAGGCTGCAGCTGCGACAGCGATTGCGTATCGAAGTTGGCGCTGGCCTTGCGACCGGCCACCACGCGCACGGCAATTTCGGAGCTGCCGCTGAGCACGATAGGGCGGTTGGACAGGGTGTGCGGCGCAATCGGTACCAGCACCCAGCCCGGTACCGAGGGGTGCATCAGCGGACCACCGGCGGACAGCGCGTAGGCGGTGGAGCCGGTGGGCGTGGCAATGATCAGGCCGTCGGCGCGCTGGTTGGACACGAAGTGGCCGTCCACCTCGATGCGCAGTTCGACCATGCCGGCCGTGCTGCCGCGGTTGATCACCACGTCGTTGAAGGCGAGGGCCTCGAACACGACTTCGTCCTCGCGCATGACACGGCCCTGGATCATGGCGCGGCGGTCTTCCTGGTATTCGCCGCGCAGCATGGGCGGAATCGTCTCGTTGATGCGCGTCAGCGAGATGTCCGTGATGAAGCCGAGCCGGCCCTGGTTGATACCGATCAGCGGGACCTCGCACGGGGCCAGCTGGCGTGCGGCGGACAGCATGGTGCCGTCGCCGCCGACAACCACGGCCAGATCGCAGTGGCGGCCAATCTGGTCCAGCGCCAGGGTCGGAAACATGTCACCCAAACCACTACGTTCTGCCGTGGCGGCTTCTACCGATACCTGACAGCCATGGGCCAGCAGACAGCCGATGACAGAGCGTAACACCGCCTGTGGTGTCCCCTCGGAGACAGCCGCATGCGGGCCGGGTGCCTGCAGGTATTTGCCGATCAGGGCAACGTGGTGAAACTGTTTCTTCATGATTGGAATTAAACCATTAAAATGACATGCCATGCTGGATGAACGCGCCAAATTGCTCCTCAAAACCCTGGTCGACCGCTACCTGGCTGACGGCCAGCCGGTCGGTTCCCGCACCCTGTCGCAGGCCTCGGGGCTGGAGCTGTCGGCGGCCACCATCCGCAATGTCATGGCGGACCTGGAAAACCTGGGCCTGATCGCCAGCCCGCACACCTCTGCCGGGCGCATTCCCACCAGCCGCGGCCTGCGCCTGTTCGTGGACACCATGCTCACGGTGCAGCCGCGCGAGTTGCAGGACATTGCGCCGCAGCTGGCACTGGCCCCGGAGCAGCCCAAGAAGGTGATCGCCAGTGCAGCCAACATGCTGTCCAGCCTGTCGCAATTCGTGGGCGTGGTAATGAGTCCGCGCCGGGGATCGGTATTCCGCCATATCGAGTTCCTGCGTCTGTCCGAAAAGCGCATTCTGGTGATCATCGTCTCGCCCGATGGCGATGTGCAGAATCGCGTGCTGTTCACCGAATCCGACTTTGACCAGAGCCAGCTGGTCGAGGCTTCCAACTACCTGAATGCGCATTACAGCGGCATGGCCATGGAGCAGGTCTGGGCGCGCCTCAAGACTGAAGTCGAAAGTTTGCGCAGTGAAATCGCCGGCCTGATGCAGGCCGCCATCCAGGCCAGCACCGAAGCCATGCAATCCGCTGCCGAACAGGATGTGGTGATTGCCGGTGAACGCAATCTGCTGTCGGTCAGCGATTTTTCCTCCGACATGTCGCAGCTGCGCCGGGCCTTTGACCTGTTCGAGCAGAAGACGCTGCTGATGCGCCTGCTGGACGAATCGAGCCAGGCCGAAGGCGTGCACATCTATATCGGTGGCGAAAGCCAGGTGGTGCCGGTGGAGGAGCTGTCGGTGGTGACGGCCCCGTATAGCGTGGACGGCCAGGTGGTTGGCACACTGGGCGTGATCGGCCCGATCCGCATGCCGTATGCGCGCATGGTGGAGGTGGTGGATATCACCGCCCGCCTGCTGGGCAATGCCCTGAGCCCGCGCAGCTGAGTCGCCGATTTTCCTGTTGCCAAGTGCGTTGCTGCGGGCAAGAATGCAGCAGCGGCCAGCAGTTTCTTGCGCCAGATCAGAGAGTCTGCAGATGGCCTGGCCATCTTGATAGTTGAAATTTACAATCATCAAGAGCGCAATACGAACAAGGAAATCCCATGGTGACTTCCACTCCCACCCAGGGCAGCCCCTCGCAAGGTTTCGGCCGCTGGCACTGGCGCATCATGCTGGGCGCTTGCCTGGTGATGATTGGCGGTTCGATCGTGCTGTCTGGCATGTCGTTTTTCCATCCGTACATCATCCAGGAGCTGTTTCCGGGCAATAACGGCGTTTTTCTCTGGTACTACACCTTCACGCTGGTTTCCATCGTGCTGTCGATGATGCTGCTGGGCAAGGGGCTGTATCCCAGATTGGGGGCCAAGCGCATGATGTACCTGGGTGTCGGCCTGGTGACGCTGGGCATGGTGCTGTTCTCCTTCAGCAGCCAGGCCTGGCATTTCTACTTGGCGGGCACGGTGCTCGGCATTGGCTATGGCCTGAGTTTCCAGCTGGTGCCCATCATCTGGGTGAACAACTGGTTCGTGAGCGGCAAGGGGACGGCCATCGGTATCGTGATGGGCGGTACCGGAGTGGGGGGCATGCTGTGGTCGCTGCTGGTGCCCATGATTTCTTCCGGGGCCGGCTGGCGCAGCGCCATGCTGCTGGTTGCGGTGGTGGTGTGCGTGATTCCGGTGTTGTCCACCTGGCTGCTGATGCGCAATACCCCGCAGGAGCTGGGGTTGCTGCCGCACGGCTTCGACCCGTCCGCGGCATCGCCTGATCCGGCCAGCCAGCCGGGGCTGCTGTATCGCCAGGCGCTGCGCTCACCCTGGCTGTGGCTGGTGTACGCGATGATCATCGTGCTGGGCATGGTGCATGCCGGTTCGCAGGTGCTGGCGATCTACCTGCAGGATGTGTCGGTCTATTCCGATCCCGGTTTGCCGCTGAAGGCGCAACCGGCTGACGAGACGGCGTTCTTCTCGATGCTGATGATCAGCTGGACGCTGGGCCTGCTGGCCTTCAAGCCGCTGCTGGGCTGGCTGAATGACCGCATCGGCATGCTGGCGACGATGCTGCTGTCGCTGGGCATGCAGGCACTGACCTTTCTCTATCTGCCGCACATGGTGTATGGCAGCTCGACCATGCTGATGTTCGTGGCCATGATGTTCATGGCTGCCGGCATGTCCAATGGCACGGTGCAGCCGCCGCTGCTGGTGGCGGGCGCCGTAGGGCAGCGTGACTTTGGCAAGATCTGGTCGTTTTTTGGCACCGGTTACTTCATCGGCATGGCCGTGGGGACGCCGATCTGGGGCCTGGTGCGCGATATCAGCGGCAGCTTTGTGCCGGCGTTTTATGCCTCGCCCGTGCTGCTGATGCTGGTGGCCGTGCTGTCCTGGTGGGGCATGAAGCAGGGCCAGGCCTCCTACCGGCAGCAGCCATGAAGGCCGATTCCCGTGCGACGACCAAAGAAAAACCCGTTGCAGCAGGACTGCAACGGGTTTCTGTATGGTGCGGCTGGCAGGATTCGAACCCACGACCCCTTGGTTCGTAGCCAAGTACTCTAATCCAACTGAGCTACAGCCGCTGAAAGATGAAATTATATACCGGAAATTTCTGATGTTGCAAGATCTGGATAAAAAAATGACAAGTTCCGGCGGCGGCAAGGACATGCCGGTGAAACCGCAGGGCCTGCGTGGCATGCCGGCCGGCATCTGGGTGCTGGGGCTGGTGAGCTTGCTGATGGATATTTCCTCGGAGATGATCCACAGCCTGCTGCCGCTGTTCATGGTGACGGTGCTGGCCACCTCGGCCACCACGGTCGGCATCATCGAGGGGTTGGCCGAGGCCACCGCGCTGATCGTGAAGGTGTTTTCCGGTGTGCTGAGCGATTGGTTGGGGCGGCGCAAGGGGCTGGCGGTGATCGGTTATGGGTTGGGTGCGTTGACCAAGCCGCTGTTTGCCATGGCCGGCAGCTCAGGCCTGGTGCTGACGGCGCGGCTGCTGGACCGTGTTGGCAAGGGCATTCGCGGCGCGCCGCGCGATGCGCTGGTGGCTGACCTGACGCCGCCCGAGATCCGGGGTGCTGCATTCGGGCTGCGGCAATCCCTCGATACCGTGGGTGCCTTCCTCGGGCCGCTGCTGGCGGTGGGGCTGATGCTGTTGTGGGCGAACGATTTTCGTGCCGTGTTCTGGGTAGCCGTGATTCCGGGCGCGCTGGCGGTGCTGTTGCTGCTGTTCGGCTTGCGCGAACCGGCCAGCCCGGTGCGCGAAAAACGCGTCAATCCGATCCGCCGCGAGAACCTGCGGCGGCTGGGGAGGGCCTACTGGTGGGTGGTGCTGATTGGCGCGGTGTTCACGCTGGCACGTTTCAGCGAGGCTTTTCTGGTTCTGCGCGCAGAGCAGGGCGGCATGGCGCTGGCGCTGATTCCGCTGGTGATGGTGGCGATGAATGCGGTGTATTCGCTGTCGGCCTATCCGTTTGGCAAGCTGTCGGATCGCGTCAACCGCAAGGGTTTGCTGGCTGGCGGGCTGGTGCTGCTGCTGGCGGCCGATCTGGTGCTGGCCAGCAGTGCGCACTGGGCGGTGGTGCTGGCTGGCGTGGCACTGTGGGGCGTGCATCTGGGCATGACGCAAGGCCTGCTGGCAGCACTGGTGGCTGATACGGTGCCGGCTGACCTGCGTGGTACCGGCTACGGCTTTTTCAACCTGGTGAGCGGCATCGCCATGCTGGTGGCCAGTGTGCTGGCCGGCTTGCTGTGGGATAGCTGGGGAGCGGCCTACACTTTTTATGCCGGGGCGTTGTTCAGCGTGCTGGCGCTTGGCCTGCTCTGGCTGCATGGCCGACGCATGCGCTGAGCCGGGGCCGCGCAGAAGGCGGCCAAAGAAAAACCCGTTGCAGCAGGACTGCAACGGGTTTCTGTATGGTGCGGCTGGCAGGATTCGAACCCACGACCCCTTGGTTCGTAGCCAAGTACTCTAATCCAACTGAGCTACAGCCGCTGAAGACACGCATTGTAGCAGCATTTTTTTGGTGCCTGCAAGTTTTTTGCATTTTGGGGGCCAGATGCGGCGCAGACATATCCATATACCTTCATTGTCTAAACCCAAAGGCGAAACAGGCTTGTTGGCTATTATGCTCTTGCAAACGGCCTGTCAGGGCTGATGCGGGTGGGGTGCGCAGCACCTGCCTTCCTGTTTGAACCATGATCATGAGGTGTCCAGTTGGATCTGCAATCATCCCGTTTCAGGAATGAAACACTCCCTGCGGACAGCACGCGTCTGCGTCTGCTGCCTGTCGCTGCCGTGCTGGCGGCTTCCCTGACGGCGGCCGCGCCGGCGCTGGCGCAGCCTGCGCTGCAGGATATCGCCGTGGCCGCCGCCACCTGCTTCAACTGCCATGGCACGGATGGCCGGGCCAGCAGCTTCATTCCCTCGATTGCCGGCCAGCCCGAGCACTTCCTGCTGCAGCGCATGCAGGATTTCAAGGCGGGCCAGGCTCCGCACGTCACTGTGATGACGCGCCTGATGAAGGGCTACAGCGATGCCGAGCTGCAGGGTCTGGCGAAATATTTTTCGGAGGTGCCGCGATGAGCCAGCATGACAACAGCTATTCCCGCCGCCAGATTCTGGGCGGCCTGGCTGCCGGTGGCCTGCTGCTGGGCGCACCGGCGCTGGTGCGGGCGCAACAGGCATCGGCCCATGTGGTGGTGGTGGGCGGTGGCTTTGGTGGTGCCACGGCAGCGCGCTATCTGCGCCGCTACCAGCCGGACGTGAAGATCACGCTGGTGGAGCCGGCACGGCGCTTTTATACCTGCCCGTTTTCCAACCTGTACCTGGCCGGCCTGAAGGAGTGGGAGAGCCTGGGCCACGGCTTTGATGGGTTGCGCAAGCTGGGCATCGAGGTCATACATGCCAGCGCCGAGCAGGTGGATGCCACGGCAAAGACGGTAAAACTGTCCAACGGTGCCACGCTGCGCTGGGACAAGCTGGTGCTGTCGCCCGGCGTGGACATGCAGTGGAACAAGCTGCAGGGCTATGACGAGGCCGCCGCCGAACTGGCGCCGCACGCCTGGAAGGCCGGCCCGCAGACGCAGCTGCTCAAGCGCCAGCTGGCAGCCATGAAGGACGGTGGCACCTTCGTCATGACGATTCCGGAAAACCCGTTCCGCTGCCCGCCCGGCCCGTACGAGCGCGCCGCCATGGTGGCGTACTACTTCAAGCAGCACAAGCCGAAATCCAAGATCCTGCTGCTCGATGCCAAGACGGCATTCTCCAAGCAGGCGCTGTTCATGCAGGGCTGGAAGGCGCTGTATGGCGACATGATCGAATGGGTGGGCCAGATCGATGATGGCGAAGTGGTGCGCGTGGATGCCCGCAAGCGCCAAGTCGAAACCGCTTTTGGCCAGATCCACCAGGCCGATGTGCTCAACGTGATTCCGCCGCAGAAGGCCGGCTTTATCGCCGAGCGTGCCGGTGTGACCAATGGCAGTGGCTGGGTGCCGGTGAACGGCGCGACTTTCGAGTCCAGCCAGGTCAGGGATGTGTTTGTGGTGGGCGACGCCACGATTGCCGCCCCCATGCCCAAGTCCGGCTTTGCTGCCAACACCCAGGGCAAGCTGGTGGCGGCCGTCATCAGCGCGCAGCTGCGTGGCCAGGCCTTGCCGCAGGCCTCGTTTGCCAATACCTGCTACAGCCTGATCGGGACGGATTACGGCATTTCCGTGGCCGGTGTCTACAAGGCCGAAGGCAACAAGGTGATCGAAATGCCGGATTCGGGTGGTGTGAGTCCGCTGGATGCCGATGCGCGTTTCCGCCGCCAGGAGGCGCTGTATGGCGAAGGTTGGTATCGCGCCATCACGGACGATATCTGGGGCGCGTAAAGAGGAACTGAAGGGGTATATACCAGGGGCAGACGTTCTCCAAACGCTTACTCCGGTATCATCGGGGGCGACAAGCTTGCAATCTGGCTCTGGCCAGCTGCCTTGTCGCCCCTTTTTTGCACTTGACTTCATTCTTGACATGAAACGCAGAACCTTCATGGCCGCGCCGTCGGCCCTGGCGCTGGGTGCGGCCGCCGGCTTGCCCCTGTCCGCCGTAGCGGCACCCTCCATCATCAACGCCGAAACGCGCCTGTTGCCGCGCCATGGCGGTGGCCCGCGCATCGTCATCTGTGGCGGTGGCTGGGGCGGCCTGACCGCGGCACGCTACCTGCGACAGTGGATACCCAAGGCCGATGTGGTGGTGCTGGAACGCAACCCCACCTTCTGGTCCGGCCCGATGAGCAACAAGTGGCTGGTGGACATCGTCAACACCGACTTTGTCCATCACGACATGACACATCCCGCCAACAAGTACGGCTATCGCCTGATCCAGACCGAGGTCAACGGTTTTGACCGCCAGAAGCGCGAGGTGCGCACCGCGCATGGCGTGGTGGATTACGACTACCTGATTCTGTCAGGCGGCATCCGCGACAACTTCGAGGCCTGGTTTGGCGATGACCGCGAAGCGGCTAGCTACACCAGCAACCACTTCAACAGCGCCTACATTCCCAATGCCAAGATGCATGCGGTCAAGGCCAAGCTGAAGAACTTCAAGGGCGGCACCATGGTGATGACGTTGCCGCCGCCGCCGCACCGCTGCCCGCCGTCGCCGTACGAGCGCGCCTGCCTGATGGCCTGGCACATCAAGAAAAACAAGATCCCCGGCAAGATCCTGATCCTGGACCCCAAGCCCAAGATCGGCCCGATTGGCGAAGGCTACCGTCAGGCGTTCGAGGAGCTGTATCCCGAGATCATCACGCACGTGCCGAATGCCGGCGTGAAGTCGCTTGACCCGTACAAGAAGCGCATTTCCACCGCGGCTGGTGATTACGACTTTGACGATGCCATCCTGATGCCGCCGCACCAGGCGGCCGACATGGTCTGGCAGGCCGGCCTGATCGGCAAGGGCGAGGACGGCAAGCCGACCGGCTGGGCGGACATGGATCCGCGCTACTACACCGCGCGCAGCGATGACCGCGTGTATTTCGTGGGCGACCTGATGGGCGCGATCTCGCCGCAATTCGGCTATTACCCCAAGAGCGGCCACGTGGCCAACGCCATTGGCAAGATCGTGGCGCGCAACATCTCCGAGCGCGTGGCCGGCAAGGAAGTGGTGGCGGTGCTGCCCGACAACCTGTGCTTCATGATGGTGAACGGCGAACCGCAGGAGGAAATTGCGGTCAAGTTCGAGTACGAGGTGGACAAGGCCAGCGGCCATGTGCACCAGACGCAGATCGACATCGATGTGCGTACCACGGAAATGGTGAAGGAGGACTTTGCCTGGATCAAGGGACGATTTGATGATTTCCTGTTCTGAACATGGGCTGGCGTTGCCGTCGCGTCGCCAGCTGATCAAGGGCGCTGCCGCAGGTGCGGGGCTGGGTGTGCTGTCGCCGGTGCTGCTGGCGCAAAACGCCGATGCCCCGGTCAGCCCGCAGGTGACCAAGCTGGTGAATGACTTCCTGAAAGGCGGCAAGCCGCTGGCCGATGGCCTGAAGCTGGACTTGCCGGTGCTGGGCGACAACCCGTCCTCGGTGCCGATCAAGGTGCGCATCACGCTGCCGGTCAACGAGCAGAACTGGTGCGAGGAGCTGATCGTGATCGCCGAGAGCAATCCGGTGCCGCTGGCCAGCCGTTTCTTCTTTTTCCCGGCCATGGGCACGGCAGAGGCGGCTATCCGCCTGCGCCTGATTGCATCGCAGAACATCCGTGCGCTGGCACGCATGAACGATGGCCGCCTGCTGATGACGCGCCAGTTCATTGAAGTGGCACCGGGCAGCTGCGGCCTGTAAAGGAGAAATCGCCATGATCAGACCCCCCCGCATCTGGATCAGCAACGCCACGCCCAAGAAGGGCGAGAAGGTGCGCGTGCGCGCCCAGACCACGCACCGCATGGAAACCGGGCTGCGCTCGGATGAAGGCGGCAAGACCATTCTGCGCAACATCGTCAACAAGTTCGAGGCTTCCCTGGGCGGCCAGCGGCTGTTCGTCTGGAACCCGGAAATCTCGGTGGCGATTGACCCCTACATCGAGTTCGTGTTCGTGGCCGGCAAGTCGGGTACGCTGAACATGGTGTGGACCGATGATGCCGGCAAGACGCAGTCGGCAGCACGCGAAGTGCTTGTGGCTGGCTGAAGCTTGCCGCCTGTCGCAGCAGCGCCGCAGCCTGGAGCTGCGGCGTTTTTTTGCGCGCCATCGCTAGGGGTTTTCCATGATTGCAAAAAGCGACAATCAAGAATTTCATGCATTTTGCATCGCCAGATGTCGACTTCCAGCCATGCAAATCTTTGAATCTGCAGCGTATTTTGAAAATTACTTATTTCACATAGTGATATAAGTACGTGGAGCACATGTGCTGCAGCAATCCTGTACGGATTCCAAGGCTGTGTCAGCTTACCGTCAAGTCGCTCGGGATAATGCGGGTTTTTACTAGGGGGACAACCTTTCATGAGCACTTTTGCGATTGTCTTGTCACTGGTATTGCTGATGTTCCTGGCATACCGTGGCTACACCGTACTGCTGCTGGCGCCCATCATGGCGGCGCTGGCGGTGATCCTGTCTGGCGATGTGAGCCAGATGCTGCCGATCTATACCGAAACCTTCATGCGGGCGCTGGGCAACTACATGCTGGCGTTTTTCCCGATCTTCCTGCTGGGCGCGCTGTTTGGCCAATTGATGGCGGATTCGGGTGCGGCGACCTCGATTGCGCGCTGGATCGAGCGCACGCTGGGCAGCAAGCACGCGATTCTGACCGTGGTGCTGGCCTGCGGCATCCTGACCTATGGCGGCGTGTCGTTGTTCGTGGTGGCGTTTGCGATTTACCCGATTGCCAAGTCGCTGTTCCGTGATGCCGACATTCCCAAGCGACTGGTGGCTCCGGCGATTGCGCTGGGATCGTTCACCTTCACCATGACGGCGCTGCCGGGCACGCCTTCGATCCAGAACGCGATCCCGATCAAGTATTTTGGTACCAATACCTTCTCGGCCCCGGGCCTGGGCCTGATTGGCGGCCTGATCATGTTTGCGCTGGGCATGCTGTGGCTGCGTTCACGCGAACACAAGGCGCGTGTTGCCGGCGAGGGCTATGGCAACCACAACGACCACGAAGTGGGCCTGCGTGGCATGGTGGGCGAGGCCGACATGGGCGGCGACATCAACAAGACCATGCCGCTGCTGCTGGCGTTGCTGCCGCTGGTGCTGGTGATTGGCGTGAACGCGCTGTTCACCTACGGCATTTTCCCGGGCATGGAGTGGAGCTTCCTCAAGGAACGTTTCCCGACCATGGATGCGACCAAGCAGACCGGCATGTGGGCGCTGATCATTGCGTTGGTGGTGGCGATCGTGACGCTGCTGCTGGTGAGCATCGGCCGCTGGAGCAATCTGCAGGAGAGCATCAACAAGGGCGTGCTGGGTTCCATGTTGCCGATTTTCAACACCGCTTCCGAGGTGGGCTATGGCGCGGTGATTGCCAGCCTGGCCGGCTTTGCCATCATCCGTGATGCGGTGCTGAACGTGTCCAGCAACCCGCTGATTTCCGAGGCGGTGGCGATGAACGTGCTGGCGGGTATCACCGGTTCGTCGTCGGGCGGTTTGTCGATTGCGCTGCAGACGCTGGGTGCCGACTACCTGCGCATGGCGACCGAAGCCGGCATCAGCCCGGACCTGCTGCACCGCGTGGCGGTGATGTCGGCTGGCGTGTTCGACTCGCTGCCGCACTGCGGCGCCATCATCACGCTGCTGTCGATCTGCAAGCTGACACACAAGGAGTCGTACCTGAACATTGCGGCGATGACGATCGTGATTCCGCTGATGGCGCTGTCGGTGGTGATTGCGCTGGGGACGATGTTTGGGTCGTTCTGATGGAGTGAGATGAGGTCCTGGGCTGCGGCCTGCAACTCAGCTGCGCGCCGCCTGCCTTCCTCTTCAGTCTCGAAGGGTTCTACGTCAAGCCAGATCAGGGCTTCAATGCTCCGGTCTCGCTTGTCGATGAAGCCCCAGCCGATAGCTGGCTGCTCTGCTTTTTGGCTTATGCTATTGCCCCTTTATGGCTACTTATGCGGAAACCAGTCGTGCGTTCGTTGGATCATAGACATAGCCTGTTATGGACTTGTCCTTGATCCGCTCGACCACCTCATCAATTACCTGCAACGGCACCAGAAACCACTCCCTGGGCCTGACCGGCTGCCCAAACCGGTCCTCGATCATCAGATCCAGCTGCGCAGCAGCAAAGACGCGGTGAAAGATGGCTTCCAGGCGGGTGCGGTTGAGGTTGTGCAGCTTGTAGGTGGCAACTACTTCCACATCTGCCAGCAGATAGGTGGCGTCCTTGCTGGCAGCGGCAATGCGGGTTTCCACTTTGCCACCGGTGACACCAATCTTGTGGATGATCTCGCGATGTTCGGCCACAAACGGGTGGCTGGAGAGGCTGCGCAGCACGTAGATGGTGCCTGTTGCCAGGTCGTCTGGTTCCGGAGCGTCGCCAAAGAGTGGCCCCATGTCTGGTTCGCTCAGGCGGCGACCGGTATCGTCCTTGTACAGGGCTCGCTGCAGGGAGAGTAGCAACAGGTTGCTTTCCGTGCCATTGGCAAAGATCACGCGCAGGCGGGCATCGTTCTTGCCATTGGGAGCCTTGAAAGATTCCCCAACTTCGGCCACGTAAGCCATTTGTCCACCCACGATAAAGAAGTTGCCTTGCTCCACACTGGTATCACGCCCAAAGCGCAGTGCCTTGCGGATGCCGGCTTGCAGCTCCTGTTCAGCCTGTTCAAAGAGGGGGGCAAAACGATCAAAGTCATCACAGGCGCTGCGTTCCGCAATGTCTTCTGCGGCGCGCTTGGTGGCACTGGAACGCACATGGCGCAGCACGCTGATGTCATCAGGGTTGTCAGAGGTGGTTTCCACGCCAAGTTGGGAGAGCAGGGCGTCATCATCCAGGCTGTCCGGATCGACAGTGGTGGCGGCGCCTGGTTGCAGCAAACCAGGCGTATCCATCTCCACTAGCAGCGCCTGAGCTTCCGGCAGTTTGCGCAACTGTTCCAGGCGTACCGCATACAGGCGCTCGAAAATATCCGCTTCTTCTGTCATCGCCGGAGCACGTCCATGCGCCTGGTAAAAGCGCAGAATATCCTCGAAGCCCGCCATGATGCGTTCTTCGCGTGGGGAGTGTTGCTCTGCCTTGATTGGTACAACTTCAACCCCCAGGGCCGCCAGCAGGGCATCATCATCCATGTGATTCACTGTGCAGCCTCCCGTTGCGCCTTGGCGCGGTAGCGTGCCAGTGCCGCAACGCCTTCGGCCATCCTCTGTTCCCAGGCGTCGGACGAGTTAATGTCCGGCAGGCGTCCGCGTTCCTTCTTGAACATCAGGGCCCGCATGGCCAGCTCGCGTGCTTCCTCTTCGGACAAGGTGATTTTCTTGCCGGCAATACTGGCTTGTACCTGGCGCAGGGTTTTTTCGTCCATGGTCCTGGCCAGCACGGCGTAGGCTGCTTCAAAGGGGTTGATGCGGTCGATCAGGTCAATGTCCAGGTCACGCACGTTGACAAATTTGCGTACGCCATCGATCAGTGCGGTATTGCCGCCGCCATGGGCATCGCCCTGAGCCAGCGCCAACTTGGCCTGCTGGGTGATGTTCATGGCGGCAATTGCGTGCTGTCGAATGGCTTCCTGTTCTTCGGTGCTCAGCTCCGGGTAGCGTTCCCGCACGATTTTGCCCATGCGCAGCACGGTCAGGTCTTCTGGCAGGGTATTTTCCTGGTCGAACAGGCCGCGTTCGAGTGCCGTTTTGTCCTGCAGGAAACTGGTAATGACTTCATTCAGATCTTCGCGGCAGATGCGCGTGGTCTCGGGTGTTGACGGGCTGGCCAGGCCGTTGATTTCGATATGGTATTGGCCGGTAGCCTCGTTCACCCCCACATTGCTGCGGCCTTCCTGGTAGCCCTCCGGGCCATAGTCATAGCCATCCCTGGGGCCTTGATTCTTTGGCGTGAACTCGTAACGGGGCGCAAGTACCTGTTCCATCAGCAAACTGGCGGAAATGGCCTTGAGCATGTCGTTCACGGCTTCCGTCACGATGCTCTGGTCTGCCGCAGGTTCGGCAATCAGGTTGGTAAAGCGGGCGCGCTCCTTGCCTTCGGCATCGCGGGTGGCACGGCCAATGATCTGCACGATTTCGGTCAGGCTGCTGCGGTAGCCAATGGTCAGCGCGTGTTCGCACCAGATCCAGTCAAAGCCTTCCTTGGCCATGCCCAGCGCGATGATGATGTCCACATGGTCGCGGTTGTGCTTCTGCGCCGGATTTTTCAAGGCGCTCAGCACGCTGGAGCGGCGGGCCTGGTCACTGTCATCCACCAGGTCGGCAATTTTCAGTATGCGGCCCTCCGGCGTTTGCACCAGATGAAAGCCGGTGGCTGCATCAACCCCTTTCCATTCCCCCAGCGCGTGCATGATCTCGTTGACCTCGCGTTCCTTGTCCTGCAGGCTTTCACGCGAATTGACGTTGGGAATATGGACAATGGTCTTGAAAGCCGGATTCAGTACATGGTGGATGGCTTCCACATAGCTGCGCGTATAGAAGAAGTAGCCAATATCCAGCGACTTCAGCCAACGATAGCCATTGAGCTGCTCGTAATAGGTGTAGGTCACTGTTTCAAAGCGCGCTTCGTCAGCGGGTGTCAGCACGGCGGCGCTATCGCCCCGGAAATAGGAGCCCGTCATGGCGACCAGATGCACCTTGTCGCGGGCAATGAATGCGCCCAGTTGCTGGCCCAGCTTGTTGTCCGGGTTGCTGGATACATGGTGGAATTCGTCGATGGCAATCAGGCGGTCGTCAAAGGCCTCGATGCCCAGTTCATCCACTGCAAAGCGGAAAGTGGCGTGGGTGCAAACCAGCACCTTGTCATTACTGGCCAGAAAGTGGCGAACCGCCTCCACCTTGGATTTGGCTACCCGCGGTTCATCAATACCGGGTGCATTGCACAGGTTCCATTGCGGGGCGACCTGCCAATCGGCAAAGAAGCCGAATTGGCTCAGGGGTTCATCGGCAAAGCTGCTGCCAATGGAGCGTTCCGGTACCACAATGACGGCTTGTTTGAGGCCTTGATGGTGCAGTTTGTCCAGGGCGATAAACATCAGCGCACGGCTCTTGCCGGAGGCGGGCGGGGACTTGATCAGCAGGTATTGCTCGCCACGTTTGGCATAGGCGCGCTCCTGCATGGGGCGCATGCCCAGGGCATTGGACTTGCTGGACGCGCCTGTGCGTGCGGTGGTGATGGACACTGCAGGGATGATGCGGGCGTTGGCCGGGTTGCTGTCTTGGGTCATGTCTGGAGTGTAGGCGGGCAGGAATGGGTGGATGTAAAAAAGAGAGGCTTCAAACCGCCCTGATGTGGCCCGGCAGGCATCTCATCAGGCTGTCAGCGGGCTTTGCGCTTGTTGCCACTGGTGGTCATCCGGGTGTACAGGTCAAACAGCTTCTCCAGCCGTTCAGTGTCGTTGCGGAAACGGCGGCCGATGTAGATGCGTTCCAGCACTTCGTCGTTGCGTTCGTGGGCGTGGCGCAGGTTGTCGGGCATCTTGTCCGGGTCGTACAGATCCGCGATGGTGGCGGGGAAATGCACCTCGCGCGCCAGCAGGATGTCTTCGGCGCAGCGCGTCAGGTCGATCTTGTTCTGCTCCGTCAGCAGGGGGACGGGGAAGGTGTTCCAGCCCAGGGTGTTGGAATAGCGGTAACGGGTTTCCAGCTTGCCACATACCGCGCCGATCCAGACCAGATGCAGGCGGGAGGCGATCAGGGCCATGTTCCAGAGGGGGGCGTCGTAGAGGGCGAAGGCTGCGTTGTTGATAAGCGTTCCGATGGGTTCAAAGCCGCAAGGAAGATAATCACGATTTTCCGATGAAACGCTTGGCACAACTATGAGCGTTTCGTGCCCTGTTTGGCGTACCTCTCCGAATTGATGAGGCGAAATAGCCAGTGTCACGGTGGCTGCTTTAGAGCTAGCCAGGCGCATTGCACGCACACCTTCAATTCTGTGGGCAATGGTGGTAATCTGCATGGCTTCCGGTAGGTCTTCGTCGCTAATCCACAGGCAGTAACGTTCCAGCCCACGAATAAACTCCGCAGAACCATAAATGCGGCGAATAAAGCGTTCGCGCTGCGCGGGCGTCAGTTGCAGCGCTGCTACCTCATCCCTGGTCAGCAGCAGATGGCCGCCATCGACAGGCTTGTTGCCAAAGTTCATGTCTGCCTGACCACATAAGGGGCGAGTGGCCTTGCTCACTGTCACATTGGCACCAGGTACCAGATAGGCATTGATATGGCTGACTTCCTTGACATCCACAGCATCCTTGTTGCCATCGGCAGGCAGGGAGTACAGGCGCCGCGTTGCCGGTGGCTGGCTGGAAATGCCCACAATGGCCACCGTCACGCCCGCATTGTGGCTGGCCAGATTGGCCCACTTGAAGCTGGTATGGGCAAAGGCGATTTCACTGCCGGTGGCAAAAATGGCCGGCCACAGAATCGGCACCTGCTGCCCCTGGCAAATGGAGTTGGTCGTTACAAAGGCCGCAACTGACGGGGTTTGCGTTCCGTATTCGGCAGCCTTCATGAACCAGCCGGCCACGTAATCCAGTGAGCGCCACTGTCGCGCATGGCGTGCCAGCACCGCCTCCAGATCGGCCTTTTGCTCATCGCTTTGCCAGGTGGAGCCCAAGTACGGTGGGTTGCCGCAAATATAGGTTTCACCACCTTCGTTGTCGAAGTGGATTTCGGCCTGATCCAGCGGAATTTCAAAGAGATCATCCGCCACCAGTTGCACATGGGTGCCGGTGGGCGGACAAATGCTCAGCCAGTCCAGTCGCAGGGCGTTGCCGCTGACAATCCAGTTTTCGGCATTCAGAGGCAAAAATTCGGCCAGCGCATCCTGCTGCCCGCGATACAGCACATCACACTGAAACTCGGCAATGATCAGCGCCAGCCGGGCAATCTGCGCCGGAAAATCGCGCAGTTCGATACCGCGGAAATTGGTCAGCGGAATCACGCTGCCCAGGTGGGGCTCCTGACGGCGGCGGTTGATCTCGGCCTCGATCGCGCGCATCTGCTTGTAGGCAATCACCAGAAAGTTGCCACTGCCGCAGGCCGGATCAAATACGCGAATGCGCGCCATGCGCTTGCGCAGGTTCAGCAGCTTGCGCTCGTTGTTGCCTGCTGCTTCCAGCTGGCTGCGCAACTCATCCAGAAACAGCGGATTGAGCACCTTCAGGATGTTCGGCACACTGGTGTAGTGCATGCCCAACGCGCCGCGTTCATTGTCATCGGCCACGGCCTGGATCATGCTGCCAAAGATATCGGGGTTGATCTCCTTCCAGTTCAACGCGCCAGCGTGCAGCAGATAGGTGCGCGCCATGCGGGTAAAGCGCGGCACCTGTGGTGTACCGGCAAACAGGCCACCGTTGACGTAGGGAAAGGCATCGGCCCAGCCGGGCAGGCGGGGCAGGTCGTTGCCGCGATCCGAATGGCGCAGATTCATGGCGCGGAAGATGTCTGCCAGCACCGCATGCGTGTTGCTGCTGTCGCGCTCGCTCATCTGCTCCACGGTCTGGGTAAACAGGCCGTTTCGGCTGAAAATCCCCGTGTCTTCGGCAAAAAAGCAGAAGATGAGCTGAGCCATGAAGTGGTTCATGTCAGCGCGGCGGTCTTCGCCAGCCCAATCCGGGTTCTCGCGCAGCAGCTCCAGGTACAGCTTGTTCAGGCGGCCCGTGGCGCGCACATCGACCGGGTTGTCCTTGATTTCCTGAATGGTGGAAATGCCCGCCAGCGCCAGGAAAAAGCCGAAATGGTCGGCAAATTGCGGGTAGGCGCAGGCAATGGTGTCGCCTTCCAGCAGGTTTTCTGCTTCCAGTGTGTCGCCATCGGTGGCCAGGATGTAGCGGGCCTTGCCCCTGGTCGTGGCCGGGCTGCTACGTAGCGCCTGCAAGGTCTGGCTTACCTGACCAGCCTCGCACACGGCCAGATGGATGTTGTTGCGCTGCAGAACGCCGCCTGTTACATCCGAGGCATTGTTGTTGCCGCTGCGCAGGCGCTTGAGCGCAGTTTCCTTGTTGCCAAACGCAGCCAGAAACGCAAACGGAAACTCCGCAGCGTCAAAGTCCTGCAGGGCCAGGTCGGAGAGGGCGGCTTCGATTTCTACGGCGTTCATGGAGGGAGATTATCACCGCAGCCATACCGCCGAGGCTGGGTTGGGCAGTCATGGCGGTGGTTCCCATGGGGTGATGTGGACTGTGTTCCTGCTGGTTGGTCCTTGGCTGCTTTGTGCATGGCTCATGCTGCGGCTCCGCATGACATGGCAGGTTGTCAGTCGGTGTCACCAACTCGGCACAATAAAAATATAGACCCAATGAATTATTATTTTTAATAAATATAATGAAATACAATCCAATATTGATGTGTGAGAGCCATGCTTGCGCAACTGCGTATTGGTGTGGACCAGCAAGGCGATCCCTGAATGCTGTCATGAGAGACAGTTATTTCGTAACTACAAAAAATGCTTGACAAACCATTAATCGTAACTACAATAATTTATGCCAATCCTGACGTTTGACTCGATCAAGGATGCCATCAACCAGCAAAAGCATGGCATGGCATTGGGTGTAGCCGGTGAACTTGCATGGGACGAAGCCCTGGGCTGGGAGGATTCGCGGAAAGACTATGGAGAAAAGCGGATGTGCGCCCTGGTGCCCATGGAGGATCGCCTGTACTTTGTAGCCTATGTAGACAGGCCACCAGCCGCTCCTGCAGAGCGCCGCATCATCAGCCTGAGAAAAGCGAACCTGAGAGAGGTACACCGTTATGTCACGGAATATTAAAAGCCGCACTGGCAGAGTGCTGCAACTGCCGACACCAGCCGAAGATGCCGCCATCACGACTGCCGCTCAGGTTGACCCCGATGCACGTCCGCTCACAGATGCCGAATGGGAGCAGGTCAGGCCACAGCTGCGTCGCGGGCGTCCGCCGGGCAGTGGCAGCAAGACGCAAGTCACCTTGCGCATTGACAGCGCCGTACTGGAGGCCTTCAGGGCCACGGGCGCTGGCTGGCAGACGCGCATCAATGAGGTATTGAAAAGCTGGGTGAAACACCATGCGTGATGCGGGGCAGGTGCTGCTGTGCTGCACCCGGCAGAAGCGCTTGCCCTGAAGGCATCTGGTAGGGCGTGCAGGACTTGAACCTGCGACCAAGGGATTATGAGTCCCCTGCTCTAACCAACTGAGCTAACGCCCCCCTGCGTTCCACGCAATCGCGTATTGTATCCGCCAATGGCAGGGCAGGGGCATGCCACGACCCCATCGCCTCCTGTAGCATAACGCCATGCTCACCCTGATCCGTACCCATCCCCGACTCGCCGCCAGCATTGCCGTGGGCGTGTTGGCCGGTGGCCTGTTGCCCTTTGTCTGGCATGCCGATCTGCATGCCCATGTGCTGGTGGCCTGGAGCATGGGGGCGGTGGTGTATCTGCTGTCGGTGTGGCACATGTGTCAGGCCGATGCCAGTGTGGACAGTATCCGCCGGCGGGCCCGTGTGCAGGCCGAGGGCCATGGCATGGCGCTGGGGCTGGCCCTGCTGGCAATTGTGCTGGCGCTGGTGGCCGTGGTCACGCAAATGGCAGCGGCGCGCGCGTTGCAGGGCACAGCCAAGGGGCTGCATGTGGCGCTGGCGATGCTGACGGTATCGCTGGCCTGGGTGTTCATCCACACCCTGTTTGCGCAGTTGTACGCGCATGATTATTACGAGCAGGAGCGCCTGCACGGCCAGCCCGGTCTGGCGTTCCCGGACACGCGGCAGCCCGGCTATCTGGATTTCTTCTATTTCGCCTTCGTGATCGCCACCTCGGGCCAGACGGCTGACGTGAGCTTTACCAGCACCCGCATGCGCCGCACCGGCCTGCTGCACTGCGTGCTGGCCTATGCCTTCAACGCCATCGTGCTGGCCATGGCCATCAATATTGCGGCCGGTTTTTTCTGAGCCTTACTCGGGTGCAGTTTCCCGCGTCACCATCACCTGGTCGATGCGGTAGTTGTCCACGTCCATCACTTCGAAAGTGTATTCGCCCCACACCACGCGGTCGGTGCGGCGCGGCATGCGGCGCAGCATCACCATCATGAAGCCGGCCATGGTCTCGTAATCGCCCTCGTGCGGCAGGTCGTCCTGGAGGTGCAGGGCGCGTTCCACATCGCTGATCGGCGTGACGCCATCAATCAGCCAGGAATGGTCGTCACGGCGCACGATCAGGTCTTCCTCGTCCATGGACACCAGATCGCCCATGACCGTGCTCATCACGTCATTCAGCGTTACCACGCCCACCACCATGCTGTATTCGTTCACCACCACGGCAAAGTCCTCGTGCACCTGGCGGAACTGGTCCAGCACCTCGGCCAGCGTCAGGCGGTCGGGCACGGCCAGCACCTTTTGCAGCAGGGTCGGGTCGCGCAGCTGGATGGCCTCGTTGCGCATGGCGCGCTGGAACAGGTCCTTGGCATCCACATAGCCCACCACGCGGTCCATGTCCTCGTCCATCACCGGGTAGGTGGAGAAAGGCTCGGCCGTGATGCGGGCACGGATGATGGCATCGGGTTCGTCCAGATCAAACCAGGCGATGCGGTCACGCGGGGTCATGGCGCTGGTCACGGTGATGCCTGTCGAGTTCGAACACGTTCTCGATCACCTGCTGCTCGTTGCGTGCCAGCAGGCCGGATTGGGCACCGGCCTCGGCCAGCGAGAGGATGTCATCGGGCGTGACGCGGTCATCGCGCTGGGTCGGCATGCCGAACAGGCGCAGCAGCACATCGGCCGTCTTGCTGTAGAACCACACCAGCGGCCGCAGCAGCAGCGTGACCAGCTGCATGGGCCGCACCAGGCGGATGGCAAATTTTTCCGGCTCGTTCATGCCGATGCGCTTGGGCAGCAGATCGGAAAACAGGATGAAGGCTGACGTCACCACCAGAAAGGAGAGGGCGAAGCCCAGACTGGCGGCTTGTGTGGCGGGCAACACGCGTGCCAGCAGCTGGCTGAACACCGGTGTCAGGCTGCCTTCGCCCACGATACCGCCCAGGATGGCGATGGCATTCTGGCCCACCTGCACCACGGTGAAATAGTCGCCGGGCTGTTCCTGAATGCCCAGCACCACATGGGCACGGGCCTCGCCATCATCGGCCAGTTGCCGCAGGCGGACGCGGCGTGAGGCCGCCAGCGAGATTTCCGCCATGGAAAAAAACGCCGATGCCAGGATCAGCGCAATCAGCAACAGGGCTTGGGCAAGCGTCATACAGGAGAGGGTGGGTGGCACACCGGTAGCGGACAGCGTGTGCAGCGGGCTACCGGCCCGGCTGTCCGTACCACGAGGCGGCCCCGCCGCCGCTCAGGCGGCAGGGGCAGCGGGATCAGTCCTGCTGGGGCAGGGCCTGCACCATTTGCTGCAGCTCGCCGTTTTCGTACATTTCCATCATGATGTCGGAACCGCCGATGAACTCGCCGTTCACGTACAGCTGCGGAATAGTGGGCCAGTTGCTGTAGGTCTTGATGCCCTGGCGAAGCTCATCGTCTTCCAGCACGTTGACGGTAGCCACCTGGCGCGGGTCCACGCCGATCGCCTTCAGGATCTGGATGGCACGGCCGGAGAAGCCGCACATGGGGAAGCTGGCGTTGCCTTTCATGAACAGCACAATGGGGTGGCTCTTGACCAGTTCGTCGATCTGTTGCTGGGTATCGCTCATGGGAAAAATCCTGCTAAAAAAGTCTCAATACAGCGCACCCGAAGCTGGGTGCATGGGGGAGATTATCGGCCAATTCGGGTGTCCTGAAATCGGCAAGGTTGCTTAGGGCGTCTCCTCCAGGCAGCCACCCGTGCAGCGGGCCGTGCCGGCCAGATCCCGGCGCGATTGCACCTGGCTGAAGCCCTGCTTGCGCAGCAGCTGCTGTACGGCCTCCGCCTGATCGTAGCCATGTTCCAGCAGTAGCCAGCCGCCGGCATGCAGGTGCCGTGGCGCCTGCGCGATGATCTGGCGGATGTCCTCCAGGCCATCGCTGCCGCTGGTCAGCGCCTGCAGCGGTTCGTGCGTGAGCGCGGCCAGATGCGGATCGTCGTTGCGGATATAGGGCGGGTTGCTGACGATCAGGTGAAAGCGCAGGTCGCCAAAGGCCTGCAGCCAGCTGCCATGGGCAAAACGAATCGGCAATTGCAGCGTGCGGGCATTGTGTTGCGCCACTTGCAGGGCGTCGGCGCTGGCATCGCAGGCATATACCTCGGCCTGCGGCGCATTGGCGGCCAGTGCGCAGGCAATGGCGCCACTGCCGGTGCCCAGATCGGCCAGCAGCGGCTGCTGTGGCAGGCCGGGCAGCAGCTCCAGTGCCCAGTCGACCAGGGTTTCGGTATCGGGGCGCGGATCGAGCACGCGCGCATCCACTGCCAGCTGCAGGCCGTAAAACGCATGAAAACCGCGCAGATAGGCGACCGGCTCGCCGGCCAGCCGGCGCTGCACCAGCTGTTGCCAGTGCGCCAGTTGTTGCGCGGTCAAGGTCTGCTCGTCATGCGCCAGCAGCCAGGCGCGGTCGGCATCGTCCTGGCCAATGGCGTGCAGCAGCAGCAATTGCGCATCGATGCGTGGCAGGCCCGCACGTGCGGCCTGCTGCAGCGCCTGGGCCAGGCTGGGCAGGGTGGCGGCTGTCACTGGTTGACTTCCAGCTCGGCCAGCAGTTCGGCCTCGCGCGCATGGCAGAGCGCCTGCAGCACTTCGGACAGGTCGCCCTCCATCACGTAGGCCAGCTTGTACAGCGTCAGGTTGATGCGGTGGTCGGTCAGGCGGCCCTGCGGAAAATTGTAGGTGCGGATGCGGTCGCTGCGGTCGCCGCTGCCGACCAGGCCCTTGCGCAGCGCGGCCTCCTTGGCGGCACGGGCGCTGCGCTCCTGCTCCTGGATGCGCGCTTGCAGCACCTGCAGCGCCTTGGCCTTGTTGCTGTGCTGGCTGCGACCGTCCTGGCATTCGGCCACGATGCCGGTAGGCAGATGCACCACGCGCACGGCGGAATCGGTCTTGTTGACGTGCTGGCCGCCGGCGCCGCTGGCGCGGAAGGTATCGATGCGCAGATCGGCCGGGTTGAGCGTGATGGCCTGGGCCGGGTCGGGTTCGGGCATCACGGCCACGGTGCAGGCACTGGTGTGCACGCGACCTTGCGATTCGGTGACTGGCACGCGCTGCACGCGGTGACCGCCGGATTCGAACATCAGCGTGCCGTACACGCCCAGATGCGTATCGCTGCTGTCCGGGCCTTCCAGCCGCAGCACGATTTCCTTGTAGCCGCCCAGTTCGGCCGGCGATTCGCTCATGGTTTCCACGCGCCAGCCCTGGGTTTCGGCGTAGCGCGTGTACATGCGCGCCAGGTCGCCGGCAAACAGGGCGGATTCGTCACCGCCGGTGCCGGCGCGGATTTCCACATAGGCCGGGCGCTCGGCGTCCGGATCCCTGGGCAGCAGCAGGCGCTGCAGCTCGTTTTCCAGCGTGGCCAGCTCGGCCTGGCCGGACTGGATTTCCTCTTCGGCCATCTCGGCCATGTCGGCATCGTCCAGCAACTCTTGCGCGGTGGCGATATCGGTCTCGACCTGCTGGTAGCGCTGCCAGCGGCCGGCGATCTGCGTGATCTGGCTGTGCTCGCGCGACAGCGCCAGGAACTTGTCCATGTCCTGCATGATGTCCTCGCGGCTGAGCAGGAAATCGAGTTCGTGCTGGCGTTCGGCGTAGCGCTGCAGCTGGGTGCGGAGAAAGGGCTTCATGGCAAGACGGGCCGGCGGGAATCGGACAACAGGCCTGCGCGGGCAGGCCTGGAAGGCGGGGCAGGGGGAGCGTGCGGCGCTAGATCAGCGGCGGACCGTACTTGTTGCTGCCCGGCTCGCCCTGGCGCAGGGTCAGGACCAGCACGATCACGCTGCCGATGATGCTGAACACATGCAGCAGCTGCCACCAGCCGCTCAGGCCGGTATCGTGCAGGCGGCGCGCGCCCACGGCGTACATGGGCAGCGAAAAGGCCAGCACGGCCACGGCCGACAGCAGGGTCAGCGCCGTGGCCTGTTCCTCGCTCAGCAGCAGGGCGGCGGGCAGGGCGACGATGTAGTAGAACAGCAGGAACCAGAAATACTCGGAACGCGAAGCACGGCCGGAGAAATCGGCGTACTTGCGCAGGCAGGTCTGGACTGCGGTGATAAAGCCCATGCGCTGCGTGCCCTGTGCGGCCAGTGGGGCAGCGGAGGGGCTCCAGCCGACTGGCGCCGGGGGCGGTGCGGCATCGGCAACCGGCTGCAGTCCGGCGGACTGCCACAGGCCGGGGACATCACGCGCCGGCATCCACTCGGTCAGGCCGTTGTGCCAGACATGGTCGTTCATGCCGAAGCGGCCTTGACGGGCCTGCTCCTGCAATTCGGCGCGGGTGTAGGGGCCGGATTTCTGCTGGTCGACGGCAAACCACCAGATGCGGTCCTGCGTTGTATCACTCATGCCTTGGCTTGATTCCTGTTGCTGCGGAGATAGAAACGGCGCACCGCATCGCTGGCGTGCACCTGGGTCGCCAGATCGGGCTGGCGCAGTTCGGACAGGGCACCGTGCAGCATCTTCTGCGTGAGGCCGCGGCTGAGTGCCTCGAGCACGGCGTCGATGTCATCGCCCTTGGCCAGGCGCTTGCGGGCCTTGGCCAGCTCCAGCGCACGCCATTGCTCGGTCTGGTCCTGTACTTCACGGATCAACGATACCACGCCATAGTGCGGATCACGTTGCTGCAGCCAGTGCATGAAGTTGCGCACGCCTTCATCGATGATGGCCTCGGCTTGCGACACGGCGGCCTGGCGCTGGGCCTGGCCGGTTTGTACCACGCTGGCCAGGTCGTCCACGGTGTAGAGGTAGGCGTCGGACAGGGCCTTGACCTCGGGCTCGATATCGCGCGGCACGGCCAGGTCCACGATGAACATGGGGCGGTGGCGGCGCTTCTTCAGCGCGCGCTCTACGGCTCCCAGGCCGATGATGGGCAGGGTGCTGGCGGTACAGCTGATGACGGCATCGAACTCGTGCAGGCGATCGGGAATGTCGGCCAGTTTCATCACGCTGCCGCCAAAGCGGCTGGCCAGGGCCTCGCCGCGCTCCATGGTGCGGTTGGCAATCACGATCTGCTTCGGATTGCGCGCGGCAAAGTGGGTGCTGGCCAGCTCGATCATCTCGCCCGCACCGACGAACAGGATGCGGATCTTGCCGATGTCCTCGAACAGCTGCGAGGCCAGGCGCACGGCGGCGGCGGCCATGCTGATGCTGTGGGCGCCGATTTCGGTACTGCTGCGCACCTGCTTGGCGACCGAGAAGCTGCGCTGGAACAGCTGGTTGAGCGTGGTGCCCAGGCTGCCGGCGGCTTCGGCGGCGCGCACCGCGTCCTTCATCTGGCCCAGGATCTGGGCCTCGCCCAGCACCATGGAATCGAGCCCGCTGGCGACGCGGAAGGCGTGGCGCGCGGCGGTATCGTTCTGCAGCGTGTAGGTGTACTGGCGCAGTGCATCGCTGCTGACGCCGCCGGCCTGGGCCAGCCAGTCCAGCGTGTGTGCGATATCGATGCGGTCACTCGCGCAATACACCTCGGTGCGGTTGCAGGTGGAGATGATGGCGGCTTCCGGATGGTGCGCAAACGTCTGGCGCAGACCATGCAGGGCCGGTCCCATTTGCTCGACGGCAAATGCGAAACGGCCACGCAAATCCAGCGGCGCGGTATTGTGGTTGATGCCCAAGGCCCATACTGACATGCGCAGCATTATAAAATCCCTGTTTGCTTCTGTCTGCACAGCCGTACAACAGTCGCACAAGCCACTACACCATGGGACCTGTCGATCTGCTCAACCACCTGTTCAACCTGCTGCTGCCGGCCATCTGGATGGCCAGCGTGCTGCAGCTCTGGCATCGCCTGTTTGCGCGCCGCCATGCCATTACCCTGGGCTGGAGGCAGCAGTGGCTGCGCCTGTTCCTGGCCGGTGCCCTGGTGCTGCTGGCAGGGGCGGTGTTGCTGGGGGATGGGGCCATGACGACCTATATCGCGCTGGCCGTGGTGACAGGGGCCTGCCAGGTCTGGCTGTTGCGCCGCTACCGGCCGGCCTTGCCTTTGGCAGATGTGCCCGCAAGTAATACAGATCATTCCGATCCCCGCTGAGCCCGGGGCAGCGGCTTTTGCTGCATCCTTGTTGCGGTGCAGTATCCACACGGACATCCGGTGCAGCCCCTTGGACTAAAATCCTTGTTTGCGCCAGATTTCACCCAGCGTCCCGCCCGCTCCAGGCGCGATGCGTCATGAGGCCCTGATCGCCATGAATGCACCCGTAATGCACAAGAACCTGCTGGCCGCCACCGATGGCCGCCAGCGTATCCGCGAGATTCCCTACAACTACACCAGCTTCTCTGACGCCGAGATCGTGGAACGCCTGATGGGCCACCATGGCTGGGAGCTGTTGACCGAACTGCGCAGCGAGCGTGAAACCGGCCGTTCCGCCCGCATGCTGTACGAGGTGCTGGGTGACATGTGGGTGATCAAGCGCAACCCCTATGTGCAGGACGACCTGCTGGACAACCCCAAGCGCCGTGCCATGCTGATCGAGGCCATGCGCCATCGCCTGGGCGAGATCGACAAGCGCCGTGGTGGCGGCAAGTCCGGCCACGACGAGCGCCGTGATGCTGCCGTGGCCGAGCTGCTGGGGCTGGCACACGAGGCGGTCAACAGCTTCGAGCGCTCCTTCGGCGTGACACTGGAGCTGCGCCAGCAGGTGCAGCGCCGCCTGGGCCGCCATACGCGCAAGGACAATATCAAGTTTGACGGCCTGAGCCGTGTCAGCCATGTGACCGATGCGACCGACTGGCGCGTCGAGTATCCCTTGGTCGTGCTCACCCCCGATACCGAGGCCGAAATGGCCGAACTGGTCAAGGGCTGTGTCGATCTGGGCCTGACCATCGTGCCGCGTGGCGGCGGTACCGGCTACACCGGTGGCGCCATCCCGCTGACCTGGAAGAGTGCCGTCATCAACACCGAAAAGCTCGACCAGCTGACCGAGGTCGAGATGGTGCAGCTGCCCGGCATGGACCATGCCGTGCCTACCGTGTGGTCCGGTGCCGGCGTGGTGACCATCCGCGTGGCCGAGGCGGCCGAGCGCGCCGGCCTGGTGTTTGCGGTGGATCCCACCAGCATCGAGGCCTCCTGCATTGGCGGCAACATCGCCATGAACGCCGGTGGCAAGAAGGCCGTGCTGTGGGGCACGGCGCTGGACAACCTGGCCAGCTGGCGCATGGTCACGCCCGACGCCAAGTGGCTGGAGGTGCACCGCATTGGCCATAACATGGGCAAGATCCATGATGCCGAGGTGGCCAGCTTCGAGCTGCGCTATTTCGAGGCCGATGGCAAGACGCCGCTGCGCACCGAGCGCCTGGATATTCCGGGCGCTACCTTCCGCAAGGAAGGTCTGGGCAAGGACGTGACCGACAAGTTCCTCAGCGGTCTGCCCGGCATCCAGAAAGAGGGCTGTGACGGCCTGATCACCAGCGCGCGCTGGGTCATGCACCGCATGCCGGCGCACAGCCGCACCGTTTGCCTGGAGTTTTTCGGCAGCGCCAAGCTGGCCGTGCCCAGCATCGTCGAGATCCGTGACTTCATGTTCGAGGAGCAGAAGCGCAGCGGCGTGATGCTGGCTGGCCTGGAACACCTGGACGACCGCTACCTGAAGGCCGTGGGCTATGCGACCAAGAGCCAGCGCGGCTCCAGCGGTGAGCTGGGCGGCAGCGGCCTGCCCAAGATGGTGCTGATTGGCGACATCGTGGGTGACGATCCGGATGCCGTGGCCCGCGCCACCAGCGAGGTAGTGCGCATTGCCAACAGCCGTGCCGGCGAGGGCTTTATTGCCACCACGCCCGAAGCGGCGAAGAAATTCTGGGCCGATCGCAAGCGGACGGCGGCCATCAGCCGCCACACCAACGCCTTCAAGATCAACGAGGACGTGGTGATTCCGCTGCCGCGCATGGCCGAGTACACCGATGGCATCGAGCGTATCAACATCGAGCTGAGCCTGCGCAACAAGATCCAGCTGTGTGACGAACTGCTGACCTTTTTTGACCAGCCGGTGCTGCCGCTGGGCAAGTTCGATGCCGAAGCCGCCGCCATGGAAAGCGGTGATGCGCGTGACCTGCTGCCGGGCCGCGTGGCCAAGGCCAGGCAACTGGTGACCGAGGTGCGCGCCCAATGGCAGGACTGGTCCGACCATATTGATGCCCATTTCCTGGAGCTGCAGGACCATTCCCTGCGCGCCAGCTGGAAAACCCAGCTGCGCAAGCCGTTCCAGGCGATTTTCCTGGGCGAAGCCTACAAGCCGCTGCTCGACGCCATCGATGCCGTGCATCAGCGCGTGCTCAAGGGCCGTGTCTGGGTGGCGCTGCACATGCACGCCGGCGACGGCAACGTGCACACCAACATCCCGGTCAACAGCGATGACTACGACATGCTGCAACTGGCGCACGAGGCGGTCAAGCGCATCATGGCGCTGGCGCGCAGCCTGGACGGCGTGATTTCGGGCGAGCACGGCATCGGCATCACCAAGCTGGAATTCCTGACCGACGAGGAACTGGCACCGTTTGCCGACTACAAGGCGCGCATCGACCCCGAAGGCCACTTCAACAAGGGCAAGCTGCTGCGTCCGGTGGTGATGAGCGATTCCCAGCGGGCCGTCTATGCCGGCACCACGGCATTGGCCGACCTGACCAATGCCTACACGCCCAGCTTCGGCTTGATGGGGCACGAGTCCATCATCATGCAGCAGAGCGATATCGGCTCGATCGTGGACAGCGTGAAGGACTGCCTGCGCTGCGGCAAGTGCAAGCCGGTGTGTGCCACGCACGTGCCGCGCGCCAACCTGCTGTACAGCCCGCGCAACAAGATTCTGGCGACTTCGCTGCTGGCCGAAGCCTTTTTGTACGAGGAGCAGACGCGCCGCGGCGTCAGCCTGCGCCACTGGAGCGAGTTCGAGGACGTGGCCGAGCACTGCACGGTGTGCCACAAGTGCTTTGCGCCGTGCCCGGTGGATATCGACTTTGGCGATGTTTCCATGAACATGCGCAACCTGCTGCGCAAGATGGACAAGCAGAGCTTCCGCCCCGGCAAGGCGCTGGCCATGACCATGCTGAACGCCACCGAGCCGGGCAGGATCAACCTGATGCGCTCGGCCATGGTGAATGTCGGCTTCAAGGCGCAGCGGGCGGCGGTGGACATGTTCCGCATGGCCGGCAAGCAGCAGACCGCGCATCCGCCGGCTTCGGTCGGCACGGCTCCGCTCAAGGAGCAGGTGATCCACTTCGTCAACAAGAAGCTGCCGGGCGGCCTGCCGACCAAGACGGCCCGGGCGCTGCTGGACATCCAGGATCGTGCCTATGTGCCGGTGATCCGCAATCCGCAGAACAGTACGGTGGACAGCGAGGCGGTGTTCTACTTCCCGGGCTGCGGTTCGGAGCGTCTGTTCAGCCAGGTTGGCCTGGCGACGCAGGCCATGCTGTGGCATGCCGGCGTGCAGACCGTGCTGCCGCCAGGCTATGTCTGCTGTGGTTACCCGCAGCGCGGCTCCGGCCAGTTCGACATTGCCGAGAAGATGATTACCGACAACCGCGTGCTGTTCCATCGCGTGTCCACCACACTCAACTACCTGGACATCAAGACCGTGGTGGTGAGCTGCGGCACCTGCTATGACCAACTGCAGGATTACCAGTTCGAAAAGATCTTCCCGGGTTGTCGCATCATCGACATCCACGAATTCCTGCTGGAAAAGGGCATCACGCTGCCGAAGCCGGAAGGCTATCTGTACCACGATCCCTGCCATACGCCGCTCAAGCTGCAGGATCCGATGAAGACGGTCAAGGGCCTGCTGGGCGAGGCGGTGGTCAAGAGCGACCGCTGCTGTGGTGAATCCGGTACGCTGGGCGTGAGCCGCCCGGATGTATCGACCCAGGTGCGCTTCCGCAAGACCGAGGAAATCCGCAAGAACGCCGGCCAGCTGGCCGAGCTGCAGCAGGCCAACGGCCTGGCACCGTCGCAGGGCAAGCAGCCGGTCAAGATGCTGACCAGCTGCCCGAGCTGCTTCCAGGGTCTGAGCCGCTACAACGAGGATCTGCCCAACGGTCTGATGGAAACCGACTACATCGTGGTCGAGATGGCCAAACAGATCCTGGGCGAAAGCTGGATGAAGGACTATGTGGATGCCGCCAACAGCGGCGGGATCGAGCGCGTGCTAGTGTAAGCCGGTTCTGCGTTACCCATGACAAGACAGGCCTGGCGATTGCCAGGCCTGTTTTTTGTCTGTCAAATCAGGATTTGTTCCTGATCAGGATGAAAATCAGATTTTCTGGCCGATCCAGCGTGTAACGTAGGCCGGTCCCTGGTGGCCCGGGCCTTCGTCCAGCAGGATTTCCGATTCGCTTGCCAGCAACTCCTGCATGTCTGCGGCCAGGTCGCCGCGCAGCATGTCCAGTGTGTACAGCATGGCCTCGTTCTTCGGGCCGCCGCTGCTGTATTGCAGCTGGCGTGGGTGGAAGGCTTCGAGGAGCAGCACGCCGCCGGGTTTCAGCGCCTGCACCAGCTTGTGCATCACCGGCGTGCGCAGTGGCGGCGGCAGGTGCAGATAGGTCAGCACCACGGCATCGGCACTGGCGGGTTCCGGCTGCCAGTCGGCCAGATCCACCAGCACGGTCTGCAGCGTCACCTGACGGCGGTGTGCCAGAGCCTCGGCCTTGGCCAGACCCACTGCCGAGTTGTCGAGCGCGCAGACCTGGTGGCCCTGTTCGGCCAGCCAGACACCGTTGCGGCCTTCGCCATCTCCGGGTAGCAGCGCCCGGGCCCGGGCCGGAATGCGGTGTGCCTGCTCCTTCAGAAAGGCGTTGGGCTGCTCGCCATACTTGTAGCCCTCGACATCGCTATAGGCCTGGTCCCAATGGTTCATGGTTCTCCTGTGTGCATCAATTCATTATTTGATTAAATGATTCTAGGAGAGAGCCGATTCCGGCATGGCCTGCAGGGTTTAGTTTAGCTGCCGGGCAGCAATTCGATTTCCAGGCCGTTGCGCTTGACCGTGACCTTGCCGGGTTTCAGGCGCAGCTGGCGTGCCTTGGCCAGATCGGATGCGCTCAGCTGGTAGACGCTGTAATCGCTGAACAGCTGCTCGCCAAGCAGGCTGACGGCCTGGCTGATGCGCAGCTGGCTGCGGCCGGCCGGATCACGCAAATCAATCGCCTGTACGCGCAGATCGGTGATGCGCACGCTGTTGTCCGAGGGCTCGAAGCGCAGGCCGTAGCGCAGGTCCACCGTGCCGGACAGTGTGGGCGTGATGCCGAAGACCGAGGGCACATCGACCTGCACCCGGGTGCCGATCTGGTTGGTGTCGGGGTGGAAGCTCAGGCGCGGATGGCGCAGCGTGATTTCGGCCATGCCGAGCAGGCGTTGCTGCATGGGAAAGCGTGCGGCCAGCTTGCGCTGCAGGTCATCGCCATCCAGATCAATGCTGCGGATCAGCGAAGCGGCCGAGCAGCCGCTCAGTCCGAGCAGGCCCAGGGCAGGAATCAGTTGCAGGCAGTGGCGGCGGGAAACGGAAGCGGGCATGGCAGGAGCAGCAAAGGGCGTACGATAATTCCCGAAGATAGCAGGTCCGGAGGCGCACGGCACGTGGCTTTGCGACAGGATGTGCCTGCAACAGGAAAGGAACAACAACATGAAACAGGATTGTGTGCTGTGCCGCGAGGACGGTGGCCGGATCGTGTGGCAGGGCCGCCAGTGGCGGCTGGTGCATGCGGACGAAGCGGCCAATGCGCCGTTCCCGGCGTTCTACCGCCTGATCTGGAATCGCCATGTGGCAGAGTGGAGTGACTTGTCGGTCAGCGAGCGTCAGCAGGGCATGGAAGCAGTCACGCTGGTGGAGCAGCTGTTGCGCGAACATCTGCGCCCGACCAAGATCAACCTGGCCACGCTGGGCAATGTGGTACCGCACCTGCACTGGCACGTGATTGCGCGTTTTGACTGGGACAGCCATTTCCCCGGCCCGGTCTGGGGCGGGGTGCAGCGGCCTTCGCCCGGAGCGCGTGTGGCGGCGGTCAGGGCACAGCTATCCGCGCTGGAGCAGGCGCTGGCTGCGCGTCTGCAGCAGCAGTTTGCCTGAAATCGATCCCGATCACGCGCTTAGCGTGATTTGGCAGCAGCTTTCTTGTCGGTAGCGGGCTTCTTGTCTGCCGACTTTTTATCGGCGGGTTGCTTGCCGGCTGCCGGAGTTTTTCCGCTGGGCTTGCTGTCGGCGGCCTTGTTGTCAGCGGGCTTCTTGTCGGCCGCCTGCTTGCCTCGGGCTGGTTGGGTATCGGCCGTCTCGGCAGCGCGTACCGGCTTGCCGGTAGTGGGCGTGCGTTTGGCGGGCTCTGCTTCAGCCTTGGCGGACCGGGTGTTGCTGCGGTTGCCGCTCTTGCTGTCGGCGGATTCCGCCTTGCTGCTTGTACGGCTGGCCGCCTTGCCGGCACCTGCACGCTTGTCGGCGCTGCTGTCTTCTGCCCTGGCGGCACGCTGGCCTCTGGCGGGAGCGGCTTCTTCCTGCCGGCTGTTACGTTTGCCTCTGACGGGGGCTGCGGTCTCGGTCTGGCTGCTGCGCTTGCGGCTGTCGTCAGCGGCCTTCGCGCGGGTGCTTGTGGCTGCTTCGGTCCTGGCGGCCGGAGGTGTGGCCCGGCTGGCGCGTGTTTCTGCTGCCGGGGCAGCGCGACGGCTGCTGGTGCTGGCCGTGTCTGTCTGCGGCTGGCTGCGCGCTGCCCGCTCCTGTTGTTCGGAGGCACGGGCGCTGCGCTCGGCAGCGGTGGCGCGCTGTTCTTCCGCCTCACGCGCGCGGCGTTCGATGGCGGCCTGGGCCTGTTGCTGTTGACGCAGCTGGCTGGCCTGCTGGCGTGGCAGCTGCACCGTGACTTCCTGGCCGGCGCTCAGACGTGTGCCCGGGCTGGCATTGTTCCAGCTGGCGACCGAGCTGACCGGCAGGCCGAAGCGTTCGGCAAAGCTGGCAATCGTGTCTCCGGCTTCGGCCTTGAGCGTGGTGGTTTGCAGCACGACTTCGGGCACGAAACTGATGTTGCCGCTGCGTGCCACATGTGGCGCGATTTCATCGGCATGCTGGTCATGGCGCGGCACCAGCAGGGTGGAGCCGCGGCGCACACGCATGCGCGAGGGAATGCTGTTGATGCTGCGCAGCTCGTCTTCATCGGCGTCGTGCTGTCGCGCCACTTCGGTCACGCTCATGTCGGCGGGGGCGGTCCACAGTGTCCAGCTGGCCAGCTGTTGATCCCGGGCGTTGGCCAGGTTCTGGCGGAAGCGCGGGGCACTTTGCCAGGGCAGCAGCAGCGTGGGCGTGAGCGAGGCAATCACCAGCGGCCGGTTGAGCGAAGGGTTGAGGGCACGGAAATCTTCCAGCGAGATGCCGGCCAGCCGGGCGACCGTGCTGGTGTCCATGTCGCGCGTGATGCGCACCTGGTCGAAATACGGGTGGTTGGCGATATTGGGCAGCGCGGTATTGAAGGTGGCCGGGTTGCGCACGATGTTCTTGAGGGCCTGCAGCTTGGGCACGTACATGCGGGTTTCCTGCGGCATGGTCAGCTCGGAAAAGCTGGTGCCACGGCCGGCGGCCTGGTTGCGGCGGATCGCCTTCTGCACATTGCCTTCGCCCCAGTTGTAGGCGGCCAGTGCCAGGTGCCAGTCACCGAACATGTTGTAGAGGCGTTGCAGGTAGTCGAGCGCGGCACGCGTGGACTGCACCACGTCGCGCCGGTTGTCCAGGAACAGGTTCTGGTGCAGCTCGTACTGCTTGCCGGTGGCCGGCATGAACTGCCACATGCCGGCTGCCTTGGCACTGCTGACGGCGAGCGGGTTGAACGAGCTTTCCACGTACGGCAGCAGCGCGATCTCGGTCGGCATGTTGCGGCTTTCCAGTGCCTCGATCACGTGGTAGATGTACTTGTCGGAGCTGCCGATCAGGCGCTGGATGGACGACGGGTTGCGCGTATACCAGGCCTCGCGGTCGCGCACGGTGGCATTGTCGAGATCCGGCATGGCAAAGCCCTGGCGCAGGCGATCCCAGACGTTGTTCGGGTTGTTGAGGCCGAGGCTGGTACGGCCACGATCGAGGTCAGGGACGCGCAGGCCGGTACCGGTGGAAGAGGTCTGGCTGGTGGAGGCACAGCCTGCCAGCAGGACCAGCATGAGGGCGGCGCACAGGTATCGGAATGTCGGCATGAACAGTCGGTGTCGGGAAACCCGATGCAGCCGGGGAGGAAATCAGAATCGGTTTTTCCATTCCCGCAGGGCTGCCAGGGTGTCCACCGGGCCGGTACTGGCGGCACCTTGTGCCTGCGCGGCCTGCTGTAGCGCAGGCTCCCGCACCCGGAGGAAGGGGTTGATCTGGAGTTCCCGTCCGATGGTGGACGGGACGGTCGGCTTTCCCTTGGCGCGCAGGGCCTCGCACTGCTGCAGATAGTGGGCCAGCTCGGCATTGCCGGGCTCGGCCGCTTGTGCAAAGCGCAGGTTGGACAGCGTGTACTCGTGCGCGCAGCACACCAGGGTGCTGGCGGGCAGGACAGCCAGGCGATCGAGCGAATCGAGCATCTGTGCCGGCGTGCCCTCGAACAGGCGACCGCAGCCGCCGGAAAACAGGGTATCGCCGCAGAACAGCAGTGGTGGCTGGCCGGGGACGGTGTCGCTGGCATAGGCCACATGGCCGGCGGTATGGCCGGGCACGTCGATCACGCGGAAGGCGCTGCCGAGCAGGGTGATGTGATCATCGCCCTGGACGGAGTGGATGGCGGACGCCGGAATGCTGGCGTGGGCACTGGCCGGCACGCCGTCGCCGGCAGGCAGGTACACTGTCGTGGCAGCGTTGCCGCAGGCCTGCCAGAGCGCGTCCAGCCCGCTGACATGGTCGGCATGGTGGTGCGTGACCAGCACGGCGGCCAGGGCCAGTTGCTGCGCGCGCAGGGTTTCGATGACCGGTGCGGCATCGCCCGGATCCACCACCACGGCAGCTGCGCCGTCGTGCAGGATCCAGATATAGTTGTCATCGAAAGCAGGTAGCGCCAGCAGGTGCATGAGGTTCAAACAGGCTGATCAAGGGAAATGTCCTCAGAGATTATAGATTTTGCGCAATGGTTCCGCTCGCCGGCCGGAAGATATCTGCACGCCTGGGAACTGGAACATGGCGATCAGGTGGTGGCCGACTGCTTTGGCTACCATGCGCTGCAGATCGGCTGCGAGTATCTGCAGCTGCTGCGCAACTCGCGTATCCAGCATCGCTGGCTGGCCGGCGTGGAGGCCTGCTGGCAGGACGAACCGGCCACGCTGACGCCGCAGGAAGTGCAGGCTGCCGGCGTGCCGCAGCCGCAACCTGACCTGATCCTGGACCCGACAGCCTTGCCGTTTGCCGAGAACAGCGTCGATCTGGTGGTGCTGCCGCATACGCTGGAAGCCAGCGCCGATCCGCACGCCACGCTGCGCGAGGTGGCACGCGTGCTGGTGCCCGAGGGACGGCTGCTGGTGATCGGCTTCAACCCGACCAGTCTGTGGGGAGCGCAGCAGCACTACAGCATGCTGGCGCACCGCATGGGAGGCCGGCTGGAACCCTTTATTCCCGATGTCGATGACCTGATCGGGCATCGTCGGCTGCGTGACTGGCTGCGTCTGCTGAACCTGGAGGTGGAAGGGGGCCGCTTTGGCTGCTACCGCCCCGGCATGGACAGTGCGCGCTGGTTCGGGCGGCTGGAGTGGATGGAGCGTGCCGGCGATCGCTGGTGGCCGGTGCTGGGCGGGGTCTATCTGCTGACGGCGGTGAAGCGCGTGCGCGGCATGCGCATGCTGCAGCCGCGCTGGAAGGAAATCAAGCGCCAGCGCAGCCAGGTGCCGGTGGCACAGCAGGCCGGCCCATCGCGCCGGCGTGTATGATCCCGGACCTTCGGAAGCATCGGGAGAGTACAAGCATGCAACACGTGACCATATATACCGATGGAGCCTGCAAGGGCAACCCGGGGCCGGGCGGCTGGGGGGTCTGGCTGCAGTCCGGATCGCACAGCAAGGAGCTGTTCGGCGGTGAAGCCGAGACCACCAACAACCGCATGGAGCTGACGGCGGTGATCCGTGGCCTGCAGGCGCTCAAGCGGCCCTGCCAGATTGATCTGTACCTGGACAGCCAGTATGTGCGCCAGGGCATTACCGAGTGGATCCACAACTGGAAGAAGAAAGGCTGGGTCACGGCGAGCAAGCAGCCGGTGAAGAATGCCGAGCTGTGGCAGCAGCTGGATGCGCTGGTGCATGGCGGCATCCATCGCATCAGCTGGCATTGGGTCAAGGGCCACGCAGGTGATCCCGGCAACGAGAAAGCCGATGCGCTGGCGAATCGTGGCGTGGAGCAGGTGCAGTCCCGCTGAGCGTGAAAAAATGCTATTCAGCCGGTGCAATCTGGTGCAGAATACTGTTATTCCGTACAGTAACCATTTTGCATCGGCATGTTGCGCATCCTCTTTATTGATTTCAATGCCTACTTTGCTTCGGTAGAGCAGCAGCTGGATGCGTCCCTGCGTGGCAAGCCGGTGGTGGTGGCACCGGTGCTGGCCGAAACCAGCTGCTGCATTGCGGTCAGCTACGAGGCGCGCGAGCACGGCATTCGCACCGGTACCCGGATCAGCGAGGCGCGCCGGCTCTGCCCCAGGCTCATCGTGCGCGAGGCGCGGCCCGAGCTGTATGTGCAGATGCACCACCGCGCCGTGGCCGTGGTTGACAGCCTGGTGCCGGTACTGCGCGTGATGTCGATTGACGAAATGGCGTGCGAGCTCACGGGCAGCTGGCGTACGCCGGAACGCGCGCGCTGGCTGGCCGGGCAGCTCAGGCAGCGTCTGCATGACGATCTGGGCGAGTGCCTCCGGGTCTCCATCGGCATCGGGCCGAATATTCTGCTGGCCAAGCAGGCCTCCAATATGCACAAGCCCGATGGCCTGACCGTCATCACGCGTGAGGAGCTGCCGCAGCGCATGCTGGCGTTGGCGCTGCGCGACATCCACGGCATTGGCAGGCGGCTGGAGCGCCGGCTGCAGGCCTGCGGCATCCACACGGTAGAACAGCTGTATGCCGCTCCGCGCGATCTGCTGCGCACTGTCTGGGGCAGTGTCGAGGGCAGTGCCATGTACGACAAGCTGCGCGGCGAATGGCACCTGGCCCCGGAAGCCCCGGCGCGTTCCATCAGCCATTCCCATGTGCTGCCGCCAGCCATGCGCCATCCGGAGGCGGCACGTGCCGTGCTGCACCGCCTGCTGCAGAAGGCTGCCATGCGCTTGCGTCGGCAGGGCTTTTATGCGCAGGCGATGCAGGTCTGGGTGCAGGGCTATCTGGGCATGATGCTGCCCGAGGCCAGTACCGCCATGCGCGACCTGCATTTCCAGGAAACGCGGGACACTGCCGCGCTGCTGCGTCTGCTGGATCTGGCCTGGGGCAACGGCCTGGGTGCCGTGTCCGTGCCGCAACAGGTCGGGGTGCTGCTGCACGGACTGGTGCCGCAGCAACAGCACACGCCGGACCTGTTCGAGGATCCGGGCGAGCTGCCCGGCATCACGCCGCGTGCGCGCGACGATTTGCTGCGAGCGGTGGATGCGCTGAACCAGCGCTTTGGCCGCAATGCCGTCTATTTCGCGACCTCCCATGAGGCACTGGAGCATGCGCCCATGCGCATCGCCTTCAGCCGCATCCCCGACCTGGACACCGAGGCCTGAGCGCGCGGTATCATGCGCAGACAGGCGGGCCCGGCCCGCAGACAGGATCTTCTGATGACAACTGCACCCAGTACCAAGACCGTGGTCGTGCTCAACGGCCCCAACCTCAACCTGCTTGGCACGCGTGAGCCGGCGGTGTATGGCTCGTCCACGCTGGCCGATGTCGAGCAACTGTGCCGGCAGGCCTGCGCACGCCATGGCTGGACGCTCGATTTCCGCCAGAGCAACCACGAGGGTGATCTGGTGGATGCCATCCATGAGGCTGGCCGCCTGCAGGCGCAAGGCCTGTTGGCCGGTGTGGTGCTGAATGCCGGTGCCTATACCCATACCAGCGTGGCCCTGCTCGATGCCATCAAGGGCACGGCAGTGCCGCTGGTCGAACTGCACATCAGCAATGTGTTTGCGCGCGAGGCCTTCCGCCACCATTCCTATATTTCGCCGGCGGCACGCGCCGTGATGTGCGGCTGGGGCGTGCAGGGCTATGCCATGGCCATTGACGGCCTGCAGCACTGGCAGGATTGAAGGAGGATTCCATGGACAGCTGTTCCGTTATGCCAGCCGCCGGTGACCTGCAGGGCCGCCATATCCTGCTCGGCCTGACCGGTGGGGTGGCCTGCTACAAGTCGGCCGAGCTGTGCCGCCTGCTGATCAAGGCCGGTGCCACGGTCCAGGTGATGATGACCGAGGCCGCCTGCCAGTTCATCACGCCGGTCACCATGCAGGCGCTGTCCGGCCGCCCGGTGGTACTCAGCCAGTGGGACGCGCGCACTGCCGACAACATGCCGCACATCCACCTGGGCCGCGATGCTGACCTGATCCTGCTGGCTCCGTGCAGCGCCGATTTCATCGCGCGCCTGGTGCAAGGCCGCGCCGACGAGTTGCTCAGCCTGACCTGCCTGGCCCGACCGGCCGGCAAGCCGCTGCTGATTGCCCCGGCCATGAATCGCGAGATGTATGCCCACCCGGCCACGCAGCGCAATCTGGCGCAGGTGGCGGCCGATGGGGCCCAGGTGCTGGGCGTCGGCCATGGCGACCAGGCCTGCGGTGAAGTCGGCGATGGCCGCATGCTGGAGCCGGAGCAGCTGCTGCAGGCGGTGGTGGCCTGGTTCAGCCCCAAGGTGCTGGCCGGCCAGCAGGTGCTGGTCACCGCCGGCCCGACCTTCGAGGCCATCGATCCGGTGCGCGGCATCACCAACCATTCCAGTGGCAAGATGGGCTTTGCCATTGCGCGCGCGGCGCAGGAAGCCGGTGCCACGGTCAAGCTGGTGGCCGGCCCGGTGCACCTGCCCACGCCCGAAGGCGTGACCCGCATCGATGTGCAGAGTGCCCGGCAGATGCTGGAGGCGGTACGCCTGCATCTGCCCGAGTACGGCATTTTCGTGGCTACCGCTGCCGTGGCCGACTGGCGTCCGGCCGAAGCCGCCGAGCACAAGATCAAGAAGGATGGCAGCGGCCAGGTACCGGCCATGGCCTTTGTCGAGAACCCGGATATCCTGGCCACGGTGGCGCAGACGCCGCAGGCGCAGAATGGCGCGCTGTTCTGCGTCGGCTTTGCCGCCGAAAGCCAGGATCTGGAAGCCAATGCCCAGGCCAAGCGCGTGCGCAAGCAGGTGCCGCTGCTGGTTGGCAATATCGGACCGGCCACGTTCGGCAAGGATGACAACGCCTTGCTGCTGGTCGATGCCGAGGGCACCACCGAGCTGCCGCATGCCAGCAAGCGTGTGCTGGCGCAGCAGTTGGTGGCCGAGATTGCGCGTCGCCTGCCCGATACGCGCAGCGCCTGAGTCCCGGGCTGGCCGGATATTCAGCCGGCTGTGGCCAGTGCCAGCAGCTGGCTGACCAGATCCGCTTGCGCCAGCAGACGCGCACGCGCCTCCAGCGCGCAGGCACGCCAGCGCGCCAGCCGCGCCGGGGTCAGCGCCGGCAACGCGGCATCGCCGATGCCGTTCCAGGCATGGTGAAAGGCGCGCCAGTCGTCTGGCGCCTGCAGCCAGTCCAGAAAGGCATCGAGCTTGGCGTGGTGGGCGTCGTCGTCCTGCGGATAGATGTGCCAGACAAAGGGCTGGCCGGCCCAGAGTGCGCGCACCAGCGAATCCTCGCCGCGCATGGCATTGAAATCGCTGGCCCACAGCACCTCGTCAAAGCCGGCCTGATCCAGCCAGGGCAGCGGCAGCAGCTGGCTGTTGCCGTGCTGCACCGGCAGGCTGTGGCCCACCAACTGCTCCAGCAGCACGCGGCCACGGCCCTGGAACACCAGCCAGCTGCCGGGTGCGGCATCAGCCGACAGCTGCTGCAGCAGGGTCGCCAGTGCCGGTGGTTCGTAGCAGAACAGGCTCAGCACCAGCTGGCTGTCCGCCGCCACGCCCATGCGCTGCCGCCAGCCGGCGCGGTCAAGTGCCTGTTGCCGTTGCAGCAGATCCGTTTCACGCAGCAGCCCGCCGGTGCCGGGTACCAGGCCGGGATAGACAAAGCGCTTGCTGCAGCCGGCGGCCGGTCCGCTCATGACGGGCGACTGCAGGCCGTGGCAGCGCAGCACATAGTCCTCGGCCGACAGGTATTCCAGGTTCAGCCAGAGGCCGCCGTCCGTGCCATGGTGCTGCGCCCACCAGGCCTGCACGCTGTCATCAAGCTGGCAGCCAAAGGCCTCGATCAGCACGTCGCCCGGTGTGGCGGGCAGGGCGGCAGCCGGCAGCGGGCTGGCCCAATGGCGCACTTCCACATCGCCCGGCGCCGGCGCCATCCAGGCCAGCACCTGCGGCTGGTCGATCCACAGGCGTACGCGCTGGCCGCGGCTGGCCAGCTGGCTGGCGAGCCGCCAGCAGACACCGGCATCGCCGTAGTTGTCGATCACGGTGCAGAAAATGTCCCATTGCAGGGCGGGCAGGGCAGTGGTGTCAGGCATGTCCGCATTGTCCGTCATCTCCATGCGGCAACTCTACAATGCAGGCATGAGTGCATCTTCCCAGCCACCCCAGCAGCCGGACCAGCCGGTGCCAGCGGCCAGCAGCGGCCATGATCCCGCCGTGCTGGAGCAGGTGGCGGCGCTGCCGGCGCTGCCTGGCGTGTACCGCTATTTCGATGCCGATGACCAGGTGTTGTATGTCGGCAAGGCAATCCACCTGAAGCGGCGCGTTTCCAGCTATTTCCAGAAGGACCATGGCGGTACCCGCATCGGCTTCATGGTGGGCAAGATCCGCCGGCTCGAAGTGACGGTGGTGCGATCCGAAGCGGAGGCGCTGATCCTGGAAAACAACCTGATCAAGACGCTCAAGCCCAAGTACAACATCCTGTTCCGGGATGACAAGAGCTACCCCTATCTGCGTTTCAGCGGCAGCCGTCCCGGCAGCCAGCCGGATGACCGGCCGCAAGCCGGCGCGTTTCCGCGCATCTCCTATTACCGGGGAGCCACCGACAGGCACAACCGCTATTTTGGTCCGTACCCCAATGCCTGGGCGGTCAAGGAAACCATCCAGCTGCTGCAAAAGGTGTTCCGGCTGCGCACCTGCGAGGATTCGGTATTCAGCAACCGCACGCGGCCCTGCCTGCTGTACCAGATCAAGCGTTGTACCGGCCCCTGTGTCGGCCTGATCAGCCCGGAAGCCTATGCCGCCGATGTGGCCCATGCCGAAGCCTTTCTCGACGGTTCTGCCGACGATGTCATGCGCCAGCTGCAGCAGCGCATGATGGAACACTCCGAACGCATGGAATACGAGCAGGCGGCGTTGGTGCGCGACCAGCTGTCGGCGCTGAGCGATATCCTGCACCAGCAGGCGGTCGAATCCACCTCCGACAAGGATGTCGACATCCTGGCAGTCAAGGTGCTGGGCGGCAAGGCCTGTGTCAACCTGGCGATGGTGCGCGGTGGCCGCCATTTGGGCGACAAGCCGCATTTTCCGTCGCAGCTCGATGATGCGCGCAAGCTGGTCGAGGGCGAGGAGGGCGGCATCGAGGCCACGCACGGACAGCTGGAGCAGGCCGTGCTCGAAGCCTTTGTCGCGCAGCACTACCTGGGTTCGGACATGCCGTCCGTGCTGGTGACCAGCGTGCCGCTGCAGCCGGCGCTGGTCGAGGCGCTGTCGGCCCAGGCCGGCCGCAAGATCACTGCGGTGCACCAGCCGCGTGAGCTGCGCCGCACCTGGCTGCAGATGGCCGAGCAGAATGCCGGCCTGCAGCTGGCACGCCTGCTGGCCGAAGAAGGCTCGCAGCGCGCGCGCACCCGTGCGCTGGCCGAGGCGCTCGGCCTGGAGCGCGAGGAACTCGACAGCCTGCATATCGAGTGTTTCGACATTTCGCACACCGCCGGCGAAGCCAGCCAGGCCTCCTGCGTGGTGTTCCAGAACCACGCCATGCAGCCTTCGCGCTACCGTCGCTACGGCATCGAGGGCATCACGCCCGGTGACGATTACGCCGCCATGCGCCAGGTGCTGCAGCGCCGTTACGGCAAGCTGGCCGAACAGATCCGCGCCTGGCAGGAGCAGGCGGCGGAATCGGGTGCAACAGGTGAAGCGGCCGAGGGCAGCCAGGCTCCGCGCTGGCCGGACATCGTGCTGATCGATGGCGGCAAGGGCCAGGTCGGCGTGGCGCGCGAGGTCTTCGGCGATCTCGGCATGGATCTGTCGCGCATCGTCGGCGTGGAAAAGGGCGAGGGCCGCAAGGTCGGTCTGGAAGAGCTGGTGTTTGCCGATGGCCGCGAGAAGATCTGGCTTGGTCAGGACTCGGCGGCGCTGATGCTGGTGGCGCAGATCCGGGACGAGGCGCACCGCTTTGCCATCACCGGCATGCGTGCCAAGCGCGCCCGTGTGCGCACCGGCGGCAGCCGGCTGGAGGAGATTCCCGGCATCGGCCCGAAACGGCGTGCACGCCTGCTACAGCGCTTTGGTGGCGTGGCCGGTGTCGCCAAGGCCTCGGAAGAGGATCTGGCCAGCGTCGAGGGCATCTCTTCCGAGCTGGCAGCACAGATCTACCGGGCATTGCACTGACGCTGCCGGGGCCGCGGAGTTTCCATGCCACAATCGGCAGGATACCGTTTCCCCTTGCAAGCCATGTTCCTCACCATTCCCACCGCCCTGACCTGGACGCGCATTGCGGCCATTCCCCTGCTGATGGCGGTGTTCTACCTGCCGCTGGCAGAGCAGACGCAGAACCTGGTGGCGGCGCTGATGTTCATCATCTTTGCCATGACGGACTGGTTTGACGGTTATCTGGCGCGCAAGCTCAACCAGACCTCGGCCTTCGGTGCCTTTCTGGATCCGGTGGCTGACAAGTTCCTGGTCTGCGCCAGCGTGCTGGTGCTGGTGCACCTGCAGCGGGCCGATGTCTTTGCCGCGCTCATCATCATTGGCCGTGAAATAGCCATTTCGGCGCTGCGCGAATGGATGGCGCAGATCGGTGCCTCGCGCAGCGTGGCGGTGCACATGATCGGCAAGCTCAAGACCACGGTGCAGATGACGGCGATTCCCTTCCTGCTGTTCAACGGCCAGCTGTTCGGCCTGATCGATACCCGTTTCTGGGGCAACATCCTGCTGTGGCTGGCGGTGGTGCTGACGGTCTGGTCCATGGTCTACTACATGCGCAAGGCGATTCCCGAAATCCGCCAGCGCATCCGCTGAGCGCGCTGCCCCATGAAGACGCACCGCATTGCCGTCATCGCCGGTGACGGCATCGGCCAGGAGGTCATGCCCGAAGGCCTGCGCGTGTTGCAGGCAGTAGCCCGGCGTTTTGGCATCGGCCTGCAGTTCGACCATTTCGATTTCGCCTGCTGGGACTATTACCGGCAGCACGGCCGCATGCTGCCGGAAGACTGGAAACAGCAGATCGGCACACACGATGCAATCTACTTTGGTGCCGTGGGCTGGCCGGACAAGATTCCCGATCACATCTCGTTGTGGGAATCGCTGCTGCTGTTCCGCCGCGAATTCGACCAGTACATCAACCTGCGTCCGGCGCGCCTGATGCCGGGCGTGACGGCGCCAGTAGTGCGCCGCGACGGCAGCCCGCGCCAGCCTGGCGAGATCGACATGCTGATTGTGCGCGAGAACACCGAGGGCGAGTATTCCTCCATCGGCGGCCGCATGTTCGAGGGGACCGAACGCGAAATGGTGATGCAGGAAACCGTGATGACGCGCCTGGGCGTGGATCGCGTGCTGCGCTTTGCCTTCGAGCTGGCGCAGTCGCGCCCGCGCCGGCACCTGACCAGCGCCACCAAGTCCAACGGCATTGCCATCACCATGCCCTACTGGGACGAGCGCGTGGCGCTGATGGCCAGGCAGTATCCGGACGTGGTGGTGGACAAGTTCCACATCGACATTCTCACGGCGCACTTCGTGCAGCGACCCGACTACTTTGACGTGGTGGTTGCCAGCAACCTGTTTGGCGACATCCTGAGCGATCTGGGTCCGGCCTGTACCGGCACCATCGGCATCGCACCCAGCGCCAACCTGAATCCGACGCGGCGCTTTCCTTCGCTGTTCGAACCGGTGCACGGATCCGCTCCGGACATTGCCGGCAAGGGCATCGCCAATCCGGTCGGGCAGATCTGGGCTGGCGCCATGATGCTGGATTTCCTCGGTCACCGCGAGGCGCACGATGCCATCGTGCACGCCATCGAGCAGGTACTGGACCCGCAGAACGGCTTGCCACGCACGCCGGATCTGCACGGCGGCCTGGCAAGCACCGAAGACATGGGCCGGGCAGTGGCGCAGTTGCTGGCGGGGTAAGCCCTGACGACGAAAACGCGACACGTCGCCAAATGGAACATGGAGTGCCCCGGGCAAGCTCGCTACAATGGATCGGATAGGACGACTGTGCCCTGGTGGCGTAACGCATGTATGCCCCGGACTGTCCATGCACCCGTCCAGGCTCCAGACATGCGCTCCATACAAGCAAACCATCGGGGGACTACCGTGAACAAGACAGAGTTGATCGAACATATCGCCAAACAGGCTGGCATCTCCAAGGCGGCTGCAGCGCGCGCGCTGGAGGCCACCCTAGGGGCCGTGACCACCACCCTTAAAAAAGGCGGCAGCGTGACTCTGGTGGGCTTCGGTACCTTTGATGTGGCCAAGCGCGCGGCAAGAAAAGGCAGAAATCCGCAGACCGGCGAGGAAATCCCGATCAAAGCTGCTAGAATTCCGAAATTCCGTCCCGGCAAGGGACTGAAAGATGCCCTGAATTGATCGGCGTGGGGTGCTTAGCTCAGTTGGTAGAGCGGCGCCCTTACAAGGCGTAGGTCGGCGGTTCGACCCCGTCAGCACCCACCACCCTTTCAATTGAAAATGGCAATGAAAACAACGGCTTGGAGGAAACTCTAGGCCGTTTTTCTTTGTCTGAACGCATCCGGCAGGGGGAGTCTCGGGCAACCACAAAGAGGTTCCAAGCACCAGAGCTTTTCCCTGAAACGGCGTCGATCTTAAGCTTCCGCTAAGCCTTCATCCGCATCATCCTTCCCGAGCCCCGATGGGCGAAGGAGTAGATGATGGATTTTCCCCTGCAGTCCGCAACGCAAGCGCCAGCATCGCGCTACCGGATCGAATTCTGTGTGACCGGGCGCTTTCTGCCGCTGCCGCAGGAGCTGGCCGCATGAAACTGCAGCATGCACGTGTCGTGCTGACCGGAGCCACCGGCGGCATCGGTCAGGAATTGCTGGAGCAGTTGCTGACCGCTGGGGCGCAGGTGCTGATTGTGGGTCGCCGCCGTTCGGCGCTGGATGCCCTGGCGGCAGGGCGGTGGCAGCGTATGCGCACGGTCGAGGCGGATCTGGCCACACGCGCCGGCCGCGATGCGGTCGAGGCTGCGGTACGCGATTGGGGTGGTGCCAGCGTGCTGCTGCATGCCTCGGGGCTGAACGAGCTGATCAGCTTTGCGGCCCAGGATGAAGAGAGCATAGAGGCCTTGCTGAGCGTCAATGTCACGGCCACGCTGCAACTCACGCGCCGGCTGCTGCCGATGCTGCAGCAGCAACCGCAGGCCGTGGTGGTGTTGCTGGGATCTGTGCTAGGCTCCATTGGTCACCCCGGCTATGCCACTTATTGCGCCAGCAAGTTTGCCCTGCGCGGCTTCGCCGAAGCGCTGCGGCGCGAGCTGGCGGATACCGGCGTACAGGTGCGCTATGTGGCTCCGCGCGCCACCCGCACCAGCATGCATACGGCAGCCGCCGTGCGCATGAACGAGCAGCTTGGTAGCACCATGGACACGCCGCAGCGGGTGGCGCAACAGGTGCTGCAGGCCATGCAGGGGACGCGCCACGAGCGCTATCTGGGCTGGCCGGAAAAACTGTTCGTGCGCATCAACCAGATCCTGCCCGGCGTTGTTGACAAGGCCATGCGCAAGAAACTGCCGCAAATCCGCCAGGAGGCCGGGCCGTCGCGCGTCGTGTCCTGATCCGCGCAGCCGCTGACAGTCCTATACTGGCGGGCAGTTTCCCCTTTTGTTGCTGCCCACCATGCGCCTGCTGCTTGTTGAAGATGATCCTGCTCTTGGCGAAGGCATCCGCGTCGCCCTCAAGCCCGAAGGCTATACCGTGGACTGGGTGCAGGACGGGCGCAGCGCGCTGCATGCGTTGACGCATGAACGCTTTGACCTGGCGATACTGGATCTGGGCCTGCCCGATATGGACGGGCTGGACGTGTTGCGCCGCCTGCGCGAACGCCAGCAGGCGGTGCCGGTGCTGGTCCTGACCGCGCGCGATGCCACCAGTGACCGCATCCAGGGGCTGGATGCCGGTGCCGACGATTACCTGATCAAGCCATTCGAAGTGGGCGAACTCACGGCGCGTCTGCGCGCCTTGCTGCGCCGCAGCTTTGGCCGCCCGCAACCGGTGCTGGAACATGGCGGCGTGCGGCTCGATCCGGTCAGCCAGGAAGTCAGCTGCCGGGGAGAGGTGGTCACGCTGCAGCGCAAGGAATTCCTGCTGCTGCACCAGCTGATGTCGCAGCCGGGTCGCGTTCTCACGCGTGACCGGCTCGAGGAAGTGCTGTATGGCTGGAGCGAAAGCGCCGCCGAAAGCAATGCGCTCGAAGTGCATATCCACCACCTGCGCCGAAAGCTCTACCCGGAGCTGATCCGCACCGTGCGTGGCGTGGGCTATCGCATCGATCCGGCATGATGCGATCCATCCGCAGCCGCATTCTCGGTGCGCTCCTGATCCTGCTCACCGTGGCGCTGAGTGTCATGAGCTGGCGCAGCTATGCCGATGCCCGCATCGAAATCGAGGAAGTGTTCGATGCCCAGCTGACGCAATCGGCGCGCATGCTGGCCGTGCTGGCGCATCCCGCCATGACGCCGCAAGAGGGCGCCGCGGTGCAACAGGCGCTGCGACAGGCCGCGACCCTGAGCGAACAGTCTCCCGCCTTCCGCCACTATGTGCATGAATATGAAAGCAAACTGGCTTTTGTCGTGTTCCGGGCCGATGGCAGCCTGATCCTGGCTTCGCCATCAGCCCCGGTGCAGCAGCTGGACAGCTTGCGCCAGCTGCGCGAAAGCGGGGCCCTGCATGCCAGCCCGCAGGCCTCACCGGAGACGGACGGGCAGACGCTGTTGCCCGGACTGCTGCCCGGTTACTACGAGGTGCGCCAGGACGATTGGGACTGGCGCATTTACCTGCACCACGATCCGGCACGCGGCAGCTGGGTGCTGGTGGGTGATCGTGCCGATGTGCGCAGCGAGCTCGCCACGCGTATCGCCAGCCGCAGTCTGTGGGTGGAGCTGCTCGGCATCCCCTTGCTGCTGTTGCTGGTCTGGCTGGTGGTGGGTTGGGGACTGCGGCCGCTGGAACAGCTGGCGGGGTCGCTGCGTCAGCGGGGTCCGCAGCAGCTGGAACCGGTGCAGCTGCGTGCAGCACCGGCCGAGCTGCAAGCCGTGCTGCAGTCGCTCAACGGCCTGCTCGGGCAGGTGACCGAGGCGCGCGAACGCGAGCGCCGCTTTCTGTCCTATGCGGCCCATGAGCTGCGCACGCCGCTGGCGGTGCTGCATGTCCAGGCCCACAACGCCCTGCATGCCCCCGATCCGGCCGACCGCGAAGCCGCTATTCGGCAGATCGATCGCAACGTGGTGCGTGCGACCCACCTGTCGGAACAGCTGCTGCTGCTGGCACGGCTGGAGCCCGGCCTGGTGCGCCTGCAGCGCGTGGCGCTGGATCTGGCGGCCTTTCTGCGCCAGGAGCTGGCCGAGTTGATCACGCTCAGCCTGCAGCGCGATCAGGAGCTGACGCTGCAGGTACAGCCGGGGGAGCGTTTTGTCATCCATGCCGACGAGCAGGGCCTGCACAGCCTGGTCGAGAACCTGGTGGCCAACGCGATTCGCCATACACCGCCAGGCGGGCAGATCCAGGTCGTGCTGGAGCGCCAGTCCGATGGCATCCGGCTGCGTTTCCAGGATAGCGGGCCGGGTATTGCACCGGAACTGCGCGAGCGCGTGTTCGAGCACTTCTTCCGTCAGGGTGCCGGGCAGGGGGCCGGCCTGGGGCTGGCGATCGTGGCGCGGGTTGCCGAGCTGCATGACTGGCGGCTGCAGCTGCACGACAGTCCGCTGGGCGGGCTGGAGGTGTGCGTCTGCCTGCCAATGGGCGAGGGCAGTGCCGGCAGCGCTGCGGCACATTGAAGTAAAATCTTCCGCTGAGTCTCCGGGCCTGCTCCCTCCGGCCCGTCTTCCCTGCCTGCCGGCGCCTTTGCGTCGCTGCTTCTGCTGGCATCTGCCAGCCAACAGGATTCCCTTGCATGTTTGAATTCATTCGCAAGCACACCAAGTGGATGATGGTGCTGCTGTTTGCGCTCATCATTCCTTCGTTCGTGTTTTTCGGCTTCGAGAACTATCAGCGCATGAACGATGCCTCACACGCGACCGTGGCTGTCGTGGACGGCCAGAAAATCACCCAGGCCGAGTGGGATGAAGCCCACCGCAGCGAGGCCGACCGCCTGCGCGCCAGCCAGCCGGGTCTTGACAGCGCGCTGCTCGATTCGCCCCAGGCCAAATACGCCACACTCGAATCGATGGTGCAGGAGCGCGTGCTGTTTGCCGCAGCCAGCAAGCTGAAGCTGTTCGTCAGCGACCAGCGTCTGGCGCGTGAACTGCTCAACGATCCCGCCATCGCCGGCCTGCGCGGCCCCGATGGCAAGCTGGACGAGGAACGCTACAAGCAGCTGCTGGCCACACAGAACCTGACGCCCGCCGGCTACGAGGCCATGGTGCGTACCCGCCTGTCGCAACAGCAGGTGCTGGAAGGCGTGATCGCCGCTGGCGGCTGGATGCCTGAGAACAGCGCCAATCTGGTGCTGAACCCCTTCTTCGAGCGCCGCGAAATCCAGCTGGCCGGCTTTGATCCGGCCCGTTACGTCAGCCAGGTGCCGGTCAATGATGCCGCCGTACAGGCTTTCTATGATGCCCACAAGGAGCGTTTCCGCACCACCGAGCAGGCCACCGTGGAATACGCGGTACTGGACATGCCGGCCGTGGAGCGCACCATCACCGTGTCCGATCAGGACATGCGCAACTACTACGAGCAGAACAAGGAGCGCTTTGCCGATGCCGGTCAGCGCCGCGCCAGCCATATCCTGATCACGGTGCCCGCCGGTGCCGACCAGGCCACGCGTGATGCCGCGCGCAAGCACGCCGAAGCGCTGCTGGCCCAGCTGCGCCAGGATCCGGCCAGGTTTGCCGAACTGGCACGGACCCAATCGCAGGATGCCACCACGGCCACGAACGGTGGTGATCTGGGCATGATCGGTCGCAATACCGCTGGCTTGCCCCAGGCCTTCCTGGACAAGCTGTTCGGCATGGAAAAAGGCCAGATCAGTGATCTGGTGCAAACCGATTTTGGTTACCACATCATCCAGCTGACCGATGTGCAGGGAGCCGCCCAGCAGGGTTTCGAGGCGCACAAGGCCGCCATCGAAACCGAGCTGAAGCAGCAGATGGCGCAGCAGAAGTTTGGTGAACTGGCCGAGCGTTTCAGCGACGGCGTGTTCCGCAATCCGGCCGAGCTGAAGACACTGGCTGCCGAACTGGGTCTGCAGCTGCAGACCGCCAGCAACGTGCATCGCACGCCGGCTCCGGGCACCCAGGGCCCGCTGGCCAACCGCAATTTCCTGCAGGCGCTGTTTGCCGCCGATTCCATCAGCAAGAAGCAGAATACCCAGACGATTGAAGTCGGCAGCAACGAGCTGGTAGCCGGCCGTCTGGTCGAATACCATGCCGCAGGCCAGCAGGCGCTGGCCGACATCAAGCCGGCGGTAACGCAAGCCTATGTGCAGGACCGGGCCGCCGCCCTGGCCAAGGCCGATGCCCTGGCCAAGCTGAAGGATTGGCAGGCCAACCCGGCCGCTGCTGGTGACATGGGTGAAACCGTTGTCGTCTCGCGTGTGCAGTCCACCCTGGTGCCGCCGGTGGTCGATGCGGCCATGCGCGCCAAGACCGGCAAGCTGCCGGCCTTCGAAGGCGTGGATCTGGGCAACCAGGGCTATGCCATCGTGCGCGTGAACCAGGTGCTGCCGGCAGATCCTGCCACGAGCGAACTGCGCAAGCAGCAGCAACCGCAGCTGTCGCGCGCGCTGAACGAGGCGCAGCTGATGGCCTACTTCGAGACGCTGAAGAAGCTGCTCAAGGTCGAGATCAAGGTGCCGAAGCCCGCTGCGATTGCCACGCCGGTAGCCGGTTGATAAAGAAATTTCCCGTCATGCGCGCATGAATGGGGAATTACTGCTATAATTTTCTCTTTCTGGTGGCTGTAGCTCAGTTGGTAGAGTCCAGGATTGTGATTCCTGTTGTCGTGGGTTCGAGCCCCATCAGCCACCCCAGAAATTCCTGAATAACGGCGCGTACCTGGCTACGCGCCGTTTTCTTTTGGGGACATCCCGGGGGGAAGCCGGGGATAATTTTCTCCGGAAATGGCCAGATTGGCATATCCGCTTGTACGCCACATCTTCACATGAGCTTGTTGCGCCGATTCCTGCTGTTGCCTGTTGCGGCGGTCCTGTGGACAGCAGCGCTGCCTTCGACTGTCCATGCGGCCGATATCAGCTGCCGCGTCGTCAACGTCGCCGACGGCGACACCCTCAACTGTCTCACCGCCAGCAAGCAGAACCTGCGCGTGCGCCTGCATCAGATCGACGCTCCGGAGCGCGGCCAGCCGTTCAGCCATGCTTCACGCCGCGCGCTGGCGGATCTGGTGGCGGGCCGGCAGGTCGTGTTGCAGCAGGCTGGCAAGGATCGCTATGGCCGGGTGCTGGCGACCGTGCAGATACAGGGCGTGAACGTCAACCGGCAACTGGTACGCCAGGGCCATGCCTGGGCCTATCGGCAGTATCTGGTCGATCCCGGCTATCTGCAGCTGGAGGCGCAGGCACGCAGTGAAACCCTGGGCCTGTGGAGCCAGCCGGGCGCGATTTACCCGGCCGATTACCGCAAGGGCATCCGTTCCGCAGCACAGGGCAGCATCGTGCTGGATGCGCCAGTACCCAGCAGGCGGCTGCTGTCGCTCATGGGCGCGGGGCAGGGTAGCCAGTGCGGCAGCAAGCGTTTCTGCAACCAGATGAGCAGCTGCGCCGAAGCGCGCCATTACCTGACCCAGTGCGGCATCACGCGGCTGGATCGTGATGGCGACGGCATTCCCTGCGAAAACCTGTGTACCGCGCGCTGAGTGACGCGTGAAGGCGCTCAGGCCTGCAGTTCAGACGCAGCCGGCAGCCACAAGTCCCCCACACGCAGCGTCTGCGCCGCACGCACGGCGCACAGCACCGCCAGTTGCACCGCTTCGGCCGCCATGGCGGAGAGCGTGATCAGGTCGGGCTGCCGCGATGTCTGTCCGGTTGACAGCGCAAACAGCGTGTCACCATCCAGCATGGTGTGTACCGGGCGGATGCAGCGTGCCAGTCCATCATGGCCGGCCACGGTCAGCCGTTGCAGTTCGGTGCGGGACAATGCGGCATCGGTGGCGATGATGCCGATGGTGGTATTCGCTCCTGGCAGGGCAAAGCGCGGGGCATCGCCTTGCAGCAGGGCGCGTTGGGTATCGCGCAGTGTGAGCGTATCGGCTGCAGTACGGGCACCGGCCAGTAGCTGGCCGGTATGCGGATCCAGCACATCGCCCACGGCATTGCAGGCGACCAGTGCGCCCACGGTCACGCCCTGCAGCTGTACGCTGGCACTGCCGATGCCACCCTTCATGGCGTGATCGCTGCCGAACAGCTTGCCCACGGTGGCGCCGGCACCGGCGCCCACATTGCCGCAGGCCAGCAGGCTGTTGCCGGCAGCCGCACAGGCGGCGAAACCGCCATCGGCATCGGGCCGGATCCGGGCATCGCCCACCGGCAGGTCAAACAGCACGGCGGCCGGGACCAGCGGCAGCGGGTTGCCAAAGCCGACATCCATGCCGATGCCTTGCTGCTCCAGCCAGCGCACCACGCCGCTGGCGGCATCCAGGCCCCAGGCGCTGCCACCACCCAGCATCACCGCATGCACCTTGTCCACCAGGTGGCCGGGAGCCAGCAGATCGGTTTCGCGCGTGCCAGGCGCGGCACCGCGCACATCCACGGCGGCAACCGCTCCCTGCGGTGCGATCACCACGCTGCAGCCGGTGGGCCGTTGCGTCGAGGTCCAGTGGCCGGCCAGCAGGCCCGGCACCTGCGTGATGCAGCCGTGGGCAGAAGATGTGCTCATGAAGACCTCAGATAGAGTTCGTCCGACCAGGTTGCCAGCCACAGCGGGCGGAAGGCGACAAAAATCGCCGATAGCAGCCCGGTCATGAAGCCATCGCCCCAGGCAATCAGCCAGTGGGCAATGGTGGTGAGGGCGGGATCGGTATTGGGCAGGCTGTAGCCGGCCCATTCACTGAGCAGGGCGGCGGCAAACACGCTGGCCACGGTGGTAAAAAAACCGCGCCCCAGCGTATAGACAAAGATGTTCGGGCCCAGATAGCGTCGCACCAGGGCGCCCAGCAGCATGGCAAACGTGGCAGGTAGTACGCCCAGCCAGAAGGCATCGGCCATCAGCTGCTCGACCGGCGCCGGGGCCAGCAGGCCGGACAGCAGGGCAATCAGGCAGAACACCGGCACCGCCAGCGGCCAGCCCAGTGTCAGCAGGATGATGCCGGAAAAGGTCAGAGTCAGCTGCAGCGGCATGGTGTGCAGCCGCGGCATGGCCCAGATCCAGGGCACGATCACCAGACTGGCCAGCAGCGGTGTCAGCAACTCGGTGCGGCGCAGCATGCGCCAGGGACGCAGGAACAGGGCAATCCCCAGGGCCAGCAGCAGTGGAATCCATTCCCAGGACGCGTACATGGCGATGGGGCCGTGTCGCTCAGTGGCCGCAGGCGGCCGGCTGCTCGCCAGCCGTCAGATCGGTATCGGTACTGCCGCTGCAGCCGTGGATCTGCTGCTCGGGCATGGTTTGTGGATGGGCAATGTGGCCGGTCACGGTGTCGTAGCCGATGCGCTTGAGGTAGTCGGACAGGGCGGCATCCATGGTGTCGGCGTGCTGCGGGAACCAGGTGGCGAGTTCGGCGTTCATCTTGCGCACCACCACGAAATGGCCCTTGAGGCCATAGTTCAGGCCTTCGCGCATCACGTCCAGCACCGCCTTGTGGTGTGTGGTGTGGCAGTTGCTGGCGGCAAAGTTGGTGTCGCGCATCCACTTGTCCTCGTTGTCGAAGTGGATCTGGGTATGGTCGATCAGATCCTTCCAGCGCTGCAGCAGCTGTTCATCGGTAGCGGCTTCCACGGCGGCGCGCAACGCCACAAATTCCTGATGCGTCTGGTCCATCTGCTCGATACCCAATGCCAGATCATCGCTCCATGCCAGTGTGCTCACACGCTTTCTCCTCTGAAAACGCCATTTTATCCGCCAGCCTGCGCAACTGCCTGCCGATTCCCTGTTCCCGACAGGGGTGCCGGGTGCTGGGCGCGGTACACTGTCAGAGAGCGGGTGCCTGCAGGTGCCCATCGACATCAGCAAACCGGCAGGGCAGGCCGATTGCCCGGCCATCAGAAAGGAGACCACCATGTTCAACCATATCCTCTTGCCTATCGATGGCTCCGATACCGCCAGCCTGGCCGTTGACAAGGCCATCGCCATGGGCCGCGCCTTCCCCGGCACCAAGATCACGACCGTGTACGTGCTGGATCCGTATCCGTTTGCCAGCGCCGGCCCGGATTTTGCCTTTGGCCAGACGCAATACCTGTCCGCCGTGAACGAGGAAGCCGAGCGCGTGCTGAATGAAGTCAAGCAGCGCTTTGCCGATCAGGGCGTAACGGTCGAGGCCGTGACGGTGGACGCCTATGCCGTCTGGAAGGGCATCATCGACGTGGCCGACCAGGTGGGCGCGGACCTGATCATCATGGGTTCGCACGGCCGCAAGGGCGTGGAAAAGCTGATGCTGGGCAGCGTGGCGCAACGCGTCGTGTCGCATGCATCGCGTTCCGTGCTGATTGTGCACAAGGAAGCGTAAAAACCGCCAAAACCTGTGTACAATGCGCAGCTTCTGACAGCAAACACAGTGCGCTGTCAGCGGCATGCAAGGTTTCGGTAACACGAAGCAGATCGGAAAAAATTTCAGGAATTTTCCGGTAACTTGCAAAAACGCCAGAAATCGTCATATAATGACAGCTTCTGCGGGAATAGCTCAGTTGGTAGAGCGCAACCTTGCCAAGGTTGAGGTCGCGAGTTCGAGCCTCGTTTCCCGCTCCAAATACAAGCCCGGTGCACCATGTGCATCGGGCTTTTGTATTTTCCGGCTACGGTTTTGCTGCAGCGTGCAGGCTGGCGGCCCGGGGCATGATCAACCGGCCTGGCGCAAGGTCAGGTTGATGCGTTGCGCTCCCAGCAGCGGATGCTGTCCCGGCTTGACCGGCAGCACGCCATGAAAACGCATGCGGTCCACACCGCCCCAGACCACCACATCGCCATGGAACAGCGGCACACGCTGCACGGCAGCATCGCGCGTCAGCCCGCCAAACTGGAAAACGGCTGGCAGCCCGAGCGAGACCGAGACAATCGGCTGGCGAAAGTCGCGCTCATGCCGATCCTGGTGCAGGCCCATGCGGGCACCGGGCAGATACCGGTTGATCAGGCAGGTATCCGGCGTGAACGCGGCAAAGCCGGCTTCGGCGGCTGCCTGCCGTCCCAGTTGCAGCAGTTCCTGTGGCATGGCGGGCCAGGGCTGACCCGTGTGCGGATCACGCGCGGCGTAGCGATAGCCGAATGTGTCGGAGACCCAGCCCAGGCTGCCGCAGCTGGACAGGGCGGCTGACATGTGGCGCCCGCCGGCCGTCTGCATGATGCGGAATGGCGATGCTGCGGTCAGCTGCTGCAGCGTGTGCCACAGGCCCGGCAGCATCGGCAGGGCATAAGCGCGCAGCACCACGGCCTGCGCGCCCAGCGGCTCGCGCAGGCCGGCATCCGGGCGCTCATCGGCAAACAGGTCAGGGGTATGCATGGCAGGCCATTCTGGCATGCGCGGTGGCGGGCGGCAATCGTCCGTGGCTCAGAGGGCAAGCTCGTGGTACAGCCGGGACAAGCGGCACGCCATGGCGCTGTCCGACCATTCAGCGGCGTAGGCCGCGGCTTCCTGGCTGAGACGGAACAGGCGCGGGCGGTCCTGCAGCAAGTCCGCCAGGGCCTGGCCGTAGGCGCGCGCGTAGGCTGGTGGCGCGATGGCGCCGCGGCCCGGAGACAGGATATCGATGGTACCCATGGCCGCCAGGGCCACCGCCGGGGTGCCGGCCGCCATCGCTTCCAGCAGCACCAGGCCCTGGGTTTCGGTGGTGGAGGCAAAGGCGAACACATCGGCAGCGGCGTAGCAGGACGGCAGTTCCTGGACGCGATCCATGTAGCCGATGAATTGCACCGACTGCTGCAGGCCGCGTTGCACCACCTGCTGTTGCAGGTCGGCGCGCGCCGGGCCTTCGCCGGCAATCACCAGCAGCAGTTCCGGGCAGGTTTCGAGTGCAGGGGGCAGGGCATCGAGCAGGAAGCCGATATTCTTTTCGTGTGCCACACGTCCCACGAACAAAGCCATCGGGCGTGCCGGGGCGATGCCGTGTTTTTGCCGGAACTGGTTGCCATGGCCATCGGCAAAATTGCCCAGCGGGATGCCGGTGGGCAGCACATGGATCGGTGTGGTCACGCCATAGTCCAGCAGCCGCTGTTGCATGGCGCTGGAAGGCACCACCACCGCATCCAGGGCATTGCACTGGCGTCGCGAAAAACCGCGCGCCTGCCGCTTCAGCCAGCCAGCCGGCAGCAGCGGGGCATAGTGCTGCAGGTATTCCTCGAACAGCGTGTGGTAGGTGGCGATCACCGGCAGACCGCGCTTGCGTGCTGCGCGCAGGCCGGCGTAATGTGCCACGAAGGGCGTTTGCACATGCACCAGATCGCAATCGCTGGCGGCCTGCAGGCAGGTCTGGCGCATGGCGCGCCAGTGCAGCAGACGGTCTTCCGGATCGCGCGGCACCGGGCGGCCGGCAACGCGCAGGATGTCCGGCGTATCGGCTTCGCCCTGGTACGAGGGCACCACCAGGCGCAACTCCACGCCGAAGTTGCCCAGGGTGCGCCGAAAGGTATCGATGGAGGTGGAAACGCCGTTGATGCGCGGAAAATACACATCGGACGCCATCAGGACACGCATGTTCTGTCAGGCCTTGATGGCGTTCCCCATGGCTTCGTCCGGCACCTGTGCCGGAGTGCCCTGGTGCCAGGCAATCAGCTCCAGCGAGCCGTCATGGTCTTCAACGATGGCGGTGCAGGAATCGACCCAGTCGCCGCAGTTGACGTATTCCATGCCCTTGATGTCGCGGATGGTGGCCCAGTGGATATGGCCGCAGATGATGCCGTCCACCTGGTGTTCACGCGCATACTGGACGGCGCATTCCTCGAAGTCGAAGATGAAGTTGAGCGCCTTTTTCACCTTGCGCTTGGCGTAGCCGGCCAGCGACCAGTAGCCGCTGATCCCCAGCTTGCGGCGCGCCCACGACAGCCACATGTTCATGCGCACCAGCCAGTTGTAGGCCTGGTCGCCCATGTGCGCCACCCACTTGTGGTGCTGCGTGACCTGATCGAACTGGTCGCCATGGATCAGCAGGTAGCGGCGGCCGTTGGCGGTCTGGTGGACGAGTTGGTGCACCACCTTGATTTCCAGAAACACGGTGCCGCAGTAGTCCCGCAGCATTTCGTCGTGATTGCCGGGAATCAGGATCACGCGGGTATCGGTGCGGGCGCGTTGCAGCAGCTTCTGTACCACCTGGTTCTGGGCCTTGGACCAGTGCATGCTCCGGCTCATGCTCCAGAAGTCGATCACATCCCCGATCAGGTAGATGTTGTCTGCCGTATGCTCCTCCAGGAACTCCAGCAGTCGTTCCGCCTGGCACGCTTTCGTGCCCAGATGGATGTCAGAAAGAAAGATGGAACGGGCGTGTTTCATGACCGTTAAGGTAAGCGGCAGGCGTGTAAGGCCGGTGACGGGTGCATGTCATTCCCGTGACCCACCGGGAACGTGCAAGCTTGCCGCCGGGGGCTGTTGCAGGGCGGCCACTACAATGCCTGCAACACCTTTCTCCAGTCTGCCCATGAAGTTTCTCCACGCCGCCGATATCCACCTGGACAGCCCGCTGTGCGGTCTGTCGGCCTACCCGGACGCCCCGGCGGAGCGTCTGCGCACGGCCACGCGCTCGGCCTTTGTGCGCCTGATCGATACCGCACTGGCGGAGCAGGTCGATTTCCTGGTGATTGCGGGTGACCTGTACGACGGCGGCTGGAAGGATTTCAATACCGGCCTGTTCTTTGTGCGGCAGATGGGACGCTTGCAGCAGGCCGGCATTCCGATCTATCTGCTGCATGGCAACCACGATGCCGACAGCGACATGACCAGCCGGCTGGTGCTGCCGGAAAACGTCCATGTCTTCACCAGCCGCAAGGCGCAGACTTTCCGCATCGATGCCTTGCGCGTCGCGCTGCACGGCCACAGCTTCCGCACGCGCGAGACGCTGGACAACCTGCTGCCAGGCTATCCCGCAGCGGTACCGGGTTGGCTGAATATCGGCGTGTTGCACACGGCGCTGGAGGGCTACAGCGCCCATGCGCGCTATGCGCCGTGCTCGCTGGCTGAATTGCAGGCACGTGGCTACCAGTACTGGGCGCTCGGCCATGTCCACGAGCAGCAGCTCTGGGCGTATCCCGATTGCACCATCGCCTTCCCGGGCAATCTGCAGGGCCGCCATGTGCGTGAAACCGGCGCGCGCGGTGCCTTGCTGGTGCATGCCGATGACGATCGCATCACGCAGGTGCAGCCGCTGGAGCTGGATGTGCTGCGCTGGGCTGTGCTGGAGGTCTCCGTGGCGGAAGCGGATACCTTCGAGCAGGCCGTGCGTCTGGTCGGACAGTCCCTGCAGCAGCTGCTGGCGGCCTTGCCGGACGGGCATCCGGCGGCGGTGCGTGTGCGGCTGCAGGGCGCTACAGCGGCGCACGCTGCGTTGCTGGCGCGTCAGTCCCAGTTGCGCCAGGAGGTGATTGGGCAGGCGGTGGCACTGGATGCCGACCGGCTCTGGATCGAGAAGGTGCAACTGGCCAGTTCGCCGCTGGAGCGCCAGGCTCTGGACGATGCCGACTGGCAGGACACGCTGCAGGAGCTGGACCAGTTGATGCAGGTGGCGGCGCAGGACCCCGACTGGCTGAAACAGCGCGCCGACATGGTGCAGCAGGCGCTGGGCAAGGTACCGAATGAGGTGTTGCAACAGGAGCCTGATCTGGCTGCCCTGCTTGCCGATACCGCTGCAGCATTGCCCGCCTGGCTGACGCCATCGGCAGAGTTGCTGCAGGCACGCCTGCAGCAGGATGATGCAGGAGGGCAGAGCTGATGCGTATCCGCGAATTGAACCTGATCCGCTACGGCAAATTCACCGATCGCCAGATCCGGCTGCCGGAAGCGGCCTGCGACATCCATCTGGTGGTTGGTCCGAACGAAGCCGGCAAATCCACCTTGCGCAAGGCGATTGCCGATTGGCTCTACGGCATTCCGGCGCGTACACCGCTGGATTTTCTGCACCCCAAGCCGGATCTGCGGCTCGGCGGCGTCCTGCAGCGCGGCAGCGAGCAGCTGGCGTTTGACCGCATCAAGGCCAACAGCAAGACGCTGCGTGATCCGCAAGATGACCGCGTGATTGCCGATGCCGCATTGGCCGATTGGCTGGCCGGGCTGGACCTGCAGGCCTTCGAGCGCATGCAGGCGCTTGATCACGACACCCTGGTACAGGGCAGCGCCGACATGCTGAACGCATCCGGTCAGCTGGGGCAGCTGCTGTTCCAGTCGGCCGCCGGCCTGCAGCACCTGGGCCAGCTGGTGCAGGGCCTGCAGCAGGAGGCCGATACGCTGTGGGCGCCGCGCAAGTCCAGCAACCGCGTCTTCTACCAGGCGCAAGACGCCTTCAAGACCGCCACGCAAGTGCTCAAGGAGCACACGCTGCGCAGCAGCGACTGGAAGAAACAGCAGGGCGAGCTGCAGCAAACGCAGCAGCAACTGCAACAGGCACGCGAGCGCATGCAGCAGCTGGAGCAGCAGATCCAGCGCCTGCGCCGTATCCGGCAGGCCGCGCCGGCGCTGCAACTGCTGGATGAACAGCAGCAGGTGTTGGACGCACTGCTGGCGCAAGGCGTGGCACCGGACCTGCCCGGAGATGCCGCCAGCACCCTGCAGCAGGCACAACAGGACCAGGCCCTGCTCGATGCCGAGCAGCAACGTCTGCAACACAGCTGTGCGGAACTGGAGCGGCAGCTGGCCGGTATCGTGCTGCCACAGGCCTTGCTGCAGGCTGCCGAGCAGATCGAGGCGCTGCAGGACAACAGCAAGCGCTACCGTGACCACGCACGCGATCTGCCGCTGCGCCGCCAGGAATACCGGCAGCAGGAACAGCGCCTGCAGGAACTGGCCAGCGACCTGGGCTGGAGCGGCCTGAGCACCGAGGCGATTGCACAAAGCCTGCCCGGCATGCCGGTGCGATTGCGCCTGCAGCAACTGCTCAAGCGTGCCTCCGGCATCGCCAATGCGCTGACGGTGGCCAACAAGGCCTGCTCCCAGCTGCAGCAACGCCAGCAACAGGCGCAGCAGGAGCTGGACGCGTTGACGCTCCAGCCCGTCAGCGCCGAACTGCACGCAGCCATGCAACAGGCGCTGGCGCTGGGTGATGCCGTCACGCGCCAGCAGCAGCTGTCGCTGCGGCTGCAACAGCTGCAACAGCAGATTGACAACGCGCTGCAGGCGCTGCCACATGCTCCGGAATCGCCGCAAGCCCTGCGCAGCATGCTGCCGCCAACCCAGGTGCGCATCGAGCAGCTGCAACAGCAACAGCGGGATGATGTGCGCGAGCAGCGCCAGCTGGAACAGACCTTGCTTGGCCTGCAACAGGAGGTGGACAGCCGCCATCTGACGCTGGAGCAGCTGGTGCGCACGCACCAGCCGGTATCGCACGGGCAGGTGCAGGCGGCGCGTGATGCGCGTGATGCCCTCTGGCAGCAGTTGCTGCAAACGCCGAGCCAGCGGCTGTCCCAGGCCGACACCTATGCCGAATCGGTACGCACAGCCGATACGCTGGCCGATACCCGCATGGCCACGGCGCAGCACGAAGCTGATCGCCTGAGCCTGCAGCTGCAGCAGGAAAAACAGCAGCAGCTCATCCGTCAGCGCCAGCAGGAGTTGCAGGCACTGGCACAGCGTCAGGTGCAGCTGCAGCAGGACTGGCAGGCCTTGTGCCAGGCTGCCGGCATGCCGGCGCTGACGCTGGATCAGGCCAGCGCCTGGTTGCAGCAGCGGGAGCAGATCCTGAAACTGCTCACGGATCTGGAAGAACAGGAGTTGCAGGCGCAGGTGCTGCAGCAATCCCTCGACAGCAGCCGCACGCAACTGCAACAGGCACTTGGTGGAGAAGCGCAGGGCCTATCCTTGCCGGCCTGCCTGCAACAGGCGCAGCAACGCAGTGCCGCCTGGGAGCGCAGCCAGGGGGAGCGCCAGCGTCTGCAGCGCGAGTTGCAGCAGCTGGCGGTGTCGCAACAGACAACCGTGCTGGAGCAGGAGCAGGCCCGGACAGCCTGGGAAGACTGGCAGCAGCAGTGGAAAGTAGCCTGTGCAGATGCTGGATATAAAGGATCCATTCCTGATCAGGATCAGATAGAGCGTTATCTGGACATATCCATGGATATGCAAAACCGGCTGCAAACCATGCAGCAGCTGGTCAGCGAGCGCATTGGCACCATGCAGGCTGACCTGGATGCCCTGGCACAGCAGGCGCAGGCGTTGCAGCCGTTGGCACCGGAGCTGTCCGGCCTGGCCGCCGATGGCATGGCACGCGAGCTGTTCCAGCGCCTGCAGCAGGCGCGCGAGCAGCAGGCGACGCAGCAGCGGCTGCAAGCCCAGTGCGCCGAACAGCATCGGCAGCTGGAACAGGTTCGGGTGCGCCAGTCACAGTTGCAGGCGCGTCTGCAACCGCTTTACGCCGCCGCCGGTGTGTCCGACATGACGCTGCTGGCACAGGTAGTGAGCCGCTTCACGGCGCAGCAGGCCCAGCGTCAACGCTGTGAACGTGATCGCGAAGAACTGCTGCGCCATGCCGGTGGCCTGAACCTGGAGCAGCTGCGGGCAGAAGTTGCCGCGCAGGAGCTGGACAGTCTGCCGTTGCACTTGCAGCAGGCGCAGGATGATTACGAGAACGTGCGCGGCCAGCTGTCGGAGCTGGGCCGGCAGGCGGGCACGCTGGAGGCCGGTCTGCAGAGCCATGCCGGACAGCAGGATGCCGCTGTGGCAGAGGCACGTCGCCAGGAGGCGATCACGGATATGGCCGAGGCCATGCGGGGCTGGCTGCAGCTGGAGTTGGCGGGCCAGCTGTTGCAGTGGGCCACCGGGCAGTACCGCGAGCGCCATCAGGGGCCGATGCTGCAGCGCGCTTCCGCCATGTTCCGCACGCTGACACTGGGCGCGTTCGAGCGCCTGATCGTGGAGCTGGACAAGAACAAGTCGGAGCTGCGCGGCGTGCGCGCCAACGGCCAGCAGGTGGATGTGTCCGGCCTGAGCGAAGGCACGCGTGACCAGCTTTATCTGGCGCTGCGACTGGCCGCACTGGAGCTGCAGCACGGGCCGTCCGCCCGGGTGCTGCCGCTGATTGCCGACGATGTGTTCATCAACTTTGACGATGCACGCACCGCCGCCGGCCTGCAGGTGCTGGGCGAGCTGTCGCGCCAGCGCCAGGTGCTGTTCCTGACGCACCATGCGCATCTGGTGCCGCTGGCGCAGCAGGTGCTGGGCCCGCAGCTGAACGTGATCGAGCTGTAAGCCGGCTCAGGGCTGCACGACTTCGCCGTTTTCCTTGGTGAACGGGCCTTGCTGTGCTTGCGGCAGGATCTCCAGCACCTGCTCGCAGGGGCGGCACAGGCGCACGCCCTTGGGCGTGGCCACGATGGGGCGGTTCATCAGGATCGGGTGCTGTTCGACAAAGCCCAGCAGATCGGCATCGCTCCACTTGGCGTTGCCCAGGTCCAGCTCCTGGTACACCGATTCCTTCTCGCGCAGGATGTCGCGCACATGGGAGCCCATGCGCTGCAGCAGGGCCTGCAGCTCGGCAGCCGTCAGCGGCGTCTTCAGGTATTCGACGATGACCGGTTCTGCGCCGCTGTTGCGGATCAGGCCCAGGGTGTTGCGCGAACTGCTGCATCGGGGGTTGTGGTAGATGGTGATGTCGCTCATGGCAGGGCTCCTGTGTACGGATGGAGGAATGGGGCGATTGTCGCCGCAATGCGATGCCTGCGGGTTTGCACGGACTTGACGCTGCTGCGGCGCCCGGCATAATGAAGCCATATACATCAGGAGTCGGGCATCTTGCCCGCACCAACCTGCCTCCCGGGGCAAGGTGGTATTGCCAAGCAGATGTGGCCAGCAATGGCAACCAAGCCGGAACAGAAAGCCCTCCGGCCTGTGGCCCGAGGGCTTTCTGCATGGTGTTTCCGGTATAGCGGAGCTGGCCTCCCGTCCGCCGTCTGGCGGGAAACGGCCCGGGTGATTTATCCCGACTTGCCACCCGTAGTCAGACCAAACGCTAAAAGGAGTTTTTCATGTCCGCACCACGTTTTCATCCCGCCATTCCCGTACCCATCTTCGACTTCGAACAGGAATCGCTCGCCTTGTTCGAGCGCCTGCGTCGCAGTGCCGCGGCACCGCAGGCGCAACAGCCCTGGCAGGAGCTGCAGGGCGAGTGGCGTGATCCGCGCCATCTGAGCTGGGAGCGGCTGGCGGCCTGAGACTGGCCTGCGAGCCGCCAGGTAAAAAACCAAAGAAAAGCCCCGATGCTCTTGCAAGTCATCGGGGCTTTTGTATCTGGCGGAGAGAGAGGGATTCGAACCCTCGGTAGGCTATTAACCTACACACGCTTTCCAGGCGTGCGACTTAAACCGCTCATCCATCTCTCCGTGTAAACTGGGATTCTAGCACTACTTCTGCCCTGCGGCAAAGGTTGACGCAAAAAATTTGTGCCTCAGGCCTTGTCACCCTGTTGGGCCTGCACCACCTTCATGGCCGAGGCGATCAGCGAGGACATTTCCGTCATGTTGGACGGCACCACCAGCGTGGTGCGGGCTTCGGAGGCCAGCTTGCCGTAGGCATCCACGGCGCGCTCGGCCACCTTGAGCTGTACGGCCTGGTCGCCACCGGGCTGGCGGATGGCGGCGGCAATGCGCTCGATGGCATCGGCAGTGGCATCGGCCACCGCCTGGATGGAAACGGCTTCGCCCTGGGCGGCGTTGATGGCAGCCTGCTTTTCACCCTCGGAGCGCGAGATGAAAGCGGCGCGTTCGCCTTCGGCCAGGTTGATCTGCTCCTGCTTCTTGCCCTCGGACGAGGCAATCAGGGCGCGTTTTTCGCGCTCGGCGGTGATCTGCGCCTGCATGGCGCGCAGGATTTCGGCCGGCGGCGTCAGGTCCTTGATCTCGTAGCGCAGCACCTTGACGCCCCAGTTCAGCGCCGCCTCGTCAATCGCATTGACCACCTGGGCGTTGATCATGTCGCGCTCTTCAAAGGTCTTGTCCAGCTCCAGCTTGCCGATCACGCTGCGCAGCGAGGTCTGCGCCAGCTGGGTGACCGCCACGATGTAGTTGCTGGAGCCATAGCTGGCACGCATCGCGTCGGTGACCTGGAAATACAGGATGCCGTCCACCTGCAGCTGCGTGTTGTCGCGCGTGATGCAGACCTGGCTGGGTACGTCCAGCGGGATTTCCTTCAGGCTGTGCTTGTAGGCAACGCGGTCGATGAACGGGATCAGGAGGTTCAGGCCGGGGTTGAGCGTGGCATGGTATTTGCCCAGGCGCTCTACCACCCAGGCACTCTGCTGCGGCACCACCTTGACCGATTTGGCTATGAAAATGATGGCGACGACGAGCAGGATGATGGCGTATTCCATGAAAACTCCTTGTGGAAAATGCGAAAGGGGGCAGGGCGACTATAGCCCGGGCGTATGACGATCAGGCTTCCGGGCTGAGTACCAGCTGGCTGCCGCGGATATCGGTGACGGTATGGCGGCCGGTCACTGTCGGCTGCTGCGGGTTGGCCGCCACCGCCTGCCAGCGTGCACCACGGTACTGTACCTGGGTCGTGCCGTCCGGCAGCCAGGCCTCGACCATGACGGTGCTGCCGATATCCAGCTTGTTGCGCGTGGCACTGCGATCGGGATCGGCCGCCTGTTTGCGCCGCTTGCGCAGCAGGTACCAGCCGACGGTCAGCAAGGTACCGGACAGGGCGGCCACCACCAGCTGGGCCGGCAGCCCCAGTCCCAGATGCGCCATCAGCGCGCCTACCACGGCGGCCAGCGCCATCATCAGCAGGAAGAAGGTACCGCTCAGCAGCTCCGCGCCCAGCAGCAGGACGGCGGCAATCCACCACAGGGTTGAGGTTTCCATCGTGTTGCGTCCTCCGGTTGCAGCAGTGCACCTGCGGGCTGCAGGGGCATGCCCTATTGTCATATGGTTGTGACGACCTTGTTGGATCATCGGTGCAGCCACAGGTTCCCGCAACGTTGTCGCACTGCAGCATCAGTACGGCAGCCTGGCGGGTTTTGACATTTTTCTGCACCTGTTTCGCTGTGCAGCCACTATGATGGCGGTTATTCGATACAGGCCGTTCTTGCGGCCTGTTTTGCCATGCCAAGGAGAACTCCCCCGTGAAATTCCGCTTCCCGATCGTCATCATCGATGAAGACTACCGCGCCGAGAACATTTCCGGCCTGGGTATCCGTGCCCTGGCCGAGGCCATCGAAAGCGAGGGCTTCGAGGTGGTTGGTGTGACCAGCTATGGCGACCTGACCCAGTTTGCCCAGCAGCAGAGCCGCGCCAGTGCCTTCATCCTGTCGATCGATGACGAGGAATTCGCTGAAGTCAGCGACGAGAGCGATGTCAGCCTGGCGGTCGAGAACCTGCGCAACTTCATCGAGGAGGTGCGCCGCAAGAACGAGGACGTGCCGATCTACGTCTACGGCGAAACCAAGACCAGCCGCCACCTGCCCAACGACATCCTGCGCGAGTTGCACGGCTTCATCCACATGTTCGAGGACACGCCCGAATTCGTGGCGCGCCACATCATCCGCGAGGCCAAGGCCTATCTGGAATATATCCAGCCGCCGTTCTTCAAGGCGCTGCTGGACTATGCCGAAGATGGTTCCTACTCCTGGCACTGCCCCGGCCACTCCGGCGGCGTGGCCTTCCTGAAATCGCCCATCGGCCAGATGTACCACCAGTTCTATGGCGAGAACATGCTGCGCGCCGACGTCTGCAACGCGGTCGAGGAACTGGGTCAGCTGCTGGACCACAACGGCGCCATCGGCGAATCCGAGCGCAATGCCGCGCGCATTTTCAATGCCGACCACTGTTTCTTTGTCACCAACGGTACCAGTACCAGCAACAAGATCGTCTGGCACCACACCGTGGCTGCAGGTGATGTGGTGGTGGTAGACCGCAACTGCCACAAGTCCAACCTGCACGCCATCATCATGACGGGCGCGATTCCGGTGTTTCTGAAGCCGACGCGCAACAACTTCGGCATCATCGGCCCGATTCCGCAGGAGGAATTCAGCCCCGAGGCGATTCGCGCCAAGATTGCCGCCAACCCGCTGCTCAAGGGCGTGGACCCGGACACGGTCAAGCCGCGCATCCTGACGCTGACGCAGTCCACCTACGACGGCGTGCTCTACAACACCGAAACCATCAAGCAGATGGTAGACGGCTACGTGGACAACCTGCACTTCGACGAAGCCTGGCTGCCGCATGCGGCCTTCCATCCGTTCTATGGCACCTTCCACGCCATGGGCCGCAAGCGTGGCCGTCCGGCCAGGACCATGGTGTACTCCACCCAGTCGATCCACAAGCTGCTGGCCGGCATCAGCCAGGCCAGCCATGTGCTGGTGCAGGACAGCCAGGAGCGCAAGCTGGACAGCTACCTGTTCAACGAAGCCTACCTGATGCATACCTCCACCAGCCCGCAGTACAGCATTATTGCCAGCTGTGACGTGGCTGCGGCCATGATGGAGCCGCCGGGCGGCACCGCCCTGGTCGAGGAAAGCATCGCCGAGGCGCTGGACTTCCGCCGTGCCATGCGCAAGGTGGAGCAGGAATTTGGCAACGACTGGTGGTTCCAGGTCTGGGGTCCGGAAAGCTTTGCCGACGAGGGCATGGGCCGCGCCGATGACTGGATCATCCGCAGCGGCGAGCCGGGCGACCAGTCCTGGCACGGTTTTGGCGACCTGGCCGACGGCTTCAACATGCTGGACCCGATCAAGGCCACCATCGTCACACCCGGCCTGCGCATGGACGGCACCTTTGACGAAACCGGCATTCCGGCCAGCATCGTCACCAAGTACCTGGCCGAGCATGGCGTGGTGGTCGAGAAGACCGGCCTGTACAGCTTCTTCATCATGTTCACCATCGGCATTACCAAGGGCCGCTGGAACACCATGCTGACCGAGCTGCAGCAGTTCAAGGACGATTACGACAAGAACCAGCCGATGTGGCGCGTGATGCCGGAGTTCTGCCAGTCGCATCGCCGCTACGAGCGCATGGGCCTGCGTGACCTGTGCCAGCATGTGCACACGCTCTACGCCGAATACGACATCGCCCGCCTGACGACCGAGATGTATCTGTCCGAGCTGGCGCCGGCCATGACACCGGCCGATGCCTACGCGCACATCGCGCGCCGTCGCACCGAGCGTGTCGCGATCGACCAGCTGGAAGGTCGTGTCACGGTGGGCCTGTTGACGCCGTACCCGCCCGGCATCCCGCTGCTGATCCCGGGTGAGGTGTTCAACCGCAAGATCGTCGACTACCTGAAGTTTGCGCGTGAATTTGCCCGCAAGTGCCCCGGCTTCGAGACCGATATCCACGGCCTGGTCGAGCAGGTGGACGCCAACGGCGAACGCCACTTCTACGCCGACTGCGTGGCCGACGGGGAGCCGAGCCAGGCCACGCCGCCGCTGACCATGGACGACATGATCCAGACGCAGCACCACTCGCCGTTCTCCAGCAACTTCTGAGTGCGGCCGGGTGCCACCATGGCACCCGTTTTCGCCAGCCCATCAAAAAAGCGCCCTGACCAGACAGTCAGGGCGCTTTTGCGCAAGCAGCGGCTGCAGCGATCAGGCCTTGTCGTAATCGGAACCCAGGCCGGCGGTCTGGCTGAAGCCGCAGTCCACATAGCTGATCTCGGCGGTGACACCGGAGGCCAGGTCGGACAGCAGGAAGGCGCAGACGTTGCCGACTTCCTCGATCGTCACGTTGCGGCGCAGCGGGGCGTTGGCAGCCATGTAGGCCAGCAGCTTGCCGAAGTCCTTGATGCCGCTGGCAGCCAGTGTCTTCACCGGGCCGGCGCTGACGCCGTTGACACGGATGCAGCGGCCGTCATCCATGCGGCCGAGCGATTCGGCCATGTAGCGCACGGAAGCCTCCAGGGCGGCCTTGGCCACGCCCATGGTGTTGTAGTTGGGGATGGTGCGCACTGCGCCCAGATAGGTCAGGGTCAGCACCGAAGACTTGTCATTCAGGTAGGGCAGGGCCGCCTTGGTCATGGCCGGGAAGCTGTAGGCGCTGATGTCCAGGGCGGTCTGGAAGTTATCGCGTGTCATGCCGTCCAGGAATTTGCCGGCAATGGCCTCGCGCGGTGCAAAGCCGATGCTGTGCACGAAACCGTCGAACTTGGGCCAGGTCTGGCTCAGGTCGGAGAACAGGCGGGCCACGGATTCGTCGCTGCCGACATCGCACTCGAACACCAGATTGCTGCCAAACTCGGCGGCAAACTCGGTGATGCGGTCCTTGAAACGCTCGCCCACGTAGCTGAATGCCAGTTCGGCACCCTGCTCATGACAGGCCTTGGCGATGCCGTAGGCAATGGAGCGGTTGGAGAGGAGGCCGGTAATCAGCAGCTTCTTGCCGGTCAGAAAACCCATGGATGTGTCCTTTTTTGCTATTGTGGATGCCCGTGCGCGGCTGCGACAGGCCTTGTGCATCATTTTATCGCTGCAGGGCTTGTCCCGTGCAGGCGGATCGTCTATAATACACGCTTATCACCATCGAGCATAAAAGCAATGTGGGTCGGTTTTCAACCGCCCATTTTTTTTGCCCAAGCTGGTGGAAAGACTTGCAGGCTGCTTGAATTTTCTTTTGTAATCAACGGCTTGCAGCATTCAATTAATCACAGGGATCAGGATATACGCGTGGCATTGCAGGAATTGGTGGAACAAACCGTACAGGGCTTGGGGCTGGACCTCGTGGAAATCGAGCGTGTCGCCGGGGGCGTGTTGCGCATTACCATCGACCTGCCATGGCTGCCCGAGCATGCCGAACTGCCCGATCAGTTCGTCACGATCGAGGATTGCGAGCGCGTTTCGCGCCAGCTGCAATACGTGTTCGAGGTCGAGGCGGTCGATTACCACCGCCTGGAAGTTTCCTCCCCCGGCATCGACCGCCTGCTGCGCCATGCACTCGATTTCGAGCGCTTCCTCGGCGAAGAAGTGGACATCACCCTGCTGGAGCCGATTGGCGAGAACGGCGCCGGCATTGCCGCCAGCCGCAAGAAGTTCCGTGGCACGCTTGAAAAAACCGATGCCGGCTGGCAGGTCGTCTGGAGCGATGCGCCGCCGCCCAAGCCCGGCGTGCGTGTGAGCAAGAAGCGTGCGCCGGCTCCGCTGCAGGCGCTGGGCTTCACCCTGGACGAGATCCGCGAGGCCCGACTGGCTCCGGTGGTCGACTTCAAGGGCCGCCGTCGCGCCACCCCCGATGCTGCCACCCCTGATTCCGAGTCCTGATACAGGCTCCCAACCCTATCGAACAAAAAACGGAGAACCACACCATGAATCGCGAACTGCTGATGCTGGTCGAGGCCATTGCCCGCGAAAAGAACGTTGACCGCGATGTCGTTTTCGGCGCCATCGAGATGGCGCTGGCCCAGGCCACCCGCAAGCTGTACGAGGGCGAGGTGGACATCCGCGTGGCCATCGACCGTGAAACCGGCGAATACGACACTTTCCGCCGCTGGCTGGTGGTGCCCAACGAGGCCGGCCTGCAGAACCCCGATGCCGAAGAACTGCTGATGGACGCGCAGGATCGCGTGCCGGACGTCATCGAAGGCGACTTCATCGAGGAGCAGGTCGAATCGCTGCCGATCGGTCGCATCGGCGCCATGACTGCCAAGCAGGTGGTGCTGCAGCGCATCCGTGACGCCGAGCGCGACATGCTGCTGCGTGATTTCCTGGACCGTGGCGAGAAAATCTTCAGCGGCACCGTCAAGCGCATGGACAAGGGTGACCTGATTGTCGAAAGCGGCCGCGTCGAAGGCCGTCTGCGCCGCAACGAAACCATTCCCAAGGAAAACTTCCGCGCCGGTGACCGCCTGCGCGCCATGATCATGGAAGTGGACACCACCCAGCGCGGTGCGCCCATCATGCTGTCGCGTTCCGCGCCGGCCTTCATGATCGAGCTGTTCCGTCAGGAAGTACCCGAGATCGAACAGGGTCTGCTGGAAATCAAGTCCTGCGCCCGTGATCCCGGCAGCCGCGCCAAGATTGCCGTGGTGGCGCATGACCAGCGCATCGATCCCATCGGTACCTGCGTGGGCGTGCGCGGCAGCCGCGTGACCGCCGTCACCAACGAGCTGGCCGGCGAGCGCGTCGACATCGTGCTGTGGAGCGAGGATCCGGCCCAGTTCGTCATTGGCGCACTGGCCCCGGCCAACGTGCAGTCCATCGTGGTCGATGAGGAAAAGCACGCCATGGACGTGGTGGTGGACGAGGAAAACCTGGCGGTGGCGATTGGTCGTGGCGGCCAGAACGTGCGTCTGGCATCCGACCTGACCGGCTGGAAAATCAACATCATGGACGCCGCCGAGTCGGCCGAAAAGCAGGCCAGCGAGCAGCAGGAAATGCGCGCGCTGTTCATGAGCAAGCTGGATGTGGACGAGGAAATCGCCGACATCCTGATCGAGGAAGGCTTTACCAGCCTGGAAGAAGTGGCTTATGTGCCGCTGCAGGAAATGCTGGAAATCGAGGCCTTCGACGAAGACACCGTCAACGAGCTGCGTGCCCGCGCCAAGGATGCGCTGCTGACCATGGCCATCGCCCAGGAAGAAAGCGTGCAGGACAGCGCGCTGGACCTGCGTGACCTGGAAGGCATGACGCCGGAACTGCTGGCCAGGCTGGCCACAGGCAATGTGCATACGCGCGACGAGCTGGCCGACCTGGCCACCGATGAGCTCGTGGAAATCGCCGGACTGGATGAGGAAGCTGCTACCGCGCTGATCATGAAGGCCCGTGAACACTGGTTCGACGAGGACCAGGGCTAAGGAAAGGGGGACGAACACAATGACAAATACCACCGTTGCAGATTTTGCTGCCGAACTCAACAAGAGCCCCGAGGCCCTGTTGTCCCAGCTCAACAGCGCTGGCGTGACCAAGACCAGCGCCAGCGATTCCCTGACCGAAGCCGACAAGCGCATGCTGCTGGATTACCTGCGTGGCGGCACTGGTGGCGAGCGCAAGAAGATCGTGCTGACGCGCCGCTCCACCAGCGAGATCAAGCAGGCTGATGCCACTGGCAAGGCCCGTACCATCCCGGTCGAGGTGCGCAAGAAGCGCACCCTGATCAAGCGTGAAGACATCGAAATCGTGACTTCCACCGAGCCTTCTGCCGAAGAGCTGGAGCTGCGTCGCCGCGAGGAAGAGGCGCTGCAACAGGCCGAGTTGATCCGTCGCCAGGAAGAAGAACTGGCTGAGAAGCGTCGCCAGCGCGAGGAAGAGGAAGCGCGTCAGCGCGAAGCCGAAGAGCGCGCCCGCCGCGAAGCCGAGGAACGCGCCCGTCAGGAAGCCGAAGCCCGCGCTGCCGCCGAACGTGCTGCAGCCGAGCAGGCTGCCGAAGCGGCCCAGGATCCGGAAAAGGCCCGCGCCGAAGCGCGTGCCCGTGCCGAAGCCGAAGTGGCTGCCATCCAGCAGGCCCGCGCCGAGAGCGTCGAGCGTGCAGCGGCTGCGCGTGATGCTGCGGCCCAGCGCGAACGCGAGCAGGAAGAAGCTGCCCAGGCGGAAGAGCGTGCCCGTGCCGACGCCGAGGCGGCCAAGGTGAAAGCCAAGGCCGATGCCGAAGCTGCCCGCAAGGCGCAGGCTGACGAAGAGGCTGCGCGTGCCCGTGACCTGGAAGAGCGCCGCCGCAAGGCCCTGGCCGAGGCCGAGGCCATCCGCGCGATGATGAGTGCGCCGGCCAAGGTGCTGACGGCCAAGAAGCCGGAAGAACCCAAGCCGACCAAGGGAACGCTGCACAAGCCGGCAGGTGCCGACAAGGCCGCCAAGCCGGCGGCAACGGCCAGCGCCGACAAGCCGGCCGGCACCAAGGAAGTCAAGTCGGCCAAGCTGTCCTCCAGCTGGGCCGGCGATGGCGAGAACAAGAAGCGCGGCGAGATCAAGACGCGCGGTGACACCACGGCCAACAGCCGTGGTGGCAACAACTGGCGTTCCGGCCCGCGTGGCCGTCGCGGCGATCGCCGTGGCCACCAGGAAGATCGTCAGCCGCAGGCACCGGCCGAGTTCAAGCAGCTCGAGATCCATGTGCCCGAAACCATCACGGTGTCCGAGCTGGCCCACAAGATGGCGATCAAGGCCTCCGAAGTGATCAAGGCGCTGATGAAGCTGGGCCAGATGGTCACCATCAACCAGTCGCTGGACCAGGACACCGCCATGATTCTGGTGGAGGAAATGGGCCACGTGGCAGTACAGGCCGCGCTGGACGATCCGGAAGCCTTCACCGTGGAAGAGGTGGAAGCACAAACCGCAGAACTGCTGCCGCGCGCTCCGGTGGTGACCGTGATGGGTCACGTCGACCACGGCAAGACCTCGCTGCTGGACTACATCCGTCGCGCCAAGGTCGCGGTGGGCGAGGCCGGCGGCATCACACAGCACATTGGTGCCTACCATGTGGAAACCGAGCGCGGCATCGTCACTTTCCTGGACACCCCCGGCCACGAGGCGTTTACCGCCATGCGTGCCCGTGGTGCCCAGGCGACCGATATCGTGATCCTGGTCTGTGCCTCCGATGACGGCGTCATGCCGCAGACGCGCGAGGCGATCAAGCACGCCAAGGCCGCAGGTGTCCCGATCGTGGTGGCCTTGACCAAGGCCGACAAGCCCGAAGCCAATATCGATCGCGTCAAGGGCGAGCTGGTTGCGGAAGAGGTGGTCCCGGAAGAATTCGGTGGTGATTCGCCGTTCGTGGCCGTCTCCAGCAAGACCGGCATGGGCATCGACGACCTGCTGGAGCACGTGCTGCTGCAGGCCGAAGTGCTGGAGCTGAAGGCTCCGGTGGATGCCATGGCCAAGGGCCTGGTGATCGAGGCCCAGCTGGACAAGGGCCGCGGCCCGGTGGCCACCGTGCTGGTGCAGTCCGGTACCATCAAGGCCGGCGATGTGGTGCTGGCGGGCCAGACCTGGGGCCGCGTGCGTGCCATGGTCGACGAAAACGGCAAGCCGACCAAGTCGGCCGGCCCGTCCATCCCGGTGGAAATCCAGGGTCTGACCGAAGTGCCGCAGGCCGGTGACGAATTCATGGTGCTGGCCGACGAGCGTCGTGCCCGTGAAATCGCCAACTACCGCTCCGGCAAGATGCGCGATACCAAGCTGGCCAAGCAACAGGCGGCCAAGCTGGAAAACATGTTCGCCAACATGGAGGCGGGCGAGGTCAAGCACCTGCCCATCATCATCAAGGCCGACGTGCAGGGCTCGCAGGAAGCACTGGCGGCATCGCTGCTCAAGCTGTCTACCGACGAAGTCAAGGTGCAGGTGGTGTATGCCGGTGTTGGTGGCATCAGCGAATCCGACATCAACCTGGCGATTGCCTCCAACGCCGTGGTCATGGGCTTCAACGTGCGTGCCGATGCCCAGGCGCGCAAGGCAGCCGAAGGCAACGGTATCGATATCCACTACTACAACATCATTTACGATGCCGTGGATGACGTGAAGGCGGCCATGAGCGGCATGCTGACGCCGGACAAGAAGGAAGAGATCATCGGCCATGCCGAGATCCGCACCGTGTTCGTGGCATCCAAGATCGGTACCGTGGCCGGCTGTATGGTCACTTCCGGCCATGTCACGCGCAATGCCAACTTCCGCCTGCTGCGCGACAACGTGGTGATCTATTCCGGCGAACTGGAATCGCTCAAGCGCATGAAGGACGATGTGCGCGAAGTCAAGGAAGGCTTCGAGTGCGGTATCAAGCTCAAGAACTACAACGACATCAAGGAAGGCGACCAGCTCGAATTCTTCGAAGTCAAGGAAGTGGCTCGTACGCTGTAATCCCGCATGGCACAGAAGAAAGCTCCTACCAACCGCAGCTACAAGGTGGCCGACCAGATCCAGCGTGATCTGGCCGAGCTGATCCAGCGCGAGCTGAAGGACCCGCGTGTCGGCATGGTGACCCTGCAGGGCGTGGAAGTCACGCCCGACTATGCCCACGCCAAGGTCTATTTCAGCGTGCTCACCGGTGATCCGGAGCAGACGCAGGAAGCCCTGAACCACGCTGCCGGCCACCTGCGCAACGGCCTGTTCAAGCGCCTGCACATTCATACCGTGCCGACGCTGCATTTCATCTACGACCGCACCCAGGAACGTGCGGCGGACATGAATGCGCTGATCGCCAAGGCCGTGTCTTCGCGATCCAAGAACGAGGATTGAGATGACGGCTGCTCCACGGACCAGGGTGCAGCGTCGCCCTGTCCACGGGGTGGTGCTGCTCGACAAACCCATCGGACTCTCCAGCAACCAGGCCTTGCAAAAGGTCAAGTGGCTGCTGCGTGCCGAAAAGGCCGGCCATACCGGCACGCTGGATCCGCTGGCGACCGGTGTACTGCCGCTGTGCTTTGGCGCTGCCACCAAGTTCAGCCAGCTGCATCTGGATGCCGACAAGGCCTATGTGGCCACGCTGCGTCTGGGCCAGACCACGACCACCGGCGATGCCGAAGGCGAGCTGCTGGACGAGTGTGCGGTGCAGACCGACGATGCGGCGCTTGCTGCCGTGCTGCAGCGCTTTCTGGGCGAGCAGGACCAGATGCCCCCGATGTATTCCGCCCTGAAGAAGGACGGCAAGCCGCTGTACGAATACGCGCGTGCCGGCATCACGGTCGAGCGTCCGGTGCGCCGCATCACGGTGTCGCGGCTGGAACGGCTGCCGGTGCCGGACGAGATCCTGCAGCAGCATCCGGCCGGCAGCGTGATCCGCATCCACGCCAGCGTCAGCAAGGGCAGCTACATCCGCACGCTGGCCGAGGACATCGGCCAGGCGCTCGGCTGTGGTGCGCACCTGATCGGGCTGCGCCGGGTGCAGACCGGCGTGTTCGACCTGACGCATTGCGTCACGCTGGAAGCGCTGGAGGCGATGCCGCCGGAACAGCGGCTGCAACTGCTGCAGCCGGTCGACATCCTGCTGCAGGGTCACAGCCCTGTCATGCTGGGCGCAGAAGATGCAGCACGCTTCCTGACCGGCCTGCGCCGCCGCGGCTCCTGGCCCGACATGCCGCTGGTGGCGGTCTACGGCCCGGCTCCGGACTGTCCGGCGCCGTTCAAGCCGCCCGACCGGGTGTTGCTCGGCACGGCCCATGTGCAGGCCGGCCACCTTATTCCGGTGCGGCTGCTGAGCCCGCTGGACATCCAGCAGATGCTGGCACAGGCAAGCGATGCCGCCAGCTGACCCCTTACCGACGATTTACCAACCTATTGCAATCCCATGAGCCAACAAATCCGCAATATCGCCATCATCGCCCACGTTGACCACGGCAAGACCACCATGGTGGACCAGCTGCTGCGTCACTCCGGTACCTTTGCCGAGCACGAGAAAGTGGTCGACTCCGTGATGGACAACAACGCCATCGAACGCGAGCGTGGCATCACCATCCTGGCCAAGAACTGTGCCGTGAGCTGGAAGGGCACCCACATCAACGTCGTGGATACCCCTGGCCACGCGGACTTCGGCGGCGAAGTCGAGCGCGCCCTGTCCATGGTGGACGGCGTGGTGCTGCTGATCGATGCCCAGGAAGGCCCGATGCCGCAAACCCGTTTCGTGACCAAGAAGGCGCTGGCCCTGGGCCTGCGCCCGATCGTGGTGGTGAACAAGGTGGACAAGCCGGGTGCCGATCCGGACAAGGTGATCAACGCCGCCTTCGACCTGTTCGACAAGCTGGGTGCGACCGACGAGCAGCTGGACTTTCCGGTGGTGTATGCCTCCGGCATCAATGGCTGGTCTTCGCTGGAAGAGGGTTTGCCGGGTGAGCAGTGGGGCAGCGACATGTCGCCCCTGTTCGATACCATCCTGAGCCATGTGCAGCCGCACGAGGGCGATCCGGAGGCACCGCTGCAGCTGCAGATCTCGGCCATCGACTATTCCACCTTCGTCGGTCGTATCGGCGTAGGCCGTATCAATTCGGGTCGCCTGAGCCCGGCGCAGGATGTGCTGGTGATGGAAGGCCCGGATGGCAAGCAGTACAAGGGTCGCGTGAACCAGGTGCTGACTTTCCAGGGCCTGGACCGCGTGCAGGTCAAGGAAGCCGGCCCCGGCGACATCGTGCTGGTCAACGGTATCGAGGACATCGGCATTGGCGTGACGCTGACCGATCCCGACAACCCGGCTCCGGTCGAGATGCTGAAGGTGGACGAGCCGACGCTGACCATGAACTTCTGTGTCAACACCAGCCCGCTGGCCGGCCGCGAAGGCAAGTTCGTCACCAGCCGCCAGATCTGGGATCGCTTGCAGAAGGAACTGCAGAGCAACATGGCGCTGCGCGTCAAGGAAACCGGCGAAGACGGCGTGTTCGAAGTCTCCGGTCGTGGTGAACTGCACCTGACCATCCTGCTGGAAAACATGCGTCGCGAAGGCTATGAGCTGGCCGTGTCCAAGCCGCGCGTGGTGTTCCAGGACATCGACGGCGAGAAGTGCGAGCCGATCGAACTGGTCACGGCCGATATCGAGGAAGGCCACCAGGGCGGCGTGATGCAGGCGCTGGGCGAGCGCAAGGGCGAACTGGTCAACATGGAGCCGGACGGCCGTGGCCGCGTGCGCCTGGAGTACCGCATTCCGGCGCGTGGCCTGATCGGTTTCACCAACGAATTCCTGAACCTGACGCGTGGTTCCGGCCTGATCAGCAACATCTTTGACGGTTACGAGCCCTACAAGGGCGAAATCGGTGGCCGCAAGAACGGCGTGCTGATTTCCATGGACGATGGCGAAATCTTCACCTATGCGCTGGGCAAGCTGGACGACCGTGGCCGCATGTTCGTGCGCGCCGGCGATCCGGTGTACGAAGGCATGATCGTCGGCATCCACAGCCGCGACAATGACCTGGTGGTGAATGCCACGCGTACCAAGCAGCTGACCAACTTCCGCGTTTCCGGCAAGGAAGACGCGATCAAGATCACGCCGCCGATCGACCTGACGCTGGAATACGGCGTGGAGTTCATCGAGGACGACGAGCTGGTCGAGATCACGCCCAAGAGCATCCGCCTGCGCAAGCGCCACCTGAAGGAACACGAGCGTAAGCGCGCCAGCCGCGAAACCGCCTGATGCGGTAAACCGGCATGTTGTTGCGTGCCGTCCTGCGACCACGGCTCAGCCACGGCTGGGCCGTTGTCGTCATGCTGCTGGTGACCCTGCTGTGGGCCACGGCCGGTGTCATGACGCGCCAGATCACGGATGCCAGCGGGGTCGAGGTGACGTTCTGGCGCAGCCTGCTGGCAGCGGGCTGCATTCTGCTGATCCTGCGGCTGACACGCGGCCCTGGCAGCCTGCGTCGCATTCCCTGGGATGAGCCGATGCTGTGGTTGTCCGGCCTGTGCTGGGCCGGCATGTTCACCGCCTTCATGATGGCGCTGAGCTTTACCACGGTGGCCAATGTGCTGGTGCTGTCGGCGCTCGGGCCGGTGTTTACTGCCCTGGTCAGCCACTTCATCCTGAAAGAGCAACTGCCTCGCCGTACCCGCATCACGGTACTGGTGGCTGCCGCCGGCATTGTCTACATCTATGCCGCCCACCTGACGCTGGGCTACGACCGCAAGCTGATCGGCTCGCTGATTGCGCTGTTGGTGCCGGTGTGCAGCTGTGCGCAATGGACGCTGATGCACCGCGAACGCAAGCGGCTCGCCGCCTTGCGTCTGGAGCAGTCGCAGCGCGCCCATGCGGTGGCGATCAGCGAGCGCACCGAGGCCGTCAGCGCAGAGTTGCCGGGCGATAGCGTGGCGCAATTCCAGAATCCGGCGCTGGAGCTGGCGCCCCCGCCGATCCAGGCGCGAGACATGGTGCCGGCGCTGGCGATTGGCGGTTTTCTGTCGGCGCTGGTCTGCCTGCCGTTTGCCTGGCCATTCCAGGCCTCCTGGCTCGATATGGGCTGGCTGGCGGCGCTCGGACTGTTCCAGCTGGCGATTCCGTGTGCGCTGGCGGTGATCGCTTCACGCGTATTGAGTGCGCCCGAGCTGTCGCTGCTGGCCTTGCTGGAGATTATTTTTGGCATACTTCTGACTTGGTGGGGTGCTGGAGAAGTCCCGGGCCCCAATGTGGTCATCGGTGGTAGCGTAGTGCTGCTGGCGCTGGCAATCAATGAATTTCTAGGATGGAGACAATCAGCATGAGTGCAAACTGGAAGTGGGCCACGCCCGATGTCCTGAGCGAGGTCCGCGGCAACGTCGGCTTTATTACCCTGAACCGCTCCAAGGCGCTGAACGCGCTGAGCCTGGCCATGGTGCGCAGCCTGTACGAGATCCTGCAGGCCTGGCAGGCTGACCCGGCGATCCAGGCGGTGGCGATCCGCGGCAGCAACAAGGAGGGCGTGTTTGGTGCTTTCTGTGCCGGTGGCGATATCCGCTTCTTCCACGACCAGGCCGAGCACGGCAACCCCGAGATCGAGGATTTCTTTACCGAAGAGTACGCGCTCAATCACCTGACGCACTTCCTGGGCAAGCCCTACATCGCCTTCATGGACGGTATCGTCATGGGGGGCGGCATGGGCATCAGCCAGGGTGCGACCGACCGCATCCTGACCGAGCGCACCCGCATGGCCATGCCGGAAACCCTGATCGGCCTGTTCCCCGATGTGGGCGGTGGCTATTTCCTGAGCCGTTGCCCGGGCCATACCGGCGAATGGCTGGCGCTGGCCGGCGACCATATCCTGGGCGCAGACGGTATCGCCATTGATCTGGGCGACCATTTCCTGAACAGCAGCCGCCAGGCCGATGTCTGGCAGGCGCTGGGCGAGCAGGCGTTTGCCAGCGGCGATGCCGTGCGCAGCTGGCTCCAGCAGCAGATGGATGCCACCCCGGCCGAAACCGAAGCCTTTGCCGCCGCGCGTGCCGAAGCCGAGAAGTATTTTGGTGCCGACAGCTTCAAGGCGATCGTGCAGAAGCTGGAAGCCGATACCGGTAGCGAGTGGGCACAGAAGTGCGCCGCCGCGCTGCGCAAACGCTCGCCGCTGCTGCTGCACGTGGTGTTCGAGCAGATCCGTCGTGGCCGCCACATGACGGTGGCCGAAGACCTGCGCATGGAACGTGACCTGGTGCGCCACTGCTTCTTCCCGCAGCACATGGGCCGCAAGATGGTTTCCAGCGAAATCATCGAAGGCGTGCGCGCGCTGGTGATCGACAAGGACAACAACCCGCAGTGGAACCCGCCGCGCATCGAGGACGTGACCGACGAGATGGTGGATGCGTTCTACGAGAGCCCCTGGCCGGTCTCCATGCACCCGCTGGCGTTCCTGAAATAAGAGTGGGGTAGCTCCATGAGCAAGCAACTCAAATACCTGCTCGACGAAGAGCAGATGCCGCGCCACTGGTACAACATCCAGGCCGACCTGCCGCAGCCGCTGCCGCCGGTGCTGCATCCCGGCACGAAACAGCCGGTGCAGGCTGCAGATCTGGAACCGCTGTTCCCGATGGCGCTGATCGAACAGGAAATGACGACCGAGCGCGAGGTGGAAATCCCCGAGCCGGTACGTGACGTGCTGCGCCAGTGGCGCCCGGCACCGCTGTTCCGCGCCCGCGCGCTGGAAAAGGCGCTGGGTACGCCGGCCAAAATCTTCTACAAGTACGAGGGCGTCAGCCCGGCCGGCAGCCACAAGCCCAACTCGGCGATTCCGCAGGCTTTCTACAACAAGCAGGCCGGTGTGCGACGCGTCACGACTGAAACCGGTGCCGGGCAATGGGGCACGTCGCTGGCCTATGCCGGATCGCTGTTCGATCTGGACGTCGAGGTGTACCAGGTACGTGTCAGCTACGACCAGAAGCCGTATCGCCGTGCCGTGATGGAAACCTATGGCGCGCGCTGTATCGCCTCGCCAAGCATGCAGACCGCGTACGGGCGCCAGGTGCTGGCCGAGCGCCCGGATCATCCGGGCAGCCTGGGCATTGCGATCAGCGAGGCGGTGGAAATCGCTGCGCAGCATGAGGACACCAAGTACACGCTGGGATCGGTGCTCAACCACGTGCTGCTGCACCAGAGCGTGATCGGTCTGGAAGCGATGCAGCAGATGGAAATGGCCGATGCCTGGCCGGATGTGGTGCTGAGCTGCACGGGCGGCGGCAGCAACTTTGCCGGTATCGCCTTTCCGTTCCTGGGCAGCGGCCTGCGCGGCGAGCGCCCGATGCCGCGCATCGTCGGTGTGGAGCCGAGCGCCTGCCCGTCGCTGACGCGCGGCAAGTATGCCTACGACTATGGCGACACGGCGCAGATGACGCCCATCACCAAGATGCACACGCTGGGCAGCAGCTTCACGCCGCCGGGTTTCCACGCCGGCGGGCTGCGCTACCACGGCATGGCACCGCTGGTCAGCCACGTGAAGGAGCTGGGTCTGATGGAAGCCGTGGCCTATGGCCAGGGTGACTGTTTTGCTGCCGGCGTGCTGTTTGCGCGCCATGAAGGCATCGTGCCGGCACCGGAATCTACCCACGCGATCAAGGGTGCCATCGAGGAAGCACTGCGCTGCAAGCGCGAAGGCAAGTCCGAAACCATCCTGTTCTGCCTGAGCGGCCACGGCCACTTTGACATGGCCGCCTACACGCGCTATCTGGCGGGTGAGCTGAAGGATGATGTCTGCGACGAAACCGAACTGGCGCGTGCGCTGGAGGCGTTGCCGCAGATCACGGAGTAAGGCGTATCCGGGGTCCATCCGGGAAGATGGGCCGATGGCAGTTTGCGCCAAAATGCCAGGCCAGGATGACAAACATCCTGGCCTTGTTGTTGTAGCTGGTTGGCAGCTGGCGCGTGATGGTCAGCGATGGCGGGTTTTCATGGCGCGTTCCACCTCGCGCTTGCCTTCGCGTTCCTTGATGGTGTCGCGCTTGTCGTGCTCGGCCTTGCCCTTGGCCAGTGCAATCTCGCACTTCACGCGGCCATTCTTCCAGTGCAGGTTGAGTGGTACCAGCGTATAGCCTTTCTGCTCCACCTTGCCGATCAGGCGGCGGATCTCGTCCTTGTGCAGCAGCAGCTTCTTGATGCGGGCGGCATCGGCGCTGACGTGCGTGGACGCGGTCTTGAGCGGGTTGATCTGGCAACCCAGCAGGAACAGCTCGCCGTCACGCACCAGCACATAGCCATCGGTCAGCTGCACCTTGCCTTCGCGCAGCGCCTTCACTTCCCAGCCTTGCAGCACCATGCCCGCCTCGTACTTGTCTTCAAAGAAGTAGTTGTACGCGGCTTTCTTGTTCTCGGCGATACGGGCAGGGAGGGCTTTCTTGGTCTTGGTGGCCATGTGCAATGATGGGGAAACGGGCAGGGCGCATGCGCGCCAGTCAAAAGTATCAGATCATACGACCTTGAGCCAAGTTCCGCCATGCTTACAATGGTCGAAAACTGCAATCCATGAAAAACGTACACAAATCCGTCCTCATCTGGTACAGCCCGGCCGAAATGTTCGCCCTGGTGTCCGACGTCGAAAAATACCCGGAATTCATGCCCTGGTGCGATTTTGGCCGCGTCCTTGAGCGCACCCCTGATGGCATGGTGGCCGAAGTCGGCATCGCGCTGGCCGGTTTCAAGCAGAGTTTTGTCACGCGCAACCACCACATCCCGGACGAACAGATCACGCTCGATCTGGTGCGCGGACCGTTCTCGCAGCTCAAGGGCACCTGGCGCTTCGACAAGGTTGGCGATGGCAGCCAGCGCGCCTGCCGTGTCCACTTCGACATGGAATACGGCTTCTCCAGCCGCGCCCTGGCAGCCCTGGTCGGCCCGGTGTTCGACAAGATCGCCGGCAGCTTTGTCGATGCCTTCATCCAGCGGGCCCGCAAGGTCTATGGCTGATTCCACCCTGATCCCGGTCGAGCTGGCCTGGTCGCCAGCGCCACGCAGTGTGCACTCGGAAGCGCTGCAAGTGGCCGCAGGCACCACCCTGCTGCAGGCAGTGCAGGACAGCGCCCTGGCGCAACAGCCGGCAGTGCAGGCCTGGCTGCAGGCACAGGACGACAGCCTGGTCGCCAGCATCTGGGGCCGCAAGGCCACGCCGGGGCAAGTGCTGCGTGCGCAGGATCGCATCGAGCTCAGCCGTCCGCTGCAGGTCGATCCCAAGGTGGCGCGGCGCGAGCGCTTTGCGAAGCAGGGTGCTGGCGCTGCCGGCCTGTTTGCACGCCGCCGTGCCGGTGCCAAGCCCGGTTACTGACAGATTCGTCCCACTCCACAGGAGCACACCATGGCCCGATTTCCCATCGCCCCAGCCGCTACCCTGGCCCTGACGGCCGTCCTGTTGGCCGGCTGTGCCGGTACCGCCGGCCAGGGGCATCCACCCCAGGCTGCCGACACCTGGAGCAAGCCCGGTGCCAGCCGTGCCCAGGTCGAGCAGGCGCTGCAAACCTGTGGCTATGTCGACCGCTTTGCCATCGGCCAGCAGGCGATTGGCGAACAGTTTGCCTGCATGGTCAACCAGGGCTATGTCTTCAACCAGCCGCCGGTGCTGCGCAAGGAGCACTGCCAGGGTGCCAATATGCCGGCTGGTTGTGCCGTCTACTGGCACACGCTGGCCAAGCCGTGAATCTGTTCTTGCGCACTGGTGTTTGTGCGCTGCAACGCGATGTGGGTATTTGCATGCCTGCCGGCTGACGGCTTGCGGCGAAACCGTTAGAATCCTGCTTTTGGAGGAAACCCCCATGCGCCTGCTCGGCAAAGCCCTTACGTTCGACGACATTCTCCTGGTGCCCGCCTACTCCGAAGTCCTGCCCAAGGACACCTCGCTGCGCACCCAGTTCACCCGCAACATCCAGCTCAACCTCCCGCTCGTGTCGGCCGCCATGGATACGGTCACCGAAGCCCGCCTGGCCATCGCCATGGCGCAAGAGGGCGGTATCGGCATCATCCACAAGAACATGACAGCCCAGGAGCAGGCGGCGCATGTTTCCAAGGTCAAGCGCCACGAAAGCGGCATCCTGCGCGATCCGGTGGTCATCACCCCCACCACCACCGTGCTGGAAGTGAAGCAGCTGTCCGAAGAGCTGGGCGTGTCCGGCTTCCCGGTGCTGGACGGCGGCAAGGTGGTCGGTATCGTCACCAACCGCGACATCCGCTTCGAGACCCGCCTGGATGTGCAGGTCAAGGACATCATGACCCAGCGCGAGCGCCTGGTCACCGCCCACGAGGGCATTTCCCTGGCCGATGCCAAGGCCTTGCTGCACGAGCACAAGCTGGAGCGCCTGCTGCTGGTCAATGATGCCTTCGAGCTCAAGGGCCTGATCCTGGTGAAGGACATCAACAAGCAGACCTCTTTCCCCAATGCCGCGCGCGACGACAACGGTCGTCTGCTGGTGGGTGCCGCCCTGGGCGTGGGCCCGGGCACCGAAGAGCGTGTCGAGGCGCTGTCGCAGGCCGGCGTGGATGCCGTGGTGGTGGATACCGCCCACGGTCACAGCCAGGGCGTGCTGGAGCGCGTGCGCTGGGTCAAGGACAACTACCCGCACATCCAGGTCATTGGCGGCAATATTGCCACCGGTGCTGCAGCCAGGGCGCTGGTCGAGGCGGGCGCGGATGCGGTCAAGGTCGGTATCGGCCCGGGCTCCATCTGTACCACCCGCATCGTTGCCGGCGTGGGCGTGCCGCAGATCATGGCGGTGGACAGTGTGGCTACCGCGCTCAGGGGCACGGGCGTGCCGCTGATCGCAGACGGCGGCATCCGCTTCAGCGGTGATATCGCCAAGGCGATTGCCGCTGGTGCCAACACCGTGATGATGGGCGGCATGTTTGCCGGTACCGAAGAAGCCCCGGGTGAGGTCATCCTGTTCCAGGGTCGCAGCTACAAGAGCTACCGCGGCATGGGCTCCATTGGTGCCATGCAGCAGGGCAGCGCGGATCGCTACTTCCAGGAAAGCAGCAGCGGCAACCCCAACACCGACAAGCTGGTGCCCGAGGGCATCGAAGGCCGCGTGCCCTACAAGGGTTCTGTGCTGAGCATCATCTACCAGATGGCCGGCGGCCTGCGTGCCAGCATGGGCTACTGCGGCTGTGCCACCATCGACGAGATGCGCGAAAAGGCCGAGTTCGTGGAAATCACCGCAGCCGGCATCCGCGAATCGCACGTGCACGATGTGCAGATCACCAAGGAAGCGCCGAACTACCGCGCGGACTGATTCTTCTTGAGGCAGACACGGGCTGGGACACACCGTACATGGTGGCTCAGCCCTTTTTGATTTACCGGACACTTTCATGCAACACGACAAGATCCTCATTCTCGATTTCGGCTCCCAGGTCACCCAGCTGATCGCGCGACGCGTGCGCGAGGCGCATGTGTACTGCGAAGTGCATCCCTGTGACGTGAGCAGCGACTGGGTGCGCGCTTTCGCCGCTGATGGCAAGCTGAAGGGCGTGATCCTGTCGGGCAGCCATGCCAGCGCCTACGAGGAAACGACGGACAAGGCACCTGATGCCGTGTTCGAGCTGGGGGTGCCGGTGCTGGGCATTTGCTACGGCATGCAGACCATGGCGCTGCAGCTGGGCGGCAAGGTGGAAAGCGGTCACCAGCGCGAATTCGGCTACGCCGAAGTGCGCGCCCATGGCCACACGCGCCTGCTGAAGGACATTGCCGACTTCACCACCCCTGAAGGCCACGGCATGCTGAAAGTCTGGATGAGCCACGGCGACAAGGTGGCCGAACTGCCGGCCGGCTTCAAGCTGATGGCCTCCACCCCGAGCTGCCCGATTGCCGGCATGGCCGACGAGGAGCGTGGCTACTACGCCGTGCAGTTCCACCCCGAGGTGACGCACACGGTGCAGGGTAGGGCGATGCTGGACCGCTTCGTGCTGGACATCTGCCAGGCCAGCGCCGACTGGGTGATGCGTGACCACATCGAGGAAGCCGTGCAGGCGATCCGCGAACAAGTGGGTGACGAGGAGGTGATCCTGGGCCTGTCCGGCGGTGTCGATTCCTCCGTGGCGGCGGCGCTGATCCACCGCGCCATCGGTGACCAGCTGACCTGCGTGTTTGTCGACCATGGCCTGTTGCGCCTGAACGAGGGCGACATGGTGATGGACATGTTCGAGGGCAAGCTGCACGCCAAGGTGGTGCGCGTGGACGCCAGCGACTTGTTCCTGGGCGAGCTGGCCGGCGTGACCGACCCGGAGCAGAAGCGCAAGATCATTGGCCGCCTGTTCGTGGACGTGTTCAAGGCCGAGGCCGAGAAGCTGAAAGCCAGCGGCGGCGGCCACAAGGGTGCCACTTTCCTGGCCCAGGGCACCATCTACCCCGACGTGATCGAATCCGGCGGTGCCAAGAGCAAGAAGGCGGTGGTGATCAAGAGCCATCACAACGTGGGTGGCCTGCCTGAACAGCTGGGCCTGAAGCTGCTGGAGCCGCTGCGCGACCTGTTCAAGGACGAAGTGCGCGAACTGGGCGTGGCGCTGGGCTTGCCGCACGACATGGTGTACCGTCACCCGTTCCCTGGCCCGGGTCTGGGTGTGCGCATCCTGGGCGAAGTCAAGCGCGAATACGCCGACCTGCTGCGCCGCGCCGATGCCATCTTCATCGAGGAGCTGCGCTCCACCGTGGAACCCAATAGCGGCAAGAGCTGGTATGACCTCACCAGCCAGGCTTTCACCGTGTTCCTGCCGGTCAAGAGCGTGGGCGTGATGGGCGATGGTCGCACCTACGATTATGTGGTGGCGCTGCGTGCGGTGCAGACCAGCGACTTCATGACGGCGGACTGGGCGGAACTGCCGTACAGCCTGCTCAAGCGTGTCAGCGGGCGCATCATCAATGAAGTGCGTGGGATTAACCGCGTGACTTATGATGTGAGCTCCAAGCCGCCGGCTACGATTGAGTGGGAATGATCACAGATCTGGCAAGTACCTGCCCCCGTAGGCAATAAATCACCATTCACCCCGCGTCATAGCGGGGTTTTTTGTGGTGCGCACATACTGGACGCACCAAAAAAAAGCCCCGCACAAGGCGGGGCCAATTGCATCTGCTCCCGGCATTGCACCGGGGAACGAGACACAAGGAGACAACTGGTGTCGTGCTGCGGATCAGTCCGGCGGAATGTCCACAGCGTTAACGTTTTTTCAGTAAGACGGAGCCGAATTACTTGGTAACCGGCTTCTTGGCAGCAGCAGCGGCCGTCTTGGTAGCGTTCACGGCGGTGTTGGCCATGGCGTTGAAGTTGGCTTCAGCGACGTCGGAAGCTTGCTTCACGGCCTTTTGCACGGATTCGAAAGCGGTGTTGGCAGCAGACACGGCATTCTTCATCATGGCCACGCCAGCTTCGGAACCAGCCGGAGCGTTCTTGCTCATGTTTTCCACAACGGCGTTCACCTTGCTCTGGGCTTCGGTGGTTTGTGCTTCGAACACCTTGGTGAACTCGGCAGCAGTACCGGAAGTGATGTCGTACAGGTGACGGCTGTAGGCAGCGGTCTTCTCGGCCAGGGGCTGGAACAGGGAAGCCTGCAGGGCCAGCAGCTCCTGGGCGTCCTTGACGGCCATGGCAGCCTGGGTGGTTTCAGCGGCGTCGGTCAGGGCGGCCTTGGCAGCGCTCACGTTCAGGTCGATCAGCTTCTCAACGCTTTCGAAAGCCTTGTTGGTCAGACCAAACAGGGTTTCCAGGTTAGCTTTGTGAGCAGCGGCGATTTGTTCAGCGGTCAGCATAGTAGTATCTCCAAAAATGCACTATCAGGTGAAGAACTGCGGTTGATTGTCTGGAATCCTTGTAGGCCCCGAACCGACGCCACAGCATCCATCGGTTCTTTATGTTGCGCTGCAACATGACTCGTATTATAGAGATGCTGCGGGGCAGATCAAGTGGTTTTTGTGCAATGCAGCAAAAAAAGTGCGGCGGCTTTGCAACATGTTGTATCTAGTCGCCAATTTTCACCCTGCGCGGGCCTGTGCCTGTGTCCCATCTGTTTGTCCTGACGCCACATTCATGCCCGATACCGATCCCTTTCTGCTGGCTGGCCTGCTCCTGCTGCTGCTCAACCTGATCCTGCTGCTGGTGCTGCTGTGGCGGCAGCAGAACCGTCAACCGCTGCACGAGATGCGCGAATCCCTGTTCGATGACCTGCGCGACCTGGTGCTGCATGGCAACGAGCGGCTGGAACGCGAACTGCGCCAGGAGCTGGCCGAAACCAGTCGCAACAATCGCCAGGAGCAGGGCGATGCCCTGGCACGCTTCCAGAACAGTCTCTTGCAGCAGGGCGCCGAAACGGCGCGCAACCAGCACCAGCAGCTTGATGCCATGGCGCAACAGCTGGGCCAGTTGCAACTGCGCCTGCTGGAGACCCTGGGCCAGCAGCTGGATCGCGTGCACCAGACCAGTGCCGATCAGCTGCAGGGTGTGCGTCAGACGCTGGAGGCGCAGTTGCAGCAGCTGCAGGAAGGCAACGCGCGCAAGCTGGAGGAAATGCGCCAGACCGTGGATGAAAAGCTGCAGTCCACCCTGCACACACGGCTGGACCAGAGCTTTCGCCAGGTGGCCGAGCGGCTGGAAATGGTGCAGCGCGGCCTGGGCGAGATGCAGGCGCTGGCGCAGGGTGTGGGCGATCTCAAGCACCTGCTGACCAATGTGAAGACGCGCGGCATGTTCGGCGAGGCGCAGCTGGGTGCCTTGCTGGAACAGGTGTTTGCACCGGAACAGTACGCCAGCCAGGTGCAGATTCACCCTGATGATCGTCATGCCGTGGACTTTGCCATCCGCCTGCCGGGGCGGGGCGATGCCAGCCAGTCGGTCTGGCTGCCGATTGACGCCAAATTTCCGAATGAAGATTACGAACGCCTGCTGGAAGCGCAGCAGCGTGCCGATGCCGTAGCGGCAGACGAAGCCGCACGCCAGCTGGAAACCCGCATCCGGCAGGAAGCGCGTGCGATTACCGAACGCTATGTGCGACCGCCGTACACCACCGATTTCGCCATCCTGTTCCTGCCTTCCGAAGGCCTGTATGCCGAGGTGCTGCGCCGTCCGGGCCTGGTGGAAAGCCTGCAGCGCGAATACCGCATCACGCTGGCCGGCCCGACCACGCTGCTGGCCATGCTCAACTCGCTGCAGATGGGCTTTCGCACGCTGGCGTTGGAGCAGCGCAGCAGCGAAGTCTGGCAGGTGCTGGGCGCCGTCAAGACCGAATTCGGCAAGTTTGGCGATGTGCTCACGCGCATCAAGAGCCAGACGCAGACCGTGCTGCGTACGCTGGATCAGGCCGAAGTGCGCAACCGCGCCATGCAGCGCGTGCTGCGCCAGGCCGAAGCCCTGCCACAGGATCAAACCAGCGCCTTGCTTGGTCCCGATGAGCCGGAAGACGAATCGCAACAGCCCTGACGGCACAGGGCCGGTTCAGGCTGCTGGGGCTCAGGCCATGGCGTTGTCGTCTAGCGCCCCGCAACCGGCATCATGCATGGCGGAGCGTGTGGATGCATCGTTGCAGTTGAGCTGGTAGAACTCGCGGATGCAGCGCCAGGCATCTTCCGGCGTGTCCACATGGGTGATCAGGTTCAGGTCTTCCGGAGAGATCATGCCTTCCTCGGCCAGCACCTCCAGATTCAGCACACGCTTCCAGTAATGGCTGCCGTACAACACGATGGGCACCGATTTGGTCTTGCGTGTCTGCACCAGCGTCATCACCTCGAACAGTTCGTCCAGCGTGCCAAAGCCGCCCGGAAACACCACCAGACCGAGGGCGCGCATCATGAAATGCATCTTGCGCAGCGCAAAGTAGTGGAACTTGAAGTTCAGCGCCGGCGTCACGTAGGGGTTGGAAAACTGCTCGTGCGGCAGCGTGATGTTCAGGCCGATCGTCGGTTCGCCGGCTTCGCTGGCGCCGCGGTTGGCGGCTTCCATGATGCCGGGACCGCCGCCAGTACAGATATACAGATGCGTATCGCGCGGCTTGCCGATGCTGTATTCGGCCACCAGCCGGCCAAAGGCGCGTGCCGCCTGGTAGTGTTCGGCGCCGCGCGCCATGTGCTCGGCGCGCTGCAGCAGCGCCGGGTCGCCGCTGCGTTCAGCTTCCTGGCGCGCCTGGGTCGCCATTTCGGGCGAGGGCAGGCGGGCGCTGCCGTAGACCACGATGGTGTGGTCAATCTCGCGCTTGTCCAGTTCCAGTTCGGTTTTCAGCATCTCGATCTGCAGTCGGATGCTGCGGGTCTCATGGCGCAGCAGGAATTCCGGATCGGCAAAGGCCAGACGATTCGAATCCGGATGCAGCAGCGTGCCCTGGTCGGTCAGGGTCTGCAGGTCGTTCCAGGCACGTGCCAGGCGTTCCTGGCTCAGGTTGACAGTTTGTTCCATGCGAAAGCGGCTTTCAGGGTTTGGCTGGCGCGCAGGGCGCCCAAAACGACAAAAGGCTTCCGGAGAAGCCTTTTGTTCACGATGTCTAGGTGACGGCTGTCACCTGTCATCTTATACGCGCTTGCGGTACTCGCCAGTGCGGGTGTCGATTTCGATGCGGTCGCCCTGGTTCACGAACAGCGGCACGGACACTTCAAAGTCGGTCGCGATCTTGGCCGGCTTCAGCACCTTGCCGGAAGTGTCGCCCTTGACGCCCGGCTCGGTCCAGGTGATTTCACGCTCGACGCTGGTCGGCAGCTCCACGGAGATCGCCTTGCCGTCGTAGAACACGACTTCGGCTTCCATGCCTTCTTCCAGGTAGTTCAGGGCGTCGCCCATGTTCTCGGCTTCGACTTCGTACTGGTTGTACTCGGAATCCATCCACACGTACATCGGATCGGCGAAGTAGCTGTAGGTGCACTCCTTCTTGTCCAGGATGATGTGGTCCATCTTGTCGTCGGCCTTGAACACGACTTCGGTACCGAAGTTGTTCAGCAGGCTCTTCAGCTTCATGCGCACGGTAGCCGCACCACGGCCGCCACGGGCGTATTCGGTCTTCAGGACAACCATGGGGTCTTTGCCGTGCATGATCACGTTGCCGGCGCGGATTTCTTGTGCGATTTTCATGATGAGTAACTGGGTTGTGCCGCGCGCGTGGGGCGGCTGATACAAAGAGCGCCCGTGCAGTATGATGGGCGCTGGAAGGGCGGCAGTTTACCTGCTGCAAACCCCTATTTTACTCTCAATTGCCCGCTGTTTGTCCAGCCGGCCCCCTTGGCCCTTGTCATGGCATCCCACCCGATCCAGTCCCTGTTGCAACAACTGTCCGTCGGGCAGACTCCCGCTGCCGGTCAGCCCTGGGAGCCGCCGGCGCACGGCGACTTCGAGCGCTATGCGCAGCAGCTGGTGCAGGACAGCAACCGGGCGTTGCTGCAGGATGTGCAGCAGCAGGCCGGGCAGATGGGGCCTTCGTCCACGCGCTGGCGCCTGCGGCAGTGGGCGATGCAGCGTGGCCAGCCGGGGGTATCCGCTGGCCTGCCGGCTCTCCCGCCAGCTCCGCCGGCATCGCCGCCACCGCCTCCACCAGGAAGTGTGTCGGCACCGGCAACGCCGGCTGTGCGACGCACCAAATCACGCATGCCCTCCATCATGATGGTGCTGGTCGTCCTGCTGATCGTGCTGCCGGAAGACCTGAAACCGCTGCCGGTGGCCGGATTCGTGGCAGCCATGTTCATCCCGCCGCTGCGCAACTGGCTGCTGCAGGACCAGCAGTCCTGAGGCAGGCCGCTGCAGGCGCGTGTGCGCCGGCGCTTTCCTTTTTGTCCATTCCCTGACGACCATGCAACCCCAAGTCGAACTCAAGATCCTCGATGCCCGCCTGCGCCAGCAGATGCCGGCCTACGCCACGCCCGGCAGCGCCGGGCTGGACCTGCGCGCCTGCATCGATGCGCCGCTGGAACTGGCCCCCAACGCCTGGCAGCTGGTGCCTACCGGCATGGCGATTCACCTGGCCGATCCCGGCTACGCCGCCATGCTGCTGCCGCGCTCTGGCCTGGGCCACAAGCACGGCATCGTGCTCGGCAATCTGGTCGGCCTGATCGACAGTGACTACCAGGGCCAGCTGATGGTCAGCCTCTGGAACCGCACCGACAGCCCGTTCGTGATCGAGCCCATGGAGCGCGTGGCGCAGATGGTGATCGTGCCGGTGGTGCAGCCGCAGTTCACGCTGGTAGAGGAGTTTTCCGGCAGCAGCGAACGCGGCGAGGGCGGCTACGGCTCCACGGGCCGGCAGTAAGTCGGGTCAGACCGGTTTGTCCAGCCAGCGGCTGGCCGCCAGCAGGCGCGCCAGCCGTTTTTCCAGTGGCCAGGGTTCATCGTGCAACTGCGCCGCCAGCAGCTCGCCCGCCAGTACCGACAGGCTCAGTCCGCGCGCGCCCATGCCACAGCTGAGCTGCAGCCCCTGCAGAAGATCTGCTGGCTGGCCGTGACGGCTGCGCGCCAGCGCACCTACCGCAGGCAGGCGATCCGGCAGGGTGGCGCGCACGCCGGCCCAGCCTTGTACCCGGCCCTGAGCGAAATCGGCCTGCAGCTGATCGGCCGCAGCCGGATGCAGCATTTGCAGTTTCTGCCAAATCTCGGGAAATTCCTGTTCGCGCACATCAGGTGTATTGTCAGATCGGGAGAAGGTAGATCCGGTGATCCAGATGGATCCGGCCTGCGCTGACTGCTGCCAGGGCACATGGCAGGCCAGACTGCCTTTGCCATTGACGGGCACGGCAGGGAGGCCAAGGTGCGAGGTCTGCTGCCAACCCCAGGCGATCTGGCCGCGCAAGGGGTTCAGTGGCAGAGGCTGTTGCAGCGACTGCAATAGCTGGCGTGATTCGAATCCGGCGGTCAGTACCAGCAGGTCGGTCTGCCGGATCATCTGACCGGTGTCGTCCAGCAATTGCCATGGGGCATCGGCAGCAGGGCGTTGCAGGCTGTGTACTGCCGTGTTGCCGACAAAGTGGATGGTCGGGTGTTCCAGCTGCGCCTGCACCAGTCGCCAGGGTTTGATCCAGGCCGCGCACTCGTGCCAGACCGCCACGGCATCGGCTGGCAGGCAGGCCTGCTGCAGCTGTAGTGGGGTAGCCGTACTGGCCCAGGGGCGGCTGGCGCTGATCCAGTCCGGGGGATGGGCGGCGTTGGCCTGCCAGGAGCGTGGCAGCTTGCTCTTGCCATCCACGCAGTGCTCCAGCACGCCGGTGGCGGCCCAGTCCTGGCCAGGCTGCAGCAAGGCTGCCGCGCGTTGCAGTGTGCTGCGGATACCGGCACGGATCACGCGCGAGATCAGGGTGTCATCGGCCGAGCTGTGCGGTACCACCAGACCCACCGGCAGGCCGGAGGCTCCGGCTGCCGGGGTGGCGGCGCGATCCAGTACCGTGACCTGCCAGCCACGCTCGGCCAGGCTGTAGGCTACGGCGCTGCCGGCCAGACCGGCACCGATGACCGTGGCTTCACGCGCTACAGCCGCCGGCGGCGTGGCATCGCGCCAGCGCGGCGCAAAACGCATGCTGCCGGGAGCCAGGCCTGCTGTATCTGCTGGCACCCAGCCGCGGGAGCGCAGTTGCGGCAGCCAGTCATCAGGCAACGCGGAGCAGGGCGGATTGGGCTGCAGCAGGCTGCCATGCCGTGCCAGCGCACTCAGCCCGGCGGCCAGACCTTCGCGCTGGCTGGCGTCGGCTTGCCGCAGCAGGTCGGTGGACAGGGAAATGTGGTCAAAGTGGCCGCTGGCTTCGCGCACCAGCTGCCAGGGATCGCCGATGGCCAGATGCAGCACCAGCCGGCCTGGCAGTAGCGGTAGCCGGTGCCAGCCTGGCAGCAAGCCCCAGGCCTGTTGCCGGAGCGCCTGTTCTATCTGCGTCCGCTCTTCCGGTGTTTGCGCCAGTGACTGGCCGGCCTGCTGCAGCCAGTCTGTCTCGGGGGCATGCGGACAGATCCAGACCAGATGGCGACTGCCCGACGGATCCGCAGGTGCAGGCGCAGACGGCGGCAGGGCAGCAGGCCCCGGCGCAAGAATCGTCAGCGCATGCGGCACGGAAAGCGGAAATCAGGCTTGCGGCGGCACATAGCCGGCGGCCTGGTCGGCGCCGGAACCAAAGAAGTGGTTTTCCATCTGGCGGGCCAGATACTGGCGGGCGCGCGCATCGGCCAGGTTCAGGCGGTTTTCATTTACCAGCATGGTCTGGTGGCTGAGCCACTCGGCCCAGGCCTGCTTGCTGACGTTGTTGAAAATGCGCTGACCCAGCTCGCCGGGATAGGGGACGCGATCCAGGCCTTCGGCTTCCTTGCCCAGCTTGATGCATTGAACCATGCGTGTCATGTCGTTTTCCTTGTAGATATAGATAGGCGGCTGCGCGTGGCAGCGGGGTAGATCAGGAATTGTAGCCAGCGCAGCTTGCCCCTGACCAGCACAGGCCATGTCAGTCTGTCGGCCTGTCCGGGATCCTGACATGTCCTTTTTGCCCTAGGGTTTTTCCCGCCCGCCGACTTGAAAAATGTCATGGGCTCGACACTTCACAGGTGTTACCATTCTTTTCCTGAGCGGGCCTGCAGAAAAAAGCGCCGCCAAAAGCAAACCCAAGGCAAAGGAGACAAGCATGACAGCACAATCTGGTGCGATCGAATCGGTTCTGGTTGAAAACCGCGTATTCCCCCCGTCCGAGGCCAGCATGGCCGGTGCCCGCATCAAGGGCATGGATGCCTACCAGGCCCTGTGCGACGAGGCCGAAAAAGACTACGAGGGTTTCTGGGCCCGCCTGGCCAAGGAATATGTGGTCTGGAACAAGCCCTTTACCAAGGTCCTGAACGAGTCCAATGCTCCCTTCTTCAAGTGGTTTGAAGACGGCGAGCTGAATGCTTCCGCCAACTGCCTGGACAAGCACATCGGCACTCCCACCGAAAACAAGACCGCCATCATCTTCGAGGCTGACGGCGGTGAAGTCACCAAGATCACCTACAAGGAACTGCTGGCCCGTGTCAGCCAGTTTGCCAACGCGCTCAAGGCCGAAGGCGTGCAAAAGGGTGATCGCGTCATCATTTACATGCCGATGACAATTGAAGGCGTGGTGGCCATGCAGGCTTGCGCCCGCATTGGCGCAACCCACAGCGTGGTGTTCGGCGGCTTCTCTTCCAAGGCCGTGCAGGAGCGTATCGTTGACGCAGGCGCAGTCTGCGTGATCACTGCCAACTACCAGATGCGCGGCGGCAAGGAACTGCCCCTGAAGGCCATTGTCGACGAGGCGCTGAAGGAAAAGGGTACCGAGTGCGTCAAGAGCGTGCTGGTGTTCGAGCGTACGCCCACCAAGTGCAACATGGTCGAAGGCCGCGACAAGACCTTCTCGCAGGTGCTGGAAGGCCAGAGCACCGAGTGCGAGCCGGTGCCGGTCGAGGCCGAGCACCCGCTGTTCGTGCTGTACACCTCCGGTTCCACCGGTACGCCCAAGGGCGTGCAGCACAGCACCGGTGGCTACATCCTGGGTGCCAACCTGACCATGCACTGGACCTTTGACATCCGCCCGGATGACGTGTTCTGGTGTACGGCCGACATCGGCTGGATTACCGGCCACACCTACATCGCCTACGGCCCGCTGGCTGCCGGCGCCACCCAGGTGGTGTTCGAGGGTGTGCCTACCTTCCCCAATGCCGGCCGTTTCTGGAAGATGATCCAGGACCACAAGGTCACCATCTTCTACACTGCACCCACGGCCATCCGTTCGCTGATCAAGGCGTCCGACAACGATCCCAAGGTGCACCCCAGCCAGTACGACCTGTCCAGCCTGCGTATCCTGGGCAGCGTGGGCGAGCCGATCAACCCCGAAGCCTGGATGTGGTACTACAAGAACATCGGTGGCGAGCGCTGCCCGATCGTGGACACCTTCTGGCAGACCGAAACCGGTTCGCACGTGCTGACCCCGCTGCCGGGCGCCACGCCGCTGGTGCCGGGCTCCTGCACGCTGCCGATTCCGGGTGTGCAAGTGGCCATCGTGGACGAAGCCGGTCAGGACATGCCCAATGGTTCGGGCGGTATCCTGGTGATCAAGCGTCCGTGGCCCAGCATGATCCGTACCGTGTACGGTGACCCGGAGCGTTTCAAGAAGAGCTATTTCCCCGAAGAGCTGGGTGGCTACTACCTGGCCGGCGACGGTGCCGTGCGCAGCGAAGACCGTGGCTACTTCCGCATCACCGGCCGTATCGACGACGTGCTGAACGTGTCCGGTCACCGCATGGGTACCATGGAAATCGAATCCTGCCTGGTGGCCAAGAGCGATCTGGTGGCCGAGGCCGCCGTGGTCGGCCGTCCGGACGAAGTCTCCGGCGAAGCCATCTGCGCCTTCGTGGTGCTGAAGCAGGGTCGTCCGTCTCCCGAAGACGCTCCGCGCATTGCCAAGGAGCTGCGCGACTGGGTGGCCCACGAGATCGGCCCGATCGCCAAGCCCAAGGACATCCGCTTTGGCGACAACCTGCCCAAGACCCGTTCCGGCAAGATCATGCGCCGCCTGCTGCGCAGCCTGGCCAAGGGTGAGGAAATCACGCAGGACACCTCCACGCTGGAGAACCCGGCGATCCTGGGTCAGCTGGGCGATACTTACTGATCGCAAGAACGAAATTTTCTGGTTAAAGCGTCGTAACGCAGAGGGAGTCACACTTGGTGACTCCCTCTGCGTTTGTTATTTGTGTCGTCGGCATGCTGGGACATCGTTACTGAAAAGTGTAAAATGAAGGTCATCTTCATCTCCGTTTCACATTGATGTCGTGAAATGTTCACGGTTTTCGCTATTTGCCCTTGGGCCTGATGGCGTGTTTGATGCCACGATGCTCAACTTGACATGACTCCATTGCAATCCACCTTCCACGTTTGGAAGGCTCTGTTCCTGCGCGAGGTACTGAGCCGGCTGTTCGGTGGACGAGCCAGCTGGTTCTGGCTGTTGGCAGAACCGGTATTTCATGTGTCATATGTGACCGTGCTGTTTTCGGTAGTGCGAGTACGTCACGTAGGTGGTATTCATACCGCACTGTGGGTGGCGTGCGGCATGTTAACGTACTTTATGTTTAATAGAGTGGCAACTCAGTCATCCAATGCGTTAAGCGCAAACCAGGCACTATTTACTTATAGGCAAGTTAAGCCGGTTGATACCGTTTTGGTCCGCTCGTTCGTTGAAGCTTTCCTGATGGTGTTCGTGATCGCCACCATGTTGCTGCTGCTCTATCTGTTTGGCGTTCAGCCGTTGCCACAGGATCCATTGGCAGTTGTAGAAGCGCTGTTTGGTATGTGGATGTTGGGCTTGGGCTATGGGTTATTTGCCTCTACCCTGAGCAAGCTGTTGCCGGAGGCAGGACGTGTGCTGGGCTTTGTGATGATGCCCATGTATCTGATTTCAGGTGTGATTTTTCCGTTGTCCATGGTGCCGCCTCCATACAGGCAGTGGCTGATGTACAACCCGGTGGCTCATGGTGTTGAGGCCGTGCGTTTGGGATTTGCTCCGTATTACCATGCGGTGCCAGAACTAAGTATTCCGTATCTTTACTTCTGGGCATTGGGTCTTCTGTTTTGTGGTCTTGTACTCCATAGGCGCTATGCACAAAGGTTGGTAACACGATGATCATCGTAGATGATGTCCACAAACGCTATCAGACCACACATGGGGCAGGTAAATGGATTCTGCAGGGGGTGTCATTCACCATTCCCAGAAATGTCAGTGTGGGTTTGGTCGGACGTAACGGAGCCGGCAAGTCCACGCTGTTGCGCATCATTGGAGGGGTGGACTATCCCAATAAGGGAAGGGTAATCCGGGATTGTCGCGTATCTTGGCCGATGGGTTTTGGTGGTGGCCTGCAAGGCTCGCTGAGTGGGCGGCAGAATGCAAAGTTCGTCTGCCGGATCCACGGTGTCCCCGAAACCGAGATCCCGGAAAAGATTGTGCGTATCCAGGAGTTTTGCGAAATAGGCAGTAGCTTTGATGAGCCGGTGAAGACCTATTCTTCGGGTATGAAATCCCGCTTGCAGTTTGCCTTGTCGTTGGCATTTGACTTTGACGTTTACATTTCCGATGAAGTGACTGCAACCGGAGATGCTGCCTTTCGCAAGAAGGCTGCAGATGCCTTCAAACGCATTGCAGATCGTTCGAGCCTCATCATGGTGTCACATGGTGAAGGTACGCTTCGACAGTTTTGTACTGCTGGAGTCTGGATGCATGCGGGCAAGGCTGTTTGGTTTGACCGTATAGATGACGCTTTAAAAGCTTATAAGCAAAGTTTGAAAAAATGAGTGACTCCGTTAATCCCAAACCGGTTGATCCGGTCGATAAGACCCAACCTGAGGTGATAAAGCCTAATGTGTCTTCTGAGGCGCAAAAGTCTTCAGAGGTTCCGACATCAGCGACTCCGGTCAAACTCGTGGAAAGCGAAGCAGCCGACAAGCAGGCGAGTGAAATAAGCGGAGGCTCCGTGAAAACAGTTGCTTCGGCAACCAGCAAGCCCGTTGAACCGGTCAAGCCTATATCCACTGCAACTGCAGACAGCAAAGGTGCTGAAGTTGCCAAGTCTGCTGCACCGACACCTGCTGCTAGTAAATCGCCCGGTCTCACAAAACCCGCAGCTGTTTCTGCGAAAGCCACCTCCGCTGCCTCTGCAGCGCCTCGCAAATCTGTCGAAACAGCGAAGGCGACAAGTCCTGCCGAGAAACCGGTTGCCTCAGGCTCTTCTGCAGCAATGGCCAGCAAGCCTGTAGACAATACCAGCTCAGTTGCTCCTATGTCTGCTCAGCAGACCGGTGGGACAACAGTTAAAACGAAGTTTGAGTCTCAATCTGCTGCGGATGCTAGCTCGTCTGAAGCTGGTGCAGATTTTGATAATCCTTCGCTAACGTCCAAGGCAAAAGCGCAGCGTCAGATCAAACGTTGCGGCCATCTCATCAGCCGCAACAAACTGGTGACGTTGGCGGTATTGGCTTCACTGCTATCGATCCTTTATTGGAGTTTATGGGCTTCTGATCGTTATGTATCGGAGTCGCACATCATCATTGAGCGGACCAATTTGGCGGGTGGTCAAAGCATGGATTTCAGCAGTCTGTTGAGCGGTACAGCAAGTGGTACGCGTGCCGATCAGTTGCTGTTGCGGGATTTCTTGCGCTCTAAAGACATGCTGATCAAGATGGATGGAACGCTGCGCTTGCGTGGACATTACAGCAGTAGCAAGCATGATATTTTTTCCCGACTTTCTGACAAGAATGCATCCATCGAAAGCTTTCACCAATATCTCCTGAAGCGCGTGAGCATCGAATTTGATGATTACACGGGGGTGCTGGTGATTCGTGCTCAAGCCTACGACCCAGATACGGCACGAAAGATAGCTGAGTTTCTGTTGAAGGAAGGTGAAATCTTCATGAACCAGGCAGCTCAGAGGTTGGCTGGTAGTCAGGTGGAGTTTCTGCAGCAGCAGGTGAATCGCCTGTATGATCAGGCACTGTTTACGCGCCAGGAGCTGGTGGCATATCAGAACAAGCACGGCATGATTTCGCCGCAGGCCAGTGCTGAAAATATTTCAGCGGTAGTAGCACGATTGGAAGGTCAACGCATCGAACTGGAAGCCCAGCGCCGTGCCTTGATGGCCTACCTGGTACAGGATCATGCAAGTGTTGTGATGCTGACACAGCAAATTCAGGCGCTGGATCGTCAAATCAAGCAGGAAAAAAACAAGCTGGCTTCTAGCCGAGGGGCTTCGCTAAACCAGACGGTGGAAGAGTACCAGCGTCTGGAAATGGAGGCTACGTTTGCTCAGGATGTTTACAAGACGGCTTTGGTGGCACTGGAGAAAGGACGCTTTGAAGCTACCCGCATGCTGAAGCAGTTGTCAGTGGTGCAGGCGCCCCTAGATCCGCAGGAGGCAGTGGAGCCACGCCGTATCTATAACATGGTGGTTTACGTATTGGTGATCTGGTTGTTGGCCGGTGTGGCCCTGCTGTTGCGCGCCATTGTTCAGGATCACAAGGATTGATGCAGAAAATGAGAGTTTCCGAATTACTGCGCCGTATGCGCTTTGCTGGCGTGGCCGCCAGTCTGATGGTGGCTTCGCTGGCTGGGGCACAGAATACCTTTGACCCAACGATGCCTTTTACACCGAATGCGGTGCCACCTAGTGCGGTGGTGCCGCCCTCCCAAATGCCGGCAGGCATGGTAACGCAAGATGGGCCTGCACCTACGGTGCAGGCCGGCATGCCTCCCATGTTTGATTATTCAAGCAACTTGGACAGTGATGTGTTTGGTGGCAACCTGTTTACTGGTGCATTTGCGCGTGATGGAGCCGCACAGTTCAATCCCAACCATATTGTGTCGGTGGGAGACCAGGTGCAGGTGCGACTTTGGGGTGCCTTTCAATATGAGTCCACACTGACGGTAGATCCGCGTGGCAATATCTTTCTGCCGTATGTGGGGCCGATACGGGTGGTGGGGGTGCGCAACCAAGATTTGCAGCGTACTGTGAGCACGGCGCTGAACCGTACCTTCCGTAATAATGTGCAGAGCTATGCTAGTCTGGCAGCGGCACAGCCGGTTCGGGTATTTGTGAGTGGTTACGTGCATCGTCCTGGCTTGTACAACGGTACGAGTTCGGACAGTGTCCTTCAGTATTTGGATCAGGCTGGTGGTATTGATCCAGAGCGTGGTTCCTACCTCAATGTGCAGGTCAAGCGAGGTAATACGGTACGGGCGCGTGTGAGCTTGTACGATTTCTTGCTGCACGGCAATATGGGGTCGGTGCAGCTGCATGATGGTGATGTGGTGTTTGTGGGGGCGCGACAGAATACGGTCAAGGTAACGGGCTTGGCTGAGAACGCCAAGCGCTTTGAGTTTTACCGTGAGCTACAGCCTACAGTGGATGAAATTGCCCAGATGGCGAAACCGACGGCAGTCGCAACACATGTACGTGTAACGCGAAATACGGGAACCACACGCCATGTGGAATATTATGCACTGGCCGAGGCTCGCGGCGTAATGGTTGGGAATGGTGACGAGATCGAATTCACGGCCGATAAGAAGATTGGTAATATCACTGTACGGGTGGAAGGTGAGCACTTGAGCGCTCAGGAGTATGTGCTACCGTATGGTGCCCGTATGGGGGATGTGTTGGGGCAGGTTACGTTGGACGGTAATTCCGAGCTGGAGAATGCGCAACTGTTTCGCCAGAGCGTAAAGCTGCGCCAGAAGGAATTGCTGAATACAAGCTTGCGTAATTTGGAAATGTCGGTGTTGTCAGCGCGTAGCAGCAGCACGGAAGAGGCGCGTCTACGCAAGGAAGAGGCGGACTTGACTTTGCAGTGGATTGAGCGTGCGCGCAAGGTGGAACCACTAGGGCAGGTGATTATTGCCAACGCGCAGCAGCGCGACATGATGCTGTTGGAAAATGGCGATGTGATCCGTATTCCACGGAAGGATGATTTGGTGCTGGTGAGTGGTGAGGTGCTATTTCCTAATGCGGTGGCCTATCAGCAAGGCATGAGTGTGGATGAGTATATCAGTCGTGCAGGGGGGTATCTTCAAAAGGCCAGCAATGCACGTGTGGTGGTGGCGAAGCGCGATGGCAGCTATCAGCAAAAAGGCCAAAGTGGCTTTAACAGTACAATCAATGCTGGTGATCAAATTTTGGTATTGCCCAGGGTGGATGACAAGAAGCGACAGTTCTGGAAAGAGTTGACACAAATTCTTTATCAGATTGCTGTTGGGGCGAAGATTGTCTTCGATTTGTGAATGGCAAAGTGAAAATATGAAACCAAACAAGGCTGCTAAGAGAGCAGCAGGTGGAATTAAATTCTGATGCTAAGTTCTTCTAATTCAGTGACTTGAATTAGGGTGGTAAATATATATATTGTGGACATGAAAAAAATATCTTCCATTATTCCTTTGCGAACTGATGATTTTTCATTTTATTTGGAGAGACTGATCCTGAGGACTCAGATGGATCTGAGTCAGGTAGAAACTGTTATTATTGATGACGGTAGTCCCTTGTCGGTTTCATATGAAATCCAAGAGTTTTGCAAGGAGAATAAATTTCTATATAAAAGATTGGATACAGCAGGTGAGATCTTTTCTCTAAGTCGTGCCAGAAATTCTGGGATTTCTGCTGCCTCCTGCGAATGGATCGTGATGGAGGATGCTGACATTGTCTACACGAAGGACTTTTATAGCAAAATAGCTGTTGAAGTTGATCTGATAGATAGAACGCCTTTCAACTTTCTGACTATACCAGTAATCTATTTGAAGGAAGAGATTAGCAAGCGGGTATTTGATCGTGGTGTTATTGATCCATTTGTCCCTGAAATTCTGACTGCATTTCAGTTTGAGGATCCCCGCGGTGGCGACGCTAATATTGTCGTAGAATCCTACTCTCCCGCTACGGCACTCTTTGTAGCCCGAAAAAAACTTTTCAATTTGGTGGGGGGTTATGATGAAGGATTTTATGGCTGGGGAGGTGAGGACAGAGATATTGCTTTCCGTATGTCTGTTTTTAATGATGATAAGAAGAGTATCTACCCGCGCCAATTCGATGTAACGAAATCTTGGAATTTAAACAAGACTATTGACTATGAAGGTTGGCGTTCATTATATCGCTTGACGGGTGACTATCTCACACTAAAGGGGTTGTATGGATTTCACTTGTACCACCCTAAGCTGGAATGGCGTGAGCGTGTAGATACCAAGAAAAATATTGAATATGCCAAGGCGAAAGCTGTGGAGGCGTATAAATCAAAGAAAATATTCCCGAATTATGATGCGGACAAGCCTGTCAATGTCATCATAGGAAACAATCCTTACCTGATTAACGGCTATGTCCTGGGGCAATTGGATAACGTTTGTATACTGGATGATAATAGAAGAATCCCCTTTGAGGATACTCTAGCACTTATCCAGAATATGAAGCATGTGTCGGCGGTTTATTTCTGGAATTCTTATGGCACTGAGTGGAAACTCAAATTGTATCGTGCACTACAGTCCTGTGGTTACAAGACAGTGGTGGTGGAAAGAGGTGCGTTGCCAGAATCCTACTATTTCGATGTGGGTGGTTTTTGTATTGAAAGCGATTCTTATCAGAAGTTTGATAATATTTCTTATGAGAATGAAGAGAACTATCATGAGCGAAAGCAGCAGGTAGACAGCTTTATTGAAGAATTGCGTTACGGCAACAAGGCTCTGGAGGCTCAAGCCGATAGGTTGTTACCTAGTCATCTTCGTCTTAAGCTTGGACTAATTAATAAAAAGAAAAAAATATTGTTTTGTCCTTTGCAGTTGTCTACAGACACCGTTACTACATATTATATTGATGGAGAGAGAACATACACAGCTTTCTTGGAAGAAATACGAAAACTGGAAAGCATGTTGCCCAAGGACTGGGTGCTGGTCGTCAAAAACCATCCGTTAGCAGTGGAGCAATATGAGTCCCCAGGTGTCATCATTGCAGATGACTGCCATATCAATGACTTGTTGGAAGTGGCTTCTGCAGTTGTCTTGTTCAACTCAGGCTGCGGTGTAATTTCCATGGCATTCGATAAACCAGTTTTTTATTATGGTAAATGTTTTTATGCCATAGAGGGTGTCAACGAATTTTTCCGAGATGCTGAATATCTAAAAAACAGGCTGTCTTCTGGAGAAGTGTCTGTTGATGCTGATAAAGTTCATCAATTTTTCTATTTTTTATTGCATCATTTTTATAGTTTTGCTACTGTGGAAAATGAGGTTGTTACGGTGGCTGGCGTCAAGAAAAATATTTTGAAAAGCATTGAATATTCCAGTATAAAGTTGCCTGATCAGGGTAGAAAATATTTTCCTGTTTCTTATGCTCTGAGTGATAATTCAATTTTGCTTGATCGGTATGCGAAATCCCTGTATCTTGCCAGACGACAACAGTTGGAGAAAAAAACTGTACCAGTAAAATCTGATGTACAGGCCAAAGCAAAGGGACAAACCCTATCCACTGATGTTTCATCAGCACTCACGTCAGATGCTGCTGCAGAGCAGGTCATGGATGTCAAAAAAACGGGCCAAAAGTTATCAACTTATCAGTACTACGAGCCCACTTGGTTTTTGAGGCCATATACCTACATGGTGGCTCCATTCATGAGCAAGAAGAAGCGGGAGAAATTGAAAAAAACACCAGGTAAATTTTTCGATGACTCAAAATCATCGATCAATAATTTTTTTGCTAAATATATGTTTCGAGAAAGGGGTAGAAAATGACTAAAGATGTATACAAGGTGGTTTCTACCGTTCAAGTTGATGGCGAGGGAAAGGGGAGATACCTGACTCTCAAGGCTTTGTTTCATGATGCTTTGAATGTTTCTCCAATTTACTTGAGATCTGAAAAATTTCAGGTGGGTGATTGTCTTGAATTGAGCGTGAAGTTGGCAACAGAAGGTTCAGAGCCTATAGCCAGTTCTTCTCCCTTGCCTGCGACAACGGACAAGGCGACTCCTACCACGTATTTCATGCACCATCATGATAGAAAGAATAGAGGAGATGTCATTTCAGGACCATATCACTATTTCAAGTTCAATGACTCCCAAAAAATATCATGGGATGAAAATATCATTGGCGACAAACCAACGAATTTTACAACTGGTGATAGTCTGATCATTGGTGGCGGTATTTTCTTTATGCAAAATAAGCCTCGATTGAACAAGATGATCAAGAGTGCCAAATCTGTTATTGCTTGGGGTATTGGCATGGATGTACGACAGGATCTCCAGGCACTTGTTTCCCAGTTTACGTTGCTGGGGATCAGGGAGAGGGGAAGCCCTCTTATTGATGACAAGAAGGTTTTTTATGTTCCTTGTGCGTCTTGTATGCATCCCGTTTTTGATGGAATGATGGATTTTAAAAATGGGACCGAGTTTGGTGAGGAAAATTTTGCTTTGCACTTGAATGGCGGATTCAATAAGTCAAAATTGTTGAGGGCTTTTGGAAACATGCGTCACACAACAACCGTTGATGATGATAATGATATTTTCGTCAATTTAGCGAATGCCAAGTGTATCGTTACAAACTCATATCATGGGGCTTATTGGGGTTCTCTAATGGGTAAAAAAGTTGTCTGTATCAAGTGTATTGACCCAGCCCTTTCTGCACAGATCAGGCTGCTAAAGCATAAGCCTCAGCGGGGGTCTTCATGCCCAGCGCCTGATGTGGACGCTGGTAGTTGTAAAAGCGGATCCAGTCGCCAATCACACGGCTGGCGTGTTGCAGCGTCTCGAACCGGTGGCGGTGCACGCATTGGTCTTTGAGCGTGCGAATCACACGCTCGACCATGCCGTTTTGTTCCGGGCTGTACGGCGTGATGAACTCCTGCTGCAGCCCATAGCTTTTGACTAGCGCCGTATAACTGCGGCTGGTGAACACCAGCCCATTGTCCGAGCGCAGCAAGAACGGCTGCTTGACCTTGCCCAAACAGCCATAGCGGGCGATCAAGGCCTGTTCCAGCGCACTTTCTGCCGTTCTGGCCTTGCCGCTGCGGCTTAGATGCCAGCCCAGCAGTTCCCGACTGTAGCAGTCGATCACCAGAGCCAGAGAGGCCCATCCGTCCTTGCCTGTCCAGACGCGGCACAAATCTGTCGCCCAGCGCTCATCCGGAGCCTTGGCCACAGACGGCAAGACCTGGATGCGCGGCCTGAACC